>NZ_JADIKD010000008.1:0-420562 GCF_044904565.1 Dyella koreensis | reverse complement strand
TGGCGCTGGCACATCACGGTGACTTCCTTCCAGGGCATGAATGACGACACCTCGCCAGATCGATGGGGATCGGGCGGGTGTAACCCATGTCCTGGCACATCTGTTACCTATGTCTCCGGTCCATACACTTGCCCAAAGAAAAGTAACCAAAAGAAAAGGCACCCCTCTTACGCGCCCTCCGGCTTCGCCTGCGACGCGAAGCTAGTCCCGTGGGGCGGGTTCGTGAGGGTTGGCCGGGCTTTTCGACACGACGTCCCTGTCGTGTCGAAAAGGCATCGACGTCCTGTCGATGCCCCCTCCGGGGCCTGATCGTCCAACCCTCACCGCTCCACAGGGGACCCGTTACGGGCTCGCTTCGCATCGCCTGGTAAAAGCGAATTACTCTTCCTTCTTGCCATAGCCTTCCGCTGCACAGCAGCGATGAATATCGTAAAAACACCCCGGCCATAAATGAATGGCCTAGCTGCTATACGTCCGCGCTACGTTGGCTCATCGAATCACACAAAGGACCCGGCATGCGTCGTCAGATACTGAAGCTCGCTTTGGCTGTTTCCCTGTGCGGCCTGCTCGGCCCGGCATTCGCGGCATCGTCGAAGGGCGATGTGCATTGGGTGGGGGCCTGGGCAGCGGCGTCCGATTCGCCGGGGCCGGTGTTGTCGGCGCAGACGGTGAGGCAGGTGGTGCGCGCCAGCGTCGGGGGTTCGCAGGTGCGTGTGCGGCTCTCGAATCTGTTTGGCATGGGGCCGATCACTATGGGGCCGATGCATGTGGCGTTGCGCGCGGAAGGTTCGTCGATCACCCCTGGTAGCGATCGCCCGCTGTTGTTTCAGGGCAAGCCCACTGTGACTATCGCCAAGGGCGATACCGTACTAAGCGATGCGGTGGCGCTGGATGTGAAGCCGTTGCAGGAACTGGCCGTGAGCCTTTATGTGCCAGCCGGTGCGGCCGTGCCGTCGACGATTCATAACGCCGGCCTTGCTACCGCTTACCTCACCGAAAGCGGCGATGCGACCTCGACTACGCGCTTTCCGGGTGACGAAGTCAGCGGCAACCGTTTCTTTCTGACCGACGTCGAAGTGGCCGGCCCGGTTCCGCGCCGCGCCATCGTGGCCTTCGGCGATTCCATCACCGATGGCGTGGGCTCTACGCAGGATACCTATCAGCGCTGGCCGGACCATCTCGCCGCACGTTTGCAGGCTGATCCGAAGCTCGCCTCCATCGCGGTGGTCAATGCCGGCATCGGCGGCAATCGCGTCTTGAACGACAACTTCGGGCCGAGTGCGCAGGCGCGTTTCGACCGCGATGCGCTGGACAAGGCAGGCGCGCATTGGATCGTGCTGCTGGAAGGCATCAATGACATCGGTGGTTCAGGCCCCTATGCCGCCGACAAGGATCGGGTGAGTGCGGAGCAGATCATCGGCGGCATGAAGGCGCTGATTGCCCGCGCGCACGCCAAAGGTCTCAAGATCTACGGCGCCACACTTACGCCCTTTCACGGCGCGGGTTGGCCCTACCACTCCAGTGCCAATGAAGCGAAGCGCCAGGCGGTGAACAAATGGATCCGCGCGTCGGGCGCGTTCGATGGCGTGGTCGACTTCGACAAGGCGATCCGCGATCCCGCGCGTCCGGAGCGCATGCTCCCCAGCTACGACAGCGGCGATCATCTGCATCCGAGCGGCGCGGGCTTTCAGGCGATGGCCAACGCGATCGACCTGAGTTTTTTTGCCGACAGCCCGTAAGCCACCACCTCGCCGATCGCGGCGGATCAAACCGCCGCTTCGGCCTGCGCAAGCTCTCGGCATAGCGCCGCCGTCGCCTCGTCCACCGGGAAGCAGCATTCGACGTGCAATTCATCGAGCGTCACATCGCGTGGCGTTCCGAAGGTGGTGATGGTGGAGAAGAACTGCATCTCCTTGTCGTCGCGGCGCAGCACGGTGGTCAACAAGGGCGACGGCGCCATGCCGAGGTCGCGCATGCGCCAGCGTGCCGGCACGCCGGGATAGGCGAGTATTTCGTCGAGCAGCTCGCGCGCCTTGGTATCCGACGGCGAGGCGGCGACTTCGTTATGCAGATGATGGATCAGGCTGCCAGCCACCTCTTCCCAGTTGGCCACGGCCTGGCGGAAATCGTCGGGATCGAAGATCTGCCGCAGCATGTTCTGGTGTGCGCTGGGCTTGCCGCGCATGACGAAATCGCCGATGCGTGCCGCCGCCTTGTTCGCCATCAATACATCCCAGTGACGATTGAGCAGGAAGGCCGGATACGGCTCCTGCTGCACCAGAATGAATTCGATGGCGCGGCGCATCTGCTCCAGCTCCGGCGTAGCCAGCGCGGTTTCCGGGTATTTCGGCGCGAACCCCGCCGCCATCAGCAACGCATTGCGTTCGCGCAGCGGCATGGCCAGGGCATCGGCCAGCCGTGCCAGCATGTCACGACTGGGTTGGGCTTTGCCGGTTTCTACGCAGCTCAGATGGCGGGCCGAGACGCCCGCCTCCAACGCCAGGTCGAGCTGGCTCATGCGTCGCGCCGCGCGCCATTCACGAAGCAGCGCACCGACCGCAGACGCGGGAACGACGGTATTCGGCAAGGAAGTGTGGGCTCGATTCACGGCGAGAGCATACGGCCGGCGAGCAACCGAAAGCCATGACCCGCGAGATCAAGTCGCCATGACCTGAGACGTCATTGCGGCCATGCCCTGAGGCGCGAATGATCGCTTCCCATCACCACACGCTCATCTCCCCAGCCAACGAGGGCATACCCATGCAACGCAGACAGTTCCTCGGCCTCGCGGCCGGCACCGTGGCAGCCGGCGTGCTCGCCGGCTGCGCTCCACGCGCCATGCGCCAACTCGCGACCGGCACCGCAACCCGACCCACCGATGTGGCAGCTTTTAACGCCGCACGCCGCTTCGCCAGCACACGCTTCGGCGAAATCGCCTACGTGGAGCGCGGCAGCGGTCAGGCCGCGCTGTTCCTGCATGGCTTTCCGCTCAACAGCTATCAGTGGCGCGGCGCGCTGGACCGCCTCTCGCCCTACCGCCGCTGCGTGGCACCGGACTCGCTCGGCCTGGGCTTCACGCGCCCCGCTCCCGGCCAAAGCGTGACGCCCGCGGCCCAGGTAGACATGCTGTCCACTCTGCTCGACCAACTGGGTATCTCCAGCGTAGACCTGGTTGCCAGCGACAGTGGCGGCGCCGTCGCGCAACTCTTCATGGCACGCCACCCGGACCGCGTGCGCACCGTGCTGCTGACCAACTGCGATGTGGAGCCTGATAGCCCGCCGCCAGCGGTGTTGCCCGTGATCGAAGCCGCACGCCGGGGCCGCTTCGCCGACGAATGGCTGGTGCCTTCGGCTACCGACAAAACCTTCGCCCGCTCTCCCAAAGGCCTGGGCGGCGCGACCTTCACCTACCCCGAGCGGATGGCGGACGAAACGTTCGACATGTACCTCGGCCCGCTGACCGCCACCCCCGAACGCAAGGCGCTCTGCGACGCCTATGCCCTCGGCCTCACACCCAATCCGCTGGCCGGCGTCGAAGCATCGCTGAAGAAGAGCACCATCCCCGTCCGCATCATCTGGGGCACCGGCGACAACATCTTCGCTGCCAGCGATCCCGACTATCTCGACAAGCTCTTCCCCGGCTCGCACGGCGTGCGTCGCATCGAGGGCGCGAAACTGTTTTTCCCGGAAGAATTTCCGGACGTGATCGCGGAGGAAGCGAAGCGGTTGTGGGGGGTGGGTTGAGCGCGGCTATACCGATCGACATGGGCGACCGCCGGTCGCGGCCGCACCTTTCTTTTTATGCGATCTATACGAGGAAGCCCCACAAGCGCCATCGCTTCTTTACGCCCATCAGCGCAACGATGACGGCATGAAACCTCCCTCCCTTTTGACACCCGGGCATCTTCATCGCGCGCTGTGTTGGGCTGGCCTGGTCATGGCGGCATTGTTGTTCGAAATGGCCATCCTTCAGTTGAACGAGCCTGCCCAAACGGGCAACCACATGAGCGGTCAACGAATGGCGATGAGCCTCCGCGATACCAGGCGCGACAGCGCAACGGTGGGTCCATGGCGCGGACTGGCGATCGGTTCGCTCTATCTGGGTTTCGTCGCAATAGGAAGGCTGTCGCGGGCCAGGCACCGATAGTTCGGCACCTCGCTTGATGACACATCGGCGCAGACATCGCGCCCACAAAAGATGACGGCAAGAAACAGCTTGGTCTGTTTCTTGCCGTCGGTGGAGGATGCCTTGCCTGCCGGCAGGGAGGGGCTGGCCAGGTGTGGTTGGCATGCTCCAGTGATGCCGCCGTGAGGGGTTACGGCGGCGGTGTTCCCCAGGTTGCGCGCTGGTCAGAGCTTGAAGTTCACCCCTACCGCGTAGGTGCGGCCGTTCTTGTACATGCCGATGGGTGCGTACTTCACCTGGTTGTACCAGTAGTAGGTGGAGTCGAGCAGGTTGGTGGCGCTGAAGGTCAGGCCCATCCAGTCATTGACCTGATAGCTCGCGGTGACGTCGAGCTGTTTGTACTGATCGGAGAACACATCGGAGTTGAGCCGGCCGACCTGCGTGAAGTACGGCGAGCGCCAGCTGTAGTTGACGCGGAACAGCCATGGCCCCTTCTCGAAATACGGGATGAGGTTGAACGTGTTCTTGGACAGGAACGGCATGTTCAGCCCCGGACTGGTGCTGGCATGGCTGTACGTGTAGTTGGTCTGCACGCCGAAGCCGTAACCAAGGTCCTGCTGGTACATGAGCGAGATGCCGCGCACCTTCGCGTTGCTGGCGTTGACCGGCGACGTGATGCTGTAGGTGTTGGTCTGCCCGGTGGTGGTGTCGAGCATCACCCGGTCGGTGGTGGTGTTGACGATGTAGGTGCCGATCTTTCGATAGAACACCTCGGTCGACAGCAGGCTGGACGGCGCAAAATACCATTCGCCAGCCAGATCGAAGTTGGTCGACTGGTAAGGCTTGAGGTTGGGGTTGCCGGCACTGCCGGTGAAATTGCCGCCGGTGCCGCTGAGCGATACCGAACCCGCCAGGTCGGCGTAACGCGGCCGCGCGATCACCTTGGAGACGCCGAAGCGCAGCACCTTGGACTCGTCGAGGTCGTAGGCAATGTTGAAGCTGGGCAGCGGCTTGTAATAGTGCGTCTTGGCTTCGACCAACTGGTACGGACTGCCGTTGTTGCTTTGGTAATAGTGCGACTTGTCCATCGTGTCGACATAACGCACACCAAAGTTGCCGCGTAGTCCGTTCGATTCGAAGTTGAACTGCGCGTACAGATCCTTGGTGGTTTCCTTGACGCCGAAGGTGCTCGGGTAGTCGATGTTGTACGGCCCCTGCGGCTGCGACTTCAGATAGCCCTGGACTGCACCAAGGTTGGCGGTCGGCCAGTTGGTGAGATCGCCGCTCGCGTTCAAGCCATCGAACAGGCCGCTGGGCGTGCCGCCGGGATTGAACTGGCTCAGGCTGATCGCATCGGTGGTGTTGATGCGGTTGCCGCGCGAGTTCTGGCCGTTGTCGTGATTGATGTACTTCACGCCCAACTGCACCTGATTGATCGGACCCCAGTCGAGATCGCGACTGGCGTCGAACTGTGCGTACTTCTCGCGATCCTTGGTCACCGAGTAGTAGATGCCGCCAGCCTGGTACTTGCCGTCGATGCTCGCACCCGGCGCCGAACCGGCCGGTGCGGCAGGCAGGCCCCAGTTGCCGGCGCTGCCATTCTGGTAATTGACGGCGGTGTTCCTGCCGTCATAGCTGAAGTCGTAGCCGCCCGACTGCAGCAGGTACTTCATCAGGTACTCGGGGTCCTTGCCGCCGGTGGCACTGGTGTAACCGACCTGGCTGGTCAGCACCCACTTGTCGCCGTTGTAGTCGTGGCGCAGGTTGATGCTCTTGGTGGTGACGGTCGACTTGCGGTAGTTGGCATCCAGTTCCGCATAAGGCTGGCCCGTCGCGGAGGAAACGGTGCCCTGCGTGATGTAGCCGTTGTTCTGCGTGAGGCTGGTGATCTTGCCCAGGTCGCCGCAACCCGGACAGACATAGCGCGATTCGCTGTAGTTGTTGTACTTGCCCTTGATGTACAGGCCGGTGAGGTTGAACTCGTTCTTGTCGTCCGGCCGCCACTGCAGTGCCGACTGGATGCCGTTGCGCTCGCGGGTTTGCTGGAAGTACGCGCTGTTGATGCCCACCGGCACCTTGGCGGTGGCGACATTGCCGCTGCCGCTCACATTGGCGGTGCTGGGAATGCCCGCGCCGTTGGTGTAGCCGAAGAACTCGATGCCGGCGCGCGACAGGTCCGCCTTGTCATGCGTGATCGAGGTGAGGAAACCGAAGTCCCCATCCTTGTTTTTCCAGCTCCACAACACTGAACCGCGCGGATTGCCATCTTTGGAGCGGTCGTTGTAGTTGTAGCCGAGTGAGCCGCGCAGCGTGTTGGCCGGCAGGTCGAGCGGCTTGCGCGTGTGGATGATCACGGTGCCGCCGATGCTGCCTTCGTCGATACGTGCCTCGGGCGATTTATAGACTTCCATCGCACCGATGATCTCAGGCGACAGCAAGGTGTAGTTGAAAGTGCGGCCGCTGGTGTCGGTGGGGTTGCCGCCCCAGTCGCCGGAAGCGATGGTCTGGCCGTTGAGCAGCACGCGGTTCAACGCTGGGTCGGTGCCGTTGATGCTGACCTTCTCGCCCTCGCCGAACTGGCGGTCCACCGTGATGCCCGGCAAGTGCGCCAGCGATTCTGCGGCATTGGTATCCGGAAATTTGCCGATGTCCTCGGCGCTGATCGCATCGACCACGGCATTGGCGTTGCGCTTGATGTCGATCGCCTTGTCCAGGCTGGCGCGGTAGCCCGACACGGTGACGGTCGCCAGCGTGCTCGGGTTCTTGTTGTCACTCGCGGCTTTGCGCTGTTTGCTCGTGGAATCTTTAGCGCCGCTGGCGGCGGCGTCCTGACTGTCCGAAACAGAACTTGTGGCCTGCTGCGCGAGTACGCCGCCGGTGAAGGCCACCATGGATGAAGCAAGCGTCAATCTGATGATTTTGGCTAAACAGTGATTCATTAACCCACCCTCATGAGCTAAAGGACGGACAGTCGTGGCTTTGCGGACTCCGCCTGAGCGGCCGGCGACCGAGCGTTTGGATCGATCTATGTTTTGAGTGATTCGTTGGGTGACTGCGCGCTTTTGGCGTAATGCCTCCTGGGTTGCGGGTTTCGGCGGGCGGCATGCCCGCGCCTGGGTCCAACGGATGCGCGCGAACATCGGCGCCTGTCACAGCAGGGGAGCTGGCCCCTCCCCTTGTCACCGTCAGTAAGTCATTCCGTCACGAATGTTTACTGGCGAATTCATATTTCATACTTGTTTAGGCCGAGACAAGCCGCGCTGCAACAGGAATCTTTCCTATCGCACGGACATTGTGAAGTTATCTGTAAATTCGATGCTTATATGTGCACAATTTTTTTGGGCGCAAAAAACCGCAATGACAGCTGCGAAAAAACAGAATTCACGCCGGTGATGGCACCAGCGAAATGGCAATGCAGGGCCGGCTGAGTGCGGTTTCGGCAGCCGTACCGATCGGGTGGCTTCCGCGAATCAGGCGAAACTCACTGCCTCGTCGCGACTCCCTTCCCACTCCACCCGGTTCCGCCCCAGCTTCTTGGCGCGATACAGGGCCGCATCCGCCGCGCTCACCAGCGCTTCGAACTCCAGCCCCGCCGCACCGGCCACACCCACGCTGGTGGTGACCGGAATTCGGTGCGTGCCGAACTGCGCCGGCATGGCGGCGACGCGTGAGCGCATGTCTTCGGCAGCCACGATGGCTTGCGCCGCGTCGATGGCGGGGAGCACCACCAGGAATTCCTCGCCGCCGTAGCGCGCCAGCAGCGCACCGTCGGGCAGATGGATGCCGCGCATCAGGCGCACGAAGTGCTGCAGCACCTCATCGCCCGCTGCATGCCCCCAGCTGTCGTTGATAGCCTTGAAGCCATCAAGATCGAGCAGCAACACCGAGGATGTCTCGCCGCGCGCCCGGCAGGCGTCGACGGCGCGACGCCCTTCTTCGATCACCGCCCGGCGATTGGGCAGCCCGGTCATGCCATCGGTGCGGGCCATGCTGCGCAGGTCCAATGTCAGCCGCTGCGCCAGCATCAGGGTGAACCCGGTACTCAGCAGGAAAGTGCAGACGATGCCGAACAGATAGTTGGCCGAGACAAGCTGGGTTGCCAGCAACACTTGCGACTCGGTACCTGGCGCGAGCATCACGGCCGAGCGCAGAAAGTAGAACGCCATGTCGGCGCAGAAAATCGTGGCGGTGAAGGCACAGGTGTTGCGCAGATCGCGTGGCGAGCGCCGCAGCAGCACCCAGATCATCCATACGTCCCACACCACACTCTTCGCGCCGAATACCAGCGCCTCATACAGTTGCGCGGGCGGCTCCAGCACAAAAACAAGCTGTATCACCAGGAACACGCCCACCAGCAGCATCGGCCAGCGCCAGCGCAGCGGATAGCGCACATGCACCGCGATGCCCATCAGCATCAGGGCATTCGACAGCGCGATCAGCCCACTGCCCACGACGGCCGACAACAGACTCTGTTTCTCGTCCAGCCCCTGCGCCAGGGCCGCCGCGGTCAGTACCCAGAAACCCGCCGCCCAGATGGGCAGGGCCGGCATACCGCGCAAGACCATGCCGAGCAATGTGAAGCTCAGCGAGATCGTGGCGCCGACAGCGAGCCCCATGATGCCGAGCGTGAATAGATCGAGATGCACCACCGCCCCCTGCGTACCGCTTGGGTACCTCCTGTAAGGACGTACCCATTATTGACTATCGGCCGGCGGGCGGCGGACTGAAATCGATGCAGAGCCCGTGCCTCGTGATGTCCCATCCCCTCTTCCCCGCAACTCGCCTTGACGCCGCCCGGGACGATACGGCAGGTTCAGCCCTGCTTTGTTCGTTATCGGGGTTCACTTTGCCGCTCTCCGCGCCCGGATACTGGCGCCAGCTCCACGCTGCCCGTCTCCTCCTGCTGCTGTGGCCGCTCGCCTGGCTGGCCGCCTGCGCCCCTGTGCCGGCGCGCAATCCCATGGCGCACTGGGTCGAATCGCCCAACCACGACATCCGGCGGCCGGTAGTGATCGTGCTGCATTTCACCAACCAGCGTTCGGTGAAACAGAGCCTGGAAACGCTGCGCACGGCCAACAGCGGCGGCCCGGTGAGCGCGCACTATCTGATCGGCGAAGACGGCGACATCTATCAACTGGTGGCCGACGAACAGCGCGCATGGCACGCCGGACCGGGGCGCTGGGGCACGATTACCGACGTCAACTCCGCATCGATCGGCATCGAACTGGACAACAACGGCGACACTCCCTTCGCCGCCGCGCAGATCGACAGCCTGCTGCGCCTGCTCGGCGACCTCACCACGCGGCTGCGCATTCCGCGCACGCAGATCATCGGCCACGAGGATCTCGCACCCGGCCGCAAGGACGATCCCGGCCCGCTGTTTCCATGGAAGCGCCTTGCCGACGCCGGCTACGGCCTATGGCCGCAAGGGCCGCTGGTCGATCCGCCGCTGGGCTTCGATCCCTGGATGGCGCTCGGGCTGGTGGGTTATCCGCTCGACGACCGCAAGGCCACGGTGCGTTCGTTCCATCACCACTTCCGCGGCATGGACGGCGATACGCTTGATGCCGACGACATGCGCGTGCTGTACGCCCTGGCGAAGCAGCTAGGCGCCACGCAGGCGCCGTAGCTCAACTATCACCGCGCGCGCTGGTGATCTCGGCACCTTCGCGCATAGCCTTCGTCACCGGCGTATTCGCAACGATCTCCAGCAGCCGCTGCCACTGTTCATCGCTCAACGGTTGATCCGAGTGCAGCACGCGATGGACATGGATCTTGCCGTCGTCATCGCGCGTGAGGTTCAACTCCGCGCGGAATTCGCCAAGGTTCCAGCCCTTGCGCTGCGCATACATGCGCAAGGTGATCGCAGTGCAGGCCGCGAGCGAGGCGATATAGAGATCGAACGGCGCCGGCCCCGCCCCTTGCCCGCCCAGCGCTTTCGGCTCATCCGTATCCAGCGAGTAATGGCCGGCGCGGATGTGGTGCAGATAGTCGGCGTCGGTGGATACGATGGTGGCGGAGGAAAGGCGTGGCATGACGTGTGGCTCCGGGTTGCGATCATCGCGATCCTATACAACCCGGCGATGGCCGTCTTACCCGAAAGGGTTTAGCCGATCCCCAGCCCCTCGATTCCCGTGATCTCACGCCCGTCGAATCCCGCCAGGTCGGCGAAGTGACGGCCGCGCTCGGCGTAATCGTGAAACTGGTCGAAGCTGGGCGCACCGGGGGAAAGCAGGATGCAGCCGCCGTGGGGCGTCAGCTCGCGTGCAGCGGCGACGGCGGCGTCCAATCCGTTGGCCTCGACAATCCGGGTAGGCACATCGGCGTCGCGCAAGGCAGCGGCAATACGCGGACCGTTGGCGCCGCTGCACACGATGGCATGCGGCGGTTGGACGGATACAGCGGCGACAAACTCCGACCAGTCGAGCCCGCGATCATGGCCACCAGCCAGTACGGTGACGGCACGGCCACGCAGGCTTTCCAGCGCGGCGAGCGTCGCCTGCGGCGTGGTGCTGATGGAGTCGTTGATCCAGCGCCAGCCATCGCGCTCGCCCAGCGGCTGCAGGCGATGCGGCAGCGGACGGAAGTTGGCCAGCGCTGGCGCGGCGGCGATGGCATCGTGTCCCATCGCCTCCAGCGCAGCGAGTGCGACGCAGGCATTGAGTGCGTTGTGCTGGCCGGGGACGGACAGCTTCGCCACGTCAAACACCGCTTGCGCACCACGGCGAATAAAACCGTCCGCCACATGCCAGCCATCCGCTGTACCAAACAGTAAGCGGCTCGGATGGGCCGATGTCTTGCTTAGCAACGCTGGCTGCAGGGCATTCACCAGCAGCTTGCGCGAGACATCCGCGAGCTTGAGCTTGTCGGCGATGTAGCGTTCGCGCGAGCCATGCCAGTCGAGATGTTCTTCGTACAGACTGGTGATGACGCCGAGCGACAACGGGCCGGCCTCGCCGGTCTGAAAGCTGGACAGCTCGATCGCCCACAAGTCCGCTGACTGATCCAGCAGTTCCAGCAAGGGCATGCCGATATTGCCGGCCAGCGCCGTGCGTACACCGATGGCGCGCGCGAGATGCGCGATCAGCGCGGTGGTGGTGCTCTTGCCCTTGGTGCCGGTGACGGCGATCACCTTGGCCTGCGGGTTTTCACCAAACCACAGGGCGGTACCGGAAGTGATGTGGATGCCCGCTTCCTTCGCCGCCAACAGTGCAGGCTTGTACGCGGAGACACCGGGCGACTTCACCACTACGTCGAACGGCGCCAGCGCGATGGCATCCGGCTCATGGCCGTGCACGCTCAGCGCGCTGTCGAAAGTCCGCGCGGCTTCAACCTCCGCTTCGCTGCAGAACAGCGTGAGCGGAAGCTCGGGAAGACGCTTGCGCAACGCGGTGATCGCCGCGCGCCCTTCCCGGCCAAAACCCCAGATGGCAACGCGCTTGCCGGCCAGATCAGCGATGCGCATGTCAGACCTTGTGTATCAGGCGAAAAACGCCAGCGCCGCCTGCAGGCGCGCCGGAATGCGATGCTCGGCGGATGGCACCAGCCACGGCTCCAGCGCCAGATCGGCGACGTTGAGCTGCGGCAGGATCTCGCTGCGGAAGCGTGCGACCAGCGCATCTTCCTGCCATTCCGGCCGCTGGCTCAGCGCGTACATGGCGGCGCGCGCTTCGGCACCCTCGCCCACGCACTCGAACGGCTTGTGATCCTGATATTCCAGCAGCGCGTCGAAACCGGCGGCCTGGCTGTCGTCGTCCAGCAGGTTGCGGCCGAAGATCTGCAGCAGGCGCGGCTTGGACAGGAACGGCGCCAGCGCAAGGAACACGAAATGGCACTTCGGGCACTGCCCGCACCAGCGGTCCGCCGGCTTGGGGCCGAGAATCCTGAAGTTGCGGTTGCAGCTGGAGAACGCATCGAAATACGGCGTGAGCTTGGCGAAGGTACGCGTGATCGCCAGCTCCGAATACGGCCGCAGCAGCGAGCAGTAATCCAGATCCGCCGCCACCTGCGCATGCAGCCAGTCGCCCAGCGACTGCTCGAAGGCGTAGCCCTTGCTCCACTGGTGATTCACCAGCTGGCCTTCGTACTCCAGCGTGGCGGCCGAGGCGGAACGCTCGTTGGCGAAGGCGATGCTGTCGTAGCCGTAGAGAATGGCGGCGACCGCGAGGATCGCCGAGTTCACCGCGGTAACCGGGATGTGTCCGTTCCACGCGCCCAGGCGATTGAGATCGAACAACTGCGGAGCGAGCTCGCGCTGCATGTTGAGCGTGGGCAGGCCGGTGCGCTCGGCGCAGGCGGCGATCAACTCGGAGTTGCCCACCCATACCGCAGTGGCTTCGCCGCCGATGGATTTGATGGCTTCCACCGCCACCAGCGAATCCTTGCCGCCGCCGATGGGTACCAGCGTGCGCTTGGGGAGATTCAATGCCGGTGCTTGCGGCTGCACTGCACCGCCACGCGGGAAGGCGATGCGCCCGCGCAGGTCGAGACCGTTGCGATAGGCAAACTCGGCCAGGCCGTGCAGGTACAACGCATCGAGCAGATCGGCGGTGGCGTCGTCGAGCGGGCCGTCCGTCACTTCGATCTTCGGCGGCACACCCGCCTTGTAGTAGCTGACGCCGGCAATCAAGTGCAGCAATTTCAGCGCCCGGTCGAACGCCGCCTTGTGCGAAGCGGGCAAGGCCGGCGCGTGCGGAAAACGCACCCGCTCGATCAGTTCCTCGCCATGGTCGAACGCATAGACCAGCTCGGCCACGCCGTCGGCGTAGCTGCAGCGCACGAAGCGGAATACCTGGGTCAGGCGGGGTTGAATGGTGGTGGTCACTCGGTCACTCCGTCTTGTCACCCTACCCCACCTGTATGGAGGCAAGGAGCCAAATGTCTGTCTTACCGCGGCTCCCTCTCCCCTCCGGGGAGAGGGTTGGGGTGAGGGGCCGGGGTGGCTAGAGCCTCCACGATCACCTCGAGCACGCTTTCTAGGTTTGTCAGTACGTCATTGTTCCAGAAACGCAGCACGCGGTATCCCATCGTTTGCAACTCGAAGCTCCGGCGCTCGTCGTAGGCCACCTGGTCGGCATGCTGCCCACCATCCAGCTCCACGATCAGTGCAGCGTCGGCACAGACAAAATCGACGATATAACTGCCGATTTCATGCTGCCTGCGAAACTTCCAGCCCAATAGATGCCGGCCACGCAACCGGTACCAAAGAGCCTGTTCTGCGTCAGTCTGGGCCCGGCGCAGAGTGCGGGCACGGTCTACATTTAGACGTTTCATCCTTGAACGTCCTCTCCATGTTGCCTCGTCGCAAGAGTGTCCCCTCACCCCAGCCCTCTCCCCAGAGGGGAGAGGGAGAAGTGTGGGTCATCAATTACTCAATGATGATCTCTTCCGCTTCGTCGCGCATGTTGTACGGCGACGACATCACCTTGCCGTAGGCGCCGGCCTGGGCGATCAGCATCACGTCGCCTTCCTGCGGCTCGGGCAGGCGGCGATCGGTGCCGAGCACATCGCCGCTTTCGCAGATCGGACCCACCACCTGGAACAGGCCGGTGGCCGGTTCGTCGAGGCGGGTAAGGTTGACGATCTCATGCCAGGCTTCGTACAGCGCCGGGCGGATCAGGCTGTTCATGCCCGTGTCCACGCCGAGATAGCGCCACGAACCCTTGCCCTTCTGCTGCGTGACACGGGTCAGCAGCACGCCGGCATCGGCGACCAGATAGCGGCCCGGCTCCATCCACAGCTTGTAGTGCGGATAAGCCGCCTTCACGCCACGCAGCACGCGATCGAGTGCGGCGATATCCAGCCGCGCTTCGCCCGGATGCGAAGGCACGCCAAGGCCGCCGCCGATATCCAGGAAGGCCACGCTGCCGATGCGCTCGGCCAGGCTCGCCAGCTGTCCGTACACCTCGCCCCAGTGGCTGTCGTCGAGGATGCCGGAGCCCAGATGCGCATGCAGGCCACGCACGATCACGCCATGGGTGTCGGCCAGACGCAGGAAGGTATCGATCAGCTCCACCGGCAGGCCGAACTTGCTACCGCTGCCGCCAGTGCGCACTTTCTCGTGATGACCCAGACCACGGCCGAGATCGATACGCAGCACGATCTCCCGTCCGCGGAACAGTTCGCCCCAATGCTCCAGCTGGTACAACGCATCCAGCGAGATGGTGGCACGGGTGGTCAACGCCCACTCGTAGTCCTCGCGCGGCGCGAAGTTGGGCGTGAACAACAGCGGCGCCGATTCCGGCACCGCGGCCATCACCGCTTTCATTTCACCTGGCGACACACACTCGAAACCGAAGCCTTCCTCGGCCAGCGCCTTGAGAATGGCCGGATGCGTATTCGCCTTCACCGCGTAGTGCAGGCGATCTACCGCCGCCAGTGTTTTCAGCTCGCGCGCCTGCTGGCGCACGGTGGGCAGGTGATAGACATAACGCGGCGTGGCCTTCGCGCCGAGTTCCAGCAGTCGCTGACGTTCCGTGGTACGCCACCACGACGCCGCCGGCACCGGCACCTCGCCACTGCCGTACAACGCCTGCCAGCTCGGACCGAACAATGCGCTGTCGTCGGTGCGCAATGCGCCCGCGGCGATAAGCAATTCGTGCAGATGCGGCAGCAGCTCGTCCACCACATTCTCATCCACCACGAAGGTGAGATTGAGGTTGTTGGACGATTGCGAAATCAAATGCACGCGCAGCTGGCCGAACTCGGCGAGCACGCCGGACAGCGTATGCAGCATCGAACGCATACCGCGGCCGACCAGAGTGATGGCCGCGCACGGAGCGATCACCTTCACCCGGCACACCTTGGCCAGATCGCTGGCGAGCGCCGCGATGGCGTCGGAGTCGAGCAGGTTCTCAGTCGGATCCAGCGACACGGTGACGTTGGTCTCGGCCGAACCGATCAAATCCACCGACAAACCGTGCTGCTTGAACTGCGCGAACACATCGGCGAGGAAGCCGACCTGCTGCCACATGCCCACCGACTCCATCGACACCAGGGTGAGACCCTTGCGTGCGCTGATCGCCTTCACGCTCGGCGCATGCTCGCGCACCTCCGGGCCGATCACGGTGCCTTCCAGCTCAGGCCGGTTGGTGTCCTTGATCAGCATCGGCACCCGTGGCTCGCGCAGCGGCGACAGGCAGCGAGGGTGCAGCACTTTCGCGCCGGTGGAGGCGATTTCCTGGGCCTCTTCGTAATCGAGACGCTGCAACAGGCGTGCACCCGGCACCTGGCGCGGGTTGGCGGTGAACATGCCGGCCACGTCGGTCCAGATTTCCACGCGCTGCGCTTTCAGCAACGCACCGAAATACGACGCCGACGTATCCGAACCGCCACGGCCGAGCAGCACGGTGCGACCCTGCGATTCGCGCGCGATGAAGCCCTGGGTGATGAACACATCGCCCTGCTCCGCGAGACGTGCGTTCAACGCCGGATCCGGTTTGGCTTCCACCATCGCCGACAGCAGCTTCGTGCGCTCGTTCTGGTTCGGCAGCGCTATGGCGGCGAGACACTCGCGCGCATCTACCCACTGCGTGGGCAGACCGCTGTGACTGAGGAACGCCGCGCCCAGCGCACTGGACATCAACTCGCCATGCGCCTGCACCAGCGCCGCCCAAGCCAGCTCACCCAGCGCAGCCGGGCCTTCTTCAGCCAGCTTCGCCAGATCGGTCAAACGGGTAGCGAGCGTATCTGGAACCGCCAGCTGCATGTGATCGAGCAAGTCGTAATGACGCTGCGCGATCGCCTTGGCAGCCTCGACCCGTTTGCCTTTGTCTTCCTGCGCGCACAGTTGTTTCAGTGCGTCGGTGATGCCGGTGAGCGCGGACACGACCACCAGCACGCGAGCGCCTTCGGCGCGACGGCTGGCAACGAGCTCACGGATGTTCTGCCAGCGCGGCAGGGTAGCGACACTGGTGCCGCCAAACTTCATCACGATCCAGGATGCGTCGACAGGAAGCGACGCGGGGCTTTGCGGGTTCACGAGTACCTTCAGCTACGGTGGTTGGGGAAAATATCCAGCCAGTGTTGCGCCGCAGCAGCCGGATTGCAATGGGATAGGGTTTAGACGGCCAAACGGTGGCGTATGTCCCACAAAAATTCCCAAGGCCGGGGGCTGCTTTTGACTTGGCTCTGAGCTCTAGATTTTGACTTTGGGGTCCCCTGTGGAGCGGTGAGGGTTGGACGAAAAGGCCCGCAGGGGAACCGGCATGGATGCCGGTTCCTTTTCGACAGGACAAGGATGTCCTGTCGAAAAGCCCGGCCAACCCTCACGGACCCGTAGGCGAAGCCGGAGGGCGCGCAAGAGGGGTGCCTTTTCTTTTGGTTACTTTTCTTTGGGCAAGCAAAGAAAAGTAACTCGGACCGCGGCAGCGGTTCGAAAACCCGCCGCAGGCGGACCCGGTCGCGACAACGCGAACATCGAGGCGACAACGCCACTGGATTCCGGCCTACGCCGGAATGACGAATAGAGGCGATGAACCGAGCCCCCCTCCCCTCGAAAGGAAAAGGCGCTCAGGCCACAACCACCGGAATCTTGCCGATGCGCGCCTGCCACTCCTTCGGCCCCGTCTGATGCACCGACGTACCCGCGGAATCGACAGCCACCGTCACTGGCATATCCTGCACTTCAAATTCGTAAATCGCTTCCATGCCCAAGTCGGCAAAGCCCACCACCCGCGAAGCCTTGATCGCCTTGGACACAAGATAAGCAGCACCACCCACAGCCATCAGATACACCGACTGGTGCTTCTTGATCGCCTCGATCGCCGCCGGACCACGCTCCGCCTTGCCGACCATGCCAAGCAAACCGGTCTGCGCCAGCACCTGCTCCGTGAACTTGTCCATGCGCGTCGCCGTGGTGGGACCCGCCGGGCCGACCACCTCGTCGCGCACCGGATCGACCGGACCGACGTAATAGATAAAGCGCCCCTTGAAATCGACCGGCAGTTTCTCGCCCTTGTTGAGCATGTCGACCATGCGCTTGTGCGCGGCATCGCGGCCGGTAAGCAGCTTGCCGTTGAGCAGCAGCACTTCGCCCGGCTTCCAGCTGGCGACTTCTTCCCGCGTCACCGTGTCGAGATTCACACGGCGACCCTTGGACGAGTCATAGGTGAGCTTCGGCCAGTCTTCCAGCGACGGCGGATCGAGCATCACCGGGCCGGAGCCATCGAGCGTGAAGTGCGCATGGCGCGTGGCGGCGCAGTTCGGGATCAGCGCCACCGGCAAGTTGGCGGCATGGGTCGGGTAATCCTTCACCTTGATATCGAGCACGGTGGTGAGACCGCCCAGGCCCTGTGCGCCGATACCGAGCGCATTGACCTTCTCGTACAGCTCGACGCGTAGTTCCTCGGCGCGATTCTGCGGACCGCGCGCGATCAGCTCCTGGATATCGATCGGTTCCATCAGCGCTTCCTTCGCCAACAGCATCGCCTTCTCCGCGGTGCCGCCGATGCCGATGCCGAGCATGCCCGGCGGGCACCAGCCAGCGCCCATGGTCGGCACGGTCTTGAGCACCCAATCCACGATGGAGTCGGACGGGTTGAGCATCACGAACTTGGACTTGGCCTCGGAACCACCGCCCTTCGCGGCAACGATCACATCCACCGTATCACCCGGCACGATCGAAACATTGATCACCGCCGGCGTGTTGTCCTTGGTATTGGTGCGCTTGCCGGCCGGATCGGCCAGCACGCTCGCGCGCAGCTTGTTGTCAGGGTCGTTGTAGGCGCGGCGCACGCCTTCGTTGACCATGTCCTCCAGCGACATCGTGGCATCCCAGCGCACATTCATGCCGACCTTGAGGAAGACGGTGACGATGCCGGTGTCCTGACACAGCGGACGATGGCCTTCGGCGGCCATGCGCGAATTGATCAGGATCTGCGCCATCGCATCCTTGGCGGCCGGCGATTCTTCGCGCTCGTAAGCCTTGGCGAGATTGGTGATGTAGTCGACCGGGTGGTAGTAGCTGATGTACTGCAGCGCGTCGGCGACGGACTGGATCAGATCGTCTTGCTTGATGGTGGTCATGGCGGCGGCTTGGACTGGGAAGGGGATCACGCCACGGAGGAGCTATTCGCGGCGCATAACCGCTCTATTGTGCCGCAAGCCGGGCAGGCCTCAAAAAGCCAGGGTCCTCAGGTGGTGGCCGAAACGACGAACAAATGGCGCCAGATCGCCATTTGCCGCCATCGCAAGAACTTACATGCGTTCCGCGCTAGCGTTGCCGGACCGCGGGGCCGTTCTTCAGGGGGAGCCGCTCTGCGGGTGGGGAAATTAGAGATCACACGGTTTGTCGACTCGCTTTACGGCCTGGCCGGGAGGCGGGGCAGCGACGCTTATCTGTGTCGGCGTTGTCTGCTCGCCGCGGTCAGAGTCTCCATCCACGGAGGAACTCTCAATGCTCGCGAAGCTTCACCAAAAAGTCCTTGCTGCATCCCTGACGCTGTTGTTCAGCACCGTAACCACCGTCTCCCTCGCCGCCGACGTCAAACCCGCGCTCGACATGGGCGCCACCAGCAACGCACAGAAGGTCAATGTGACGCTGGTGCTGAAGCTGCATAACCAGGAACAGTTGGAGGACTACATCCGGCAGACCGTCACCCCTGGCAGTGCGCACTATCGCCAGTTCCTCACCACCAGCCAGTTTGCAAACCAGTACGGCGCCACCGACGCGGAGATCGCGCAGGTGCAGTCCTTCCTGCAGAAGCAGGGACTCGCCGCCGGTACCGTGCTGCCGAACCATATGGCCATCCAGGTCAGCGGCACCCTGGCCCAGTTCAGCGCGGCCTTCCAGGCGCCGATCCACACCTTTGTCTCGCGCGAAAACGGACGCAGCTTCCATCGCCCCACCCAGCCGCTGGTGCTGCCCTCCAGCCTCGCCAACGTGCTGCTGCACGCTTCAGGCCTGAGCAACGAGCATCAGTTCCTCTCGCATCGCATCAGCGCGCCGTCCGACGTGCGCCAGCAGGGTTCGCTGCAGACACTGGCCAAGACCGCCGCCACCGCCAAGGCCGCAACGCCGAGCAGCGGCAATCCCACCGCGACCGGCGTGCCGGGCAGCTACACCGTGGGTGACGTGGCGAACTTCTACAACATCAACCCGCTGTATGCGCGCGGCGTGACTGGCAAGGGTTCGACCATCGCCATCGTCACGCTGTCGAACTTCTATCCGTCGGACGCGGAGACGTACTGGTCGGGCATCGGCCTGGTGACCAAGCCGAACCGCATCACGCAGATCCATGTGGACGGCGGCGGCGCGTTCGACGGCGGCAGCGGCGAGACCGCGCTCGACGTCGAGCAGTCCGGCGGTCTCGCACCGGATGCCGACATCCTGGTGTATGACGCGCCGAACGCTGGCAATAGCTTCACCAACGCGGCAATGCAGGCGGTCTCGGACAACAAGGCCGACACCATCTCCACCAGCTGGGGTCTGCCGGAAATCTTCAACTTCGCCGCACTCAACGTCACCGGCGCCAGCAATACCGACACCACCGACGTGGGCGACCTGAAGATCTGGCATCAGATCCTGCTCGAAGCCGCGATACAGGGTCAGTCGTTCTTCGCCGCCACCGGCGACTCGGGCGCATACGACACCGTGCGCGGCCTGGGCGTAGGCACCACGCCGGGCACTTTCAATGCGCCGCTGACGGTCGACTCGCCTGCCTCCGATCCGTACATGACGGCCGCGGGTGGCACCACCGTTCCCTTCAGCTATCACTTCCGCAAAGGTCCGGTGCAGTCCATCACCCAGGAAAGCGTCTGGGGCTGGGACTACATCCAGAACTATTTCGACACCTATGTCGGCAAAGGCGTGATCGACCTGTTCTCAGTCGGTGGCGGCGGTGGCGTCAGCGTGTACTGGAAGCGCCCGTTCTATCAGTTGTTCACGCAGGGCATCCGCACCAGCGAGAAGAACCAGACGCTGACCTTCAACGACACCACCGGCCCGCAGGTGCTGCTCAAGCTGCCGGGTAACTTCCACGGCCGCAACATTCCGGATATTTCGTTGAACGCCGATCCGGAGACCGGCTACATCGTGGTCTCCACTACCGACGGCGGCGCCTTCTCCGGCGAAGGCGGCACCAGCTTCGTGGCGCCACAGCTCAACGGTATCTCGGCGCTGCTCACGCAGAGCTCCGGACATCGCGTCGGCTTCTGGAATCCGCAGGTGTATCTGCTGCAGAACATCTTCGGCTACGGCAAGTGGTCGAGCTTCGGCGACATCCGTGCGGGGGACAACTGGTTCTACTACGGGAAGCCGGGGTATGAGCCGGGGTCGGGTATTGGCACGCTCAATGTGACCAATCTGGATCTGTTCCTGCGGAGTTTCTAAGCGTTTTTGCGGTTAGGTATTGATCGGCCGGCACTCGCAAGGGTGCCGGTTTTTTGTACTCACTCCCCACACGGGATGAGAGCAGGCGCTCGCGACACCACCTCCTATTTCGTCATTCCAGCGAAGGCTGGAATCCAGTGGCGTTATCGCTTCGATGTTCGCATTGTCGCGACCGGGCTCGCCTGCGGCGGGCTTTCGTCCTCCTGCCGGAGGCCGAGTTACTTTTCTTTGCTTGCCCAAAGAAAAGTAACCAAAAGAAAAGGCACCCCTCTTGCGCGCCCTCCGGCTACGCCTACGGGTTCGTGAGAGTTGGCCGGGCTTTTCGACACGACATCCCTGTCGTGTCGAAAAGGCGCAGGCGTCCTGCCTGCGCCCCCTTCGGGGCCTGATCGTCCAACCCTCACCGCTCCACAGGGGACCCGGAGATCAAGAGCGGAAAAGCCAAAAGCAGAGCTGCTACGTAGGCCGGCACCTGCCCTCTGCCAGGACTTGCCGCGAATCGGCCCACCCGCCATGCTCGCCTGCAACTTTCACAGGGCGACCCATTCATGAGCGACTCCCCCACGTCAGGCGGCTATGTGCGGCGATTGAGTTCGTGGGATGCCGCCATGATCGTGGTCGGCGGCATCATTGGTGGCGGCATTTTTCTCAATCCCGGCATCGCGGCGCAACGCACGGAGTCGGGGCTGGCGTTGTTGCTGGTGTGGGTGGGCGCGGGCCTGCTCACGCTGATCGGTGCGCTCTGTTATGCGGAGCTTGGCGCGCGGCGGCCGCATGCGGGCGGCAGTTATGTCTACCTGCGCGAGGCGTTCGGCTCGCTGGCCGGCTTCCTGTTCGGCTGGACCATGTTGCTGGTGATTTATTCCGGCTCCAGCGCGGCGGTGGCGACGATCTTCGCCAGCTACGCGTCTTCGGTGTTCGGTCTGCCGACGACGGCGATCAAACCACTGGCGGCGGGTGCGCTGGTGTTTGTGGCGGGGATCAATCTGTTCGGCCTGCGCCTGGGCGCACAGGTGCAGAACCTGTTCACACTGCTCAAGTTGCTGGCGGTCGCTGTGCTGGTCGTCTGCGGCCTTTTCCTCGCGGGCGCGGGCGGCTCGGGGGTGCTGGCGGTGGATGCCGGCCGCGCGGACGTCGGCTTCATGGGCGCAGCGCTGCCGGTGTTGTTTGCGTATTCGGGTTTCACCTATCTCAACAACCTCGCGGGCGAGGTGCGTGAGCCGCAGCGTACGCTGCCGCGCGCGCTGCTGGTGGGCATGCTGCTGGTGATCGCGGTGTATGCCCTGGTCAACGTGGCCTATCTCGCCGTGCTGGGCCACGACGGTCTCGCTGCGAGCAGCACGCCGGCCGCCGATGTGATGAATCGCGTGTTCGGCCCGATCGGCGCCAAGTTAATCGCTGTCGGCATCGCCATCTCCACCCTGGGCTTCTGCAACATCACTCTGGTGGCCGGCGCGCGCGTGCTGCAGGTGATGGGCGACGACGGGCTGTTCTTCCGCAGCGTGGCCAGACTGCATCCGAAGCACCGTACGCCGAACGTCGCGCTGCTGCTGCTCTCGGGCTGGGCCGTGTTGCTGGCGATCTCGGGCAGTTACGGCCAGTTGCTGGATTACGCCACTTTCGGCGACTGGCTCGCCTGCGCGCTGGGTGTGGCCACGCTGTTCTGGTATCGCCGCCAGCAGGGCGCGCAGGCCAGCTTTCAGGTGCCGGGCTACCCGCTGCTGCCGCTGATCTTTGTCGGCGTGATCGCGTGGGTGGTGGTGAAGACCATGATGGACAACCCGCGCAACGCCGGCATCGGCCTGCTGATCATGGCGGCCGGCGTGCCGGTGTATTACGTATGGCGCCGGATGTTCCCCACCAGCCAGCCGGCGCCGCGCGCCGAATAAATCACTCTCGCCCTGACCTCCCTGCATGGCGCGCCGCATGAACCGTGGCGCGCCTCGCGGCGTGCCGCATTCCCAACAAAGGCCGCTGCAATGCCACAATGGATGGATACGTAAGGGTGCTCTGAACAAGTCTACGCAGCCGTCATGATGTGCGGGAGGCTCGCAGGGTGTGGCACGCGGCGACGGCAAGGCTGGCTGCCTTGCCTAGACGTGGGCCGCAGCCTGCGGGCCTCCCGCACATCACCCTGTCATTTTATTCAACACGTGAGGGCCGGCTCTGTCTGCCCACCACTCCGTGGCGCGCTGACTTGAAAGACGGCCAGTCTGTCTGCGCCAACGCACCACGGAGTGGTGGGCAGACAGAGCCGGTGACGGCTGCGTAGACTTGTTCAGAGCACCCTAGGAGAGTTCCACCATGGCGCAAGCCCAGGCCCTGGCCACCAACCCGACCAGCAACATCACCCCTGACAAGGTGCGTGAAGGCATCGATCTGGAGATCAATGGCCGGCAGTTCCGCCACACCGGCGACGCCGACATGCCGCTGCTCTGGTATCTGCGCGACGTGTTGCGCCTGACCGGCACCAAATACAGCAGCGATCACGGGCTGGGCGGCGCCGATCTGGTGCTGGTGAACAACAAGGCCGTATCCGCGATCACCCTGCCCGTGCACGAACTCGCCGACAAGAAAGTGACCACGGTCGAAGGGCTTGCAGCGGACGACGGCAAGTTGCATCCGCTGCAACAGGCCTTTGTGGATGAAAACGCCATCGGCTGCGGCTATTGCACCCCTGGCTGGCTGATCGCTGGCGTGGATCTGCTCAATCGCCATCCGCAGCCGAGCGACAACGATATCGAGCAATTACCCAATCTGTGCCGCTGCGGTTGCCAGACCCGGGTGCGCCGCGCCATCAAGCGTGCTGCGGCCGCCATCAGCGGAGGCCACGCATGAACCAGCGACGCGATGACCTCACGCCCGTGCAGCCCGCCCTGCCCGCGCGCCGCCGCTTCCTGCAGGTGTTGGCCGGCACCGCCGGCGCGCTGATCGTCGGCGTGCGGCTGGCCGAAGCCGGCGAGCCGCCGGTGCCGGCAGCCATGCTCGGCGATGCTTTGTACGGCCTCGGCGTCTACGTGCGGATCGATGCCGAGGGCAATGTGCTGATCGGTGCGCGCGATCCCGACACCGGCACCGGCACCGCCACGTCACTGCCACGCATCATCGCCGACGAACTCGATGCCGACTGGTCGCGGGTCAGCGTGGTGCAACTTGGCCTTGGCGTGGAAAACGGCAACGGCGAACCGCGCTGGATCTACGGCCATCAGGCAGGCGGCCTGGGCGATTCCATTCCCGCGGCGTGGACCGACCTGCGCCAGGCCGGCGCGCTCGCACGCTGGCTGCTGATGCAGGCTGCCGCGCGCCGCCTTGGTGTGCCGGCGGATCGTCTGCGCACGCAGTCCGGTTTCGTGATCTCTCCCGACGGCCGCCGCTTCGACTACGGCAGCCTCGCGGAGGCCGCCTCGAAGGTGGCACCGCCGCAGACATCCATCGCGGTGAAAACACCCGATCGCTACACCCTGATCGGCCAGCCCGCCGTCGACGTCGATGCGCGCGCCATTGTCACCGGCCAGGCTGCCTTCGCCATCGACAACACCTACGGCGACGCGCTGGTCGCGGTGCTGCTGCACTGCCCATGGGCCGATGGCACGCTCGCCAGCAAAGACTTCAAGGACGCCGAAGCGGTCAAGGGCGTGGTGAAGGTCATCGAGCTCAAGCTCGAGCCCGGCCTGCTCCCCGGCGACACCGTGCTGGCACCGTCGGTCGCCGTGCTGGCCGAAGACACCTGGTCGGCCCTGCAGGGCCGCGCCAAGCTCAAGCTGGAATGGAAGGCCGGTCCCAGCGGCGGCGAAAACAGCGCCGCGCTCGAACAGCAGGCCAGCGACCTCGTCAACAACAAGGACGCCGCGCCCACCACCCGCGTGCGCAACGATGGCGACGTCGATGCCGCCGCTAAGAAAGCCGCGCGCCGCGTCGAAGCTGTCTATGTACAACCGTGGCTGGCGCACGCCACCGCCGAACCGATGAACTGCCTCGCGCGCATCGACAAGGATCGCGCCACGCTGGTCGTGCCCACGCAGGCACCCCAGCAGGCCTGGGCCGTGGTGCAGCGACTCACCGGCTTCAAGCCCGACCAGATCGAGATCCGCGTACCGCGCGTCGGCGGCGGTTACGGCCGTCGCCTCGACCATGACTTCGTCGCCGAAGCCGTGATGCTCGCCAAGCTCGCCGAAAAACCCGTGCGCCTGCTGTGGACCCGCGATGAAGACCTCGCCCACGACTTCTACCGCTCCGCCAGCGTGCACAAACTCAGCGCCACCTTGGACAGCAAACGCCAGGTAGTGAGCTGGAACCAACGCCAGGCCAGCGCCTCCGCCCTCGGCCAGCGCCGCGTGCCCGACAACCGGTTGTGGACGTCCGAAGTCGATGCCAATCAACTGCCCGCCGGCCTGGTACCCAACTACCGCAGCGACTGGTACAGCCTGCAGTCCGCCATGCCGCGCGGCCCGCATCGCGGCATGCCGCACCTCAGTAACGCGTTCGCCGTCGAAAGCTTCATCGACGAAATCGCGCACTCGCTGAAAGAAGATCCGCTCGTCACCCGCCTGCGTCTGCTCGGCGAACCGCGTCAGATTCCGCTGCAAGGTGGCGGCACGCTCGATACCGGCAGACTCATCAACGTACTCAAACTCGTCGCCGACCGCATCGAGTGGAAAAACTGGCTGCGCACCGTCAACGGCCTCGGCATCGCCTGCTGGCACATCAATGGCACCTACGTCGCGCACGCGGTGGAAGCCTCGATGCAAGGTGAGAAACTCAACATCGAACGCGTCGTCTGCGCCGTCGACGTCGGCCGCGTGATCAACCCGCTGGGGCTCGAAGGCCAGGTCGCCGGCGCCACGCTCGACGCGCTATCCGCCGCCCTCAATCTCGCCGTCACCTTCAAAGACGGCCAACCGCAACAACGCGGCTACAAAGACTATCCCCTGGCCACCATCGCCCAGCTACCCGACAACGTCGAAGTCATCACCGTCCCCGGCGACCGCGACCCCGCCGGCGCCAGCTTCCTCGCCATGCCCACCGCCGCACCCGCACTGGCGAACGCGGTGTTCCGCGTAAGCGCCGTGCGCGTACGCCGCCTGCCGCTGATGAAAGAATTGCGACGGCTGCTTTAAGCAACCACAGCAATTCGAGTCGTTGTAGGAGCGCACCCTGTGCGCGACCGGCACGCCGTGCATCGCGCACAGGGTGCGCTCCTACAAAAAGCGCGCTCTCGGCAACGCTCTCTCGAGCACCCGCCCCTCACCCCAACCCTCTCCCCGGAGGGGAGAGGGAGAAAGGCAGTAATGCGCGATGCCGGAGAAAACCCACCCGACGTCTGACACTGGAAAAGGCGGAGCTACAGAGCAAGCCGCCTGCTCTTAGGCCATTTCTCTTTGGTTACTTTCTCTCTAGGCCCCCTTGGGGGGTTGGGCCAGCAAAGAGAAAGTGACCCGGACCGCGGCAGCGGTTCGGAAGCCCGCGGCAGGCGAGCCAGAGCACGCAGACGCTAAAACCGAGCGCATCACTACTGGATGACCAGCTTCGCTGTTGTGAAGCGCCTCCGGCCTGCGCCGGAATGACGCAGAGTAGAAACGGTGTCGCGAGATCACCCTGGCCCAGCCACACACAACCAAGCTTGCGCAAACCTGACACCTTCACACTGTGCACCACGCACATTCCCATCCCCCACACCCCTCGCGTAGGCTCCCCCCCCAAGGGGCAAGACATTCCACACCGGGGAGGGTGATATGGAAGATACGCGCAAGTCGTTGCTGTGCACCGCGATCACGCTGGCCATGGCGGGCATCTCCGCGCCGCTATGGGCGCAAAGCACTGAACCCACTAATCCACCACAGACATCAACGGCCAAACCGGCCGACCAAAAGAAAGCCACCAATCTCGAAGGCGTCACCGTCCTCGGCTCGCGCCGCGTCGGCGGCTCGGAAACCGAAACGCCGGTGCCGGTCGATGTGATTCCTATGCAGAAGGCCGCTGAACAGAGCCCGCAGTTCGACGTGGCGCAGAACCTCCAGTACAGCGTGCCGTCCTTCACCTCCGTGCGGCAGACCGGCTCGGACAACGCCGACCTGGTCGATTCCGCCGCGCTGCGCGGCCTCGGCTCGGACCAGACCCTGGTGCTGGAGAACGGCAAGCGCCGCCACAGCGTGGCGCTGGTGAATCTGTTCGGCGCGCGCAATCGCGGCAACACCGGCACCGATCTCAACGCCATTCCCACGCTCGCCATCGAACGCATCGAAGTGCTGCGCGACGGTGCCGCCGCGCAGTACGGCTCCGACGCCATCGCCGGCGTGATGAACATCGTGCTGAAGAAAAGCCCCGGCTGCGAAGGCGTCGCCGGCTTCGGCGAATACACCCGCGGCGACGGCAAGAACTACCTCACCTCTGCCTACTGCGGCTTCCGCTTCGACAACGGCGGCAGTATCGGCATCACGGGCGAGTGGCAGAAGCGCGGCCGCTCGAACCGCTCCGATCCCGGCGACCCGCGCACCATCGGCGATACCAAGGTCGATAACGAAACGCTCTACGTCAACGGCGAAGTACCGGTGGCCGAATCGGCGCACCTGTATTTCACCGGCGGCATCCAGAACCGTTCCGCATCGTCCGCGGCGTTCGCACGCGGCGGCATTGGCTCCGACGACATCCCCTCGCGCAATTCGGCGGCGATGTATCCGAATGGCTTCGTGCCCTACATCAACGGCGCCATCAAGGATCGCTACGCCATCCTTGGCGTGTGGGATACCTTCGGCGACTGGCGCGCCGATCTGTCGCAGACCTACGGTTACAACGCGCTGCAGGACATCATCAGCAATACGCTCAATGCATCGATCGCCAACCGTGATCTGCTCAATGGCGGTCCCGGGCTGAGCCCGCGTCGTTTCCACGCTGGCGGCTTCTCGTTCGAGCAGGAAACGACCAATCTCGACCTGTCGCGCTATTACGGCGACATCTTGAATGGCCTCAACGTGGCCTTCGGCGGCGAGTACCGGCGCGAGAACTACCGCATCAAGGCTGGCGAACCAGGCTCCTACATCGATGCCGACGGCCCGGGCGGCGGCAACGCCGGCAGCCAGGGCTTCCCAGGCTTCCAGCCCGGCGACGTCACCAACCAGGATCGCCACAGCTACGCTTTCTACGCTGACGTGGAAACCGACTGGACGGAACGTTTCCTCACCGACGCCGCCGTGCGCTACGAGGACTACAGCGACTTCGGCTCCACCACCACTGGCAAGCTCGCCGCTGCCTTCCACGCCACCGACAAATTGCTGCTGCGCGGCTCGGTCTCCACCGGCTTCCGCGCACCGTCGCTGCAACAACGCTGGTTCTCCTCAACCTTCACTGACTTCGTCAGCGGCAAACCGGTGGATGTCGTGCTGGCGCCCAATGGCGGAGCCATCGCCAACGCCGCAGGCATCCCGCCGCTGAAGGAAGAGAAATCCAAGAGCTATACGCTGGGCATGACCTGGGCGCCGCGCGACGACCTGCAGCTCACGCTCGACGGTTATCGCATCGACATCACCAACCGTATCGTGCTCAGCGGCCGCTTCGACACCAGCGACCCGAACATCGGCGCGATTCTCGATCGACTGGGCGTGGGTCAGGCGCAGTTCTTCGTGAACTCCGTGGACACACAGACCAAGGGCCTGGATTTCACCGCCAACCATCGCCTGCAATTCGGCGGCGGCACGCTCAACACCAGCTTCGGTTTCAACCGCACCTTTACCCGTGTGCAGCGCATCCACGCACCACCAGCGCTGGTCGGCCGCGAGGATGTGGTGTTGTCCGATCGCGAGCGTCTGTTTATCGAGGATGGCGCACCTGGCTCCAAGGCCATTCTCGGTTTCGACTACACGCGCGGGCCGTGGGAGGCGGACTGGAAGTTCATCTACTTCGGGCCGATGACGCTGGGTACGTTCGATGGCCCACCGGTGCCGAACCAGCATTACGCCGACAAGACATCGGCGGACGTGAGTCTGACGTATCACTTCAACGACAAGATCAAGCTCACCGTGGGCGGGGCGAATATTTTCGACAAGTTCCCGACCAAGCAGGATCCGAATGAGACGGATAACGGATTCAAGTATGAGGCGGTGCAGTTTGGGTTGAATGGGGCGTCTTGGTTTGCGCGGTTGGCGATGAAGTTTTGATCGCTTCGCTCTGCTCCCTCTCCCTTCGGGAGAGGGTCGGAGCAAGGGTTCAGTTCTTGCGACGCAATTTCTACTTTGTCATTCCGGCGCAGGCCGGAATCCAGTAGTGAAGCGTTTCGATTGTCGCGTCTGCGTGCCCTGGCTCGCCTGCGGCGGACTTCCGAACCGCTGCCGCGGTCCGGGTCACTTTCTCTTTGCTGGCCCAACCCCCCGAGGGGGCCTAGAGAGAAAGTAACCAAAGAGAAATGGCCTGAGAGCAGGCGGTGTGCTCTCTAGCCGCTCCTTTTCCAGTGTCAAACGGCGAGTGGCTCTCTTCCAACTCTGATCGGTCAGCGCTCGTTGCTACACGAAGACCCGGAGATCAAGAACAACTTCAGAAGCGAAACGGCGGGCGAAGCCCGCCGTTTTTTTAGTGGAATTGATCGCTTGCGGGCACCCATGAGGTTGGTGCGGTGCTGGCTTTCGCCGGCTGGCTGTGCCCTGCTGGCAGGCGGTCGTCCACGCAGCCCGGGGGTAGCGGGCCGCCGGCCACTTTGGCCGTGGCGCACTGTGCGCTGTTGTCGAGTTTGATGGCGCTGACGGGGGCTGCGGTGGTTGCAGGTGCGGGGGGCACCAGCGGGTTGGCTGGTGCGAGTTTCATTTTTTCGTAGACCTTGTCGTCGACGGGCTTGGGCGGTGGGTCGCCGTTGCCGCAGCCGAGCAGGCCCATGGGGAACAGTGGCATCACCACGCATTCGATACGCACCCCGCGCGGCAGGTGGAAGGTGTGGCGCACGGTGGTTTTTTCCACCGCGTGACGCAGGGCGGTGTCGATGGAGCTTTC
The DNA here is from genome assembly GCF_044904565.1 of Dyella koreensis. Classification (NCBI taxonomy): domain Bacteria; kingdom Pseudomonadati; phylum Pseudomonadota; class Gammaproteobacteria; order Lysobacterales; family Rhodanobacteraceae; genus Dyella; species Dyella koreensis. Next base: position 391,133 of record NZ_JADIKD010000008.1, on the reverse strand, counting down.
GCCCTCGGGCGTCCAGTCTTTCTCGAAGCGGGTGGATTGGTAGCCGATGTTCGGCGTGCCGTGCGACATGATCTCGGTGTTGCCGCGCGGCTGCAGCTGCACGTAGGTGCCGCTGGGTCCGTTGTTCTCGTTGCCCTGCCCACCGTTCTGCCCACTGCTCTGGCCGTTGCCCTGGCCGGGTGGCAGCGCGAGGTTCAGGCCACTTTTTCCGCCGGCGCTCGGCGATGAGGTCACGCCATTGGGCGAGCTTCCCGGCGTGCCCGTTTCGCTACCCTGCGGCGTGGCGTTGGGTGCGGTGCTCTTGCCGGTGTCGGCGCTTTGCGCGGTTTCGCTGGAAGCCGCACTGCTGCTCTTGGGGCCGGTCGTCGCACTGGCCGCCTTGCTCTCTGCTGTAGAGGACTCCTGGCTCGACGCTTTGGCAGCTTCCGCGCTGGCGGCAGGCTCAGCGGTGACTTGCGGACGTTCAAGCGTGGGTTTGCGATCCAGGGCGATGGCCTTGGGCGCGGCGGTTTCCAGACGCGGCGCTTGCGGCTTCTCCAGACTCGGCTGCGCGTTCTCCGGCAGCGGCACGGCTTCCAGTTGCGTTTCGGCCACGCGGATCGATGGCGCCTGGATACGCGGCTGCTCATGCGGCACAACGGCGGTGGTGACGCTGGTCGGCGCCTGCAGATTCACCGTGGGCGCGGCCTGCGCGGGTAACGGCACGGCCTGCAATTCGGGCTCGGTCGGCGCCGCCACGACTTCCGCGTGCGCGATCTGCGGCAGGCTGGCCGTGGTGGGCTTGGGTACGGCGCGTTCCATCGCGATGGTGGGCGCGGTGACGTTGGGTACGGATTGCGGCGGCACTTCGGGCATCGCCAGCGAAGCGGGCGGCGGTACCGGCTGGTTGCCTTCGGCCTGTGGTTTGCGCACCGGTTCGGGTTGGAATTTCGGTGGCACCGGCTGCGGTGCCGGGGGCGTCTGCAGACTTACTTGCGGCGGTTCGACGGCGGTCGGCACGGGTTGCAATTCTGGCGCCGGTGCTGGCTTGGGCAGGGTCACAGTCGGCTGCGGCGCGGCGACGGCCTCGGGCTTGGGCGCGCTCGGATGTGCCTTGACCACCACGACCGGCGTTTCGATCGCCGGCACCGGCACGGGTGCCAGCTCGGCGTCGGTGCGCGTGGCAGAGGTGTTGGCACTACGGGTGCGCACGACGCTGGGCGCGCTGCTGCCGCGATGCACCGGCCCGACTTCCTTCGGCGGCGTGCCGCGCACCGGCGGAGGCGGTGGCGGCTCTTCTTTCTTCTTTTCGATCAGGCGCACTTGCAGCGCGGGGCTGTGCGACTCGGGCAAATCTTCCAGCTCATACGCCGGGCCCAGGATCATGCTGACCAACACCGCCAGATGCACGAACAGCGTGCCGACGATACCGAGCACACGCAGCCAGCGCTCACGCGGACGCTCCTGCCGGCGCCGGCGATAGACGGCCGCCAGCGTGGCCGCCTCGCGCGGCGAAGGCAGCGACACCGTCGAGCGTGCGGCGCGAGTGGGTTCCGTAGGCGGCAAGGGCATGCGCGCAAGTGTAGCGGGCGATGCCGGGGTTCTGGACAGAGGGCTCCTACGGGGGATTGCCTTGATGCTTTGCCTCTCGATCCCGCAGCTCGGCATCCACCGAGCGATTCGGCGTATCGACCGGGCACCCATGTGGCAGCGGCTTGCCGTCGCGGTAGATGGCGATGCACTCCGCCTCGCTCGGCGGCTTGGGTGGATTCGGCGACGGTGCGAGCAAGGAAGACGGCGCCATATTGAGGCGCTCATCGCCATCCTTGGCCGAAGGCGGAGGTGGCGGATCGCCGCCGCAGCCGCCGACGAACAATGCCACCGTGCAATGAATCCGCACGCCCGGCGCAACGTGGAAGGTGTGCTTGACCGTGGCCTTCTCGACCACCTTGCGCAATGCGCTGTCGACCACGTCCTCGCCGCGGTCCCAATCCTTGTCGAAGCGCGTGGCCTGGTACTTCACCGGGCTGCTGTGCTGCATCACCTTGGTGTCGCCATCCACGCCGCGAGCCACGTAGTCCGGCGTTGGCACGGGCGACGGGTTTGCCGTGGGCAGCAGCGGCCGGCCATTGGCGTCGAACAGTGGCGGATGCGTTGCCGTGCTCGACGAGGAAGCCGGCAGGCTCACGCTCATCGCGTTCTTCGCGGGCGCCTCGTGCACCACCGGCGCAGGACGCGGCGCCTGTGCCGGGGGCGGGGGCGGTGTTTCCGGTGGCGGTGCGCTCGATACCGCCGCCTTCGGGCGGGGAATCAGGCGGACTTGCAGCGCATCGCCTGTGTGCTCATGCACCGTTTCGTGGGACAGCTGTGGCCGCATCTCCCACCAGGTAATGCCCACGAACAACAGGTGCAGCAACAACGTGATGGCGAGCCCGAGCCACAGCCGCCGGCGATCGCGCGGCGGCTTGCGCCAGCGCAGCTGGTGCAGCAGGGCTCGGGTCGGGCCATCCAGGGGAGCCAGGCCGCGGGCGGCGGCATCGGGCGCCGTCCAGCGGTGATGTTCGACTTGCGGTGGGTGTTCGATGAGGCATCCCTTCGATGCATGGGGAGCGCATGGCCATGGTCTTCCAGGCCGGCCTGCGGGTCTCGTAAGACAAATCCAGGCCGACGGGGTTCCCTGCCCCGCAGTGCAACTTGACCCTGCCGCGCGATCGCTCAAGGCTATGCGGACGGCGCCACGCGCCGTACCCCGCCATGACCGCCCCCGCGTCCCGCACGCCCGGACGACCATGACGGCCCGCCATTAGAGCCTGGATACGCTCTCTACGTGGCCCGCGCCGGATCTGTTTGCCCGCATGGCAAGGAAGATCGAGTGAAGTGTATGTCGATACATGAGCGAGTGATGACGCGGCCATGTGGGCAAACAGATTCGGCCCGTAGGGTTGTCATTGAATGGTCGCCAGGCGGCGGCGCGCGGCTTGACCTGACGGCCAGTCAGGCGCTTCGCCACACACCGCCGCCTGGCGACCATTCAATGACAACGCGGGCTACGTAGAGAGCGTATCCAGGCTCTAGTGCTCCGCTCGGCGTCGTGCGGCGCCGCAGGTCAACGCCGGCACGATCCCGCGCCTCTGTAGAGGAGGGTCGCATCGTGTCGTACAACACGGAAAACATCCGCAATATCGCGCTCGCCGGCCACGCCGGTTCCGGCAAGACCACCTTGTTCGAGGCCTTGCTGCATGCCGGCGGCGTCATCCAGATCCAGGGCTCGGTAGAGCGCGGCACCACGCAATCGGACACCGACAGCCAGGAAAAGGCGCGCGGCCATTCCATCGACAGCAGCATTGCCGGCATCGATCGCGCCCACTGCCATATCAACCTGATCGACACCGCCGGCTACGCGGATTTCCGCGGCGCCACCCTCGCCTCGTTCGCCGCCGTGGAAACTGTGGCCATCGTCGTGAATGCCATCAACGGCATCGAATACGGCACCCGCCGCATGATGGAGCGCGCCAAGGAGCGCGGCCTCGCCCGCGTGCTGGTGGTCAACAAGATCGATTTCGAAGGCGCACGCCTCGGCATGCTGGTGGATGCGCTGCGCGAAGAGTTCGGCAGCGAATGCCTGCCGGTGAATCTCCCCGCCCAGGGCGGCAAGCTGGTACTCGACTGCTTTTTCCACCGCAACGGCACTACCGATTTCTCCTCACTGGCCGAAGCGCACCAGCGCATTCTCGACCAGGTGGTGGAGATCAACGAAAGCGTGATGGGCACGTACCTCGATACCGGCGAAGCCTCGCTCACCCCGGAGCAGTTGCATGACGCCTTCGAGCAATGCCTGCGCGAAGGCCACCTCGTGCCGATCTGCTTCGTGAGCGCACGCAACGGCGCTGGCGTGAACGAGTTGCTGGAACTGGCTGACAAGCTGCTGCCCAATCCAACCGAAGGCAATCCACCTCCCTTTCTCAATGCGGAGAATCAACCGATCGACGTCAGCGCCGATCCGGCGAAGCATGTGGTCGCCGACGTCTTCAAGATCGTCAACGATCCCTTCGTGGGCAAGCTCGGTGTATTCCGCGTATGGCAAGGCACGATCCGCCGCGACACGCAGCTGTTCATCGACGACGGGCGCAAACCGTTCAAGGTGGGCCATCTGTTCCGCCTCAATGCGAAGACGCATGTGGAAATCGACCAGGCCATTCCCGGCGACATCGCGGCGGTAGCGAAGATCGAGGAAATCCACTTCGACGCCGTGCTGCATGACTCGCATGACGAGGACCGCATCCACCTCGCGCCCTTGCGCTTCCCGCAGCCAATGTTCGGCCTCGCGCTGGAACCCAAGCACAAGGGCCAGGAGCAGAAGCTGTCACAGGCACTGCTGCGGCTTTCCGAGGAAGACCCCTGCTTCCGCATGGAGCACCACAAGGAGCTCAACGAAACGGTGATCCGAGGCCTCTCCGACCTGCACCTGAAAGTGATGCTGGAACGCATGAAGGAACGCTACGGCGTGGAAGTCGTCACACACCCGCCGCGCATCGCCTACCGCGAAACCATCGCCGGCCATGCCGAAGGCCACCATCGCCACAAGAAGCAGACCGGCGGCGCCGGCCAGTTCGGCGAAGTCTTTCTGCGCGTGGAGCCATTGAACCGTGGCAGTGGATTCGAATTCGTCGACGCGGTGAAAGGCGGCGTCATCCCAGGCCAGTTTCTACCCGCGATCGAGAAAGGCGTACGGCAGGCGATGGAGAGTGGTGCGGTAGCCGGTTTCCCGCTGCAGGATCTGCGCGTCACCGTATACGACGGCAAGTACCATCCGGTCGACTCCAAGGAAGTGGCCTTCGTCAGCGCCGGCAAGAAGGCGTTTCTTGATGCGGTGAGCAAAGCGCACCCGATCGTGCTGGAGCCGATCGTGGATGTGGAAGTCGCCATTCCCGAATCGAACGTCGGCGACGTTACCGGCGGCCTGGCCGGCAAGCGCGCCCGCATTCTCGGTACCGACACCCAGCGCGGCGGCGAGCTGGTGATCAAGGCACAGGCGCCGCTGGCCGAACTCACCGACTACCCCACCGAACTCAAAGCCATGACCGGCGGCCGCGGCCGCTACAGCCTGGATCTGAGCCACTACGAGCCGGTGCCGCTACCGGTGCAGCGACAGCTCAGCGAGGCATGGAAGCCCAAAGTCGAGGAAGACTAAGCACCTTCAAGCCGGCGCGGATTTCTGCAAGCGCCGGTTTTCACCGATGCCGCCGCCCGCTTGATGCAAGCCGGCGGCGCCGCCATGTCAGTCAGGTCGAGCATGCGTCAGCTCAATGACGCAGGAGATCGTTATGAGCCGTGCCTTCGTGAAGGATGCGGACGAGAACCCCGGCAACGCGCTGCCGGACATCCCGCTGAGCGAACACCCCAACTACGTCACGCCACGTGGTCTGCAACAGCTGCGCGATCGTCTTGCCGCGACTCAGGCGCGCCGCGACGCCATCAAGGCTGCCGAGGACGCACTTGGCCAGCAGAGCGAACTGGCCTCGGTCGAGCGCGAACTGCGCTGGCTCAACACCCGCGTCTCCAGCGCCATCGAGATCGATCTTGCCCAGCAGCCGCGTGACCGCGTGGCCTTCGGCGCAACGGTGATCGTGGACACCGGCGAGGGCGAGCGCCGCTACCGCATCGTCGGCGAGGACGAAGCCGACGCCGAGCACGGCCTGGTCAGCTATGTCTCGCCGCTGGCCCGTGCGCTGATCGGTGCGCGCATAGGCGAAGAGGTCGTATGGCACCGCCCGGCGGGTGATATGCGGGTGGAAGTGGTGGCGATTGATTACGGGGATGACACATGAGCATGAAGATGGCTTTCATCCTCTCAGCCCTTCGATAACCAGGGCCGCACGCAAACAATCTCACTAACGGATACGCACCAGACTCGTCATCGCGTCGACGTAGGAGAGTTTCTCGTCGACCAGCAGCGGCAACAGCGGTGTCACCGATACTTCATTGGTTTTGGTCCAGCGCATCTTGCCGGTGCCATCGCGGAATACGAGGCCACCGACATCCTGGATCACGTAGGGCTCGCCATCGACACGGCCGAGAAACATCATCACGTGACCGGGGATATAGATGAGGTCGCCGACCTGCGCCTCCGACAAAGCCTTCATGCGCGCCGCGTGGTCGTCCTCCGCGGTAAACAGCCGATGCTGCAGAACGGGACTCTTCGCCTGATCGCCCGAGTTGCGCGGCATCTGCACGCCCATGCTGCGGTAGACGTCGGAAACGAAACCGCTGCAGTCGCGCCCGTTGTAAAGATGGCCCCAGCCGTAGCGTTCGCCGAGAAACTTGAAGGCCTGGCGGATAATGTTGGCCCGGGTCAGTGGCAGATAATCCGCGCGGCTGTCCACCGTCCGCTGCAGTAACGCCGATTGAAAATGCAGCGAACCGTCCGGCGCGCGCACCGGAAGCTCCAGCGCCCATGACGCATAGGCGCCCTCGCCGTTCACTGGCTGATCCGGCGGCAGATTGGCCAGCGGCACGCGTGTACCCATGTCCAGCTGCAGCTCGGAAACCGCCGGTGCTTCCGGTGTGAATACCGTGCGCACCTTGTCGCCCGTTACCACGCGATAGGGCGTTTTCTCTGCATGCGAAAACACTTCGTCAGCGCTGCCTTCGGCGATCGCCGAGCGCTCCACCCAGGCCGCATAGCGCGAGCTGACGATGAAAAACCATTGGCCGTCCCGACTGGTGTGCGCGATCACCACCGGATCGCCAGGAAACACCGTGCTCTCCTGAAAGCTTTCGAAGTCCTGCAGCCCTTTGCCGGGAAAGGCCCGCAGGCTGGTGGGGAAATTGCGCAGCGATACACGATGCACCACCATGCCGTAACGCGCCGGCGCACTATCGGGAATCTTGTCCAGCGCAACGCTCGCTGCGACTGTGTCAATCGTGGACTGCGGTATCGGCTGATCGTGCTCGTCGAACAACGGCTTGCCGGGCAGCCTGGAAACCTTATTGATCCAGCTTTCGACTTGCTTGCGCGTGAGCGTGGGTCCGACCTTGCGCAGGTCGTACATGGTCGGATCGGATTGAAGCAGTCGCGCATTCTGCGCGTCGATCTGCGCCTTGTCCCATATCAGCTTGTCGGCCGCCGGAGCTCTCGCCACCCAATAATCGGGCGAAAGCATCGCCTCCTGCACACCAATCACACCGGAAGGCGGAATAGGCAGCGTGCGCTCCAGCGAGAAGGCCGGCGCGCACGCCATAACCAGGGCCAGACCAGTGGTAACGCGGGAAACGAGTCGCATGAGAAAACCTGGTTCGGTGGTGAGTGAAGATCAGTTGCTGGCTGCAACCACAGCCGGGGTCTGAGTTGCAGCCACATTCGACACGGAGGCCTTCGCGGTGAGCATCGCCCCCAGGGTCAATGCGCAGACCAGCAGGCAGGCGCCGAACAGGCTATGCAGCATCACGGTTTCGAATTTCATGGTGGTTCTCCTTGAGCGGGGTTTTGGGGCTTTCGAGATAGATATGGCAAGGCCCGTGCCAACCCGGAGAATCCTTGGGAAGCCGCATTCCCAAGCCATTTCGAAGAAACCGTCCGCACCAGGGATGCTGTCCGCGGACGGTGGCGATGTTTGTCCGGACACGACCGGACAACGGATGAGCAAGACCGGCGCCTGACGCTGCGCTACTGCCTGTCGCCACGAACGCGAAGGGCTTCGTACAACCCGTCCACATATGTCCTGCTGGCTCTCAGCGGAACGCCATTGCGCAGCCGCAGCAGAACATCGCGATTCACCAGGGCTTTCATTTCGGCGACGCGGTCGATCCGCACGATGGCGGAACGATGGACACGCACGAACTGCGCCGGATCAAGCCGGCTTGCCAGTTTGCGAAGCGGCTCACGCAACAGATGGGACTCGTCCCCCACGTGCAGGACGGCGTAGTCGCCATCCGCCTCGATCCAGTCCACGTCTCTCGACTCGACCAGCAGGACTCTCGTACCGATACGCACCGTGAAACGCTCCAGCCAGCCGGCGTCTTCTCGGTTAAGGAAAGAGTCCATGGATGAAGCCACCTTGCGGCGATAAGGCAAAGCCTGGCGCGCGCGATCGAGCGACTCCATGAAGCGATCGTCGTCGACGGGCTTGAGCAGATAGTCGATGGCGTGAAGCTCGAAGGCGCGAATGGCAAAACTGTCGTGCGCGGTCAGCAGGATCGCCATGGGGCGCTCTGCCGAAGAAAGTACCGACAACAGTTCGAGCCCGCTCATGCCCGGCATCTGCACGTCGACAAAGGCCAGGTCGGGGGCGAGGCGGACGATGCCGTCGAGCGCCGAAGCACCATCCTCGAATTCGCCGACAATTTCGATGTCGGTCTGCCCCGCCAGCCGAACCACCACGCCGTGCCGGGCCAGAGGCTCGTCATCGACGATGACGACGCGCATCAGACCGTCGCCTCGCGATAGGGAACATCGATATGCACCGCATATCCCCCATCGGGGCGCGGGCCGGCGTCTATCGCGTGATCGTTTGGATACAGATTCTCCAGCCGCTTGCGCACATTGCTGAGACCGATGGCAGGAGAGCGATGGGCGACATCGAGCGTTTCGTCGGTGCTGCCATCGTTGGCGACATCCATGCGAAGGCGGCCTGACTGACGCGACACCGTCAGATCCAGCCGACCCGGCGCAGTGCGCTGCGCGATGCCATGGCGTATCGCGTTCTCGACCAGGGGTTGCAACAGCAGATAGGGCACCATGGCTCCCAGCACATCGGGACCTACCTGCGTGCGCACCACGAGACGGCGTCCCAAACGCGCCTTCTCCACATCCAGATAGGCCTCCATGAGGGCCAGCTCATCGGCCAGAGCGACTTCATGCGATCGCTCGTTGCCTTCGAGTGTCGCTCTCAGAAAGTCGGCGAGCCGGGCGATCATGCGGTTGGCATCGCGGTTCTCGCCTGACGCCACCAAGGTGGAAATGGCATTCAAGGTATTGAACAGAAAATGTGGCTGCAGCTGATAGCGCAGCGCCCGCAGTTCGGCATCGCGGGCGTGAGAGATGGCGCTTTCAGCCCGCGCCTGCGACGCCTGGAGTTCGGTGTAGTAGGCGACGACAGCATGGATGGCACAGAACGCGATCAACGCCAGCCAGCAGCCATCCAGCCCTCTGAAGATAAAAGCCGGCTGATAACCCGGCACCTGCTTCCAAGTCACCGCCATGTAAAGCCCTATCGCGTTGTTGATCAGCGACAACACATAGGTCAACACCAGCAGCACGAGCACGGCCTTCCACCACGCCGCCCGCTGTCGCCACAGATGGCGCTGGATCAGGCACAGCGGCACGATCCACACCACATACGCACACAAGTACAGCGCGCGATAAGCCGCCGAATGCCCGCGCCCGAGTTCAGGCAGGGCCATCACCACCATGCAGAGCGTGATCGGCAGGCCGGCGAGCAGGGGAAGCCAGAACGGTGGCTCGGCGCGCTGCGGCAATTGGCTGGCGTACACCTGACCTCCCCTGGCTTCTATAGGGAATTCTAGCGCTTGGCCGGCAGGTTGACGGAGTAGGTCATCGAGCTGATCTTCCAGCCGCTATCTGTCTTGACCACATGCCATGTCTCGCTGCCGCGATTGTTTTCCTTGGCGTCTTCCAGGAACACGAAATCGAAGTACACCGAAGCGACGGCGCCGTCGGTTTCGACACGAATATGGCTGAAGCGCTCTTCGATCGGCATCTTCGCCGTGGATACGAACTGCACAAAATCGGTGTAGCTGCCGAGCTTGTAGCGAGGCGCGTTCGGCGACTTCGCTTTCATCCGCGCATAGGTGTCGTCCGAGAGCACCGTAACCCAGGCTCCTCCGCTGGGAAGAAACATGTCCGATAGCGCCTTACCGTCCTTGGCCACGATCGCTTTCTGGAAATCGTCGATGAGCCGGTGCAGATCGTCGCTGGGGCCTACCGCATGCGCGATGCCGCCAAAGAGCGATGCCGAGATAAGTGCCGTCGCGATGAAGGTCTTCATGGGTCCTGTCCGTCGTGTTGGGGGTGCAGGTTCGCCCCGCTTCCGCGGCAGTGCCATAGGCAACAGCCCGCTGTGCGGCAAGCCGTGTATTCCATGCGCCAGGGCGTGTGCTGCCGGAGGACCAAACGACTTGGCGCAGCCATCCCACGGTTCAGCGCAATGCGCTGGCGCGGCCGTCGCGTGTTTCCGATAGTCGACCGCACTACCTGCACAAGGAAACGGCATGCGATCGAAGGGCGCGCGCAGTTGGACATGGTTGCGCCGGCTGGCGCTGGGTTTGCTGACATTGCTGGTGGTGCTCGGCGTGTCGGGTGCGCTCTTCAATGCACTTGCCGTAGCCCACTACCGGCGGGCCGCATCGCCTCCCGGCAAGCTCTACGCTGTGAACGGCCACTTGATGCATCTCTACTGCGCTGGTGAAGGGGAGCCTACGCTCGTGCTCGAATCCGGTATGGGCGAGGATTTCACCAGCTGGGGCAAGATCCAGCCCGTGCTATCCAACAGCACACGCACCTGCTCCTACGATCGCGCCGGCCTCGGCTGGAGCGACCCGCAACCGGGCCACCGGGACTCAGCCAGCATCGCAGATCAATTGCACGAGCTGCTGCGGCAAGCCGGCATCACGGGTCCCGTTGTGCTGATGGGTCACTCCGCCGGTGGGCTGCATATCCGTGCCTACGCTTCGCGTTATTCCAACAGCGTCGCCGGCCTGATTTTTGTAGACAGCTCGTCACCCACCCAATACCGGGACGCGCCATACATGGCCGTGATGAGCCAGCACAGCGCGTTCGAGTACAGCGCGATGAAAACCCTGATGACCCTGGGTGTGTTTCGCACGATGGGGCAATGCACCGCTGTCCCGAAAGGCCTCGAAGCTTACGCTGGCTGGATCAAGGCCAATACCTGCGTACCTGCCCAGGTAACGGCGTATCAGCGTGAAGCATCAGACCTCGGCTCATCTCTGTCGGAAGCCGCCAGAACCGGCCCCTATGGCGACCTGCCGATCCTGGTTTTCTCGCGCGACACCCGTATACCGCGACCGCCCCAGATACCCGCCGTGATCACCGCCGTGCAGTGGCAGCAGGCCGAAGCGGCGCACGACGCCCAACAAGAAGCCATCAAACAACTGTCGACACACGGCCGGCGCATCATCGCCACTGGCAGCGCCCATTACATCCAGCTCGAACGCCCTGACCTGCTCAACCGTGAAGTCGCGGCATTCATGCGGGAAGTACATGCGGGCTCGAAGCAAGGCGACAACGTAAGCACTATCTACGAGTAGGACCGTCCACACCCGACATCTGCGTAATCAACCGCCCGAACTCCACCGCCGCAGGCGTCTTGCCGCCCGCGCTCCAGACCAGGATGAACTCCGCTTCCGACAGCGGCGGCAGGCCGTAGCTGCCGTCGACAATCTTCATGCCGGGCTCCACGTCGTCCCGAGTCAGCACGGTAATGGCGAGGCCTGCCATGACCGCGGCGCGGATGCCCTGCTGGCTTTGCGAAGTGAAGACGACATGCCATGGCACCGACTTGCCGTCCAGCGCGCCCAGTCCCACCAGGCGATTGATGCACGGCGACGGGAAAAAGGCGAAGGGCAAAGAAGCACCGGGCGCGACATCGAAAAACTCGGCCGCCGCCCATACGAACTGCGTGCGTCGCAGCGGCGTGCCCTCTTCGCTACCCGGTGCGGCCATGACCACGGCCAGATCGAGTTCGCCGGCCTTGATCATCGGCTGCAGGTCGAGATTCATGCCCACGCTTACATCCAGCCGCACGGAAGGAAACGCGCGACCGAACTGGCACAGCAGCGTTGGCAAACGCTCACCCAGGAAATTCTCGAGTACGCCGAAGCGCACCACGCCGGAGATCGGCGATGGCTTGAAGCGCTGGGCCATGCTGTCCAGCGTGTGCAGGATCTTTTCGGCGTAATGCAGAAAGTCTTCGCCGTCTTCGGTGAGCGTCATCGCGCGCGTCGTGCGGAACAGGAGTTGCCGGCCCACCTGTTCTTCGAGCCGGCGGATCTGGTGACTGATCGCGGACTGAGTCAGGTTCAGGCGCTGCGCCGCGCGAGTGAAGCCGCCGGTTTCCTTGACGGCGACGAAAGCACGCAGCAGGGCGGGATCGAAGTCCATGGCGGCGGATTAATGATGGACGCTAATAGATACCACAAAATTAAATCATTTCCATCATGCTTCCCGCTTGCGCAGAATGAACGGGGCTATCCCTCACCCCTTACCCGGCCAATGTCATGGACTAGCGCAATACATGCGGATACCGCATGCGGTGCAATGAGCGCCACATAGACCAGATGATCTGCGGATCGCCTGATCCGTCCATCCGCCCATCGATAAACGCGAGATCCGCCTGCCCACGCAGCATCGCCTGCGCGGTCGACAACGCGCACCCGGAAAACAGGCGCGGCCTGTTCGCATTGGCGGCCACCCTGTGCGCCATCCCAAGGAGCCTACCGTGTCCCCTTCGTCCACCAGCAAAGACATTATCGCCGTCACCGCCATCAGCCTCGCCGCGCTGATGTTCGGCCTGGAGATTTCCAGCGTGCCGGCGATCCTGCCCAACGTTGAAAAAGTGCTGCACGCTGGCTTCAGCAGCGTGCAGTGGATCATGAATGCCTACACCATCGCGTGCACCGCGGTGCTGATGGCCGCCGGTACGCTGGCGGACCGCTACGGACGCAAGCGCATTCTGTTGATCAGCGTGCTCGCGTTCGGCGTGACCTCGCTGATCTGCGGCCTTGCGCACGACACCACAGTGCTGATCGCCAGTCGTTTTCTGCAAGGCCTGAGCGGTGGCGTGATGGTGATCTGCCAGATCGCCGCGCTCTCCCATCAATTCCAGGAAGGCCCGCGGCGCAGCCGGGCTTTCGCTGCGTGGGGCATCATCCTCGGTGTTGGCCTGGGCTTCGGCCCCATCATCGGCAGCGCCATCGTGGCGTTGCTGGACTGGACCTGGGTATTCCTGATCCAGGTGCCGCTGGCGCTGCTGACCACGGCACTCATCGCGGGCAGCGTGGACGAATCCCGCGATCCGGAAGCGAAAACACTCGACCTCGCCGGCATCGTCACCATGTCGCTGTCAGTGTTCAGCCTGACCTTCTACATCACGCAAGGTCCGGAGCTTGGCTTCGCCAGCGCCGCCGGCCTGGCGTGCATCGCGGTGTCGGCGGCGAGTTTCCTCGCGTTCGTCTATGTGGAGAAGCACCGCGCCCATCCGATGTTCGACTTCTCGGTGTTCCGCATCCGGCCGTTCTCCGGCGCGCTCTATGGCTCGATGGGCATGAACTTCAGTTTCTGGCCCTTCATGATCTATCTGCCGATCTACTTCCAGAGCGCACTCGGCTACGACGTAGTGAGCGCCGGCTTCGCCCTGCTCGCCTATACGCTGCCCACACTCGTGGTGCCGCCGCTGGCCGAGCGCCTGGTGCTGCGCTATCAGCCGCGCATTGTCATTCCCGCAGGTCTTTTCACGATCGGGTTGGGCTTCCTGCTGATGAAGTTGGGCAGCGCCATGGATCACGCGAGCTGGCTGAGCATGCTGCCCGGCTGTGTCGTAGCGGGCGCCGGTCTCGGCATGACCAACACACCGGTGACCAATACCACGACCGGCTCGGTGCCCACCTCACGCGCCGGCATGGCGTCGGGTATCGACATGAGTGCGCGGCTGATCACGCTCGCCATCAACATCGCGCTGATGGGCTTCCTGCTGCTGCAGGGCATCTTCTTCCACCTCGAGCGCGCAACGCAGGGCGCGCTGGATGCATCGCAGCTCCGCCACATGGCCGAACGGATCGCTTCCGGCTCGGTTGCGGAAACCTCGCTGGCGGGTCTGGCCGAAGGCGTAGCGCAGAGCGCGCTCGTCCATGGCTTTGGCTGGGTAATGCTGTTCGGCTGCATCGGCGCCTGGGTGCTGGCCGTGGCGAGCTTTGTCACCTTCGGACCAGGTGCCACGGTGCAAGACACCATCTGCTGCAACGCCACGGAATCCGCCTGAGCAACGAGGGAAACAAGGGGAACCGACCGGTGATCACCAACCTATGAGGATTCCATCGCCCATAGCGAGGGGTAGAGCTTTATAAATCCGTTCGTGGCGATGTCGAGCAGTCCTTCGTAGGGTACGGTCGGCGCTTCGTACCAGTAGCTGGCTTCGCCGCGGCGCTCGTAGCGCTGCGGCAACGTCACCAGCGAGGTTGCGCCAATGTCGAACCATGCAACGGACAACTCGGCCGCCCGCCCCGGAGCCAGCGCGAGACGACGCAGTTGCTGCAGATTGGTCGCGGGGGTGAAGCCGAAATCGAGGTCGCAGAGTAGCGTAGTACCGGCGGACAGCACGCCATCGAGATACCAGCCGTCGATTTCGCGGCTGATCGCATGGTCGAACTTGTTTCCGGCGAGATAACCGCGCACCCGGCCTCGGCGCGTCTGCCAGACCGGGTCGAGATCGACCGAGTATTCGACGCTGGCCGGGCCGAGCTGATGCAGGAAGATCGCCGTGCCGCGAAGTAGCCAGCCCGTGTCGCTCTGGATGAGCGAGGCTACGTCATGTCCCGGGGCATCCAGCCTTCGCCACATTGCGGTTACGGTCATGCCGGCTTTTTCCCTGCGAGAATCAGTTTTTCAACGCGGAAGCGCCATATCTCCGTCTATTGCAAAACCCAGCTTGACGTTCCCGCTACCTGGCTGCGCCCCGCCTACGGACAACTCATAGCGCCCGGCCTTGATCGCCCGCTTCCCGTCCACGTCGACCAGGCTCAACTGCCGCGGCGCCACCTCGAAGTGCAGCGTCTGCGTCTGCCCTGCCTTGAATGCCACACGCCGGAAACCGACCAGCGCGTGACGCGGGCTACCGGGCGGCGCATCCAGCGCAGTGAGATAAAGTTGCGCCACCTCGTCACCGTCGCGCTCGCCTGCATTGGTCACTTCGACGTCGACCGAAAGTGCTTGCCCCGCCTTGATGCGTTCGGACGATAGCTGCGGTTTTGCGTAGGCAAAGCGCGTGTAGCTGAGGCCATCACCGAAGGCAAACAACGGCTCACCCTTGAAGTATCGATAGGTGCGCCCCTGCATGCCGTACTCGGCGAATGGCGGCAAATCCTTCACCGAACGATAGAACGTCACCGGCAACCGGCCGGCGGGATTGGCGCGGCCGCTGAGCGTATCGGCGACCGCGGTACCGCCCTCTTCGCCCGGATACCACGCTACCAGGATCGCATCGGCGTGCTGCTTGGCCCATTCGATCGCGACCGCGCTGCCGCTCATCAGCACCACCACCAGCGGCTTGCCACTGGCTGCCGCGGCCTCCAGCAATCGCTGCTGGGGCGCGGGCAATTGCAGATCAGTGCGGTCGCCGCCGGCGAACCCGGGAACCTCCACCTTCAGCTCTTCGCCTTCCATGTCCGGCGACAGACCGACGAAGGCGACCACCGCATCGGATGGCTCGACCGCCGCACGCGCTTCGCGCAGTTGCGCATCGGCCGGCGCGATCCATTGCAGGCGCACGCCCTGATCCTGTCCGGTGTGGCGCAGCTCAAGGCGGATCAGACGCGGACGGGTATCGTCGAAATGCACCGCGACGCTCAGGTCAGGCTCCTTGCCGGCATCGTCGATCAGCAGCTTGCCGTCGACATAGAGCCGCACCGGATCGTGCCCTGTGCAGTCGAAGCAGCGGTCCACATGCACGCCCAGCGTGTAATCGCCCGCACCGGGTGGCAGCAGCTCGCCCTGCCAGCGCACGGCGTAGCGATCGGCATCCAGAGCAGCAGCGGGCGCCACGACATCCCAGTCGAAATCGATGCGACGATCGGTGCGCACCAGCTTCGGCTTGCCATCGAACCCGGTGGCATCGAAGTACTCGCCCTTCAGACCCGGTGTCGTGTCGGAGCCGCTTACGCGCAGCGCGGTGGAAGGCACTGGCACCGCCACACCGGGCGCCAGCGTCGAACCCTGCGCATAGCGCACGGCGCCAAAGCGCGCCGTCAGGCCAGCAAGTGGTGTCACCGGGTCGATCGCGGTGCCGTGGTAATTGGCCTCCAGCGTATTCACGGTATCGGCGTTGGGGCCGATCACCGCCAGCCGCACGCCGGGCTTGAATGGCAGGGTCTGGTGTTCGTTCTTCAACAACACCATCGTTTCTCTCGCGGCACGCAAAGCGAGTTCGCGATGCGCCGATGACGCGATGTCATGCGTACCGAGGTGTTCGTAAGGATCGCTCGCCGGATCGAACAGGCCGAGCCGATAGCGCGCGGCAAACAGGCGGCGCGCCGCGGTATCGATAAGCTCCGCGCGAATCTGGCCGTTGTGCACCGCCTCGCTTAGATCGGCATACGCCTTGCCGCAGTTCAGATCCGTGCCTGCGGCGAGCGCCGCCGCGGAAGAAGCGGCATTGTCGGGCTTGTAGTGATGGAACTGGGTCATGTCGTCGACCGCATCGCAGTCGGACACGACATAGCCGGCGAACTGCCAGTCACGCCGCAGGCGCTCCGCCAGCAAGGCCGGCGAAGCGCAGGCCGGCGTGCCATCCACCGCGTTGTAAGCACACATCACCGAGCCGGCCCGCCCTTCCACCACTGCCATGCGGAACGCGGGCAGGTAGGTGTCTTCGAGATCGTGCGGCGAGGCATTCACGTTGAAACCATGGCGCCCAGGTTCCGGGCCGCTATGCACCGCGAAGTGCTTGGGTGTCGCGATGGTCTTCAGCACGCGTGGATCGTCACCCTGCAGGCCTCGCACAAACGCTATGGCGAGGCTGCCGGTCAGGAATGGATCCTCGCCATAAGTTTCCTGACCACGCCCCCAGCGCGGGTCACGAAAAATATTGACGTTGGGCGACCAGATGCTGAGCCCTTCATAGCGCAGGTGATCGGCCTTGCCGACCACGTTGTATTTCGCCCGCGCTTCGGTGGAGATCACATCGCCCACCCGATGCATCAGATCCGTATCCCAGCTCGCGGCCAGACCGATCGCCTGCGGGAATACCGTGGCGTGGCCATTACGTGCGATGCCATGCAAGCCTTCGCTCCACCAGTCGTAGGCGCCGACGCCAAGACGCGGTATCGCCGGCGCGGTGCTCTGCAACTGGGCGATCTTCTCGTCCAGGGTCATGCGGGCGACCAACTTGGCGGCACGCTGTTCGGCGTAGTCGGTGTCGGCCGCCATAGCGATGGCGCGCCCGGAAAGAAGCGCGCAAGCGGCCAGGATCAAGTGCCGCGAACGGATCGCGCCGCGCATCGACGGGCTACCTTCCTTGCTCACGATGAATCGCACCATGCTCAGCTCCTGCAACTAGGTTTTCGCCCGATCCTACATGGCGCCTAGCAGGTGCGACATTGAGATAATGCACTTCGCGCAGTATGAAATCCGGCGAAGGAATGCCTCGCGCTCATGCAAGGCAAAGCACAAGCCGGCACGTGCATATGCCGGCCCGTTTCCTGGAACCATGCGGCCCAGGAAAACGTTTCTTAGATGACTGCGAGAGAGCGCCTAGGGCTCAGCGCCCACGCTTCGGCTTCAGCAGCGTTCCGCAGCACTTCGGCGAACCGCACAGGCAGACCCACAGCTTCTTCAGGCGGGCGGTGTGCGGAACGTCCAGCGTGATGCCGTAGTCGTAGGTGAGCTCTTCACCCGGCTTGATGTTGCGGATGGCTTCGATGACCACCTTGTCCTTGCGCGGATCGCCGCTTTCGCTCTCCACCACCAGCGCCTGGCAGTTCGGCTCGCAGCTGTGATTGATCCAGCGCGCGGTGTTGCCCTTGCGGTTGGCGTCGATCAGGTAATCGTCGTTGAGCGTGAACAGGAACGTGTGGCCCGTCTCGCCACCGTCGCCGTACAGCACGTCGGCCTCGGCGTGGGTCATCAGCGTGCCCTTGTACTCGATGAGTTCCTCACCCTTCTTGATCGGGGTGGCGGCGAATACGCCATTGCCGTGGATCGGCGAGCGGCGGGCGATGATGCGTCGGGTCATGAGTGTCAGGTTTGGCGTCAGGGAACTGGGGATGATGCCTGCTTAGGCAGGAGATGGGAACGGGGAAATGCTGCGCGGCAACAACGATACCGCCCCACCGGCATGCCTTCCGCTCTTGCTCCCCATTCCCCCCTCCCTGCTATATTCAAACAATCGTTTGAGGGAATTCCATGAAACGACTGCTCCGCCTTTCCGCGTTGCTTGCCCTGCTGGCCGGCCTGGTGGCCTGTGGTCCGCCGCGCAAGAGCGTGTTCCCGCCCGCCATCAGCATCCAGGAGATGACGGTGCGTCCGGACGGGCAATGGCAGCTCACCGTGCGCATCCAGAACAACAGCTACGCCGGCATGAATTTCCGCTCCATCGACGGCGAGCTGAAGGTGGCCGAGCTGGTGCCGGTGCGCCTGCACAGCAGTTTCGACCTGGACATCCCTGCCTTCGCCGGCGACATCACCCGCGTCAATGTGTTGCCCACCGCCGAGATGAGCCAGGTGCTCAAAATCGCGGCGGCCAAGGGCAGCAGTGGCTCGGTGCCTTACAGCGTCACCGGCAGCGCCAACGCCAAGCCCGAGCAGGAAGACAAGGCGCGCGATTTCGAATTCCACGGCAACGACTGGCTCTCGCCGGTGCCGGGCATTCCCAACACCTGGCGCTGATCGACGCGCCATCTCTCTCTTCTTACGCAGGAACTTCGCCATGACGATTTACAAGGCTCCGCTCGACGATCTGCGCTTTGCCCTCTATGACGTGCTCGGCGCGGAGAAGACCCTGACCGCCTTGCAGGGTGGCGAAGGCCACACGCGCGATCTGCTCGATGCCGTGGTGGAAGAAGCCGGCAAGCTCAGCGAGGCATTGCTCGCACCGTTCAATGCCAGCGGTGATGAGGAAGGCTGCCGCTATGACAAGGCGACCCAGACAGTGACCACGCCCAAGGGCTTCAAGGAGGCCTTCAAGGCGTTCGCCGAAGGCGGCTGGACCGGACTCACCCAGGCCGAGCACTTCGGCGGCCAGGCGCTTCCCAACACCATCGGCACGGCCACCACCGAGATCTTCCAGGCTGGCAACCTGTCCTGGAGCCTGTACCCGTTGCTGTCCGAAGGCGCCTGCCACGCGATGGAACTGCACGGCACCAAGGAACAGCAGGACACTTATCTCAAGCCCATCGTGGAAGGCCGCTGGACCGGCACCATGTGTCTCACCGAGCCGCAGGCCGGTTCCGACCTCGGCCTGCTGAAGACGCGCGCCGAACCGGGCGACAACGGCAGCTACAAGATCACTGGCACCAAGATCTTCATCAGCGCCGGCGAGCACGACCTGGCCGAGAACATCATCCATCTGGTGCTGGCCCGCCTGCCCGACGCACCGGCCGGCAGCCGCGGTATCTCGATGTTCATCGTGCCGAAGTTCAAGGTGAACGCGGATGGTTCGCTCGGTGCGCGCAACGCCGTCGCCGCCGGCGCCATCGAACACAAGATGGGCATCAAGGGTTCCGCCACCTGCGTGATGAACTTCGATGCTGCCGAGGGCTACCTGATCGGCCAGCCGCACAAAGGCCTGGCCGCCATGTTCACCATGATGAATGCCGCGCGCCTCGGCGTGGGCGTACAGGGCCTCGCGCTGTCCGAGCGCGCGCTGCAGAACAGCCTCAACTATGCGCGCGAACGTTTGCAGTCGCGCTCGCTGTCGGGTCCGAAGTTCCCCGACAAGCCGGCCGACAACCTGCTGGTGCAGCCGGATGTGCGCCGCATGCTGCTGACCCAGCGCGCTATCGTCGAAGGTTCGCGTGCGCTGCTGTTGTACACCTCGCTGCAGACCGACATCGAAGCGCGCGGCGCGGATGAAGCCGCCCGCAAGAAAGCCAGCGACGTCGTCGCATTCCTGATCCCCATCGCCAAGGGCGTGGTGACCGAACTCGCGCAGGAAAGCACCAAGGAAGCCCTGCAGATCTACGGCGGCCACGGTTACATCGGTGAGAACGGCGTCGAACAGTTCGTACGCGACGCCCGCATCATCACCTTGTACGAAGGCACCACCGGCATCCAGGCTGCCGACCTGCTCGGCCGCAAAATCCTCCAGTTGCAAGGCGTCGGCGCCAAGCACTTCCTGGAAGAAATCGGCGCCTTCTGCCAGAGCCACGCCCAGGACGCCGCGCTCGCCTCCCTGATCGGCCCGCTCGCCAAAGCCACCAAGGAATGGAGCGAACTCACCCAGAAGCTCGCCGCGCGCGTGATGAGCAACCCCGAAGAACTCGGCGCCGCCGCACTCGACTACCTCTACTACTCCGGCTACGTCACCCTCGCCTACATGTGGGCCCGCAGCGTCGCCGCCGCCGAAACCAGCAACCAGTCCGCCGCCTTCAAACAGGCTAAGCGCGACACCGCCAGCTTCTACTTCGCCCGCATCCTCCCACGCTGCCTGATGCACAAGGCCGCGATCGAAGCCGGTGTGGAAACCTTGCCCGCGATTGCCTGATCTTCATCAAGGCAAATGCAAAAAGCCCGGCGATGCCGGGCTTTTTGTTTGCGGCAAGAAGCGGTGAACCAAGTCCCCATCCCTCGCCCAATCCTCCGGGAGGGAGAGGCCTCGCTTCGAGGCGGAACAGACCGTCAAGCCGAAGCCCCCGCCCCCGAAGGCAGGACGGGACTTCCGTCATGCACACGGCGTGGTGTAGAACCTGCCGTACACCCACTGATATCCAAGCGCATGACTGACATGAGTTTTCTGATTCGGCTGGCCGAGGATGACGACGACTTCATCCTCGCCCTGGTTCCCCGCTTTGTGGATTTCACCCTGCCGCCCTGGCGCCGGCGCCACGAATGCATCGCCGGCATCCGCAAGGACCTCGCACGCCATCTCGAAGAACAGCCGGCCAACAGTTTCCTGTTCGTCGCTGAAGACGACGGTGGTGAACGCGTCGGCTTCGTCCATCTGCAAAAGACGCAGGACTTCTTCACCGGGCACACCAACTGCCACATCTCCGATCTGGCAGTGGCGCCCGCGCACGAAGGCAAAGGCGTCGGCCGCGCGCTACTGGCTCACGCGGAAACCTGGGCACGCGAGCATCGCTGCATGCTGGTAACGCTGGCAGTGTTTCCGGGCAACGAACGCGCACGCGCGCTGTACGAGGCAAACGGTTACGGCGCGGATCTGCTGCGTCTGGCCAAGCCGGTGCGTTGACGTGGCATGCCGTTTCAACGGCCACCCAAAGGCAACAGAAAGACGCGCCAATCGCACTTCGGTTGACCGTTTCGGCGACACGTATTTTCCTGCGTTTACATAGTCGCCGGAGACATGAACCAAGCGCTTCATCTCCTTGCCGTGCCCTCTTCCCTCGCCGCATCGCCTGCGTAGGATGCGCATCACGGGCGGCGCATTCCGCGCCGCCCGCCACCACCATCCACTCGGGGGAGTTAGCCATGAAGATCAAGTCGATGATGATCGCCAGCGCGTTGATCGTTGCCAGCATGGGCGTCTGCACGGCACAGGCCACAGACACCAAGTGGCAGAAGAATCATCCGCGCCGCGAGCAGGTCAACGATCGCCTGCACAACCAGAACAAGCGCATCCATGAAGAAGTGAAGGAAGGCGATCTGAGCAAGGGTCAGGCGGCGCAGCTGCACAAGGACGATCACCAGATCCGTCAGGAAGAGCGCGACATGGCGAGCCAGAACGGTGGCCATATCACCAAGCAGGAACAGAAGACGCTCAACCAGCAGGAAAACCAGGTCAGCAAGGAGATCGGCAAGTAAGCCCCGGGGCTTACGCTGAGCTGGCAACGAAGGAGCGCATCGCGCTCCTTCGCTGTTTCTGAAGTCATGAAATGACGGCGCGCTTGAACGGCGCGCCGTCAAACTACCCGTGTGTAGGCAGCGTTGCTTCGCCGCTGGCCACGGCCGTGGCCTTCTTTGCTTCAAGGCGCAGATAGCGTCCCGCCAGCGCCGGCATCACCAGCAGGTTGAGCAGGGTCGATGTA
Source organism: Dyella koreensis (assembly GCF_044904565.1). Classification (NCBI taxonomy): domain Bacteria; kingdom Pseudomonadati; phylum Pseudomonadota; class Gammaproteobacteria; order Lysobacterales; family Rhodanobacteraceae; genus Dyella; species Dyella koreensis. The sequence goes on along the minus strand of NZ_JADIKD010000008.1, from coordinate 369,200 downwards.
GCGAGACCGCCAAGAATCACGATCGCCATCGGCCCTTCCACTTCGCGCCCCGGCTCACCATTGCCCAAGGCCAGCGGCAACAGGCCCAGCGCAGTCACCAGCGCTGTCATCAGGATCGGCGTCAGGCGTTCGCGCGCACCGCGCAGCACGGTGAAGCGATTCCAGTGCACGCCTTCTTCCTCCACCAGATGCTCGTAGTGCGAGATCAGCATGATGGTGTTGCGTGCGGAGATACCGAACAGGGTGACGAAGCCGACCAATGCGCCGATGGAAAGCACGCCGCCCGTAACCGCCGCGGCAATCACGCCACCCACCAGCGCAAACGGCACGTTGGCGAGAATCAGGGCGACACTGCGACGATCCGGAAAGGCCATCATCAGCAGAGCCAGGATGCCGACGCCGGCCAGGCCGCCATGCAGCAGCAGATCGTGACGCGCCTGCACGGCGCCCTGCGCCGCGCCGCCGAACTCGAGGTAGTAACCGGCGGGCAGCTTGATGCTCTTCTCCAGCGCAGCCTGCGCCTGCGCCACGAAACCAACCACGTCAGTAGCGGTAGGCGTCACCGCCAGCACCAGACGACGGCGGCCGCCTTCGTGCGACACGTTCGCGCGCCCGTCGACCAGATCGGTGTCGGCCACTGAAGCGAGTGTCACGTTGCGCCCGGCCGGACTGCGCAGAAGCAACTGCCCCACCGCCTCAGGATCTTTCTGCGTGGCCGGATCGAGCTGCAGGCGGATCGCGATCGGCTGCACGCCGCTGAACACCTCGCCGGCCACCACGCCCTGATGCGAGGCAGCCACCGCATCGAGCACATCCGTCATGCGCAGCCCGTAAGCCGCCAGCCGCACCGGATCGGGTGCGATGCGCAGCGTGGGCACCGTCGGTGCTTCGGCCAGGCGCACGCCACCGGCGCCCGGCACTTGCTGCATGGTCTGCTTCACCTGTGCGGCGAGCTGATCCAGCGTATCGAGATCATTGCCGTAGATGCTCACCGACACCGGCGCGGTTTCGCCGGACAGCGATTCACCGATGCGGTCGCCGAGGAAGGTCACCACTTCCGAACTCAAGCCGGGATAGCTGTCCAGCGCATCCTTCAATGCCTTCTCGATGCGTATCTGGTCGTTCGCCGCCAGACCGGGCTTCAGCTCGACGTGGAACTCGCTCTGGTTCGGCGGCCAGGTGTCCTGTACCGCCTCGGCACGGCCGACCTGCTGCGACACCGTCGCCACACCGGGAATCGCCAGCACGTCCTTGCTGATGCTTTCGCCCAGTCGATCCATTTCCTCGATGGAAGTGCCCGACGGCCCCATCACCTGCAGCACGAAATGGCCTTCGCGGAATTCCGGCAGCAAGGAGGCACCGAAGAATGGCAGTGCCACCACTGCGGCAGCACCCAACAACAGCGCACCGATGAGCAAGGCGCGGCCATGCGGCAGCGCGCGTTCCAGCAAGCGGTGCTGCGCCAGTTTCATGCGCTTCAGCCAGCGCGGCTCGCGATGGCGCTGGTCCGGCCGCAACAGCAGCAGGCACAGGGCCGGCGTCACCGTCAGCGCCACCAGCAGCGACGCGAACGTCGCCAGCAGGAAGGCACCGGCGAGTGGCGCAAAGAAACTTCCCTGCAAACCCGGCAGCAGCAGGATCGGCAGAAACACCAGGCCCACTACCAGCGTGGCGAGCACCACCGGGCGGCGTACTTCGATCGACGCGCCCAGGATCACCGGCAGGCGCGGTGCCGCCTTGCCGGCCTGACGCAAACGCCGCGTGATGTTCTCGACATCGATGATGGCGTCATCCACCACCACGCCCAGGGCCACCGCAAGGCCACCGAGGGTCATGGTGTTGACAGTCCAGCCCAGCCACGGGAACAGCATCACCGCGACGGCGAGCGACAGCGGAATGCTGAGGAACGAAATCAGTGCGGTGCGCCAGTCGCGCAGGAACAACACCAGCACCACCAGCACCAGCAATGCGCCAAGGAGCAAAGCGCCGCGCATGTTCTTCAGCGCGACTTCCACGAAAGTGGCCGGACGATGCAGTGAAGGCACCAAGGTCACGCCCTGCTCTTTCAGCATCGGCTTGAGATCCTCCAGCGCGGCCTCGACCGCGTGGGTGACTTCCAGGGTGTTGGCGCCGTACTGGCTGTTGAGTGCCACCAGCACGCCCGGCTTGCCCATGATGCGCGAGTCGCCGAACGCGGGCGCCGCGTGCTCGGCGACATCCGCCACATCACCCAATGTCACGTTGCGGCCCGCGTGCTGCGTGATGACGGCGCGCGCCAGCTGACCGGGATCACTCAGCGTGCCGTCCGCTTCGAGCACCACACGTTGCGCCGGTGTATCGACATAGCCGGCGCCGCGCACGCCGCTGGCCGATGCCGCCGCCAGGCGCACATCTTCCAGCGTGAGACCGAATGCCGCGAGGCGGTCAGGATGCACGCGCACCTGCCATTCGCGGACGCCACCGCCGAATACGGTGGCATCCGCCACACCGGCCACGGCGAGCAGTCGCGGCTTGATGGTCCAGTCGGCGAGCGAGCGCAAGGCGATCGGATCGAGCTTGTCGCTGAGCAGGCCGAACTTGAGCATGTCCATGGTGGACGAGACCATGGGGCTCAAGGCCGGCGTCTGTACGCCCTGCGGCAGGCGCGTCGCCGCTTCAGTAACGCGCTCGGCCAGCAACTGGCGATCGCGGAACGGATCACTGCCCTCCTTGAACACGACCGTGATCACGGCCAGTCCCTGGATCGACTGCGAACGCACCACGTCCACATCGGTACCGCCGTTCACGGCGTTCTCGATCGGTTGCGTCACGCGCTGCTCCACCTGCAACGCAGTGAAGCCCGGCGATTCCACCTGGATGGTGATCTGCGCCGGCACGAATTCGGGAAACACGTCGTAGCTGGCGACGGTCAGATGATTCACGCCAAAGATCAGTAGCAGGACCGCCAGCAACGCCACCCAGTACGGATGGCGCAACGCAGTGCGAATGATGGCAACCAGCATTAGTCGTCACTCGCCACGGGGCCGGCTTCGGCGGGTACTGGTGCGGCATCGAGCGCGATCAGCGCCTCGACACCACGCGTCACCACTTTTTCGCCGGTCTTGAATGGCTCACCCACCAGCCAGCCGGTTGGCGTCATCGCCAGCGCTTTCACGGCACGGCGCTCGAAGTGCGTGGCATCGCTGACGACGTACGCCCAGGCCACACCATTCCAGCGCACCACCGCACTGCGCGGCAGCAACACGCCCGACAGCGACTCGCCCTTACCCTGCAGTTGCGCGGTCAACATCATGCCCGGCGTCAGCCCTGGCGCCGACGCCTGCAACAGCCAGCCACCGGCAAGCCCGCCACTGCTGCGCGGCAACGCCCCCACCACGCGCGCATCCACCGCCTGCGCCGAAGACAAGCGCAGACTCGCGCCGTTCGCCGCGAAGCCTGCCGGCGGCGTACTCAGAGGCTCAGCCTTGATCAACACCTCCTGCCCGCTCAGCAAAGCTTCCGCACGTGCGCGCAACGCATCGGCACTCAGCGACGCGATACCCGCGCCCCAATCCACCCGCAACTGCGCCTGCAACTGCCGCAGCTTCGCCTGATCCGCCGCCGACTGCGCGCGCGCCGCTTCCACCGCCTTGCGCGACATATTTCCGTCCGCCGCAAACAGCGCCTGCACCCGCTTGTACTCCGCGCCCGACGCTTCTGCTGCCGCCTGCGCCGCTGCCATATCGTCGACAGCTTTGGACAACGTCGACGGATCCAACACCTCCGCCGTCGCCGCCAACTCCGCAGGCGCCTGTGCACCCTGCAAAGCCGCCGTCGTCAGGCCAAGCTTCGCCTGACCCTCCGCATTGAGCTCCGTCGCTGCCGCTGTAACGGCAAAACCGCCCAGCAAAGTGACGACAAGACCGCGCAACAAGGCGCGCTGATACATTCGATTAGTCATCACCATTTCCTCGCGCAAAGCGCGTCGATGTGTAGCTTTTGATCTCCAGGTCCCCTTGCGGCGCTCAAGACTGGACGATCAGACTCCGAAGAAAGAACCATCCCGGCGCCTGACACTGGAAAAGGCACGCAGACGCGACAACCGAGCGACAACGCCACTGGATTCCGGCCTACGCCGGAATGACGAAGCGGAGAGGTCATCGCGAGCACCCAACCCTCTCCGCCGAGGAGGCAGAAAGCGAAGAGCAATCGCCAAACACCGAAACCTCATCCCCCTCCAACGGCGCCCTCACCGCATCCTCCACCGCCCCCAATCCCTGCTGCGCCTGATCCAGCGCCACCAGCTCAGCCTGCCCCGCCGCCAACGCCGCCAACTGCGCATTGAGCACCGCCACGCGGTCATCCTCTCCATGCGCATGTCCAAGCTCGATCTGTCGCTGCAACTTCTGCGCAGCCTGCTGCCCACCGCGCGCCGCACTCAGCGCACGCAAGGCAGCGTCGTACTTGGCGGATGCCGCGACGATCTCGCTGTCGATCGTGGCCTGCACCGCTTCCACATGCTTGCCGGCCGCTTCGCGGCGCGCTTCGGCTTCGGCGATCGGCCCCTGGTTCTGATTGAAGATGGGCAAGGTGGTGCTGAGGTTGAATTGCAGTTTGCGCACACCGTGGTCGTAGGTGTAGCCCGGCCCGAGCGAGACCTGCGGATACTGTGCGCGCACCTGCTGATGCAGTTCGGTCTCGCGGCTGTCGTAGTCGACCAGCGCGCGCTCCAGATCGGCACGCGACAACTGCGCACGCTCGGCCAGCGCGGGAAGTCTGTCGTTGACGGCGGCAGGCGTATCGAGTCCATCCCAGCGCAGATGGACATCGTCCAGCGCCTGCACCGGCACACCGACGGCGCGTGCGAGCCTGGCCCTGGCATCCGCACTGCGTTGCGCGGCAGCGGCGGATTCGTTGCGCGCCTGCGCCAGCGTCTGCGCGGACTGCAGTACTTCGGCCGGCAGGGTTTCGCCCAGTGCATGCCGTTGCTGCAAGGCCGCCTGCAGCTCACCCGCCTTCGCCACGGTCTGATCGGCAAGCTTCTGCTGGCGCTGCGCCAGCATCACGTCCGCCAGCGCGGTGCGCAGATTGCGCCGCACGTCCCACACCTTCTCCGCGTAATCCAGCCGCGCACCGCGCACACCGGCATTGGCCAGATCCGCACGAAGGCGGCGGCGCAACAGGGTGTCGATCAGCATGTCGGTGGTGATGCCCCACAACCACGGACTGCTGCCCGCCTGCGATTGCGTGTAGCGCTCCAGCGCCAGGCTGACGGTGGGATTGGGCAATGCTTTGGCCGTCCGAATGGCCGCATCCGCTTCCGCCAGATGCGCGCGCGCTTCGGCCAGATCGGGATTCAATACCAACGCGGCCAACAGCAGTTCGGAGCGGCCGTAGGCTGACGGCGGCCAGGCTTCATGACCGGCGGGCAACAGCGTGCGCATGCGTTCGGCTAGCGCGGGATCGTCCAAACGCCGTGCCTGCCATTGCGCATGCGTCGCCGCGGTGTCGATGGGTTTGGGTTGATAGCTCGCACAGCCCGCAAGTGCGAGCGCCACGGCGGCGCAGAGCCATCCATGTCGGCGAAACGAGAATCGGGGAACAGGGGTCGGGGACATGGCGGCCATCGTGGCCGCCAGCGCTTAGGACACCCTTAAAACCTTGCGCAATAACCGTCGGAACGAAATTTCTTGCCGCGGATGCGCGACCCACCGGGCCGACCATTACAGCTCAATGACGCGCGAATGACCAGATATTGACGCACCGCACCATCTTAAATAGCCTCGATTCATCGCAGCCCTGGGGAGGATTTGCTGCGATGCAAGACCCAAGGCACGAAGCCGTCACTTTCGCCTGATCGGGGAATAATCACCATGAAAGAACGACTTAAGCGGCGCCCTTTGGCGCTCGCGGTACTGCCCTTGTGCTGTATGAATGCCCTCGCCGCCTCCGCAGCCTGGGCCGACGATAAACCCGCCGCCGATGCGGCCTCGCCTGACAAAGCAAGACAGCTCCAGCAAATCGTCGTCACCGGTACCCGCGCCACCGACCGTACCGCTTCCGAATCACTCGCACCCATCGACGTACTGACCCCCGCGGATCTCACCGCCACCGGCAGTACCGATCTCGCCAGCGCACTCAGCAGCCTGCTTCCCTCGCTGGATTTCCCTCGCCCCGCCATCAACGATGGCAATGACGCGATCCGCCCCGCCAGCCTGCGTGGTCTGTCGCCCGACCAGGTGTTGGTGCTGGTGGACGGCAAGCGTTACCACACCACCAGCCTGGTCAATTACAACTCGTCGGTGGGTCGTGGTTCGGCGCCGGTCGATCTCAACTCGATTCCGATTGCCGCCATCGATCACATCGAAGTACTGCGTGATGGCGCGGCCGCGCAATACGGTTCCGACGCCATCGCGGGCGTGATCAACGTGGTGCTCAAACGCGGCGGTCAACCAGGCAACAACAGCGTGACCGCCAGCGGCGGCGTGATGGACAAGGGTGACGGCGCGCAGAACGGCGTCCAGGGCTCGGTAGGCATTCCACTTGGCGGGACCGGCAGCAATGCGCCCGGCTGGGCACGGCTGGCGTGGAACTACCAGAACGCGATGAACACCAATCGCGCCGAAAACAAGGACAAGTCCACCACGCTGGCGGGCGCGCCCAATCCCAGCGGCATTCCGTACGAGCGCTACGGCGATCCGGCGGTGAAGACGTACCAGGTGCTGCTCAACTTCGGCTACAACATCACGCCGAACATCGAGCTGTACGGCTACCTCAACGGCAGCAAGCGCGATGTCACCTCCAACGGTTACTACCGTGCGTACAACTCGGCGCGCAACGTGCCGGCGATCTATCCCAACGGTTTCCTGCCGCAGATCGTCAACCACAGCAACGACCTCGCTGCGGTACTCGGCGTGCGCGGCAAGACCGATGGCGGCTGGCATTGGGATTTCTCGGCCGATCATGGCGAGAACAACCTGGTGTTCGACATCGCCAACAGCGTCAACACCAATCTGTACTACACGCTGGGTCATTCGCCGACGTATTTCCACGCCGGCACCTTTCGCAACAAACAGAGCGTGGCCAATCTGGATCTGAGCAAGGACTTCGGCGTCGGCTTTCTGCCGAACCCGGTCACGGTGGCGTTCGGTGGCGAGTACCGCAAGGAAACTTATGTGATCGACGCGGGCGATCCGGATTCGTACTTCTTCAATCCGGCGACGCTGATTCCAGGTACCACTACGCCATATGCCGGCGGCTCGCAGGTGTATCCGGGCCTGACGCCGGAAGTGGCCGGCAGTTTCGGCCGCCACAGCGAAGCGGCATATCTGGATCTGGAAACCGATCTCAGCAGCAAGCTGTCGGCCGGTGTGGCGGCGCGCTACGAGCATTACAGCGATGCGGGCTCGACGCGCTCGGGCAAGATTTCCGCGCGTTATCAGTTCACTGATACGTTCGCCCTGCGCGGCACCGTGTCGAATGGCTTCCGTGCGCCGTCGCTGGCGCAACAGAACTACGAGTCGGTGGTAACGCTGATCCAGAACGGTCAGCTCGCGCAGATCGGCACGTATCGCACTTCCGACCCGGTCGCCATTGCACTCGGCGCAAAGCCTCTGAAGCCGGAGAAATCGACCAACTACGGCCTGGGCGCGGTGTGGCAGCCGTTCGACAGCTTCAGCACCACGCTGGACCTGTATCAGATCCGCATCGGCAACGCGATTCTCTACTCCGACCAGATCGCGGTGAGCATCCCGAACAGCCAGGTGACCGGCGCGCAGTTCTTCGTCAACGGCGCTACCACGCGCACGCGTGGCGCGGACCTGATCGCCAACTATCGGCTGGATCTGAATGCGTGGGGCAAGCTCACGCTGACGGCCAGCGGCAACTACAACCAGACCAAGGTGCTGAGTATCTCCACGCCGGCTTTCGGCCGCGCCAGCGAGGGCTTGCTGACTTCGTCAACGCCGCGCACCAAGTATGTGTTCAGCGGTGACTGGGCGTTCCACGACTTCAACCTGCATGCCAACCTGACCCGCTATGGCTCAGTGATCCGCCGCGGCGACATGGACGACGGCAGCCAGGACCAGAAGTTCGCCGCGCGCTGGCTGCTGGATATGTCCGCCAGCTACAACCTGCAGGACTGGTCCTTCACCGTGGGCGCGGACAACCTCACCAACCAGTACCCGACCAAGGCCTCGCTGGCCAACGTGTACGAAGACCGCGCCGACGGCTTGCAGTATTCGTCGCTGTCGCCGTTCGGCTTCAACGGCCGCTACTGGTACGGCAAGGTCACGTATCGCTTCTGACGACGGAACCTCTCCGCGCCTGCCCGGCGCGGGGAGCACTGGCTTGCGCCTCAACCGCGCGCCATGCCGTTGCGTTCGCCGCACACCCTTCGGAGGAGGCGTTGTCCGGCGCCGGCATGTCGCCCCGCAGTTCTGATTTCGAGGGGTATTCGATGCAAGGCGATAGCCAAGGCTTTTCGATGAAACGGCGCGATCTGTTGCGCATGATCGGCGTCACCGCCGGCAGCGCCGTGATGTACCAGGCGATGAGTCGCCTGGGCATGGCGGCAGAGTCCACCTGGCGCGGACCGATCAAGCTCGAAGGCGCACCCAAGGGTGCATCGGTGTTGATTCTTGGCGCGGGCATTGCCGGTATGGTGGCGGCGTATGAGTTGCGCCAGGCCGGCTACAAAGTGCAGGTGCTGGAATACAACCATCGCGCCGGTGGACGTAACTGGTCGCTGCGTGGCGGCGACCGCTTTACCGAACTGGGCGGCTTCACCCAGCACTGCCAGTTCGAGCAGGGGCTTTACGTCAATCCAGGCCCGTGGCGCCTGCCGCATCATCATCACGGCATCCTCAGCTACTGCAAGAAGCTCGGCGTACCGCTGGAAGCGTATGTGCAGGTCAACCACAACGCCTATCTGCACAACAGCAAGGCGTTCGGCGGCAAACCGCAGCGCTACCGCACGATCAATGCCGACTACCGCGGGCATGTCGCTGAACTGCTGGCCAAGACCACGCAACAAGGCAAGCTCGACGCCGCGGTGAGCAAGGAAGATCAGGAACTCTTGCTGGAATCGCTGCGCGACTGGGGTGCGCTCGAAAAAGACCTCACCTACGCACGCGGCATCGCCAGCAGCAACCGGCGCGGTTTCGACAAGGATCCGGGCGGCGGCCTTTCCGCGCGCCCCGTGCCTTCGCAACCGGTGGGCTTGAAGGATGTTCTCAGCTCGCGCCTGTGGACGGGCCTTTCCGCTGGGGAGATCTACGAGTTCCAGACCACTCTGTTTCAGCCGGTGGGCGGCATGGGCCGGATCGGCGAGGCGTTTGGCCACGAGTTGAAGGACGTCATTCGTTACAACGCCAAGGTCACCGCGATCCAGCAGGACGAACGCGGCGTGAGTGTCGCCTACGAAGACACCACCGCGCCGGGACAGACACACACTGCCAGTGCCGACTGGTGTCTGTGCACCATCCCGCTGTCCATCCTCAGCCAGCTACCGATCAACGTCAGCCAGCCGATGGCCGACGCGATCGCCGCCGTGCCTTATGCGGCCGCGGTGAAAGTAGGCCTGCAGTTCAAGCGGCGCTTCTGGGAGGAGGACGAGCACATCTACGGCGGCATCAGCTACACCGACTTGCCGATCGCCAACATCAGTTATCCGAGCACCGGCTATCACAGCGGCGGCAAGGGCGTGCTGCTCGGCGCCTATATCTGGGGCCTCAGCGCATACGAGTTCACCGCGATGACGCCAGCGCAGCGTGTGCAGAAAGCCGTGGAGTACGGCAGCCAGATTCACCCGCAGTACCGCGAGGAGTTCGAGAACGGCGTGGCCGTGGGCTGGCACCGCTCTCCCTTCACGATGGGCTGCTTCGGCGTATGGACGGAGGAGGCACGCGCCAAGCACTACGACAATCTGTGCAAGATCGACGGCCGCATCGCGCTGGCCGGCGAGCACGCTTCGTATCTGCCGGCCTGGCAGGAAGGCGCGGTGACGTCCGCGCTCGACGCCATCGGCCGCATCCATCAGCGCGCCATCGCGGGGGACAAGGTATGAAACGTATAAGCAAAGCCGTCGGCGTGGCGGCGCTGTGTTTCGCATCGACGCTGCATGCGCAGTCGTCCGACAACGCCGGACACATCGGTTCGAAGCTGGCCGCGGCCGATGGCGAAACGATCTTCCGCAGCATCTGCCAGGGCTGCCATATGCCGGATGCGAAAGGCGCGCAGGGTGCGGGCACTTATCCCGCGCTCACTGGCAACCCGCGATTGGTATCGCCGCAGTACATGGCCGCGGTGATCCTGCACGGTCGCCGCGACATGCCGTCGTTCAAGCCGACGCCCGGCGCGGAGGATCGCTTCCTGGAAGATGCCAAGCTCAGCGACACGCAGATCGCCGGCGTGATCAACTACATCCGCACTCATTTCGGCAATCAGTACAGCGATAGCATCAGCGCCGAGGAAGTCGCCTCGATGCATCACTGATTCGGTATCCGTCATCCCCACCCAAGAGGAATGGTTTCATGCGCAAGCTCGCAGGCAGTCTCGCACCGTTGCTGTTGCTCGTCGTCACGGCGGCGTCCGCACAATCCGCACAAGAAGTGGTGCGCTACAAGATCCCCAACAGTGACTTCCCCATCTCGGCCGCGGTCGAAGTGCCGGCCGGCAAAGCTACGGTCTATGTAAGCGGCAATGTGCCGCCAGTGGTGGATGCGAAAGCGCCCAAGGATTCCGTCGCCGCTTATGGCGACACCAAGACCCAGACCATCGGCGTGCTCACCGCGATCGAGAAGCAACTCAAGAGCATGCATCTGAGCATGGGCAACGTGGTGAAGATGCAGGTGTTCCTGGTCGGCGACGAGAGCCACGGCGGCCGCATGGACTTCGCCGGCTTCATGGCCGGCTATACGCAGTTCTTCGGCACCAAGGAACAGCCGAAACTGCCGGCGCGCTCGGCCTTCCAGATTGCCGCGCTGGGCAATCCGGGGTATCGGGTGGAGATCGAAGTGGTGGCGGTACGGCCCTGACCTGGGAACGGGGAACGGGGAACGGCAAGAGCCTCGCGCGCTTCCAGCCTGGCGCTCTTATTCCCCGTTCCCCGTTCCCCGTTCCCCACAATCCAACGCCAAAAAAAAACGGCACCCTTCCGGATGCCGTTTTTTCGCAATGAAACGCGGTCAGTTCTTGGTGACTTCAGCCTGTTCGATCAGGTCCAGGCGCTGCGCGACGCGGTCGATGTTGGCCAACGACAGCAGGTGCGCGTAGATCCAGCCGAACACGCCTTCCTTCAGGAACTCGTGCGCGGTCTTCTCGTCGAGGTTACGCAGCTTCTCCTCGCTGACCACGTAAAGGCCATTGAGGTTGATCGACTTGCCGTCCTTCTCGAGGCGGATGTTGCGCGGCTCGAGCAGGTCATGCTTGCGCAGCTGCTGCATGAACCACTGCGTGCGGCTCACGTGCTGCTGGAACTCGCCGAGGAAGTTCACGGCGTTGGAAAGCATTTCGCTGTCCGTGCCGTCTTCCTTGAACAGGCGCTCGCCTTCCTTGTCGCCGAAGCCTTCGTAGGCCTCGTCGAGGAACACAGTGAAGTCGTCACCTTCCTGGTCGGCGGGCTTTTCGGCCAGCACGAACGGATAGCGGCGCACGAAGGCCGGCACGTAGGTGTTGGCGGCCCACTGGCCGTCGGCGTCGACGAACAGGTTCTCGTTCTGACGCAGGCCGAGCAGAGCCATCGGGCCTGCTTCTTCCATGGTCTGGCCGGCGAACAGGATCGGCAGGTCGCGCGCGGCGGCCGGGAATTCCACGCCGGTGAGCGGCACCGAATGCACGCCAGCGGCGAACTTCAGGCTAGGAATGCCCTTGAGGCGCAGATCCTTGTGTTGGGTACGGTTGAGCGGCACAGGGCGCTCGTAGAAAAGAACTTCAGCCACGTCACTTACCTCTGCCCCGCCGTGCCGGGGTCGCCACCCAGGCTTCCCCTCCCAAACCCGGCGTCGGGTCTACAGATGAACAAGCACTATATCAGCGCGTGGGCGATCCCGGAAACCACCCGTAGCGGGACCTATCTTTCAATCCTGACAAGCATTTGCATGCGTTTTGCAACGAAGTTGGTCTATGCTGCGGAAAACCCGAGCACCGTTGCATTGTTTGAACGCTCTTTCGCTTTTGCCTGAAGGACGACTACATGCCGATGGAAGCCCCAATGCGGCTGATCGAAATGCCGAACCGCGTCGCCGATCTGCACTCGACCCGAGTGCTGTCGCTGGACGCCGGCGGCCGCATTCTTGACTGGATCAGCTGGCAGGAAGCCGTTTGCCTTTACGTCCGCGAGGCCGTGGCCTGGACCCTCGGCGACCCTTGCCTGACCGTGCATGGCGGGCACAACCGCGAGCTAGGCGAACAGAGCCGGCTGCATCTGCACCCGATTGTCGCCAGCACCGGCCATTGCCACGACCACGCCATCGACCCGGCGCCGGCCCTGACCAATACCGCGCTGTTCGCGCGCGACCGCTATATCTGCCTGTACTGCGGCGAGCGCTTCAGCCGCGGTGAGCTGACCCGCGATCATGTGCTGCCGATCTCCAAGCGCGGCAAGGACGAGTGGGAGAACGTGGTCAGTGCCTGCCTCGCCTGCAACCTGAAGAAGAGCAACCGCACGCCGCAGCAGGCCAACATGCCCTTGCTGGCCGTGCCCTACCGGCCGAGCTGGGTGGAGCACCTGATCCTGTCCAACCGCAATATCCTGGCCGACCAGATGGAATTCCTGGTCAATCACCTGCCGCGCGATCGCCGGCCGATGATGGCCTGACGGCTTGAGGCAGGCTCAGCGCCTGCCCGCCTGTCGCACGTCCTCGATCGCTTCCTCGAACTTCGCCAGATCACTACGCGCGGCTTCCGCCAGCCGTGCGTAATGATTGCGGATCAGTTCCAACTCCCGTTCGTCCAGCTCCTCCAGAGCCAACAGCGCGTTGTGCGCGCGGCTGCTGCAGATCAGCTCGTCCAGCTTGATCTGCAAAGCGGCGCTGTCGCGGTTCTGCGTGCTCTGGATCAGGAACACCATCAGGAAAGTGATGATGGTGGTGCCGGTGTTGATCACCAATTGCCAGGTATCGCCGAAGTGGAACAACGGCCCGGTCAGGGCCCAGACCACAACCACCAGCACGGCCAGCAGAAAAGCGGCGGGTCGGCCGGCATGGCGGGCGGTGGCATCGGAAAAGCGGCGAAAGGCGGTCTGCGGGGTCATGACACGCTCCTCGGGGGGGGTGCGGATGGCCCAAACACTGGCTACCAGCGCGTAAGTACGATGTGACACAAGCTTTTGTTTTGGCTGAACGAAGCGCATGACACCGCGCTTTCAGGATTCCGCCCTTGCTCCGCCCTGCCGCTGGTTCAACAATACGCGGATGAACGATTTGTCCCATTACCCCCATCTGGCGACCATCGACACGCCGGCCGACCTGCGCCGCGTCCCCGATGAGGAGCTTCCCGCCGTCGCGGACGAATTGCGCCGGTACCTGATCGAAGCCGTCGCCAGCTCGGGCGGCCACTTCGGCGCGGGCCTGGGCGTGGTGGAACTCACCGTGGCGCTGCACCACGTGTTCGACACGCCCAACGACCGCCTGGTCTGGGACGTCGGCCACCAGTGCTATCCGCACAAGATCCTCACCGGCCGCCGCGACCGCATCACCAGCATCAAGAAGAAGGATGGCCTGGCGCCGTTCCCGCGCCGTGAGGAAAGCGAGTACGACACCTTCGGCGTCGGCCACTCCTCCACCTCGATCTCGGCTGCGCTGGGCATGGCGATCGCCGCGCAGCGCAAGGGCGACCCGCGCAAGTTCGTGGCGGTGATCGGCGACGGCGCGATGACCGCCGGCATGGCCTTCGAAGCACTGAACCACGGCGGCGACGTTGAGCCGAACATGCTGGTGGTGTTCAACGACAACGGCATGTCGATCAGCGAGAACGTCGGCGCGCTGACCAAGATGATGGCGCGCGCCATGGCCAGCCACACGCTCAATGTGTGGCGTGAGCGGGCCAAGCGCGCGATCCCGAAGCAGTCGTTCTTCGGCCGCTTCTTCAAGCGCTGGGAAGAACACGCCAAGGGCATGTTCGTGCCGAGCACGCTGTTCGAGGAACTGGGCTTCCATTACACCGGCCCGATCGACGGCCACAACATCCCGCAGCTGCTGCACGCGCTGCGCACGGTGAAAGAGCTGCCCGGCCCGCAGCTGCTGCACGTGATCACCACCAAGGGCAAGGGCTACGCGCCCGCCGAGCAGGCGCAGATCGAATATCACGCGGTCGGCCCGTTCGACCCCCAAGCAGGCCTGGTGAAGAAAGCCGGCCCGGCCAAACCGACCTATACCGACATCTTCAGCGACTGGCTGTGCGATCAGGCCGCGGCCGACGAGCGCTTGCTCGGCATCACACCGGCGATGCGCGAGGGCTCGGGTCTGGTGCGCTTCTCCAAGGAATACCCGCAGCGCTATTTCGACGTAGCCATCGCCGAGCAGCATGCGGTGACGCTTGCGGCAGGCATGGCCTGCGAAGGCGCCAAGCCAGTGGTGGCGATCTATTCCACTTTCCTGCAGCGCGCCTACGACCAGGCCATCCACGATGTGGCGATCCAGAACCTGGACGTCACCTTCGCCATCGACCGCGCCGGCGTGGTCGGCCCGGACGGTGCGACGCACTCGGGCAGCTTCGATCTGAGCTTCCTGCGCTGCCTGCCGAACATGATGATCATGGCGCCGGCAGACGAAAACGAATGCCGCATGATGCTCAGCACCGGCTTCGCTTATAACGGCCCCGCCGCCGTGCGCTATCCGCGCGGCACCGGTCCCGGCGTGCCGCTGCGCAAGGAGCTGGAAACCCTGCCGATCGGCAAGGCCGAACTGCGTCGTCGCGGCCGTCGTCTTGCGCTGCTGAGCTTCGGCGCGATGCTTGCACCCGCCGCCGAAATCGCCGCCGAGATGGACGCGACGCTGGTCAACATGCGCTTCGTGAAGCCGCTGGATGAAGCGATGATTCTTGAACTGGCGAAGACGCACGAAGCCTTCGTCACGCTGGAAGACAACGCTGTTGCTGGCGGCGCCGGCTCCGGCGTCGCCGAATGCCTGGCCGCGCACGGCGTGACACTGCCGATCCTGCATCTCGGCCTTCCGGACGTCTATCTGGAACACGGCAGCCGCGAGGAAGTGCTGACCATGGCGGGGCTCGATCTGCCCGGCATCCGCAACGCGATCCGCGCGCGGTTCCCGGCGCTGACTTCGACGGCGGTGACCAGCGTCAGTTGAGCGACGCATCGTACGCAAAGAAAAGCCGGCCCGAAGGCCGGCTTTTTTGTTGCTCGGATGGCGCTTACTTCAAGCCATTCGACATCGCCTTGATCAAGGTACCCGTGGAGTCATCGCCACTGAACTCCCACGAGAAGGCGCCGCCCAGCGACTGCGACTTCACATAGTTCATCTTGCGCTGGATGTTGGCCGGATCGTCGAAGCTCCAGAACGTGGTGCCGTTGAAGATCCAGTGCGCGCCGGCGCTGGTATTGTCGAACGCGGGGTAGCCCAGGTTCTTCAGTACCTTGTAGTCCTCGATGCCGGCTTCATACGTACCCGGCGCCGCGGTGGTGCTGGCCTGGAACAGACCGTTGTTGGCGTTAGGCACATTGGTCCAGCCGCGGCCGTAGAAGCCGATGCCGAGGTTGATCTTGGCGGCAGGCATGCCGGCCGCGATCAAAGCCTGGATCGCATCGTTGGTGTTGTACTTCGCCGCATCGCCGGTCGAGGGATCGCCGAGCGGTGCATACAGCGCGGAGTGGAAGTTGGTCGGGCTCTCCCACGGGCCGTGGAAGTCGTAGGTCATCAGGTTCACGAAGTCGATGTATTGCGCGTACTGACTCGGCTGCGTGACCCGGACCTTGTCGACGCCGGCGCCGCCCGCGATGGTCAGCAGCAGACCCGGACGCACCGCATCCAGCTGACGGCGGAATTCGGCCAGCAACGCGGTGAAGTTCGCCGTGTCGGCACTGGTGCCGCAGCTGAGTCCGCATGCCGCCGGATACTCCCAATCGATGTCGATACCGTCGAACACGCCCGCCGCCGCGCCAGCGCCACCGGCACTGTCGGTCACCGGCAGATTGCCCTTGATATACGCATCGATACAGGAAGCCACGAACGACTGGCGGTTGGCCGCCGTTGCCGCGCTGGCGAAGCCGCGCGACCAGGTCCAGCCGCCGAGGGAGATCAGCACCTTCACGCCGGGATACTTGGCCTTCAGTTCCTTGAGCTGGTTCCAGTTGCCGCGCAGCGGCTGGTTCCAGGTATCGGCCACGCCACTCACGCTGCTGGAGGCGTCATACGACTTGGTGTAGTCGGCATACGCATCGCCACCCACGCCAGTGTTTGGGTCGGATGCCTGCGTCACGCCCACTTCGCAGATGTTGTTGCGCACGTTGCCGAACGCGTAGTTGATGTGGGTGAGTACCGCGGCGGAACCGCTGGTGTCGATGTTCTTCACCTGATAGTTGCGGCCGTAGATACCCCACTGCGTGAAGTAGCCGAGCACGCGCTTGCCACCGCCACCGCCGCCACTGGTCGCCGTCTTCGCACTGATCGCCGAACTCAGCGCCGAAGCGTTGCCTGCGTTGTCGCGCGCACGCACGGTGTAGCTGTAGCTGGTGTTCGCGGCGAGGCCGGTGTCGGTGTAGCTGGTGGCGCTGGTCGAACCGACCAAGGTGCCGCCGCGATACACGTCATAACCTGCCACGCCACTGCCGCCGGTATTGTCGGTTGAGGCCGTCCACGACAGCGAGATGGTGCTGGAGGTCTGCGAAGTGGAAGCGAGACCCGCGGGTATGCTCGGCGGCGTGGTGTCACCGCCGCTGGCCGGGTTCACCGTGATGCTGACCGTGGCCGAGGTGCCGGTGAGGCCACCGTTGTCGGTCGCCACCGCTTTCAGCGTGTAACTGCCGGCCGGCACGTTGCTCCAGGTGATGGAGTAAGGCGACGAGGTATCCACACCGAGCGAAGTCGAGCCATTGAAGAACTCCACCTTGCTGACCGTGCCGTCGCTATCGGCAGCCGTTGCCGTCAGCGTGATGTTCGCGCCAGCGGTGAACGTGGCGCCATTGGCCGGCGCAGTGAGCGCGGCGGTCGGCGGCTGGTTGGTGGTGGCGCCGCATTGCCCAATATCCTGGTACCAGCCGCAGCTCGGACAGTAATCAGGCGGCGTGTTCCAGATCTGCGTGAGCGCCTGATACAGATGGTTGTTGTAAACCATCTTGTCGCCCGCGTTGTAGATCGTGGTGGCGTTCCACGCCGCCACGCCGGCACAGGTCGCGCTCTGCGCCTGGGCCGCTCCGCTCCACAAGGCCGCCGGCACGATCGCCAGCAGCAGAAATAGTCTCAACAGGATGCGCATGACATGACTCCAGTGATCGAATGAGAGTTCGAACAGCTGGACGACGCGACACAGTTCGCTGGATACGCGCGCACCATGCAGCCAGGTTCTGGATGACATGGTTCAAACATCCCTGTCAGTGCCCGCTATGCCACCCGGCTCCGGTCCCCACCGGTACTGCCTGCCAGGCCTCCCCAACGGTGTATGACGCCCCTCCCCAGCCCCCGCCAGTGCCGGCACCCCAGGCGCCAGCCGCGCCACTTGACTCTCAGTTGACAACGTTGTCAATCAGACATTTTGAAGGCTGGGCACCCGGACACACTCCGCCCCGCCAGGCCATCGACGGGTGCATCGATTAGATCGAGAAAGGCCTGGCTCAGCCGGGAAAACGACCGCCACTGACGCGGTCGCGGCCTTCCAGATCCGGGACGGTTTCGACCTCGACATAGCCCGCCGCTGTCAGCAAAGCCCGTACCGGCGGGCCCTGGTCCCAACCGTGCTCCATCAGCAGCCAGCCACCCGGCTGCAGGCGGGCCGGTGCCTCCGTTACGATGTGGCGGATGGCATCCAGGCCATCCGTACCCGATGCCAGGGCGCCCGCAGGCTCGAAACGCAGGTCACCCTGTTCGAGGTGCGGGTCGTCCGCTTCGATATAGGGCGGGTTGGAAACGATCACCGCGAAGGACTCGCCAGACAACGGTGTCATCCAGCTGCCCTGTAGGAACCGGACGTTGCCGATGCCGAGCCGCTGCGCGTTGCGGCGTGCCACGGCCAGAGCCTCGGCGCTGACGTCCACGGCGCTTACCTGCGCCTGCGGCCGCTCGTGCGCAATGGCGAGCGCGATGGCGCCGCTGCCGGTGCCGAGGTCGGCGACGCGCAGCGTTTGGCCTGCGGGCAGGTGTCGCAGCGCAAGCTCCACTAGCAATTCGGTTTCCGGGCGTGGAATCAGCGTTGCCGGTGTCACTTCTAGCTCCAGCGACCAGAAGCCGCGATGGCCGGTGATGTATGCCACGGGTTCGCCGGCAGCGCGGCGCGCGATCAGCGCTTCATAGGTCGCGATCACATCCGCATCGAGTACATCGGTGTCGTGCGCGATCAGCCAGCTGCGCGGCTTCTGCAGCACATGCAGCAATAGCGCCTCGGCATCGACGCGTTCACCGAGGCGCTGCGTTGCAGCGGCCAATACGCCACGGACATCAGACATCGCGGGCGGGCTCCTCCGGCGGCGTCGGCAACTCCGGCGGCGCATCCGACTTCGGCGCGCGCTTGCGCCAGTAGCCGTCTTTCGTCCACGCCTCGAAGCCCCAGCGCAACCAGCCGATCAACGCATTCGCCAACCACAGCGCCCACGCCAGCATGGCGATCTTGTAGACCCACAGCGACACGCTGAACACGCCGGCGCGCGGCAGCACATCCAGCGCCTGATCGGCGAACCAGCGCAACTGCCACGCAGTGGAGTCATTGCCAGCGACATGCATGTCCGGCAACCCCAGCAGCCCCTTGGGCACTGCCGAGATCAACACCGCCAGTGCAATCAAGGTGAGTCCCGCGAGACTTGCCTGCGTCAGGTTGAAGCCGGCCCGGCCAAGCCGCTCAGTCGGCAGGCGCAGACGCAGCCCCAGCAGGATCAGCCACACCACCACCAGCGCATACGCACTCCACGCGAACGCGGAGAAGCCCAGCCCCAGCAGCAGCCAGTGATGGAAGCGCAGCGGCGTCGGCGCGAAACGCGCGAGCAGCCATGCCGCGAACAGCAGCACGACCAGCTGCGACCAATACAGCACGGCGGGACCGGCGGTCGGCCCCCACGTCCATAGCACCCAGCGATCTTCTGGCAGGTTCTGATCGAGCGAGATGTTCGCGGCCGGCGCCTGCAGCGCCAGCACCGACGTGCGCGTGATCAAAGACACGCCATGTGGCTCGCGCAGGCGCAGTTCAAAACGATGCTGGCCTGGCAGCATCGGCAGGCCAAGCTTGTTGTCGCGGATAGCGAGGCTGATGGCGTCGCCATCGCGCGATGCTTCCAGCAATTCGACACCCGGCGGCAACTGGATGGCATGTTCGCCGCCACGCGTACTGCGCGCGAGCAGACTCAGCGTCGTTTCGGTGGCGCGATCGCCCACCGCATGACTGACCTGCACACTGTCGAAGGCCAGGCTGTCGCCGGCCGTCGCCTTCGGCTGGGTCAACGCAAGCTGCAGGGTTTCACCGGGCAGCGGCTGGAATACCAGGCCACCATCGTTCTGCGTCATCGGCACGCCACTGCTGTCCACATGCCAGATCGGCGCGGCCTGTAGCTGCCACTGCTCAGCGCGTTCGCCGAGTGCCGGCGCTTTCAGTTCGAGCTTGTCCGTGTGATCCAGCCGGCTGGTCCAGCTCACTTCCTGCTGGCCCGCGTTGAAGGTCACACCGATGCGGCCGTCATGCACACGGGCATCGTCGCCCAGCGGATGCTCGCCGGACAGCAGCGGAAGTTCGAGACTGAAGCCGCCATCGCGCGGCGCGATGCGCTCGACGGTGTTCTCCACCGTCCAGTCCACACCAAGCACCAGCGTGCGGGTAACACGCACATACGGCGGGAACGTCTGCGCTGCCGAAGCCACTTCCTTGCCATCGGCACCGGCGCGGACGCGATGTAATGCGAGGCTGTCGCCCAGCGCGCGCCCTGCATCCACGCCATCGAGCGCCCAGCCCTGGGCACTGAAAGTCACATGCTGCGGGCGCAGTGCGAAACGCAGGCTGGCCGTATCGGTGTTGTCCACACGGTAGCGCAAGGCGATGCGATGCACGCCGCGCTCCAGTCGCACCAGGGTCTGTTCGCCGCGCTGCGCCAGCGGCGCATCCGCATGTCCATCAACGCTCACATCCAGCAGCTGCAAGGCCGCATCGGGACGCGGCAACGGCACCGCCACCGGCGCGCCGGCGTGGACTTCCATATCGAGCTGGATCTGCTCACCATTCGCTTGCAACGCAGCCGACGCGATGACCGCGCAATCCGGCACACATTTCGGCGCTTCCGTAAGACGGCCCTGCAGCTGACGCAGCAGTTCATCGCTGGGCAGCGATTGCGCCTGCACATGCGTCGGCACCGCCAACAGAAGCGGGGCGAGCAACAGCAATGCCACGCCAGTACGCGCGAACGGCCATGCACGCCAGGCACCGCCCGATGATGCAAACAACCGCAGCACGATCCTGCCCAGCAAGGCCACCAGCAGGCCGAGCATCAGCACGCGCAGCAGACGCACCAGCCATGCCGGTGCGATGACCAGGCGCGTGGTCTGTTCCGCGGTAATCGGGCCGGACCAGCCGAGGCGATAGTTGTTGCCGACATTCCACGACGGTTCGCCACGGCCAGCCTGGATCACACTGTGGTTGTCGGCGGCATGCGCGAAGCGGTTGCCCGGCGAAATCGCCGAGCCGGTGACCATGACACTTTGCAATGAAGCCGGGGCATTCGCATCAGCTTCGGCCACGCTATCCATATCAGCGGGAGGAGCCGGCGGTGCAGGCGGTGGCGCCCTCATAGCGACGATCTTGGGTGGTGGTTGATTTGGTGCAGGGATCGGATTGGTCGCCGCTTCCTCGATAGCCGGCGCTACTTCCGCCTTGGCCTTGGAGGCACGACGATCCTGCGCATATCCCTGCGCCAAAGATTCATTGCCAATGTTGATGCCCTGCCCTTCCAATTGCGGATGCAAGGCGTAATCCATTTGCGTAGCGGCAAATGGCAGCGACCACAGCGCGGCGAGCGCAAGAGTGGCACCTGCGCCGATGCGTGTACCAAGGCGCAACCGCCCTTCCGGCAATGCACGCGCGAGCAGGCCTAGCGCCAGCGCCACACCCAACGTCCAGCGCGGCGCACCTGATTCATGCTGTGACAGCGCAAGGAACCCTATCGCCAGCAAGGCCCAAGGCCAGCCGAGCAGGCGGCCCGCGAGCAAGGCGATCAAGGCCACGATGAAAAGATCGAGCAGGCTCCACTGCGCGATCCACGAATCCGGCGAACGATCCGCACCACTCGCACCGATCAGACGGAAACCGTAGGGAAGATGCAGCGTGCCGTCGATGCCTTCCAGCGGCAGCTGCCAGCCACCGCTGGGAAGTGCGCCACTGTGCGACGGAAGGCGCATGCCGGCCTGCAGATTCAGTTCCGACTCGCGTAGCTCCACACCGCTGCGGCCATCGCCCGCCGCGGTAATCAGCAACGGCGTATCGCCCTGCGTCGCGCGCTGCAGTTGCCACGGCGCGGCCACATCCAGGCGCTGCCGCTGCCGCAAGGTGCCATGGAGCTGGTCGCTGACGTTGAGTCCACGGCCGTCGAAGTCCAGCCACATCTGCCGTTGCACCTGGATCTGATCGCCCTGCCCGCCTTCGCCGCCGCGCGTGCCCTGCTCGACAGTGAGGCCGCTGTCATCGTCCAGCGCGAAGGCCGGCAACTCTTGCCAGTCGCCCGGCACACCAGCCTGCGAGGCGTCGGTCGCCTGCCCTTGTACGCGCGTGCTACGCAGCCCGGGATCGTCGGCATAGCTCCAGATTTCCTGGCGCGGCCACGGCTGCGCCGGCAGCTTCAGCGCCACCTGCTGCAAGGTGTCGGTACTGCGCGCATCCAGATGCAAGGTCCATTGGCCAGGACGCAACTGGATGCGCAATTGCCCATCGTTCTCCAGCCGCGCCGGCAGATCGCCGCTCAATGAAGTCGCTACGAAGCCCTTCGGCAATGCCGGCCCCAGCAACTGCTCGCGCGCACTGCCGGTGACGTTCAACTGCAGCTGCGTTTCCAGCGTCGCCGGCAAACCGTCCTCAAGGCGGCGATAGACGCGCAGCGACAGCGCATCGGCCGCGCGCTGCGCTTCGGCCGCTTCGCCCAGGGTGAGCTGCTCGCCGTTGCGCTCCACGCGACTCACCGCATGCCCATCCAGATTCAGCGCAACGAGGCCGATCGCATTCGGCACACGCAATCGCGCCGGTCGCGTATCCCAGGGCAGTACACCGTGCAGCGCGTAATCGCCAGGTTCCAGCCACAGCATCGGCTGGCCGTTGCGATGAAGCACCGTGAGCGGCTTACCGCCGGCGGTGACTTGCTGCGGCCAGTTGCGCTCGTCGCCTGGCAGGCTGACCCAGCCGGGCGCATCGACATGCACATCAAGACTGAAGCGCCCGCCATCTTTGCCGGCATCCAGTGCCAGGCGGCCGGGCCATGCGCACTGATAGCTGCCGGCATTGGGCGCCTGGCTGGCCAGGAACGGACAGGCATGTTGCGGCACGTCGTGCAGCGCCCAGTCCTTCCAGTCGCGCAACGGTGGCGGCACATCCTGCGCGAATGCCGAGACGGCTATCGCCAGCCCTCCGAACAACCATCCCCATCGACGCATGCCGGTCTCCTTTAGAGCCTGTTCCATATCTTTGCGTAGCCCGCGTTGCTTGTATGTGGGGATCAGGTGGTGGAGCGTGGCGCAGCACCTGGCTTATTGCCAGGTCAAGCCGCGCGCCGCCGCATGGTCCCCACATACAAGCAACCCTCCGGGCCGGATCTGTTTGCCCACATGCCTGCGTCATCACTCGGTTGTGTACGGACGTACACGCCCTCGTTCTTCCTTGGCCTGCGCGCAAACAGATTCCGGCGCGGGCCACGCAAAGATATGGAACAGGCTCTCAGCCGTCAGTGGCCGCCGTGCAGTGTAGGTGGATTCGGCGGCGTGATGAAAAGCACTGCTAAGGGATGCAACGGAGCATGATCAAAAACGGGGTTGAAGCACCCGCCCCCCCCTGTAGGAGCGCACCCTGTGCGCGAAAGCCCTGCGAAGCAGGGCCATTTTTGCCAGACGGGAAAGGAAAGCAGCCTTGCTTCGCAGGGCTTTCGCGCACAGGGTGCGCTCCTACCAGATGTGGCAAAAAGAATGGCCGGGCGGTTTTCACCGCCCGGCCATTCTCATTCCCCAAAAGCGATTAGCGCAGGATCGCTGCCGGATCCTGCTTGGCCTTCAACGCTGAACACAGCAGGGTTCCCTCGGTGTTCTGCGCCAGACCACGCTCGGCACCGGTCACTTCCTTGGCGCGCGTCTTGAAGAACTCCTGCAGACGATCAGCCTCGGCCTTGGAGCAGCCGCCGCCGCCCATCAGGCCCGGCAGACGGCCGCCGGCGAAGCTGCCGGTGCGGGCCACGATCTTGTCGTAGTTCGCCACCGACCACTTCCACATGGCGTCGCGGCCGGCCTGGGTATCGCGGTTGCCCATCAGCAGCGCAGCCATCTCGCCCACCTTCACCTGCTTGTCCAGCGAGAGGTTGCGCACCTGCTCGGCCAGCGCCGGGTCTTCGACCTGAGCCAGGCCACTGAGGATGGCGTTGCGCTGCGCGGGATCGCTGGTCTTGGGCAGTTCGGCGGTCAGCGCGTCAACCACCGGCTTGCCATGCTCCTGCGCCGCCACGCCCAGCGCGGCACCGAGCAGGTTGGAGTCGGCGGCGGCGAAGTCGAGACGGCCGTCCTTTGCCTTCAGTACCGCGTCGCCCTGCTTGAGCAGTTCGGCGCGAACTTCCGGCAACTTCACGTCCAGGCCAAGGAAGTTGGCCAGCGTGGCGCGCTGCAGGGAATCGCCATCGGGCTCACCGTCCTTACGGTGATAGCCCAGCTGCTGCAGGCTCGGCAGGTACGACGACTTGGCCCATGCCACCAGCTTGGCGCGCTGCGCATCGGTGGTGGCGAGCTGGTTGAAGATCCAGTTGAAGGTGCCGATCGGCGCGGTGGCAACCTCGCGCACCTTGGAACCGGTGAGCGGCTTCAGCGCGGCCAGCGCGGTGCCGGCGTCGATGTCGCCACGCTTGAACGACGCATTGATCGCATCGGCATAAGCCAGCTGCTCGGCATCGTCGAGCTTGCCGATCTGCTTGCCGAGGGTGCCGAGGTCGGCCTTGTCCATGCTGAAGCGGTAGTAGCCGCTGCCGTTGGCATTCGGCATCACCCAGCTCTGCGCGGTGGCGCCCGGCAGCGCCATGGTGCCCTGCGCCTTGTTCAACAGCTCGCAGCTGACCTTGCTGCCGTCGGCGGTGCCGTAGCGCACGCACACCGGCACGCCCCACAGATGGTTCGCATCGCCGGTGCTGCCCAGCGGCAGGTAGCGGCTCTGGCTCAGATGCAGCACCGTCTTGCCGCCTTCCTGCGCCAGCTTGGTCTGCACATATGGCACGCCCGGCTGGTTGAGGAAGCTCTTGAAGGCTTCCTTGAAGTCATTGCCCTTGTCGGCGGCCTTGGCGATGGAGTCGACCAGATCGTCAGCCGTCGCGTTGCTGAACTTGTGATCCTGGATGTACGCGCGCATGCCCTTCTGGAACACCGGCTCGGTCACGTAGCCCTCGAACATGCCGAGCACGGCCGCACCCTTCTGATAGGTGATGCCGTCGAACGCGGTCTCGATGTCGCCGTTGCCGGTGATCGGCTGGCGGATCTTGCGCGTGGTGACCAGGCTGTCGCCGTTCATCGCGCCCTGCGCACCGCGCACGCGGTCGAGGTCGGCGCGATATTCCGGATGCACCTTCTGCGTCACCTTCTGCTGCATCCAGGTGGCGAAGGCTTCGTTGAGCCACAGGTCGTCCCACCAGCCCATGGTCACGGTGTCGCCGGTCCACTGGTGGGCCAGCTCATGCGCAGTGACGTTGAACGAACCGCGCACGTATTGCGCAGCGGAATCCTTGTCGAGCAGCAACAGCCAGTCGCGGAAAGTGACCAGGCCCGGGTTCTCCATCGCGCCCGCGGAGAAGTCCGGCGCGGCGAGCAGGTCGAGCTTGTCGAATGGATAGCCGAAGCCGTAGTAATCCTCGAGCGCCTTGATGATGCTCGGCGTTTCGCTCAGCACATGCTGCATGCGATGGCCTTCGCCCTTCGCGGCGATGCCGCGCAGATCGGTGGCCTGCTTGCGGTACTCCGACGCGGGAATGGTCGGACCGTTCACCACATCCCACGGACCCACGCCGAACGCGACCAGATAGGTCGGCAGCGGCTGCGTGGTGGCGAAGGTCAGCGTCTTCCAGCCGTCGCCGGCCTTCGCTTCCTTCACCTGCTTGGTGTTGGCAATGCCGACTTCATCGTTGGGGATGGTCAGCGTGAGATCGAACGGCGTCTTGAACGACGGCTCATCGAAACCCGGGAAAGCGAAGCGCGCGCTGATCGGCTCCATCTGCGTCATCGCATACGGCTGGCCTTCGTGACTCACCTTGTACAGGCCCTGCAGCTGCTGGTTGAGCGGCGCGGTGTACTCGATCGCCACGCTCAGCTCCTGCGGCTGCAGAGTGCCGCCGAGGTCGATGCGCACCACGCCTTCCTTCGGCGCCACGTCTTCGTACTTGCCGACGTGCTTCTTGCCCTTGGCGTCGGTGACGGTCACCTTCGACACCTTCAGCTCGCGACCGTGCAGCCAGATGTGATCGGACGCCTGGGTCAGCTTGAGCTTGATGGTGGTGGTGCCCGAAAAATCCTGCTGCTTGGGGTCGACCTTGAAGGCCAGCTGGTAGGACTCCGGCATCGCCCAGCGCGGCAGCTTGCCCTGGGGCTGGTCCGCGGCGGTGGCGGCGAAGGTCGCGCCACAGCACATGGCGAGGGCGGTAAGGACGAGTGGGCGGACGGCACGGCGCATAGGTTGAAACTCCCCAGGGAAATGCAAAAAGAGCCGCCAAACTAGGAGCAGCCATGACGAATGACCCAGTGCCAAAAGGCATGACCGGGGCCAGCGCCTGGCCGCGGCACGGGATGCGGCGGCGCAACATCAGCGATGGAACTCACGAAATCGCCGACAAAATCTTGCGATATTTCCTAGGGTGCTTGCTATAGTCGATATGCGCTGTTGCGGGATTCCATGGCAGGTATCCATGTCCTATCTGAGCCGAATGAACGTGCTGCCCCCGCGCACCCTGCGCGTGATGGTGCTTGAGGACGATGACCTGCTGCGCGAGCGCATCCTTCTTCCCGGGCTGGTGGATTTCGGCTTCAACGTCACCGGCGCGCGCTCCGCCGCCGAGTTGTACCGGCGCATGCTGACCGAGCATTTCGACGTGATCGTGCTCGACATCGGTCTGCCCGACGAAGACGGTCTCACCGTTGCGCGCCACCTGCGCAAGCTGTCGTCGATCGGCATCATCATGCTCACCGGCAGCAAGCGCCGCGCCGATCAGATCGGCGCGCTCAGCGGCGGCGCCGATCTGTTCCTGTCCAAACCGGTCGACGTGGAACTGCTCGCCGCCAATCTGCACAGCCTGGCCCGCCGCCTGCAGATTCCGTTGCGCGGCAGCTTGCAGCGCCTGAGCGCGGCCGACGAGCCGGGCAAATGCTGGCGCCTGGAAACCGACGGCTGGTGCCTGATCTCGCCGGAAGGCGCGATGGTCGCGCTGTCGGTGCCGGAACGTTGCGTGATGCAACGGCTGTTCGCCGCGCACGGCCATCCGGTATCACGCGAAGCACTGATCGGCGCGCTCTCCGAAGACGTCTACGAGTTCGATCCGCATCGCCTGGAAATGCTGGTGTATCGCCTGCGCCGCAAATGCAGCGAGCAGATCGGCTCCGCACTGCCGTTGATGACGGCGCGTGGCGCAGGCTATGTGTTCGTCAGCGAGAACACGGCGGACAAGAGCGCGGCCGACGCCGGCCAGGAACTCAACCCGCAGCCAGCGGCAACCTGATCGAAAACGACGCGCCCTGCCCCGGCGCGCTATCCACCACGATGCTGCCGCCCGCGCCGGTCACCAGGTCGTACACCACGCCCAAGCCCAGACCGGTGCCAGCGCCTGGCGGCTTGGTGGTGTAGAACGGTTCGAACACACGCGCACGCACCTGTTCGCTCATGCCGCTGCCGTTGTCTCGAAGCGTAATCAGCACACACGAAGCCATGTCTTCGCGGTAAGCCTCGATCTCGAACACACCGGATTCCGCCGGCATCGCGTCGCGCGCATTCGCGGCGATATTCAGCAGCATCAGCTCGAACTGGCCGCGATCCATGCGCACCGGCAAGGCAACGCCCATATCCGCGTGCAGATGCAGCCGGGTGGTGGCGCCGAACAACTGGCGCAGCATCGGTACCAGTTCGCGCAATGCTTCCGCTGCATCGAAGGTCTGCGGCGCGGCGACATCGTTGCGGCTAAAGGTAAGCAGCTTGCGGCTGACCGCGGCGGCGCGGCGCGCGGCCAGCTCCACGCCTTCCAGCGCATCGACCAACGCGCGCTGCCCCTTGTCGGCCAAGCGCTCACGCTGCGTGGAGAAGCCCAGGATCACTCCGATCACATTGTCGAAATCGTGCGCCACGCCGCTGGCGACGCGACCCACCGCCTCCAGCTTCTGCGCGTGCAGCAGCTGTGCCTGGGCGCGCTCGCGCTCCACCATCTCGCGCTGCAGCCGGCGTCCGCGCTCGTTCGATTCATCCAGGCTTTCGCGCAATGCATTGACGCAACGATCGATGACGATAGTGATCAACAGATAGCTGATCATCGTCGACGGCAGATTGCCGAACGCCGCGGCACTCGGCTTGCCTTCGCTCACCAGCGCCTGCGCATCCACCAGCATGGCGAAGATGAAGGTCGCCAGCAGCATCGCCAGAATCACCCACAACGCGCGCCGCCCCAGCACCAGGCCACCCACTACCAGGCTGAGCACGATAAAGGTCTGGTCGAACATCAGCGTGGTAAAGCCGATCGCGGTTGAATCCGCCAACAGCCCCAGCAGCATCACCGCCAGAAAGAGCTGGATGGCCAGACGGAAGCGGCCGGTGCGAATCAGGAAGAACGCCACCAGCGCGGCCACGGCGGTCGCCATGTCGGCGGCCAGCAGCAAATCCCGTCCGCGCCACTTGCTCATGCCCACCACCAGCAGGTGATAGGCCCAGTTGATCGGCAGCATCAGGCCGATGAACAGCAATACCAGCTGCATCACCACGGCATTGCGGCGATCCACCGGATCGCTGACCGGCGCGCGTTCAAGCCAGTGTTTTGCTGAAAGCCAGAGCTGACGTAACACAACCACTCCTTTGGTACGCAGTGATGTCGCCGAGCTCGGTATTTGTCGCACTCGCGTGAAGAGAGAGCAAGCGATGGCTTTGGTTAGGTTCGGTTAGGTCGTTGGAAAGCGTGCGTGACTGGCGCCCCCGCTTCACCAAATCTCGACGAATGACGGGGCCCGGGAGCGGTCCCGGCACTCGTACTGGCCGCGCTTGGGGGAGCGCCGCCGTGCGAAGGGTTCGATGCCACTTCGACCAGGCAGTCCGCAGGGACGCCAAGCGCTGTCTGGCCTATCCGATCCGTCCTGATCCAATTCGTCTTGGGGAGTCAGCTAGTGAACACGATCTATAGCAAGGTCTGGAGCAAGTCGCTCGGCATGTTGGTGGTGGCCTCGGAACTGGCACGCGCCAGTGGCAAGGGCGGCGCGACGAAACGCGCACGCTCAATGGTCGCCGCCATCGCTCTGGTTGCCTGTCTCGGCGCAGGCGAGGTGCATGCGACCGAAACCGTCGCCGCGAACACCACAGTCGCCCCCGCTTCCGCCAGCGACGGACAACCCAACCCCGATGGCAGCTTCGCCACCGGCGGCGGCACGGCCCAGGGTGCCGACGCCACCGCCATCGGCAACACCAGCCAGGCCGGTGCGGCTGGTACTACGGCGGTCGGCGCCAACAGTAAGGCGAAGAAGATCAGCGCTTCAGCTTTCGGCAACAACGCTAACGCGGCCGATACCAATACCACTGCACTCGGCGCCAACAGTCAGGCACTGCTGGCGACTGCCACCGCGGTCGGCTCCAATGCGCAGGCGCGTGCTACCGGCGCGACTGCGCTGGGGTATGACGCTCGCGTAATGGATGCGGCGACCAATGGCACCGCGCTGGGCACGCGCAGCAACGTATCGGCGGCCAATGCCGTGGCGCTCGGCGCCGATTCCAAGGCGACGCGCGCCAATACGGTATCCATCGGCTCGGCCGGCAACGAGCGCCAGCTCACCAACGTCGCTGCGGGCACACAGGCCACGGATGCGGTGAACAAGGCGCAGCTCGATGCACTGAGCGACAGCACGAGCGATGCGCAGCACTACTTCAAGGCTGATGGTGCGAAGGACGGCAGCGACGACGCCATCATCAGCGGCGATGGCGCGCTCGCCGCCGGCAAGAGCGCGAACGCGCAAGGCTGGGAAACCATGGCGCTGGGCGCCAGCGCGCAGGCCACCGGCAATGCGTCCATCGCCATCGGTGGCGAAAGTATTTCGGCGGGCATCGGCAGCACCTCGGTCGGCCAAGGCTCGATGTCGTTCGGCGACTCTGCCGTCGCCGTGGGCCAGAGCGCGTACTCGGGCGGGTTCGGCAATACCGCGGTGGGTGCGCACGCGAGCGCCGAAGCCGAACAGGCGGCGACCGCACTGGGCGCGCTGAGCGTGGCGGCAGGCATGGGTTCTACCGCCGTCGGCGGCGGTGCCGAG
Organism: Dyella koreensis; assembly: GCF_044904565.1. Taxonomy (NCBI): domain Bacteria; kingdom Pseudomonadati; phylum Pseudomonadota; class Gammaproteobacteria; order Lysobacterales; family Rhodanobacteraceae; genus Dyella; species Dyella koreensis. The sequence continues at coordinate 339,375 of NZ_JADIKD010000008.1, read as the reverse complement.
GCGTATGGGCCTGGTAGCCTGGTGGCGGGCTTCGGCAGCGGCGCGAATGGCGAAGCCGGTGTTGCGATGGGCGCGTACTCGCGCGCGGTGGCCGGCGGCTTCAACGTCGCCGTGGGCGGATACAGCACTGCCATCGGCGTCGGCGCGGTCGGCGTGGGCGGCAACAGTCTGGCGTATGGGCAACATGCGCTCGCACTGGGCTACAACGCCGCTGCGAACAGCGACGGCGCGATCGCCATTGGCGGCAGCGAGTGGACCGATACCAACGGCGACGGCATGCCCGGCCTGGGCGAATCCACTTTTGCCGAAGGACAGAACGCGATCGCGTTGGGCAATCTTGCCGGCGCCAGTGGTGCGGGCGCGCAGGCGATCGGCAGTGGCGCCATCGCGCGCGGCGACAACAGCACGGCGACCGGTGCCGGCAGCCTGGCCAACGGTGCGGCGAGCACGGCTACCGGCGCGCTGAGCATCGCCAACGGCACGCAAAGCAGCGCGCACGGTTATCAAAGCGATGCGGAAGGCGATTACGCGACGGCGACCGGCAGCGGCAGTCTTGCGCTCGGCACAGGTTCGTCCGCGCACGGCAGCGGCGCCAATGCGATCGGCGACTACAGCGTGGCCGAGGGCTATGCCAGCGTCGCCAGCGGCGATCACGCCATTGCGCAAGGCGGCAACAGCCAGGCCACTGGCGATCACGCGATCTCGATCGGCGCCGACAGTGTTTCCAGCGGCGTCGGCAGTGTGCTGGTCGGTGCCAGCGGCATCGCCGAAGGCGACTTCAATACGACGACAGGCGCCTACGCGCACACCGCCGGATATGGCGCGACGGCCTATGGTGCCGGTGCACTGGCCGATGGCGGTTACGCGCTGGCTCTAGGCACCAACTCCATGTCGCTGTCGACCGGCAGCATCGCCATCGGTACCGATACGTTCGCGGCAGGCGGCGATCACACCATCGCGATCGGCTCGATCTCTACGGCCACCGGTCAGCACGGTGTCGCCATCGGCTATTACAGCACTGCGGCGGGCGATGGCTCGGTGGCCATCGGCGGTTCCTATGCGCTGGAGCCCGGCACCATCGGCTTCGATCAGAACGTCGGCGCGTGGGGGCGCAACAGCGTGGCGGTGGGCGCAGGCTCGTCGTCGCAAGCGGACGGTGCTTTGGCACTCGGCGCAGGCGCGATGGCGGCTGGCGTCAACTCGACGGCGATCGGCATCAACTCCGTCGCCTATCGCGACAACACCGTTTCGGTGGGCAACGACTTTACTGGCGTGAATCGCCAGATCACCAATGTGGCGAATGGCACTGAAGCCAACGACGCAGTGAACGTGTCGCAGCTCAATGCCGCGACCGCCACGGCCACTCACTACCTCAAGGCCAACGGCAACAACGACGGCAGTGATGACGCCATCGCCGACGGGCAGTACGCCGTCGCCGCAGGTGCGGGCAGCTATGCCGCGGGCCTGGGCGCCGCCGCATTCGGCAGCGGCGCGAATGCGCTCGGCGCGCAAAGCGCGGCGATCGGTTATGGCAGCGTGGCTTCCGGCGACAACAGCACGGCGCTGGGTTCGGCCGCGCAGGCTACCGGCGAATCGAGCCTCGCGCTCGGCGGTCAGGCGCAGCAGTTGGATGCGGCAGGCAATCCAGCGACCGACGCCAACGGCAATCCGATCTACACACCGACGGTCGCCTCCGGCAAACAGTCGAGCGCGATCGGCCAGGGCGCGCAGGCCGTGGGCGACAACAGCATTGCGATGGGTACTGCCAGCCAGGCCAATGGCGGTGCATCCATCGCGATGGGCGCAGGTTCGGTGAGCAATGGAAGCGGTGGCGTCGCCATCGGCGTCAACAGCACGGTCAATGGTTTTGGCGGTGTCGCCATCGGCAACGTGGCCGATGTGGAAGGCCCGTTCGGCACGGCGATCGGTATGTTCTCGCTGGCCAAGGGCTGGCAGAGCACGGCGATCGGCGGCATGGCCTACGCCAATGGCATGGGCAGCTCGGCGCTCGGCTCCGGCGCATTCGCCAATGGCATCTTCGCTACGGCGGTCGGTGCATCCTCACAAGCCGGCGACGTGAGCACGGCGGTCGGCAATGGCAGCATCGCTGGTGTCGGCGCAACCGCGTTGGGCACCAACAGTCTGTCCGGCGACAACGGCACTGCACTCGGCATCAATACCTGGGCGAAGAACCAGTCGGTCGCCGTGGGCCTGGAAAGCTGGGCCACCGGCAATGTCGCCACCGCCATCGGCTACAACAGCTATGGCGCGAACGACAACAGCACGGCGGTGGGTGGCAACGCGCGTGCGATGGCCGACAACAGCGTCGCGCTCGGCCAGGGTTCGTATGCGGATCGCGCGAACACGGTGTCGGTCGGTTCGGCGAAACCGTGGACCGATCTCGATGGTGTCACTACGCATCCGGCGATCGATCGGCAGATCACCAATGTCGCCGCAGGTACCGAAGCCACCGACGCAGTGAACGTGTCGCAGCTCAACGCCGCCACGGCGAGTTCCAGCCATTACTTCAAGGCCAACGGCAACAGCGACGGCAGCGATGACGCGATCGCCGATGGCGAGTACGCCACCGCCGCGGGCGCGGGCAGCTATGCCGCAGGCCAGGGCGCGTCCGCGTTCGGCAGCGGTGCGAATGCGCTCGGCACGCAGAGCACGGCAAGCGGTTACGGCAGCGTCGCTTCAGGCAACAACAGCGCGGCGTTTGGTTCGGCGGCGCAGGCGTCGGGCGAATCGAGCGTGGCGTTGGGTGGACAGACGCAGACGGGTGTCGATGCGAACGGTAATCCGGTCTATGCACCTACGGTGGCATCGGGCAAGCAGGCCACCGCGATCGGTGCGAGTGCACAAGCGATCGGCAACAACAGCATCGCCATGGGCACGGGGAGCCAGAGCAACTCTGCCAACAGCATCGCCATCGGATCGCGCGCGTCGACCAAGGGCACCAGTGCGGTCGCGATCGGCGCCTCCAGCAGCGCCAACGGTGCGGGTGGCGTGGCGATGGGTTCAGGCGCGGCGGCCAACGGTCCGTTCGGCTCAGCCATCGGCATGCTTGCGTCGGCGAATGGCTGGCAGAGCACGGCGCTCGGCGGCCTGTCCTATGCCAGTGGCATGGGCAGCACCGCAGTGGGTGCGGGCGCCTGGGGCAATGGCTTGTTCAGTACGGCGGTAGGCGCATCATCGCAGGCCGGTGAATTGGGTACCGCCGTCGGCAACGGCAGTGTCGCCGGCGCTGTTGCCACCGCCCTGGGTACCAACAGCCGTTCCGGCGACAACGGCACAGCACTCGGCATCAATACCTGGGCGAAGAACCAGTCGGTCGCGGTGGGCCTGGAAAGCTGGGCCACCGGCAATGTCGCCACCGCCATCGGCTACAACAGCTATGGCGCGAACGACAACAGCACCGCCGTGGGCGGCAATGCACGTGCAATGGCGGATAACAGCGTCGCGCTTGGCCAGGGTTCGTATGCGGACCGCGCGAATACGGTGTCGGTCGGTTCGGCGAAACCATGGACCGATCTCGACGGCGTCACCACGCACCCGGCGATCGACCGCCAGATCGCCAACGTCGCTGCTGGCACCGAATCGACCGATGCAGTGAACGTGCAGCAGCTCAACGATGCGGTGAGTACGGTGGGCAGCGGCATCGCCAGCAGTGTGAAGTACGACGGCGCCGACAAGTCGACGATCACTTTGCAAGGCAACGGCGGCACCATGCTTACGCAGTTGCGTGCCGGCGCACTGTCGGCCAGCAGCACCGATGCGATCAACGGCAGCCAGCTCTATAACCTGGGCGATGGCATCGCGCAGATGCTGGGCGGCGGTGCAAGCATGGGGGCCCATGGCCTGTTCGGGCCGGTCTACAACATTCAGGGCAGCCGCTATTACAGCGTCGGCGATGCACTGGGCGCGCTGGACGGCTCCATCGGCGCGCTCACCAGTCGTGTCGATGCCATCGAACAAAAACCGGGTAACGGCAACGCTGGAAATGGCAACGGCAAGGGAAATGGCAAAGGCAACGCCAACGCCAACGCCAGCATCAGCAAGGTATCCGCAGGAGATGGTCGCGGCACGGCGATCGGTCAGGGCAGCCTAGCCACCGATAGCCGCGATACGGCGGTCGGCCACAACGCCATCATCCATGCCGACGGCAGCACCGCGCTGGGCGACAACACCAGCGTCGCCGCGGTGGCGACCAACGCCGTCACGGTGGGCGCGGACAGCTCGGTGACGGCAGCCTCCGGTGCCGCGGTGGGACAAGGCGCGCAGGCAACCGCCAACAACAGCGTGGCCTTGGGTGCGAGCTCGGTAGCGGATCGTGCCAACAGTGTTTCGGTGGGCACCGCCGCAACACAGCGGCAGATCACCAACGTGGCGGCTGGCACTGCCGCGACGGATGCGGCCACGGTCGGCCAGGTCGACGAAGCACTGCAAACCGCCAAGACCTATAGCGACGCCGGCAACGCCAAGGCCTTGAGCGACGCCAAGGCGTACACCGATTCGAAACTCGGCAATGCCGTCAGCAGCACGGACTTCAATGCGTTCCGCAGCCAGGTCAACGACCAGTTCCAGACGCTCAACACGCGCCTGGATCGCGTGGGTGCGATGGGTACCGCGATGGCCGGCATGGCCGGTGCGATTGCCGCCGCCCCCGGCACAGACAACAAAGTCAGTGCGGCCGTCGGCGGTTATCGCGGCCAGGGTGCGCTGGCCGTGGGTTATGCCCACCGCATTCCGGGCAATGGCAGCGTGCTTGTCGGTGGAACCATCGCGGGGGGCGGTGAATCCAGCGGAACGGTCGGCGTCAGCTTCGGCTGGTGATGCGGCGGCGCCGACCTGCCCAGACACAGGAACGCGCCATCGGCCTGTCTTACTCCGCCATGCACCCGCAACGGCATGGTGGAGCCCGGGCGCCGCATCGTCCGGGATCCTCGCGGGGCCACCCGGTTCCGTCTCATGACTTACTTTCTTTTGGGGAGTCCTACCGAATGAAGTCGTTCCGCTCTTTCCGCCTCAGCGCCATCGCCGCCGCGATGGTCCTGGCCGTGCCAGCCATGCACGCCGCCGACGCCGCGCAGCCGTCCATTTCAAAGATGTCCGTCAGCAGCCTGTCCACCGCCAAGGGATTCGACCGCTTCATCGTCACCTATCGCAACGGCACCACCGAACACCTCGATCGCAGCGCCGCATTGCAGAACGTAAAAGCCGCGGTCAGCCGCGCGAACCGCTCGGCCTTCAGCGTGCCGGTGTCGGCGAGCTATCAGCGCAAGCTGGCGATCGGCTCGGATCTGGTGCGCACCTCGCGCAAGCTCAACGCCGCCGAAGCCAGCGCGCTGATGCAGCAGATCGCCGCCGATCCGGCTGTGGCGCACGTGGAGCAGGACGTGATGATGCGCGCTGTGCGCGACATCGCCGCACCGGCCAATGTCACGCCGCAAACCTTCACGCCCAACGACACCTATTACGCGAAGTATCAGTGGCATTTCTCCAACGCCACCGGCGGCGCCAACATCAACAATGCCTGGGATATCGCCGATGGCAACGGTGTGACGGTGGCGGTGCTCGACACCGGTATCACCCAGCATCCGGATATCGACCTGAGCCTGGCCGACGCCGGCTATGACTTCATCATCGACGCCTTTGTCTCCGGCCGCAGCACCGATGGCCGCGTGCCCGGCGGCTGGGACAGCGGCGACTGGACCACCGGCGATACCTATGCCCAATGCCGCGACGCGGGCGACCCCGGCGAAAACAGCAGCTGGCACGGCACGCACGTGTCCGGCACCATCGCCGAGCTCACCAACAACGGCACCGGCATGGCCGGCATCGCCTACAAGGCGAAGGTGTTGCCGGTGCGCGTGCTCGGCCATTGCGGCGGCTATACCTCGGATATCGCCGACGCCATCGTGTGGGCGTCGGGCGGACACGTCGATGGTGTGCCGGACAACACGCATCCGGCGCAAGTCATCAGCATGAGTCTCGGTGGCGGCGGCAATTGCACCGCCGACAGCGTGACCGGCCAGGCGATTGCCGGTGCGATCACCCGCGGTGCTTCGGTGGTGGTAGCCGCGGGCAACAACAACGCCGATGTCGCCAACTACTCGCCGGCGAGCTGCCCGGGCGTGATCGCGGTGGCGTCCAACGGCATCACCGGCAAGCGCGCGTTCTATTCCAACTACGGTAGCGGCGTGCTGATCTCGGCGCCGGGCGGCGGCGTCTATACCAACGACGATCCCAATACCGGCACTCAGGCCAACCCGGAAGGTTTCGTGTGGTCGGCGATCAACGGTGGCACCACGGTGCCGGCCAACGCGACCTACGGCGGCATGGCGGGCACCTCGCAGGCCACGCCGCATGTCAGCGGCACCATAGCGATGATCCTCGGCGCCACCCAGCAGGCCGGCCTGCCGACACCGACGCCGGCGCAGATCAAGAACCTGCTTACCAGTACGGCGCGCCGTTTCCCGGCAACCATCGACAAGCCGATCGGCGCCGGCATCGTCGATGCCTTCGCCGCAGTCAACAAGGCACTCGGCAACGACACGGGCAACGAGCCGGTCGTGGCGCTGACCAAGGGTGTGCTGCTCGGCGGCCAGAGCGGCGGGATGGGTGCCAGCATCCTGTATTCGATCGATGTACCCGCTGGCGCACGCTCGCTCAACATCCGCACGCTGGGCGGCACCGGCGACGTGTCGCTGTTCGTGAAGGCCGGCTCCGCACCGTCCAGCGATGGCGGCAATGCCGACTTCCGCTCGGTGAAACCGGGCAACAGCGAAGCCGTGGTAGTCGCCCAGCCGCAGACCACCACGTACTACATCCGCGTGCTCGGCGTGCAGGCCTTCGACAAGGTGTCGGTGCTGGCGACTTATACGCAGTAATCGCACCAGACTGTGCTGCAAGGAACACCCCGGCCGCCGTGCCGGGGTGTTCTTTTGTGCGCGGCAAAAAAAACGGTGGCGAAGCGGGCTTCACCACCGTGGGGAGAGCCGCGCGCATGCGGGGGGAGGGGCAAGAGTCGCGCGCGGTAATGGCCGGGGGGCGGCCATGCAAGGCAATTTACGCCGCCCGTCGGCATTGCTCCAATTGATTGTTAGCATCGAAATCATAGATAGTAGCTATCGATCACGTACGGACCCTCGCCATGAATCTGCGCGACCTGCATTACCTGGTGGCCCTGGCCGAGCATCGCCATTTCGGGCGTGCCGCCGAGGCCAGTTTCGTCAGCCAGCCCACGCTCTCCACCCAGATCAAGAAGCTGGAAGACGAGCTGGGCGTGCCGCTGGTGGAACGCACGCCGCGCAAAGTGCTGCTCACCGAGACTGGCCGCGAGATCGCGCGCCGCGCGCGCGGCGTGCTGGCAGAGATCGACGAGATCAAGGCAATCGCGCAGCGCACGCGCGATCCGGAGTCGGGCACGCTGCGCCTGGGCATCTTCCCCACGCTCGGCCCGTATCTGCTGCCGCATCTGGTACCGCTGGTGCGCGACCGTTTCCCACGGCTGGAATGGCTGCTGGTGGAAGAGAAGACCGAGCAGGTGATCAGGATGCTGCGAGAGGGCTCGCTCGATGTCGGCGTGCTCGCCCTGCCCTTGCACGAGGACAGCCTGCATACGGAATTCCTGTTCGAGGAACCCTTCGTGCTGGCGGTGCCGGAAGCGCATCCGCTGGCGCACAAGAAGCAGCGCCTGAAACTCGGCGATCTCCAGGACGAAAGCTTGCTGTTGCTGGAAGACGGCCACTGCATGCGCGATCAGGCGCTGGAGGTGTGCCATCTGGCTGGTGCGGGCGAGCGCTCCGGCTTCCGCGCGACCAGTCTCGAAACGTTGCGGCAGATGGTGGCCGCCAACGTGGGCATCACCCTGCTGCCCACGCTGGCGATCAAGCCGCCGGTAGCGCGCACCGACAACGTGCACCTGATCGAATTTTCCGGCCATGCGCCCAGCCGCCGTATTGCGCTGGTGTGGCGCAAGAGTTCCTCGATGGGCAACTTCCTCAAGCGCTTCGCGGAAGTGATCCGCAGCATGCCGGCGGACCTGCTGCGTCCCTCCATCGGCGAAGCCAAGCCGGCTGGCCGGGCCCGCACCGCGGGCTGATTCCGTCTCCCACGACATTGCAACCTGCGCTGAATTCTGCGCACTGGCTGGCATGTGCATGTGCACATGAATCGCGATAACAACCGCCTCATCCGCCCTTCAGATTTATCCCCGAACAATCCGCCCTATTCGCCCGAAACATGTGGATCTTGTGAAGGCTGAACGCGGCGTCTTAAGCCGCCAGAGAAAGGGGGACTGACATCGGATCAATGAGGTGGGTGCGAGCACATGCCGGGTATTTTTACCGTCTCACTGGATCTTGAACTGTATTGGGGCGTACGCGACGTACGCAGCATCCAGAGCTACGAGGAAAACCTGCGTGGAGAACGCCAGGCCATCCGTGAAATGCTCGCGCTGTTCGACGTGCACGGCGTGCATGCCACCTGGGCCACCCTGGGCTTCGTTTTCTTCACTGACGTTGCCGAATTGCGTCCGCAGTTGCCGCACGACACGCCGGCTTACACCAAGCCGGACCTGTCGTCGTATCGCTACATCGACGAACACGTCTGGGGCGGTGACGACGAATACCATTTCGCGCCCGAGATGATCGACCTGATCCGTGGCTACCCTGGCCAGGAAATCGGTACGCACACGTTCTCGCACTATTACTGCCTGGAGGATGGGCAAACCATCGATGCGTTCAGAGCGGATCTGCGCGCCGCGGTCGACACCGCCAAGGCACGCGGCATCGATGTCAGCAGCCTGGTGTTTCCGCGCAACCAGAGCAACCCGGCATATCTGTCGGTACTGCAGGAATTCGGTATCCAGTGCTATCGCGGCAATGAAAGCGCGCCGTTCTACAAACCCAAGAATCATGGGCAACAAACGGCACTGGTGCGTGGCTCGCGCCTGCTCGACGCGTACTTCAATGTGACTGGATACAACACCCACACGCTTGAAGATTGCGCAAGCAGTCGCCCGTTCAACATTCCGTCCAGCCGCTTCTTGCGGCCATATACGCCCGTGTTCGCCTGGCTCGACGGCCTGCGCCTGCGCCGCATCAAGCGCGCGATGCATCACGCGGCGGTCAACCAGCAGCTGTTCCATCTGTGGTGGCACCCGCACAACTTCGGCGCGCACGTGGAACAGAACCAACGCTTTCTGGCGAGAGTACTCGCCTATTACGCCGAACTCAGGCAGCGCTACGGCATGCAGTCGTTGAACATGGGTGAGGTGTCGACGTTGCTGGAAGATCTCCATGCCGGCTAAGCCGCGCATCGTGATTCTGGCCGACGCTGGCCTGTCCACCCAACTGATGTATCACGGCCTGTCCGACGGGTTCGATATTGCGGCCGTGGTGCTGGAGCAGAAGCCTTCTTCCGCGAAGATGATCCGGCATCGCGCGAAGAAACTGGGCTGGAGCGAAACCCTCGGGCAGATCGCCTTCATCGCTTTCAGCCGCTGGCTGGGCAAAATTTCCCGTCGGCGGGTGCGGCAACTGTTGCAACGCTACGGCCTGGACGACGCGCCCATCCCTTCACAGGCCATCACTCATGTGACGAGCGCCAACCAGCGCGAGGTGATTCGACTGCTGCGGGAGCTCGCACCGGATGCCGTGGTGGTCAACGGCACCCGCATCCTGTCGAAAAAGCTGCTGACCTCGATCGAGGCTCCCTTCCTCAACACGCATATGGGCATCACACCGGCCTATCGGGGCGTGCATGGCGGCTACTGGGCGCTGGCCATGAATGACCGCGCGCATTGCGGCGTCACCGTGCATGTAGTCGATGAGGGCGTCGACACCGGCGGCATTCTTTATCAGGCCACCATCGATGTCGACGCCGACGACAACTTCGCTACCTATCCAATCCACCAGATCGCGAAGGCGATTCCGCTGATGCGGGCGGCGTTGCATGATGTGACAGCGCAACGCCTATCGCCGCGCGAGGGCGAAGGTCCCTCGCGCCAGTGGTATCACCCCACCCTGCTCTTCTATCTGAAGCAGCGGATGCTGAAAGGCATCAAGTAGCGCCAAGCCCGATCGGGCAGCTCACGCCGGTGCCGCCGAGCCCGCAATAGCCGTCCGGATGTTTGGAGAGATATTGCTGGTGTTCGTCCTCGGCGAAATAGAACGGTCCCGCCGCGCCGATCTCAGTAGTGATCTTGCCGTAACCGGCGCGATCCAGTTCGGCCTGATAGCGCTGCGCCGAAGCCTCGGCCGCGGCGAGCTGCGCAACGCTGGAGGTATAGATGGCCGAACGGTATTGCGTGCCGGTGTCGTTGCCCTGACGCATGCCCTGGGTGGGATCGTGGCTTTCCCAGAACGTCTGCAGCAAGGTATCCACGTCGACCTGCTTCGGGTCGTAGACCACGCGCACCACTTCAGTGTGCCCGGTCTGGCCGGAACACACTTCGCGATAGGTGGGGTTGGGCGTGTAGCCGCCGGCGTAGCCGACCGCGGTGGTCAGCACGCCGGGAAGGTTCCAGAACTTGCGTTCCGCGCCCCAGAAGCAGCCCATGCCGATGACCAGCACTTCACTGCCGGGAAATGCTTCCGCCAGCAGGGAGCGACCATGTACATGATGCGCCTGCGCCGGAGCGATCGATTGCTCGCGCCCGGGCAGGGTATCGTCACGATGGGGCAAGCGTTGTTTCCAGGCACCGATACCGAGCATGGCTGATCTCCTGCTGTCTGCGAGTTTCTGAAATGGCGTCGATCCGGTGCATTCTCAACGCCGGAACGCCCGCCGCCTCAGTAGCGCAACAAGGCGTGCAGCGGCGTATCACCTGGCAGACGCTGACGGCCCTGCAAGGCCTCCAGCTCAATCACCACGCTGACACCCACACGTACGGCGCCCAGCATGTCGACCAGCCGGCAGGCGGCGTCCAGGGTGCCGCCGGTGGCGAGCACGTCATCGACGATCAATACCCTTTCGCCGGGACGCAGCGCATCGTTACGTGCTTCAAGCCGGTCCTTGCCGTACTCCAGCGCGTAGTCCACCGAAACCACCGGCGGCGGCAGCTTATTGGGTTTGCGCAAAGGCACGAAGCCGGCGTGCAGTTTCTGCGCCAGTGCCGCCCCAAAAATAAAGCCGCGCGATTCGATGCCGCAGACCGCCTGCACCTCGCTGCCCTGCCATGGCTCGGCCAGGGCGTCGACGCAGCGTGCGAAACCGCCGGCGTCGGCCAGCAAGGGAGTGATATCGCGAAAAACGACGCCGGGCTGGGGAAAGTCCGGCACGGCGCGAATCAGCGCCTCGATCTGTTTCATGGGGAATTCCGTCAAGAATGAAGAGTCCGGCCATGAATGGCCGGTTTTTCTTTGCCTGCCTGGATGGCAGGCAAAAATACGGCACTAGCCGTAAACGAATGCCGGCGCATCGGGATCGTCGCCCAGCTCGTCCATGGCCTGGCGCGCATCGGCCAGCTGCCGCTCGACACCGCGCACCACGCCCTCGGCGATAGCGAAGCTGGCTTCGGGGACCTGCACGGCGACGTAGTCCAGCGCGGGCAGATTGCCCACTGCGCCGGTCAGGTATTCCCCGGAGACAAACGCCGGGATATCGGCGCGTTCGAGCGCATCCTTTACCAGATGGGCGTCGATCAGGGATTCGGCACGGTAGACGATGCGCATGACCGCACGCTAACCCCTGCCCCCGGACGCCGCAAGACCTGCGTATACGTGAAGATTTCGCGACGCCTGCCGACAACAAAGCTTGGTCTTTCGGAATAGTGGCAAGCCCATGGTGGCTGCACTAAGGTCGCGTATGAGAACGGCTCTCCCAGGGGAGGGAGCGGGGATGATGACGGTGGCACAGGATGGACACCTGAGATTCGTGGCGCGGGTCTATCGCCTGCGCATGCTGGGACTGGCCCTTGGTGCCTTGGCTGTGGCCAGCGTGCTGTACCAGTTGCATGCCTCGCTATGGTTGTGGGCGACGCTGATCCTCAGCGGCGCGGTCTGGCCACATCTGGCGTACGCGCTATCCAGGCGCGCGGCCGAACCCATCCGCACCGAATACGTGAACCTGGTGATCGATGCCGCCATGGGCGGCGCCTGGGTGGCGCTGATGCAGTTCAACCTGCTGCCCAGCGCGCTGCTCGTCGCCATGATGGCCATGGACCGCATGAGCGCCGGCGGCTGGCGGCTGATGAGCAAGTCGCTCGCGCTGCAGATCGCGGTGTGCCTGGCGACCTGGTGGATCAACGGCTTTCGCCTGCAACCCGCCAGCACCATGCTCAACGTGGTCGCCTGCCTGCCGATGCTGCTGGTCTATCCGGTGTGGATGAGCCTGGTGAACTACTCGCTGGCCCAGCGCGTGCGCCAGCAGAACCGCCAGCTTGACCAGCTCAGCCGCACCGACGCCCTCACCGGCCTGTGCAACCGCAATCACTGGCTGGAAGCCGCCGGCGGCGAATGGCTGCGTTATCAGCGCAACCAGCGCCCTGCCGCACTGATCCTGCTCGATATCGATGGCTTCAAGCAGATCAACGACCGCTACGGCCACGCCGCCGGCGACCAACTGCTGAGCGATCTCGCCCGTTTGCTGCAACGCGGCCTGCGCGACGTGGACACTCCCGGCCGCCTCGGCGGCGACGAATTCGGCATCGTGTTGCCGGAAACCAACCTGGAACGCGCCAGCGCGGTGGCCGAGCGTATTCGCCTGCTGGCCGAGAACAGCCGCCCCAACCGGCATGGCCAGCACATTCCGTGGACGATAAGCCTCGGCGTGGCGGCGGTCGGCGAGGATATCCAGGACGTCGGCGCCTGGATGCGCCAGGCCGACGTGGCCCTGTACCGGGCCAAATCGCAGGGCCGCAACCGGGTCAGCGTGGCCTCGTCGGGGCGCGGCGGCGGCACCACGACGCAGCCCACGACAGTCTGAGCGCCTTTAAGCGACAGGGCACAGGGACAGGGTAAACTTGGCTGTTTCAGCCACCGTTTGCGAGTCCCGTTCCGATGTCGATCGAAAATCCCGCCGCCGAAACCACGCCCGCCACCGCCGTACCGGCCGAGGGTCAACGTGACTTCGTGCGCCAGATCATTCGTGACGACCTGGCCAGCGGCAAGCATCACGCGATCCGCACGCGCTTCCCGCCCGAGCCCAACGGCTACCTGCACATCGGCCACGCCAAGGCGATCTGCCTGAACTTCGGTATCGCCGCCGAATTCACCGGCTGGTGCAACCTGCGCCTGGACGACACCAATCCGGGCAAGGAAGACCCCGAGTTCGTCGAAGGCATCAAGGACGACGTGCGCTGGCTCGGCTACGACTGGCACGACCTGCGCCACGCCTCCGACTACTTCGAGGTGTTCTATGACGCCGCGGTCAAACTCATCCGCGACGGCCACGCCTACGTGGACGACCTCAACGCCGACGAGATGCGCGAGTACCGCGGCACCCTGACCTCGCCGGGCCGCAACTCTCCGCACCGCGAGCGTAGCGTGGAGGCAAACCTCGACCTGTTCCGCCGCATGCGCGAGGGTGAGTTCGCCGACGGCGCCAAGACGCTGCGCGCGAAGATCGACATGACGTCGGGCAACATCAACATGCGCGACCCGGCCATCTACCGCATCCGCAAGATCGCCCACCAGAACACCGGCGACGCGTGGCCGATCTACCCGATGTACGACTACGCGCACTGCCTCTCGGACGCGCTGGAAGGCATCACCCATTCGCTGTGCACGCTGGAATTCGAAGACCATCGCCCGCTGTACGACTGGTTCGTCGACAAGGTCGACCTCGTCAACCATCCGGAGCTGTGGCAGCACCTGCGTGAAGGCGGCTTCAAGACCGAGCCGGCCAAGCCGCGGCAGATCGAGTTCTCGCGCCTCAACCTCAGCTACTGCATCACCAGCAAGCGCAAGCTCGCGCAGCTGGTGAACGAAGGGCTGGTGGACGGCTGGGACGATCCGCGCATGAACACGCTGCGCGGCCTGCGCCGCCGCGGTTTCACGCCGGGCGGCATTCGCCTGCTGATCGAGCGCCTGGGCGTCAGCAAGCAGAACAGCGTGATCGACTACGCCATCTTCGAGAACTGCGTACGCGAGGATCTCGACACCAGCGCGCCGCGCCGCATGGCGGTGCTCGATCCGCTCAAGCTGGTGATCACCAACCTGCCGGAAGATCACGAAGAATCGCTGGTGTTCTCCAACCATCCGAAGGATGAGAGCTTCGGCACGCGCAACGTGCCGTTCTCGCGCGAGCTGTGGATAGAGCGCGAGGACTTCGCCGAGGTGCCGCCGAAGGGCTTCCATCGCCTCAAGCCGGAAGGCGAAGTGCGCCTGCGTGGTGTGGGCATCGTGAAATGCGAGGAACTGATCAAGGACGCCGCCGGCAACGTGATCGAACTGCGCTGCACGCTGGACCTCGAATCGCGCCAGGGCATGCCGGGCGCCGACCGCAAGGTGAAGGGCACCATTCATTGGGTCAGCGCGCGCCATGGTGTCGCCACCGAAGTGCGCATCTACGACCGCCTGTTCAATGTGGCAGCGCCGGACGACGAGAGCGACGGCAAGAGCTGGATCGAACACATCAACCCCGAGGCCAAGCGCGTGGTGCAGGCGTGGCTGGAACCGGCCGCGGCCGTCGCGGCGCCTGAGCAGCGCTTCCAGTTCGAGCGCCTGGGTTACTTTGTGGCGGACCGCATCGAGCATCGCGCGGACAAACCCGTGTTCAACCGCACCGTGACGTTGCGCGATACCTGGGCCAAGCAAGGAGGGTAAGAGCCTCTTTATGGTCTCCCCGTGGCCCGCGTTGCTGTTGAGTGGCTGTCAGGTGGTAGCGCGTGGCGCAGCGCCTGGCTGGCTGCCAGGTCAAGCCGCGCGCTGCCGCATGGCGGCCACTCAACAGCAACCCTCCGGGCCGGGTCTGTTTGCCCACAGGCCGGCGTCATCACTCAGTCGTGTACGGACGTACACTCCTTCGTTCTTCCTTGGCCTGCGCGCAAACAGATCCCGGCGCGGGCCACGGGGAGACCATAAAGAGGCTCTACGCATGCTGCTGCCGTTGCAGATCCATCTCACCCTGCCACCATGGCTTGGCGATATCGTCGACACCAGCAAACGCTACGTCACCGATGAAGAACGCGTCGGCCTGGCGATCATGCTGTCGAGCCATAACATCGAACACAGCCATGGCGGTCCATTCGGCGCGGCCGTGTTCAATGCGGAAGGGCGCCTCGTATCGGTCGGCGTGAATCGCGTGGTGCCGCAGACCTGCTCGGTGGCGCACGCGGAGATGATGGCGTACATGAGTGCGCAGCAGCGCCTTGCCAGCTTCCGCATCAACGCCGACGGCGGCCGCTACAGCCTGGCCACCAGCGCACAGCCCTGCTGCCAGTGCTATGGCGCCACTGTGTGGGCCGGCGTGGACGAACTACTGATCGGCGCGCGCGCCGAGGACGTGGAAGAACTCACCGAGTTCGACGAGGGCCCGCTGCCGGCCGACTGGATCGGCGAACTGGAACGCCGTGGCATCACGGTGCGCCGCGATATCTTGCGTGAGCAGGCGCGCAGCGTGCTGGCCACCTACGGCGCCCGCGGCCAAAGCTATTGAGCCGACTGCGCGCCGCGCTGCCACTGCTCCTGCTGGCACTCGCCGGCATCGTGCTGTTCGCATCCGGCGCGCTCGATCAGCTGCACCCGGAACAACTGGTGCGGCACCAGGCGCAACTTCAGGCCCAGATCGCCGATAGCCCCTGGCTCAGCCGCATCGCCTTCATCGGCCTGCTCACCCTGGCCATGTCCACTGGCATCCCCGGCACGGTGGTGATCATCCTCGCCGGCGGCTTCGCCTTCGGCGCCGTGGAAGGCACCATCTACGCCTCCATCGGCCTGACCTTGGGCACCCTGATCCTGTTCCTGGCGAGCCGCTACGCCTTCGGCGCTGGCAGCAAACACCCACCCGCCTTCGTCGACCGCCTGCACCACGGCTTCGAACGTCACCCCGTCGCCTACACCCTGTTCCTCCGCTTCGTTCCCGTCGCCCCCTTCGGCCTCATCACCGTCTGCCTCGCCTGGCTGCGTTGCCCGTTGTGGCTCTTCCTTGGCGCCAGCTGGCTCGGCGGCACCGTCGCCCTGATCTTCGAAACCTCCATCGGCGCCGGCCTCGGCGAAGCCCTCGCCCGCACCAGCGGCCACTTCGAAGCCTCCCTGCTGATGCAACGGCAAATCCTGCTCCCCCTCGGCGCCATCGGCCTGCTTGCCCTGCTCCCCCTGCTGATCGAGCGGATAACGCGCAAGCGCAGGATGAGTGGGTTGCGGGACAACGACACCAAGTAGCCGCGCCATCCCGAGCACCCACCCCTCACCCCAGCCCTCTCCCCGGAGGGGAGAGGGAGCAGTTGCGCGGCGCCGAGGAGTGGACTATCAGGCCCCGAAGAAAATCATTCCGAGGTCTGACACTGGAAGATGCGTAGCTACAAAGCACGCCGCCTGCTCTCAGGCCATTTCTCTTTGGTTACTTTCTCTTTGGGCCAGCAAAGAGAAAGTGACCCGGACCGCGGCAGCGGTTCGGAAGCCCGCCGCAGGCGAGCCAGGGCACGCAGACGCAACAACCGAGCGACAACGCCACTGCGCCACTGGATGACCAGCTTCGCTGTTGTAAAGCGCCTCCTGCCTACACAGGGATGACGAGTAGGAGACATAACGCAAGGGCCGAACCCTCGCCCCAAAGACAGAGGGCGCAAGCCCCGCCACAACCCGTATGGCCTAGCTCCCCCCCACCCCTTTTCGCGCTAGGCTCCCCATCGCCGGAGCAAGATGCGCCGCAAGGGGATGAGGGCCGATGGGTGCAGGGGTGAACTCGTGGGCGATACGTTTGTGGCGGCGCACATCGCTGATGCAGCGCCTTGCCTTCATCGCCCTTGTGCCTACGCTGGTCACCGCTGCGCTGCTGGTGATCATGCTCACCCGCTATCAGTTGAACAGCCTGCGCAGCATGGCGCAGAGCACTGCCGACGCCATCGCCACGCAGGCCGCCTCCATCTCGGTCGATCCGATCCGCGACATGCAGCGGCGCGACATAAAGCGCATCGCGGAATCGATCAGCGAGTTGCCGCACGTCGCCCACGTGCAGATCCGCGCCAGCGACGGCGAGATCCTGGCCGACAGTCGCGGCAGCATCAGCAGGCGCCCCAGCGACGTATTGACGGTGGTGCACGACGTGAAGGACAGCGACCAGCCATTGCAGCCGACGATCGGCTCAGTGCTGGTCGATGTGAGCATGAGCGAGGCTATCGCCGCGCAGCGCGCCAGTCTGCGCAATGCGTTGATCGCGCTCGCGCTCAGCCTGTTCATCGCTGGCGTGATCGGTTGGCAGGCCGCGCACTGGATCAGCGCACCGCTACGCCGCCTCGCCGGCGCCGTGCATCAGCTCGGACGTGGCGACCGCAAGGTGGAAGTGGAGGTCACCGACCAGAGCGAAATCGGCGAACTGCAGCGCGGCTTCAATGCCGCCGCCTCGGCGCTGTACGACGTGCAGCGCGGCATGGAACAGGAAATCGAGCACGCCACCGTAGAACTGGCGCGCAAGAACGCCGCACTGGAAGCGGCCAGCGTGGCGAAGGCACGTTTCCTGGCTGCCGCCTCGCACGACCTGCGCCAGCCGCTGTACGCGCTCACGCTGTTTTCCTCGTCGCTGGCGGTGGACGAACGCGATCCGGTGCGGCTCGATCGCATCGCGCATATCCAGGAATGTGTGGAAGCGCTGGATCATCTCTTCAGCGAACTACTGGATCTGTCGCGACTGGAAACCGGCGCGATGCAGATCGAGATCAGCGAGTTTTCGCTCGACCATGTGTTCGAAGAAGTCAGCCGCAATTTCCGCATGATCGCCGAGCAACACGGGCTGCGCCTGGTGATGCGCGCTACCCATCTGTGGGTGCGCAGTGACCGCACCATGCTGGCGCGCATCCTCAACAACCTGGTCAGCAACGCTTTGCGCTATACCCGCCAGGGCGGCGTGCTGGTTGTCGCGCGGCATCGGCTGGACGGAACGGTGCGGGTGGACGTGTGGGACACCGGCAGCGGGATCGAGCCCGAGCATCAGGCGCGCGTGTTCGATGAGTTCTATCGCGTCGATTGCCATGGCACCGGCGAGCACGATTCCGGCCCGCGCCGCGGCCTCGGGCTGGGTCTCGCCACGGTGCAGCGTCTGGCGGAATTGCTGGACACGCGCGTGCAACTGAAGTCCACGCCGGGACGTGGCAGTGTTTTCAGCTTCCACCTACCGGAAGTGCCGCCACAGCATCCGCAGCAAACCGAAGTGGACCCGGCAACACTGGATGTCACCGGCATGCGTGTGCTGGTGATCGACGACGAGCCGGCCATTCTTTCCGGCATCCGCTATCTGCTGCGCGGCTGGGGCTGCGACGTGGCTGTGGCGGAGGACCGCACTCAGGCGCTGGAAGCGGTGGAATCGTGGTCGCAACCGCCGGACATCGTGATCTCGGACCTGCGCTTGCGCGACAACGAAAGCGGCCTGGAAGTACTGGCCGCCCTGGACCGGCATTTCCTGCGCGACGGCGCCGAGCCCTTCCCCCGCCTGTTGATCACCGGCGAAACACGCAGCGACCGGCTACGCGAAATCATGGCGGCCAAGATCCCGGTGCTCTACAAGCCGGTATCGCCGGAACAGCTGCGCGAAGCGATGGTGACGGTGTGGAACGCCGCCAAACACGAGGTCTGAGCATCACGGCCTCCCTATCACCTAGAGCCTAGGCCGTATGGAAAGCCCCCGCCCTGTTGCCGTGGGCTCTTGCCCGGACTATGTTGCCGTGGCGCATACCGCAACAGAGGATCTGTGCGGACGCACTGGGGAGCGACATGCGGATACTGATCGCGGACGACCATCGGCTGATCGTTGAAGGGGTCAAGCTCAAGCTCGCCGAGCTTGGGCCGGACACCGAGTTCGCGGAAGCGATGGATGTGGACGAGCTGCGCCGCCTCATTCACGGCGACGAAGCCGATAGCTTTGACCTGGCCCTGGTCGACCTGGCTATGCCGGGTGGACACGGCACGGCGCATCTGGCCGAGATCATCGAGACCCTGCCGCGGCTGCGGGTGATCGTGCTGTCCGGCTCGGAGGAGCCGACGCTGATGAAAGAACTGCTGGGGATGGGCGCCCATGGCTTCATTCCCAAAGCCTATTCGCCCGAAGTGATGCTTTCCGCCGTGCGCCTGGTGCTTTCCGGCGGCACCTATGTGCCACCGATGATGCTGGAAGAAAACCACGTGGCCACGCAGGCGCCGTCCAGCTTTGGCGGCACGCTCGCGGAAGCCTCGCGCTCGCTGGAAGAGCGCCTGCGCAAGCTGCTCACCGAACGCCAGATCGATGTGTTGCGGCTGCTTTCGCAGGGCAAACCCAACAAGCTGATCGCCCGCGATCTGGGCATCAGTGAAGGCACAGTGAAAATCCATCTGGCCGCAATTTTCCGCGCGCTCAACGTGCGCAACCGGGTCGAGGCGGTGGTCGCCTCCCGCCGCATCAGCGGCATCTAGGAATGCTGGCCCAGGCCAGGATGGCCATCGTTCGCAACGCGCAAAACTCATCCCGCGGCACCTTCTCCATGGTGCACATGGCGTATGCTTCGCCAGCCATCCGGGGAGACGAAGCTGTGTGCAGGGGATGGGCCGCCGACGTCAGGTGCCGTCGCGCATCGACAGGTGCGCTGGGGCTGGTCTTGCGCGTACTGCTGGCCGTGCTGCTGGTCCTGCCCGGCTGGACCGTGCGGGCCGCGACGCCCGGCAGCGAGCGTCCGCTGACCTTCGGCATCCTGCCTATCGGCGGGCCTTCCGAATCGCTGGAAGCATGGCGCCCTTTGCTGGACGACATGGGGCGTGCCCTGCACCGCCCGGTGCGCAGCGTTTCAGTCAGCACCTATGAGGGCCTGGCTCAGGCACTGACTGAGAATCGCATTGACCTGGCGTTTGTCTCCGGCAAGCTCGCGCTCGACGCCGTGGCCCGCGATCAGATGCAGGTCATCGCCCAACTGACCCGCGGCGACAGCTCGCGCGGCTACTACTCCGTCTTGCTGGTGGAAAAGAACTCGCCCATCCACAGCCTGGACGACGTCTTCCGGCGTGCCGGGCACTGGCGCTATGCGCGCGGCGAGGCGTTGTCCGTATCCGGTTACGTGGTGCCGGAAACTCAACTGTTCGCCAACCGCAAGCTGGATTCGGACACCTTCTTTGCCAGCGTCACGGTGGACAACCATCAGAACAACGCGCTAGCGGTGGCGAACAAGGAAGCCGACATCGCCACCAACAACACCGCCGACCTGGAACGCTTCGCCATCCATTTCCCCGAGCAGTACGCGCGGCTGCGGATCCTGTGGACGTCCAGCCTGATTCCTCATGCAGTGGTGATCATACGCACCGACCTTGCGCCGGAACTGCGCCAGCACGTCACCAGCTTCATCACCACTTATGCCAAAGGCAAGAACGCCGCAGCGGAACGGGCCAAGCTCAAACTGATCCACGACATCAGCGGCTTTGCACCCGCCGGCAACGAAACCCTGGTGCCCTTCGCCGACATGGCCTACACGCTGGAACGTCGCCGTGCGCTCAGTGCGCAATGGGTCAACGAGGCGGCACTCAATGCACGCCTGAAGAAACTCGACAGCGATCACGAGACGATGGTGCACCAGCTGATCGCGTCACCACAGCCGTGAGCAACACTTGCCGGTCTGATGCATAGCGCTTCGGTGGTATGGCACCGCGGCTTGATCGGATCAATCATCCTCATTCCGCGTGACCCGTGATCGCCGCCCCTAGCCACGCATGCACCCTGCCGGGAAAGGATGCTCAGCGCCCCTCACGACGCAGGAGACTGCCATGGCTTTGGACATGAACAAGCTCAACGACTTTGTCGGCAAGTTCGTACAGGACTTCGGCGCTTCGCTACACGCCGGCACGGTGGTTATCGGCGAGTCGCTCGGGCTATACAAGGCACTCGCCGAACACCCCATGACACCGGCCGAACTGGCCAGCAAAACACAGACCGACGAACGCTATGTGCGCGAGTGGCTCAGCGCGCAGGCCGCCAGCGGCTACGCCATGTATGACCCCGCAACGCAGCAGTTCAGCCTCAGCGAAGAACAGGCGTTCGCGCTCGCCGACGAAAACAGCCCGGCGTACCTTCCCGGTGCGTTTCTCGCTTCATTGGGTGCACTGAAATCAGTGCCGCAGCTGATCGATGCCTTCCGCACCGGCGCCGGCTACGGCTGGCATCAGCACGACGCCTGGCTGTTCCATGGCACCGAGAAATTCTTCCGCCCGGGCTATGCCGCGCACCTGGTATCGGAATGGATACCGGCTCTGGACGGCGTCGAGGCCAGGCTAAAGGCTGGCGCGACAGTCGCCGATGTCGGCTGCGGCCACGGCGCCTCGACCCTGCTGATGGCACAGGCGTATCCGGCCTCGCGCTTCGTCGGCTATGACTATCACGGGCCGTCGATCGAATGGGCCAACAGGGCCGCCGAGCGGGCGGGTGTCGCCGACCGCGTGCGCTTTGAAGTGGCGGCGGCCAAGACCTATCCGGGCAAGGACTATGACTTCGTGGCGGTATTCGATTGCCTGCACGACATGGGCGACCCGGTCGGCGCGTCGCGCCATGTGCTCGATTCGCTGAAGCCGGACGGCACCTGGATGATCGTCGAGCCGTTCGCCAACGACGCACTGCAGGACAATCTCAATCCGGTGGGACGCGTGTTCTATTCCGCCTCCACCATGATCTGCACGCCGGCCTCGCGCGCGCAGGAAGTAGGCCTGTGCCTGGGCGCCCAGGCAGGCGAGGCGCGCATGCGCAACGTGGTGACCGAGGGCGGCTTCCGACATTTCCGGCGCGCCACCGAGACGCCATTCAACCTGATTTACGAAGCGCGGCCGTGATGTCGCGCGCGGGTGACGATGGTCCGCATCGTCACCCATGCTGGCCGGCGCGGCTTACTTGCCGCCCATGTCCTTGATGTTCATCACCGTGCCGTTCGGCATGACCATGTCGCCGGGTTTCTGTCCGGCGGCGCAGGCGCCGACCCAGCGACCGGTGCTGGTCACTGTGGCTTCGGAGCGCCCCATCACGGCGGGGTCGTACTTGATGTGACCGTCGGTCTTGTACGAGGTGTTGCCGTCGAAGCGGGTCTCGCTGTGGCTGGTCATGGTGATGTTTCCCTGTGGGCCCGGCATCGAACACACACCGTCCGCGAGCACCGTGTTGCCCTTTACACTGAGCTCGTACTTGCTGCACATCGAGCCGCTCATCTGGGCGCCCATCTGGTACATGGTCTGATCGGTCGCCTCGTCAACGCACAGCTTCATAATCTGCGGCTGGCCGCCCATGCCACTCATCTGCATTTCCCACAGGCCGGGCTTGCGCTTGGGCAGGTTGGACGGAAGTTCGACCGCCAGTGCGGTACCGGCGAGACAGAATATGGACAGGACAAGCAGCGGGCGGAAACGAACGGACATGGCGATCTCCCTGGTGACGATGCGGGCGGCCCATGCCGGGCCGCAGGCCGCTCAAGGTAGCGACAAAACGTGACGGCGTCATGCGGGCCCGCGGCATCCCGCGGATGCCTTGAACAGCCCTATGTAGTCCATTCGTTCTATATCCGAGATAGCTAGTTCAAAGAGCGTATCGAACCTCCGCGCGGACTCTCCTAGAGTGCATGCATAGATAAGTGCATGCAAAGTGCCAGGGACGGCAGACAGCGCTTGCGCGCCCTACTCGCAACGACAGCCAGGCAGCGTCATGCCGAAAACTTGTGCCGTCATCTTGCATCGACCCGACTTGCCCGCAACGCCCACCGGGACGGCCGCCTCGCGACACCTGCCGGGAGGCTGAACGCATGGATCCGCGGATCAAGCTCCTCAACCGCCTGTTTCTCGATGCGGTATTGCCGGTGACGCTCGCCGCGCTGGCCCTGGTGCTGGCCCTGACCGCACAGGTCGCCAACGTGCAGGGCGAACGCCTGGATGCCCAGCTCGCCTCGCGCATCGAGCAGTTGGCCGGAACGATCGCGGCCAGCATCGACGCACCACAACCCCTGCTTGACGCAGCCCTGCGCGAAGGTGGCCTGCGCCACGTCGAATTGCAGCATCCGAACGGACGCCACTGGAGCAGTGGCCAGCCGGTGGCGGATCAGCGCGCCGGTAATTACCGGCGCGTCCTTTCCGCGATCGACGGCGGCCGTCCCACCCTGACCATGCAAGCCGACTTGCAGCCCTTGCGCCGCGCGCAGGCCATTACCTGGCTGTTGGGTGCGCTGTGCGCCGCGGGCATCCTGCTGCTGGCATGGATAGCGCGCTGGACGCTGCGCCGTCAGGTCACTCAGCCTTTGCTGAAAGTGCAAGGCATGCTCGATGCCTGCCTGGATGGGCTCCCCCTGCCAGCCAGCAGCGCCGGACTGCCGGAAGCATTCGCGCGCATCGAGCAGGCGTTGCCGATACTGGCCGGGCGACGCGAGCAGACGGCACTCGCGCTCGACTCTTCTGAGGAGATGGGCAATGCCACGCACCAGAACCAGGCAGCGACGCGCAGCAAGGCGCGTTTCATCGCGTTGGTGAACCATCATTTCCGCCAGCCGCTGCAAGCCCTGCAGCTGTTCACTGCGAACCTGCATCCCAGTACCGATACCGACCAGCAAGCGTTGCTGGCACACATGCGCACCAGCATCGCCTCGATGACCCGGCTGCTTGATGCGCTGCTGGAAATGTCGCGACTGGATGCCGGTGTGGTAACGGTGAAGCCGGTGGAGTTCAGTGTCACCGAACTGTTCCTGCACGACCGTCAGTGGCTCAACGAGGAAGCCTCGCGCCACGGCGCAACGGTGGTCTGGCATGACAGCCGCCATCATCTGCACGGCGATGCGGAACTCGCGGCCAACCTGCTGCTGCAACTCGCCAGCAACGCCATCGCCAATGCGCCTCTGGGACGCGTGTTGATTGCGGCACGGCGTCGCGGCCAATCGATACGCATCGAGGTCCGCGACAACGGCCCCGGCATCGCCTCCGATCAGCAACAACAGATCTTCGAGGAATTCGTGCAACTCCCGGCTGCCGAAGCACTGCGCCGCGATGGCTACGGATTGGGCCTGGCCATCGGCGACCGGCTGGCGCGCCTGCTCGGCACCCGCATCGGCCTTCGCTCCGAACCTGGCCGCGGCAGCACCTTCTGGTTCGATCTGCCGGAAGCGCCAGCCGCCGAACGCAGCCGTGCTCCGCGTGGCCGCAAACCCACCCCAATCTGGCGACACGCAAGCTAGGGCCCCTATGAGCCACAGCGAGCGCTAATCATCCGGCTCCATGCTCCGCGCCACCTATTTGCCTGCCCTCCCGGCACCGGAGCCCGCGATGAAAGCCTCTCCCGTCATGCTCGCCGTCCTTTCCGCTCTGCTGCCCGCTATCGGCTCGGCAGCCTCCACACCCGCCAAACCAGCGCCCAGCTATACCGTCCAGCAGCGCTATGCGCTTGGCGGTGAAGGTGGCTGGGATTACCTCAGCCTCGATCCCACGACGCACCGCATCTTCATTGCCCGCAACGACCGCGTGATGGTGGTGGATGCGAATACCGGCAAACTGACTGGCGAGATCGCCGGCATGCAGCACGCGCACGGCGTGGCGCTGGCGACAGCGCGGCGTCGCGGTTATGTCAGTAATGGCAAAGGCGACAACGTCAGCGTGATCGATCTCGATGCGCTGAAAGTCGTCGGCCAGATTCCGGTGAGCGGCAAGAACCCGGATGCCATCGTGTTCGATGACGCCGGCGGCCACGTGCTGACCATGAATGGCCACAGCAACAACATCAGTGTGATCGATCCTGCCGCGGGCAAGGAGCTGACCACCATCGCCCTGTCCGGCAAGCCGGAATTCGCGGTGACCGATGGCAAAGGCAATCTGTATGTGAATCTGGAAGACACCAGCCAGCTGGTGCACGTCGACCTGAAAGCCGGCAAGGTCGCGCATACCTGGCCGCTGGCACCTTGCGACTCGCCCAGTGGCCTGGCCTTCGACGACGCCAACCAGCGCCTGTTCTCGGTATGCGACAACCAGCTGATGGTGGTGACGGATGCGCGCGACGGTCACCAGGTCGCCAAGCTGGCGATCGGCAAGGGCCCCGATGCCGCGGCATTCGACCCGCAGACGAAGCAGGTCTTCAGCTCCAATGGCGAAGGCACGCTGACTGTCGTGCACCAGGACGACGCGGATCACTACACCGTCGCCGCCAACGCACCCACGCAGAAGGGCGCACGCACCATGGCGCTCGATGCGCAGCAGCATCGCGTCTATCTGGTCGCGGCCAATCCAGCGGCCAAGGGTGCGCCGGTGACTGGCTTCACCCTGCTGGTCGCGGGATCGCACTAAGCCAACACATTGCGCTGCTGCTCGCGCAAAAAAAAGCCCGCCTGGATCAAACCAGGCGGGCTTTGCATTGGTGGGTCGTCCGAGATTCGAACTCGGGACCAATAGATTAAAAGTCTACTGCTCTACCGACTGAGCTAACGACCCGGCATCAAGCCAAGCCCGCAATTTTAAGGTCTGCGGGCCTGCGACACAACCCAAAGTGATTCAGACATAACGGGTGGGATCAGCCAGCCCCGCCTCGCGGAAGCCCTGCGCGCGCAGGCGGCAGGCATCGCAATGGCCACAGGCGCGGCCTTGCGCGTCGGCCTGATAGCAGCTCACGGTTTCGGCGAAATCGACTCCCAGGCGCAGTCCTTCACGCGCGATGTCGGCTTTGCTCATGCGCATCAGCGGCGCATGGATGCGGATGCCCGCCCCTTCGACACCGGCCTTGGTCGCCACATTGGCGAGCTGCTCGAAAGCCTCGATAAAAGCGGGGCGGCAGTCCGGGTAGCCGGAGTAGTCCACCGCGTTGACGCCGCACCAGATGTCGCTGGAACCGAGTACTTCGGCCCAACCGAGCGCGATCGACAGCATGATGGTGTTGCGCGCCGGCACATAGGTCACCGGAATGCCTTCACCGCCCTCCTCGGGCACGTCGATATCCGCGGTAAGCGCGGAGCCGCCAATGGAGCGCAGATCGACGTGCACGGTCTTGTGCTCCACCGCGCCGAGCAGATGCGAAACACGCGCAGAGGCCTCCAGCTCGGAACTGTGGCGCTGGCCATAGGCCACGCTCAAGGCATGCACCTGATAACCCTGTTCGCGAGCGATGGCGATAGTGACAGCCGAATCCATGCCTCCGGAAACGAGGATGACGGCCTTGCGGGGAGAAGCTTCGGACATGGGTGATATCCACACTGGAGTCAGGCCGGTCACCGGCCGGAAAGCGCCACCGGCAACACAGGCCGGCGCGCGTGAAACAGGCTACGACGGCTCGCCGCGCAGCAATACCTCCCGCATACGGGAGGCATGATCCATCAATGACCCGGCGCGTCGTTCCATAGCAGCTTGTGCAACTGCAACTGGAAGCGCACCGGCAATTTGTCCTCGATGATCCACTCGGCCAGTTCGCGCGGCTGTACAGCGCCATGCACCGGCGAGAACAGGACCATGCAGCGGCGGTCGATGGCGTGTTCCGCCACGACATCGCGCGCCCATTCGTAGTCGGCGCGGCTGGCGATCACGACTTTTACCTGGTCGTGCGGCAGCAGGTGATCGAGGTTCGACCAGAGGTTGCGCTTGCTCTCGCCGGAATCCGGCGCCTTCAGATCCATCACTTTGCGTACGCGCGGATCGACAGCGGAGACATCCAGCGCGCCGGAGGTTTCCAGCGACACGTCATAGCCGGCATCGCACAGGCGCTGCAGCAGGATCAGGCAACGCTTCTGCGCCAGCGGCTCGCCGCCGGTGACGCAGACGTGCTTCGCACCATGCGAGGCGACCTCGGCAAGGATGTCGTCCATCGCGCGCCAGTCGCCGCCGTAGAACGAGTACTCGGTATCGCACCACACGCAGCGCAAGGGGCAGCCGGTGAGGCGCACGAACACGGTGCGCCAGCCGATCGCATCGGCCTCGCCCTGGATCGAATGGAAGATTTCGGTGATGCGCAGGCGCTCGGCCACGGCCGGTGTCGACGTGGTTGGCGCCACGCTCGCGTTACTGCCACTCACAAGAGTCTGCTCCATGCTTCCCCATAGCCCGCGCCGGGAGCTGTTTGCGCGCAGGGCAAGGAAGAACGAGGGCGTGTACGTCCGTACACAACCGAGTGATGACGCCGGCATGCGGGCAAACAGACCCGGCCCGCAGGGTTGCTCACGTGCGCCCGGCAGGAAGCGCCGCGCGGCTTGACCTGACAGCCAGTCAGGCATTGCGCCACACACCATTCCCTGCCGGGCGCACGCGAGCAACGCGGGCTATGGGGAAGCATGGAGCAGACTCTCACACCTCAGTTGGCCGGCTGCAGCTGCAGGCGGCGCAGGCGCTCCTGGGCCAGGCTGGCAGCCTTGGAACCCGGATACTTGGTGGTTACCGACTTCAGCGTCGCCTTGCCCGCATCGCCCTGCTTCAGTTCGAGCTGGCTGTAGCCGAGCTTGAGCATGGCGTCGGGCGCCTTGTCGCTCTGCGGGAACTGGCTGAGCAGGCGCTGGAAAGCCTCGAGCGCAACCGGGTAGTTCATGGTCACATAGTAGGACTCGCCCAGCCAGTAATACGCGTTCGGCGTCAACGGGCTGTCCGGGTACTGCTGGATGAAAGTGCGGAAGCCGCGTGACGCCTGCACATAGTCGCCGCCGCGCAACGACTTGAACGCCGCGTCATAGACGGCCTGCGCACCTGCGGCATCGGCCGCCGGTGCTGCATTAGCCGGCGTGGACGGGGGCTTGCCGCCCTTGCCCTTGGCATCTGTCGCAGCCGCGGCGGGTGCCGCAGGCGCCGGATTGGCATTGGCTGAGCCGGCCGGGTTGCCGGGGTTCGCGGCTGCGTTATTGCCGCCGCCAGCGGCGCCTGCGGCACCGCCGTTTTCAAGACGCCCGATGCGTGAATCGAGATCCACGTACTGCGCCTTGTTCTTGTCCTGGACCTCCTGCAGCTGATGCTGCAGTTCCTCGATCTGGCCCTGCAGCTGCTGCACCTGCGCCTGCAGTTGCTGCATCTGATTGACCATGCCGATACCGCCCTGATCCTGGTTTTGCGCCTGCTGCTCGAGCCGCGAAACGCGGTCGGCCAGACTGAGGCGTGAATCCTGGGCCAGTGCCGGAACGGCAAAAAGCATGGCGGACGCAATTGCGCCCGCCATGCCTAGCCTGGCTGTAAAGCTGTTAGCCAGTCGCTTCGTCATGCTTACTTCGCCGTGTAGACGATCTCGACGCGACGGTTCTTGCTCCAGCAGTCCTCGTTGTGCTCGCGGCACACCGGCTTCTCTTTGCCGTAGCTGATCACGTTGAGCTGGCTGGCCGAACCGCCGGCGGCGGTCAGGGCGCTGGAGACAGCGTTGCCGCGGCGCTCGCCGAGGCCCAGGTTGTACTCACGGGTGCCGCGCTCGTCCGTGTTGCCTTCCAGACGGATCTGGGCGGTCGGGCGGTCCTGCAGGTACTTGGCGTGGCAAGCCATGATCTGCTGGAACTCCGGCTTGATCTCGGTCTTGTCGAAGTCGAAGTAGACGACGCGCTGACGCAGGCATGCGTCACGGTCCAGATCTTCCGGGGTGTACTTGCCGGCGCCAGTGGCCGGGGCTTCGGTCACAGGGGTCTGCTCAGCCTGCGGCTGCGGCTTGACTTCCTGCTTCTTGGAGCAAGCGGCCGCGCCAACACAGAGCAGGGCGACCAGAGCGACGCGAACGGTCTTATTCATGGTGGACGTTCCTTCAAACGGGTTTGAGTTCCGACAGTCAATAACGATTGCGGTTACAGGACAGTGATCGCCGGTGGACCGGCTGTTATTTTGACACCTTGGCGCCGGCAGCGCGCTGCTCTGCCCTGCCGGCCTCACCAGCCAGGGCCGCGAAGCCCGGTCGGTGACCGGACCGACAGCCAGGCCAAGGCCCATCTGTCGACCCTAATCGTCCGGCCGCGACGCTCACGCGCCGCAGCCACAAAAATCATCGCTGCCGGTACGGACCCCAGGACGGTTCGCGCACGTCACCATCGGAAAGTACGAGGCGCTGGCGAACCTGACCGTCGGCCGAGACGGCATACAAAACACCGCGACGTCCTTCGGTTGCGGCGTACAACAGCATGCTTGCATTGGGTGCGAAGCTCGGGGACTCGTCAATCGGGCCCGGCGAGAGGAAGCGCACCTGCCCACCCAGACTGCGGTCCATGACCGCAATACGATACACGTTCCCGTTGCCCTGCACCATGGCGATCTGCTTGCCGTCGTAGCTGACGTCGGCGCTCAAGTTGTTCTGACCCTGGAAGCTGATGCGGGTGGCACCGCCGCCCGAGGCGGGCGTCTGGTAGATCTGCGGGCGGCCCGAGCGATCCGAGGTGAAGTAGATGCTCTGGCCATCCGGCGACCAGACCGGCTCGGTGTTGATGGAGAGGGTCTTGGTCAGGCGGGTTTCCTGGCGGCTGGCCACATCCATCACATAGATCTCGGGGTTGCCCGAGTAGGACAGCGAGATGGCCAGCTTACTGCCGTCCGGCGACCAGGCCGGAGCGCTGTTGATGCCGCGGGGACGGGCAGACACCAGCTGGCGCGAGCCGGTGGTGATGTCCTGCACATAGATGGCCGAGTTGCCGCTCTCAAAGGAGACGTAGGCGATCTTCTTGCCATCCGGCGACCAGTGCGGCGACAGCAGCGACTCGCGGGAACGGGCCACCACCTGCGGGTTATAGCCGTCCGAATCGGCCACGATCAGCGCGTAGGTCGTGTTGTTACCCAGGCCGACTGCGGTGATATAGGCGATGCGCGTCCAGAACGCACCGCGCACGCCGGTGATCTTTTCGTAGATCTGGTCGGCGATCTGATGAGCTACGCCGCGCAGGTCACCGGCCGGAGCGGTGAACGCCTGGGCCAGCATGCTCTGCTGCTTGTTGACGTCCCACAGCTCGTACTCGACGCGCAGCATGCCGCCGCCGGCATCGCTGATGCGGCCGATGGTGAGGAAGTCCTGCTTGAGCAGACGCCAGGTGGGGAACTTGATGTCCGAGCCCTTGGACGGGGTCTCGACAATCTCGCTCTTCGCCAGCGAGCGGAATTTGCCCGAGCGATTGAAATCGTTGCGGATGACGTCGGCCACGTCGGTCGGCAGCGGCGCCCCGCCCGCCTGGGCGAACGGCACCACGGCGATCGGGGTGGCGGTTTTGAGGCCACCGACGATGTCGACGTTGAGCGATTGGGCTGCGGCCGTACCGGCAAACAGGGCCGATACGGACAGCAGGACGGATGCGAAGACAGAGCTCAATTTGCGCATGGGCTGATCACTGCGGCCTGAAGGTGAAATCAATATTGCGTTTGAACACGCTCTCGAAGCCCTTGTAAGGCAGGGGCTGAGCGCGCAGCACGGCGTTCTCGATAGAGCGCTTGCCGGCATCATCGTAGGGGCAGGCTGAATCGACCTTGGCGCTCATGACGTCGCCGCCCGGCAACTGGACGATATGCACCACGCACGGTGTGCTCGGCATGTTATCCGGGCGAAGCCAATTCTGGGTGACAGCGTTCTGAATTGCGGCCTGGTATTGCGCCAGCAGGCTGTCCGGACCATTGGTGCCGGTCTGGCGCTGGTCAGCATTCGGCAGGTTGGCTTCGCCGTTGTCCTGGGCGTTCTTGAGCTCTTCCATCTGCTGCTTGGCCTGCTTGGCCTTGTTCTCCAGTTTCGAGCGCTGCGAGGCGGCCGCGTCCATTTTGGCGAACAGCTCATCAAGCTTTTGCTTCTCTTGCTTCTGCTTGGCCGCCTGGGCGTCCAGCTCGGACTGGCGCTGGCGTTGCTTTTCTTCCTGCTCGCGCTTGGCGTCCTCGGCCTTCTGCAAGGCGTCGGCCACCACCTTCTCCTGATCCTTGGTGTCCGGATGCTCGGGTGGAGGCGGCAAGGTCTTCACTACCGGCGCTTGTTCCTGCGGTGTCGGCGGCGGCACGGTAGGCGGAGGTGGAGTGGAATCCGGCACCGGCTTGGCCTTCTGGGCCTTCGGCGGCGGTGCACCTGTGGGGCCGATCAGAGTGGCCTCGATGATCTGGCCCGGCAGCTCCAATGGTTTGGCGCAGGCAATCGGATTCCAGCCCGCCGGCAGATGCAGGGTCTCAAACAGACTCTCGTAGAACGAGCACGGCACAATCGCCAAAGCCAGGAAGGCGACGATGCCTAGATGGAGAACGGCGGAAAGAATGACCGCCTTAGGCGTGCCCTTACGGTCGTCCATGCTTCCCGCTCGACTCGGGCTGGCTCATCAGGCCGATCTTGGACACCCCGGCCTCCTGCAGGATCGGCAGGATCAGATATACCTTGCCGTAGTTGGCTCGCTCGTCGCCGGCCACCAACACCTGCAGCTCCGGGTTCGCCTTCTGATAGGCGGTGATGCGCGCCTTGAAGTCGTCGGCGCTGACCGGCTCACGCTTGGACCCTTCCGCGCTGAGGTAGATCTGGCCGGCTTCATCGACGGAGACCACGATCGGGTCCTTCTTGTCCTTCAGCGACTTGGCCTGGGTCTGCGGCAATTGGATATCGACGCCGAGATTCATCATGGGCGCGGTGACCATGAAAATGATCAGCAGCACCAGCATCACGTCGATATAGGGAACGACGTTGATCTCGGACTTGAGCTTGAAGCGCTTGTGGCGCATGGAGCTACGCATCGCCATGCCCTCAGGCCGTCGCGTCGTCGGTCTGGATCTGACGCTGCAGCACCGAGGAGAACTCCTCCTGGAACACCTCGTAGCGCGAGGCCACGCGGTCGACCTTGTTGGCGAAGCGGTTGTACGCCCACACTGCCGGGATCGCGGCGAACAGGCCCATGGCGGTAGCGATCAGCGCTTCGGAGATGTGCGGCGCGACCACGGCGATGGTCACGTCCTTCATTTCGCCCAGACCCTGGAAGGCGCCCATGATGCCGATCACGGTGCCGAACAGACCCACATAAGGACTGATCGAACCCACGTTGGCGAGGAACTCGAGGTTGCGCTCGAGGCGACCGATCTCGCGGGTGCCGGCCACGCGCATGGCACGCTCGGAACCTTCGATCACCACACGCATGTCATGCGTCTTGCGCTGGCGCTGGCGGGCGAACTCGCGGAAGCCGGATTCGAACACCGTCTCCATGCCGCCGCCGGTGGCGCCTCGGTTGCTCACCTCGCGAAAGAGCTGGGCGAGATCGGCACCGGACCAGAAGCGCTCCTCGAAGCCCTCGGCCTCGTCCATCGCGGTGCGCAACTGCTGGTGCTTGCGGATGATGATCACCCACGACAGGAAGGAGAACACCAGCAGTACGAGCATCACGAGCTGCACCAGGATGCTCGCTTCCGCGACGAGCTTGAAAATGTTCAGTCCACCGTTCATTGCTTGAGCGTTCTCCGCCGCGGGTTATTTGTGTGGGGGTAGGCCGGGAATCATCCCGGCCGGAATCTGCGCCGGGCGCATGCGACGGATGTCTACGCATGCCACGCGCACCTGCGCGCGGATCAGCTCCGTACCGTCGGCCCGGCTGATCGTCTGGGCGAACAGGATACTGGCAGCGCGCCGCTCTTGGACCTCGACCGTCACGCTCAGTTCATCGTCCAGCAGGGCCGCCCGCAAGAAATCGATCTTCATCTCGCGCACCAGGAAGGCCAGGCCGGTGGCCTCCTTGACGGCCGATTGGTCGATACCCTGCGCGCGCAGCCATTCCGTGCGGGCCCGCTCCATGAAACGCAGATAGCTGGCGTGGTAGACCACGCCGCCGGCATCGGTGTCTTCCCAATACACGCGGACCGGCCAGCGGAAGCTGTCCGGGGGGGACAACGGGGTGGCTTCAGACATCGGACTCGCCCGTGGTGAACAGATCGGCCGGTTGCGGCTGGCGCGGCGGAGGGGTCAGCCCCAGGTGGCGCCATCCCTTGGCGCTGGCCATACGGCCACGCGCGCTGCGCACCAGGAAACCTTGCTGGATCAGATAAGGCTCGACCACGTCCTCGAGGGTGCCGCGGTCTTCGCTCAGTGCCGCCGCCAGCGACTCCACACCCACCGGGCCACCGTCGAAATTCTCGATGATGATAGTCAGCAGGCGCCGGTCCAACTCATCGAAGCCTTCGGCGTCGACCTTCAACATATCCATCGCCGCCTGCGCTGCCTCGCGGTTGATATGGCCACCCGCGCGCACTTCCGCATAGTCGCGCACGCGGCGCAGCAGGCGGTTGGCGATGCGCGGCGTGCCGCGCGAACGGCGGGCGATTTCCTGCGCGCCATCCACATCACAGGCGATGCCCAGGATGCGCGCCGAGCGGCGCACGATCGCGGCCAGCTCTTCAGGCGTATAGAACTCCAGACGCTGCACGATGCCGAAGCGATCACGCAACGGTGCAGTGAGCAGGCCGGCACGCGTGGTGGCGCCGATCAGGGTGAACGGCGGCAGGTCCAGCTTGATCGAGCGTGCGGCCGGCCCCTCGCCGATCATGATGTCGATCTGGAAGTCCTCCATCGCCGGATAGAGCACTTCCTCCACCACCGGCGACAGACGATGGATCTCGTCCACGAACAATACGTCGTGCGCTTCAAGGTTGGTCAATAGCGCTGCCAGATCGCCTGCGCGCTCAAGCACGGGGCCCGACGTCGAGCGCACATTCACACCCAGCTCGTTGGCGATCACATGGGACAGCGTGGTCTTGCCCAGACCCGGTGGCCCGAAGATCAGCACATGGTCCAGCGCCCCGCCCCGCTTCTTCGCCGCCTCGATATAGATCGACAGCTGCTCGCGCACCGCCTGCTGGCCGAGATATTCGGCGAGCCGCTTGGGACGGATCGATGCCTCCAGGGCTTCGTCGTCCATCTGTGCGGCGGCGGTGATGATGCGGTGTTCGGTCATGCCGCGCATTATGGCAGGGCCGGACGCCCGTAGGAGCTTAGATCTCGACCTGTGCGCCCAGCTCGATCAGCCGGTTGCCGGGGATCTGGAAGAACGCGGTAGCCGGCAGCGCATTGCGGGCCATGAAGGCGAACAGCTTGTCACGCCACAGTGCCATACCCGGCCGGCGATCGTCCGCAATGATGGTTTCGCGCGACAGGAAGAACGTGGTGTCCATCATGTCGAACGGCAGGCCATTGCGCGAACATTTGGACAGGGCCTCGGGAATATTCGGGTCTTCGGCGAAACCGAAACGCAATTCCAGGCCGTAGAAATCGTGACCGAGCGAGGTGATGTGAATGCGCTCGTCCGCATCCGCCACCGGCGTTTCCAGCATCTCGACCGTCAGCAACACATTGCGCTGATGCAGCACTTTGTTGTGTTTGAGGTTGTGCAGCAGCGCGTGCGGCACAGCATGCTGGTTGGCAGTGAGGAACACCGCCGAACCCGGCACGCGCAACGGCGGATGGTCGCTGACGTTCTCGATAAACGGCGCCAGCGCCAGACCGGACTGCTTGATCTCGCGCACCACCAGCTCGCGTCCGCGACGCCAGGTGGTCATCACGATGAACACACCCACGCCGAGCACCAGCGGGAACCAGCCGCCGTACTCGATCTTGATCAGGTTGGCGCCAAGGAAAGACAGATCGATGGTGAGCAGCAGAATGCCCGCCACCGCCACCGCGATGCGGCTCCACTTCCACTGATAGCGCGCTACCACCAGGGCGAGAATGGTCGTCACCGTCATCGTGCCGGTCACCGCAATGCCATAGGCCGCGCTCAGATTCTCCGAGCTGCGGAAGCCCAGCACCGCCAGCAACACCATCACCAACAGGAAGGAGTTGACCCAGGGCACGAAGATCTGGCCAGACATCTCGCGCGAGGTATGCACAATCGGCATGCGCATCGAGTAACCCAGCGACATCGCCTCGCGCGTCATGGAGAACGCGCCCGAGATCACTGCCTGCGAGGCGATCACCGTCGCCACCGTCGCCAGGCCGATCATCGGATACAGCAGCGCCGTGGGCACCAGCTTGAAGAACGGGTTGTCGATGGCTTCAGGATGGTCGAGCAACAGCGCGCCCTGGCCGAAATAGTTGAGCACCAGTGCCGGCAGCACGAAAC
Organism: Dyella koreensis; assembly: GCF_044904565.1. NCBI lineage: Bacteria > Pseudomonadati > Pseudomonadota > Gammaproteobacteria > Lysobacterales > Rhodanobacteraceae > Dyella > Dyella koreensis. The sequence goes on along the minus strand of NZ_JADIKD010000008.1, from coordinate 304,268 downwards.
TGAACCAGGCCAGGCGGATCGGCTTCTTGCCGAAATGCCCCATGTCCGCGTACAGCGCCTCCGCACCGGTCAGCGCCAGCACCACGCCACCGAGAGCGATGAATGCCTGCATGCCGTGGCTGATGAAGAACTTGACGCCGTACATGGGATTCAGCGCAAGCAGCACGTGCGGGTTGTCCAGGATCATGCGCACGCCAAGCAACGCGATGACCACGAACCAGATCACCATCACCGGGCCGAACAGCTTGCCCACGCGCTCGGTGCCATGCCGCTGCAAGGCAAACAAAAAGAACAGGATCACCACCGATGTCACCGGCACCACCCAGTGCGGCAAGTCGGGGACGGCCACCTTCATACCTTCTACCGCGGACAACACCGAGATGGCCGGCGTGATCACGCCATCGCCATAGAACAAAGCCGCGCCGAAAATGCCAAGGATCGCCAGGATCCAGCGCATCCGCGCATCCCCCCTGGCGCTGCGCAGCGCCAGCGCGAGCAGCGCCATGATGCCGCCCTCGCCCTTGTTGTCGGCGCGCATGATGAACACCACGTACTTGAGCGAGACCACGATGATCTGCGCCCAGAAAATCAGCGACAGCACACCGAAGATGCTCTCCGGGGTCGGCTTCATCCCATCGTGACTAAGCGTGGTCTGCAGGGTGTACAGCGGACTGGTGCCGATGTCGCCGTAGACGACACCAATGGCGCCCAGCGCCAGGGCGGCCAGGCGTCGCTTGGTCTCGGCGTCGGCGCTGCCATGCATGGAGGCTGGATTCACGTCAGTTCCCTAATGCGGCGCGCAGCGCCTTGCGGATGATCGATTCGGCGCTATCGCCTTCGACGGCGACTTTCTGCACCAGACGGGTCACCTCGACCGGCTTGTAGCCGAGCTGTTGCAAGGCCACGGTGGCCTCGCCCGCTGGATCGAGCGGCGCGCCGTTCGTCTTGGAAGAAACACCCGGCAAACTCACTGCCAGGCCGTCCACGCGATCGCGCAGCTCCACCACCATGCGCTCGGCGGTCTTCTTGCCGATGCCGGGAATCTTGGTCAGTGCCACCACGTCGCCGGTTTGTACCAGCCGCGCAAAATCGCTGGTGGAGACGCCGGACAGCACCGACAACGCAATCTTCGCGCCGATGCCGCTCACCTTCTGCAGATTGCGGAACAGCGCGCGCTCGCTTTCGTGCAGAAAGCCATACAGCGCAACAGTGTCTTCCTTCACCGCGTAGTGGGTGAGCAGGGTCACTTCCTTACCGGTGGCCGGCAGGTCGTACATGGTGGACATGGGCGCCTCCAGCTCGTAGCCGACACCGCCCACTTCCACCAGCAGCCACGGCGGCTGCTTGGAAATCAGAATGCCGCGCAGGCGACCGATCATCGGCGGCGTCTCCACGCGGTACGCGGAATACCCACGCGCGCCAGGCTGGCACGGGTATGCGCATGGGTTACTGCGATGGCCAGCGCGTCCGCGGCATCCGCCTGCAGCGGTCCCTTGAGGCCGAGCAGCACGCCGACCATGTGCTGTACCTGGGTTTTGTCGCCACGGCCGCTGCCGACCACTGACTGCTTTACTTCCGTCGCTGCGTATTCGTGCACCACGATCCCCTGGCTCACCACCGCACAGATCGCGGCGCCTCTCGCCTGCCCCAGTTTCAAGGCCGAATCAGCATTGCGCGCCATGAATACACGCTCGATGCCGCACTCATCCGGCCGATGCGCGGCGATGATGGCACACAGCTCGTCAAAGATGCGTTTCAGGCGCAGCGGAAAACTGGCCTCGCCGGCCACCGCCAGCGCACCATGAAAAACATGGGACAACTTGCCGGCCGCATCGACCTCGATGATGCCTACGCCGGTGCGCTGGCTGCCAGGGTCGATGCCGATGATGCGGGTCATGAGCGCGCGCTCGCCACGGGCCGCAACGGCCCGTGAGGACTTAGCCGGCAGCCTCGGCCGGAAGCAGCGCGTTGTGCGAGACCTCGCTCACATCGTCCAGCGCATCGAGCTTATCGAGCAGGGTCTGCAAGGCTTCGACGTTCTCGGGCGACACGGCCACGCGATTGTTCGGGCGCATCGTCACACCCGCATGCTCGGCATGCAGGCCGGCTTGGATCAACGCCTGCTGCACCGACTCGAAATTTTCCGGCGCGCAGATCACCGTGCTCTCGCCGTGCTCGTTGATGACGTCGTCGGCGCCGGCCTCCAGCGCCGCTTCGAGCACTTTTTCTTCCTGGGACTCATCGCCACCGGTGGCGAACACCAGCTCGCCGCAGCGGGTGAACTGGAATGCCACCGAATTGGTGGTGCCCAGATTGCCGCCGTTCTTGTTGAGCACGGCGCGCACGTCGGCGACGGTGCGAGTCTGGTTGTCGGTGAAGCAATCGATGATCAGCGCGATGCCACCCGGGCCGTAGCCTTCGTAGCGGAGTTCTTCCGCCGCGCCACCATCCGCACCGGAGCCGCGCTTGATCGCGCGCTCGATGGTGTCCTTGGTCATATTCGCGGACAGCGCCTTGTCCACCGCCGCGCGCAGGCGCGGATTGGCGGCCGGGTCGGCCACGCCGGCACGGGTGGCCACCGTGATCTCGCGGATCAACTTGGTGAACACCTTGGCGCGCTTGGCGTCTTCGGCGTTCTTGCGACCTTCGATGGACGGGCCTCTACCCATGGCGTGTTCCTGAACCTTTGCGTACGGACAAGGGGCGGATTTTATCCCGTTCGCCCGGAGGGCTGGCAAGCCGGCCAGATTCCAGCGGATTGATCACCCGGGGCGATTCGCCGCAGGGGTAGCGACGCGATCGAAGCGCCCCTGCTGCAAAAACCGGGCGATCTGCCGCGCCACTTCGGCCGAAAACAGCAAACCCGTATGGTTGGCCTCAACCACACAGTGATCGGCAATACCCGGCAATTCCGTCTCTGCGACTGCCACGGTTCCGTCATGTTCGCCCGCGAGCGGCCCCAGCATGGCACCCAACCCGATCGGCAGGCGGCCCGCGATCACACCGACTTCGCGCGCGCCCGTCCATTGATCGAAGCCATGCTCAAGCAGGCTGCGATTGTGTCCCAGCAACGCCATGCCGCCGCGTCCACCCAGATCCGCGAACGCCCGCGCGGCGGCACTGCCTTTCAGTGGCGAACCAAGGCAGACGATGCGCCCTGGCGGTAACGGCGCCTCTTCCGCGCAGGCACGCAGTGCGAGCAAACCACCCAGGCTATGCCCCACCAGATGCACCGAGCCCTCATCCGGCACCAGCTCCTGCATGCGCGCATGCAGACGGCCGAGAATGCGCTCCTGCGTCGCCGCCACACTCATATAGTCGAAGCGATGCACGCGGAACCCAGCCTCCATCAGCCGGCGATGCAGCATGACCAGCGCGAAACCGCGCATCCAAAGGCCATGCAACAAGATCACGTGATCGGTCATCGAAAGGCCGGAGAGGAAGAAGAGAAACAAGGGAACAGCACGATAGGCAGGCTCACTCCAAAGGAGCAAGCCTGCCCGTCACAAAACCAGCCGTTCTTCGGTGCCGTAGCGCCTTAGCCGTGAAGCTTGTCCGCGGCGGCAACCCGCACGTGCAGTTCTTTCAGCTGCGGCTCCGAGACCATCGACGGCGCGTCGGTCATCAGATCCTGCGCGCTGGTGGTCTTGGGGAAAGCGATCACATCGCGGATCGACTCAGTACCGGCCATCAGCGCCGCGATACGATCGATACCGAAGGCCAGACCGCCATGTGGCGGCGCGCCGAACTTCAGCGCCTTGAGCAGGAAGCCGAACTTCATCTCGGCCTCTTCCGCACCGATGCCCAGCAACTCGAATACCGCACTCTGCATATCCGGGCGATGGATACGGATCGAACCACCGCCAATCTCGGCACCGTTGAGCACCATGTCGTAGCCGCGGCTCACCGCATTCGCCGCGTTCGCACGCAACTCGCCGATGTCATCGACCTTGGGAGCGGTGAACGGGTGATGCAGGGCGACAAAGCGCTTTTCTTCGTCGTCGTACTCGAACATCGGGAAATCGGTGACCCACAGCGGCTTCCAGCTGTTTTCCACCAGGCCACGATCCTTGCCGACCTTCAGGCGCAACGCGCCCATGAAGTCGGTGACCGTCTTCCACTTACCGGCGCCGATAAACACCATGTCGCCCGTCTGCGCACCGGTCGCCTTGAGCATGGCATCCAACGCTGTGTCGTCGAGGAACTTCGCCACCGGCGAATTGATGCCTTCGCGCCCCTTGGACAGATCATCGATGCGCAGCCAGGCCAGACCCTTGGCACCGTACTTGGCGACGTATTCGGTGAGCTGGTCGATTTCCTTGCGGGTCAGCGTGCCGCCACCCGGCAGGCGCAACGCGGCGACGCGGCCGGCCTGATCGTTGGCCGGCTCGGCGAACACCTTGAACTCCACCTGCTTCAGCGCATCAGCCACATCAACCAGTTCCAGCGCAATGCGCAGGTCCGGCTTGTCGGAACCGAAGCGGCGCATGGCTTCCGCCCAGGTCATGCGCGGGAAGGTCTCGGCCAGTTCGACGCCCTGCACTTCCTTGAACACGTGGCGGATCAGCTCCTCCACGAAATCCTGCACGTCCTTCTCTTCGACAAAGGCAAACTCAAGATCGAGCTGGGTGAATTCCGGCTGGCGATCGGCGCGCAAGTCTTCGTCGCGGAAACAGCGGGCGATCTGATAGTAGCGATCGAAACCGGCCATCATCAGGATCTGCTTGAACAGCTGCGGCGACTGCGGCAGCGCATAGAACTGGCCCGGATGCACGCGGCTCGGCACCAGATAGTCGCGCGCGCCTTCCGGCGTGGCTTTGGTGAGAATCGGGGTCTCGATGTCCTGAAAGCCGCGCGCATCAAGGTAACGGCGCAGCGCCTGCACCAGCTTGATGCGGGTGCGCATCATGCGCTGCATCTCGGGGCGGCGCAGGTCGAGGTAGCGGTAGGTCATCCGCATGTCCTCGTTGGGATTCTCGTGCAGCGCGAACGGCAAGTCCTTCGCGGCGTTGAGCACTTCCACCTGGTCGGCCACCAGCTCGACCGCGCCGGTCCTGAGCTTGTCGTTCACCGACAGACGCTTGCGGATGGTGCCGGTGACGCGAAGGCAGTACTCGTAGCCGATCCCGCTGGCCACCGCGAACGCCTCGGCGTTCTCGCGCTCCACCACCACCTGGGCGATCCCTTCATGGTCGCGCAGGTCGACAAAGGCAACGTGGCTCTGCAGGCGAAGGGTATTGACCCAGCCGCACAGGGTGACGGTCTGGCCGACCAGCGCCTCGTCGATGAGGCCGCAGTAATGCGTGCGCATGCGCTTGGAACTCCGGGCCGCCGCGGCGGCATAAGACATGGAAAAGACCCGGAATAGTAGCAGCCCCGGCAATCACAGGCAGGCCAAGGACGGGGAACGGGGAACGGGGAACGGCGTCACACGCTGCGAGCTTTTGCTCCCCGTTCCCTAGTCCCCGTTCCCCACGCCTCAAGTATTACCAGCGCCGGTCAACCGAGAAGATGCCGCGGCAACCGTTGTCCACCCACACGCCAGCGCGGTTCCAGCCCCAGTTGTCACCCTCGCGGCAACGGGTATCAGAGATCTGGCGGATAAGACGCACACGTCCATTGCGACCCACGTCGACTTGGCACAACTGATAGCGGCTGCCATTGCTATCGCAGCGCAGCTGGATCTCGCGGTCCCAGTCCGGACCCGGACGCCAGCCGCCATCGGGGCGATCATCGTCATCCCGATCGGGACGGCCATTGTCCCAACCCGGCCGCCAGCCGCCGCCCCAGCCGCCGCGCGCCGGCAGGAAGTTGGCGCGGCAACCGCCGTTCACCCAGACCGAACCATCGTCAGTACCCCAGGTGCGGCCCCGGATGCAGTCCGTCCTCGACAGTTGCTGCACCATGTCCGAAGGTCCTCGCCACGGCACCGGGCACTGGGCCGGCCGGCCATCGTTGCCGGCGCAGTAAACCGCCTGCGGCTCGCGACCACCCCATTGGGCCTGCGCGGAAGAAGGCGTCATCCAACCCAGGCTGGCGCCAGCCACCGCCACCACTGCCCACAGCCCCCTGCTCATCGCGCTCATCGTCGTCCACCACATGTTGAAGGTGACACCACGCTACTTGAACTCAGGCAACCGGAATTGAATATTTTGCGATCCGGCCGCCACGAACTTGCGACCGGTAGGACATCATTCAGTCGCTGCTGCCGGAGCTGCTGGCAGGTGCCGGAGCGGGTGCCGCAGCAGGCCCTGGAGTGGGTGTCGCGGCGCTCGAGGCCGCTCCTGCGTCACCGGCCAGGTTGCGCTTCTTGTCGCCGTCCTTCTTGAAGTCGGTCTCGTACCAGCCGCTGCCGGCCAGACGGAACGACGGGGCGCTGAGCATGCGCTGCACCTTGGGCACCGCGCACACCGGACAGTCGGTCGGATCGGGATCGGACATCTTTTGCAGGCGGTCGAAGCGGTGGCCGCAGCCGCTGCATTCGAATTCATAGATCGGCATGGAAACTCCAGTACTTGCAGGCCGGCGCGCACACCGGCAATCCGCCATTATCGAGTCAGATGGCGGGATTTCAACGCCCCGGGGACCCCCGAAAACACTGCCTCACCCACTCCCGTATACCGCCTCCCGAAGGATACTTCATGGCACTTGGACGTCTAGACGGCTATTGACGCGACAACTCCGCGGGGTCTAGCCTGCCTTTGCTGCATCACAGCATCACTGGGGAGTTCGGATGTACCAACCACATCGCCGCATCGTACCGACGTCGCTTTCGCTCGCATTGCTGCTGGCCCTTTCGGCCGGCGCGCACGCACAGGACGCCACGCCCGCACCCGCCGCCGACAAGGCCAAGAACCTCGGCCCTGTCATCGTCACCGGCACGCGCGCCGACAATCGCACCGAAAGCAGTTCGCTGACACCGATCGATGTGGTCTCGGCCAAGGTACTGCAGGAAACCGGCACCACCGAGCTCTCCACCGCGCTCGCACGCATCATTCCGTCGCTCACCTTCCCGCGCCCCGCGGCCGCCGACACCGCCGACTCGCAGCGCCCCGCGCAGCTGCGCGGCCTGTCGCCCGACCAGGTGCTGGTGCTGGTGAACGGCAAGCGCTGGCACCCTGGCGCGATCCTGCTTACCAACGGCGTACTCGGCCGTGGCTCGCAGGCAGTCGACCTCAACACCATTCCGATGGCGGCCATCGACCACATCGAAGTGCTGCGCGACGGCGCATCGGCGCAATACGGCTCCGATGCCATCGCGGGCGTGATCAACATCGTGCTCAAGGGCGGTGCCAAGGGCGGCTCGGTCGAACTCGGCGGCGGCCAGTATTCAGCCGGCGACGGCCGGCAGTGGCAGGGCTCGGCCAACTTCGCCCTGCCGCTCAACAACGACCGGGGCTGGCTGCGCTTCACCGTGCAGAACGGCCATCAGGACTACACCAACCGCGCCGGCCCCAACCGCACGCGCGCCTGGGAAGGCACCACGCAGCGCTTCGGCGACCCCGTGGTCGGCGACCACAATCTGTTCCTCAACGGCCAGTACAACATCACACCGGCGGTGGAGCTGTACGCCTTCGGCCATGTCAGCAAACGCGACAGCACCTCGCCGGCGTTCTTCCGCAACCTGGCCAACAGCAACTCGGTGCCATCGATCTATCCCCACGGCTACCTGCCGCTGGAGAACTCGGATTCGCTCGACCGCTCGCTAGTACTCGGCGTGCGCGGCAAGACCAGCGGCGGCTGGCGCTGGGACGTCAGCGCCAACTACGGCGGCAACCGTGTTTCCTATGCCACGCAGCAGAGCGTGAACCGCGCTTTCCTGCGCGACTTTGGTTACAGCCCCACGCGTTTCCACGACGGCATCCTGTCCGCCTCGCAGCAAGCGTTCGACGTGGACATCGCCAAGGAGTTCGCTACCAGCTGGCTGCCGAATCCGGTGACGCTCGCGTTCGGTGCGGAATACCTGCGCCAGACCTACAAGATCGTCGCGGGCGATCTGCCTTCGTACTACACCGGCACCTCCGGCGTGTCCGGCGGTGCGCAGGGCTTCGGCGGCTTCCAGCCGGCCAACGCCGGCGCGCATGCGCGTCATGACGTGGCCGAATACATCAGCCTGGAAACCAACCTCACCGATAAGCTGGGCACCTCGCTCTCGGTGCGGCACGAGGACTACTCGGACTTCGGCAGCACCACGTCAGGCGCACTGGCCGGCCGCTACGACTTCACCGACCGCTTCGCCCTGCGCGCCAGCGCGTCGACCGGTTTCCGCGCGCCGTCGCTGGCCCAGCAAAACTACTCGTATATCTCGTCGCTGTTCTTCGGCGCCGGCAACTCGCTGGGGCTGCCGCCCGGCATCTACAACACCGGCATCGTGCCTTCCACCAGCCAGGTGGCCACGCTGCTCGGCGGCCAGGCGCTGAAGCCGGAGAAGTCGCATAACTACACGGTAGGCGCGGTGTGGAACCCGATCGATCCGCTGAACATCAGCGTCGACCTGTACCAGATCACTATCGACAACCGCATCGTGCTGTCCAGCAACCTGGCCACCAACTCGGCCAAGGTGCATAACTACCTGGTCGCCAACGGCGTCACCGATCTCAACTACAGCGGCATCGCTTACTTCACCAATGCGGTGAACACACGCACGCGCGGCGTGGACCTGGTCGGCAGCTACCGCTTCGACCTCGGCAACGCCGGCACGTTGCAGACCACGCTCAGCTACAACTACAACAAGAACAAGGTCACCGACGTCAAGGCGAACCCGGCGATCCTCAGCACGCTGGGCCTCAACCTCAAGCGCATCGACCGCCGCGATCAGTACGGCCTGCTCGCCGATACCACGCCGCGCAGCAAGCTGATCCTCAACGGCCTGTACAGCATTGATCGCTGGAGCGTGAGCGGCACCCTGACCCGCTACGGCAAGTTCACCTCGTACAACTCGACCAGCGCGCAGTTCGACCAGACCTTCGGCAGCAAGTGGCTGCTGGATCTGGCAGTGAACTACAACCTGGATCGCTGGACCTTCAGCCTCGGCGCGGACAACGTGTTCAACACCTATCCGGACCGCGTGATCCCCGCCAACGACAACAACGGCACCCTGCCCTATTCGGTGTTCTCGCCGTTCGGCTTCAACGGCGCCTATGTCTACGGCAAGGTGGCCTATCGCTGGTGATAGCGACGCTGGCGGCGCTCAGTGCGGCGCCGCCAGCACGACCAGCACGACCGCCTCGGTAAGTTCAGCGAGCGCACCACAGGTATCGCCCGTCATGCCGCCCAGGCGGTGCATGCAGGCACGTCGCCACAACAGAAACAGCACGGCAACGGCGACCAGCACCCACGCACCACGCCAGCCAGCCGACAAACAGAACAGCACGGCCATCGCCAGCATCGACAGGCAAGCCAGTGCCGGTGCATCCATCAAGCCGCTGCCCAGCCCCCCGCTACGCACATAAGGCGTGGTGAGAAACGCCACCGTCAGCACCGCTCTACCGAGCAGCGGTGCCAGCAGCAGCCACACTCCCATCGGCGAACCGGCGAGCGCGGCGAACTTCACCAGCAACACCAGCACCAACGCGACCACACCGGCCGGACCGCACCTCGGGTCCTTCATGATCGCCAGCGTGCGCTCGCGGTCGCCTATCCCGCCAATCCATGCGTCGGCGCTATCGGCGAGGCCGTCCAGATGCAGCGCGCCGGTAATCAACACCCATGCCGACAACAACAACGCCGCAACAAGCAGCGGGGACCAGCCCTGCATGCCCCACTGCAACAGATAGAGCAGCAAGCCGATCAATAAACCGACCGCCGGATACCACGCCAGCGATCGCCCCTTTCCCTGCGCCTCATCAAAAACGCTCGCCGGTACAGGGATGCGCGTGAGAAAACCGATTGCCATCAGCAGACCGCGCATCAGGCCTGCGCTCCGCCCACCGGCCACGCCAACGGATGCAATGATGCATGCGGCACATCGATACCGGCCATATCGCCATAGCTGCGCCCTTCCACCAGGCAGCGCAGCAGGCGGATCGCACCACCGTGCGTGATCACCAGCACGCGCCGGCCTTTCGCCTCACGCACCACATCATTCAACGCGGCACTCAGGCGCACACGAAACTGGCCGAAGGATTCCCCACCCGGTGGCGGATGCGCCACCGGATCGGCCCAGAACCGGCCCAGCGTATCGCCCTGCTCTTGTGCCAGCGTCTCGATCGGCACGCCCTGCCAGTCGCCGAAGTGATATTCCGCCAGCCGCGCATCCAGCCGCAGCGGCAACTCACGTGCCGCCGCCAGCTCACGCGCGAAATCGGCACAGCGCCGCAGTGATGACGACACCACCGCATCCCAGCTTTGCCCTGCCACCGCCGCGCGCAATTGCGCCCAGCCCGTCACCGTTAGCTGATCGTCGAGTTGCCCGCGATAGCTGCGCTGCCCGGTATCGCCATGGCGCAGCAGGTCGACGGTAGTGTTCATGCGTTCGACACCCCAGCCTGCTCGAACGTCGCCATGCGATTGTGTAGTGCGCAAGCCAGCCGCAGCAGCGGCACGGCGACCGCGGCACCGCTCGCCTCGCCCAGCCGCAGATTGAGATCGAGCAGCGGATCGGCCTCCAGCGCGGCCAGCAGACGCGCATGCCCGCGCTCATGCGAACGATGCGAGAACAGCATCCATGGCCGGCACGCTGGCTGGATGCGCACTGAGGCAAGCGCGGCCGCGGTGGTAATGAATCCATCGACGAGCACCGGCAAGCCGCTCTGCGCTGCAGCGATATAAGCACCGGTCAGCGCCGCTATTTCAAACCCGCCGAAACACCGCAACTGCTCCAGCGGCGAAGACGCATCGCGATGCCGCGCAAGGCCGCGCTCGATCACCGCCGCCTTGCGCGCAATACCCGCATCATCGAGTCCGGTGCCCGCGCCGGCCAGCGATGCCGCCGACTCGCGCAGAAGCGCGCAAGCCAGCGCGGTGGCTGCCGTGGTATTGGCAATACCCATCTCGCCGCCGATAAACAACTGCGCACCTGCCTGCTTCGCGGCATGCACACTATCCGCGCCCGCCTGCAGGGCCGCCTGCAACTGCAATGGTGTCATCGCTTCACCGGCCGCGAAGTTCGCCGTGGAACTGGCGATGAAAGCGCGGCGCACACCGGGAAGCTCACCCGGATCGTTCACCGTGCCGAGATTCACGACTTCCAGCGATGCGCCCAGCTCACTCGCCAGCACGCTGATCGCCGCACCGCCATGGGCGAAGTTGCGCACCATCTCGCCGGTCACCGCCTGCGGAAACGCGGAAACACCTTCCTCCGCCACACCATGATCGCCAGCAAACACGCTGATCCACACCCGTTCCACTTGCGGCCGCGCATGGCCCTGCAGGCCGGCCAGCCGTATCGCCACTGACTCCAGAGCGCCCAGCGAACCCGGCGGCTTGGTCAACTGCTGCTGATGGGCACGTGCAGCCGCTTCAATAGTGCAATCAACGACGGCGCAAGGCTGATTCAAGAACTCGATAGTCACGACAGATTTCCCTTGAGAGCCAGCGGCAAACCGGCCGCCACAAACAACACACGCTCGCAGTGCACGGCGAGCGACTGATGCAGGCGCCCGGCTTCATCGACGAAGCGCCGACTCAGCACGCCCATCGGCACCACGCCAAGACCAACTTCGTTGCTGACCAGCAATACCTCGCCGGGCAAGGACGGCAGCACATTCAGCAGTGCTTCGCGCTCGCGTTCAAAACGTTGTGCATCGGCATCGCCCAGCAGATTGCTGAGCCACAGCGTGAGGCAATCCACCAGCAGGCAGCGCCCCGGGCGCGCGTGATCCCGCAAGGTGGCGGCGAGCGCCAGCGGTTCTTCCACGCTATGCCAGTACTTGGGTCGCCGCGCGCGATGGTGAGCGATGCGCGCAGCCATTTCCTCGTCGTGCGCCTGCGCAGTGGCGATATAGACCACATCGGCGCCCGACGCCGTCGCCATCCCTTCGGCCAGCGCGCTCTTGCCCGAGCGCGCGCCACCAAGAATCAGACTGCGCATGCGTTCACTCCCAACAGTTTCGACAAGATATCCGTATCCAGATGCGCTTCGACGGCATCGGCCAGACGCTCGATGCTCGCCTCGCGCAAAGCGCGCACGTCGACGGCGACGGCGTCGCGCAACCCAGCCCAGTGCAACAGCGCCAGCAGCGCCGCCGGCTCATCGAACAGGCCATGCAGATAGGTGCCGAGTATCTGTCCGTCAGCGGAAAGCGCCCCGTCGCGGCGACCGTCGTCAAGAACACAGACCGGCGCTCGCAAGGCCTCGCCGCGACTGATGCCGCAATGGATTTCATAACCGCGAACCGTCGCGCCATCGAACACCAGCCGCCCGCTGGCCTGGCGCAACTGCTTGCCGCTCTCCAGCGTCGTCTCCATCGCCAGCCAGCCCAGGCCCTCACTGGAACCTGCCTCACCCTCGATGCCCAGCGGATCGTGGATGGCCTGCCCCAGCATCTGGAAGCCGCCGCAGATGCCGATCAGCTTGCCGCCATAGCGGAGATGTTTCGCGATGGCGGCATCCCATCCCGCATAACGCAGCCACGCCAGATCGGCGCGCGTCGACTTGGAGCCGGGCAGCACCATGAGATCGCAAGCCGGCGGGGTTTCGCCTGGCCCAACCAGATGGACATCGAGTTGCGGATGCGCACGCAAGGCATCGAAGTCGGTGTGATTGCTGATGCGCGGCAATACCGGAATCGCCACGCGCAGCTTCGCCGCTTCGCGCACTTCACGTTCGCGCGGCAGCGCGTCCTCCGCCTCCAGATGCAGCCCATGCAGATAAGGCAGGACGCCGAGCACCGGCTTTCCGGTTTCGCGCTCCAGCCAGTCGAGACCGGGCTGGAGCAGCGCGATATCGCCCCGGAAACGATTGATCACAAAACCCACCACACGGGCACGCTCGCTTTCCGACAGCAAAGCCAGCGTGCCTACGAGGTGCGCAAACACACCGCCACGATCGATATCGGCAACCAACAGCACCGGACAATCCACCGCCTCGGCATACCCCATATTGGCGATGTCGCGATCGCGCAGATTGATCTCGGCCGGACTGCCGGCGCCTTCCACCACGATGGCCTGATACTGCATCGAAAGCCGCGCATGCGAGGCCAGCACCGCCTCCATCGCTACGCGCTTGTAAGCGTGATAGTCGCGCGCATCCATGCTGCCGATGGCATGGCCATGCACGATCACCTGCGCGCCGATGTCCGAGTTCGGCTTGAGCAGCACCGGATTGAAATCCGTATGCGGCGGCACGCCGGCAGCCTGCGCCTGCACGGCCTGCGCGCGCCCGATCTCGCCGCCGTCGATCGTCACCGCCGCATTCAAGGCCATGTTCTGCGGCTTGAACGGCGCCACCGCCACGCCGCGTCGGCGCAGCCAACGGCATAGCGCCGTCACCACCGTGCTTTTGCCGGCGTCGGACGTGCAGCCCTGCACCATCAATACATGCGCTGTCATCGCATCGACTCCTTCACTGCCGCGACCGAAATCGCCTGTTCAAGCGCCACATCCAGTCGCGCAAAAGCCTGATCGTCGCCGGGCAGACCAAAGCGCAGGCTGGCCGGCGTCTCGAAGCGCCGCATTAGCACGCCCTGCCGTGCCAGCGCGCGCTCCAGCACCGGCGCGCGCTCATCGCAACACCATTGGAAGAACGCGGTGCCCGCCGCAGGCGTCAGACCATGCGCGCCGAGCAAGGCAGACAAGCGTGCGCTGGCCACATGCAGGCGCTCACGTACCTGCGCTTGCCAAGCGCTATCCGCCAACGCCAGTTTCAGCACGTGCCGCGTCGGCCCACTCAGCGTCCACGGACCCAATCGGTCTCGCAGCGCCATCAGAAAATCAGTGGTTGCGCAGACAAAACCGGCGCGCGCGCCGGCCAGACCAAAAAACTTGCCAACCGAACGCAGCAGCACCAGACCCGGTCGCGCCGGCAACGCACACAGACTGGCATCCGGCGTCGCATCGATAAACGCCTCATCCACCACCAGCCAGCCACCGCGACGGACGAGGCCGGCGTGCAAGCCAAGCAACTCGTCCGGCGCGAAGCGTTCGCCACCCGGGTTGTTTGGATGCATCAACACGATCACGTCGAAATTCGAAGCGCGCGAAAGCAGCGTCGTCGCGGAAGCCTGCTCGACCCGATGCCCGGCCTGTCGCCACGCGTGCGCGTGTTCCGCATACCCAGGCGACAGCACACCTACGCGGGAGCGTTCACGCAACGCAGGCAAGGCCTGGATCGCCGCCTGCGAACCCGCCACCGCCAGCAGCGACGGCGTGCCGTAATACGCCCGCGCCGCTTCGATCAGGCCATCGTCATGCTCGGGCAATCGGTGCCAGGCTTCCGCGGGAATCGGTGGTACCGGCCACGCATACGGGCTGATGCCGGTCGATAGATCCAGCCACTCTTCCGCCGGCCGGCCGTATTCGCGCGCGGCGCGCAGCAGACGCCCTCCATGCTCAAGCATGCCAGCCTCCATGCCTCGCCAACGCCAACACCCAGGCGACCGACAGCCATAGCAGGACGCCGTGACGCACGAGTCGCAGGGCGCGCACGATCGATGCCGAACTGGGCTCAACGCCTTCACCCAGCTCCGGGCGCGACTCCCATACACCGTCATAAGGCGCCGGTCCGCCAAGCGTCACGCCGATAGCGCCCGCACCGGCCGCCATCACCGGGCCGGCATTGGGGCTGTCCCACAACGGCGCCTGCCTGCGCCAACAGCGCCATGCGCATGTGGCGTCGCCGAGCAGTGCATAGGTCAATGCAGTCAGGCGTGCTGGCACGAGGTTGAGAAGATCATCGATGCGCGCCGCCGCCCAACCGAAACGGTCATAGCGCGCTGTGCGATACCCCCACATCGCATCGAGCGTATTGGCAAGCCGATACAACACCACCCCCGGTGCGCCGAACAGCGCAAACCAGAACAGCGCGCCGAACACGGCGTCGTTGCCGTTCTCCAGCACCGATTCGGTCGCCGCGGCGGCGACCTGACGCTCATCCAGCAGTGCAGTATCGCGGCTGACCATGCGCCCCACTGCCAAGCGCGCCGCTGGCAGGTCACCGCGCTGCAAGGCATCGGCCACTGGCTGCGCGTGCTCGCCCAGACTGCGATGGCCCATCGCCAGATACAGCAGCACGGCGCCAACCACACAGGACAGCCATGGCGACTGCGCAACCGTGAACCCGATCGCCGCAATCACCCACGGCAACACCGCCAGACTCCACGCCAACACACCAGCACCACGACGGTCGCGATAGCACGTCGCTTCCACCCATGCCGCCACACGCCCGAAGCCCACCAGCGGATGCACGCGGCGCAGCTCACCCAGCCAGGCGTCCAGCAACAGCGCCAGTGTCATGGCGAGCGCGGTGGTCATGGCAAAAACAGTTGCATGGCCGCATCCGGATGCGATGGAAAATAGAAGTGCACAAAACTCGCCGTCATGCGCTGCCGGCGATACACCGCTTCGCGTCCCGGGCCACCGTCGGGATTGGCAGCCTGCATCAGCGGCGGCTGATCGATCTCGGCCCGCGCGTAGTGAAAGGTATGCCCACGCAACTCGCCTTCGGGCAACGCCACAGACTGCATACCCAGACCCGACAACCGCTGCTGCATCGTCGCGCGGCCGGCCAGCAGACCCACCATGCGATGCGCCGACCCCTCACTGGCCGCCAGCGTATCGAGCGCAAACAGCATGCCGCCACATTCGGCCAGCAAAGGCTTGCCGGCATCGACATGCGCGTGCAGTTCCGCACGCAAGTCGCTCAACCGCGACAGCGCCGGCAGATGAAGTTCGGGATAGCCACCAGGCAGCCACACCGCGTCGCAAGCCGGCAATGAATCACCGGCCAGCGGCGAGAAGAAGCGAAGCTCCGCGCCCGCCTCGCGCAATACATCCAGGTTGGCGGGATAGATGAAACAGAATGCGTCGTCACGCGCGATGGCGATGCGCTGTCCCTCCAGACGTGGTGCGATGGACGCAACGTCTTCGGCAGCGAATGCCACCGGTGGCGGCAACGCCAACGAAACATACGTTTCCAGCGCGTCGGCCAGCGCATCGATACGCGCATCGAGATCGCTCAGTTCTCCTGCGGACACCAGACCAAGATGCCGCTCCGGCAAGGCCAGCGCGGGATCTCGCGGCAATGCGCCGAGCCAATGCAGATCCGGCGGAAGGCTCTCCGCCAACAGCTTGGCGTGGTACGCGCTGCCGATGCGGTTGGCCGCGACGCCATGCACTTTCAACCCGTCGCGATAGCGCGCCAGGCCCGTCGCGATCGCACCGAACGTCTGCGCCATCGCCGAACCGTCGATCACCGCCAACACCGGCAGGCCGAACTGCTGGGCCAGATCGGCGCTGGAAACGCCGCCGTCGAACAGACCCATCACGCCTTCCACCAGGATCAGATCGGCCTCGCCGGCCGCATGGTAAAGACGCGCACGCACATCGGCCGCGCCACCCATCCAGCCATCGAGTTGATACACCGGCCGGCCACTGGCGCGCTCCAGCACCATCGGATCGAGAAAGTCCGGCCCGGTCTTGAACACCTGCACGCGCCGCCCCTGCCGCGCATGCGCACGCGCCAGTGCCGCGGTGAAAGAAGTCTTGCCCTGTCCCGATGCGGGCGCAGACACCAGCAGCGCGGGACAATGGCGCGGCGCGCTCACAGCTCGATGCCCTTCTGCGCCTTGATGCCTGCTTCAAAGGCGTGCTTGACGACGCGCATCTCCGTCACCGTGTCGGCCACCTCGACCAACCCGCTCGGCGCGCCGCGACCGGTGATCACCACGTGCTGATTCGGCGGACGCGCGGCGACGGCCGCCAGCACCTGTTCGAGCTGTATGTACTGCTTGACCAGGGCGATGTTCAACTCATCCAGCAAGACAAAGTCGTAGCTCGCGTCGCTCAGCATGCGCGCCGCGATCTCCCACGCAGCCTGCGCGGCGGCAATATCGCGCGACTTGTCCTGGGTCTCCCAGGTGAAGCCCTCGCCCATCACGTGATAGTCCAGCTCGTCGGCGAAGCGGCGGAAGAACGCTTCCTCGCCAGTCGAGAAGCTGCCCTTGATGAACTGCACCACGCCGCAGCGGAAACCGTGCCCCAGCGAGCGGGCCAGCATGCCGAAGCCGGACGAACTTTTACCCTTGCCGTTACCGGTGTTCACCACCAGCACACCGCGCTCGATGGTGGCGCGGGCGATCTTGCGATCCACCAGTTCCTTCTTGCGCTGCATGCGCTCGCGGTGGCGTTCTTCCGGGGTCATCGCTTCGCGATTCGTCATGCCCGGCGCTCCGCCGCGACGCTACGCGCCGCGACCACACGCTGATAGATGGCAAAGCCCGCCAGCGCGACCGCGACGTAGGTCATCGTGGTACGTACGAACAGCGGACCCCACTGCCATAGCCGCGCGAGGTATTCGCTCATGTGCGGCTGCGCATAGCGTCCGCCCAGCCAGTAGAACGCACCATTGGAGATGGCGAAGGAGCACGCCGCCGCAAGCAGCGCCACGGCCAACGCGCCGGCCAGCGAACCGGCGCTCGCCTGCAGACGATCGGCATACCAGCGGCCGCCGTACCACAGCACCGCGTAGGCCAGCAGTAGGAAGGAATACGCCGGCGTCACGCAGAAGTCGCTGACACCGGCGTACGACACCGAGATCCAGTCGAGTACGACTGCCAACACCATGAACAGGCCGAAGTAGAGGTGCTTGCGCAGACTCAGCCCGCCAAGAAAGAACACCGCCATCGAGGCATCCGGCAAGTTCAATGCCGTGCCGAAATGATGAAAGCGTGTAGCGATCATCACCGCGGCCAGCGACACCAGCAGCAGGATGGAGAAACGCGAGGACGGTGGTTTCATGGTCAGCATTCCGTAGAGAGGTCGAAGGATTTAGCGTGCCGGCTGATAGCTCACGCTCAGCATCGCCGTGCGCCCTAGCTGGTTGTAGAACGCGGCGGTCTCATAGCGCTTGTCGAACACGTTGCGTGCGCTGAGCTGCAGCTTCCAGCTGCGATCCAGCGCGTAAGCCAGGCGAAGATCAGTCAGGGCGTAGCCGCCAAGACGCGTGCGGTTGGCGATGTCGTCATAGCGATGGTCAGCGGCATACACGCTGGCACCGATGCTGAAATCACCAAAGCTGCGGTCCGCATCGATGCGCGCGCTGCGCCCAGCACGGCGCGGCAACAGGCGGTCGTGATTGGGGCCATCGCTCTCGTTGCGCGGATCGAGCCAGGTTGCCGTACCGCGCAGATCCCAGCCGGCCAGCGTGGTATTCGCCACCGCTTCCACGCCATGAATGCGCGCGCGCTCCACATTGCCCGGCAGCCCCACCGAGGCGTCATAGGCGATCAGGTCGCGAATACGCGTTTCGAAAGCGTTGAGCGACCAGCCGCCCCAGCCATGCGTGCCTCGCAGGCCCAGCTCGTAGCTGCGTGAACTCTCCGGCCGCAGCGACGGACTGCCGTAGCCGGGGTAATACAACTCGTTGAAGGTCGGTGCCTTGAATGCCGTGCCCGCACTCGCCGTAAGCCGCAAGGTGCGAGTGAAGTCCCAGCCCCACAGCACGCTGCCGGTGGTCTTGCCGCCGAACTGCTGATTGTCGTCGCGGCGCACGCTGGCCTGCAGCGAATGCGCGCCGAAAACCTGCTGCCACTGGCCAAACACGCCACGGTTGAGGCGACGGTCGCGCGCGTAGGTGGTCGTGCTGTCCACGCGATCGCGCTGCCAGTCGTAGCCCAGGCTCCACAGCCCACCACCCAGCGCAAGATCGCCCTGCAGCGAACCGAGATCGCGATGGGTATTGAAGGTGCTGGAGAACACGCCGTTCTTGTAGTTGTCGCTGAGATCCGCGCTCTGCCCCACGTTCAAGGTCAGCGTCAGCAACTTGCTCGGGCGGTAATGCACACGCGCGCCGCCCACTTGCTGCACCACGTCGGACTGGTTGGTCAGCGAGCCGTCGTATTCGTTATAGCCCCAGCTGCGCAGCCACTGCGCATCCGCGTCCCAGGCCTCGCTGAAGCGGTAGCCGCCCTTGAGCGATACCGAGCTGTCGCGGAACCCGTCGCGATCCGGTTCGTAGACAAAACAACCCGCGCCGCCCGGCGAAGGCTTGCCACGGCAGGCATTGATACCGTCGGTGTTCTCATGCGTCGCCTCGACCGCATACCAGCCGTCACCCACCTTGCCGCCCAGCCCAGCACCCGCGCGGACGCTCTGGTTGCTGCCATAGCCAAGATTGAAATTCGGCTCGAACGCGCCCTGCGGACGGCGCGTGAAAATCTGGATCACACCACCCAGCGCTTCCGAACCGTACAGGCTCGAAAACGGCCCGCGCACGATCTCGATACGCTCGATCTGCTCCACCGGGATGTTCTGGATCGACGCCTGGCCCAGCGTGGCCGAACCGATCTTCACGCCGTCCACCAGCACCAATACGTGATCCGCCTCGGTACCGCGCAGAAACAAGGAAGTCGCCTTGCCCGGCCCACCGTTGTTGGCGATCGACAAACCCGGCGTACCCTGCAGCAAATCCTGCACCGACTGCGGCTGCAGCCGCTCGATATCCGCCCGATCGATCACCGTCACCGCCGCCAGCGTACTGGCCTGCGTCTGCTCCGTACGCGTGGCCGTTACCACCACGCCATTGAGATCACTCGCCGAATCATCTGCCGCATCCGCGGCGAACACCGGCAAACATACGAAAGACACCGCGGCCGCCAACGCAGACCGGCGAAAAAAAGAAACATGCAATGACACTGAGAGCTCCTACACCGCGCCTGCCCGCGCGGAACGCATGGGGTCAGGACAGACGGAGGGAGACTTGGCCGGCGTGCTGACGCACACCACCCACGACATCGCCCACCGCATGTCCGGTTCACCTCAAGGCCGGTCTCCGGGCTCGCGAGCGAAAGCAGTGATGCCTTCCCGACCAGCACCTTCCCATGCCTAAGCACAGTGGCTCTCGCTGATCGTTATCTCGCCTACCGTTGCGGGGGCAGCTCCGGAATAGCCATAAAGACGGCGCACCGGATTCCCGTTTCAACCACCAGCCAAGCCGGCAGTCACCTCAGGTCCGGCGATCTTAGCGCAGCGCGGGCGATATGTCGGGATTTGCAGGCTGCCTATAGAGAACCGCAACAAGTAGCCGCGCGATCCCGAGCACCCACCCCTCACCCCAACCCTCTCCCCAGAGGGGAGAGGGAGCCGCTCTTTCTTTAATCTTTGCTGGGCGATGCGAAGCGAGCCCGTCACCGGGTCCCCTGTGGAGCGGTGAGGGTTGGACGATCAGGCCCCGAAGGGGGCATCGACAGGACGTCGATGCCTTTTCGACACGACAGGGACGTCGTGTCGAAAAGCCCGGCCAAGCCTCACGGACCCGCAGGCGAAGCCGGAGGGCGCGCAACCGGGGTGCCCTCTCTTTTGGTTACTTTTCTCTGGGCAAGCAGAGAAAAGTAACTCGTCTCGCAGCAGCGAGACGAAACCCCGTCGCAGGCGGACCAGTGAGCGATAACGCGGCAACCGAGCGACAACTCCCTGGATTCCGGCCTACGCCGGAATGACGAAGTAGGAAACGGGATCGCGAGCATCCATCACCGATCCCAGCGCATCCAGCGCATAGACACCGCACCCCACCCATCCACCCCCCGAAAAAAAACTGCCCCACAAGTGGCACAGCCCTGCAACACCCATCAGTTGTCCTAGGCGGCGGGGAATTCCACCTGCCGCCGGCCACCCATGCCGGCGCCCACCTGGAGTGCGGCATGAGCGAGATCGACGACATCAAGCGACGCAGTTTCCTCAAGATGGCCGCCGCCTCCGCCGGCGGACTGGCCGCGATGTCCGCCCTGCCACCGGCGATCCGGCAGGCGCTGGCGACGCCCGCCGCGTCCGTCAGCGGCACCATCACCGACGTGCAGCACGTGGTGATCTTCATGCAGGAGAACCGCGCGTTCGATCACTACTACGGCAGCCTGTCCGGCGTGCGCGGATTCGCCGATCGCGTGCCTGCGCTGCTGCCCGGCGGCGCGCAGAACGTGTGGCACCAGCCGTACACCGGCAACTCGGCGGGCTACATGCTGCCGTTCCACATGGATACGACCACCACCAGCGGCATCTGCATCAATGCGCCGGCGATGAGCTATCCGGTGGACACGGCGATCTGGAACAACGGCAAGTTCGATTCATGGAATACCGCGCGCTCGCCCGGCCTCGGCATGGGTTACTTCACGCGCAACGACTTGCCGTTCTATTACGCGCTGGCCGACAACTTCACCATCTGCGACCAGTACTTCTGCTCCACGCTGACCCAGACCAACCCGAACCGCCTGCATTTCTTCACCGGCAGCAACGGGCTTTCGGTGGGGCAATCGGCGGTGCTGGACAACACCGAGCCGAGCGCAGGCTTCAGCTGGACTACCTACGCGGAGCGCCTGCAGGCGGCGGGGATCAGCTGGAAGGTCTATCAGCAGAGCAACAATTTCGACGACAACGCGCTGGCCTGGTTCAGCAACTTCAAGAAATCATCGGCGGGCCAGCCGCTGTACGACCGCGGCATGGCGACCGTGCAAAACCTAGTGACGGCGTTCGCCAACGACGTGGCGAATGACACGCTGCCGCAGGTGTCGTGGATCGTGGCGCCGGACTACCTCTCCGAGCACGCCAACTACAAACCGGCTTATGGCGAAAACCTCAGTGCGCAGCTGCTGGCCGCACTGGTCGCCAACCCAGCCGTGTATGCCAAGACGGTGTTCATCCTCAACTACGACGAGAACGGTGGTTTCTTCGATCACGTACCGCCGCCGACACCGCCTTCGTCATCCGCCAATGGCCTTTCCACCGTCAGCACCACGGGCGAGATCAGCAACGGCAAGCCGATCGGCCTGGGTTTCCGCGTGCCGATGACGGTGATCTCGCCATGGTCGACCGGCGGCTGGGTCTGCTCGGAAGTGTTCGACCACACGTCGGTACTGCGCTTCCTGGAAAAACGCTTTGGCGTCGCCGAACCCAATATCAGCGCGTGGCGCCGCGCCGTGTGCGGCGACCTGACCTCGGTGTTCGACTTCAGCGGCAGCAATACAGCGTGGCCGAATCTGCCTGGCACCAGCGGCTACCCTGCGCAGGCTGACCAGCAGTGCTCCACCCTGCCCGCTCCCACCGTGCCGAATACGCAGAGCATGCCGGGCGCGGAATCGAATGCCACCCGCCCGGCGCGTGCACTGCCGTATGCGCTGGATATCCAGGGCAGCGTAAACACCTCCACGGGTCGCTACGTACTGCAATTCATCAACACCGGCACAGCCGGCGCGGCATTCCAGGTATACGCCGCCAATCGCAGCGACGGCCCGTGGCGCTATACGGTGGAGGCCGGCAAGACGCTCTCCGATTACTGGAGCGCCAAGACCTACACCAAGGGCATCTATCAGCTCGAAGCGCACGGTCCCAACGGCTTTCTGCGCGTGTTCCAGGGCAGCGTGGCGAACGCCGCGGCGATGCCGGAGATCTCGCTCAGCTACGACCCAGCGAATAACCGCGTGCAGCTGACCATGACCAACGCCGGCAGCAGCACCTGCACCTTTACGGTCAGCAACGGCTATGTCGGCGCGGACGTGCGCATCTATTCGGTGGCGGCGCACGGCAGTGCCACCGATCACTGGGATCTCGGCAGCTCTGCCAACTGGTACGACCTGAAGGCAACCGTCGCGGAAGCCAGCGGATGGTTGCGCCGCATCGCCGGCCATATGGAAAACGGCGCAGCGAGTTACAGCGAGCCCCGCTGAATAGCGTTGTAGGAGCGCACCCTGTGCGCGAAAGCCCTGCGCAGCAGGGCTGTCTTTGCAACATGCGGAGAAAAGAGCAGCCCCGCTGCGCAGGGCTTTCGCGCACAGGGTGCGCTCCTACACCGTCAGGACTGTTTGTGGAACACCAGATGCCCGCTTTCGGCATCCACCACGATGGTGTCGCCCGGCGCGAAACGTCCTTCCAGAATTTCCCGCGCCAGCGGATTCTCCAGCTGCTGCTGGATCGCCCGCTTCAACGGCCGCGCGCCATACACCGGATCGAAGCCCACGTTGCCCAGCAGGTCTAGCGCCTTGTCGCTGATCTCCAGGCGCAGCTGGCGTTCGGCCAGGCGCTTCTCCAGATAGGTGAGCTGGATCAGCGCGATCTTGCGGATCTGCTTCTTCTCCAGCGGCTTGAACACCACCAGTTCGTCGAGGCGGTTGATGAACTCGGGGCGGAAGTGCGCCTGCACGACACCGAGCACTGCCGCCTTCATCTTGGTGTAGCTCTCCTCGCTGTTGTCCGAATCCAGCTCCTGGATCAACTGCGAACCAAGGTTTGAGGTCATCACGATCACGGTATTGCGGAAGTCCACCGTGCGTCCCTGGCCATCGGTGAGGCGGCCGTCATCCAGCACCTGCAACAGGATGTTGAATACGTCCGGATGCGCCTTCTCCACCTCGTCCAGCAGGATCACGCTATACGGCCGGCGGCGTACCGCCTCGGTGAGATAACCGCCTTCCTCGTAGCCGACATAGCCCGGAGGCGCGCCGATCAGTCGGCTCACGGAGTGCTTCTCCATGAACTCACTCATATCGATACGCACCATCGCGTCCTGCGTGTCGAACATGAACTCGGCCAGCGCCTTGCACAGCTCGGTCTTGCCCACGCCGGTGGGACCGAGGAACAGGAACGAGCCATACGGACGATTGGGATCGGACAGACCCGCACGTGCACGACGGATCGCGTCGGACACCGCACGCACTGCTTCATCCTGACCCACCACGCGCTTGTGCAGCGACGATTCCATCTGCAGCAGCTTGTCGCGCTCGCCCTCGAGCATCTTGCTGACCGGGATGCCGGTCCAGCGCGACACGACTTCGGCGATTTCTTCGTCGGTGACGCGATCCTGCACCAGCTTGAATTCCTGCTTCTCAGCGGCCTGCGCGGCGGCGAGCTGCTTTTCCAGTTCCGGCAGGCGGCCGTACTGGATCTCGCTCATCTTGGCGTAGTCCTGATGACGCTGCGCCGACTCCAGGTCGAGGCGTGCCTGCTCGATCTGCTCCTTCACCTTGGTGGCACCTTGCAGTGCAGCCTTCTCGGATTTCCAGATCTCGTTGAGGTCGGAGAACTCGCGCTCCAGC
This sequence comes from Dyella koreensis, assembly GCF_044904565.1. NCBI lineage: Bacteria > Pseudomonadati > Pseudomonadota > Gammaproteobacteria > Lysobacterales > Rhodanobacteraceae > Dyella > Dyella koreensis. Next base: position 280,092 of record NZ_JADIKD010000008.1, on the reverse strand, counting down.
TTTTCGATGTCCGACTCCAGATCGGCGAGGCGCTTCTTGGAGGCCTCGTCGGTTTCCTTCTTCAGCATCTCGCGCTGGATCTTCAGCTGGATCAGGCGGCGCTCGAGACGATCCAGCTCCTCCGGCTTGGAATCGATCTCCATGCGGATGCGCGACGCCGCCTCATCCATCAGATCGATGGCCTTGTCCGGCAGCTGACGGTCAGTGATGTAGCGATTGGACAGCGTGGCCGCGGCGACGATGGCCGGGTCGGTGATCTCCACGCCGTGATGTACGGCGTAGCGCTCCTTCAGGCCGCGCAGAATGGCGATGGTGTCTTCCACACTCGGCTCGCCCACGAACACTTTCTGGAAGCGGCGCTCCAGCGCGGCGTCCTTTTCGATGTACTTGCGATACTCGTCGAGCGTGGTGGCGCCGATGCAATGTAGCTCGCCACGCGCCAGCGCGGGCTTGAGCATATTGCCTGCATCCATCGCGCCGTCGGCCTTGCCGGCGCCGACCATGGTGTGCAGCTCGTCGATGAACAGGATCACGCGGCCTTCCTGCTTGGCGAGATCGTTGAGCACGGCCTTGAGGCGCTCTTCGAATTCGCCACGGAACTTGGCGCCGGCGATCAGCGCGCCCATGTCGAGCGCCAGCACGCGACGGTCGCGCAGGCCTTCCGGCACCTCGCCCTTGACGATGCGCTGGGCAAGGCCTTCGACGATGGCGGTCTTGCCCACGCCTGGCTCGCCGATCAACACCGGGTTGTTCTTGGTGCGACGCTGCAGCACCTGGATGGTGCGGCGGATTTCCTCATCGCGGCCGATCACTGGATCGAGCTTGCCGCTCTCGGCGCGCGAGGTGAGATCGACGCAGTACTTCTCCAGCGCCTGGCGTTGTTCTTCAGCGTTCTCGCTTTGTACTTTCTCGCCGCCGCGCAACTTGTCGATAGCCGCTTCGAGATTCGCCTTGGTGGCGCCCGCAGCCTTGAGCGCCGCGCCCAGCTCGCCCTTGTCGTCCAGCGCGGCGAGCACGAACAGCTCGCTGGCAATGAACTGGTCGCCACGCTGCTGCGCGAGCTTGTCGGTGAGGTTGAGCAGGCGCGTCAGATCGTTGCCGGCGTGCACATTGCCTTCCTGTCCGCTTACGCGCGGCAGGCGGTCAAGAGTCTCGCCGATGCGCTGGCGCAAAGCCGGCACATTGACTTGGGCCTGGGTAAGCAACGGTCCGGTCGAGCCGCCCTGCTGATCAAGCAGTGCCGCCATGACATGGACCGGTTCAAGCATGTTGTTGTCGCGACCGACCGCAAGCGATTGCGCATCGGCCAGCGCTTGCTGGAAGCGCGACGTGAGCTTGTCCATCCGCATTGATGTAATCCCCGCGTAAAAGTTTGGCGGCCCCGCCGCCACTGTCCTCACAGGTGCGGGCACCGAATCATGATTCAAGCGTTATCGGCGTGTAAGCAGCGCGTATTTTCAGCGGGACGACAGCAAAAACATGCTTCGATTCCAAGCTGATCTTCACATTCGCCCTGCTAGGCTCCCCTTGATGTCTGTGTCTTTCCCCGCTTCCGACATGCCCGTTTCGCCCCTGCCGGCCCCACCCTTACCGGGTACCGAGGACCGCTGGGCGCTGTTTCTCGATGTGGACGGCACCTTGCTCGAATTTGCCGAGCGGCCCGACGACGTGCGGGTCGAACCCACGCTGTATGCCCTGCTCGCTGAACTTTACGCGCGGCTCGACGGCGCGCTGGCCCTGGTCAGCGGCCGCAGTCTGGGCGGCCTGGACGCGTTGTTCGGTTCGCCGCCCTGGGCCATGGCCGGCCTGCACGGCTTGCAATTGCGCCATGCCGATGGCGAGATGCGCGAAACCAAGGTCAGCGCCAGCCGGCGCACCCTGGTGCTGCATACGGCGGAAGTCCTGGCGCGTGCCCACCCCGGTGTGCTGCTGGAGAACAAGGACATGGCGGTGGCACTGCATTGCCGCAGCGTGCCGGAGCATTACGACACGTTGCATACCGAGATAAAGCGGCTTTTGCCCGAACTCCACGGCTATGAACTACAGGCCGGCAGCCAGGTGCTGGAGCTGAAACCAGTCGGCATGGACAAGGGCAAGGCGGTGGCCGAACTGCTCGAACGCGCGCCGTTCGCCGGCCGGCTGCCGGTGTATCTCGGCGACGACCTCACTGACGAGCATGGCTTCGCCGCCACCAATCTCGAAAACGGCATCAGCGTGCGTGTCGGCGCGCGCGAGCCCACCCTCGCCCAATACAGCTTGCCAGGCACTTCGTCCGCACAGGCCTGGCTGTTCCGCGTGTTGAATGTACTTAAGCAAGGAGCCGTCCCCCATGCCTACCCCTTCGGAGGAAATGCTTAATAACTCAGGGCCTGAAAGTCCCCAATCCAGCCTGGCCCTGGGTGTCGTCGGCAACGGTAGCGTTGCCGCACTGATCGATGGATACGGCCGCATCGTGTGGTCCTGTCTGCCACGCTTCGACAGCGATGCCAGCTTCTGCGCCCTGCTCTCGCCCAAGCGCGAAGGCGGCGACTGGAGCATCGAGCTGGAAGACGCCGTGCGCGCCGAACAGCACTACATACCCAATACGGCGGTGTTGGTTACGCGCCTCTACGACCGTCACGAAAACGCCATCGAGATCCTCGATTTCGCGCCGCGCTACCGCTCGCACGGCCGCTTCTATCACCCTGTACTTCTTGCCCGCCGTGTGCGCCCGATCAGCGGCAGTCCACGCATCCGCGTGCTGCTGCGTCCCCTGTGCGATTACGGCCAGCGCGCGCCGGAAACCAGCTCCGGCAGCAACCACATCCGCTATCTGTTGAGCGAGGTCACCCAGCGTCTGACCAGCGACGTGGCCGCGCCGCTGATCGAGCGCGGCCTGTTCTTCCACCTCGATCGGCCTGCACATTTCGTGTTCGGTCCGGACGAGACATTGGCGCATAGCCCGGCTGATTTCATCCACCACACGCTGGAATACACACTCGCCTATTGGCGCGACTGGGTGCGCTATCTGTCGGTGCCCTATGAATGGCAGGAAGCGGTGATCCGCGCCGCGATCACATTGAAGCTGTGCCAGTACGAAGCCACCGGCGCCATCGTCGCCGCGCTCACCACCTCGATCCCGGAGGCTGCGAATACCGAGCGCAACTGGGATTACCGCTACTGCTGGCTGCGCGATGCCGCACTCACCGTGCGCGCGCTGAACCGGCTCGGCGCGACGCGCAGCATGGAGGAATACATCCGCTACGTGTTCAACATCATTTCCGGCGAAGACGATCACGAAGTAGGCCCCGTGTTCGGCATCAGCTTCGAGCGCGAACTGCTGGAGCGCCATGCCGACGGCCTCGCCGGCTATCGCGGCATGGGCCCGGTGCGCGTGGGCAACGATGCCTGGCGGCAGCGCCAGAACGACGTGTACGGCTCGGTCGTGCTGGCTTCGGCACAGTTGTTTTTCGATCATCGCCTGGAACATCGCGGCGACGAGCGTGCCTATGCGCGCCTGGAACGCATGGGCCGCATGGCGCTGCGCATGGCCGAGGAACCGGATGCCGGCCTGTGGGAATTCCGCGGACGAGCCGCGATACACACTTATTCCGCCGCCATGTGCTGGGCGGCCTGCGATCGCCTGGCGCACATCGCCACCCAGCTTGGGCTGCGCGATCGCGCACGCTACTGGCACGACGAAGCCGTGCAACTGCATGCGCGCATCTCCGCGCGAGCGTGGAACGAAAAGCTTGGCCATTTCGTCGACGCGTATGACGGCGAACACCTGGATGCGAGCCTCTTGCTGCTTGCCGACATCGGTTTCGTGAAGGGCAAGGATCCGCGCTTCGTCGCCACCGTCGATGCGATCGGCCGCGCGCTGGGGCGCGGCAATTATCTATTCCGCTACATCGCTCCCGATGACTTCGGCACGCCGGAAACCAGCTTCAACATCTGCACCTTCTGGTACATCGAGGCGCTTGCCGCGAGCGGCCGCAAACGGCAGGCGCGAGCGATGTTCGAGCGCATGCTGTCCATGCGCAACCCGCTCGGCCTGCTGTCGGAAGACATTGCGCCAGCTACCGGCGAGCACTGGGGCAATTTTCCGCAAACCTATTCGCTCGTGGGGTTGATCCAGGCCGCGATGCGCCTGTCGCGCCGCTGGGAGGATGCCTTGTGAACGCGGTGTCGCCCGCGCGCGGCGGGCGCCTGATCGTGGTATCGAACCGTGTGGCACTACCGCGGCAGACCGCCACCGGCGGCCTCGCTTCCGCCATGCGCTCGGCGCTGCAGGAGCGCGGTGGTCTGTGGTTTGGCTGGAGCGGCAAGATCGCCAACCAGACCGCGGGTACCCTGCGCTACCAGCAGGATGGACCGGTGCGCTACGCCACGATGGATCTGTCGCGAAGCGATCACGACCATTTCTACGATGGCTACGCCAATCGCACCTTATGGCCGTTGCTGCACTACCGGCCTGACCTGGTCGACTACAACCGCGGCCATCTGGACGGCTATCTGCGCGTCAATCGTCTGTTCGCCGAACGGCTGGCGGAGCTGATCGAGCCGGACGATGTCATCTGGATCAACGACTACCACCTGATTCCGCTGGCGGCGATGCTGCGGCAGCGGCATATCCGCAATCGCATCGGCTTCTTCCTGCATACGCCGCTACCTGCGGATGGCCTGCTGATCACCTTGCCGCGCCATCGCGAACTGCTGGGAACCCTGGCCAGCTACGACCTGATCGGCCTGCACACCGCGCGCGACCAGCGGTCGCTGGAGGACTATTTCGTGCATGAGCTCGGCGCCAGCCTGCGGCGCGGCCATCGCCTGCGTTATGGCGACCGCCGTTTCCGCGCCGGCGTGTTTCCTATCGGCATCGACACGCAACAAGTCGCGCAGGACGCCAAGCAGGCCGATTCGCTGGAAGAGATCGCGCAACTGCGTGCGAGCCTGGACGGGCGCGTGCTGATCATCGGTGTCGACCGGCTCGACTACTCCAAGGGCCTGCCGCAGCGCTTCGAAGCCTATGCGCGGCTGCTCGAACGCGCGCCGGAAATGCATCGCAAGGTGAGCTTTCTGCAAATCGCGCCGCCGTCGCGCGGCACCGTGCCGGAGTACCGCCAGATTCGCCGCGAGCTGGAACGCAGTGCCGGCCACATCAACGGCACCTACGCAGCACCGGATTGGGCGCCGATCCGCTACGTCAACAACTCCTTCCCGCACAGCCTGCTCAGCGGCTACTACCGCCACGCCAAGGTCGGCCTGGTGACGCCGATGCGCGACGGCATGAACCTGGTGGCCAAGGAATACGTGGCCAGCCAGGATCCGGACGACCCGGGCGTACTGGTGCTGTCGCGCTTCGCCGGCGCGGCGCAGGAACTGTCCCAGGCCTTGCTGGTGAATCCGGCCGACACCGAGGAGGTGGCCGATGCGCTGGAACAGGCATTGAGCATGCCGCTGGCGGAGCGCCGCCGCCGCTGGCGCAGCATGATGGATGTGCTGGAGAAGCAGGACATCACCGCGTGGCGCCAGTCATTTCTTGGTGCGCTAACAGACTGACCGATCTTGTAGGAGCCCACCCTGTGGGCGAAAGCCCTGCGCCACAGCAGGGCCGCTGTTGGGACAGAGCGTGGCCCTATCGGGCCATGTCGCCCACAGGGTGGGCTCCTACAAAAGGCATCGACACATGTAGTCAGCTCAACCAGATCAGGCTGGCGAAGCGTCCGCTGTGCGTGCCATCGCGGCGGTAGGAATAGAAGCGCTGATCGGTCAGCGTGTCGAAGCCACCGCCATAAACCCGCTCCACTCCTACCTGTGCCAACCGCCGCCGCGCGAGTCCGGTGAGATCGCATAACCAATGGCCGGGGCGCGTGGATACGAAGCACTCCACCGCACCAGCGTCGGTATCGACGAAAGCGCTGCGCACCTCCTCGCCCACTTCATACGACGCGGCACCGATGCACGGCCCCAGCCACGCCAGCAGCGACGACGACGGCGCCTGCATGCGCGCAATGGTCGCCTCCAGCACACCGGCCAGCAGTCCGCGCCAGCCCGCATGGGCCGCGCCGATCTCGCCGCCTTCCGCGGCGCAGAACAGCACCGGCAGGCAGTCGGCGGTAAGGATCGCCAGCGGCTCACCTGCGACACGCGTCACCGCCGCGTCGGCGCGCGGCCTGATATCGGCGGAAGCAGGCCCGTGAACCTCGACCACGTCGATGCCATGCACTTGCTGCAGCCAGTGCGGCGCCCGCGGTAGGCCCAAAGCACGCTGCACCTCGGCGCGGTTCGCGGCGACCGCTTCCGCTGCATCGCCGCTGCTCGCACCGAGGTTGAAGCGTTCGTAAGGCGGGGCCGAGATACCCGGCCCCTGTCGCGTGCTGACCGCCGCACGCACGCCCGGCGGCGCCGGCCAGTCGGGCATCACCCAATCGTTGCCCGCCACCGACTCAGCTCCAGTCGTCCGGATCGGCCTGCTGCGTATCCGCGCGCAGGGCATCGATCAGTTCCTGCTGGTCGGCCGGACGTGCCGCGCTGAAGGACAGCGGCTCGTGGGTCACCGGATGCTCGAAGGCCAGTCGCTCCGCATGCAGCGCCTGCCGGCGGAAACCGCGCAGGGCGGCGACCAGCTCCGGCGTGGCGCCCTTGGGCAGACGCAGGCCGCCGCCGTAGAGCTGATCGCCCACCAGCGGATGGTTGATATGCGCCATGTGCACGCGGATCTGGTGCGTGCGCCCGGTTTCCAGGTTGCACTGAAGCAGGGTGTGCGCACGGAAACGCTCGCGCAGGCGGTAATGCGTGACGGCGTGCTTGCCGTCTTCCCCGTCACGCACGGCCTGGCGCAGGCGGTCGCCCATATGGCGGCCGATCGGCGCGTCCACCGTGCCACCGGCCACCAGGGTGCCCAGCACGATGGCTTCGTATTGGCGCTCCACGTCGTGCCGCGACAGCATGTCCACCAGGGCCGTATGGGCCGCCAGGGTCTTGGCGACCACCATCAGGCCCGAGGTGTCCTTATCCAGCCGGTGCACGATGCCGCCGCGCGGCAGTTCGGCCAGCTTCGGGTCGTGGTGCAGCAAGGCGTTCAGCAAGGTGCCGGCGGGGTTGCCCGCACCGGGGTGCACCACCAGGCCAGCCGGCTTGTTCAGCACCAGGACGTACTCGTCCTCATGGACGATATCCAGGTCGATGGCCTCGGGGGCCAGCTCCACTTCGGCCTCCAGCTCGGCCTCCAGCCTCACTTGCTCGCCCCCGCGCAGGAGCTGGCGAGGCGGCGCCACGGCACCATCCAGGGTCACCGCGCCAGCCTTGACCCAGCTGGTCAGGCGGGAACGCGAATATTCCGGGAACATCTCGGCCAAGGCCCGGTCGAAACGCCAACCTGCGGCGGACAGCGGCACGGTGGCCTCATGACGGATAGTCGTCATGGCTGCCTGCCCGGGTTCCCGGCGGTTTCGGCTATCATCCCTTTTCGATCAAACATCTGAACCCTTTCTCATGCGCGTAACCATGCTGCCGCTGAATTTCAAAGTGATGTCCAAAGTACTTATTGTGCTCGCCATCGCCGCCTCGATGAGCGCGTGCTCGATGTTTGGCCACAAGAAGGACACCATCGACACCATGCCGGTGGAGAAGCTCTACACCACGGCGCATGACTCGCTGGAACACGCCGACTACGCGGCGTCCACCAAGGCCTATCAGCGCCTGATCGCCCGCTTCCCGTCCGGCGACTACAACGAACAGGCCCAGCTCGATCTGGCCTATTCGCAGTACAAGGACAATCAGCCGGACGACGCTTATTCCACGATCAACCGCTTCATCAAGACGTATCCGACCCACAAACATGTGGATTATGCCTATTACCTGCGCGGCCTGATCAATTTCGACCGCACCGGCGGCTTCGTCGAGCGCGTTTTCCAGCGCACCCAGTCGCAGTCGCGCCGCGACCAGGGCTATAACCTGCAGGCTTTCGACGACTTCTCGGAGCTTACCCGCCGCTTCCCGGACAGCGCCTACTCGGCCGACGCCCGCCAGCGCATGATCTACCTGCGCAACGTGCTGGCCCAGTTCGAGGTCAACGTGGCCGAGTTCTATCTGCGCAACAAGGCCTATGTCGCCTCGGCCGACCGCGCCCAGTACGTGATCGAGCACTACCAGCAGGCGCCGCAGACCGGCGACGCCCTGGCCATCCTCACCCGCAGCTATATCGGCCTGGAACAGCCCAAGCTGGCCGACCAGACCCGCCAGGTACTGGCCCTGAACTATCCGGACCACCCCTACCTGACCGACGCCAAGTGGCCGCATTCGCCGTCGATCCTGCGCAAGATGGTGCCCTTCTCCGGCCACCACTAAATCCTCTCCAACATCGGCTGCAGCGACATCCACGAAGAACGCCGCGACCCGCAAGGATCGCGGCGTTTTCGTTTTCAACTTCAACGCATCACCGCTACCAGCTCGCCGAAGCGGCTGAAGCCGGCCCGGGCGTAGACGCGGTCTTCGTTCTCTCTGGCCGTCATCAGGAACGGCAACTCGATACCCTGCACCAGCGCGTGCTCGGCCAGCAGAGCGGCCATAGCGCTACCGACACCCCGGCCGCGCGCATCCGCATGCACGCCGATGGCGGCAATCTCGGCAACGCCCCCAAGCGGCGGCGAGTACAGGCCCGCCCCCAGGGTTTCGCGACTACCGCTGGCACGCGCCAGCGCCACCGCGCCACCCTGGCCAACCACGCGTACCAGACGCTCCACGTCCGCAGGAGTGGTTTCAGTAATGCCGAAAGCCAGGTTCTGTACGTGCGCGGCGGCATGCAGATCGGCCTCGCATTCGGCGAGCTTCCACTCAACACCGTCCAGATCGCCATCCCCTGCCAGGGTGTCGCGCGTGCAGGTCATCAGCGACAGCGGCTGCTCGGCCGCGAAGCCCTCGGTGAGCAGGAACGGCAGCACCGCGGGCGCTAGCTCGCCGATGTACTCCAGCCGCGGCGTGCGTTGCCGGCGCTTGAACGCGGTAACCAAGGCCGACAATGCCGCGGCATCCGGTGCCGCGCCGTCGTCCGGCGTGGCGTAATTGCGCGACGGATCGGCGCTGGCCGTATCAAAGGTCAGGGTGAAAGGGGCCACGCGCAGGCCGCTTCCTTGCAGTGCCATGCGGGCACGCAAGTAGGCGGAGACACGACCCAGGGTCGTGCGGCTTTGAAATGTCATGTTATGCACTCTGCTGGCGCCACGTGGGCGCACAAGAACATCCGAGTTGAGGCTCGGGAACGGGACCGCTGCAAAGCGGCCGTCAGGCGTGCTTGGAGGCCGGCGAGATAAGAGCCCGCTCGGAAAACGAGAGCGGCCTTAGCAGGCGGCGATCTGCCCGACAGCAGCGGTGGCGGGGTTGTGCGAGGCGATGACAATCATTGGCGCACTCCTCTTGAATCGGCCGCGGATCGTTTCAAAGACTGGCGATGGCGTCAAGTGCGCGACGGCACGGTGGGGCGAGAAAGGAGAGATCACGCACGATGTGCCTCTCCTCTCTCGCTCTCGATTTCTACAGTCTACGCTTCAACGCCAGCCCGATGTGATCGGGTAGCGCCGCTCACGCCCAAACGCTCGCGTAGTAACGCGCGGACCCGGCGCCGACTGGCGCCGCTTGAACTCGTTGAGCAATACCAGCCGCACCACGCGGCGCACGGTGTCGGCATGGAACCCCTGTGCGGCGATCTCGGCCTGCGACTGCTCGCCTTCGATAAAGCGCTCGAGGATCGCATCCAGCTCGTCGTAAGGCGGCAGCGAATCCTGATCGGTCTGGTTGTCGCGCAGCTCGGCCGAAGGCGGGCGCTCGATCACCGCGGCAGGAATCGCATCGCTCTCGCCCAGGCGCGCGGCGTGCCCATTGCGCCAGCGCGACAACTGGTACACCACGGTCTTGTAGACGTCCTTGAGTGGCGCGTAGGCACCGCACATGTCGCCGTACAAAGTGGCGTAGCCCACTGCCATCTCGCTCTTGTTGCCCGTGGCGAGCAACAGCCGGCCATGCTTGTTGCTCAGCGCCATGAGCATCGCGCCGCGGGTACGCGACTGCAGGTTTTCCTCGGTGATGTCGGCAGGCTTGCCGGCAAAGGCCGGCGTGAGCGCGTCGACGAAACTCTGGAAGGTCTGCTCGATCGGAATGATGTGGTACTCCACGCCGAGCTGCTCGGCCTGCGCACGTGCGCCGTCCAGCGACAGCTGCGAGGTGTAGCGCGAGGGCATCATCACCGCCGTGACGCGCTGCGGCCCCAGCGCGTCGACCGCCAGCGCCAGCGTCAGCGCGGAGTCGATGCCACCGGAAAGCCCCAGCAGCACGCCGCCAAAACCGTTCTTGTCGATGTAGTCGCGAATACCGCGCACCAGGGCGGCATATAGCGCGGCCTCCGGTGCATCGGCAGTCACCGCCGGCCAGTTTTCCGGCACGAGCGTGCGGCTGTCGGCATCGAAATCGACCCACAACAGCGCGTCCACGAAACTCGGCGCACGCGCGGCGATCTCGCCGTCGCCATTCACCAGGATCGAGCCGCCGTCGTAGACCACTTCATCCTGGCCGCCGATCAGATTGAGGTACACCACGGCGCAGCCGGTTTCCTGCGCGCGGGCGCGCAGCACGGTTTCGCGCCCGGCCTGCTTGGCGTTGTCCCAAGGCGAGGCGTTGATCACCACGATCAGCTCGGCACCGGCCGCGGCGGCCCGCGCCGCCGGCTCGGGCTGCCAGATGTCCTCGCAGATCAGCAGGCCGATGCGCACGCCTTCGATTGTCGCCATGGCGGTTTCATGGCCCGGGCGGAAATAACGCTTGTCGTCGAACACGCCGTAGTTGGGTAGCGCCTGCTTGTGCGCGGTCACTTCGACGCGGCCTTCGCGCAGCAAGCTGGCCGCGTTGTACACCTCGCCCTCGCTATGCGGATGACCAACTAAGGCAGCTACACCATTGGTGGCTGCCGCCAAGGCGTGCAGCTCGCTGTCGCAGGCGGCAAGGAAGCTCGGCCGCAGCAGCAGATCCTCCGGCGGATAACCGCTCAGGGTCAGCTCCGGAAACACGATCAGGTCCGCACCGCCCTCTCGCGCCTGCGCCAGCAGGTCTCCGACTCGCGCGGCATTGGCCGCGACCGCGCCTACCGGAAAATCGAACTGCGCCAGCGCCAGACGAAGGGAGGACATGCGTTCGGATCCACTGCGGGGAGGGGCCCCGTATGATACCCGAGCAGGCTCTTAGCCCATCGGCTGGACCAGTAGCAGCATCGCCAGCGTCAGCATGAAAGCAGCCACCAGCACATCGAATACGCGCCAGGCCACCGGGCTGCGGAACACCGGCAACAACGCGCGCGCGCCGTAGCCCAGCGCGACAAACCAGATGACACTCGCCGTCGAGGCACCCCACGCGAAAGCCCAGCGCCCCTGCCCCTCGTAATGCGTGGACAGGCTACCGAGCAGCACCACGGTATCCAGATAGACGTGCGGATTGAGCAGGGTAAAACCCAGGCAGGCAAGGATCACGCGGCGACGACTGGGCGCGCCATCACCCGCCGGCTGCAAACCGCTTTCGCCGCACCAGGCGCGCCGCGCAGCCAGAAAGGCATAGCTGGCCAGAAACGCGGCACCGGCGAAACGCAGCACCTGCAGCAGCCCCGGCTGACTCTTTACCGCCAGACCCATGCCGGCTACGCCCAGCAGGATCAGCGCCACATCCGCCAGCACGCAGACCAGCACCACCGAACCGACATGGCGGCGCTGCAAGCCCTGGCGTAGAACAAACGCGTTCTGCGCACCGATGGCGATGATGAGACCGGCGCCGGCGACAAGGCCGGCGAAGTAGGCGGACGTCTGCATGGGGAACCTCGACAGGAAGGCTACCAATGTCGGGGATTCCACCGATTCAGTAAAACTAAATATCCTTAGTCATCATTAGATTTCCTAATTCAGCCGGATCGCGCCGATGAGCCTGCTCAATCCCCAGCTGTCCGCCTTCGCCGCCGTACTCAGCGAAGGCAGCTTCGAAAGTGCGGCACGCCGCCTGTCGATCACGCCCTCCGCCATCTCCCAGCGCATCAAGGTGCTGGAGGATCGGCTCGGGCAGGTCCTGATCCTGCGCCAGTCGCCCTGCCGCGCCACCGAGGCCGGGCAACGCCTACTGCGCAGCGTGCAGCAGATGCAGCTGCTGGAGGCCGAGACACTGGAAGATTTCGCGATCGAACGGACCTCGCACACTGCGCCCACCACGATCGCGATCGGCGTGAATGCGGATTCGCTGGCGACGTGGTTTCTCGGTGCGCTGGCGGAACTGCACCAGCAATACCAGTTGCTGTTCGACGTACGCGTCGAAGACCAGGACCACTCCACTGATCTGCTGCGCGATGGTTCGGTGTTGGGCGCCATCACTTCCGAAGCACACCCAGTGCAAGGTTGTACCGTGCGCAAGCTGGGTGTCATGCGCTATCTGCCAGTGGCTTCGCCCGCTTTCGTCGCCAGGCACTTCGCCAAAGGTCTCGACGCAACCTCGCTGGGGCAAGCGCCCATGCTCGTATTCAATCGCAAGGACGCGCTGCAATGGCGCTTCATGCGTAGCGTCACCCGTGCGCGGCTCGCCCCCCCGATGCACTACTTGCCATCGTCGACCGGCTTCGTGGAAGCCGCCGCGCTCGGCCTTGGCTGGGCCATGGCACCCGAGTCCATGCTGCAGAAGGCACTCAGCGAAGGCGAAGTTCAAGCCATTGCACCGCATCGCTGGCTGGACGTGCCTCTGTACTGGCAGCATTGGTCGATCCGCTCGGCGATGCTGGACCGGCTGACGGATGCTCTGATGCTGGCTGCGCGCCGCGATCTGCGCCCTCGCAGCAGCTGACAGCCGCTCCTTAAAGATTTCCCCACGGCGGCCGATCTTCTCAAAGACTCCGCCCGATCTATTGACTGGCTCCACCGGCTTTCATTCGCATGCTTCCGTATCGTCGTAGTGTTGTCGCCCTTTCACTAGTGTTTGCTACCTGCCAGGCCTTTGCCGCTGAAGTCGCCACGGTCGAGGTCAGCCTCGTCATCAAAGAAAGATGTCTGGTACGACAGGAATCCCGGAAGGTCGAGTCTCATCGGCCCCCGAACGTTTCGTGTGATCTGGACTCGCCGTATCTGGTGCAGCCCGGCACCGGTGTCTCGGACTCCCCAACAGCCACGCCTGCCGAACCATCGTCTCTAACCCTGGCACCCAGCCTGTGGCAGGTGACGTTCTGAGGCTTCTCAGAATTCGATGGTGGCTGTGATGGTGTCGCTGTAGTTGCCCGGCATCGGCGTGGTCTGCGCCGGTACGCTGCCGTACACCGTGATGGCCTGCGTAGTGCCGGTGCCGGTGGCGGTGACACGCGTGGTGCTGCCACTGCCATCGCCCCAGACCTGGGTATGCGCAAGGTCGGTATAGAGCTGGTAGTTCACCGAACCACCGCCGCCCTGTCGTTGCATCACCCGCGCCGCGACATTGCTACTGCTGCCACCGTTGAGCGAGACACGGTACGCATCGTTATTGGTGCACTGGACCGATAGGTTGCTGTTCGCGGAAAGCCCGGCGTTCAATACCCCGGCCGTGCCGAAATTGAGATTGCCGGCGCTGATGTTGCAGTTGTTCACCACCGTGGCGGTAGCGGTGAAGGGAAAGCTGGCGCCCGAGGCGGCGATCGAACCACACGCCGGCGCTATCAACAGGTAGGCCTGATAGGCCAGCACGGTCTGGGCGGCGCTGAAACTCTGGCTATAAACCGTGTTGCTGTTTCCTACCGAAGGTACCGTCGGCTGGTTGGCGGCAATCAGCCCGTAGTACGTCACCGATTGACTGGCCGCGGTGCCCAGCAGCGGTTTGGCGATGCTGAGGGAGATCGGTGTCGTGCCATTCGCGGTCGAGCCCCAGGGTTGGGAACGGGCGCTGTCCAGGTACAAGTCGTATTGCATGGTGCTGCCGCCATTGCTGAGTTGACGCGGACTGGGCGCACTCAGGTTCAGGCACACCTCTGCATTGGGCTGCAGCGAGATCAGCGCCCAGTCGCAAGTGACGGTAATGGTGCCGGTGCCCTGAACGGCGGCGCCACTGATCGGACTGACATTGCCAAAAACGATGTTGCTCGGGACCGCCGTGCAAACCTGTGCCTTTGCTTCGCCACCACACCACAGCGACAGGCTCATCAACAGAAGACATAACACCGCTTTCATGGCGTGCTCCCCGGTTGCCGCCGGCAAACCAGCGGGCCGATCAGCGGCAACCCGTGATCGGTGGGCGCCTGGTAGCGGAAGCTCACCGCGCAATGCCAATCGGCGCCGTCGAGCCGCAGATGATTCTCCGCACGCAATTCGCCGATGAAGGTGAGTCCGTCATAACCCACCACCGTGTCGGTGCCGCTCTCTTCATGATGGACGCGCGTGCCCGGCGGCAGCGGCTTGCCTTCGGCATCACGCAGGGCGATTGACGCGGCGGCATAACGCGCAATCGGGAAATGCGCCAGCACACCCGATTGCGCTTGCGGCACCGCATTCAGCGCCGTGGTATCCACGCGCATATCCGGCGCCAGCTTCATGCTGTCGATCGCCAGCGCGTTGTTCTGGTACGCGTTGAGATCGGGAACCAGCAGATGCCCGCCCTCATCGGTACGCCCGATGATGCGGTTCTCGTGGAACACCGGCACGTTAGCTACACCATCAGTGGAAACCAGGGCGAAGCCGTCGTAGATGTGCCGCGCCGGGTGCAGACTGCCATCCATCCACACTACTGAGCCCAGCGCATCGACGGATGTCACCGTATGCCCACCGGCCGACTGCACCAGTCCGGTCAACTGCCCCGCCGAGCCCAGGTATTGCAACTGCGCCTGACGGAAGCCGATGCCGCCGCTGCGCCCATCCTGCACACCCCAGCCCCAGCCGCCTGCGTAGTCCACGGGACGCAGCGCCTGCAGGTTGTAGTACGACTGCCCGCTCTGACTGCCAACCAGCGCGCTGACCGTCTGCTGATGATCTAGTGACAGGTTGGCGCTGAGGAAGACACCGCGGGACTTGGTATGCGCGAAGTCGCGATATGCGCTGAAGTTGAGTGTCAGGCGCCGCGCCGCCGACCACAGATAAGACAGCGAGCCGATGCGCGACGTCGGCACGCCGCGCTGCTGCAGCCCGATATAGCTGAGGGCGAGATTCTGTCCGCCGGCTAGCGGCAGCGAAAAGGTGACCCGCTCCAGCGAGCGCGGCGGCGGCGCGCCATCGCGCGTCGCCAGGTCGCCGTAGTCGCCAAAACTGCGGGTCAGTTCCGCGTCGATCGACAGACGCGGCTGGATCCATTGATAGCCGATGCTCGCCTGGCTGCCCTGAAACCGGCCTCCGCCGCTACCGGCCACCGAACCACTGAGCACACCAGCCTGACCAAACCGCACCAGCGCACCGATACCGCCGTTGAACAAGCCGCTGGTGGCCTCCGCATGCGCCTCCAGCGTCAGCGCATCGCTGATGCCGCGCCGCCACGAAGCGCTGCCGGCCAGATCCGGTGCGTAGTCGAACGACACCTCACCGTAGCGCCGCCGCAGAAAACCGGCTTCCACGGCGTAACTGGATAACCCCTCCGCCATCATCCGGGTGTCGATGTAGAGCGGCAGCGATGTGGTCACCGTGCGCCCCAGCGCATCGCGCGTCACCAGCGTGGCCTGGCCTGCGCCATTGATGCCGGCGGTGTTGTTGAAGACGAAGGGACCACTGGGCACCTCCACACTGGCACGGCGCACGTTGTTGACGTACAGATCCACCGCCGAAGGCACTGCCGCCGACCCGCTAAACGATGGCAGGGGAAAGGTGATCAGGTCAGGCCGCAGGGCGAAGTCGCTGCGCCACTGGAAACCCGCGAAGCGCACCGAGCGCGACCAGGCCAGCGAAGAAGTGATCGCATCGCCCAGTTGCAGCGTACTCAGCGTCGCCGGATCGGAGCGGCTCCATGAGGTTTCATAGCGCACATAGCGGCGCCGGTTGTCATTCGCGTAGAACGTGCCGGTGTTGTCCAGCACACCCGACGGAGCGAAGTAACGCAGCTCCGACCACAGGGCCAGTTGTGTGCCGCTATCGCTTTGCAGATAGGCGTCGTAGTTGAGCAGCAAGCCCCGGCCGGAACTGGCCGGCGACGAGCCGGGCAACTGACGGGCATCCACGGCAAAAGCGCGGCGCCAACGGTCCGGCACGCTCAGCTCAACGCGCTGCTCTGCCGCATCGTAGCGATAGCGCAATCCATCGATACCGTTCAACGCGACCTCGCTCGACGGTTCCACGCCGAGCTTGCCGATATCGATGCCGATCGTGGAAAGATCGCGCGCCGCGCACGACAACGCGTCACCGACCGCGCGAAAACGCAGGATCTGACCGGTGGGCTGGCCATTGAGGGTGACTTCCAGATAGACCTCTTGCGGCTGGCTCATGTCGAGCACGCGCGCGTCGGGCACATCGTTCGCCCAGACCCGGCCAACGGCCATCACCGGCATCCACAGCATGAGCGCACAACGGCACAGTGCGCGGACGCCCGGACCTCGCTTATCCCTGGTTTGTCGCGCATGCCCATGGCCTGGTCCGCGCAGCATGGGCCGACATCATCGCTGAGGGTCGACACTCAGCTCCGCCTCGGCGGGCTGAGCGTTGATATTCGCGCGAATCTTCAGCGGCGCTTGCAAATCCATTTCCTCCCGCAAGGTGATTCTCCATTGACGTGTTTTCCCAGCCAACGCATAACCCAGCAAGCCCTGATTGATCAGATGGACTTTGCCGTCGGCAGTGACAAGCTGTACCGCGCTCAGTTGCCCACGCCGACTGCCGCGATTACTCACCCGCAGTAGCCAGCCCTGTGCGTCGCGCTGCAACTGCCAAGTGAGTTGTGGCGCTCCGGGTTGCCCGGGCGGCTCGATGAATACGGGCACCGAATAACGCAGACGGATGGTGACGCCGTTGGTCGCCGCGGTTTCGGGGCCGGGAATTTCATCCACCAGTACACGATAGCTGTGCTCGCCCGTGGCGTCGTGCGCATCGCGCCGAATCAGCCGCACCAACTGCTCGCCCCGCGACGGGATACGGATCATCGGCGGGCTGGCGACCACTTCGTCGGTAGGCTCGAGCACATCGTCGTCGCTGCGCTGATCCCAGCGAAACACACGGACCTGCCCATACAAGGGCTGGTCACCCGGATTGCGCAAGCTGATGCCGGTGGCGCTCTGCCCCGCCTGAAGATCCACCATCACTGGCGAGATCTGCAGCGAAGACGCATACACAACCGGCCCCGCGGCCAGCGACAGGAGAATGCCTGCAACGATGCGTCGCATTACCGGCGGCGCGTCAGAAATAAACCGTCGCAGTCACCGTGGTCTGGTAGGTGTCGGGCTTGGGCGTCGCCTGACTCGGCACCTCGCCGTAGATATTGATGGGCTGCGCCGAGCCGGTGCCCGTGCCAGCCACTGTGTTGGTTCCCTGCGTGTTGCCCCAGGGCGTACTGCGCGCGGAGTCCTGATAAAGCTGGAACGCCACCGTCGTGCCTGTGTTGCCCGTTGCCGTACCCGCCATCAGGCGACTGGCCACGGTGGATCCCGTGACTGTGCCGGCATCCAGACCGACGTTGTATGGCGTGGTGTTGGTGCAGGTCACCGACACGGTGGTCTGTTGATTGATAGCGGTGGACAGCACGCCCGTGGTGCCGAAATTCAGCGGATTGGCGGTAATCGCGCAATTCGCCTGCAAGGTCAGGGTGACGGTGAATGTCGCAGTACTGGTGCCGTTGGAGTAGACAGCGGCATCGGCGAGCGGAGCGGCGGAACCGGCCAGGACGGCCACGAAACATGCGGAACAGAGCTGCCAGCACTTCATGAAAACCCCCTGGGGTCGTGGCGAAGAGCGATGCTTCTGCTTCCGAAATGCAGCGATCCATACGCCGTTCCGGAATCCATGTGTGGCGTATGTGTAGACCCCTTGCCGGTGGGAGTCAAATGTCAACGTTTGGTGGTCGTCTCTGGACTGTCTTTACTGCAGTCATCGCTGGCTCGTGCAACCGCAATTTCGTACCGGGCGCACAACATTCGCTGCCCCGACACTGGGGCAGCCTTACAGCGCCAGCCTCACCATGACCACGCCATGAGAGGGAACCTTCGCTGAAAAATGCCCTGTGGCACGGCCAAGCGACTTGTGCGCCCAAAGATCGCGGACGCTGAGGGAGAGCGCGGCCGGATAACCAAGATCGATCCAATCCGCAGTGATGTCCGCAGGCTTGTCGCTACGATTGAACAGCACGACTGCACGATCGCCATTCGCCAACGGTCGTGCCCACACCTCCAGATCGCCGTTGTCGCGCACACGATGACCCGCAACGCCAAGCCTGTCCTGATCAACAGCGATGATCTCGCGATTGAGCAAAATCTCCTTGGTCTTCGCATCCATCGCGGCGACATCGTTACCGGCCAGCAGCGGCGCGGCGATGGTCGCCCAGAGACTGAACTGCGAGCGGTATTCGTCGTCGGTCATACCGCCGTTGCCGATCTCGAGCATGTCGGGATCGTTCCAGTGACCCGGGCCGGCATAGGCATACAACGGTTCGGTCAAGTCCAGGATATTCACCACACCCAGACTCGTGCCCTTGCGGCCGGCCCAGGTGTCGTAGATGTCTTCCGTGGCGCGCCATAGATTGCCGACCTTCTCACCCCACTCCCAAGGCATCGACTTGTCGGTCATGGTGGGCCGGTTGACGCCCCAGTTGCAGATAGAGAACACGATGTCGCGCCCGGTGGCACGCAACGCATCCGCCATCGTCGTATACGCCTCTTCACTGTCGCGCGTGCCGGTAAAGCACCAGTCGTACTTGAGATAGTCGGCACCCCAGCGCGCATAGGTGAGCGCGTCCTGGTATTCATGCCCCAGGCTGCCGGGGCGACGTCCGCAGGTCTTGGTACCGGCATCCGAATAGATGCCGAACTTCAATCCTCTGGCGTGGATGTAATCGGCGAGCGCTTTGATGCCAGAAGGGAACTTCACCGGATCGGCCACGATGTTGCCGTCCGCATCGCGCCCGCTCTGCCAGCAATCATCGATGATCACGTATTCGTAGCCGGCATCACGCATACCGCTGCTGACCATGGCGTCAGTCACGTTGCGCACGGCTTGCTCGTCGATCTTGCAACCGAACTTGTTCCAGCTGTTCCACCCCATGGGTGGCGTCAGCGCGAGGCCGTTGGCTGTGCGCGAGGGATCACGCGAGGGCCGGAAGATCGATTTGTTCGGCCCGAACTCCGTGCGATAGATCTTCTGACTGCCAGGCTCATCCCCAGGCGGCGTTTGCGCGACCGCGGAATGTGGCAACAGCAGCAAACTTATCCATCCAAGCAAGGCGAAGGACATCCCGCGCAAATAAGTGCCACGTCTCTTTGCGTACATCGACTCTTACTCCCTGGACGAATCGTGGTTGGCGTGACCGGCATGCAGCCAGACCCAGTCGGCCATCGCCTGCTGACCGGAAGGAACACCGATAGATTGGGCGCATCCCCACGGCGCGCCTCGCCCAGAGCAAGCCAAGGCTGCGGGCGACGCGGCAAGCTATCAGGGATGCGTGCGCCTTGCCTTGCAGCTAATCAGCGCAATCGATGACGAATTCGGCCTAAATCGCATCACACCAAAGGCGTCGATGCATCGCGACAGCCGGCGCTCTTCAAACAGCCAAGAAAAAAGGGCCGCATCGCTGCGGCCCTTCTTCGTTCGATCATGTTGATCGATTACTTCATCAGCTTCGCAAGCGTCTTGCCCAGATCGGCAGGCGACTTCACCGTGGTGACGCCAGCCTTCTCCAGCGCAGCGAACTTCGCCGCCGCGGTGCCCTTGCCGCCCGAGATGATCGCGCCAGCATGGCCCATACGCTTGCCGGCCGGAGCCGACGCACCCGCGATGAACGACACCACCGGCTTCTTGACGTACTCGCCGATGAACTCGGCGGCGTCTTCCTCGGCGCTGCCGCCGATCTCGCCGACCATGATGATGCCTTCGGTCTGCGGATCGTCCTGGAACAGCTTCAGGCAGTCGATGAAGCTGAGGCCGTTGATCGGATCGCCGCCGATGCCGATGCAGGTCGACTGGCCCAGGCCTTCGTTGGTGGTCTGGAACACGGCTTCATAGGTCAGCGTGCCGGAGCGCGACACGATGCCGACCTTGCCCGGCTTGTGGATGTGACCCGGCATGATGCCGATCTTGCACTCGCCCGGGGTGATGATGCCGGGGCAGTTCGGACCGATCAGCACGGTTTCCGGATGCTGCTGCAGCACGTTCTTCACGCGCAGCATGTCGAGCACCGGGATGCCCTCGGTGATCGCCACGATCACGCGGATGCCCGCGTCGATGGCTTCCAGGATCGAGTCGGCCGCGAACGGCGGCGGCACGAAGATGACGGACGCGTCGGCGCCGGTTTCGTCCACGGCGTCAGCGACGCTGTTGAAGACCGGCAGGCCGATGTGCTGGCTGCCGCCCTTGCCCGGGGTGACACCACCGACAACCTTGGTGCCGTAATCCAGCGCCTGCTGCGCGTGGAAGGTGCCCTGCTGGCCGGTGAAGCCCTGCACGATCACCTTGGTGTTCTTGTTGACCAAAACGCTCATTCGATTGCTCCTCAGGCCTTGGCCGCAGCCACGGCTTTCTGCGCCGCGTCGTTGAGATCATCAGCCGGCGTGATCGCCAGGCCGGAGTTGGCCAGCAGTTCGCGGCCCAGCTCGACGTTGGTGCCCTGCAGGCGCACCACCACGGGGATCTTCAGGCCCACTTCCTTCACCGCGGCGATGATGCCCTCGGCGATCAGGTCGCAGCGCACGATGCCGCCGAAGATGTTGACCAGGATGGCCTTCACCTTGTCGGAGGAAAGGATCAACTTAAACGCCTCAGTGACGCGCTCCTTGGTCGCACCGCCGCCCACGTCGAGGAAGTTGGCCGGCTCGCCGCCCGCCAGCTTGATCACGTCCATGGTGGCCATGGCCAGACCGGCGCCGTTGACCATGCAGCCGATGGTGCCGTCCATGGTCACGTAGTTGAGGTTGTGCTGCACGGCAGCGGCCTCGGCGGCGTCTTCCTGGGTCAGGTCGCGCATGGCGGCCAGATCGGGGTGACGGAACTCGGCGTTGTCGTCCGAGTTGACCTTGCCGTCGAGCGCGGCGAGGTTGCCGTCCTCGAGGATGGCGAGCGGGTTCAGCTCGACCAGGGCCAGGTCCTTCTCGTTGAACAGCTTGTACAGGCCCAGCATGATTTTGGTCAGCTGAGTGACCTGCTTCGGATTCAGATCCATCGCGAAGCCGAGCTGGCGGCACTGATAGGGCTGCAGACCCTCGACGAAATCCACCACGATGGTGTGGATGTCTTCCGGGGTTTCCTTGGCGACTTGCTCGATGTCCACGCCGCCGTGCTTGGAGGCGATGAACGAGACGGCCTTGGTATCGCGGTCCACCAGGATCGACAGGTACAGCTCTTTGGCGATGTTGGTGGCGTCGGTGACCAGCACCAGGTTCACCGGCAGCGCACGGCCGGCGGACTGGTAGGTTTCCATGTTGGTGCCGAGCATGCCCTTGGCGGCAGCACGGACGTCATCGAGGCTCTTGCAGAACTTCACGCCGCCGGCCTTGCCGCGGCCACCTGCATGGATCTGCGCCTTGACCATCCACTGGTTGCCACCGAGATGCTTGGCGGCGTCGACGGCGGCGTCGGGAGAGTTGGCAACCTTGCCCGGGGGTACGGCAATGCCGTACTTCGCGAACAATTCTTTAGCCTGGTACTCGTGGAAATTCATTCGATACCTCGAGCGAACGGGGAAAAACATGGCGGCCGCGTCCAGAAACCTGGGCGGGCATGGGGGAGCGGACGGCGAACGGACACGGAGTCTGTATGCGCTACCGGCATGCAGTGCGCCGCCGCCATGCCTCGACATGACGAAAACTGCGCAATACGGCCGGGTATTTTCGCGGAAGCAGGCTCCGATGGAAAGGGGCGATTCCCCGGGAGCCCGTCCGAACGGGCGGGAAAGTGAGGCTGGACCGGCGCTTACGCCGCCTACCTCGTCATTCTGGCGAAAGACGAAATCGCCAAGTAGGCCGGGGTGGAGCGTTTTCGCCCTCTTTGCACCGCCAAGGCCCCGTCTATACTCCCGCCAACCAACGCCCACCTCTTTGCGGCAGAGTGCAGCTCACGTGCCCCATACCGCGCCACCCGCCTTTCTGAACCCCCGGACGACCACCGAATCGGCCCGGCACGAGCTGTTCTTCCTCAACTATTTCCGGCTGGCCCAGGCCCTGGTTTATGCCGGCCTGGCCTTCAGTCCGCCCGCACTGGGCTGGCCGCGGCTGGGCGACGCCGATTTCGCCCGCATCGTGGCGCTGGCTTATCTGGCTTTCGCGATCATCAACGCGGTAATGACCCGGCGCGCGATGCCGTGGACCAAGCTCATCACTTCAGCCTCGCTGGTGGTGGACATCGTTGCCGCAGTGCTGGCCATCGGCGCCATGCAGGATGCACGCATCGGCATCGCCATGATGCTGGCGGTGAACCTGGCCGCAGGCGCCCTAATGCTGCCGCTGCGCCTGGCACTGTTCTTCGCCGCACTGGCCACGCTGGGAATGCTCGGCCATTCACTGGTGGATACACAGACCGACAACATCATCACCGACCGCCAACTGCTCGAATCGGGCCTGTTCGGCCTCGCCTACTTCGCCATCACCATGCTGTGCTATGTGCTCAGCCGGCAGCTCCGCGCCACCGAGGCGCTGGCCGAACAGCGCAGCATCGATCTGGCCAACCTGGCGCAAGTCAACGAATTGATCATCCGTCGCATGAAAACCGGCGTGCTGCTGGTCGACGACGCCAACCGCATTCACCAGATCAACGAATCGGCGTGGATGCTGCTGGGCAACCCGACCGCCGATCAGCGCGACCTCGGCCGCGTCGCGCCGGAGCTGTCGCGCCGCCTCTATCACTGGATCACCTCGGGCAAGCTCGACGAAACCGCGACCCAGCTCGCCGATGGCGTGCCGGAAGTGGTGCCGCGCTTCAGCCGTCTGGCGCCGAACGACGACTCGCACGTGCTGATCTTCCTTGACGACACCTCACTGCTGTCGCGGCGCGCGGAAGAACTCACGCTCAGCTCGCTGGGCCGCCTTTCCGCCTCGATCGCGCATGAAATCCGCAACCCGCTGGCCGCCATCCGCTACTCGGCACAGCTGCTGGCGGAATCGCACGATCTGGGCGCCACCGACCAGCGCATGGTGGAGATCATCAACAACCACTGCGTGCGCCTCAACGAGATCATCGAGAACATCCTGCAGTTGTCGCGACGCGAACGCTCGCGTCCGGAAACGCTCGACCTCGGCCGCTGGGCACAGGACTTCGTGGAGGAGTACCGCCAGGGCAACGACCTGGGCGGCGACACCCTGCGCGTCATCAGCAATGGCAGTGAGCCCGTCGCCGCCGTCGCCGATCCGCAGCAGCTGCAACAAGTCGTGTGGAACCTGGTGCAGAACGCCCTGCGCTATGGCCGCATGCCGGGCGAGCCGGCGCGAGTGATGGTGGTGGCGCGGCACGGCGAACATGGCGTACCGATTCTGGAAGTGATCGATCGCGGCCCGGGTATCGCACCCAAAGTGGCGGCACAGATCTTCGAGCCGTTCTACACCACGCACGAATACGGCACCGGGCTTGGCCTGTACCTCGCGCGCCAGATGAGTGAAGCGAATCAGGCCGCACTGGAATATGTGCGCGTGGCGGGCGGCGGCAGCTGTTTCCGTCTGGTACTCACGCCACCTGCGCGCGGCCCTGGCGAATTGAGTCAGAACACAGCGGAAGAGCGCGCAAGTTCGCGCTCTTAAGTCGCGCGAACGATCAGATCGACCGGCAGCACTTCGGAGCCCACCGGCTCGTCGTGGATCAACGCCAGCATCTTCCTCGCCAGCAGGCTGCCGCCCTCCTGCCAATCCTGCCGCACCGAACTCAGCGGCGGCTGGAAGCTCGCCGCCAACGGCATGTCGTCGTAACCCACCACGGAAACATCGCGCGGCACTTTGCGGCCCAGCGCTTCCAGTGCGCGCACCGCGCCCATCGCCAGCAGATCACTGCAGGCGAACAGCGCATCGAAGGCTACGCCGCGTGCGGCCAGCGATTGCACGGCATCGTCGCCGGAGGCCAGGGTGAATTCGTCGCGACGGATCAGCAGCGGCTTCACGCCATGCTCGGCCAGCGCATCGACGAAACCGCTCAATCGCTCGAAGATTTCCGGGTGCCCGGGATTACCCACGAACACCGGATTGCGCCGCCCCTGCGCAATGAAATGCTCGGCCACCGCCTTGCCGCCCTGGCGGTTATCGCTGCCCACCACGATGTGATCGTCGTGATCCGCCTGCGCGCCCCACACGACCATCGGCAAGCCGAGCTTGTCGAAACGGCGCACCGCATCCTGACGCACACCCTGCCCGAGCAGGATCATGCCGTCCGCAGCCTGCACCGCCGCCGCGCTGGCACCTTGGCGGGTCGTCAGCAGCACGCTGTAGCCGGCCGCGGTCAGCTCCTGCGAAATACCGCCGAGCAACACCAGCGGATACGGATCGAACATGGTGCGATCCGTACTCGGCTTCATTTCCACAATCACCGCCACGGTATGACTGCGGCGCAGGCGCAGATTGCGCGCGCTGACATTGAGCTTGTAGCCCTGCTCGCGCGCCAATGCCTGGATGCTCTCGCGCGTATCGCGAGTGACCAGCGGACTGTTGCTGAGCGCCCGCGATACGGTGATCTTGGATACCCCGGCGAGTTTCGCCAGGTCGGCCATGGTCAGGCTTGTCGATGCCGCTTTGCGCGGGGGCTTACCTTTGCTTCGACTCAAAACCTAAGCCTCGGCTGTCTCCATGAGTGGTTCTGCGGCTGGGGGCCTGGGTTGGGGGCCGGGTTGGCTGCAGTGGGGTGCAGTTTGTCGGTTTGTGGGGGGCGCGTCCAACTTTGGGTTTGGTAGCTTGTCGCTGCGCATGGTTTTGCGATGCGTTTTCTATTTGAGCCCTTCTCTCTTTGAGACGGTGCCGGCAGGCGGATGAGGGTTGGCTCTTGCGGCGCCCTTCCTACTCGTCATTCCGGCGTAGGCCGGAATCCAGAGTGGTGTGCTTCGATTGTCGCGTTGTCGCGACCGGGCTCGCCTGCGGCGGGGTTTCGTCCTCCTGCCGGAGGCCGAGTTACTTTTCTCTGCTTGCCCAGAGAAAAGTAACCAAAAGAGAGGGCACCCCTCTTGCGTGCCCTCCGGCTTCGCCGGCGGGTCCGTGAGGCTTGGCCGGGCTTTTCGACAGGACATCCATGTCCTGTCGAAAAGGAACCGGCATCCATGCCGGTTCCCCTGCGGGCCTTTTCGTCCAACCCTCACCGCTCCACAGGGGACCCGTTACGGGCTCGCTTACGCATCGCCTTCTAGAGCAACAGCTCTCTCTCCCCTCTGGGGAGAGGGTTGGGGTGAGGGGTGGGTGCTCGGGATCGCGTGGCTATTTGTTGTTGGAGTTCTCTTGAGCCCCCTACCGCCACGTGACACGATCTTGCAGATGACCAGCAGACCCTCTGCAGCACAGCACCTGCGCGACCTCGCGCGGCTTCGTCGCGTCCGTGATCGGATCGATCGCGATTACGCGCAGCCGCTCGATGTCGAGGCACTCGCACGCGGCGTGCACATGTCGGCCGGGCATCTCAGTCGCGAGTTCCGACTTGCCTATGGCGAGTCGCCGTACTCCTATCTGATGACGCGGCGCATCGAGCGCGCAATGGCGTTGTTGCGTCGTGGCGACTTGAGCGTTACCGAGGTCTGCTTTGAAGTTGGCTGCGCGTCGCTGGGTACCTTCAGTACGCGCTTCACCGAGCTGGTCGGCATGTCGCCCAGCGCCTATCGGCGCCAGGAGGCGGACGCGACGGTGGGGATTCCCTCGTGCGTGGCGAAGCAGGTCACTAAACCGGTCAGGAATCGAGAAGCGCCGGCGACGGAGCCAGAACTAGACTGAGCGCCATGGATTTCACCCCCACTGAGAGAGACGCCATGGACCTCACTATTCACTCAAGTTTTCTCCCGCAGAACGACCCGGACGCCGCCCTGGCCTTCTATCGCGACACTCTCGGCTTCGAGGTCCGCAATGATGTTGGATACGGCGGAAAGCGCTGGATCACGGTCGGACCGGCGGGCCAGCCCGGCACTTCCATCGTGCTGTATCCGCCGGATGCCAGCCCTGGCGTCACCGACGACGAACGCCGCACCATCGCCGAGATGATGGCCAAGGGCACCTTCGGCATTCTTTTGCTGGCCACCAGGGAACTCGAGGGTACCTTTGAGCGGCTGCAGGCCAGCGACGCCGATATCGTGCAGGAGCCCACTGATCAGCCGTACGGCGTGCGCGAC
The DNA here is from genome assembly GCF_044904565.1 of Dyella koreensis. Classification (NCBI taxonomy): domain Bacteria; kingdom Pseudomonadati; phylum Pseudomonadota; class Gammaproteobacteria; order Lysobacterales; family Rhodanobacteraceae; genus Dyella; species Dyella koreensis. The sequence continues at coordinate 253,689 of NZ_JADIKD010000008.1, read as the reverse complement.
TGCGCCGTCCGCGATCCCGCGGGCAACATGATCCGCATCCAGCAGCTGCGCTGAACCACACGACGGTCGGAGACACGATGAGCAAGGTCATGAAGACGAAAACGCAGTCGCCTGCGCCGCACACCGCCGACCGCCACGATCTGATCCGCGTGCAGGGCGCGCGCGTGAACAACCTCAAGGACATCAGTGTCGAGCTGCCGAAGCGCCGGTTGACGGTGTTCACTGGCGTCTCCGGCTCGGGCAAGAGTTCGCTGGTGTTCGGCACCATCGCCGCGGAATCGCAGCGGCTGATCAATGAGACCTATAGCGCTTTCGTGCAGGGATTCATGCCGACTTTGGCGCGGCCCGAGGTAGATGTGCTCGACGGCCTCACCACCGCGATCATCGTCGACCAACAACGGATGGGTGCCGACCCACGCTCCACGGTCGGCACCGCCACCGACGCCAACGCGATGCTGCGCATTCTTTTCAGCCGCCTTGGCAAGCCGCACATCGGCCCGCCGGGCGCGTTCGCCTTCAACGTGCCCTCCGTCAAAGCGGCCGGCGCGATCACCGTCGAGCGCGGGGCCAAGACGAAGACGGTGAGAGAAACCTTCACCCGCACCGGCGGCATGTGTCCACGCTGCGAGGGCATGGGCAACGTGAGCGACATTGATCTGTCGCAGCTCTACGACGACAGCAAATCGCTCAATGAGGGCGCACTCACCATCCCCGGCTACAGCATGGACGGCTGGTTCGGGCGCATCTTCACCGGCTGCGGTTTCTTCGACCCGGACAAGCCGATCCGCAAGTTCAGCAAGAAGGAGCTGCACGACCTGCTCTACAAGGAGCCGACCAAGATCAAGGTCGACGGCATCAACCTGACCTATGAAGGCCTGATCCCGAAGATCCAGAAATCGATGCTGTCGAAAGATGTCGACTCACTGCAGTCGCATGTGCGCGCATTCGTCGAGCGTGCGGTGACTTTTACCACTTGCCCCGAGTGCCACGGCACCCGGCTCAGCGAGGCAGCACGGTCGTCGAAGATCAAAAAGATCAACATCGCCGAAGCATGCGCGATGCAGATCAGCGACCTCGCCACATGGGTCCGCGGCCTCGACGAACCGTCGGTGGCGCCGTTGCTCGCCAAGCTGGTACACACCCTCGATTCATTCGTGGAGATCGGGCTGGGCTACCTCTCGCTCGACCGGCCATCCGGCACGCTGTCGGGCGGCGAGGCGCAGCGCGTCAAGATGATCCGCCACCTCGGCTCCTCGCTCACCGATGTCACCTACGTCTTCGACGAGCCGACCATCGGGCTACATCCGCACGACATCCAGCGGATGAACGAGCTGCTGCTGCGGCTGCGCGACAAGGGCAACACCGTGCTTGTGGTGGAACACAAGCCCGAGGCGATCGCCATCGCCGACCACATCGTCGACCTTGGCCCCGGCGCCGGTACAGCGGGCGGCACCGTCTGCTTCGAGGGCACGGTCAATGAATTGCGCGCCAGCGGCACCGTCACTGGCCGTCATTTCGACGACCGCGCCGCGCTCAAGAAGACGGTGCGGAAGCCGGCCGGCAAGCTGGCGATCCGCAGCGCGACGACGCACAACCTGCAGAGTGTCAACGTCGACATCCCGCTCGGGGTGCTTTGCGTGATCACCGGCGTCGCCGGCTCCGGCAAGAGTTCGCTCGTGCACGGTTCGCTACCTCAACAGAAAGCAGCCGCCGACGCGGGCGTGGTGTCGATCGACCAGAGCGCCATCCGCGGCTCGCGGCGGAGCAACCCGGCAACCTACACCGGCCTGCTCGATCCGATCCGCACGGCGTTCGCGAAAGCCAACGGCGTGAAGCCGGCGCTGTTCAGCGCCAACTCCGAAGGTGCCTGCCCGACCTGCAATGGTGCCGGCGTCATCTATACCGACCTGGCGATGATGGCCAGCGTCGCCACCCTCTGCGAGGAATGCGAAGGGAAGCGGTTCCAGGCCGAGGTGCTGAAATACAAGCTCGGCGGGAAGGACATCAGCCAAGTGCTCGCGATGCCAGTCACCGAGGCGGCCGCATTCTTCGCCACCGGCAAGGCGGCAACGCCAGCCGCGCACAAAATCCTCGAGCGGCTCGTCGATGTCGGGCTCGGCTACCTCAGCCTCGGCCAGCCGCTCACCACCTTGTCAGGCGGCGAGCGGCAGCGGCTCAAGCTCGCCACGCATATGGGGGAAAAGGGTGGCGTCTACGTCCTCGACGAGCCGACGACCGGCCTCCATCTCGCCGACGTCGAGCAACTGCTTGGCCTGCTCGACCGGCTCGTCGAGGCCGGGAAGTCGGTCATCGTCATCGAGCATCACCAGGCGGTGATGGCCCACGCGGACTGGATCATCGATCTTGGGCCGGGCGCCGGTCACGATGGCGGCCGGATCGTTTTCGAAGGCACGCCCGCCGACCTCGTCGCCGCGCGCTCCACCCTGACCGGCAAGCATCTCGCTGCTTATGTCGGCGCGCCGCCGAAGCCCTCACGGGCAAGTTGAGACAGACGCCCTCGCCCGTTTCGAGTTTCAGCAAGGAACTCGATCTTTCCTCATCGCAATGAAGGATGGCTGCCCGGCGCAAGGCTGTCGGGCAGCGGCTTGCGGCTCGTTCGCCGAGCAAATACCCGCGGCCTTTCAGCACCCCACTAGCACCCTAACTCCATGAAATTACTGCAATGCAGCAAATGATATCGATATCTTGATATCGATATCATTTGCTGCGAAGCTCCGCCCCGACCAGCCACCGTGCGCTCCTGCGGTAACGCCGCGAGCCACCGTACAAACACTAGAAACATTGGGGAGCGCATGTTGGATCACCACGAGACGGGGTTGGCCGCCGCCGCACCTGTGCCTTATGACGGCGCGCCGACCGATCCCTGGGTGCTGACCCGTCATGGCACCGATCCCGCCGGCTTCGCCCAGGACGAGAGCCTGTTCGCGCTGGCGAATGGGGCACTGGGGGTCCGTGGTGGTCTCGAGGAAGGCGAAAGCCCCAGTCAGGCGAGCTTTCTGTCGGCGGCGTGGGAACGCACGCCGATCGAGTATCACGAGCGCTTCCCCGGCTTCGCCGCACATACCGATACACGCATCCCGGTGGCCGATGCCACGCGCATCCAGCTGCGGCTGGGTGACACGCCGGTGCGGCTAAGCGAAGGGGAATGGCTGGCGTTCGAACGTGTGCTGGATCTGCGCGCGGGCTGCTATCGCCGCCGGCTGCGCTGGCGTTCGCCGACGGGTGCAACGCTTGAGATTGAAGCAGAACGCATCGTGAGCCAGGAAGAACCGGGCCTACTGGCGCTGCGTTACCAGGTGCGCTCGGTGGATTACCACGGGCCGATCACTCTGGAGTCTTCGATCAGCACCGCGCGCGACGCGGCCGAACAGGGTGCCGATCCGCGCATCGGCACCCGCCTCAATGGCGGGCTGCATACCGCCGATGCCGGCGCGGACGAAGCCGTCGCCTGGCTCCGCCAGCAGACCACGCACAGTGGCATCCGCCTGGTCTGCGCACAGAGCCATCGCGTGCAGGACGGCAGTCTCGATTTCCATTTCGCCAACCTCGCCCAGCATGGCGTGGTGCAGACCTATACCGGCACGCTCGCGCCAGGCGCGGCGGTGACCATCGAGAAGTACGTCGCCTACGCCTGGACGCAACCGAACGGCAACGATCAAGACGGCGAACTGTTTGCGCGCGCCCATGCCTGCCTGCAGCGCGCTGCGCGTATGGGTTATGCCGCGCTGCTCGAACGCCAGACGCAGGCACTGGCTACGCTATGGCAAGACGCCGATCTTGCGATCGACGGCGACCCGCGCACCGAGCAGGCGCTGCGTTTCAATCTGTTCCATCTCTTCCAGTCCAGCAGCCGCGACGGCCACAGCAGCACCGCCGCCAAAGGCCTTACTGGCGAAGGCTATGAAGGCCACTACTTCTGGGATGCCGAGGCTTTCATGCTGCCGGTGCTGGCGACGCTCGCGCCAGAGCTCGCGCGCGGCATGCTGCTGTATCGCTACCGCACGCTCGACCGCTCGCGCCTGCATGCGCGCGAGCTCAATCACGCCAGCGGCGCGCTGTTCGCGTGGCGCACCATCAGCGGCGACGAGTGCTCGGCCTATTACCCCGGCGGCTCGGCGCAGTACCACATCAACGCGGCGGTGGCCTGGGCGATCCGCCTGTATGTGGATGCCAGCGGCGATCACGATTTCATGCGCGAGCACGGCGCCGAAATGCTGTTCGAGACCGCGCGCATCTGGCTCGACATCGGCCACTTCAATGCACGGCGTGGCGACGCGTTCTGCATCCATGAAGTGACCGGGCCGGACGAGTACTCCGCCCTGGTCGACAACAACCACTACACCAACCGCATGGCGCAACGGCATCTGCGCGATGCGGCCGCGACGGCAGTGTGGATGGCCGGTGCGGCGCCCGTGGCATACGCCGCGCTGTGCGCGCGTATCGGCCTGGGCGAACACGAGATCGCCGCATGGCGGCGCGCGGCCGAGGCGATGTATCTGCCGGTCGACCCGCAACTTGGCATCTTTCCGCAGGACGATGGTTTTCTCGACAAGCCACGCTTGCCCGACCATCTCACCACGCAAGACAGCGACGAGCACAAGCGTCCGCTGCTGCTGCGCCTGCATCCGCTGAGCATTTACCGCCACCAGGTGTGTAAGCAGGCCGACACCCTGCTCGCCCTGATGCTGGCCGGCGACGGCGTGGATCGTGCCGCCAAGCGACGCAATTTCGATTACTACGAAAGCGTCACCGTGCACGACTCCACCCTGTCGGCATCCACCTTCGGCGTAATCGCTGCCGAAGTGGGCCTGGCCGGCAAGGCGTATCGCTATTTCCAGGACAGCCTGCGGGTGGATCTGGATGACTCGCACGGCAACGCTGCGCACGGCATTCATATGGCCGCGATGGCAGGCAGCTGGCTCGGACTGAGCTGGGGTTTCGGCGGTCTGCGCGTGATCGACGGCCAGCCGTCGCTGGCGCCGCGACTGCCGGCCGCGTGGAAAAGCTACCGCTTCGGCCTGCGCTGGCGCGATGCGCAGCTTCGCGTGGAGGTACGTGCCGACGGCGTGCGCTACACCCTGCTGCGCGGCGATGAATTGCGCTTCCGCCACGACGGCCGCGAACAACACCTGCGTGCCGGCGAAACGCTGCGCTTGCCGCGCGCCGATGCGATCCCGAATCGCCGCTCACCACTGCCGCCGCTGCAGGCGGTGATCTTCGATCTCGATGGCGTCATCGCCGACACCGCGGTGGTACACGACGCTGCGTGGCGCAAGCTCGCCACGGAGATCGGCCTGCCATTCGACCGCCAGCTCGGCGAACGCCTGAAAGGCGTGGACCGCCTCGGCTCGCTGGAGATTCTTCTGGAAGGCGCCGGTCGCTCCTATTCGCAGCAGGAAAAGCTCGCGCTGAGCGACCGCAAGAACGACTACTACCGCGAACAGATCGAACGCTTCGGGCCGGAGCAATTGCTGCCCGGCGCCCATGAAGCCATCGCCTCGGTGCGCGCCGCCGGCCTCAAGGTGGGCCTGGCCTCGGCGAGCCGCAACGCGCCGCTGTTGCTGGAGCGCATGGGCATCGCCGGCCTGTTCGACTACATCGTGGACGCCGCGAACATCCAGCGCTCCAAACCCGATCCGGAGATCTTCCTGGCCGCCGCCGCCGGACTCGGTGTGCCGCCAGCCGCCTGCCTCGGCGTGGAAGACGCCGCTGCGGGCATTGCCAGTATCCACGCCGCCGGCATGGCCGCCGTCGGCATCGGCCAGCCGGCAGCACTGGCGCAGGCCGAAACCGTGTTGTCCGGCCTGGACGCTTTCCGCATCGACGATTTCATCAGTAGTGAAGAGCCGTGGCTGGCCGTCGCAGGGGACGTGGCCAGCCATAACGTCACATAAAAAGCCCGATTCCAAGGGTGGGGAGGTACGACCATGAGTAGTCAAAGCTTCAGTCGACAGTTGTTGGCCGCGGCGATCGTCACCGCGCTCACGCTCGGCTCGGTCTATGCGCAGGACAATGCGCAGACACCGCCGCCGGCCAACGCACAAAACAACGCGCAACCGGATCAGCAGGCACCCAAGGCACCACCGAAGACACTGGAACAGGTCGTGGTCACCGGTGCGGCCAACGTCGGCGGCATCAAGAAGATCGATGCCAGCTACTCGATCACCGCCGCCACCGCGGAGCAGATCAAGGAAGCGAACCCGAAAAGCACCGCGGACCTGCTGAAGATCTCGCCCGGCCTGTGGCCCGAATCCACCGGCGGCCAGACCGGCGCCAACATCGAAATCGCCGGCTTTCCCGGCGGCGGCGACGCGCCCTACTTCACCACGCAGATGATGGGTTCGCCGCTGTATGGCATGCCCACGCTGTCGTTCTTCGAAACCACGTCGATCTTCCGTCTCGACGACACGGTGGATCGCGTGGAAATCCTGCAGGGCGGTCCGTCGGTGGTGTTCGGCGACGGCCAGATCGGCGCCACCGCCAACTTCATGCTCAAGCAGGGCACGGCCAAGCCATCCGGCAGTATCGGCCTTACCTACGGCAATGAAGGCCTGTGGCGCGGCGACGGCTTCCTCGGCTTCAAGGTGGCCGATAACTGGTTCGGCAGCGTCGGCGGTTTCTGGCGCAAGTCGGACGGCGTGCGCAGCCCGCAGTTCAGCGCGGACAAGGGCGGCCAGTTCACCGCCACGCTATCGCACACCATGGATAACGGTTCGCTGATGCTGTATGCGCGTGTGCTCAACGACCGTAACCAGTTCATCACGCCGATCCCGCTGATCCAGCACGGCAGCGACAGCTTCTCGTCCTACCCGGGGTTCGATCCGCTCACCGACACGTACTACAGCAAGTACATCCAGCATGTGAACCTGCCCGGCTATCCCGGCGGCGGCACCAGCGCCAACCTGGCCAACGGACGCGGCGCCAAGATGAATTTCTTCGGCGGCAACTTCGACTATGACCTCAGCGGCGGCTGGACCATCTCCGACAAGTTCCTGCTCAACCAGGGCGACGTCGATACCAATGCGCTGTTCTCGGGCTCGAATCCGGACACGCTCAACAACATGCTCTATTACACCTCGACCGACCTGGGCGGCCTGGGCCTGCCAGCGCAGGGCATACCCATCGGGTCGGCCACCGCGACCTACGTCAATGGTGGCGGCGTCGTTGATCCAAACCAGAGCGTGATCCATCAGGGCTGGTGGTACATCCACAAGCATCTGAAGAACATGAATAACGACTTCCGCCTGAGCAAGGAGTTGTTCGAGGGCAATACGCTTACCGCCGGCATCTACCTCGCGCACTACACCATGAACGACAAATGGGCGTTGGGCAATCAGATGCTGATGACCAACACACCCAATGCGCGACCGATCCAGGTCGTCGGCAACGGGAAGTCCGTCACCGACTACCAGGGCTTCCTCGACTACGGCGCCTACAACATCGCGCAGAACGGCAAGTCAACCAACAAGGCGTTCTATCTGTCCGATTCCTGGCGCATCGGGCCTTGGCTGTTTGACGCTTCCGCACGCGTCGAGAACCAGGATTCGACATTGCACGTGTGCAACCTGCACAACGTCAACCTGGATGGCAATGCCAACACGCTGTACGACAACAGCACACCGGTATGCGATGGCACTTTCGCCACCACCAAGTACGACAAGACCCATACCTCGTGGACGGTCGGCGCGAACTACGAGCTGGCCGACAACATGAGCGTGTATGGTCGCGTGAACAAGGGTGCGCACTTCGGCGACTTCGACAACGCGCTGCGTGGCAACACCACCGGTAATACGCCGCCGCTGCAGAAGGTGCAGAACTTCGAGGCAGGCTTCAAATATCAGTCGCAGTTGGTCTACGCCGATATCACGGTCTACCACCGCCAATTCAGCGGCCTGCCGTACCAGCCCACCAATGCCGCCGGCGCCCCGGTCGGAAGCCCCCTGCTGTACGGCTCCGACTCCAAGGGCATCAACCTGAGCGGCGCGGTGATGCCGATCGACAACCTGAAGGTGCAGGTGGTTGCCAACTATCTCGACGGCCACTACTCGCATTACTCGGCCTGCATCCCCTACAACAACCAGGTGGTGGGCAACGGATGCGCCTTCATCAACGGCAAGCAACTGCAGCGTCAGCCGAAGTTCCGCTACATGCTGATGCCGAGCTACCGCTTCCTGTTCCCATGGGGTGATGTCACGGCTTTCGTCACCTATACCCACGTCGGTCCGCATACCCAGGACCAGTCGGCGCTGCAGCAGCTGGGCTCGTATAACACCTGGGATTTCGGCATCGTGGCGAATGTGGAACAGAACTGGGAACTGCGCCTGCAGGGCACCAATATCACCAACGAGCTGGGCCTGACCGAGAGCAATTCGCGCATCTTCGGTTCTGCGGCGGGCGCGGGCGGCGTGATCCTGGCCCGCCCGCTGGAGGGACGTGAAGTCAATTTCCAGGTGAAGTACAAGTTCTGACCATACCCCCTCCCCTGCGTGCAGCAGGGGAGGGCTGGGGTGGGGTGAAGCCCCTCAAGTTTGCAGCGACATCACAAGGGCCCACCCCTCCCAACCTCCCCCTGCTTGCAGGGGGAGGAGTTAAGAGCCAGCCACAAGGGATTTTCAGCTTCGCCGCTTGCGGCGGATGGCCCGGATCGCGGTACTCCCCTCACGATCCGGGCCATGTTTTGATCACCATGCTCGACCGACCGAAGAGACGCCCATGACCCGTTTCCGCATGATCGCCGCGCTGTCCTTGATCTACATCGTGTTCGCGATCCTGCTCAACAGCGTGGGCACGGTGATCCTGCAGTCGATCCACACCTTCGGCATCGACAAGCCGCAGGCGAGCCTGCTGGAGTTCTTCAAGGATCTGCCGATCGCGATCACCTCGTTCCTGGTCGCCTCGTTCCTGCCGATGATCGGTTATCGGCGCGCGATGATGATCGCGCTCGCCATCGTCGGCTGTGCCTGCGCGCTGATGCCGCTCTATCCCAATTTCCATACCACCGAGCTGTTGTTCACTTGTGTCGGCATCGCCTTCGCATTGACCAAGGTCTCGGTGTATTCCTCGATCGGCCTGTTGACCAGCGACAAGGTCGAACACGGCCGGCTGACCAATACGATCGAGGGCCTTTTCATGTTCGGCGTGCTGATCAGCGGCTGGCTGTTCAGCGCTTTCATCGACCATGCCGCGCCGGCCAATCCGGTCTGGTTCAACGTGTACTGGGTACTCGCCGCACTATGCGTGCTGGTGTTCCTGCTGCTCGCCACCACTCGGCTCGACGAATCCGCCGCGCATAGCGCGCGCACGGATTCGCTGGGCGGTTCGGTGGCGGCGATGATGCGGCTGCTGATGCGTCCATTGGTCTACGTGTTCCTGATCTCGGCTTTTCTCTATGTCTTGATCGAGCAGAGCTTCGGTACCTGGCTGCCGACCTTCAACAACGAGATCCTCAAGCTGCCGAACGCGATGAGCATCCAGGTCGCCAGCATCCTGGCCGGCACCACCGCCATCGGCCGCATCGCCGCTGGCCAAGTGCTGCGCCGCATGCCCTGGCATACGCTGCTGAATATCTGCGTGATCGGCATGGGCCTGCTGGTGCTGATCGCGCTACCGCTTGCCCAGCACACCGTGGCCCGCCCCGACGTGGGCTGGCTCAATGCGCCGTTGGCCGCCTATCTGTTGCCGCTGATCGGCCTGCTGATGGCGCCAATCTATCCGGTGATCAACTCCGTGGCGCTCAGCTCGCTGCCCAAGCCGATGCATGCGGCCATGACCGGACTGATCGTGATCTTCTCCGCGCTCGGCGGCACCCTGGGCTCGCGCATTACCGCCGTGGTGTTCTCCAGCTTCGGCGGCATCCACGCGTTCTATTTCTCGCTGGTACCGATGACCCTGGTGCTGGTCGCGCTGTTCTTCTTCAAGCGCGAAGCGGACCGCGCCAACGCATCGGCGCCCGCCTCGATCGACTTTGCCGCGGAGTGATCCGCGCGCCGTCCTACCGCTACGTTCCAATAAGTGCAGGCAGACAAGGAAATGCTGATGGGAGATGTGATGAAACGTCGTAGCCTGGGCCTTGCCGGCTCATTTTTCATCGGGCTAGGCCTGCTCACGGCCGCCTTTGCCGCACCGGCATCCAGCCAGACCGATCCGAGCTTTGTGCTCACCGGAACTGCGGCGAATTTCGACAGCTACTTCCCCAGCTATCTCGCCAACGGCTACTTCTCCACCATGACCTCGCCGCGCGGCACCGAGCCCAACATGGGCTACATGGTCGCGTTCATGGACTACGCCAAGGACGATATCGCGCGCCCTGCCGCCATCCCCGGCTGGAGCGAGATCGACTACAACCAGGGCGGCGGCTGGCTCAACTCCACGCGCCTCGCGAAGGAGATCTTCACCGACTACGCACAGACCCTGGACATGCACGAAGGCACGCTCAGCACGCGCTACCGCTTCGTGTATGCCAATAAATCCACCGATGTGAAAGTCAGCACCTTCGTCAGCCAGGATGCGCAGCATCTGGCTGCCACGCGACTCTCGATCACACCGCAGTTCGACGGCAGCGTGCAGATCACCTTTCCGATCCGCCTGTGGTCGGAGTATCAGCCGCGCTTCCCCATCGCCAAGATGACCGGCGACGAGATGATCGCTGCGGTCATCGCCAGCGGCCAGAATCTGGACAACAAACCCGTGCCCACGCCAGACCGCTCTGCCGTGTGGTATCGCGGCATGACGCGTGTCCTGTCCAGCGACGGCGACGCCAAGGACCTCACTTTGTGGCTTGATGGCCGCGCCGAGCAGGGCCTGAGCATGGCGGAAGCAGCGGCGATCAGCCTGCCGAAGGATCTGGTCATCGAAAGCGCCAAGCTGGAAAAGGGGTCGAACCGTCTTTCGCTCAACATCACCGCCAAGGTGCAGAAGGGCCACACCTACGACTTCACCAAGTACGTCGCGCTCACCCGGCAGAACTGGGGCGGCGATGCCAAAGATGCACTGAGCATGGCCAAGGCCGCGCGCCAAATCGGCTTCGACAAACTGCTCGCCGCGCATCAAACGGCATGGCATGAACTGTGGAAGTCGGACATCGTCATCGAGGGCGATGCCAAGGTGCAGCAGGCCGTGCATTCCGATCTGTACTATTTGCTCTCCAATTCCACCAGCGGCACCGCATGGCCCATGGGCGCCTGCGCGCTGACACCGGGCTATGCCGGCCATGCGTTCTGGGACAGCGACTCATGGGTGTTCCCCGCCCTGCTTCTGCTGCATCCCGAGCGTGCCAAGCCGATCGTGATGTTCCGCGCCCGCACCATGCAGCCCGCGCGCGATCGCGCGAAGCAATACGGCGTGAAGGGCACCATGTATCCATGGGAGGCGGATCCCGAGACCGGCGTGGACTACACGCCGCACTTCGCCTATGGCGTATTCCGCGAGATCCACGTCAACGCCGATATCGCCATTGCGCAGTGGCAGTACTACCTCGCCACCGGCGACGACGCATGGCTGAAGCAATATGGCTGGCCGGTGATCCGCGAGATCGCCGAGTTCTGGACCAGCCGCGTCACCTACGACAAAGCGCACGACCGCTACGAGATCCACCACGTCACCTCGCCCGATGAGGCGTACGACGATGTACCGAACGACTCCTTCACCAATGCCGCCGCGCGCAAGGCACTGACCATCGCCATCGAAGCGGCGAAGAAGGTGGGCGCGACGCCGGAACCGCAGTGGTCAGACATCGTCGCCAAGATGTACATCCCGTTCGACGAAAAGGAACAGCGCCACCTGGATTTCGACGCCTCGGTGCCGCACGACAAGATCACCTGGATGGGTTCCTCGCTGGTGTGGCTGATGTATCCCAACCTGGATCTGCCGATGTCGCCGCAGGTGCGCCGCAACAACTTCGACTTCCAGCTGCACGAGCTGAAAGTGCACGGCGACGATCCGAACGAGATGATGATGGTGATGCTCGCCGTCGGCGCTGCCCAGTTGGGCGACGCCAAGACCGCCGGCGAATGGATCCATCGCAACCTGGTTGGCTTCCTCAAGCCGCCGTTCAACGTGCGCACCGAAACCGTCGCCAACAACGCCGGCTACATCCTCGCCACCTCGGCCGGCTTTGTGCAGAGCTTCGTGTACGGCCTCAGCGGCCTGCGCATCGACGACAAGGGTCTTACCGAAGCCTATGCACCCGCGCTGCCGCCGGAATGGAAGTCGCTCACGCTCAAGAACATCCATTTCCGCGGTAGGCGTTATGACATCCGCATCGACCATGCTGCCGACGGCAAAGCCAAGCTAGTCCGCAAGGAGTTATAGCCATGAACCAGCGACGCGCTTCATTTCCGCACAACAGCATGCGGTTCGCCGCACTGCTCCTGACCTGCTCTCTCGCCACCGCAGCCATGGCGAAGGACGCAGGAGACCCAGCGAAGACGCGCAGCTATATCGACCGGACCTGGACCACGCTGACGCGCTCGATGAATGACTGCGCCTCGCTGGTCGATCCCAAGATCAAGGCGCAGCCGGTGTTGTATCTGCCGGCCCAGTGGCCGGCTCCTGCCGCGATGGTGGAAGTCGCCAAGCGTTGCAAAGTCGATATGCGCCCGCTGCCGCGACCGATTCGGCAGCTGGGCGAGATCGACGCTACCCAGTTGCCTGCGCAAGGCCTGCTCTATCTGCCGCATCCGTACGTGGTACCCGGCGGCTTCTTCAATGAGATGTACGGCTGGGACAGCTATTTCATCGTGCTCGGCCTCAATGCCGATCACCGTACCGAACTGGCGCGCGACATGACCGACAACGCGCTGTTCGAGGTCGAACACTACGGCGGCGTGCTCAACGCCAATCGCACCTACTATCTGAGCCGTTCGCAGCCCCCCTTCCTCTCCGCCATGATGGCGGTGGTGCTTTCCGATCCGAAGAGCTTCCACAGCGACGACGAAAAGCGCGCGTGGCTCGCCAAAGCGTACCCATTGGCGGTACGCAACCACGACATCTGGACTCGTCCGGAACACCGTGCCGGCGACACCGGCCTCGCCCGCTACTACGACTTGGGCAACGGCCCGGTGCTCGAAGCGCAGGACAGCGAGTTCTATCTCAGCGTCATCAAGTGGCTGCTCGCACACCCGTCCGACGATCCTGGCTATCTGGTCAAAGGTGCCGAACACCCCGATGACACCGAAGCGGCGCGCCTGAAGAAAGAAAGTTGCGACGTACGCGCCTCCAAGGTCTGCGCCGGCGCGTGGATGGACGGCCGCCGCCTGAGCATCGACTACTTCCACGGCGACCGCGCCATGCGCGAATCCGGCTTCGACACCAACTTCCACTTCGGCCCCTTCGGCGGCTCCACCCACCATTACGCCGCGGTGGACTTGAACAGCCTGCTCTACCGCTACGAACGCGACCTGCACGACTTCGCTTTGCAACTGGGCAAGGTGGACGACGCCGAGCGTTGGGCCAAGGTGGCCGACGCGCGCAAGCAGGCCATGAACAAATACCTGTGGCGCCCGGAATCAGGCATGTATCGCGATTACGACTTCGTCGCCGGCAAACCCTCCGCCACGCCGTACCTCACCACTTACTACCCGCTGTGGGCCGGCGCCGCCTCCAAAGAACAAGCCGCCGCCGTGCGCGACAAACTTTCCCTCTTCGAACGCATGGGCGGACTCGCCATGGACAACCAGCCCAGCGGCGCGCAATGGAACGATCCGTTCGGCTGGGCGCCCACCAACTGGCTCAGCATCTCCGGCCTCGACGCCTATGGCTTTCACGACGACGCCCGCCGCCTCGCCGCCAAGTTCAGCGCCACACTCGACCGCAGCTACGCCGCCGACGGCACCATCCGCGAGAAATACAACATGGCCAAGGGCAACGCCGATGTACGCGTGACCTCCGGCTACACCGAGAACGTCGTGGGTTTTGGATGGAGTAATGGCGTGTATCTGAAGCTGCAGGAGATCCTGCAAAGCGCGAAGCAGCCGACGACGGAGCACGCGAAATGAGCCATCACGCCAGCCGAACACACCAAAGTAGCAACGCCATCCCGAGCGCCAGCCCTTCACCCCAACCCTCTCCCCGGAGGGGAGAGGGAGCTGCTCTTTTTCTTTTTCGCTAGGCGATGCGAAGCGAGCCCGTAACGGGTCCCCTGTGGAGCGGTGAGGGTTGGACGATCAGGCCCCGAAGGGGGCATCGACAGGACGTCGATGCCTTTTCGACACGACAGGGACGTCGTGTCGAAAAGCCCGGCCAACCCTCACGGACCCGCAGGCGAAGCCGGAGGGCGCGTAAGAGGGGTGCCCTCTCTTTTGGTTACTTTTCTCTGGGCAAGCAGAGAAAAGTAACTCGGACCGCGGCAGCGGTTCGAAAGCCCGCGGCAGGCGAGCCCGGTCGCGACAACGCGAACATCGGAACGCTTCACCACTGGATCCCTGCCTACGCAGGGATGACGAAGTAGGAGGGCTCATCGCAAGCCCTCAACACTTGTGAGGAACCACCATGCGCTGCTTTTCTATCGTCACCTCAGCAACCCTGCTACTAGCCACCCTTCTACCCCCCGTAGCCCTCGCCCAAGAAGCGACCACCACCGCAAAACCCGACGCAAGTGTGACCGTCGTCACACAAGCCTCCATTCCCTATTCCGCTTTCGCCTCTCCCGAAGCGCGCGCTTTCTTCCCCAAGATGCTCGCCAGCGGCAGCAAAGCCCCACCCATCACCGGCCCCATCGAACAGAACCGCGCCTTCTACGACAAGATCAACAGCGACCGTGCCGAGCGCATGCGCAAGATCTACCCCGTGCGCATCCATGCCGAACGCATCGCCGGCGTCGGCACCGATGTGGTGGAACCAGAACAAGGCATCGCCGCCAACAACCGCACGCGCGTGCTGATCAACCTTCACGGCGGCGGCTTCCTGTGGGGCGCCCACAGCGGCGGCCTGGTGGAAGCGATTCCGGTCGCCAGCCTGGGCCGCATCAAGGTGATCAGCGTGGATTACCGACAAGGTCCGGAACACGTCTTTCCCGCTGCCAGCGAAGACGTGGAGGCCGTGTATCGGGAACTGCTCAAGCAATACAAACCGGCCGATATCGGCATCTACGGTTGTTCTGCCGGTGGCGTGCTCACCGGCGAAGTCGTGGCGCGCCTGATCAGCCGCAAACTTCCCGTACCCGGCGCCATCGGCATGTTCTGCGGCGCGGTGGTCAACATGGATGGCGACTCGGCGTATGTGGGGCCACTGCTCAACGGCGGGCCGGTGCCGACCGCGCCACTGAAGCTGGAATCCCTGCCTTACTTCAAGGGCGCCAGCGCCGACGATCCGCTGGTGATGCCCGGTGTGTCGCCCGCGCTGCTGACAAAGTTTCCACCCACACTGCTGATCAGCGGCACCCGCGATTTCGCCATGAGCTCAGTGATCCGCAGCCAGACCCTGTTGAATCAGGCCGGCGTGGAGACGGAACTGCGCCTGTGGGACGGCATGTGGCATTCCTTCTTCTCCGACCCCGAATTGCCGGAATCGAAGGACGCCTACGCGGTCATGGTGAAGTTCTTCGACCGCCACCTGGGTCGTCACTAAGGCGAATGAGGCTGATTCCGCAGGGAATCAGCCTTTGCCCCTGGGGAAGGCGGCGGGTATCCTCCTAGCCCAAACCCCAGCCCAGCTTGAAGACATGAGCCAACAGACCGTTCTGGTCATTGACGACGAACGCGATATTCGCGAACTGCTTACCATCACCCTGGGCCGCATGGACCTGCAGGTGGATGCCGTAGGCACCGTGGCCGACGCGCGCCGTGCACTGGAGGAGCGCAGCTACGATCTCTGCTTCACCGACATGCGCCTGCCCGACGGCAACGGCCACGAGGTGATCGAACTGATCGCCACCAAACATCCCGACATGCCGGTGGCGATGATCACCGCCTATGGCAACGTCGACGCCGCCGTGAGCGCACTCAAGGCCGGCGCATTCGATTTCGTCTCCAAGCCCGTCGACATCCAGATGCTGCGCCAGCTGGTGCGCACCGCACTGAAGCTGGCTGAAGAGAAGCGCAGCGGCGCCGCCACCGCCAAGACCGGCGGCTCCAGCGACCGCCTGATCGGCGACTCGCCCGCCATGCAACAAGTGCGCAGCACCATCACCAAGCTCGCGCGCAACCAGGCGCCGGTGTACATCGCCGGCGAATCCGGTGTCGGCAAGGAACTCGTCGCCCGCCTCATCCACGAACAAGGCCCGCGCGCCAGCGGTCCCTTCGTGCCGGTGAACTGCGGCGCGATCCCTTCCGAGCTGATGGAAAGCGAATTCTTCGGCCACCGCAAAGGCAGCTTCACCGGCGCCGTCAGCGACAAGGAAGGCCTGTTCCAGGCCGCCAACGGCGGCACCTTGTTCCTCGACGAAGTCGCCGAACTGCCGCTGCACATGCAGGTGAAACTGCTGCGCGCCATCCAGGAAAAAGCCGTACGCCCCATCGGCGCGCGCGAAGAAATCCCGGTCGACGTACGCATCCTTTCCGCCACCCACAAAAACCTCGCGGCACTCGTCGAACAAGGCCAGTTCCGCCAGGACCTGTTCTACCGCATCAACGTCATCGAACTACGCGTCCCGCCCCTGCGCGAACGCCGCGGCGACGTCCCCCTGCTCTCCAACTTCATCCTGCGCCAACTCGCCCTCAAAAGCGGCGGCGCCCCCGGCCGCCTGCTGCCCAACGCCCAGCAGGCACTCGAGTCCTACGACTTCCCCGGCAACGTCCGTGAACTCGAAAACGTTCTCGAACGCGCCATGGCCATGTGCGACGGCGACCAGATCGACACCATCGACCTGATGCTGCCCCAGCGCACACCCCGCGCCGAACAACCCGCAACCCACGCAGCAGCGCCCACACACACCGCACCACCACCCGCGCACGCACCCGCCCCAACCGCCGACGGCGGCCTCGACGACTACATCAGCAACATCGAGCGCACCGCGATCATCAAGGCGCTGGAAGAATCGAGATATAACAAGACCGCGGCGGCGAAGAAGCTGGGTATCACCTTCCGGGCACTGCGGTACAAGCTGAAGAAGCTTGGTATCGACTGAGTATTCAGATCAGGCAGATAAAAAAAGCGCACGCGAAAGCGTGCGTTTTTTTATGCATGCAAAGCATGCATCCACAATAGAAACGCCATCTCGAGCACCCACCCCTCACCCCAACCCTCTCCCCGGAGAGGAGAGGGAGCAGTTGCTCTGAAAGGCGATGCGCAAGCGAGCCCGTAACCGGGTCCCCTGTGGAGCGGTGAGGGTTGGACGATCAGGCCCCGAAGGGGGCATCGGCATGGATGCCGATGCCTTTTCGACAGGACATGGATGTCCTGTCGAAAAGCCCGGCCAACCCTCACGGACCCGCAGGCGAAGCCGGAGGGCGCGTAAGAGGGGTGCCCTCTCTTTTGGTTACTTTTCTCTGGGCAAGCAGAGAAAAGTAACTCGGACCGCGGCAGCGGTTCGAAAGCCCGCCGCAGGCGAGTCCGGTCGCGACAACGCGAACATCAAGGCGACAACGCCACTGGATTCCGGCCTACGCCGGAATGACGAAGTAGGAAGGAACTGCTCAAGGGCCGAGCCCTCACCGCGGCCCTCTCCCGAATAAAGAGGGAGAAGAACAAAGAGCTAGCCGATCCGTGAATCCCCCTCACTCCCCTCCAACGCCTCCCGCACCACCCTCAACAACCGCCCCGTAGCCACCGGCTTATCCACCAAATACAAATGCTCCACCACCGGCATCTCATCCAGATCCGGCGGCGCATCCGGCCGCGCCAGCAGCAACACCGCGCGCCGGTAGCCGTGGTCGATCAGCGCTGCCAGCGTGCGCACACCCGTGAACAGGTTCATGTCCGCATCCATCACCACCAGATCCGGCACGCCATGCGCCTCGATCCACTGCAACGCTGCGGTACCGCTCTGGCTGGCATGCGCCTGATAGCCCCAGGCGTCCAGCGTGTCGACCAGCAGCGATAGTTGCGCTGCTTCCTCAACGACTACCAGCACGCGCTCAGCCTCGCCTTGCAGGCTGCTATCGTCGCCTTGCTCCGTGGTTTCTTCGAGCTCGGTCAGCGGAATGTAAAGATGGAAGCTCGTGCCCGATCCTGGCGAGCTCTCCACGCGCATCACGCCGCCGTGGCTGGCGATGATGCGTTGGCAGGAGACCAGGCCCAGGCCGGTGCCGCTTTCCTTGGTGGTGAAGAACGGTTCGTACAACCGGGCGAGCACTTCGCTGTCCATGCCGTCGCCGGTATCGATCACGCTCAGGCGCAGGTAGGGGCACTCTTCACGATTCTCGTCGTCGCGGAAGAACTCAGCCGGCAACGAAGTCTGGGCTGACTCGACAGTCAGCCGGCCGCCCCCAGGCATCGCCTGGATCGCGTTGAGGCAGAGATTGAGCAGGCATTGCTGCAGCTCGGTGTGGTTGCCGGAAAAGCTCAGTTCCGGATCGTCCACCACCACGTCCAGACTGATGGTCCTCGGCACACTGCCCTGCAACAGCAACTTGAGTGCGTCGAGCAAACCGCCGAGGCGTACCTGCTCGGCACGCCGCGCACCACGTGCGAAGGACAACATGGACTGCACCATGTCCAGGCCGCGCTTGCCGCAGTCGCGCACCAGCTTGCCCAGGCGTGCGAGACGCGGGTCGTCCTGGTAGTCCTGCAGGCTCTCGCCTGCGAGCAGCAACGGCTGCAGCAAATTGCGCAAGTCATGGCTGAGCCCACCCGCCAGCATCGCCAGGCTTTCAAACCGCTGCGCGCGGACCAGCTCCGCTTCCGCATGCCGTTGCGCACGCTGTGCCTCGGCTTCGCGCAGGGCACGCCGCACGGCGCTGGCGAGACGCGCGGGATTCTGTTTGAGGATGTAGTCGGTGGCGCCGTTGCGCAGCGCGGCGATGGCGGCTTCCTCGCCCAACGTGGCCGAGACATAGATAAACGGTAAATCGCGGTCGCGATCGCGCAGCAGCTCCAACGCGCGCTCGCCGGAGAACACCGGCATGCTGAGGTCGGACAGGACGATGTGCGGCCTGAACTGCTCCAACGCCTGCAGATAGCTAACCTCGTCGTCGACCAGGCGCACCTCGAAGTCGATGGCGTCGGCCTCCAGCTCGGACAGCACCAGCTCGGCATCGGGCAGGCTGTCTTCGATCTGCAGCACCCGTATCTTGGGCAGGTTCTGGTTCGGCTTGTCCGGCATACGAAAACTTATCCCCACCCGCTCAATCGGCCGTTCAATCGGCGTCAGGCCCTTGATTCAACACCGCCCAGAAGCGGCCCAGCGTGCGCACCGCCTCGAAGAACTGATCCACGTCGACCGGCTTGATCACATACGCATTCACGCCCAGATCCCAGCTATGCGCCAGATCGCGCTCTTCGCGGGACGATGACAGGATCACCACCGGCACGCGCCGGAAGCGCTCGTCCGCGCGCATGTGTGTAAGCACTTCGAGCCCATCCATGCGCGGCATCTTGATGTCGAGCAGCACCACCGCTGGATCCACCGGCTCGCGGCTGGCCCAGGCGCCGCGGCAATAAAGGTAGTCCAGGCAGTCCACACCGTCTTCGACGTGCACTACTTCGTTGACGAGGTTGGCGTCGCGCAGGGCCTCCATCGACATCTCGGCGTCGGCCTGACTGTCTTCCACCAGAAGGATGGGACGTATGTGGCGCTGGTTCATTGCCGCTCCTGCGCGAAAGCGTCCGCCAGATCGGAAGCGGGCAAGGTAAAGTGGAAACGCGCCCCTTTCTCCGGCTGCGCATCCGCCCACACTTTGCCGCCATGGCGCGAGACGATGCGCCGCACATTGGCCAGGCCGATGCCGTTGCCGGGAAACTCCGAGGCGCGATGCAACCGCTGGAATACGCCAAACAGTTTGCCTGCGTATTGCATGTCGAAGCCGGCGCCGTTGTCGCCAACCACGAACTCATAGTCGCCGTTGCCGTTGCGGTGCATGTCCACATTGATGCGCGCGACGTCGCACTTGCCGGTGTACTTCACCGCGTTGCCCAGCAGGTTCTGCCATACCGTACGCAACATGTTCTCGTCGCCGATCACGATGGGCAGCGGCGTGATGGACCAATGGATGCGCCGTCCGGGCGCATCGGACTCGGCCAGCACACGCGCCTCTTCGGCCAGCGACTGCATATCCACCGGCTGCAGGCGTAGCGCGCCACGCCCCAGACGCGAAAACACCAGCAGATCCTCGATCAGCAGTGCCATGCGGCGCGCCGCGTCGCTGATCACCTCGATGTAGTGGTGGGTCTTCTCGTCCGCCTGCTCGCCCAGATGCTGGCTGAGCTTGCCAGTGAAACCAGCGATATGCCGCAGCGGCGCGCGCAAGTCGTGCGACACCGAATAGCTGAAAGCCTCCAGCTCGCGGTTCACGTCGGAAACCTGCGCCACTTTGCCTTCCAGCTGGCGGTTGAGTTCCTTCACCTGCTGCTCGACCAGTGCGCGCGCGGTGACATCGCTCACGGTCAGCAGCAGCACCGGCTCGCCACCTTCGCCCTGTTGCAGGCGCCGCGCATTGATCACCACATGGCGGTCGACGCCATCGATGGTGCGCTGGATCAGTTCGTAATCCCACAGCTCGCGGTCGAGCAAGAGCACGTCGTTGAGTCGTTGCAGCAACGCGCTGTCGCGCCAGGCACCCTCGCCAATCTCGGTCAGCGACAGTGACTGCGGATGGTTCGATGGCAGCCCGTAGAGTTCGCCAAAGGCCGCATTCACCAGCAAGGTGCTGAGCCTGGCATCGAGCAGCGCGATCGGTTCGCGCACCGCCTGCACGATCAGTTGCGACCGCTGCACCGCCTGCCCTTCGCGCTCTTCCGCGCGCAGGCGACGGCTGATCTGTCGCTCCGACACGATCACTACGATAGCCAGCAGCAGGATCTGCGCTGCCGCGGTGATCGTCAGCGCGAGGCCGCTGTTGAAAGTTGCCTGCTGCGCCTCCCGGCGGCGTGCCAGCAGGGTAGCGTCCTCGTTGCGCACGATGCCGTCGATCAGGTCATCCATGTTGAACAGGGTGCCGGAGTCGTGCAGCGCGTCGTTGGCGCCGCGCAGGTCGCCACGCTGGAAACGCAGCATGGCCTGGTCCATCAACGCGAGACGACCGCTCACCGTGCTGCCCAGCGCGCCGATGCGCGACTGCTGATCCTCGTCATCGCGCGTCATGTCGCGCAGCTGCGCCAGCAGGCTGGGAATCTCCTTGCCCGCGCGCTCGGCGCGCAGTTTCACCTGCGGGTTCCGGTCGCCATCGAGCAGGCGATACATTGCCGCCTCGCCATCGCGCGTGACATAGGCGATGCGGTAGGTGAGCGACTTTACTTCGGAGGAATGGGTAACCCGCGCGTTCGCGTCGAGCGCATCGCGCGCGCCGCTGCGCGTCACGATGTAGGGCAGCGCCACGATCACCAGCACCGCCGCAAGCAGACCACCCAGGCGCCAGCGCAGGGCGACCTGGTCCCTCATGCGGGGGCGGGGGACCGGCATGTGCTTCCAGGAGGGGTGCGGCATGCGGGGGATGGTTGCAGAATCGTCTTGCGACTGCCAGTTAGCCTTTGGTACTTCAGCGCCCTCTGGCACACCAAAGGCATGCTCTGGGGGAAACCGGGGTGGAGTTCGGCTCTTGCGCATTCCCTCCTACTTCGTCATTCCGGCGAAGGCCGGAAGCGCTTCACAACAGCGAAGCTGGTCATCCAGTGGCGTTGTCGCCCGGTTTTAGCGTCTGCGTGCCCTGGCCGCTTATGCAGCGGGCATTTCGGACGCCTGCCGGCGCCCGAGTCACTTTCTCTTTGCTGGCCCACGCACCCGCAGGAGCGGGTGCGAACAGCGCAGCTGGCCCGAAGGGCGGAGGGCATGGATGCCCGGAGTCAAGAGAAAGTAACCAAAGAGAAATGGCCTCAGAGCGGGCGGTGTGCTTTGTAGCCCCGCCTTTTCCAGTGTCAGACCTCGGGATGGTTTTCTCCGAGGCGCCTTCACTGTTCCAGCGGGGACCCGAAGCTCGAGAGCTTTTTGCTTCTGCCCTCTCCCCTGCTCGCAGGGGAGGGTTGGGGTGGGGTGAGTACTTGAGACAGCGCTGTCAGGTAGCGATCAAGGCTTGTACGCACTCATCGCCGCAGGCCTCGCATCAGCGCTCTTTCCCCAAGTGCGATTGGGTTCGGCTTGCATGGTGAAGTGGAGTTCGCCGCCGGCGAGGATGTCGCGGTGGCGGAGGTAGACGCGATCCAGCGGCTTGCCGTTGAGGGTGACGTTGCCGATGTAGGGGTGGGCGTCGTCGAGTGGCGCGGCGGTGATGGTGAAGGTTTTGCCATCCGCAAGATGCAGCGCGGCGCGTGCGAGGAAGGGGCGACCAATGGCGTATTCGTCGCTTCCCGGCGCCACTGGATAGAAGCCGAGGGCGGTGAAGATGTACCAGGCGGACATCTGGCCGAGGTCGTCGTTGCCCGCGAGGCCATCGGGACGCGGCGCGTATTGGCTGTCCATGATCTGCTTCAGGCGCTTTTGCGTCTGCCATGGCGCGCCGGCGTAGTCGTAGAGGTAGGCCAGGTGGTGGCTGGGTTCGTTGCCGTGGGCGTACCAGCCGATCAGGCCAGTGATGTCTTCCACATTGGCGAAGTGAGAGGGATCGACCTTGGCCTCGAACACGCTGTCGAGTTTCTTTACGAAGACATCGTCGCCACCCATCGCCGTGATCAGACCGGCGACGTCCTGCGGGACATACCACGAGTATTGCCAGGCATTGCCTTCGGTGTAGTCGCTGCCGTAACCGGCGGTGTCGGGGTTGAACGGTTCGCGGAAGGCGCCGTCGGTTTTGCGTGCACGCATAAAGCCGGTTTTCGGGTCGTAAGCATTGCGCCAGTTGCCGGCGCGCTTGTCGAAGGTGGCGGCGATGTCGTCACGCCCCATCGCTTTCGCCATGCGGGCGATGGACCAGTCGTCGTAGGCGTATTCGAGGGTCTTGGAGGCGCCTTCGGGTTCTTTGTCGATCGGCACGTAACCAAGCTTCATGTATTCGCCCAGGCCGCCATATGGCGCGTAGGTGGCGCTGGCGACCATGGCCTTCATCGCGGCGTCGGCGTCGAAACCGCGGATGCCTTTGACGTAGGCGTCGGCGATCACCGGCACGGCGTGATAGCCGATCATGCACCACGTCTCCAGCCCCTGATACGCCCACACCGGCAGGATGCCGAACGGACTCGCTTCGCGCGCGGCGATCAGCGAGCGCACGAAGTCCACGCTGCGCTGCGGCTGCAACAGCACCATCAATGGCTGCTGCGCGCGATACACATCCCACAGCGACCAGGTGGAATGGAACTCGAAGCCTTCGGCGCGATGCACGGCGTTGTCCGGCCCGCGATAGTCACCGTTGACATCCATGCTCAGCGTGGGCGACAGCATGGCGTGATACAGCGAGGTGTAGAAACTCGTGCGCTGATCCTTCGGCGCGTCGATATCGATCACCGCCAGCACTTTGTCCCAGGCGCTGCGCGCTTCGGCACGGCGCGCATCGAAATCCCAGCCTTTGCCGTCGCTGTCGAGATTGGCGATGGCGTTGGCTTCGCTCACCGATGAGATCGACACCTTCACGCCCAGCGGCTGCTTCAGCGCGCCAAAATCGAATACGCCAACCAACGCGCGGCCTTGCTGCGCATCCTTGTCATCGGCTTGATAGCCGGGACCTTTGAAGCCCTTGTACGGCACGTCGGTTTCGCGGTTGAGCAGATGCCGCGACTGCAACGGCTGCGAGAAACGCATGGCGAAGCACAGCTCACGGCCTGGCGCCCAGCCGCGCGTCTGGCGGCAGCCGGTGACGGTGCCGTCTTCCTGCACGCGCAGGTTCGACCACAGCACCTTGCCTGGGTAGTCGTAGATGCTTGGGCGCAGGTCGAGCAGCAGATGCGCCGGCTTGCCGGCCGGGAAGGTGTAGCGATGCCAGCCGACGCGGCGGCCAGCGGTGAGTTCGGCGCGCACGCCGTAGTCGCTCAGGGTGACGGCGTAGTAGCCGGCTTCCACTTTTTCACTGTCGTGGCTGAAGCGTGAGCGATAACCGCTGCCCGGCTTGGCCGCGTCGCCCTGCTCCAGCCGTACCTCTCCGGCGATTGGCATGACCAGCACGTCGCCCAGGTCCGAATGGCCGGAGCCGGAGAAATGCGTGTGCGAGAAACCCAGCAGGCTGCTATCGCCGTACTGGTAGCCGGCCGCCCATTTGTAGGCGTGTTTGAAGTCCGGCATGGCCGTGTCGGGGGACAGCTGGATCATGCCAAAGGGCAGCGTAGCGCCCGGAAAGGTGTGCCCATCGCCGCCGGTGCCGATCCGCGGATCGACCTCAGCCGCATGGCCGGCCGGGGTGGCGGCATGGCCGGTGATCGACACCGCCGCCAGCAACAAGGCCGGCAAGCAGGCCCTGGAAAGGAACTTCGCCATCGTTTTCTCCCCAATGTCCCCGAACGGGTTTGGATCGTTCCAAAGAAGGGAAGCTACCATTGGGGCCGGGCCGGCCGCATGTTGCAGTGCGAGATCACTATCGGCCACGGATCGACTACTTTTGGATCGTTCTAACCACCCTAAAGCCGGCCATGGACAGCACCGCCTCGATCCGCCGCAAGATCACCCTGAACGATATCGCCGCCGGTTGCGGCGTTTCGCGCGCCACCGTGTCTTTGGTGTTGCGCGGCAGCCCTCTGGTGAACAAACACACCCGTGCCCGGGTGGAAGAGGAGCTGCGCCGCCAAGGTTACGTCTATAACCGGGCCGCCGCCAATCTGCGCCGCCGCACATCGTCCAGCATCGCCCTGGTACTGAACGAACTGGCGAACCCGTTCTTCGCCGAATTCGCATCCGGCGTGGACGAAACCCTGGGCGAAGCCGGTTTCGTCACCCTGCTCGGCAACACTGGCGAATCGGTGGAGCGTGAGCAGGCCGTGCTCAGCTCGCTGATCGAACATGGCCCTGGCGGCATCATCCTGTCGCCTGCCGAGGGCAGTGATGCGAAGCACGTGCTCGCCGCAGTCGGCGCGCAGACGCCGGTGCTGCTATTCAACCGCGAACTCGGCGGCAGCCTGCCCGAATACGCGCACTGGGATCGCTTGATGCTGGACAACCAGCACGGCGCACGTCTCGCTACCCAACATCTGATCGCGCAGGGCCATCAGCGCATCGCCTTCTACGGCGGCCATCGCGATTCCAGTTCGTGCCGCCAGCGCTACGCCGGTTATGTGGATGCGATGAATGCCGCGCGCCTGCCCATAGCTGCGCATTGGCGTGTGGAAACCGCACCTACCCGCATGGATGCCGTGCGCGCCTGCGGCGAGTTGTTTACTGCGACGCCCGCGCCTACCGCGGCGGTCTGCTACAACGACGCTGTCGCGCTGGGCCTGATGCTTGGCCTCAATCAGCGGGGCATGCAGCCTGGCCGCGATTTCGCTGTGACCGGTTTCGACGACGTGGCCGAAGCCGCTTTCAGCACGCCGCCGCTGACCACGCTCGCCACCGATCCCCGCGCCCGCGGCCGCCAGGCCGCGCAACTCTTGCTGGCCCGACTGCGCAAACCGCAGGCCGACGCCACCACCACGGTCGCTCCGGTAACCCTGGTGGTGCGCGAAAGCAGCGCCGCGCCACGCCAATCCTGACTCCGAACGAGGAATACGCCATGGCTTTTGCCTCACCGCCCCCCTCTTCCACATCCAGCGTCGCGGGAGCGGGCAAGGAGCGCTACACCGACTATCCGGTAGCGATGGGCGTGCTCACCACGATCTTCTTCATGTGGGGCTTTCTCACCTGCCTCAACGACATTCTGATTCCGCACCTGAAGGCGATCTTCGAACTCAACTACGCGCAGGCGATGCTGGTGCAATTCACCTTCTTCGGCGCGTACTTTCTGATGTCGCTGCCAGCGGGGCGCGTGGTGGCGCATCTCGGTTACAAGAAAGGCATCGTCACCGGTCTGGCGATTGCCGGTGTCGGCGCGGTGGGGTTCTGGCCGGCTGCGGGCATGCACTCTTATCCGGCGTTTCTCGGCGCGTTGTTCGTGCTGGCCACCGGCATCACCGTGTTGCAGGTGGCCGCGAATGCCTATGTCGCGCTGCTCGGTCCCGAGAAGACCAGCTCCAGCCGCCTGACCCTCGCGCAGGCGCTGAATTCGTTCGGCACCTTCCTGGCGCCGAAGCTCGGCGGTCTGTTGATTCTCTCCGCGGTGATCAAGACGGCTGATCAGGTGGCGCAGTTGCCCGCCGCCGAACAAATCGCTTATCGCGCACATGAAGCGCAGATCGTGCAGGGACCCTACATCGGTCTCGCCGTCGTGCTGTTCCTGCTGGCGATCTTCGTCTGGCTGTTCCGCCTGCCGTCACTGGCGGAGAACACCGAGCAGGCGGATACCAGCCATCACACCTTGCTCGATGCGTTGCGCCATCCGCACGTGCTGTTCGGCGTGCTGGGCATCTTCTTCTACGTTGGCGGCGAGGTCTCCATCGGTAGCTTCCTGGTCAACTACCTGTCCTCGCCCGACATCGGCAACATGACCGAGCAAGCCGCGGCGAACTATGTGGCGTATTACTGGGGCGGCGCCATGGTCGGCCGCTTCATCGGCTCGGCGCTGCTGGCCAAACTGCAGCCGCGCAAGCTGCTGGCGATCTTCGCCGCTATCAACATGCTGCTGGTCATCACCACCATGCTGACCAAGGGCCAGCTTGCCGTGTACAGCGTGGTGTCGATCGGCCTGTTCAACTCGATCATGTTCCCGACCATTTTCTCGCTCGGCATCGAGCGCATGGGGCCGCTGACCGGCAAGGCGTCGAGCCTGCTGATCATGGCCATCGTCGGCGGCGCGATCGTGCCGTACGTGCAGGGCCTGTTCGCCGACCGCATCGGCGTGCAGCACGCGTTCTTCCTGCCGCTGCTCTGCTACGCCTACATCGTGTTCTACGGTCTGCGCGGTTCGCGGATCAAAAGCGACACCCCGGTCGCCGCCACTTACTGAGATCCCCAAATGCCACGCAACATCCTGTGCTTCGGAGAAGCACTGATCGACTTTCATAGCGAAGGCCGCGACTCTCAGGGCTTCCCACGCAGCTTCGTTCCCTTCGCCGGCGGTGCGCCGGCCAATGTCGCGGTCGCGGTCGCGCGCCTCGGTGGGCCGGCAGCCTTCGCCGGCATGCTCGGGCAAGACATGTTCGGTGACTTCCTGCTGGACAGCCTGCAGCGCGCCGGCGTGGACACCTCCGCGGTGGCTCGCACCGATGAGGCCAATACTGCGCTCGCCTTCGTCGCCCTCGACAGTCACGGCGAACGCAGCTTCAGCTTCTATCGCCCGCCGTCGGCCGACCTGCTGTTCCGCCCCACGCACTTTCGCGAGGAAAGCTTCGGCAACGCCGCGGTGTTTCACGTCTGCTCCAACAGCATGACCGAGATGGCGCTTGCCGAAGCGACCCGCGAAGGCATGCGCCGTGCGCACGCGGCAGGCGCCTGGGTCAGCTTCGATCTCAACCTGCGCCCTGCCCTGTGGCCACGCGATGTGGATCCGCGTCCGCTGTTGTGGCCCGCACTGCATCTCGCTGACGTGGTGAAGCTCAGCGCGGAGGAATTCGAGTGGCTTGCCATCGATGGCGAGGAGGCCACGCTCGAACGTCTGTGGAGTGGCCGCGCGCGCTTGCTCGTCGTCACTGACGCCGGCAAGCCGCTGCGCTGGTTCCATCCCGACGCGGAAGGCGAAATGCCGGTCTATGCCGTGCCTACGGTAGACAGCACCGCTGCCGGCGACGCCTTTGTCGGCGGCCTGTTGCATGGCCTCGCCACCATCGAACCCGGTGCCGACCAGCTCGACCACCTCGTGACCGAACTGCCGCGCCTGCACGCGATGCTGCGCTTTGCCGCTGCCTGCGGCGCCCTTACCGTGACCCGCCTGGGTTCGTTCACGGCCATGCCGGACGAAGCCGAGGTACTTGCCTTCATGGACCAACACGCATGAACGTTCCGGCTTTTCCCGACTTCCGCAGCGAAACGTTTCTGCGCGAGCACATCGCGCAGACCATGGCCTTCTACCATCCGCACGCGATCGATCCTGCCGGTGGCTTCTTCCACTACTTCAAGGACGACGGCACGATCTACGACCGCAGCCATCGCCATCTGGTAAGCAGCACGCGCTTTGTCTTCAACTACGCCATGGCATGGCGCGAATTCGAGAAACCGGAATATCTCGATGCTGTGCGCCACGGCCTGCGCTATCTGCGCGACGTGCATCGCAACGCCGATACCGGCGGCTACGCCTGGACCATCCGCGACGGCAAGCCGGAAGACCGCACCAACCACGCCTACGGCGTCGCCTTCGTGCTGCTGGCCTACTCCACCGCGCTCAAGGCCGGCATCACCGAAGCCGCCGCATGGATGGACGAGACCTGGAACCTGCTGGAGCAGCGCTACTGGGATGCCGCCGCCGGCCTCTACCGAGACGAAGCCGACGAGCACTGGAACTTCAGCAGCTACCGCGGCCAGAACGCCAACATGCATATGTGCGAAGCGATGCTGGCCGCTTACCAGGCCAGCGACGAGCCGCGCTATCTCGAACGCGCGCTCACCCTCGCCGATCACATCACGCGCCGCCAGGCCGCGAAGGGCGACGGCCTGGTGTGGGAACACTACGACGCGAACTGGAACATCGACTGGGACTACCACCGCGATGATCCCAAGCATCTGTTCCGCCCGTGGGGTTTCCAGCCGGGTCATCAGACGGAATGGGCCAAGCTGCTGCTGATCATGGAGCCGCTGCTGCTTGAACGCGGGCGTGAGGAAAACTGGCTGGTGCCGACCGCCAAGCATTTGTTCGATGTGGCTCTTGCGAACGCCTGGGACAACGAGCACGACGGCATCTGCTATGGCTTTGCGCCCGATGGCAGTGTCTGCGATGACGACAAGTATTTCTGGGTACAGGCGGAGTCGATGGCCGCCGCCG
The DNA here is from genome assembly GCF_044904565.1 of Dyella koreensis. Classification (NCBI taxonomy): domain Bacteria; kingdom Pseudomonadati; phylum Pseudomonadota; class Gammaproteobacteria; order Lysobacterales; family Rhodanobacteraceae; genus Dyella; species Dyella koreensis. The sequence continues at coordinate 224,719 of NZ_JADIKD010000008.1, read as the reverse complement.
CGCTACTGCATGCACGCACCGGCCTGGCCGTCTACGACGAGTGGTACGAGAAGCTGTGGGGTTACGCGTGGCAGCACTTCATCGACCACCGCCATGGCGCGTGGTACCGCATCCTTACCCGCGACAATCGCAAGTACGACGATGAAAAGAGTCCCGCGGGCAAGACGGACTACCACACGATGGGTGCGTGCTACGAGGTGATGGAGTTGATCCGCACCGGCGGCGTGCCCTGAGATACAGGCACCATCGAAACAAAAGAAGCCCGCCTTAAGGCGGGCTTCTTTTTCTGTGGATGGAAAACATCAGACAGCGCACCGCTGTTTCAGCCAAAAAAAAACCCCCTTGCGGGGGTCTCGGCCATGAGTTTGCATCAGTAGCCTTGCCGGCTGCCTCGACAGGGGAATCAAAAGCAGCCGGTAGTGGATTTATACGGGGAGAGTGCGTGAAGGTTTCGTCACTATGATTGAGATCGAGCAATCGCCTAGCTTCTCTGGGATGGATGTCGCAAGAGCACACCCTTGCATCCTGATGCTTCCTCAAAGTCTCGCGTAAGCGCATGGGCTCCCAACAGGATCGACGCGTTCAATGACATCGAGGTCTCTGCCGTAGAGCCTCAGTCCTGAGGTCTTCGAGGGTGCCTCATTGCGAGCTCTCGCGAGCGCCCTGACTTCGTGGAGCAACCCAAAAAGAAAGAGCCCTCAAAGATGAGGGCTCTTTCAGTTCTATCTCTCCATTTTGAAGAGATGTGCTACTTAGAACGGAATATCGTCGTCGTCGAAGGTGTTGTTTTCGACCGGGGGCGGTGCCGACTGGCGCTGGTTGTTGCCGTAGTCGTTGCCGCCACGCTGACTGCCGTAATCGCCGCCGCCACGCTGCTGGCCGCCACCGCTGCCACCGCCCTGGCGCTGACCGCCGCCCTGCGAGCGCTGCTGGTAGCCACCGCCACCGCCGCCGCCCGAACCACCGCCTTCGCCGCCGCCGAGCATCTGCATTTCATTGCCGATGATGTCGGTGGTGTAGCGCTCGACGCCGTCCTTGTCGGTGTACTTGCTGGTACGCAGCGAGCCTTCGATGTAGACCTGACGGCCCTTCTTCAGATATTCGCCGGCGATCTCGCCGAGCTTGCCGAACAGCACCACGCGATGCCACTCAGTGCGGTCCTGCTTTTCGCCGGTCTGTTTGTCGGTCCACTGCTCGGAGGTGGCGATGCGCAGGTTAGTGATCGCCGTGCCGCTGCCCGTGTAGCGGGTTTCCGGGTCTGCGCCGAGGTTGCCGACGATAATGACTTTGTTGATGCCGCGTGCCATGAATGTGTTTCCTGTGGTTGCCGGCCGTACGTGAGGGGTAATTGCGGCCGGGGTTGTTGGTGGCTGGCTATCATACCGGCCGCCCCTCCCAAACGCAGGGGGCGCTCAGGCCGCATTTTGCGTGGGCAGGTTGCCGCCCAGGGTGTCGGTATCCACCGGGGCCAGCCGGTGAATGGTGTAGCCCGCGGCCTCCCACGCATCCAGCCCGCCCAGCAGCGGCCGCACGCGGCGATAGCCCTGTTCCATCAGGCGTTTGGCGGCCATGGCGGCGGAGGCTTCGTTGGGACAGTTGCAGTAGATGATCAGCTCGGCATCGAGCGGCACACCCTGCAAGGTAAGGTCGATGCTGCCGAGATCGGACAGCAACGCGCCGGGGATGATGCGTGTATCCACCACGCGTGCCGCCTGCGAGCGCACATCCACCAGCACCGGCAGCGGCTCTTTCTCGATCGCCTGGGCCAGCTCGTCCACGGTAATCCGCGCCATGCGCAGCGATACCAGCAAGCGGCGGCGCTGCCACCACTTGGCGAGGATGTAGAGCGCCAGCAGGCTGCCGACCAGTTCGAGTGCGATGGTGCCGGCATTGCCTAGGGCGACGAGCACTTTGTCGATCTCCGGCGCCAGCACGTAGCCAAGTCCCACGGCCACGCCCAGCCACAGCAGCGAGCCGAGGCCATCCAGCCACAGGAAGGCCGCCGTCCGCAGTCCCAGCGCGCCCACCAGCGGCGGCGCCACAGTGGACAGCCCGGGCACGAACTTCGCCACCAGCAGGACTTGCCCGCGCCAGCGCTGGAAGCGCAGCTCGGATTGCTTGACGCAGGAATCGGGCGACAGCGAGACGCGGCAGATGGTGCGCATGACCCCGGAACCAAAGCGCCGCCCCGCCCAGTACCAGGCCAGGTCGCTGATCAGGCAGGCCAGCAGGGCAACGCCCAGCACGCCGACCAGCGGCAACTGTCCGTTCGCGGCGAGCGCGCCAGCCACGACCAGGGTGGGTACAGCCGGCACCGGTGCGCCGGCCTGTTCCACCAGCACATTGAGGAAGACCAGGATCAACCCGTACTGGGCCAGCAGAGCGATGATTTCATGAGCCATGGGAACGCAACCCCGGCATCCGGTGCCGCATCGTCGAGGAGGCTCATGATTGGGTCGAAACCGGGGGTTTGCAAACGCTTTTTATGGGGTTGCTTCGGCCGTGACGTGGGCCGTGACAGGCGTCACCGTCATGCGCCGGGCACCCGCCAGAACCAGCGGCAGCCACACCAGGGTCAGCGCCGCCGCGCAGACGAAAACGCCGCCCGTGCCCAGCTTGCCCAGCGCGATGCCGCCCATGGCGCCGCCGATGAAGGCGCCGATGAACTGGCTGGTGGAATAGGCGCCCATCGCTGCGCCGCGCAGCGCGGCCGGCGCCAGCCGGGAGACCAGGCTGGGCAAGGCGGCTTCGAGCAGATTGAAGGCGGAGAAGAACACCGCTGCCATCACGCCCAGCACGGCGATGTGCTCACCGGAAAACGCAAAACCGAGTAGCGACAGGCCGATGGCGACCACACAGATCGCCACGATGCGCAGGCTTTGCGCCACCTCGCGCATGCGATGCATGCAGGCACCCATCACGAAAGCGGCGATGGTCATCACCGGCAGATACAACTCCCAGTGGCGGTTCACCGGCAGATGCAGTTTGTCTGCCAGCAGCAATGGTAGGCCGACGAAACTGGCGGTGAGCAAGGCGTGCAGAAAGAACACCGAACCGTTCAACACCAGCATGCGGCTGTCGCGCAGCATGGCCAGCACATAGCCGAACGAGGCGGCGGCCGGTGCCTTGCGCCGGGCTGGCGTGGGCACGATCAACCACAGCAGCAGTAGCGAGGCCAGGGCCAGGATCGAGGTGGCGCCGAACAATCCGGACAGGCCGTGCCATGCCTCCAGCGGTGGTCCAAGGATCAGCGCCAGCAGAAAAGCGACGCCAATGGAGATACCGATGATGCCCATCACCTTGCCGCGGTTTTCCTCAGCCGTGAGGTCCGCCACCAGCGCCGTACCGGCTCCGGCCACGGCGCCCATGCCCTGCAACGCGCGGCCGATGACGATGCCGGCCAGCGAGTGCGATAGCGCGGCGACGAGACCGCCGAACGCGAATACCAACAAACCCAGGGTGATGGCCGGCTTGCGCCCGATGCGGTCGGACAGCAGCCCCAGCGGGATCTGCAGCAATACCTGGCCCAGGCCATAGACCCCCAGCGCCATCCCGATCATCAGCGGGGTCGCGTCCGGCATCTGCTGCGCGTACAGCGAAAACACCGGCATGATCAGGAACAGCCCGAACAGGCGCAGGCTGATCACGCAGGCCAGGGTCAGCGCGCTGCGCAGTTCAAGGCGGGAAAGTTTGCTCACCAGGGAATCGCTTATGGAAGGAAAGCGGCCGGACACGCCGTTGCGGTGCGCGGCACGCTTTCGATTATACGGATCGCCCATGCTCCGGCCCTGCGGCCACGCGTCGCGGCGGGCGCCGAAAGCGCCGCGCAGGAAAACGACGTCACCCTGCCCCTATAATCAGACGCTACGAAGCCGCGACGCCCCCATGACCACGATGCCTGCCGCCGCCATCCGCCCCACCGACTTCAACGCCGTGCGCGCGCTGGCCGCCGCCGACATGCAGCGGGTGGATAGCCTGATCCGCCACCGGCTCTCCTCCGACGTGGTGCTGATCAACCAGATCGCCGACCACATCATCGCCAGCGGAGGCAAGCGCCTGCGCCCGATGCTGCACGTGCTGGCGGCGGGCGCCGCGGGTTACCAGGGCGAGCAGCACATCAAGCTGGCGGCGGTGATCGAATTTATCCACACATCCACCCTGCTGCACGACGATGTGGTGGACGAATCGGACCTGCGCCGCGGCCGCAAGACCGCCAACGCGCTATGGGGTAACGCGGCCAGCGTGCTGGTGGGCGACTTCCTTTATTCGCGCTCGTTCCAGCTGATGGTGGAACTGGATGACATGCGCATCATGCGCATCCTCGCCGACACCACCAACACCATCGCCGAGGGCGAGGTGCTGCAGCTGCTGAATATCGGCAACGCCGACGTCAACGAAGCCGCGTATCTCGCCGTGATCGAACGCAAGACGGCGGTGCTGTTCGCCGCCGCCACTGAGCTGGGCGGCATCCTCGGCGGGCTGCCGCAGGATCAGGTCGCCGCGCTGCGTCGCTACGGCATGGAACTGGGTTACGCCTTCCAGATCGCCGACGACCTGCTCGACTATGTGAGCGACGCCGACACCCTGGGCAAGAACATCGGCGACGACCTCGCCGAAGGCAAGCCGACCCTGCCGCTGATCTACGCGCTGCAGAACGCCAGCGCCGAGCAGGCGCAGTCGCTGCGGCATGCGATTGAGCATGGCGGGCTGGACTCGCTGGATCGGATCATTGCGGCGATTAGGGATTCGGGTGCACTGGAGCGTACGCACGAGCGGGCCGTGATGCATGCCGATGCCGCGCGGACTGCGCTGAAGGCACTGCCGCCGTCAACCCACCGCGACGCCCTTGCGGCGCTGGCCGATTACTCGGTGGAGCGCAAGTTCTAGCCCCAGGCAGCCCATCTGCCGTCGACGACAAGGACGTACGATGCTCGGCAAACGGCTCTCTTTCGCCAAGGCATCCACGCGGAGTGGTCACCTCACGGCACAGTTGAATGCGCGCGTGCAACCGATCCACCGTGGCGAAATCTACGAGGATCCGCTGGATGCGTTTCTGCGGGAGCGCGGGCTGGGTGAAGTCGATGGCGGAGGCACCATGCTGACCGAGCATGGCGAGATCGACTATTGCGACGTTGAAATCCATCTGACCGACGTCAGCGAAGACAAGCTCGCATGGCTCGTAAACACCCTGGAAAACATGGGCGCTCCCAAGGGCTCGAAGCTGCTGCTCGACGATGGCAAGCGCGAGATACCCATGGGCCGCAACGAGGGTCTGGCGGTTTATCTCAACGGCACAGATCTGCCTGACGAGGTCTATGCGAACTGCGATTCAAACGTGGTGTACAGCACCTTCGCCGTACTCCTGGGCGATGCGGGCGTCATCCAGAGCTGGTGGCAGGGGCCAACCGAAACGGCGCTCTATCTGTATGGCCCATCGTTCGAGCAGATGCGTGCCCTGATTGCCGACTTCGTGGCGAGCTATCCGCTTTGCCAGAAGGCGCGCCTGGTGCAAATCGCCTAGAACCGTTGCCCCGGCCGTCCATAGAACGACCGGGGCAACTCTGATCACGGTGCCCCGCTGAACGCTCCGTGCAGCCAATCGTTCATCAGCCGATAGCTTCGCTTGGCCGCACGCTCGTCATAAGCGCAGCCTTCCTTGTGCTGGTCGGTTTCGGTGAAGCAATGCACCGCATTGCCTAGCACCACGAATTCCCAGTCGGCCTTGCTGCTTCGCATCTCGTCCATGAACTTGTCGGCATCAGGCATGGTGCCTTTGTCGTCGGCACCGTTCATCACCAGCACACGCGCCTTGATCTGCTTGGCGAGCTCGGGCTTGTCGGTTTGCAGGGCACCATGGAAAGACACTACGGCGGCAACATCGGCGCCACTGCGCGCGAGGTCGAGTACGGCGGAGCCACCGAAGCAGAAACCGATAGCCGCGAGTTTGCTGACGTCGATCGGCGCGGTCTTGGCCTGGGCCTTGAGTTGATCCAGTGCGAGGTTGATGCGCTTGCGCATGAGGGCACGATCGGCATAAAGCGGTTTGACCGCAGCCATGGCCTGATCGTCGCTGGCCGGACGGATTTTTTCGCCGTACATGTCGGTGACAAGGATGACGTAGTCCTTGCCGGCAATGCCTTCGGCCTTGGTCAGCGCGGTGTCGCTCACGCCGTACCAGTTGGGCACCATCACCAGACCGGGTCGCTTTGCGGTCACCGCATCGTCGTAGACCAGCACGCTATGGAAACGCGTACCGTCCTGAGTCCATTCCACCGGTTTATGCACCATCTTCGCCTGCGCGGTGAAGGCAGCACCGGAAAACAACAGCAGACAAGCAAGTCGTGCGATACGCATGATCCACCCCTTACGTTGTTGTGACTGAAATGGTCCTGGTACTTCCGGCTCAGAACCCGGCGGCGTGCTCCGCCAGGCGGCGCTTGATAGGCGACAGGCGATCGAGCAGGCGCACGCCGAGGCCGCGCGCGGCGACCAGCGGTGCGGACTGCCAGCTATAGATGCGAGCCAACGTGTCGAAGCTCATCGCATCGAGCGTATCCGCGCTACGGCGACGGCGCGCGTAGCGGCGAAGGACGTGCTCGGCGGCGATGTCGCGGCCCGCATCGCGCGCCGCCACCAAGGTGTCGCGCAATTCGGCGACATCGCGCAAGCCAAGATTCACACCCTGCCCGGCCAGCGGATGCACCGCGTGCGCGGCATCGCCGAGCAGCACGAAGCGTTCGGCCTGATAGCGCTCGGCCAATTGCAGTCGCAGCGGAAAAGCGGCGCGAGGCGTGGTGGCTGTGATGCGGCCGAGACGGAAATCGCTGGCGACGCCCAGTTCGGCCAGGAAGGCTTGATCGTCGAGCGCGAGCACGCGCCTGGCTTCGTCATCCGGCAGCGACCACACGATGGAACTGCGGCCGTCGGCCAAAGGCAGCAGGGCCAGCGGGCCAGTGGCGATGAAGCGCTGCCATGCCGTGCCTTCGTGTGGGCGTTCGGTGCTGACATGCGCGACCACGGCACGCTGTGCGTAATCGCGCCCATGTGTCTCGATGCCAGCCAGTTTGCGCAGCGGCGAACCGGCTCCGTCCGCGGCCACCAGCAGCTTCGCGGCCAGCAGATCGCCGTCGGCCAGTTCGAGCTGGATGCGATCTTCCTGCGCGTCGAAACCACGCACGTCGGCCGGGCAAAGCCGGCGCACACCGGCGGTTTCCAGCGCTTGCCATAGGCGCCATTGCACCAGGTTGTTCTCGACGATATAGCCGAGCAGCTCGCGCCCTTCATCGGCCGCGTCGAAATGGATGGCTGCGCCGTTCTCAGCGTCCCATACATGCATGTGCGCATAAGGGCCGGCGCGGGAATCACGGATGGACGTCCAGACGCCCAAGTCGTCGAGCAAGGCAATGGAAGACGGGGCCAGGCCGACGACACGCAGATCGACTTCATCGGTAGCGAGCCAGGGTGACGGCTCACGCGCTTCCAGCAGCGCGGTGGCGAAACCTGCCTTGGCCAGCGCGAGTGCGGTGGCTGCACCGACCATGCCGCCGCCGACGACGGCGACGTCGAGCGCGGGGCCGCGCCGGTTGCGAACCGTAGATGGTGTATTCGTACTCATGGCAAACGCTCCAATACGGCACGCGGCGGCTCGCCACGGAAGCCCATGCCGCGCTTCGCCAGCAGGCGCTGCAGCGGCGGCACGCGATCGCAGGCAAGCAGGGCCAGCGAGCGCAGCGGCCCCAACAGCGGTTGCGGCAGGCAAGCCAATTGCACAAGGCCGTGACTCATCGTCATGGTGCCTTCGCGATCCGGTGCACGGCGTGCGGCGTAATGCTCGAGCAAATCGGCCGCGCCGGGATCTTCCGCGCCAGCCACCAGCTCGGCCAGGGTCAGTGCATCGCGCAAGCCGAGGTTGAAGCCCTGGGCGCCGATCGGATGCACGGTCTGCGCAGCGTTGCCTACCAGCACGGCACGCGGACCAATCAGGCATTGCGCGGCCACGCGCTTGATCGCATAGGGATGGCGCTTGCCTGGCCGGCCAAGACGGCCGAGGCGCCAGCCGAAACGCTGCTGCGCCCAGGCGATGAACTGTTCGTCGTCCATGGCCGCCACAGCATCGCCCTCTTCCGTCGGCACCGTCACGACCAGACCGCAGTGGCGCTCCGCCAGCGGCAGCATGGCGACCGGGCCGTTGTCGGCGAACCGCTCGTAGGCACGGTGGGCGTGATCGCGTTCCGGAGTCACGGTGCAGACGAACAAGGTCTGCTGGTAATCGTGGGTCTCGGCTTCGATGCCCAGCTGTTCGCGTACATAAGAGGCAGTGCCGTCCGCGCCGACCAGCAGCGATGCATCGATGGATTGCGTGCCTTCGGCGGTGCGGATCTGCGCGCGCCAGCCGTCGGCGAGCGGCTCCAGCGCTTCCAGCTTGGCCGGGGCCAGCCGCTTCAGATGCCGGCATTCGTCCAGACGGCGCAGCAATGCCGCGCCCAGCTCGCGGGCCGGCAAGGTCCAGCCGAGTGCATCGACGCCTTCGCGGTCGGCATCCATACGAGCGCTGCCGAAATCGCCGGCGCGGCTGACATGGATATGCCGGATCGGCGTGGCCTGCGCGGCGGCATGGCGCCAGACGCCGATGGCATCGAGACCGTTTACCGTGGCGCGGGCCAGCGCCAGGTTGCGTTCGTCGTAACTGGGCTGGGCGTCGACGCGCGGCGCGGCCGCCTCGACCATCACAGCCTCGATGCCCGCCGCGTCGAGCGCGATGGCGAGGCTGGCGCCAACTAAGCCGCCGCCAACGATGAGAACCGGCTGCCGGGCGGGTACTCCGGCGGAGGTGGGTGGGGTAGTCATGGGGCCGCATGATACGCGCTGTGGGTGTCCGCCCTCATCAGGCCCCCACCCAGTTGGGATAGACTTGCGGTCTGCACTTTGCGCAACACATTTGGAGCAAGTCATGGCTACGACGCAAACCCAGCGGCTGGGCATTTTCCTGGCCCTCGCCCTGGTGATGGCCGCCACTCGCGTGCATCTCTCGCTGTTCCATCACGACGTGTGGGACGCCTCCTGGGGCATCTTTTTCCTGGCAGGCTTCTGGCTGCGCGGCTCGGTGCGCTGGGCTTTTCCGCTGCTGATGGCCGAAGCGGTGCTGGTCGACTACCTGGTGATCAGCAACCAGGGCATCAATTTCTGGGACCACTACTGCGTGTCGGCGGCCTACTGGTTCCTGGTGCCGTCGTATTTCAGCCTGTGGATGGGCGGCAGCTGGCTGGCCCGCCAGAAGGCCGGCCTGAACCTGCGTAGCCTGGGTCTCGCCGCGGTCGCGGTAGTGGCCAGCTTTGCCGTGTGCTACGTGATTTCCAACGGCAGCTTCTACTGGTTGAGCAGCAGCGTGCCGCAGCCGCGCAGCGTCGCCGCGTGGTTCTCGAACCTGGGTGACTGGTACCTGTTCTTCCTGCAGACGATGGCGCTGTATGTCGCGCTGGGTCTGGTGGTGCATGCGCTCGTTGTGCAGCTCGGACGCACGCTGAACCACGCCGACCCGTCTAAGCTGTCGCGCTGAGATAACGCGTGGGCAATCGTCTTTCGAAGATCTATACGCGTACCGGCGATGATGGCAGCACCGGCCTTGGTGACGGTTCGCGCGTCGCCAAGGATTCGCTGCGCGTCGCCGCCTACGGCACCGTCGACGAACTCAACAGCACCATCGGCATGGTGCTGGCCGCCGACGGCGTGAACGATGCCGTACGCGAAGTGCTGACCCAGGTGCAGCATGATCTGTTCGATCTCGGCGGTGAGCTGTGCATTCCCGGCATGGCGATGGTCGAGGACGCCGATATCGAGCGACTCGAACAGGTACTGGATAGCTTCAATGATCCGCTGCCGCCGCTGAAGGATTTCATCCTGCCGGGCGGCGGCATGGCCGCGTCCTGCTGCCACCTGGCGCGTACGGTTTGCCGGCGTGCTGAGCGCGAGGTGATTGCGCTCGGTCGCGTGGAGGAAGTGCGGCCGCAGGCGCAGCGTTACCTCAACCGGTTGTCCGATCTGCTGTTTGTGATCTCGCGCGTATTGGCTCGCGCCAGCGGCCATGGCGAGGTCCTGTGGCAGCACGAACGCCGCCGCAAACCGAAAGCCTGAGCGCCGCATGCTGCGGCTGTATACCCACCCTAGTTGTCTCGAGCACGATCCGGGCCCGGGTCATGCCGAGTCGCCAGCGCGCCTGCGTGCGGTGTTGCAGGCGCTGGATCAGGACCGCTTTGCGGCCATCGATCGCATCGAGGCGCCGCGCGTTACGCGTGAACAACTGCTGCGGGTGCACGATGCCGCTTATGTCGACCGCATCCTTGCCACGGTGCCCGCTGCAGGCACGGTAAGGCTGGATGAGGACACCCTAATGTCGCCCGCCTCGACCGAGGCCGCCCTGCGTGCCGCCGGCGCGGCGGTGGCTGCAGTGGATGCGGTGATGGGACCGCGTGGGGGGCATGCCTTTTGCGCGGTTCGCCCGCCGGGTCATCACGCTACGCCGGACCGGGCGATGGGGTTTTGCCTGTTCAACAACATCGCCGTGGCGGCAGCGCATGCACTGACCGAACATGGGCTCAAGCGTGTGGCCATCGCCGATTTCGACGTGCACCACGGCAACGGCACGCAGGATATTTTCGAGAGCGAACCGCGCGTGCTGTTCATTTCGAGCCATCAGTCGCCGCTATACCCGGAGACCGGGCGCGAAGACGAGCGGGGTGTGGGCAATATCGTCAATGCCCCGCTGTCGCCTGGCGATGGCTCTTACGAGTTCCGCGAACTGTGGGAAGGCGCCCTGCTGCCCCGCCTGCATGCGTTCAAACCGCAGCTGGTGTTGGTGTCGGCGGGCTTCGATGCCCATCGCAACGACCCGTTGGCCGACCTGCGGCTGGGCACCGAGGACTACGCCTGGATTACCAGCCGCCTGGTCGACCTGGCCCACGCCCATGCCGGCGGCCGCCTGGTTTCCAGCCTGGAGGGTGGCTACGACCTGCAGGCCCTGGCCGCCAGCGCTAGTGCGCATGTCGCCGAGCTGATGCTCTGACCTCGCTTATTTCTCGGCAGGCACAAAATCCAGCGCCACCGAATTGATGCAGTAGCGCAGGCCGGTCGGCTTGGGGCCGTCCGGGAACACGTGCCCGAGGTGCGAGCCGCATTCCGTGCAACGCACTTCGGTGCGGCTCATGCCGTGGCTGTCGTCCTGGCGCACGCTGACCGCATCGCGGACCAGCGGCTGGAAGTAGCTCGGCCAGCCGGAGCCGGAGTCGTATTTGGCTTCGGAGGCGAACAGCTTGGCGTGGCAGGCCGCACAAACATACGTTCCGGCCTCCTTATGTTGGTACCACTTGCCGCTGAAAGGCGGCTCGGTGGCCGAGCAGCGGCACACGGCGTATTGCTCCGGGGTGAGTTCGGCACGCCATTCGGCGTCGGTCTTGCCCAGCTTGGGGTCGTTCATGCTGAATCCTCGCGCGCAGGGGTAGGGGGCTTTACCTGCCCGGATATGGGGTCTTTCTGCTAGCTTAACGACCCTTCCGGACCAACAAGACTGCCATCGTGACGCCCAAGCCGACCTTGCGCCACCTGCCCCCGCGCCGCCTCCTGGCGGTAGCCGCAGCCCTCGCCCTGATCGGCGGCCAGGCCGAAGCCCAGTCGACTTCGCCCGAAGAGGACACCAAGCCCGCGGCCAACGCCACGCCAACCTGCCCGCTGGGCTCGTTCCGCTGTGCGCCGCGGCCGGACAATTTCACCATGTGCCGCCCCAACGCCATGCTCGAGTTCTACGACCCGACCATGAGCAAGGACAGTTCGCTGCGCGACACGGCGAATACCGAGGTCTACGCCGAGCAGGTGGATAGCTCGGACCAGACGGTCTATCACCTGCAGGGCCGCGTGAAACTCGAGCGCGCCGACCAGCGCATGCAGTCGGACACCGCCGACTACAACAGCGACACCACCGATTACGACGCGCGCGGCAATGTGCGCTACCAGGAAGCGGGCCAGCTGATGTCCGCCGACCACATGCGCGGCAACACCGACGCCAGCACCGGTATCGCCGACGATGTGCGTTACCAGATGCTGGAATCGCGCGGCAACGGCGTAGCCAAACAGGGACAGATGCTGGATGCCCAGCGCACCCACTACAAGCTGGTCACCTACTCCACCTGCGATGTCGGCCATCATTTGTGGGAAGTGCGCTCGAAGGATCTGCGCATTGACAAGGAGAGCGGCGTGGGTACGGCGCACGGCGCGACGATGCGCTTTGCCAACGTCCCGTTCCTCTATCTGCCTTATTTCACCTTTCCAGTGGACAACCGGCGCAAGAGCGGCTTTCTCTATCCGTCCTTCGGTACCTCAGGCCGTTCGGGTTTCTGGGTCAGCGCGCCGTATTACCTGAATCTCGCGCCGAACTACGACGCCACGCTGGACCCACGCATCTATGCCGAGCGCGGCGCGATGCTGGCCGGTGAGTTCCGTTATCTGAATCTGATTCCGGGCACCAGCGGCCAGTTGAATATCGAGTACCTGCCCAACGATCAGGGCAAGAGTGACCCGGATAGCGTGGAGAACACCAAGGGCGACAATCGCTATCTGGTGAAATTCATCGACAATTCGCACCTGTACGGGCCGTGGTCGTTCAACACCAACATCAACCGCGCGTCGGACCGCAATTATCTGCGCGATTTCGGCAATGACCTGTACACCGCCGCGATCGGCACGTTGTCGTCCAGCGCCTATGTAAACGGCGGCGGCAAGTGGTGGAATGCTTCGTTCGGCGGCGACGTCTATCAGAATGTCGACCCCTTCCTGCCCGACTCCTCGGTGCAGTACAAGCGTCTACCGCGCGCGACGCTCAATTTGAATATTCCGCTGCTGAAGTGGCTGGAATTTGGTGCGAACACAGAGGCCGTCGCCTTCCGCAAGACCGACGTGGTGGAAGGCAATCGCCTCGACCTGTACCCCTACCTGATGGCGGATTTCCGCGGCGCGTCCTGGTTCGTACGCCCCAAGGTGGCTTATCGCTACACGGCTTATGAGCTCAACAGCGGCTACGAACGCTACGGCTATTACGGATTCCTCAATCCGACCACTCCCAACAATCCGGGCATCCCAACCCCGTTCACTCAGAGCTCGCCCAGCCGCTCACTGCCGATCGTGAGCCTGGACAGCGGACTGATCTTCGACCGCAACACTTCGCTGTTCGGCAACAGCTATACGCAGACCCTGGAACCGCGTCTGTATTACCTGTATGTGCCGTACCGCAACCAGAGCAATCTGCCGCTGTTCGACACCAACCTGATGTCGTTCGACTACTGGCAATTGTTCTCGCCGAACCAGTACTCCGGCGCGGACCGTCAGATGAACGCGAATAACCTGACGGCCGCAATCACTACCCGCCTGCTCGACGACAACGGCGTGGAGCGAGTATCGGCCAGCGTTGGCCAGATCCGTTACTTCAGTCAGCAGCGGGTGCAATTGCCCGGCAGCAACAACACGACCGCCGCCCCCACCGACTGGTCCAGCTCGGACTACGTCGCCCAGCTGAGCGTGCAGCTCAACGACCAGTGGCGCGTGAATTCGCAGTACCAGTGGAACCCCCACAGCCGCATGCAAGGCGGCACCGATATCACCGGCAAGCCCTACTTCACTGGCCGCAGCACCGACCTGGCCGCGGTGGAACTGCAGCGCCGTATCGGCACCGACGGGATCCTCAACTTCTCGTACCGCTACCGTCGCGGCCTATTGGAACAATACGACGCCTCCATGGTCTATCCCATTTCCGACCGGTGGCGCATTCTCGGGCGCTGGACCTATTCGGTGCTGCAGAAGACGACCCTCGAGGCGCTGGCCGGCATCGAATACGACAGTTGCTGCGTGGCCGTGCGCCTGGTCGGCCGTCACTACGTACGCAACTACAACTTCACCACCAACCGTGCCGATACCAACAACGCCATCATGTTCGAGCTGCAATTCAAGGGCCTGGGCGCGTTCAACGGCCAGACGGAAGGCTTCCTGCGCCGTGGTATCCTTGGCTATCAATAACTTTCCGGTCGCCAGAGGCGATTGAAGGCCCTCTCCGAATGAAGCAGCCTCTCGCGTTGTTCCTGCTCGCGGTCGCGACCGCGACCGCCCTTCCCGCCCATGCTCAGCTGCTGCCGCAGGCCGCCTCGGGCAAGCAGCCGCTCGACCGTATCGTGGCGGTGGTGGACGAGGGTGTGATCCTGCAGAGCGAGCTCAATGAAGCCGTACGCTCGGTGCAGCAGCAGTACGCCAGCCAGCCCGGCCAGTTGCCGCCGATGGACGTGCTGCAGCGACAGGTGCTGGACCGCCTGATCCTGATGAAGCTGCAGGTGCAGCGCGCCAACGACCAGGGTATCCGCGTGTCTGATGCCGATATCGACCAGGCCGTGAGTGCCGTGGCACAGCAGAACAAGATGTCGCCGGAGCAACTGCGCGCCGCGGTGGAGCAGGAAGGTTCCAGCTTTGCCGCCTTCCGCCAGCAGCTGGCCGAACAGCTGATTGCCCAGCGCCTGCATGAGAGCGTGGTGCGCGATTCGGTGAATGTCACCGACAGCGAGATCAACAACCTGTTGGCCAGCCCCACCTATAAGGCCGGCGAGATTCATCTGGCGCATATCCAGATCAGCCTGCCGTCCGGCGCGGGCGCGACCGATATCCAGGCAGCGCAGCGCAAGGCCGAGGAGGCGATCGCGGCTGCCAAAGGCGGCATGGATTTCCACGCTGCGGCGATCCGTTATTCCGACGCGCAGGACGCGCTGGATGGCGGCGACCTCGGCTGGCGCCGCATGGACGAAGTGCCCCCGGCCTTCGCCGACGCCGTCTCCGGCATGAAGCCGGGCGATATCAGCCCCGCCCTGCGTGGCCCGACCGGGTTCCACATCCTCAAGCTGATTGAGCAGCGCGCACCGAGTCGTCAGGTGGTGCCCGAGTTCCACGCCCGCCAGATCCTGATTAAGCCGAGCGAGCTGATGACGCCGGAACAGGCCCAGCAGAAAGCGCAGGAGCTGTACAGCCGCATCGTCAACAAGCATGAGGACTTCGCCAAGCTGGCAAAGGACAACTCCAAGGACAACACCACCGCCAACGTCGGCGGCGATATGGGCTGGTTCCCGCAGCAGGCCTGGGGCACGATCATCGGCCAGCAGATCACCCAGCTGAAGGACGACCAGGTGTCGCAGCCGTTCCAGAGCGAGGCCGGCTGGCACATCCTGCAGCGCCTTGGCGAGCGCCAGAGCGACCTTACCGACCAGATCGAACGCGATCAGGCTCGCCAGGCAATCGGCAACCGCAAGGCGGAGCAGGCTTACGAGGATTACCTGCGCGAGATGCGCTCCGGCGCCTTCGTCAACATCCTGGTGCCGGATCTGCGAGACCCCACCCCGCAGGGCAAGTCCTCCTGAGGGATGCCTTGAACGCAGGCGCGCTACCTCGGCTCGCCGTTACCGCTGGCGAGCCGGCGGGTATCGGCCCCGAACTGTTGATCCGATTGGCCGCCACTTCGCTGGCGGCCAATTTCGTTGCGATCACCGATCGCGCGCTGCTGGAGCGTGCGGCAAAGCGCTGCGGAACCACTATCGAACTCATCGATGACGACGGCAGCGCAATCACTGAGCGCCGCCCTGGCACGTTGCGAGTACTGCACGTGCCGCTGGCCGCCCTGGAACAACCGGGCCGCCCCGATCCAGCTAACGCACGCCATGTACTGACGACGCTGGCGGAGGCCGCGGACGGCTGTATGAGCGGACGCTATCAGGCCATAGTCACGGCGCCACTGCAGAAGTCCTCGATCAACGACAGTGGCATCCGCTTCAGCGGGCACACGGAATTCTTCGCCGAGCGCAGCCGCAGCGATGTGGTGATGATGCTGGCCAGTCCAGAGCTTCGTGTCGCCCTGGCCACTACGCATTTGCCGCTGTCGGCGGTTCCGGCCGCCATAACGGCTGAAGCATTGACGCGCACACTGCGCATCGTGCATGCCGAGCTGCGCGACAAGTTCGGTTACGCGGAGCCGCGTATCGCCGTACTCGGGCTCAATCCGCATGCCGGTGAAGATGGGCATCTGGGGCGCGAAGAAATCGACGTCATGATTCCCGCGCTGGACGCCCTGCGCAGCGCCGGTCTTCAATTGATTGGCCCGCTGCCAGCTGACACGGCATTTGTCCCTGCGCAGCGCGAACGCTACGACGCCGTGGTGGCGATGTATCACGACCAGGCATTGCCGGTGCTCAAGAGCGAAGCCTTCGATCGCACCGTCAACCTGACTCTGGGCCTGCCCTTTATCCGCACCTCGGTAGATCATGGGACGGCGCTGGATCTGGCCGGCAGTGGGCGAGCCGATCCATCCAGCCTGATTGCTGCCGCACGCATGGCGCTGGAGCTGGTGGCCCGTCGCAACGCATCTGTGCAGCGGGCCTGAGCCCGCGCCATTCTTTTCAGGAACCTCATGAACGCCCGCCCCAAAAAGAGCTTCGGCCAGCACTTCCTGCACGAGAAGCGCTATATCGAGCGCATCGTAAGTGCCGTGTCGCCGAAACCTGATGACTTTGTGGTGGAGATCGGCCCGGGCGAGGGTGCGCTCACGCTCCCCCTGCTCGCCGCTGCAGGCAAACTCACGGCCATCGAGCTGGATACCGACCTGATCCCCGACCTCACCGCACGTGCGGCCAGTGTGGGTGAGCTGAGCATCATCCATTCGGACGTGCTGAAGGTGGATTTCACCGCCCTCGCCCATCGACACGGCGTGGAGCGCCTGCGCATTGCCGGCAACCTGCCTTATTACATCTCCAGCCCCATCCTGTTTCATTGCGTGGAACACGCCGCAGCGATCCAGGACATGCATTTCATGCTGCAGAAAGAAGTGGTCGACCGCATGGCGGCCGAGCCCGGCAGCAAGGTGTATGGACGTCTGTCTGTCATGTTGCAGCTGGCTTGTCGTGTGGAACCACTGTTCACGGTGCCTCCGGGCGCGTTCCGCCCGCCGCCGAAGGTGGACTCGGCTGTGGTGCGCCTGATTCCGCTATCGCCAGAGCAGCGCCACGATGCCGATCCTGCGCGTGTTCACGCAGTGGTAAAGGCCGCCTTTGCGCAGCGTCGCAAGACCCTCAGCAACGCATTGCGCCAGCTCATGGATAGCGATGCCATCAAGACCGCCGACGTCGACCCCAAGGCTCGCGCAGAAACCCTTGCTCCGCTGGATTTCGTGCGGCTCGCCAAGGTGCTGGCCGGCACCTGAGCTGTTCAGCCACGTGTGCGTGGGCTTGCCCCATTGCGCAACGTCAGGCTTTACAATCGCACCATGACTGAGAAAGCCTCCTACACGATCGACGTGCAGGTCGAAACACGCTTCGTCCCCGACCAGTCCAAGCCCGGTGACAATCGCTACGTCTTCGCCTACACCATCACGCTGCGCAATGCCGGCGATGTGCCGGCGCGCCTGATGTCGCGGCACTGGGTCATCACCGACGCCAACGGCAAGGTGGAAGAAGTGCGCGGCGATGGCGTCGTCGGCGAACAACCGTGGATGCGTCCTGGCGATGATTACGAATACACCTCCGGCGCTGTACTGGAAACGGCGGTAGGCACCATGCAGGGCAGCTACGACATGCTGGCCGATGACGGCACGCGTTTCGAAGCTCCCATCCCCCCGTTCACCCTGTCCATTCCGCGTACCTTGCACTGATGGCTACGTACGCCATCGGCGATGTGCAGGGATGCCACCCCGAGCTGCAACGCCTGCTCGACAAGCTGCGCTTCGATCCCTCCAGCGATCGCCTATGGTTCTGCGGCGACCTGGTCAACCGCGGCGGCCAGTCGCTGGAAACCCTGCGCCTGATCCACAGCCTGCGCGAGCAGGTCGTGGTGACGCTGGGCAATCACGACCTGAGCCTGCTCGCCATCGCGCAGCGTCGCCCTGAAGCGCAGTCCAAGGTCAATCCCGAATTGCGCGAGGTGCTGTTTGCCGACGACGCACCAGTGCTGTTCGAATGGCTGCGTTCGCAAAAGCTGCTGCATCATGACGAGCAGCTCGGCTGGACCATGGTGCATGCCGGCATGGCGCCATCGTGGACGCTGCGTCAGGCTCAACGCTCTGCGATGGAGGTGGAGCGCGAGCTCTCCGGCCCACGACATGCACGCATCCTCAAGAACCTGTTCGGTAACCGACCGGCAGCCTGGTCGAGCCGCCTGCAAGGCATCGAGCGCCTGCGTGCCTCGATCAATACGCTGACGCGCATGCGCTATTGCGATATCCACGGGCGCATCGATTTCGAAAGCAAGGGTATACCCGGCACGCAGAAACCCGGCATGTATCCATGGTTCGAGGTGCCCGGCATGCGCCGGCGCGAGACCCGCATCGTCTGCGGCCACTGGTCGGCGCTTGGCCGCTTCAGTGGCCTGGGCATCTATGCCATCGATACCGGCTGCGTCTGGGGCGGTCAACTCACCGCGCTTCGCCTGGACAGCGAAGAGCCGCAGTACATTGCGGTGGACGCCGAGCCCTACCGCAAGCGCATACCGGGTGGCGGCGACTGACTTTTCTGCCGAAGACCGGAAACAAAAAGGGCGGCCCTGAGGCCGCCCTTTTTGTTTCGCACTAGTTACAACGATCAGCTCAACTGACCGTGGCAATGCTTGTACTTCTTGCCTGAGCCGCAGGGGCACGGATCGTTGCGCCCTACCTTGGGGCCATCCTGTGTCGCTGCCGGCGCGATGGCGAGGCTGCCTGCGGCGATGGCCTCTGGATCGGCATTGAGCGCACCGACCGGCGCACCGCCGCCCGTCGCATGCATCTGGCGCGCCAGACGCTCGGCCATACGTTGCTGCTCCGCCTCCATCGCGGCGACTTCGTCCTCGCTGCGGATACGGATGCGAGCCAGCATCTGCACGACTTCGGTCTTGATACGCTCCAGCATGCTGGAGAACAGTTCGTACGACTCGCGCTTAAACTCCTGCTTGGGCTGCTTCTGCGCATAGCCGCGCAGATAGATGCCCTGGCGCAGGTAATCCATGCTGGCCAGATGCTCCTTCCAGGCGTTGTCCACCACGCTGAGCATGATGTGCTTCTCGAGCTGACGCATGGTGTCGGTGCCGATCTGCTCTTCCTTGGACTTGAACAGGTGCTCGACGGCTTCGCGCACGTGATCCTGGATCATGCCCGCATCGATCTCGTGCTGCTGCTCCACCCAATGCTTCAGGTCGAGCGACAAGCCGAACTCGCTCTCCATCTCGCGATCGAGCCCGGCGATGTCCCATTGCTCGTCGATGCTGTCGGCCGGCACGTGGCGCTGCACCACATCGCGGACTACGTCGTCGCGGATATCGGTGATGGTGTCGGAGACGTCATCCACTTCCAGCAGCTCGTCGCGCTGGCTGTAGATCACCTTGCGCTGATCGTTGGCAACGTCATCGAACTCGAGTAGGTGCTTGCGGATGTCGAAGTTGTGCTGTTCGACCTTGCGCTGCGCCTTCTCGATCTGGCGGCTGACCATGCGGTCTTCCAGCGCCTCGTTTTCCTTCATGCCGAACATGCGCATCCAGCGGCCGACCCAGTCGCCAGCAAAGATGCGCAGCAGGTTGTCTTCCAGCGACAGGTAGAAACGCGACGAGCCCGGATCGCCCTGACGGCCGGAACGGCCGCGCAGCTGGTTGTCGATGCGACGGGATTCGTGACGCTCGGTGCCGACGATATGCAGACCGCCGGCCTCCAACACCTGCTCGTGCCGCTTCTTCCACTCGGTCTTTGCGCGCGCCTTGTCGGCGTCGCTGGCCTCTTCCGGCAGCGCGGCAAGCGCGGCTTCCAGGCTGCCGCCGAGCACGATATCCGTACCGCGGCCGGCCATGTTGGTGGCGATGGTCACCGAACCCGGCGCACCGGCCTGGGCCACGATGTGTGCCTCACGCTCATGCTGCTTCGCGTTCAACACTTCATGCGGGATCTTGGCCTTGTTGAGCAGCTTGGACAGGAGCTCCGACACTTCGATGGAGGTCGTGCCCACCAGCACCGGCTGTTTGCGCTTGTGGCAGTCCTGGATGTCCTCGATCACGGCTTCGTACTTGGCCTGCTGGCCAAGGAAAACCATGTCCGGGTTGTCCTGGCGGATCATCGGCTTGTGGGTGGGAATCACCACCACTTCCAGGCCGTAGATCTGCTGGAATTCGTAGGCTTCCGTGTCCGCTGTACCAGTCATGCCGGCCAGCTTCTTGTACATGCGGAACAGGTTCTGGAAGGTGATCGTCGCCAGCGTTTGGTTCTCGCGCTGGATCGGCACGCCTTCCTTCGCTTCCACCGCCTGATGCAGGCCATCCGACCAGCGGCGGCCCGGCAAAGTGCGGCCGGTAAATTCGTCGACGATCACTACCTCGCCATCGCGCACGATGTAATCGACGTCGCGGTGATAGATCGCGTTGGCACGCAGTGCGGCATTGAGATGATGCACGACCGCAAGATTCTTGGAGTCATACAGGCCACTGTCGGCGTCGATCACGCCGGCCTGGCGCAGGAGCTCATCAGCGTGCGACATGCCCTCTTCGGACAGATGCACCTGCTTCTGCTTCTCGTCGACCCAGTAATCACCGGCGCCGTCTTCCTTTTCCTGACGGATCATCTTCGGCACGATCTTGTTCACCGCGATGTACAACTGCGGAGAATCTTCGGCCGGACCGGAAATGATCAGCGGGGTGCGTGCCTCGTCGATCAGGATGGAGTCGACTTCGTCGACGATGGCGTAGTTCAGACCGCGCTGGTAGCGCTGATCCTTGCTCGACGCCATGTTGTCGCGCAGGTAGTCGAAACCGAATTCGTTATTGGTGCCGTAGGTAATGTCGGCAGCGTAAGCGGCGCCCTTGTCGGCATGGTCCATACCCGGCCACACCACACCCACCGAAAGGCCGAGGAAGTTATATAGCTTGCCCATCTGCGCCGAGTCGCGGCGGGCCAGGTAGTCGTTCACGGTAACGACGTGCACGCCCTTGCCTTCCAGCGCATTGAGGTACACCGGCAGCGTGCCCACCAGGGTCTTGCCCTCGCCGGTGCGCATTTCGGCAATGCGGCCGGAATGCAGCACCATGCCGCCGATCATCTGCACGTCGTAATGGCGCATGCCCAGCACGCGCTTGGCACCCTCACGCACGGTGGCGAAGGCTTCCGGCAACAATTTGTCCAGCGACTCGCCAGCGGCGATGCGCTGCTTGAACTCGTCGGTCTTGGCGCGAAGCGCCTCGTCGCTCAACTTCTCGAACTCGGGCTCGAGCGCATTGATACGTGCAACGGACTTGGAAAGCTGGCGCAGCACGCGGTCGTTGCGGCTACCGAAAAGGCTGGTCAGGGCGCGATTGAGCATCGATCTTCCGAATCCTGGAGTCGTAGGCGGCCCGCCTACGTAAAAACGGGCGGGACGAAAGGAATAATGATACTAGGGTCGGTCGGCGATCCCAAACGAAGGGCGGGCTTGCGCCCGTCCATATCGGAATCGACCTAGATTTCCCGCAACCTCTTGCGGAGGCGCCCCGTCATCGGTCCCGGCTCATCTGACTGGCGGCACCGGGTAAGAGTTTCAAGAGGCTGGGCCGCGAAAAGGTCCGGCGTTTCAGCGATGGTTGCGCACGTACGCCAGCGGATTGACGACGTTGCCCTTGTACCAGACCTCGAAATGCACATGCGAACCGGTTGAGCGGCCGGTCGAACCGGCCTTGGCGATCACGTCGCCCACGTGCACGCGCTGGCCAGGGCGCACTATCAACTCGCTGTTGTGGGCATAACGGGTCATATAGCCGTTGCCGTGATCGATCTCGATCACGTCGCCATAGCCGCTGCGCACGCCGGCAAAAGTGACCATGCCCTCTGCCACTGCCTGCACCGGCGTGCCGGTGGGTGCGGAAATGTCGAGGCCAGTATGGTGCGCGGCATGACCGCTGAACGGATCGGGCCGGCCGCCGAAATAGGAGGAGATATAGCCCTGCACCGGCATCCCGGTGGGCTTGAGATTGGACTCAATCTTGGCGTCGAGCAGCAGGCTCTGCAGCGCGGAGAGCTGTGCCTGCTGACTATCGAAGCGGCCGGCCAACTGACTGATGCTGGTATCCAGTGCCTGGGGCAGCGCGTAGGCGCTGTCACCCGTGTCTTCCACACCACCTACTGCCGGCTGCTCATCGAAATTGAACTCACCGTCATCGAGCTTGCCGACCTGGGTCAGCCGCTCGCCCAGAGCATTGAGGCGGGTCGATTGCGCCTGCAACTGGCCGAGCTTCATCGCCAAAGCATCGATCTCGCGCTGAGCATCCTTACGTACGTCGCCGAGCTGACCATTCTGCTGCGACACTTGCTGGCGCAAACGTCGTATCTCGGAGAGCGCCTGATCGCGTGGACTAGCCACCGCCAGCGCCACCGTGGCGCCCAGGCCCGCACACCCCAGAACAGCGGCGGCGGCAATACCCATCAAGCGATAGCGCAGGCGCCGATCGGCGAGATTGAAGGTTTTCGGCACCCGCTTGGTGCGTGAGACTAGTATGATTTGCATGTTTTTCCACGTCGAAGATGTCGGCACCCATGCAGCGCGACGTACCACACGCTCCCCGCCGCACCGGATCAGGACCGAAATCCCTAACCGAATGTGGCTCCTTCGCCGCACTGGCCCGTAAGGCCGGTGAGCTGGAAGCGCTTGATCGCGCACTGCGCCAGACGTTGCCGTCACCACTCCGCGAACAGGTACGTTTTGCCAACCTGCACGACGGCCGTCTCGTTTTCCTGGCTCCTTCGCCAGCGCTGGCCTCGAGGCTTCGCCTTATGCAGGCGCAAATCCTCGCTGCCGCACACGCCATTGGCGTGCGCGCCGGATACGTCACCGTGAAAGTGGCTCCCCCTCCGCCGGTCGATATCGCACCGGATCGGACAAAACCGCTTTCGCCCGCTGCCGCAGACCATTTGAAGGCCGCGGCAATCTCGATTTCAGACCCCGAAATGCGGCGTCTGTTCCTCGAGCTGGCGTCCATCGCCGAAACTTCTGATTCCCGGAACAACCGGGGCGGCCGATCCTGAACCGCTCCCCCTGTATTTGCAGATCGTGCTGCCGCCGCGCGCCCTTACCACACCGACGCTCTCTGGCGGTGCCGGGTTTATAGCATGCCCTCACGGGTACGAAAGACGGTGACATCTCCAGTACGTGAAACACGGCAACACGAAGGGGCGAGTTGTATCACAAAACAAACGGCCACGTCCTTCGACGCGGCCGTTCAGTTTGTTCAGATTTGGACTAAAACCTGAGGGCTCAGATGGCCTGAGCCGGATGGGCGTAGGAGATCGGCGAGGTGGCCGGATCGTCCTGGTAGCTGACCTCTTCCCAGGCCGAAGCGTCGGCCATCAGGGTGCGCAGCAGCTTGTTGTTGAGCTCATGGCCTGATTTGTGCGCGTAGTAGGCGCCGATCAGGCTGTGACCCAGCAGGTACAAATCGCCGATCGCGTCGAGGATCTTGTGCTTCACGAACTCGTCCTCGTAGCGGAGGCCGTCTTCGTTGAGCACGCGGTAATCGTCCAGCACCACGGCGTTATCCATCGAACCGCCGAGCGCGAGGTTGTGTTCGCGCAGCATCTCGATGTCGCGCATGAAGCCGAAGGTGCGCGCGCGGCTCACTTCCTTCACGAAAGAGGTGGTCGAGAAGTCGATCTCGGCACGCGAAGTACGCTTGCTGATGATCGGATGGTTGAACTCGATCGAGAAGCCGACCTTGAAGCCTTCGAACGGCTCAAAGCTGGCCCACTTGTCGCCTTCCTGCACTTTGATCGGCTTCTTGATGCGAATGAAGCGCTTGGCGACGGTTTGTTCTTCAATGCCAGCGGACTGCAGCAGGAACACGAAGGGACCCGCGCTGCCGTCCATGATCGGCACTTCCGGCGCGGACAGGTCGACGTAGGCATTGTCGATGCCCAGGCCCGCCATGGCGGAAAGAAGATGCTCCACCGTGGACACACGCACATCACCATTGACCAACGTGGTCGACAAACGAGTGTCGCCAACATTGTCGGGGCGAGCGGCGATTTCCACCGGAGGATTCAAGTCGGTGCGACGAAACACGATGCCCGTGTTCGGCGCCGCCGGTCGAAGCGTCATGTACACCTTGTCGCCGGTATGCAGACCGACGCCGGTGGCACGAATGATGTTCTTAAGCGTACGCTGCTTGATCATTTTATTTGGTACCTGCAAAGGGCAGCAGCCAACAGGGGACGGATGCTAACACAGTCTTAACCACTGAAAAAGCAAACCGGCCCGTACAGTCTGTTCACGCTTTCATTCTCCTTTCATCCTTGAATGAGAGCTACTAGCGCCGCGAACAGGTAAATACCTCAATTCCGTCAATACTTTAGGCACAACACAATGCCTCGCACCGGGACGGGAAGCCGGCGGCGAGGCATCGGACCCACCAGAAAACGAGGTTTCTGGTCGGTCATGCGTCATCCCAGACGCACAGTCTTGTCATGTTCTTCCAGGAGCAATCCAGACTGGCGTCAGCCCTTCCCCCAAGCCAAATCAGGGCGGAACGAACGCAAACTTTGCAGTACGCGCCCGCCGGGTTGTGTGACTGACAAGTCAATCTGACGTTTGTTCACTCCTTTTTGAACATTTTTTTGTCAATCGGCCTGGCGACGCAGGAAGGCCGGGATGTCCAGATAGTCGAAACTTGGATCCGAACCCTTGGCCGGCGCGGCCGTATCATTGCGGCCGGTGGTGCTGGCAACCACGTCAGGCTGGGCGTAATCCACCACCTCATTACCGGTACCGGTACGCAGCACGACCGGACGCGGACGCTGGCGCATTTCCACCTGCTGGGTCACCACCGGGCGCTGTACCTGACGGGTGGTCGCACGATTGAGGCCAGTAGCCACAACGGTAACGCGCACGTCGTCCTGCATTTCCGGATCGAGCGAGGTGCCGATCACCACCGTGGCGTCTTCGCTGGCGAAGTCGTGAATCACGCGGCCGATTTCGTCGAACTCACGCATGGTGAGGTTCGGGCCAGCGGTAACGTTCACCAGGATGCCGCAGGCGCCATTGAGGTTGACGTCTTCCAGCAACGGGTTGTTGATGGCGGCCTCGGCGGCAGCCTGGGCGCGGTCATCACCGCGAGCAGTGCCGGACCCCATCATCGCCATGCCCATCTCGGACATCACGGTGCGCACGTCAGCGAAGTCGACGTTGATCAGGCCCGGGGCAGTGATCAGGTCGGCAATGCCCTGCACCGCGCCCTGCAGCACGTCGTTGGCAGCCTTGAACGCATTAAGAAGCGTGACCTCGCGGCCAAGCACCGACAGCAGCTTCTCGTTCGGCACGGTGATCAGCGAGTCGACATGCTGGGACAGGTCCTCGATGCCCTTCATGGCAACCTGCATGCGGCGACGGCCTTCGAACGGGAACGGCTTGGTCACCACGGCCACGGTCAGGATCCCCTTCTCCTTGGCCAGCTGTGCCACTACCGGTGCGGCGCCCGTACCCGTGCCACCACCCATGCCGGCGGTGATGAACACCATGTCGGCACCCTCGAGCATTTCCTCGATGCGCTCACGATCTTCCAGTGCGGCCTGACGACCCACTTCCGGGTTGGCGCCGGCACCGAGACCCTTGGTGACGTTGCCGCCGAGCTGCAGGTGGGTGCGCGAGCCGCAACTCTTCATGGCCTGCGCGTCGGTGTTGGCGACGACGAATTCGACGCCTTCGATGTTTGCATTGAGCATGTGGGCCACGGCATTGCCACCACCGCCGCCGACGCCAATGACCTTGATCACTGCATTTGGTGCGAGTTTTTCGATCAGTTCAAACATTTCCCGTCCTCCGTAGAGCTTTCGTTGTCGTTGTAACCACGCGGTCCGTCTCCTGTCGGCCGGTGGTGGTGGGCGAACATCCATTCACCCGTGGCGGCGCCTCCTGCGCCACCCAAAACTCAGAAATTCTTGGTCAGCCAGCCGCGCAACTTGTCCACCAGCCCGCCGACGCTGCCGCCACTCGTGCCCCCCGAGCGCATGCCGCCCGAACGCGCGCCGTGCAATAGCAGACCCACGCCAGTGGAATGCAGGGGATTGGCGACCACTTCGCCGAGACCGCTGACATGCTGCGGCACGCCGATGCGCACCATCTTGTGGAAGATCTCCTCGGCCAGCTCCAGCGCACCTTCCATTCGCGAAGCACCACCGGTCAGCACCACACCGGCCGCCACCAGGCTTTCGTAGCCGGAGCGGCGCAGTTCGTCCTGCACCATCTCGAAGATTTCCTCGTAGCGCGCCTGCACGCTCTGCGCGAGCGACTGGCGAGCCAGCCGGCGCGGCGGGCGATCGCCTACGCTCGGGACCTGGATGGTTTCCTCGGCATGGGCGAGTTGAGCCAGCGCGCAGGCGTACTTGATCTTGATCTCTTCCGCATGCGCCGTCGGCGTATGCACGCCGTAGGCGATGTCGTTAGTGACTTGGTCGCCGCCGACCGGCAGCGACTTGGTGTAACGGATCGAACCCTGCGTATAGATGGCGATATCCGTCGTACCCGCGCCGATGTCGACCAGGCACACGCCCAGCTCGCGCTCGTCATCGGTCAACACCGACTTCGCACTCGCCACCGACGACGGCACCAGCTCGTCAACGGTTAGGCCGCAGCGCTGGATGCACTTGCTGATGTTCTGTACCGCCGCCGCCGCACCCGTCACCAGATGCACGCTGGCCTCCAGGCGCACACCGCTCATGCCCACCGGCGAGCGGATACCGTCCTGACCATCGATGCGGTATTCCTGCGACTCCTTATAAAGAACCTTGCGGTCAGCCGGGATCGCGACCGCGCTGGCGGCTTCCAGCACCTGGTCCAGATCGCCCGGCGTCACCTCACGGTCGCGGATCGCCGCGGTGCCGTGCGAGTTCTTGGTCTCTAGATGGCTGCCGGAGATCGAGGCGTAGACCGAGCGGATATCGCAACCGGCCATCAGCTCGGCCTCTTCCACCGCGCGCTGGATGGAGTGCACGGTCGATTCGATATCCACCACCGAGCCACGCTTGAGTCCGCGCGACACGTGAGTACCGATGCCGATCACCTCGATCGGCTCGCCCGGTTCGTACTCGCCCACGATCGCCACCACCTTCGAGGTGCCGATATCCAGGCCAACGACCAGCTGCTTGTCGTTACGGGTTTTCATGTGCGGGGCGTGCCTCTGGTAGTGACGGCGGCCGGTGCTTGCGACTGCGGCCATCGCACGGCAAATCCGTTGGTGTAGCGAAGATCGGCGTAGGCGAACCCATCGGTGCGGCCCGCCATCAATTGGGGATAGACATCAAGGAAGCGGCGCAGCCGGCGGCCCGCCTGGTCGCGGTCGCCGAGCACGATCTGCGCTCCGGTCGAGGTGGCGAGACTCCAGCTGCCGCGCTCGGACAACGACACGCCGGTGATATTCAGATGCGTACCGCCAAAAGCCTTCTGCGTTTCGGCGTAGAAACTCACCACTTCGGCCAGTCGCGCGTCGGGACCATGCAGGCTGGGCAGACTCTCGTCCTGGTCCGCCTGGGGCGCATCGAATACCAGCCCCTGCCGGCTGATCAGCTGCTTGTCGTTCCAGCGCGCGAAAGGCTGGCGCTCGTAAATGCGCAACAGCAAGGTATCCGGCCAGCGCTTGCGCGCCTCCACCGACTCCACCCACGGCAGTGCGGCGACCGCCTTCTGCACGCCATCCAGATCCAGCGCAAAGAAGCCTTTGCCGAGACGCGGCAGCACGGCGGCGCGAACTTCGTCCGCGCTCACGTGCTTGAACTCGGCTTGCACCGTCAACTGGGTCACCGGCCAACGATTGGCCGCAAACCATCCGCGCAGCACGCCGACAATCGGCAGTACTACCAGCGCAATGGCCAGACACCAGGCAACGAGGCGGATAGCTCCCCTCACACGCCCTCCCGGAAGCTCGATTCCAGTACACGCCAGCACAGCGTCTCGTAGTCGATGCCCACGGCCTTGGCGGCCTTGGGCACCAGCGAATGCGAAGTCATGCCCGGCGCGGTGTTCACCTCCAGCAGCCAGTTCTTGCCATGGCGGTCGCGCATCACATCGACGCGTCCCCAGCCACTGCAGGCCAGCGCATCGAACGCGACCAGAGCAAGCTCGCGCATCTCCTGTTCGGCGGCGCCACTCAGGCCCGGGCAGATGTACTGCGTATCTTCAGCGATGTATTTGGCGTTGTAGTCGTAGTACTCGCCCTTGGGCACGATCTTGATCGTAGGCAGCACTTCGCGGCCGAGAATGCCGACGGTGAACTCACCGCCCTCACTCGCGTCGCCCTCGATCAGCGTCTCCATCAGCAGATCGCCGGGATAGCGCTGAGCCAGCTCAACCGCCGCATCCAGATCCTTCTCGTCGAACACACGAGTGACACCGACGCTGGAGCCTTCCCAGGCCGGCTTCACGATCAGCGGAAAACCGATCTCGCGGGCGGCCGCATGCACGTCGGCACCACGAGGCAGCGCCTTGAAGCGCGGCGTCGGCAGGCCCAGCGACAGCCACACCTGCTTGGCGCGGATCTTGTCCAGCGACAGCGCGGAGCCGAGCACACCTGAACCCGTGAACGGAACGCGCAACGACTGCAGCGCACCTTGCAGCTCACCGTTCTCGCCGCCGCCGCCGTGCAGGATGTTGAACACGCGGGCGAAATGACCGGCACGGACCGCATCGAGCAGCGCGGGGATGCCGTCGATGGCATGCGCATCCACGCCACGCGCCTGCAACGCAGCCAGCACACCACGGCCGGAGTTCAGCGATACCTCGCGCTCGGCCGAGCTGCCACCCATCACGACGGCGACGCGGCCAAACTGTGCGGGATCGGTGATCGTCTTGCTCACTTTTTCGTCCTCAGATTGCCGGCATTCGCCAGCTCGACCGCTGCCGCGCCGATATCGCCGGCACCGAGCAGCAGCAACAGATCGCCGTCGCGCAACAGCGCCGGCAGGGTGTCTTTGAATTCGCGCGGATGCTCGATCAGCACCGGATCAACCTTGCCGCGCGCACGCACGGCACGCGCCAGCGCACGGCCATCCGCACCGGCGATCGGCGCTTCGCCGGCCGGATAGACATCCGTCAGCACCAGCACGTCGGCTTCGGCCAGCACATTCGCGAAATCGTCGAGCAGATCGCGCGTGCGGCTGTAGCGATGCGGCTGGAAGCCCACCACCAACCGCCGTTCCGGCCAACCGCCACGCGCCGCGGCAAAGACCGCCGCCAGCTCGCGCGGATGGTGACCGTAGTCATCGACCAGCAACGCCGTGCCTTTATCCAGCGCAATCTCGCCACGCCGGTGGAAGCGACGGCCCACACCCTGGAACTTCTCCAGCGCACGTGCGATGGCTTCCGCTTCCACGCCGAGCTGCCAGCCGATCGCAGCGGCGGCCAGCGCGTTGAGTACGTTGTGGCGGCCCGGCAGATTCAACTTGACGTGCAGCGCGTCCGAACGACCTGGCAGCAGCAGATCGAAATGCATCTCGAAGCCATGCTGCGACAGGTTGGCCGCGCGCACATCCGCATCCTTCGTATCGATGCCGTAGGTCATCACACGACGCGGCGTCGCCTTGGCCAGCTCTGCCACTTCGGGATCA
The DNA here is from genome assembly GCF_044904565.1 of Dyella koreensis. Taxonomy (NCBI): domain Bacteria; kingdom Pseudomonadati; phylum Pseudomonadota; class Gammaproteobacteria; order Lysobacterales; family Rhodanobacteraceae; genus Dyella; species Dyella koreensis. The sequence goes on along the minus strand of NZ_JADIKD010000008.1, from coordinate 195,090 downwards.
TCCACACACAGCACGGCCAGACCGTAGAACGGCAGGCGGTGCAGGAAGTCGGCAAAGGCCTTTTTCACCAGCGCGAAATCGCCCTGGTAGTTCTCCAGATGATCAGCATCGATATTGGTGACCGCGGCAACCACCGGCGACAGCATCAGGAACGAGCCGTCCGATTCATCAGCCTCTGCTACCAAATACTGTCCTGTACCGAGACGCGCATTGGCGCCGGCGGCATTGAGCTGGCCGCCAATTACGAAGGTCGGGTCGTAATCGGCTTCGGCCAGCACGCTCGCCGTGAGACTGGTCGTGGTGGTCTTGCCATGCGTGCCGGCGATGGCGATGCCACGACGGAAACGCATCAGCTCGCCGAGCATCTCGGCACGCGGCACTACTGGAATGCGCGCGGCGCGGGCAGCCACCAGCTCCGGGTTGTCCTGACTGATCGCGCTCGACGTAACCACCACGTCCGCATCGCCGACATGCTCGGCGGCGTGACCGACGTGCACGGTGATGCCGAGCTGGGCCAGGCGCTGCGCGGTCGCCGAGTTCGACTTGTCGGAGCCGGAAACGGCATAGCCCAGGTTATGCAGCACCTCGGCGATGCCGCTCATGCCGACGCCGCCAATGCCGATAAAATGCACGCGCTGGAACGTGGCCATCAAATCTTCGTGTGCGAGCAGGCGACGCGGCGTCATGCGCTCACCTCCATGCAGGCACGGGCGATCACCGCTGCCGCATCCGGCTTGGCCAGGGTGCGCGCGGCCTCAGCCATGGCGAGCATCCGCGGGCGGTTTTCCAGCAGCGCGTCCAGGCGCTGCGCAAGTTGCTGTACGTCCAGATCACGCTCCTGCATTACTTCAGCCGCACCCGCAGCCACCAGGGCTTCGGCGTTGCGGGTCTGGTGGTCATCCACCGCATAAGGGAAAGGCACGAGCACCGCGCCGACGCCGGCGGCGGAGAGTTCGGCCAGGGTCAGAGCGCCGGCGCGGCACACAGCCAGATCGGCCCATGCGTACGCGCCAGCCATATCCTCGATGAAGGGCACGATCTGCGCTTCCACGCCGGCCTTCGCATAGGCCTCACGCGCCTCGTCGAGGCCACGGTTGCCGCACTGATGCAGCACTTCCGGGCGCTGTGCGGCGGGCATCTGCGCCAGCGCCTGCGGCAGCGAAAGATTCAGCGCGCGCGCACCAAGGCTTCCGCCGAGCACTAGCAGACGCGCACGCCCAGTACGTCCGGCCATGCGCGCGGCGGGTGCTGACAAAGCAGCGATCGCACCGCGCACAGGATTGCCGACCCATTCGGCATTCGGCAGGGTGTCGTTGAAGCCCTGCATCACGCGCTGCGCGTGAGCCGCCAGCTTGCGGTTGGTGAATCCGGCGACGCGATTCTGCTCATGCACCAGCAGGGGGCAGCGCAGCAGTCGCGCGGCCACGCCGCCAGGACCCGCCACGTACCCACCCATCGATAGCACGCTGCGCGGCTTCACCGACAACAGCACGCTGATGGAAGCAAACAGCGCGCGCGCCAGCATCAGCGGCGCGAGCAGGCGCGTCACCATGCCCTTGCCGCGCAGGCCGCCCACGGGAACCGTCTTTAGCGGAATACCGTGGGCCGGCACTACCTTGGTTTCCATGCCGCCTACCGCACCCAGCCACACCACTGGCACGCCCTGCGCGCGCAGCGTCTCCGCCACGGCCAGACCGGGGAAGATGTGACCGCCGGTGCCGCCGGCCATGATCAGCACGGGTGCGTTCGTGCTCATGCGCTCACCGCCTCACGCTCGCGCGCGGCAGCCGTAGCGACGGTGGCATTCGCGTCCGGCACTGCGGCTGCCGGCATGCGGGTCGCCATCTGGCGCGCATCCAGCGCGCGATTGATCTCGTAAGTCGCGCGCAACAACACACCGGCCATCGCGCAGGTCAACACCATCGACGAACCGCCGTAGCTGATCAGCGGCAGGGTCAGACCCTTGGTCGGCAGTGCGCCGAGATTCACGCCGATCGACACCATGGTCTGCAGGCCGATCATCAGCGAGATACCGAAAGCCACGTAGCCGGCGAAACGCTGACCCAGCTCCACACCTTTCAGCCCCATGTAAAGGCCACGCCCCACCGCCAGTGCGAACAGGCTCATCACGAACACGATGCCCGCCAGGCCGAGCTCTTCGGAGATCACCGCGAAGATAAAGTCGGTATGCGCTTCCGGCAGATACGACAGTTTCAGCACGCTGGAGCCGAGACCCACACCGGTCCACTCGCCACGCCCGATCGCCATCAGCGACTGGGTCAACTGGAACCCGTCGTTGAACGGGTCCTTCCACGGGTCCATGAACGAGGTGAGGCGTTTCACGCGATAGCTCTCGCTGGTCGCCGCGATCGCCAGCAGCGGCATCAGCGGCAGGCCCATGCCGAACAGGAAGATCGGCCGCGCGCCACCCAGCCAGACCATCGCAATGGTCACACCGATCACCAGCGTGGCCGAGCCGAAATCGGGCTGCGCCAACAGCAGCAGCACGATGATGCCCGCCACCAGAATCGGCTTGAGCAGACCAAGGAAGCGCGTCTCCACGCTTTCGCGGTGACGTACCAGATAGCTGGCGATATACACCACCAGGATCAGCTTCACCGCCTCCACCGGCTGGAAGCTGGTGACCATCAGATTGAGCCAGCGCCGCGCACCGTTGAGGCGCATGCCGAGAACAGGCAGGAATACCGCCAGCAGCAGAATGAAGGCCAGCATCATCAGCAGGAAGGCGTTCTTTTCCAGCACCTTCAGTTCGGTGCGCATGGCCGCGCCGGCCAGCACCAGGCCCAACCCGAGAAACAGCAGATGCTTCTTGAGGAAGTAGAACGCGCCCAAGTGCTGGCTGTCCGCCACCGCGATAGAGCTGGACGTGATCATCACCAGACCCACACAGGCCAGACCGACGAGCGCGATCAGCAGCGGCAGATCGAAGCTGCCCCGCGGTCCCTGTCGCCGTTTTGCCTGGGTGGCGTCGAAGAGCATCAGCGCACCTTCAACGTGGCAAGGCCAATCAGCACCAGCACGACGCTGATGATCCAGAAACGCACGATCACCCGAGGCTCGGGCCAGCCCTTGAGCTCGAAGTGATGATGGATCGGCGCCATGCGGAAAATGCGCTTACCGGTGAGCTTGAAGCTCGCCACCTGCAGCATCACCGACACCGTCTCCATCACGAACACGCCACCCATGATCAACAACACAATTTCCTGGCGCACGATCACCGCGATGGCCGCCAAGGCCGCACCAATCGCGAGCGCGCCGACGTCGCCCATGAACACCTGCGCGGGATACGTGTTGAACCAGAGGAAACCCAATCCCGCGCCGGACAATGCGCCGCAGAAGATCGCCAGCTCACCGGCACCGGGTATCGAAGGAATGCCGAGGTATTCGGAGAACACCCGGTTGCCAGCCAGGTAGGCGAACACGCCCAGCGCGCCGGACACCAGCACCGTTGGCATGATCGCCAGACCATCCAGGCCATCGGTAAGGTTCACCGCGTTGGAAAAGCCCACGATCATGAAATAGGTCAGCACCACGAAGAACAGGCCGAGCGGCAACGCCACCTGCTTGAACAACGGCACAAACAACGCGGTCTCGGCCACTTCCTTGGCGCAGGCGACGGGTGCCGCTGTTGGCTCTGTGGTCAAGCGGGTAGACAGCGCGGTCGCCGTGGTTTCCACGTGCTGCACCACCGCCGGTATCGGCTTTACGCAGGGCGGCGGCGTGGAGGGCGCAGTGAAGTAAAGGAACAGCGCCGCAATGAGACCAAACACCGACTGCCAGAAATACTTCCAGCGCGAAGCCAGGCCGCGACTATCCTTCAGCACCAGCTTCTTGTAGTCATCGTAGAAGCCGATCACGCCGAAGCTGATCAGCACGGCCAGCACTACCCATACATAGCGGTTATGCAGGTCCGCCCACAGCAAGGTGGCGATGGCCACCGCGAGCAGAATCATCACGCCGCCCATGGTCGGCGTGCCGGCCTTGGAAAGGTGCGTCTGCGGACCATCCTTGCGCACCACCTGCCCCGCTTTCAGCGCGGCCAGTTTGCGGATCAGCACGGGGCCGAGCAGCAGCGACATGGATAGCGCGGTGAGCGCGGCCATGATCGTGCGGAAGGTGATGTACTGGAACAGATGCAGGGCGGTGAAGTGCCGTGCCATCCAGTCTGCGAGTTCAAGCAGCATCGGATGCGCCCTCCACCGGCTTGTAGTCATGTAATGCCGCGACCACCTGCTCCATCCCGGCCGAGCGCGAGCCCTTCACCAGACAGGTAACGCCGCCATGCAGCTGCTTCTTCAGCGACGCGATCAGCGACGCCTTGTCAGCGTGGTGTTCGCCCTGTGCGCCAAAGGCCTCAACCGTCGCCGCGCTGAGCGGCCCGACGGCGAACAGGCGATCGATGCCGTGCTGTTTTGCACGCTCGCCCATGCTGGCATGCAGTGCTCGCGCCGAGGGGCCCAACTCGGCCATGTCGCCCAGCACCAGCCAGCGCTCGCCGGCAGCCAGCGCCAGCGTATCGATGGCCGCGCCAAGTGACCCAGGGTTGGCGTTGTAGCTGTCGTCGATCAACGTCCAGCCGCCGGGCATCGCTTCCTGCTTCAGGCGGCCGGCGACACCGGGCACCTGCTCCAGGCCTTCGACGATGGTGTCCAGCGGTACGTCGAGTGCGAGAGCGATCGCGGCGGCCGCCATCGCATTGGCGATGTTGTGACGTCCGGCCAACGGCAGCGCCACCTCGGCGTCACCTGCTGGCGTGCTCAGCACAAAGCGCGAACCATCAACACGCTGCTCGATGATATCGGCGCCGATGTCGGCCTTATGGTCCAGTGCGAAGCGCAACTGACGCCGGCCTGCCGCCAGGCCGGCAAAGAAACTGGCGAACGCATCGTCGCCATTGATGATCGCCACACCGTCCGCCGGCAATGCCTGATACAGCGCGCCCTTGGTCTCGGCCACGCCTTCCACGCTACCCATGCGCTCAAGATGCGCCGGCGCGATGGTGTTGACGAGGCCGATATCGGGCCGCGCGATGGCAGCCAGATACGCGATGTCACCCGGCTTGCCCGCACCCATCTCGAGCACGGCGTAGTCAGTATCCTGTGGCATCGCCAGCAAGGTCAGCGGCAAGCCCAGCTCATTGTTGTAGTTGCCGGCGTTGACGTGAGTACGGCCGTGACGAGAGAGGATGGACGCCGTCAGCGTCTTCACCGTGGTCTTGCCATTGGAACCGGTAATACCGACCACGCGCACGTTGCCCTGCGCGCGCACCGCACTGGCCAGATCGCCCAACGCAAGCTGCGTATCGTTCACCACGACCTGGGCAATCGGCGCATCCACTTTGCGCTCGACCAAGGCAGCGACCGCCCCGCTCGCCGCGGCCTGGGCCAGGAAATGATGGCCATCCACGCGCTCGCCCTTGATCGCCACGAACAGATCGCCCGGACCGAGCTTGCGCGTGTCGATGCTGACGCCAGTGACGTCGGCGTCGGTGCCGACCAGGCGTCCGCGGGTCCATAGCGCAATGGCGCTCAATCGCATCATGCACGCACCTCCAGCGCTGCACGAGCGACTGCAAGATCATCGAAGGGCCGCTTGCCAGCGGTGCCCTCCTGGTAAGTTTCGTGGCCCTTGCCGGCGATCAGTACCACGTCGCCGGTCTTCGCCAGCTTCAAGGCTTGCTGGATCGCCTCGGCGCGATCGCGCTGGATCAGGGCATTCTCTGGATGCACCAGTCCGGCAACAATCTGCGCCACGATGGCATCGCCGTCTTCGCCGCGCGGATTGTCATCCGTGATGATGGCGACGTCGGCCAGACGCTCAGCGATACCGCCCATCAGCGGACGCTTGCCGGCATCGCGGTCGCCGCCGCAGCCGAACACACAGATCAGCCGGCCAGCGCAATGCGCGCGCAATGCCGAGAGTGATTGCTCCAGCGCATCCGGCGTGTGTGCGTAATCGACCACGACCAGCGGCAGGCCGTGCAGACCACCGAGCCGGTTCATGCGCCCGCTGACTGGCTGCAGGGCTTCCACCGCGGCAACGATGCGCTCGAAGGATTCACCCAGCGCTCCAAGACAGGCAACCACGGTCAGCAGGTTCTCCACATTGAAGCGGCCGAGCAGCCGGCTCTGCAGCGGATACGAACCCCAGGGCGTGCGCAATACGAAGGACAAGCCCTCGGCCGAGGTGGCGATGGCAGCCGCGGTAATGTCAGCTTCGCGATCGCCGGTCGCGCTGATGCGCAGCGTGTTCACATGGGCAGGCAGGCGCGCAGCAAGCGCGCGGCCAAAGGCATCGTCGATATTGATCGCCGCCGCTTTCAGTCCCGGCCAGGCGAACAGCTTGGCCTTGGCATCGCCGTAGGCTTCCATGCTGCCGTGGTAGTCGAGATGGTCGCGGGTGAGATTGGTGAACGCGGCCACTTCGAATGCCACCGCAGCCACCCGCCCCTGCTCCAGTGCATGCGATGAAACCTCCATCGCTACGTGGCTGGCGCCCTGTTCGCGGAACGAGGCGAACAGGTCTTGCACACTGATCGCATCTGGCGTGGTGCGCTCGCCTTCTTCCAACTGGCCATGCAGGCCGGCGCCCAGCGTACCGATGGTTGCCGCGCGATGGCCGAGATGCTCCAACGCCTGCGCCAGCAACTGCACCGTAGAGGTCTTGCCATTGGTGCCGGTGACGCCGATGACGCGCATCGCTTCCGACGGACGGCCAAAGAAGCGCGAGGCGATTTCGCCGACCTGCGCATGCAGGCCTTCGATCCATAGCACAGGGACGTCCAGCGCAGGCGCTGCCGCAGCCGGGGCCTCGGCCAACACCACGCGCGCACCGCGCTGCACTGCACCCGCAGCGAACTCGATACCGTGCCCGCGCGTGCCACGCAGGGCGAAGAAAGCATCGCCATCACGCACCTGACGCGAATCGAGCGACAGGCCCGAAACGACGATATCGCCAGCGCCCGGGGCGTCGGCGATACCTTTCAACAGTTGGTCGAGGCGCTGGCTCATGGCGTGGCCTCCTCGACGGGGGCGTCGTCCACTACGGGCGCGTCTGGCGGCTTGGAGCCGACCAGACCGTTGTTACCTTGCAAGGGACCACCGACATACCAGCGACCGATGTTGTCGGGCGGCACGTCGAGCAGGCGCAGCGCGCCATCCATCACCTTGGCGAAAACCGGCGCGGAAACCAGGCCGCCGTAATAGCTGCCCTTCCTAGGGTTATCCACCACCACCACCGCAGCGAGTCGGGGGTTGCTGGCCGGCACCAGGCCGGCGAAGGCGGCGCTGTAGTTGTTTTTGGAATAACCACCGGCGGTCGCTTTATGCGCGGTACCCGTCTTGCCTGCTACCGCGTAATTCGCGATCCACGCATACGGCGCGGCGGTGCCACCCGGCTGTGTGGTGGACTCCAGCATCTCCACCAACTTGCGGGCAATTTCGGGCGCGATGATCTGCTTGGACTCGCTCTCCGCGCTCTTTACAAATGAGGGCGAATGCATCATGCCGCCATCACCGATGGTGGCGTAGGCATTGGCCAATTGCAGCGGCGTCACGTTGAGGCCGTAGCCATAGGCCATGATGGCCTTTTCCAGCGGACGCCAGTCACGCCCTACCTTGAGGTAGCCCGAGGCTTCGCCAGGAAAACCGCTGTTGGTGCTGTTGCCGAAGCCGAAGGCGCGATAGGTGTCGTACATCAGGCCGGTATCGAGCGTCATCGCGATCTTGGCGGCGCCGATGTTGCTGGACTTCTGGATCACCCCGGTCGGCGACAGCAGGCCATAGGCATGCGTGTCACGGATATCGTGAGTCATGTAATAGAAGTGGCCGTTGCCGGTGTCGACCATCGGGCCCGTCGGGGTGTACTTGCCGCTGGACAGCGCAGCGGCCATGACGATGGGCTTCACCGTGGAGCCCGGCTCCACCACGTCGGTCATCGCGCGGTTGCGGCGCTGGTCCGGCTTACTGCCACGCACGGCATTCGGGTTGTAAGTGGGCAGATTGACCATCGCCAACACTTCGCCCGTGGGCACATCGAGGATCACCATCGAACCGGAATCGGCCTGCGACTGCTCGAGAGTGTTCTTCAACTCGTTGTAGGCGAGAAACTGGATGCGGCGATCGATGCTCAACGTGAGGTTCTTGCCCGGCTGCGGCGCACGCACCTGCTCCACGTCTTCCACCACATGACCCATGCGGTCGCGAATCACGCGCTTGGCGCCCGGCTTGCCAGCAAGCCAGTCGTCAAAGGCCAGCTCCAGGCCTTCCTGACCGTGATCGTCGATATTGGTGAAGCCGAGAATGTGCGCGGTGACCTCGCCGGACGGGTAGAAACGGCGGAATTCACGCTGACCGTTGATGCCGGGAATGCCCAGGCTGAGCACAGTCTGCGCCGCGTCCGGACTCATCTGGCGGCGCAGATAGACAAACTCGCGCTCGGAGCGCTGCATCAGGTATTGCTTGATATCGCTTGCGTCCGCACCGATGGCCTTGGCCAGCTGCGGGATGCGGTCTTCGTTCTCCAGCACTTCCGCCGGATTCGCCCAGATCGACATCACCGGCGTGGACACCGCCAGCGGCTCGCCATTGCGGTCGAAGATGGTGCCGCGCGATACCGCAATCGGCACTTCACGCAGGAAGCGCGCATCGCCCTGGTTCTGATAGAACTGCTTGCGCACCACCTGCAGATCGAACGCACGCGCGACCAGGCCCAGCGAGGCCAGCGACAGCACGCCCACCACCACCACCATGCGGCGGCGCGCGCTGGGGCCATGGCCGCGGCGGCGCGAGCTGGGCTGAGTCGGAAAGCGCGGGCGCATGTTCACCGGCGCACCAGTTGGATGTCTTGCGGCTTGGGATTGACCATGCCGAGTTTCTGCCGCGCCTCGCTGTCCACACGACGCGGTTCGGCCCAGGTGGCCTGTTCCAGTTCCAGCTTGCCGTATTCGATATTCAGCTCGTCGCGCTGGTTCTGCAGGCGGGTCAGATCCACAAAGAGCACGCGGCTCTCATGGCGCGTCCACACCACACCCACCGCACTCACCAGCACGGCTCCAAGCAGGATCAGCAGGAAGGCGACGCCAATCGCCCTCATGAAAGCTTCTCCGCCACGCGCAACACCGCCGAACGGGCACGCGGGTTGACGGCCAGCTCGGCGTCGGACGGAAATTGCGCCTTGCCAACCGGTGCCAGCCGCGCGGGTGCAGCCACCACCGGCGGCCCGCGACGACTGCCCTGCACGCGGCCGGAGTGATCGCGGATGAACAACTTCACTGCGCGATCTTCCAGCGAGTGGAAGCTGATGATGGAAAGGCGGCCGCCGACGTTCAGGCGATCCAGCGCGGCTTCCAGCCCCTGCTGCAGCGAATCCAGCTCGCCGTTCACACGGATGCGCAGCGCCTGAAAGCTGCGCGTGGCCGGATGCTTGCCCGGCTCGCGGCGTCCCACGACGCGCTCGATCAACGCCGCCAGCTCGCCGGTGCGGGTGATCGGCTGCTCCGTGCGGTGCTCCACGATGGCGCGGGCGATCTTGCGGCTGAAGCGCTCCTCGCCGTAGGTCCACAGCACATCGGCGATCTCGCGCTCGCCGGCATGGGCAAGGAAATCCGCGGCGCTTTCGCCCTGCGTGGTGTCCATGCGCATGTCCAGCGGCGCATCGGCCATGAAGCTGAAACCACGGGCGGCTTCGTCCAGCTGAGGCGAAGACACACCGAGGTCGAGCAAGATGCCATCCAGGCCGGCGGCGGTTTCGTCCCACTCGGCAAGGCTGGAGAAATTGGCGTGGCGGATCGAGACGCGCGGATCGGAGGCGAATTCCTTCTGCGCGGTGGCAATGGCGGTGGGGTCGCGATCCATCAACAACAGGCGGCCATCCGGCCCGAGGCGCGACAGCACTTCGCGGGCGTGACCGCCGCGTCCGAAGGTGCCATCCAGATAACGCCCGCCTGCACGCACGGCGAGACCCTCCACTGCTTCACCCAGCATCACCGGGATGTGCCGCAAAACTTGCTCGGCCATGCCGCACTCCCGCTCCCGTCCCGTTTTCTTGCTTTTCTCTGTCCCGCACCGTGACCGGTTACAGGCGCAGGTCTGCCATTTCGTTGGTGATGTCGTCTTCGCCGATGGTCTGGCGGATCTTGGCGAGGTGGGCCTGTTCGCTCCAAAGCTCGAATTTGTTGCCCATGCCCAGCAGAACCGCTTTCTTCTCGATGCCTGCCGCCGCGCGCTGACTGGCTGGCAGCAAGATGCGTGCGGCCGTATCCGGTTCGACGATGGCCGCGGCACCCACCAGCTTCATCTGCATGTCGCGATGGGCCGCTTTGACCTTGGGCAGTGCATTGACCTGATCGCGCACCTGCTCCCACTCCGCATACGGGAACAGCCACAGGCAGCCCGGCTCGAAGGGGTTGTAGGTGACCACCAGACGACTGGCGCACTCGCCGGCCACCTGCTCCCGATACGCGGTCGGGATGGCCAGGCGGCCTTTATCGTCAACGGTGATGGCGGTTTCGCCCTGGAACACGGTCGTAAGACTCCACTAATTCCCACGATTTCACACGGGAACCCACGATAGTCTCGCCCCTTGAGACTGTCAAGGGATTTTTGCTTGTGAATCAATGAGAAAGGCAATGGTATGGCGCTATTTCCAGCCTTTTCTGAGGAAGCATCCAAAGGTGCTTGAATGCAGGGGATTTTTTGTGCGCAACGATGCGTCGCAAAGGCCCCAAAGAGCGTCTCCACGCAGGCGCCGCATGAATCTCCGTTCATGCGCCGAATCCCTTCGACAAATCCCACACGACGCCCTCGACATGAAGGCTCATGTCGAGGGCGTCGTGGGTGATTAAGAGGTGGAGTCGGCCTGTAAGCCGGGTTCTGTACGCCTTGCGGCGCGACAGTCATTCCTCTCGGCCTGGCGTCACCGCCAGGCTCCAGCAACCTACCCGGGAACAACGCGGGCCGCGTTATCGTTCCCCTATTTGGTCTTGCTCCGAGTGGGGTTTACCGTGCCACGCGGCGTTAGCCCCGCGCGCGGTGCGCTCTTACCGCACCATTTCACCCTTACCACGCACATCCGGAGATGCCGTTCGGCGGTTTGCTTTCTGTTGCACTGGCCGTCGGCTCACGCCGCCCAGGAGTTACCTGGCACTCTGCCCTATGGAGCCCGGACTTTCCTCGATGCGCTTGCGCGCGACGCGACTGTCCGGCCGACTCCACCTGGAATTATAGACGAAGCCGGTCGCGGTCACTCATATAAAGCCTTGCGTGGCGCGCCACTGATCGCCGCCGCCAACTTCGCCGCCTTGGCCGGGGGCAGCTCGTCGCGCAGGATCGCAAAAATGCGCTGCCCCTCCACCACCCGCGCATCGACCTCTTCGCCCCGGCCATGGATGAGGATCACGCACTCGCCACGCTGCTGATCCGGGTCGCCGGCAACACGCGCCGCCAATGCCTCGAGCGGCTCACTCAGCACGGTTTCGAACAATTTGGTCAGCTCGCGCGCGAGCACGCCCTCGCGCGTCGCGCCAAAGACTTCGCGCATATCAGCCAGGCTTTCGGCAACGCGATGCGACGACTCATAAAAGATGAGCGTGCGCGGATCGCCAGCCAGCTCCTCCAGACGCGCGCGGCGCGCCGCAGCCTTGGGCGGCAGGAAGCCCTCGAACACGAAGCGATCACTGGGCAACCCGGACACCGATAGCGCCGTAATCGCCGCACACGCACCAGGTACCGGTATACAGCGGACGCCGGCGGCGCGCGCGGCTCGCACCAGGCGAAAACCTGGGTCGCTGATCAACGGCGTGCCAGCATCGGAAATCAGCGCCACTGATTCGCCACGCAGCAAACGCTCGACGACCGCATCCACCACTTCGCGCTCGTTATGCTCATGCAGCGCCATCAATGGCGTGGCGATGTTGTAGTGCATGAGTAGTGGCCGGCTGTGCCGGGTGTCCTCGCAAGCAATCACGGCGACGGAACGCAAAGTCTCGACGGCGCGCACGGAAAAGTCATCGCGATGACCGATAGGCGTGGCGACTACCCACAGGCAGCCGGGCTGAACATGTGACATCTGCGGTGTTCCTCGGCGACGGGCCAGCGATACGATCAGCTATGATCGCCTATCTATTCATCGTGTCCACCGATCCAAGGGACGTCCCATGCGCCTGATTCGCGCCGCAGGTATCGGCCTGCTGATCTCGCTGGCTCTCAGCGGCTGCGTACCGCCCCAGGTGGCACGCACGCCGGCCGAAATCTCCGCCGAACAGGACGCCGCCACCTTGGCGCGCCAGGGCAAGTTCGAACAGGCTGCGCAGGCCTACCTCGCACTAGCCCAGAATTCGCCCGGCCGTAACGATCAATACCGCCTGCTCGCCGCCGAAGCCTATCGACAGGAGGGTCGCCTGGACCAGGCCGCCCCGCTGCTGACTCAGATCAAGCGCCAGCGCCTGACCGACGACGAACCCGTACGCCTTGACCTGCTACAGGCCGAGTGGGCACTGAACCAGCACGACCCGCATCGCGCCCTTCAGCTCACCACGCAACCCGACGTGGCCGTGCCGCCGAAACTGCGGCTTCGCCTGCTTGAGCTGCGCGCCAAAGCGATGGATGCCAGCGGTGACGTTTGGGGCGCGGCACGCAGTCGCGTGGAAATGGACGGCCAACTGAGCGGACTCGATCAGGCACAGAACCGCAAACAGATCCTGGCCCAGCTCACCAAACTCGGCACAGATCCGCTGAAGCAACGCGCCGCCGCCATGCAACCGGGCGACGCCATGCTGCCCTGGGTCAATGAAGCACTGAGCCAGCTCGGTGTCGCCGTGGCGCGCCCGCAGCCCGCGCTCGAGCAGCAAGTCGGCACGGTGATGCCCGGACAGGACGCCAACGTGCGCGAGGGCTTCAAGATGCCCGAGCGCATCGCGCTGCTCGTGCCTGCCACCGGCAGCTACGCCGCCGCCGGCACCGCCATCCGCGAGGGCTTCTTTGCCGCCTATGCCGATGCGGCGCGCAACCACGCACCACGTCCGCCCGTACGCGTTTACGACAGCGGCGGCACGGCGGCTGGCGCGGTCAAGGCCTATCAACAAGCCGTCGGCGATGGCGCCAAACTGGTGATTGGCCCGCTGACGCGCGGCGAAGTCTCTGCCTTGTTCGGCCTGCAACAGTTGCCAGTGCAACTGCTTGCATTGAATCATCCCGACGACAAAAGCCTCCCCGCCAGTGGCGTCGCCGAATTCGGCTTGCTGCCGGAAACTGAAGGCGCACAAGCCGCCGACCACATGATCGAGCGCGGACTGCATACCGCCTTCGTGATCGTTGCCGGCGAAGACTTCGGCCAGCGTGCGGCGAATGCATTCAAGGCCGAACTGGAAGCGCGCGGCGGCAAAATTGCCAGCACCGCTACCCTGAGCGGCAGTAGTGTCAATTATGCCTCGCTTATCAATGGTCTCAATGCCGCAAATGCGGATAGCGATGCCGGCGTCTTCATCAGCATGCGTCCGCAACAGGCGCGCCTGCTGCTGCCGCAATTGAAGCTCGCTCGCATCAATTTGCCGGTGTTCGCCACTTCGCATGTCTATGGCGGCGTCGATGACGCAGGCGCCAATCGCGACTTGGACGGCGTGGAGTTCTGTGATGCTCCCTGGCTGTTCGACGCCCAACCGGGCCTGCCCAACCACGCCGACATCGCCGCGCAACTACCCGCCGCACGTGGCGCCGCTGCGCGGCTGTTCGCCTTCGGCATGGATGCATGGAATCTCGCGCCCTACGTCGACTGGCTGCGCGATCATGCCGGCAGCTATCTCCCTGGCGCCAGCGGCCAACTGACGGCCGACCAGTTCGGCCGCGTGCGTCGCGTACTGGTGTGGGCGAAGTTCGAAGATGGCCTGGCCCATCCGCTCAACGGTAGCCTGCAGATGGATAGCGCGCCGGTGCAGTCGCCCCCGGCCTCCAGCGATCAGCCGAATCAGGGCTGATGCGTTCCGCAGGCGCGGTGTTTGAACAGCGTGCCTGCGATGAATTGCAGCGCGCCGGCCTCATCCTGATCACGCGCAACTACACCACTCGCCACGGCGAACTCGACCTGATCATGCGCCACGGTGACACCACCGTATTTGTCGAAGTACGCCACCGCTTGCGCGCAACCCATGGCGATGCCGCCAACTCAGTGACAGCGAGCAAACAGGCCAAACTCATTCGGGCCGCGGAGCTGTGGCTGGCCGCTCATCCACAACAAGCGCAACGCCCTTGTCGCTTCGACGTCGTGAGTTACGACGGCCCAGCAGACGATGCGCGCATGACTTGGTGGCGCGGCGCATTCGAAGCGCTTTAATTCTCGCGTGACGAAAAGTAGGGCGATGCCGCATTGCGATGTAGGCGTATTCCTACATGCCGCGAAGCCCTTATTTATTGCGGTTTCGCTACATCGTTTGAAACGGAAAGCACAATCATCCAGACGTCCTAAAACTGGCAAAATTAAGCGCGCCACGTCACAATTTGCCACTCGAGGTCTGGCTCCTCGACGAGTAAGTGCGCTCTACTGAGCAACGATTGTGCATGCGCTCGAATCTCGAGCGCACAACGAACCGATCGAAGGTTGGGATCGGTAGCAAGAAGCCAGACTAGACAGGGAGTCTGAATGGAATCGACACATTTCGCTTCGCGGGCGTCAACGTCGCCCGCATTCGCCGTGACGCGACAGCAGAGTTCACGCAGGCGTTCCGCCCGTGTGATCCGGAGCTCGCAATCGCGGCCGTCGCTGCATTCCGCCGCGACTCCTCATCTATTGCGCTGATTCAACGCCACCAGGTCCGGTCGGCGCCTTTCGCGTGTCCAGGGCACCTGGATCGTGTGAAACGCGTGTTCGAACGACCTTCGCGATTTTTGCAGTCTCCATACAACTTGCGGGTATGACGTGAAAACGGATTTCTTCAAACGAGCCCTGATGGGCACTTTGCTACTAGCAACCCTCGCGCTTGCAGGTTGCGGAACACCGCCAGCCAAGGATTTCGGTGGCCGCTGGAAGCCGGTGAACCGCTTCCAGGATGCGCCGACCGAAATTCCGCTCGCCAAGACATACACGTTCTATGCGTCACCGATGGACGGCACGCTCAAGACCATGCTCTCGCGCTGGGCGAAGGACTCGGGCCTGCAGCTTAACTATCAGCTTGAGGCCGATTTCACGCTCTATAAGCCGGTGTCCGAACTCAAGACTACGGACATCCAGGATGCCGCAACGAAGTTGAATTCGATCTACGCATCGCAGGATGTCTTCGTCATGGCTGACAACCGCCAGATCCAGGTGCGCTCCGCCAGTGCGGTACGCGCGGAAGCAGCACCCCAGCAGAGCGAGCCCACTGCCACGCCAGCACCAGGCGCACCGGCGACCGAAGCACCAGCTAGCGCCAAATGACGACGACAAGGATCAACGTTGTGATCACCGAACCGAGCTCGCACTGATGTTCAAGAGAACTTCCAGCCAAAAGATCGACGAGGCAGTCGCCAAGTCGGTCAACTATGAAGTGACGGTGGCCGACCTAGCCAAACGCAGCGAACGCCGCGCATGGTGGGTCGCATTCATCGCGCTCGTGATGTCGCTCATTCTCGCCGGTGGCTACTTCTACATGCTGCCGCTGAAGGAAAAAGTCCCCTACATCGTGATGGCCGATGCGTATACCGGCACCAGCACCGTGGCGCGACTAACCGAGGACTTCACCAACCGCCAGCTCGCCACAAGCGAAGCGATCAATCGCAGCAACGTCGCGCATTTCATCCTGGCGCGCGAGTCCTATGACGTCGCCATGATGAACCTCCGTGACTGGGCCACTGTGCTCACCATGTCCTCACCCGAGGTCGCCGCTCCCTATCGCGCGCTGCACTCTCCCAATAATCCGAACAGCCCGTACGCGGTCTACGGTCGGGAACGCGCCATCCGCGTCAAAATCTTGAGCACCACCCTTATTGGCGGTGGCCCGAATGAGGCTCCCAAAGGCGCTACCGTCCGCTTCCAGCGCAACCTGTACAACAAGCAGACCGGCGTCAGCCAGCCGCTGGATAGCAAAATCGCCAACCTCGAGTTCACCTACAAGCCGAACTTGAAGATGGACGAGCAGGCCCGGATCGAGAATCCGCTCGGCTTCCAGGTCATGAGCTACCGCGTGGACAACGACTACGCGACTGCCGCTCCCGAAGAAGTACACGCACCTGCACCGGCGGATCAAACGCCGGGAACACAGGACGGCACCGCTGCACCGGTCACCGGCCAGCAGCAGCCGACAGAGGAAGTCCTTTCTCCGAGTGCTTCTCAGCCGCCGCCGATTCCCGATCTTGAACAACCCAGGACTGCGGCACCGGCGGCAACGCCAGCGTCCGCACCGAGAAACACCGCCAATGGAGTGGGCCGTCGATGAATCGTGTTAGCAAACTCGCCTTGGCCGGCGCCGTATGCATGGCGGCCGCAGGCTTCGCGCCCGGCGCGATCGCACAGGTCGTCCAGCAGTACGAATATCAGCCCGACCGCATCTATCAGGTGCGCACGGGCCTGGGCATCACCACGCAGATCGAGTTGAGCCCCAACGAAAAAATTCTTGACTACAGCACTGGCTTCAGTGGCGGCTGGGACCTTACCCGCCGCGAGAACGTGTTCTACCTGAAGCCAAAGAATGTCGATGTGGACACCAACATGATGATCCGCACGGCGACGCACTCTTACATCCTTGAACTCAAGGTGGTCGCAACTGATTGGAAGGCGCTGGACCAGGCCAAGCGCGCCGGTGTCCAGTACAAGATCGCCTTCACTTATCCAGCTGACTCCAGCTTCAGCAACGAAGCCGACAAGACTAAACGGGCGCCGGAGCTGGACACCGCACTGGTGAAGGGGCGTGTCTACAACTTTGACTACGACGTCGCAGCGCGCAGCAGGACTGCGCCATGGCTGGTTCCGGTCAATGTCTATGACGATGGCCAGTTCACCTACATCAAGATGAGCGACTTGAAGCAGTTTCCGACCGGCAATTTCCCGGCGGTCTTCATGCGCGAGAAGGAACATGGCGAGGACGCGACGGTGAACACCACCGTCGAAGGCAACACCATCATCGTCCACGGCACGTACCCCTACTTGGTCATCCGCCACGGCGACAATGTCGTGGGTCTGCGAAGGAACGCCAAAAAGTGAGCACGAACAATCCCTATCAGCCGGGCGAAGGCAACGAGAACGGAAACATTCCACCGCATGATCCCCACGCGGGCGGCGCGGACCCGTTGTCCAATAACCCCTACTCCGGTCAGTACACCCAGGCGCCTGCCCCCGACCTTGACTCCAGCGCACCGCAATTGCGGGCCAACGACACCCGGCGCACCAACCGGCGCGCCATGGCGCTGCTCGGTGGCATGGTTGCGCTGCTCGTCGTTGCCGTACTGCTGATCGTGAATACGATGTCGCGCCGTCACGACGCACCGGCCAAGTCCCGCGAAGAAACGCTCAACGTTCCGCTGGCTCCAACCCCGGTACCCGCGGAGGGCAGCCAGGCCACCCCTCGCCTTCCGGAACCGATTGCACTGGCGCCCAAACAGCCGCCGCAACTGCCGCCGCAGATGCCTCTGCCCACCCCGCCACCAGAACCGCGTGGGCCGACGTTGATGGAACGTCGCATGATGACCGGCGATATGGCGGCCCAGGCCGGCGGTCCAGGCGGTCAGCCCGGTCCGGGCAACAATCAGCAGAACGCGTACTCGCAAGCCATGACAGCCATCCAGGGCGCCCGTGGTTCACGCCCGGGTAGTCCCGACGCGTTGCCAGACGTATCCAATGCGCAACCGCTAAACGGTCCCGACACGCTGATGTTGCGCGGCACTTTCATCCGTTGCGTACTGCAGACACGCATCGTCACTGACTATCCGGGCTTCACGTCCTGCGCAGTGACGGAACCGGTGTACTCATTCACCGGCCGCCGCCTGCTATTGCCCAAAGGTTCCAAAGTACTGGGCAAGTACGAGATGGAACCGACTACCAATCGCGTCTACGTGATCTGGGATCGCATCGTCACGCCCAACGGGATCGATGTGAACATGGCCAGCCCCGGCGTAGACAACCTCGGCGGTTCCGGCCATCCGGGCTACTACAACGCCCACTGGCCGAGTCGCATCGGTGCCGCGCTCCTGATCAGCATGCTCAGCGACGCCTTCAAATACGAGGCCGCCGAACACGGTCCGCGCCAGACCACCATCAGCAATGGCGTGGTCACGCAGTCGCCGTTTGAGAGCAATACCGCCACGACGTTGCAAAACATCGCAAACCAGGCGGTGCAGCGCGCTGCCAACCGGCCTGCGACCGTCACCATCAACCAGGGCACCATCGTGAGCATCTACGTCGCCAAAGACGTCGATTTCAGCGGTGTGGTTGCCCGTTTCTAAGCGACACAAAGAAGCAGGACATGGACGACTCAGCTATTGCCCAGGTTTCCAGCGAGTTTCTTGATTACCAGTACGAGGTGCTGGGGATCAGAGAATTCATGGCCTCTTCGGAGGTCACGGAAATTTGCATCAACCAGCCTGGCGAGCTTTATCTGGAAAGCCGTGGTGGGTGGCGTCGGGTGGAAGTACCGACGCTCACCTTCGATCGTGCGCGCCAGTTCTGTACGGCAGTCGTCAATGAAAGCAACACCGGTCAGCGCATCACGGACACCGATCCGGTGGTGTCACTGACCTTTCCTACCGGCCAGCGCGCGCAGTTTGTCATCCCACCAGCCTGCGATACCGGAAAGGTATCCATCACCATCCGCCTCCCGTCACGCCAGACCAAGACCCTGGCGCAGTATCAAGAGGACGGTTTCTTCGACCAGATCCTTGAAGACACTCATAGCATCAGTGATCACGACCGCGAACTGCTCGAACTGCGCGCGGAGCGCCGCTATGCGGACTTCTTCCGTAAGGCGGTCTTGAACAAGAAGAACATCGTGGTCGCCGGCGCTACCGGCAGCGGCAAGACCACGTTCATGAAATCGTTGGTCCATCACATTCCGCACAACGAGCGTCTGGTGACCATCGAGGACGCACGCGAACTGTTCATTGACCAGCCGAACGTCGTGCACCTTCTCTACTCCAAGGGCGGCCAGAGCACCAGCAATGTCACCGCCAAGAGCTGCATGGAAGCCTGCCTACGCATGAAGCCGGATCGCATCATCCTTGCCGAGTTGCGTGGCGATGAGTCTTTCTATTTCATCCGCAACTGCGCTTCCGGCCATCCCGGCTCCATTACCAGTTGTCATGCAGGCAGCACCGAGCAGACCTGGGACCAGCTCGCCCTGATGGTGAAAGCATCCAACGAGGGAGCGGGCCTGGAGTTCGCCACCATCAAGCGACTGCTGATGATGACCATCGACATCGTGGTGCATATCAAAGCCCACGCCGGCAATCGCTACATCACCGGCATCGACTTCAACCCTGCCCGCGCCATGAACGCGGAAGCTGCTTGAAAAGGAGTACTCGATGCTTCCCGGCCTGGAAATGATGAGCTGCCCGAACCTTGCCGTACCGGCGGAGGTGATGCAGCACATCGTCAAAGTCGAATCGAGCCACAACCCTTACGCCATCGGCGTGGTCGGCGGCCAATTAGTGCGTCAGCCACAGAATCTCGGCGAGGCACTGGCCACCGTACGTATGCTCGAAGATCAGGGCTACAACTTCTCCGTAGGCCTGGCCCAGGTCAATCGCGCCAACCTTGGCAAGTACGGCCTGGATAGCTACGAAAAGGCCTTCAGCCCCTGCGCCAACCTTGCAGTCGGCGCACGCATTCTTTCCGAGTGTTATGCCAGCTCCGGCAACGATTGGGGCAAAGCGTTCAGTTGCTACTACTCAGGCAACTTCGTCACGGGTTACCGCGATGGCTACGTGCAAAAGGTCTACGACTCCATCAACCGCAGCATGAAGCTCGCCAGCAACCAGGCAATGGCGATTCCTGTAGTCGCCGCAAATCAGGCAGCCGTCCGCAGCAGTAGCAAATCGGTCGCCTATGCGCCGATCAACGACAGTTCCTATCGTATCGCGCTGCGCAGCGTGGCGTTGGACACGGCAGCCAGCGCCATTATCGCTCCGGCGGTGGCACGTGCTGCCGGCTTGCCCAGCGCGTCCCCAGCCAACGTGGGTTATGCGCCAACCCGGCCCGGTCCGCAGCCGCTACCGGACAATTCCGCAAACACCATGCAACCCACACCTGCGACGGTCGCCCAAAGCGCACCAGCGGGAATGCCGTATGCGGGAAATGCGGTCGCCGCCAACGTTGCACCCGATGGCGCAGCGCCCGCGCAGGCGAATGCGGCGTCGGATGAGATCTTCGTGCCACGCGTACGCGGCCCGAACGATGCTGCACCCACCGCAGGACAGCAAGCGCCCGCCGTAGCACCGCAAATGGCGGTGTCCACCGGCACGCCGAACATCGATCAGGCCGATCTTCGCCAAGGAAGCCGCGATGACGCCTTTGTTTTCTGAGCAACCGCCGATGCCATGGCTCGCCATGTCGCCGTGCATCTCCCTGTTCGCCAAACGAGCGCCCCAGGCGTTCGCCGCGAAGGCCTTCGGGCCGACATCCACCTCGACCAGCTTCGGGGTGACCGTAGTGAACCAGGCTGCGCACCACGTAGCTGTCCATCGCCCGGCATCGCCGGGTAGTCGCACCTTCAGTTCTTGAATCACCTTATGAGGAACCCGAGATGAACCTGCCTACCGATATCAAGCGCCAGACCAAGAGCATGACGCCCATGCTGATGATGGGCCTTGTCATTTTCGCCGCCGTCGTGCTGCCGCAAATCGCGCTCGCCGCGCCGGACTTCGCCGGCTCCGACAAGAAGGTCTGCGGCTTCTTCGACAGCATCAACGGCCTGCTCAACATGGCCTCGATTGCTGTAGTCACGATCGCTGTCATCTTTTCCGGCTACCAGATCGCCTTCGCGCACAAGCGCATCGGTGATGTGGCCCCGATCCTGATCGGTGGCGTGCTGGTCGGCGCCGCTACCCAGGTCGCCAAGATGGTCGTCGGCGAAACCGGCCAGACCTGCACCGCCATGGTGGTGCATTTCCTGAACCACTATGCATAAGAACGCACTGTTTCGCGGTTGCACGCGCCCTCCGATGTTCATGGGCGTGCCTTACGTGCCCTTCTTCGTCGGTGCGGGTTCGTGCTTGCTATTGGCGATGTATACCAATCCGATCTTTCTGGTGCTGGTGCCCTGCGTCATCTTCGTCATGCGGCATATGGCCAAGCGCGACGAGATGATCTTCCGATTGCTGGGGCTGCGACTGCAGTTCCGCACGCGGGTGCGCAATCTCCAGGAGCACGACGGCATGTGGGTATTCACGCCGAACGGCTACCGCGGGCAGCCCGGTCAAGGCAAGTAATCGGAGATGCCCCGGCCAGGACGGCCGGGGCACTCCCCATCTGAAACGGTATGCAACCATGTTGATCCCCGACGCCCCCATCAGCGAACTCATTCCGCTTTCCACCCATGTATCGCCTACCGTGGTCAAGACGACCGGCGGCGATTTCCTCATGGTGTGGCGACTGGGCGGCCTGCCCTTCGTAGGAAGGGAGGAATGGGACATCGAACATCGCCACAACACCTTCAACCGCATGCTGCAGACGCTGCGCGCACCAGACTTCGTCAACGTGGCCTTCTGGGTCCACGACTTGCGCCGCCGCCGTCGCATCAAGGACAAGAGCCGCTTCGGACAGGCCTTCAACCAGAGCCTGTCCGACGCCTACTTCCATGCGCTCTCCACGCAGAAGCTCATGCAGAACGAGCTCTACCTGACGATGATCTATCGCCCGGTGGTGAGCGGCAAACGCTTCGCGGAGAAAACCAGCGAGGTCAGCCAGCTGGAAGCCGAGCAGGCGCACGCCATCAGCACCATCCAGGAGCTCGCGGGTAACGTGGAGGCCGTGCTCAAGGATTACGCGCCGTATCGCCTGGGTATGTACGAGGCGAGCAACGGCGTGGTGTTCTCGGAAACGCTGGAATTCTTCGGCTATGTGCTGAACCGCATCGACGAACCGGTGCCGGTGCTTCCCGCACCGGTCTACCACTATCTGCCAGTGAGCAAGCAGCGCTTCTCGAGCAAGACCGGAGACTTCGTACTGACCACACCGAATGGTGAAAACCATTTCGGTGCCCTTCTCAATATCAAGGAGTACACCGAGAGTACTTATCCGGGCATTCTCAACGGATTGAAGTACCTCGATTTCGAGTACGTCATCACGCACTCCTTCAGCCCCATGGGTCGCCAGGACGCACTCAAGGCGCTGGAGCGCACCAAAGGCATGATGATCTCCTCCGGCGACAAGGCCGTCAGCCAGATCATCGAGATGGACCAGGCCATGGACCAGCTCGCCTCCGGCAACTTCGTGCTGGGTGAGTACCACTTCACCATGGCCGTGTACGCCCCGAGCCAGGATGCACTATCCCAGCAGATCGCCGCCACCCGCGCGGAGCTCTCCAATGCCGGCTTCATCTCGGTCAAGGAGGATCTGGCCGTCACGGCCTCGTTCTACTCGCAGTTCCCGGGCAACTGGAAATACCGCACACGCCTGGCCAACGTCAGTTCGCTCAACTTCCTTGGCCTGTCACCTCTGCACAACTTCGCCACCGGCAAGAAAGACAACAATCCTTGGGGCGATTGCGTCACCACACTGCAGAGCACCAACGGCCAGCCGTACTACTTCAATTTCCACGCTACTCATCCGGCGGAGAACTCGCTCGGTGAAAAGGCTATCGCCAACACCATGGTGATCGGTAAGTCCGGTACCGGTAAAACGGCGCTCATCAACTTCCTCCTCAGCCAGGTGCAGAAGCTCAAGCCGACGCCCACCATTTTCTTCTTTGACAAGGATCGCGGCGCGGAGATTTTCGTACGCGCCTGCGGCGGCAACTACCTGGCGCTGGAGAACGGCCAGCCCACCGGCTTCAATCCGTTCCAGTGCGAGCGCAACGAAGCCAATGTGCAGTTCCTCGCCGACCTGGTGAAAGTGCTGGCCGGCAAGAGCGTGTACAGCTCGCGCGAGGAAGAGGACATCTTCCGCGCCGTCGAGAACATGCTCGACACGCCCATGCACCTGCGCAACATGACCAACTTCCAGAAGAGCTTGCCCAATATGGGCGACGACGGCCTCTTCGTACGCATGCGCAAATGGACCGCCGGCAATTCGCTGGGCTGGGTATTCGACAATCCGACGGACACCATTGACCTTGCCAAGGCCAACATCATCGGCTTCGACTACACCGACATCATCGACAACACGGAAGTGCGCGCACCCGTCATCAACTACCTCCTGCATCGCCTGGAGGCATTGATCGACGGCCGCCCACTGATCTACGTGATGGACGAGTTCTGGAAGATTCTGGACGGCAAGGGCGGCCTGAAGGAATTCGCCAAGAACAAACAGAAAACCATCCGTAAGCAGAACGGCCTCGGCATCTTCGCCACCCAGAGCCCGGAAGATGCGCTCGCGAGCGACATCTCTGCCGCCCTGATCGAGCAGACCGCCACCATGATCCTGCTGCCGAATCCCAACGCGAGCCGCGAGGATTACATCGAAGGCCTCAAGCTCACGGAAGCGGAATACCAGGTGGTCGTAGGCCTGGACGAACGCTCGCGTTGCTTCCTGGTCAAGCAAGGTCATGCTTCGTCGGTGTGCCAGTTGAACTTGCGCGGCCTGGACGATGCCTTGGCGGTGATCTCCGCCTCCACCGACAACATCGAAATCATGCACGAAGTCATGCGCGAGCGCGCCACCGCGGAGGGCATCCCGGTAGACGACCTGCGCCCCGAACAATGGCTGCCGGCGTTCTATGAAAACCGCAGGGGCAGCGGCAAACCCAGGCCTTCGCAACCGCCGCAAACGCCGCGCTCCGCGCGCTCGGCCAGCGCCTGACCCATCGACATAACCTACGGAGATATCGCCATGAAGACCTCAACCTCTCGTCGCGCCAGCCGCAGGAAGGGCCTCATTGCCGGCCTTATGCTGGCTTGCAGCCTGTTCACTGGTTCGGGCCAGGCCCAGTTGGGGGTCATCGTCAATGATCCGGAGAGCATGGGTAAGGCCATCGCCGAGTACGCGGAGCAGGCCAAGCGCTGGATCGACACTGTGCAGCAGTACAAAGCCACCATCGATCACTACACCGCCCAGGTCGCGTTCTGGCAGGAGCAGTTGGTCAAGCTGCAATCGCTGAATTTCACGCTGTTCACCATGCAGAACCAGTTCAAAAAGATCCCCGCCGACTACGGCGTGAAAGATGCCTGCCCTGGCGTGACCGGCGGTCTGGCTGGCGATATCACCACCGCGCTGCAGAGCTTTCTGCCCAATATGGGCGGCGATGTCGTCAAGCAGCAGCGGGATCTGTGTCAGCTGATCGTGCTGACCAAGAATCAGAAATACAACGACACCGTCGACTATCTGCAGTCCACTGCGCAGGAAAGCGACCGCTTCTACCAGATTCAGGCCCAGCGCATGAGCACGGCCAAGTCGCCCGGCGACCTGGAAGCCAACAGCAACGAGTTGAGCCAGTTTCAGGGGCGCATCGTCAAAAACCAAGCCGATTGGAGTAGCAAGATGACCACCTTGGATACGCAGATTCAGATGCTGCAGCAAATGCAGGGCATCCTGTCGCGCCGAGCCATGAACGGCAGCCCCAGCCCTCTGGGCACCCTGGTCAACACCGCGGCCATGAAGGCCGCCTTCTCCCAGTAAGCCCGACGTTTTCCGTCTTCAGCAGGCAAGGCCGGGCGCACCCTGGCGGCACAAGGAAGAGGCACCATGCCCAATATTGGCGATTACATTTACTACTCGTTGGTCTACAAGTACCTCAACGACAAGATCAACACGTTCGGCATGGACCTCATGGGCCGCATGATGACCTGGGCCGCGGCCATCGCGCTGACCCTGGTTACGCTCTGGATCATGATCCAGGGCTATCGCATGGTCACCGGCCAGTCGCGCGAGTCGATGATGCACCTCATAACCAATATGGCGCGCATCGCGCTGATCGTTACCGCCGCCACCACCATGGCGGTGAGCGGCGCCAACCTGCACGACTGGCTCACCATCGGCCTGGATAAGGAGGTGCACCAGCTCTTCACCGGCAACACCGACGAGACCACCGCCAGCGCCATCGACAAGAACCTGGCCTATACGCAGATCGCCCTGGGCACCATCAATGCCGTGCAGATCGCCCCCGGCGATGGCGAGATGCAGAACGCCAAAGAGCGCTCCACCCTCATTGCCACCTTCGGCACCGCCAGTCCGCCCATGGCCGCCGGCGCCATGCTGCTGCTCTACCAGTTCGCCATCGCCCTGTTCATCGGCCTGGGGCCGCTGTTCATTCTGTGTCTGATATTTGAACAAACCAAGGAACTGTTCCGCCGCTGGCTGCTCTACGGCATCGGCACCATCTTCTCGATGGCCCTGCTCAGCGTGGTCAGTGCCATGGTGCTGGAACTCACCATCAAGATCAGCGAGGCGGTATGGGCATCCAAGATTGCCAATTCGATTCTGGGCAACGATACGGAGGGCTTGACCAGTCAGGCGATGCAGCAGGGCGGTATTGGACTGTTACTTACCGTGCTCATTATTTCGGTGCCGCCGATGGCTGCGGTGTTCTTCCAGGGCACCATGGGTAACTTCTTGACTTACTCGGCGTTTGGTATGGGTGGGGCGGCAGCTGGCAGACCCGGGCCGGGTGGGGCGCCGGCGGGCTCCTACGCACCACCTTCTTACAACCAAGGGCATGCCGATACTGGCAACCAAGCCTCTGGAGGCTTTAACACTCCCGCGCCTGGGGTTCGAGTCGCCTCGACTCAAAACAATGCTCAGGCTGACGTCATGAAGACAATGAATACTCGCACCCAGTAATGGTGAGGGAACCCGTATGCGCGCCGTAGCAGTCTTGCTTTTACTACTTTGCACAATGTTCATTGACTCCGCCGCTCACGCAGAAGGTGGATGCCCTCCCGGAATGATTCCAGAAGGTGGGCAGGGTGTGATGTCATGCAGACCAATCCCAGGATATGACCAAGGAAAGCAACAACAGCCTCCTGTTGAATGGGCCTCAAAATGGGGGGCCATCGCCACTGATGCAACTACTGGAAGTCTAGGCGCGGTAAACGGAGCATCGTCTGCAAATCGAGCAGAAGAAGGCGCCATAGCGGACTGCCGATCTAAAGGCGGAGCAAACTGCAAACTACAAGTCTCTTATAGCAATGGCTGTGGCGTCATGGTCCTTGGAAACAAGGTATTCAACGCCAAGTCCGCCGCAACTATTGAAGAGGCCACGCGGAAAGGCATTGCGCAATGTAGCGCCGAATCGGATGGCTGCCACGTCTATTACTCAGGATGCAGCCTCCCTCAACGCATTCAATAAACTCTTTCATCAGCAAGGAATGCCCATGAAAAAGCCCCTACTGTTTTGTTGCTACCCACCATCAGCGCTGGCGCCGTAGCCCAAAACGGCTACTACGAACCCATTCCCTACTACGGCAATGACCCTTTCGTTTTCTGCACAGTCGGTGTGCCCCAAGATTGCGGGGCACCGATGGCACAGAGCAACACGCCATGGGCCCAGGCAACGCTACAGCGGGAAGTGGGCGAGCAAGCGCGTCAAGCACAACAAGTCGTGCAGCTGCACGTATCGCCCTCACTGGGGTGCTAACTCGGGGCCTTCGGCACGGCACTCAGATGTGGTGCAGACGGCTCCGGGCCATCGAGACACGCAGACATTTGTCCCTGTGCCTGCGGGCCATGAACCGCTGATCGAGGTTTTTTCTTCCAAGCCTTTCAGTCACACAACACGGATACGACAGGAGTCAAGCCATGAACCCACGCGCTCTACTCGCCGCCTTTGCCATCGGTACCACCGGACTAGCTGTTGCTCCCGTGCATGCCCAAGCTGCCGACCCCTGCTCGGTTTATGTATGCATGGCCGGCATCTCCGGCGACGGTACTACCGGAGGGCCTGAATGCGCCGGCGCCATCGCCGCCTTCCATGCCATCCAGGTGTGGGATCCGAAGTTCGACAGTGGGGCTACCGCTGCCGCGCGCAGGACTTTCCTGATGACGTGCCCCGGGGCTCAGGTTTCCACCAATGCCGCCGTTCTCAACACCATCATCACGCAGTGGGGTTATAGCCCATGAATGGAAAAGTGCACGCCTTCGGCGTGCACTTTCCCTGGTCACACTCTGGATCATGATCCAGGGCTACCGCATGGTCACCAGCCAGTCGCGCGAGTCGATGATGCATCTGGTCACCGGCATGGGCCGCGTCGCCGTGATCGTCACTGCCTCCACCACCATGGTCGTGAGCGGCGCCGATCTGCACGACTGGCTCACCATCAGCCTGAATAAGGAGGTCCATGGATTGTTCGCCGGCAACGCCGACGAGACCACCGCCAGCGCCATCGACAAGAACCTGGCCTATACGCAGATCGCCCTGAGCACCATCAATCCAGGACAAGGCCGGCCCCCTGCCTACTGGGAGCGCGCATACCAACACGGCTACGCGTGTAACTGGCAGCACGAGAGCCGTTAGTGGCGACCAGATGAAATATGCGCCTCAAATCCGGGACAGCTGATCCATGAAATTGAAGCTACTTTTACTGTTGTGCATGCTCAGTCTCAGTGCTGCTTCATATGCTGAAGGTGGATGCCCGCCAGGAATGATTCCCGAAGGCGGCCAGGGCGTCATGTCATGTAGGCCCATTCCTGGCTATGACCAAGGTCAAGGACAATCGCGACCACAAGCGCCACCAATGCGATGGGCATCCAAATGGGGCGCCATAGCAACCGATACGCCAACGGGCACCCTAGGAATCTCTACCGACGCGTCATCGCAAGATGAAGCGGAACAGAAAGCCCTAGAAGACTGTCAAGCCAAAAGTGGATCGAAGTGCAAATTGCAACTTTCTTACGCAAATGGCTGTGGAGTTATGGTTCTGGGCAACAAGGGATTTAATACGCAGACCGCCTCCACACTGGAAGGGGCCAAGAAATCGGGAATGGACATGTGTAACGCAGAATCCGATGGATGCCACGTCTATTACTCCGGCTGTAGCCTCCCTCAACGCATCCAATAACCTCTTTCATCAGCAAGGAATGCCCATGAAAAAGCCCCTACTGTTTTGTTGCTAGCCACCATCAGTGCTGGCGCCGTAGCCCAAAACGGCTTCTACGAGCCCATCCCCTACTATGGCAATGACTCTTTCGTTTTCTGCACGGTCGGTGTGCCGCAAGATTGCTGGGCACTGATCACAAAGGAACAGGGTACGTTCACCGTCACCAATCCGTACGGCTTCAACCCGGTCTCAGCTGCCATGTTCGCGCGGGTGTGCCCCAAGGCTTTCCCACTGAGCAGGCTGCCGACGCAAAGACCATGTCATCCACGCCTTCGGGTGATCCGGCTAACGCCAACTGATTGAGACATCCACATCCACGCGGCGACGCCACTTGAGTTGCGGGTTAGCCCGTAGAGGGACAGGCGTGAAGGCGCCTGCAAAATACCCACAGGGCAAGCCGGCCCGAAGAAGTGAAAACCCATTTCAAATTGTCATCACGTCGACGATTGAGGCGACACCGCCATGAAACTCGTTACGTCAGGCAATGTGATGGCCGACACTAAAAAACTGAACCGCATTCGTCGCAAGCACTTGCCCGTGGCTATTGAAGCAGGTCAAATGCGGAGCTGACTCATGCAGTTAGGTTCGCTCATCTGGCGAACCGGCCCATCCATCCTCCCGGGCCACCAATGGAACCGTTCAAGGGCTCGCCCCTTGGCTTGATTGAAAGGACACACAACTCACCATGAGCCCAAGAACGCTCCTGCTGACCGCCCTGCTCGTTTCGCTGAGCGCATGCGGCTCGTCTCAGTCTCCCGATAGTCCTGCCACACCCTCGGCGCCGAAACCGGCGGCGACGGCTGCCATGCCGCCCGCTCCTGCCGAAACTCAAGGAAAGAGTGCCATGTCTCCCCTGCAGACCCTTCTCGGCGTTTTCGCTGCGCACGACGCTTCCGGTTGGCCGGCTTTCGATGCCGTACCTGGTGTGCAATGGCGTGATCCCAAGCCTCTGGATAACCCCGACGCCACCGGCCCGGATATGTCGCACTACCGTGGCGGCAATTTGCTGCTGTCCGGTTTCGGCGAGGTCGACGTGCCTGATGGCAAAGTTGGCGCGGATGCCGGCACGAAGAAAGATAACGAGGGCAACGTTGGCGTTACCCTCAATGGCGACGCTGCCAATGTGCACTCCATCGCCCTGGTGAAGTTCTATCCCAGCGACAACTACCAGGAAATCATCCAGCACCAGTTGAGCGGTGGCACCACCATCAAACCGGTCGGCGGCGCCTGCGAACTGGATTTCGGGACCACCGCGGCCAACACGCAGAAGAATGCGTTCTTCCAGATCACGCTAGGCGCAGGCTCGACCCCCATCTATGCCGAGGGCTACGTGGACGAGGAAGACGGCAACCAGGGTCCCGGCGCCACCACGTTCGTGTTTTACCGGAGCAAGCCAGCGCAGCGGATGGCGGCCATGCGCTGTAAGGAGTCGTAACTACCGCTACACCTGATCCATCACAACCATCGTCATATCCAAAAGGACAAGCATCATGGCTGATAGACGAGAAAATGCAGTGGCCACTGCACAGGCTTACCACCAGGGCAACATCGCCGGTCTGGACGACGCGATGACCCGCCGTCTGGTTGCATCCACCGTCATGACGGAAAGTAATGGCGGCAACCTGACCATCACCAATAAGCAAGGCTATGTTGGCCGCTACCAGGCCGGTGCCGGCTGGCTCGCCGATGCGGGCTATGTGGACAAGGACAAGCTGGCCAAGGCCATGGACGGCTACAAGAGCGAATGGGCGTGGGCCTCCAAGGGCCATATGACCGAATTCCTCAACGACCCCTCCAACTGGAAGAACGGCCTGAGCCTGGACAAATACAAGGCCTCCGCCGAACTCCAGGACGACGCCTTCCGCATCAACAGCGGCAAGGCCTACAACCAGGCCATCAAGAACGGCGTGCTGCATGCGGACGACAGCCCGGAAAAGATCGCCGGCTTCCTCAAGGCCCGACATATTGCCGGCTATGGTGGCGCCGTGGCCGCGGCTACCGGCGGCCGCGTCATGCGCGACAGCAACGGCACCAGCAACTACGACTACATGCACGACATCACGCGCAACCGTGATGGCCTCAACCAGCTGATGAACCGCGCCCCCGGCCAACACACATCTGAACCGGCCCGCCACGAGACCACGCCCGTCACGCTTAAGCAGGGCGCCCAGGGCGAGTCCGTGGGCAAGCTGCAGGGCGAGTTGAGCCGACTGGGGTATGACGTGCAAGCGGATCGCCACTTCGGCCCGCGCACCGAGGAAGCCGTGAAGGCATTCCAGCAAAGTCACGGCCTCAAGCCGGACGGCGTCGTGGGGCACCAGACCCAGACCGCGATCGACAAGCAGTTGCAGGCACTCGAAGCCCAACGTGGCGGACAACATCTCGGCAACCAGGCGCACCCGTCGCACGGCGTCTTTCAGCAAGCGCTCCAGGGTGTGCAGAAGATCGACGCCCAGCACCAGCGCGCTCCGGACCAGCTCAGCGAGAACCTGGCCGCATCTCTTGTGGTCGCAGCTCACCGTTCCGGCCTCAATCGCATCGACCATGTCGTGCTCAGCGAGGATCGCAGCCGCGTCTACGCCGTGCAGGGCGACCTGAACTCCCCGCACAAACGCATCGCGGAAGTGCAGATCGAACAGGCCGTCAACACGTCGGTGGAGCAGAGCAGCCGCGCCTTGGCTCAGGCGGGCCAGCAGCATGCCGCGAGTCCTTCGCAACAACAGACGCACGACGCGGCGCAACAGGCTCAGGCACAAGCATCGCAGCAAAGGTAATGAACCCGGCGCAGGCTGGTGGCGTTGCAACGCCCTGGCCTGAGCCTTTCACCGTATCTGCGCAAAGTTCCTGAAAAACCTGTTGAATCGCAGTGAGTGTGGTGACCGGCATCGGTCGGTCGCCAGCACAGGACAACCTACCCTGCCGCACCACCGGGAAACCATAAGACCCGATCCGCTAGGAGCGTTCTCGCCATGGCCTGCATCAACTACTTCCTTCGCCTCCTGCCCTGCCTGCTGCTTGCGGCATGCAACGGTTCGGCGTCGGATAGCCGGACGCCAGTCATATCCGGTGAGGCCTCTGCTGCCCGGGCGGCTTCCGCCATACCGGCCAGTAATCCACTGAACGCAACGGCACCTACCACCGCGCCGGCGAATGCCTCTCCATCGAAACAGGGGGCACTGTCGCAAGACGCGGCTATGGAAGGACCGCTGCCGGCACCTGTAGCCACTCTGCCTGGAGTCACATGCACCCAGAAGAGAAAGGACTGGACGCCAGAGTGCAGCGCCGGTGAGTACCGGATCGTCGTCAATATGGAAGGCTGTAGCGGAGACGGCCTCTATGGCCAGATCCTCACCGGAGACAAGCCATCGGCTTCGTTAGGAACGGGCTTTCCGCCCTTTCCTAACGATTCGGTGGCCAAACTGCATGACATGCAATTCGTATGCATCGCAGCCACCGCGCGAAAGCAGGTGGGCGAACCTCTCTGGTACTACGTCATGGCCATTCCGGCGGAATCCGTGGCGGCTTGCAAGCACAGCAAGCTTTGCGGCGACCCAGGCACCCCAAAGGTGGAATGGGTCAAAGCATCGCCTCAGGGAGCTTGCCGCCTTGAGCACGGGCAGTACGCCGATTGCGCCGCCGGTTGGGTGAGTGCCTCCGATTTCGCAGAGTTTTCAATGGGACTTTGAGCAGCCTTTTCTTTACGACCACAAGGAGAATGTATGGGTCGCGAAATTCTGGATGAGGCTTATCGTCACTTCGAGCTCGAGGGCCGCAAGTATGAGTACGGCCGCGATGACATAACCCTGAAAAACAATTCACCCAATCGACGCTCGGATCCTAGCCGGGACGAGCGTGACCTGGACGGTGATGGCCTGTACGGCGTCGACTGCTCCTCCCTCGTATGGCGCGGCCTGAAGAACGCCGGCTACGACGTCGGCAATGAACCGTTCGCCACGTCCAAACTCTTCACCGGCTCTCAGGTAACAAACTACGCCAAGCAACATTTCGACGTGGTTCCCGCCGAGGATGCACGCAAAACACCCGGCTCGCTGCAACCGGGCGATATCCTGATGTTCAACAGCAGTCACGGCAGGCATGTGGGCATCTTCAAGGGATATGACACCCAGGGAAATATCGAGTTCTACGGCTCCCAGGTAAGCACCGGCCCGGCGCTGACCAAGGCGATGGCGCCTACCGACACCAAGCTGGGCTACTGGAATGGCGGCGACTTCAAGATCGTCGGGGCCTTACGCCCCAAACCCGAGTTCCAAGTGCACGAACCGGCGCACGGCCATGCCAAAGTGGATATCCCGGACGCGCATAACGGCCCGATGGTTACGCGGCGTGATCAGGCGCCGCATGTGGCGCAGCCTGACAATCACGACCGCGAAAACCATCTCCACAAAGGATCCCGCGGCGGTGATGTCGCCAGTCTGCAGCTCGACCTGGCCAAGCTCGGCTACCCCTCGCGCGAGGCGCCGCTGAACGCGGACGGCCATTTCGGCTTGAGGACCGACGAAGCCCTGAAAGCCTTCCAGCGCGATCACGGCTTGAAACCTGATGGCACGGTTGGACCGGAGACCACAAAAATATTGCGACAGCAACTTGAGCTGGCACAGCACGCACCGACGCAGGGAAGCACGCCATTGCGTCTCGACAGCCCAGCGCATCCAGACTACGCCATGTACAAACAGGCATTGGACGCCGTGCATCGGCTGGATACCCAGCATCGCCGCGAACCCAACGAGCAGAGCGACCAATTGGCCGGCTCGCTGACCGTCGCCGC
The DNA here is from genome assembly GCF_044904565.1 of Dyella koreensis. Classification (NCBI taxonomy): domain Bacteria; kingdom Pseudomonadati; phylum Pseudomonadota; class Gammaproteobacteria; order Lysobacterales; family Rhodanobacteraceae; genus Dyella; species Dyella koreensis. The sequence goes on along the minus strand of NZ_JADIKD010000008.1, from coordinate 162,138 downwards.
GCGACGCGAAGGCTTGCTGCGAGTCGACCATGCCGTCCTCAGCGATGACACCGTGCGCACTTACGCGGTACAGGGCGATCTCAACTCGCCCTTCAAGAAGCTCGCCGAAGTACCTACCGCGCAGGCGGCCAATACACCGCTGGAGAAGAGCAGCGCGGATTGGGAGCAGGCCGCGGCATCGCAGGCGCAAGGTCAGGTCGGACAGGCCCAGCAGCAACAGGATCCACAACAAACTTCCAGGCAAACCAACCCAACCATGTCCATCTGACCGCAAGAACCCCGGTCGCAGGTTTTCGCTGGCCGGGGTCGTCGCGAATCAATGCAGCCCGCTCATCCGCAGAGGTCAATACATGTGGTTCAAACCAGCGATTTCGGCCGGACTTCTCGTAACGCTGACCATCTGCGCCCATGTCGCGCGTGCCGGCAGCGACGACCAGGCATCGACCTCCCCGCCCACGACCGCAGCGCAAGACAAAACCAGCTTGGCCGATATAGCAGCGGATAACACAGTCACCGTTATCCCTCAGGGGTTTTCCTCCTATACCTCCGAGTCACTGGGCGACAATCGGCATTGCGTAGTCGGTGCAGTGACTGACGAGGACGGCATGAACCAGAAGCCCCTCGTCTACGTGGAGGACATCGTGGCTAACCGGGTGCTATGGAGCAGGTCACTCGACCTCCCCGCCAACACCTTTCAAGGTCGCGCCACCCACTGCCTGCGCAAGGGCGGAACGCTGTACGTACTGCTGCAATCCGATACTCAACCAGCTCAGACGACATCGCAGACGCTGTTGCAAGTCGTCGAGCTGGACCTGGCCAAGGGCGCTACCACAGGCATCCGCGACATCGTCGTTGCGGGCGTGACTGATGCGTACTCAGCCTGGGTGGACAAAGGCCAGAGCGGTATGCATCTGGCCGGCAAGGACCTGGCAATCGCCGGAGAGTATTACCGCCTGGCCGATCCGGATAAGCATTTGCCGTTCCGGGTCACCGTGCACTGAACCATGCCAACGACTGATCACAACTTCGGTCATGAACATCGCGCCGCCGAGCCACATGCTGCAACGTCAGCGGCCTTCCGCCCGGGAGCGTCTGCGACTCATGCGACATCGCGCACCGGGGCCGCCATCATGATCATCACACTGGGCCAAGCGCTTGCGCTGTTTCTGGCCCTCACCACTACCGCCTTCGGTCTTCCTATGAAAAATCCAGACATCAAACAGAACCCGAATCCCAAGAAGCGTTACGAGATCACTCTCACCCTCGAGAACGCGCCTGGACCATTCGACTCAGTGACCGGCACTGTCCACTACAAAGTGGAGAACGAACGCTGCGTGCCCATGACCCCCATCAGCGGCGCAACGCTCGCACCGGAGAAGAACGAGCCCCTCACCTTCAACCGCGTGAGCGATCACGTCTACAAGGCCACGCTGTATGCCGACCTGCTTCAGGACGAGGACTACTACGGCATGGGCGTTTGCCACTGGGCCGTGAATACCGCCTGGGCCACACTCAAGATCAACAAAGTCGATTTCTCACCCGCCATGGATGCAAAGGAGCTACTGGCGCAGAAGCCCGTGCCTACCTATTTCGTCAGGGGCGACTACTTCAACAGCGGTGAAGAACGCAGCGCATTCGGTACGCCCAACCGCGGGCTGTTCCTGCCCGAATCGCGCACCGACATCTTCTCGATGACGTTGACGGCCAGAGAGGTCGATCAATGAGCATCAACACCACGGACAACGCGCTGCTCGCGCGTGACTCATACAAGGATCACTCGCTCAACGAAGTCATCGAGCTGGGTGGAGTGAAATACAAGATTTTCGATCACACCAACAACCCCCACACGGGCTACCAGGCCACGGCCTATCAGCGCGTGGATAGCGGCGAGGTGGTGATCGCCCATCGAGGCACCGAATTCGACCGGGAGCCGGTGCATGACGGCGGTGTCGATGCCGGCATGGTGCTGACCGGGCTGAACGCCCAGTCGCCTGATGCCATCGCCTTCACCCAGCGAGTGATCGACGAAGCAAAGAAGCAGTCAGCCCAAGCCGGCTATCCCTATGCAGTCACCGTTACTGGCCACTCGCTCGGCGGCACGCTGGCCGAGATCACTGCCGCCAAGTTCGATCTCAAGGGCGAGACGTTCAACGCCTATGGTGCCGCCGGTCTTCTGTATGGCATCCCCGAAGGCGGTCATCAGGTGATCGACCATATCCGTGCGGGGGATCTGGTAAGTGCCGCCAGTCCGCATTTCGGCGAAGTGCATACTTACGCAGCACCCCAAGACATCGAGACCCTGACCAAGGCCGGCTATCGCGACGACAGCGGTCCACTGAGCCCGCGCAATCCGATTAAGGCCACCGACTTCAGTGCTCACGGCATCGATAACTTCGTGCCCGACAATAAATTGCTTGGACATTCGATCATCGGGCCAGAAGGCGAAGCGCTCTACCGCGAGCACCAGGGAATGATCGATCGGTATCGCAGCGATGTCCGGGACATTCGCACGGTGCTCTCTGCCGGCTGGGAAGTGCCACTTGCGGTAGTGCATGGTGTGGAAGCCGCGGGCCATGCGGCGGCGGAAAAGATCACCGAGGGCGCGCACGCTATCGAGCATGCTGTGCAGAGCGTTGCTCATGAGGTCTCGGAAAAATTCGAAGCTGCGGGAGAAGCGATTCGCTCAGCGGAACACGCCGTAGCCGAGCGCACCTCTCGCATCTTCAACACGCTGACCCACCCAGGCTCCTGGTTCGACAGCAAGCGCGAAGGCGAGACCACTCATCTGGATCATCCCAGTCATCCAGATCACACGCTGTTTACCCAGGCCCGCCAGGCCGTTCAGACTTTGGACGCCGCACACCAGCGCTCTTCCGACACACAAAGCGACAACTTTGCTGCATCACTGGTAGTTGCGGCTCGTCGCCAAGGCCTGGAGCGGATCGACCATGTCGTACTGAGCGAGGATGCCAGCCGTGCCTATGCGGTGCAGGGCGATCTGCAATCGCCCTTCAAGCGGTATGCAGACATCCCGACGCAGGAGGGTGTCAATACACCGGTAGACAAGAGCAGCGCAGCCTGGGAGCAACTTGCCCAGCAAGCACAACTTGCGGAGCGGCGCGCTCAGTCGCAGACACAAACGGAGCAACAGACTCCCCAACCCGGGCGCTGACGACGCGCGCGGCAACTGGACTACCAACGACAACGCAGCCGTAGATGGCATCGAGAATGGAAGCGAGGGCAACGATATGAAAGTCTGGATTTTTGCTGCAACCGTCTTGTTCGCGACTGCCACGTTCGAGCGGGCCGGCTAGACCTCAAGTACTGATCGAAAGTCGGTCGCGTTCACGGCCGGGTAACGCGAGTCCGTTGGATTTCGCGTCGCGCGGCAAACCTTATCGATTCGATGAACCCCGGACGTCCGCGTCCGGTGAACACTGCAAGCTACAGGGTGAAAGTATGAGTAAGGCCAAGTGGTATTGGGCGGCAGGGTTGTTTGTTGTTGCCCTTGTGCTGGGTGACTTTTTCGCTGGCTGGCTGGTCCGGCTGCTCCTCAAAGTGGACGTCCCGCTATCGTGGAATACGTACTACCAGTACGCCATTGCCCTGGACCTGCCGCAGGTCCAGCCCTATGTCGGACGGATTAAATGGTCGGGCTATATCGGCTTTGGCCTTCCGGTTGCCTTGTGGCTGATCACCCTCTACTTCTTGTCCAGGCGCAAGAAGCAATCCATGCACGGCGATGCCCGCTTTGCCAATGCAGGCGATCTGAGCAAGCACGGCATGTTCAAGCCTTCGGACAACGGCGTTCTGGTCGGCAAGTACAAGGGTGACCTGGTTCGCTTGAGCGGTCAGCAGTTTGTGATCCTCGCGGCGCCTACGCGCTCGGGCAAAGGCGTGGGTGTGGTGATTCCCAACCTGCTCGAGTACCAGGAATCGATGGTCGTTTTGGACATCAAGCAGGAGAACTACGAGCTCACCAGTGGCTGGCGCGCCAGCCAGGGGCAGGAGATCTATCTGTTCAATCCCTTTGCGGAAGACCGGCGTACGCATCGCTGGAATCCGTTGAGCTATGTGTCGAAAGATCCAGCTTTTCGTGTATCTGATCTGATGAGCATCGCAGCGATGCTCTACCCGGATGGCTCGGACGAGCAAAAATTCTGGGTCAGCCAGGCGCGCAATGCGTTCATGGCATTCACGATGTACCTGTTCGACAAATGGGAGCACGACGAGAAGAGCGGACTACCACTGGTGCTGCGGATCAAGCCGACGCTCGGGGCGGTTTATCGCCTATCTTCAGGCGATGGCACCGATCTGCGCCAACTCTACCAATGGATGTCACAGCAGACTTTCCTCAGTGGCCATGCCCAATCAGCTTTCGCTAATTTGCTATCGCAAGCGAACGAGACCTTCTCTTCGATCCTTGGCACGTTCAAGGAGCCGTTGAACGCATGGATCAATCCGGTGCTTGACGCCGCCACGAGTGAAGACGATTTCCTGCTGACAGACGTGCGCAAGAAGCGGATGACCATCTATATCGGCATCCAGCCCAACAAGCTGGCTGAGAGCCGCCTGATCGTGAATCTGTTCTTCAGCCAGCTGATCAACCAGAACACCAAGGAGCTGCCGCAGAACAATCCAGCGTTGAAGCACCAGTGCCTGCTGTTGATGGACGAGTTCACCTCGATCGGCAAGGTGGAGATCATCGCTTCGGCGGTGTCGTACATGGCCGGCTACAACGTGCGCCTGCTACCCATCATCCAGAGCATGGCTCAGTTGGACGCGACTTATGGCAAGGATGTCTCACGTACGCTGATCACCAACCACGCGCTGCAGATCATCTACGCGCCGCGCGAGCAGCAAGACGCCAACGACTACTCGGACATGCTTGGCTACACCACCGTGCGCAAGGAGAACGTCACGCGAGGCAAGGGTCGCGGCGACGTGTCGCGCAGCCAGACCGAGGAGCGTCGTGCGCTGATGTTGCCGCAGGAGCTGAAGGCCATGGGTACGGACAAGGAGGTTTTCCTCTATGAGGGCATTCCGCATCCGGTGATGTGCGAAAAGATCCGCTACTACCAGGACAAGTACTTCACCGCGCGCCTGCTGCCGAAGGTGGATATTCCCGTTCTGGCCATCTGAGCCCTCAGGGGCGCTACGGCCCCTGGGCAGCTTCAGAGCTAGACTTGGCTCATGACGCTGCCTCCCGCCCTGCTCGATATCCTGCGCCACGCCTTCGCCGCCGACGCTCTGTCGGTGGATGAAGGCGAGCGCCTCGCCTACGCCTACGACAACTCGCGCCGCAACGCATTGCCTGATGCGGTGGTGTTCCCTACCACGCATGAGCAGGTGGAGACGCTGGTACGCGCATGCCGCGAACATCGCGTTCCGGTAGTAGCGCGCGGGCGCGGCACCAACACCACCGGTGCCACGGTGCCGGTGGAAGGCGGTGTGGTGGCGAGCTTCGAGCGGATGAACCGCATCCTGCGCATCGACCCGGATAACCGCCTGGCGGTGGTCGAGCCGGGCGTGCTCAACGGCGACCTGCAGAACGCGCTGAAGCCGCATGGTTTCTTCTGGCCGCCCGATCCAACTTCTTCGCCCTGGTGCAGTATCGGCGGCAACCTGGCCTGCAACTCGGCGGGGCCACGCACGGTGAAGTACGGCAGCCCGCGCGAGAACACGCTGGGTTTGCGCGCGGTGGCGGGCACGGGCGAAGGTTTTCGCTGCGGCACGTACACCAGCAAAGGTTCCACAGGCTACGACCTTACCCGTCTGCTGATCGGTTCCGAAGGTACGCTGGCGCTGATCACCGAGGCGACGCTGAAGCTCGCGCCCAAGCCGAGCGCGCTGCGCACGCTGCGCGCTACTTATCGCGATGTGGGTGCCGCCGCGCGCGCGGTGGCACGCATCATGGCCCAGCCCGTCACGCCATGCGCGCTGGAATTCATCGACGACGTCGCGCTGAAGCTGGCACGCGACTACGGTGGCGACGGCGTGCCGCTGGCCGGTGCGATGCTGATGATCGAAGTCGACGGCGAACCGGAAACGCTGCCCAGCGCGGTGGACGCTGTATCGCGCGCGGCGCGCGGCGATGGACTGGAAGAACTCAAGGTTGCACAGACCGCTGAGGAAACCCAGGCGCTGTGGTCCGCACGCAAGGCGCTGTCGCCAGCGCAACGCACCATCTCACCCAATAAGATCAATGAGGACGTGGTGGTGCCAGTGAGCCACCTGCCTGAACTGGTCGACGGCATCAAACAGCTTGCCGCCAAACACGATGTGCTGATCGTCAGCTTCGGCCACGCCGGCAACGGCAATCTGCATGTGAACCTGCTACCGCGCGACGACGCTGAACGCGAACGCGCCCACGCCTGCCTCGCCGAAGTATTCGCGCTGGTGATCCGCCTGGAAGGCACGCTGTCTGGCGAACACGGTATCGGCCTGATCAAGCGCGAATTCATGCCGCTCGCGCTGGAGCCGGCGACGCTTGGGCTGATGCGCAACGTCAAGGCTGCGTTCGATCCGGACAGCATCTTGAATCCGGGAAAGTTGCTGCCTTGATGGTTTGCTCGGTAGGAGCCCACCCTGTGGGCGACCGCTCTTGAGACGGTGTCGCAAGACCTTCGCGCACAGGGTGCGCTCCTACAGGGTGGTCAGCGGGCCTGCCGGTTGATGATCAGATGCAGTCCGAACAGCACAAACACCGCTCCAGCCACCCCATCGATCCACCGCGACAACCGCAGGTAGCCGCGCCGCATGGCCGGCAGAGCGAAAAACGCCGCGACCAGGGTGAACCATAGAAAGGTTTCGGTGACGACCAGGGTCCACAGGCCCCAGCGGGTGGCGGCGCTCGCGCCGTCGCCGATCAGGGCGGAGAACACGCTGCCGAAATAGACCACGGCCTTGGGGTTGGCGAGGTTGGTCAGCAGGCCGGCACGGAGCGTGGCAAGGTCGCTGCGTTCGATCTGGGGCGTCATCGATGGGCCGCCAGCGGGAGCGCGCCATGCGCCGCGCAGCATCTTTACGCCCATCCAAGCCAGGTAAAGACCGCCGGCCACGGCCATCAACCGGCCCAGCCAGGCCAGCCGGTGCAGCAGCAGTTGCAGCCCGAGCAGCGCCAGCGCCGACCACACCATCGCGCCGAGCGCGATGCCGGCGACGCCGAACAGCGCCTGCCGGCGGCTGCGACTCACCGCGGTCTGCGAGACAAAGAAGAAATCCGGGCCCGGGCTGATCAGGGCGATCAGGTGGACGAAGGCGATAGTCAGGAACAGGCTCATGAGACGCTCCGACGCAATAAACCACTGGATATTTGCGGCCCCGCAACTTGTCGCGACGGAGCCGATTCCTCTACGCTGCCAGCGTTTTGGCTTTCCACGGCCACCCGTAGGGGGAATACCGAGTTGCCGGAACGGGCGGGACCAGCAGGGCTGGCTGCCCGGTATCCGCGTGCCCGGTGCGGCCATCGCGCAAAAGCTACCGCATTCATTGGATCAAGACACCTGATGAGCATCAAACTCCGCCTGATCGTCATGTACTTCCTGCAGTTCTTTGTTTGGGGTGCGTGGCTGCTGACCATCGGCGCCTACTGGTTCCAGAACAAGCAATGGTCGGGCGCGCAGTTCGGCGCGATCTTCTCCACCATGGGCATCGCCTCGCTGTTCATGCCCTCGATCATGGGCGTGGTCGCGGACAAGTGGATCAACGCGGAAAAGCTCTACGGCCTGCTGCATATCGGCGGCGCCATCGTGCTGTTTATCGTGCCGACGATCAATTCACCCGGGCTGATGTTCTGGGTGATGTTGATCAACATGATGTTCTACATGCCCACCATTTCGCTCTCCATCGCGGTGGCCTATAACGCGCTCAAAGGCGACGGCAAGGACATCATCAAGGATTTCCCGCCGATCCGCGTGTGGGGCACGGTGGGTTTCATCGCGGCGCTGTGGACGGTGAGCCTGCTGCATCTGGAAACCACCGAGGGGCAGTTCTTTGTCGCCTCCGGCGCGGCGCTGGTGCTGGGCCTGTATGCCTTCACCCTGCCCAAGTGCCCGCCGAAGTTCGAGCGCAAGGAGCACCAGTCGCTGCTGGATACGCTGGGCCTGACCTCGTTCGCACTGTTTCGCAATCCGCAGATGGCGATCTTCTTTATCTTCGCGATGCTGCTGGGCGCGGCGCTGCAGCTGACTAACGCCTATGGCGACACCTTCCTGCACGATTTCGCCAAGCACGACGAATTCAAGGACCTGATGGCGGTGCGCTACCCGGCCATCATCATGTCGATCTCGCAGATTTCGGAAACGCTGTTCATCCTGGCGATTCCGTTCTTCCTCAAGCGCTTCGGCATCAAGACGGTGATGCTGATCAGCATGCTGGCGTGGACGCTGCGCTTTGGCCTGTTCGCCTATGGCGACCCGGGCGCGGGGCTGTGGATGATCGTGCTGTCGTGCATCGTGTACGGCATGGCCTTCGATTTCTTCAATATCTCCGGCTCGCTGTTTGTCGAAGGCCAGGCCGATCCGTCGATCCGCGCCAGCGCGCAGGGCCTGTTCATGCTGATGACCAACGGCATAGGTGCCGTGTTGGGCAGCTCGATCAGCGGCCTGGTAATCGAGGCCTTCTTCACTCGCCCCGACAACAGCAAAGACTGGCACGGCATCTGGACCACGTTCTCGGTGTATTCGCTGGTGGTGGCGGTGCTGTTCGTGTTCCTGTTCAAACATAAGCACGATCCGGCGGCCTTGCAGAGCGCGGCGGCACGCAACGCCGCCCACTGAGCGATCGCCGGTTTTTTTCTGCCAAGGGCCGCACCTGCTGCGGCCCTTGGCTTTTGGGGACGTCGCAAGAATTTGAGATGATAATTATTCTCATTTAAACTGTGCGCTTTGCCCTCCCCCAAAGCCGCCCATGCCGTCTCTTTCCCGCGCCATCGCCCTGGCCCTGCTGGCCAGTGCCGCCCCACTCTACGCACAGACCGCCTCCGTCGACAGCTCCCCGCACAGCGAGAAGGCACCCACCACCAACCTCGAAGGCGTCCACGTCACCGGCGACTGGCTGGGCGATGCCACCAGCCGCGATGTGCAGAACCACCCCGGCGCCCGCACGGTGATCCGGCGCGAGCAGATCGTGGAAGCGGCACCGACGCAGGTGCGCGACATGCTCCGTCGCATTCCCGGCGTGCAGGTGCAGGAAAGCAACGGCACCGGCGGCAGCGATATCTCGCTCAACGTCGGCGTGCGCGGCCTCACCGCACGATTGTCACCGCGCTCCACCATCCTGCTGGACGGCGTGCCGATCGCGGTGGCGCCCTATGGCCAGCCGCAGGTGTCGATGATGCCGATGGCGGTGGGCAACCTGGATGCCATCGACGTGGTACGCGGCGGTGGCTCGGTGCGCTTCGGGCCGCAGAACGTGGGCGGCATTATCAACTTCGTCACGCGCGAGATTCCGGAAACCTTCGGCGGCACCGCAGGTGTGATGCTGCAAGGCGGCGCACATGGCGGCATCCAGACCCAGAGCAACGCCTTCGTAGGCGGCACCACGGCGCAAGGGCTGGGCATCGCCCTGCTCTATTCCGGGGTGAAAGGGCCCGGCTATCGCGAGCGCCACAATCAGACCAACATCGATGACGTGATGCTCAAGGCGCGCTACGCCTTCAGCGCCACCGACACGTTGAGCAGCAGCCTGCATTACTACCGCGGGCAGGCGGATATGCCCGGTGGCCTGAGCCAGGCGGACTACAACGCCGATCCCTTCCAGTCGCGCCGTCCGTTTGACGATTTCCGCGGCCTGCGCAAGGACGCCGTGCTCAAGTACAGCCACGTCGACGACCGCCGCAGCTTCGAAGTGCAGACCTACTACACCGACAGCTTCCGCGGCAGCCACATCGAAACCATCGCGCTCAACAGCAAGACCGGGCAGTACACACACCAGCTCAACGCCTACCCGCGCAACTACCACACCTTCGCCATCGAGCCGCGCTACTCGCAGCTGTTCGACTGGGGTGACTGGAAGCACGAGATCAGCGTCGGCTACCGCTACCTCAACGAGGCGATGCACGAGCGTACCCTGCGCAACAACCAGTACACCTCGGCGCTGTACTACACCCCGTTCGACACCTCTCCCTATGACGGCTTCTACGTGCGCACCGGCAACAACGTCGGCGGCACCGAGGCCCACGCCTTCTATATCGACGACACCATCAACGCCGGCCACTGGACCATCACACCCGGCCTCCGTTATGAGCGCATCAACATCTGGTGGCAGGCGCTGCCGGATGCCACCGTCATCGTGAAAGGCCCAGCCTACCGGCGCGAGAAATACTCGAAGCCGCTGCCGTCGCTCAACGTGGTCTATCACCTGTCCGAGCAGTGGAAGCTCTACGCCAACGCCGAAACCTCCTTCGGCAGCCTGCAGTACTTCCAGATCGGCCAGAAGAACGCGCAGAACCAGTTCGCCGACGGCCTCGCACCAGAAAAGGCGCGCACCTACGAAATCGGCACGCGTTACGACAACGGTGTGTGGGGAGCTGAAGCCACCGCGTTCCGCATCAACTTCGATCATGAGCTGCAACTGGTTGGCAAGATCGCCAACGTCGCCAACTCCCACGATGGCTGGACCAACCTCGGCGCCACCACCCACAAGGGCCTGGAAACCGCCGCGCATCTCGACTTCTCCACCTTCGACGAACGCCTGCGCGGCCTCAGCCTGTGGGGCACCGCCACCTTCACCAAAGCCACCTACAATTACGGCTCCTTCGCCGGCCGCGACCTGCCCTTCTACTCACGCCGCACCGCCAACCTCGGCCTGCGCTACGAACGCGCACAGTGGGCCTTCAACCTGGATGCCTTCTCTCAATCGCGCCAGCACTCCCCCGGCACCCCCAGCTTCGACCCCACCAAACCCGCCGACTACATCACCATCGGCACCCCCGCCGGCGACTACGGCGACATCCCCGGCTGGACCACCTGGAACGCCCGCGCCGAATACCGCTTCGGCCCTTCGCTGTCCTACCTCAAATTCGCCGCTGGCGTGAAGAACCTCTTCGACCGCCGTTACTTCACACGTTCCACCGACAACAACAACGGTCTGTATGTGGGGCAACCGCGCACGTACTTCGTGCAGGCTTCGGTCGATTTTTGAGTCGTGCGGAAGAGCGTAGGAAAGGTTGTCCCAAGGGCCTACCCCCCTGCTAGCAGGGGAGGGGCAGGAGCGAAGCGCGGCGATCAGGCAACGAAGAAAACCATCCCGAGGTCTGGCACTGGAAGATGCGCAGCTACGAAGCGCACCGCCTGCTCCTGAGGCCATTTCTCTTTGGTTACTTTCTCTTTGGGCCAGCAAAGAGAAAGTAACTCGGACGCCGGCAGGCGTCCGAAATGCCCGCTGCATAAGCGGCCAGGGCATGCAGTCGCAACAACCAAGCGACAACGCCACTGGATGACCAGCTTCGCTGTTGTAAAGCGCCTCCTGCCTACGCAGGAATGACGAAGTAGGCAGAAACGTCGCAGGCGCCGAGCCTTCCTCGAAGAAAGAAAAATTCAAGAAACGAGCGCGCTCGCCACCACCCGATCCCTGCCATACGACTTAGCCGCATAAAGCGCCGCATCCGCCGCCCGCATCCACCCATCCAGATCGCTACACCGCACCCCATCGAGCAACGCCAGCCCGATGCTCACAGTGACATGCTCCACCTGCACCTCCGCCGGCAGCGGCAACGCAGCCACGCCAGCGCGCAGCACTTCCGCCAGCCGAATTCCCGCCTCGGCGCCGAAGTGCGGACACAGCACCGCAAACTCCTCGCCGCCAATACGCGCAAGGTGACCAAACTTGCCCACGGTTTCCCGCAGATGGTCCACTACGACGGCCAGCACGCGATCACCCTGCGGATGACCGACACTGTCGTTGATGCGCTTGAAGTGATCGAAGTCGATCAGCATCAGCACGTGCGGCGGCTGGCGCGGATCGCCATGCATCCGCACCAGCGCCGACGCGCGTTGCAGGAAGGCGCGACGGTTGCCGACGCCGGTGAGCGGATCGCGCAGCGCTTGCTCGCTCAGTTCGGCGGCATGCCGGCGTTGCGCACGCAGCAGCAGGAACAGCAGCGCGGCGATCAGGATCAAGCCGCCGGCCACCAGCTTGGCGATCATGCTGCTCAGCGTTTGCCGGCGGCGCGCTTCGTCCTGCCGCTCCGCTTCGGCTTGCGCCGCTTTCAGCGCCAGATCCTTCAGGCGGTTCTGGTGTTCCAGATCGCGGATGCGCAGCTCTTTCTCGCGCGTGACATAACGCGCCTCCAGCGCGGACTCGGTGGAGCGCAGGGCCGGTGACCGGCGGTCAGCGAGCAGGCGAATCACTTCGCGTGCATCGGCCAGCGCCAGCGCGTTGTTGCCAGCTTTTTCAGCCATCCCACTGCGGGTCTGCAGCAGATCGGGCAGCAGGCCTTCCTTGCCGGCGGCCTGGGCATCGGCGATGGTGGTTTTCATCTGCTCCAGCGCATCGGCACGACGCCCCATGGCTTCATAGGCGCGCGCGATGTTGGCGCGCGAAAGCAAGGCATCACTGACGCGCCCCGTCGCCTGCTCCTGCGCCAGCGACGCCTGCGACAAGGCCAGCGCTTCGTGAGCGCGTCCCAGCTCCAGATACATCCGCGCCAGGTTGTCGCCGACCATCACCACCAGTTGATCGGCACCCACGCTGCGGAAATGCGCGCGTGAACGTTCGTAGGCTTTGGCCGCCTCCGCTGCGCGATTCAGGGTGGCGAGATTCGCGCCTTCGTCATTCTCCGCCTCGGCCAGACCCCAGGTATCGCCCAGCTCGCGGTAATTCATCTGCACTTGCTGACATAGCGGCAGGCCGTTTCGCGCGTCTTCGACCAGGGTGTACGAATCGCACAGGGCGTACTTGGCCCAGGCAGCGACCACGGGATCGCGCACGTCCTGCATCTTCGCCGCCGCCCGCAGCGCTTCGCTTAATCCGTCGCCGTCGCCATTCTCGATGTCGTGGCGCGAACGCAGGAAACCCGCTGCGGCGGAAGCCACGGTGTCGTCCCGCGCGGCGGCGAGGCTGTCCAAGCGCAGCGTCGCCTCGGCCAGTGCGGCATCGTCATTGCTGTTGATGGCGGCGTTGCCCATCAGCCAGAGCAACTCGCGTTCCTGCGTCGGGGGCAGTGTCTCGCTGTGCGTATCGAGTTGCTTGCGCACGTCCTCGATCAGGCCGTGCGGATCGCTCACCGTGCGATAGCGCTGGGCATAGCGCTCCGGTACGCCGTCGGCATGCGCCAACGCCGCGAGCAGCCACACAGCCACGATGAGACCCCTGTGAGCCGGCAACTCATTCCCCCCAACAAGCGCCATCCGCCGCCATCATCGAAATAGGTGACGCAGCGCACAAGTGCCGCCGCCGTTACAATAGGCGGATGCAGATCGGCCCCTACCGCATCGACCCGCCCGTAGTGCTCGCCCCCATGGCCGGCGTCACCGACAAGCCCTTCCGCCTGCTGTGCAAACGGCTGGGCGCGGGGCTGGCCGTGTCTGAGATGACGGCGTCCGATCCGCGCCTGTGGCAGACCCGCAAATCGCTGCGCCGCATGGACCATGCAGGCGAGCCGGAGCCGGTCAGCGTGCAGATCGCCGGCTACGACCCGGCCATGCTGGCCGAGGCGGCGCGTTACAACGCCGACAACGGCGCCCAGATCGTCGACATCAACATGGGCTGCCCGGCCAAGAAGGTGTGCAACGTGTGGTCCGGCTCCGCCCTGCTGCAGGACGAGCCGCTGGTGGCGCGCATCGTCAAGGCGGTGGTGGATGCGGTGGAGGTGCCAGTGACGCTGAAGATCCGCACCGGCTGGGACCGCCAGAACAAGAACGCACTCACCATCGCGCGCATCGCGGAGGATGCCGGCATCGCCGCGCTCGCCGTGCATGGCCGCACCCGCGCCGACAAGTACGAAGGCGAGGCGGAGTACGAAACGATCGCCGCGGTGAAACGCGCCGTACGCATTCCCGTGCTCGCCAACGGCGATGTCATGACACCGCAACAGGCGAAGCATGTGCTGGACGTGACCGGTGCGGATGCGGTGATGATCGGCCGTGGTGCGCAAGGACGGCCGTGGATCTTCCGCGAAGTGGCCCATTACCTCGCCACCGGCCAGATGCTGGCGGAGCCGACACCGGCCGAAGTCAGCGCGATCCTGGTCGACCATCTTGAGCAGCTCTACGCCTTCTATGGCGAACTGCAGGGCGTGCGCATCGCCCGCAAGCACCTGGGCTGGTATGCCAAGGATCGTCCAGAGAACGCCGCCTTCCGCCACGTGGTGAATCGGGCGGAGACGGCGGAAGAGCAGCTGCGGCTGACACGCGAGTATTTCGACGAGCAGGCGGCGGAAGGCTTGCAGGTCGCTGCCTGAGCGCTCGCCCACCGGGCATCGTCACCTTCCGGACGCAGCCACTGGCCTAAGCTCACCGCGCCTCCCGACACAAGGCGCCGATCATGAGCAACACGGCCACCGGCGAATTTCCCTACATCCACGGCTTCTCGAACGAAGAGCAGGCCCGCCTGGTACGGCAGGCGCGCATGTTTGAGACCAGCCTGTTCAGCCACATCGACTACAGCGACGCCACGCGCCTGCTGGAAGTGGGTTGCGGTGTCGGCGCGCAAACCGAAATCCTGCTGCGCCGCTTTCCGCAACTGCACGTCACCGGTGTGGACCGCTCCGCTACCCAGCTCGCTGCCGCCGAGCACAATCTGGGCAACACCGCCTGGTGCGCTTCGCGCTACGCATTGCAGCTGGCTGACGCCACCGACCTTCCCTTCCCCGAACGCAGTTTCGACGCGGCCTATCTGTGCTGGGTGCTGGAGCACATGCCCAGTCCGGCGCGCGTCCTGAGCGAAGTACGTCGCGTACTCAGTCCCGGCGCCACGCTCTACGTCACCGAAGTACTCAACTCATCGTTCTTCCTCGACCCTTATTCACCGCATCTGCTGCGCTACTGGATGGTTTTCAACGACTACCAGTACGACAGCGGTGGCGATCCTTTTATCGGCGCCAAGCTCGGCAATCTTCTGCTCGCGGGTGGCTATCGCGATGTGCAGACCGAAGTGAAAAGCTTTCATCTGGACAATCGCCAGCCGGGCAAACGCAAACACATGATCGAGTTCTGGGAAGAACTTCTGCTGTCCGCCGCCGAGTCGCTGATCAACGAGAACAAAGTCGACAGCGACACCGTCAACGGTATGCGCAAGGAGCTGCAGGCGGTGCGCAACGATCCGAACGCGGTGTTCTTCTTTGCCTTTGTGCAGGCGCGGGCGAGTGTTTATTGAGCCTCGTCCTCGCGTTCCGCAAACCCTTGCGACGCCGATCCATGCATCATCGGGACTTTGCCCATTCTCTCTGGCTCGATGCTTATCCGGCCTCGTACCCGCCGCTCACTCATCCTGTCGCGCCTCGCGGTGCTGGCCTGCGTATTACTGCTCAGCGGCTGTGAAGCCAGCCTGTTCGCCGGGTTGAACGCGACCGATCGCCGTGCAGGCATCGATGCGTCGCGTGACATCGTGTTCGACACCACGCACCAGCTGCGTCTGGACGTCTATCGGCCTGCCGGGATCCTGCACGCGCCGATCGTGGTGTTTTTCTACGGCGGCAGCTGGGTGCGCGGTGAGCGCGCGTGGTATCGCTTCGTCGGCACGGCCCTGGCCAACGAAGGCGCCATCGCGGTGATTCCCGATTACCGCAAGTACCCGCAGGTGACCATGGAGGGTTTCATGCAGGATGCGGCGCACGCTGTCGCATGGGTGCACGATCACGCCAGCGAGCTGGGCGGTGCCGCCGATGACGTGTTCGTGATGGGCCACTCGGCCGGTGGCCAGATCGGCGCCTTGCTGGCCACCGATCCGTCTTGGCTCGCGCCCTATCACCTGCATCCGACCGATCTCGCCGGCTTTATCGGCCTGGCCGGCTGCTACGACTTCATGCCGATTCCCGCCGAGGAAACGGACATGCTCGCCATCTTCGGCCGCGATGCCGCGGAACAGGCCCGCGCGCAGCCGGTGCGTTTCGTTCGCGGTATGGAACCGCCCATGCTGCTGTTGCAAGGCGATGCCGATCATGAAGTCGATCCCGCCAACGCGATCTCGCTGGCGCATGCCCTGCAGGCGCGGCATGAGGACGTGACACTGGACCTGTATCCCGGCCTGGGCCACAACGCACTGGTCTTTGCGCTGTCCCGCCCGCTGCGCGGCAACGCGCCGACCCTGGCCGATGTGATCCGCTTTATCCGCTCCCATCCGGTCGCGGGAAGCACCACGGCATCGCGCTGACAGAGTCAGCGCGTGCGGAAACCGTATTCGGCCAGCACCGGCTTGAGCGCAGTAATCCACAACGCATAACCCGCCGGAGTCATGTGCAGGCCATCGGCAATGAACAGCTCGGGTCGCGGCTTACCCTGCGCATCGAGCATCGCGGGACCGATATCGACATAACGCACTTCATGCTGCGTCGCCGCCCACGCGCGGATCTTTTCGTTCGCCTCGTGCATCTGCGGCCAGAGTGCCCAGCGCGCCACGCTGGGTTTGATCGATACGCAGACCACCGGCACGCCGGGCAACCGTTCGCGCGCCTTCGTCACGAACGCCTGGAAGGCAGCAAGCACGCGATCCGGCGTCGCCCCTTCGGCGATGTCGTTATCGCCCGCGTACATCACGATCAGGCGTGGGCGATAAGGCCATACGATGCGGTCGGCGTAATAGGTGCTATCGGCGATGACCGAGCCGCCGAAGCCGCGATTGATCACCGGGATGCCAGGAAAGTCCTGCGCCAGCGTGTGCCAATAGTTGAACGACGAACTGCCGATGAAGAGCACCGCGTGTGGCGGCGGGGGATGGGCCTGATCCTGCGTGGCGAAAGCATCCATCGCATCGCGCCACTGCGACGGACCGGCCTCTCTTGCTCCCACGGTGCTCGACGCTGCCAGCAGCAACCACACCAACATCAGCATCCAGCGGCTATTCGCGCTTCTGAACCATTGCACTGTCGTAACCTCGTCAGCTTTCTGCGGATTCGCCGCCCGATTATGCCCTCGCTGTACCACCCCTCATCACACTGGAGTAGCCTCTTGCCGCGCCTATGCGTAGGGACGAAGGGGGCTATCGATGAAGATCGTCGTGCGACACGGACTATGGCTTGCCGGCTTGATATTGGCCGGCACGGTTTTCGCGGCCGATGACGGTGACTGGCCCAACTACGGCCGCGATCCCGGCGGCATGCGTTATTCGCCGCTGAAGCAGATCGACCGCGACAACGTCACTCAATTGCAGGTGGCCTGGACCTTCCATCTCGGCGACATCGCCGACGGCAAGCACGACACGCCGCGCAGCGGCCTGGAAACCACGCCGATCATGGTCGACGGCACGCTGTTCCTGACCACGCCCTTCAATCGCGTGATCGCGCTCGACCCGATCACCGGCAAGCAACGCTGGGCCTATGACCCCAAGCTGGACCCGCACCACGATTACGGCGACGGACTGATCAACCGCGGCGTCGCCACCTGGCTGGACGACGCGCGCAAGGCCGGCCAGCCCTGCCGCCGCCGCTTGTACGAGGCCACGCTTGATGCGCGCCTGATCGCCCTTGATGCCGCCACTGGCCAACCCTGCGCGGATTTCGGCAAGAGCGGCGAAGTCAGCCTCACCAACGTCCCCGGCTTCAGCGCCGGCGAGTACCACATGACCTCGCCGCCCGTGGTGGTGGATGGCGTGGTGGTGGTCGGCTCGTCCATCAACGACAACAACCGCGTCGACATGCCCAGCGGTGTGGTGCGCGGCTACGACGCGCGCAGCGGCGCCCTGCGCTGGGCCTGGGATCCGATCGCCCGGCATCCGGCCAAGGGTTGGAAAAGTGGCGCGGCCAATGCCTGGTCGGTCATGGCGACGGATGAAGCGCGCGGGCTCGTGTTTGTCCCTACCGGTAGCGCCAGCCCCGACTACTACGGCGGCCTGCGCCCGGGCGACAACCGCTGGGCCAATTCGGTGGTCGCGCTGCATGCGAAAACCGGCAAGCTGGCCTGGGGCTTCCAGCTGGTGCACCACGACTTGTGGGATTACGACACAGCCTCCCCGCCGCTGCTCACCACCTTGCAACGCGATGGACGCGACGTGCCGGTAGTGGTCCAGGGCAACAAGACCGGTTTCCTTTACGTACTCGATCGCGACAGCGGCAAGCCGGTGTTTCCCGTGGAGGAACGCCCCGTCCCGCCAAGCGACGTGCCTGGCGAACTGACCTCACCCACGCAACCGATTCCCACCACCCTGCCCGCGCTCGGCCCGCAATCGCTCGCCGCCGCGGATGTATGGGGACCGCGCCCGGAAGATCGCGAGGCCTGCCGACAGGCCATGCATGGCCGCGATAGCTCACGCGTGTTCACGCCACCCAGCGTGCAGGGCGGCGTCGCGGTGCCCGGCAATATCGGCGGTATGAACTGGAGCGGCTACGCCTTCGATCCGTCGCGACAATTGCTGATAGTGAATGTCACCGCCCTGCCGTTCGAGCTGAAACTGATCCCCGAGGCCGAGTACGCCAAAGCCACCAAGGGCGACAGCCACGGCGGCGAGTTCGCGCCACAACACGGCACGCCTTACGGCCTGTATCGCCGCGCCCTGCTGTCGCCATCGCACCTGCCCTGCTCGCCTCCGCCGTGGGGCACCCTGGTTGGCGTGGATCTGGCTGCCGGCAAGATCCGCTGGCAGGTGCCGCTCGGATCGCTGCAGGTACTCGCGCCCGCCATCAAGGACCTCCCACCCGGTTCGCCCAGTCTCGGCGGCCCCATCGTCACTGCGGGCGGGCTCGCTTTTGTCGCCGGCACGCTCGACCCCTTCCTGCGCGCCTTCGACCTGGATAGCGGCAAGGAACTCTGGAAGGCACAGCTCCCCGCCAGCGCCCATGCCACGCCGATGACGTATGAGGCCAACGGCCGGCAGTACGTAGTGATCGCGGCCGGCGGCAGCGCCAAGATCACCGAGGAACCGCAGTCGGACGCGATCGTGGCGTACGCCCTGCCAGACCAGGATTCTCCGCCTTGATCGCAGCCGCATTGCGATTCGTCTGGGCTATTCTCCGACGCTTTCGGGCGGCCCGCCGGGCCCGCCGTGAGGGCGCGACAAACAGCCTCATGGCCGTCCAAACGGCTGAATCGGCATGAAATCGTCATGTGCGGCCCACATGCTGTAGCTGCAAAACCGGGGCCCGGCATGTATCATGCCGGACCTCTTTCATCTCTCTATCCGTAAGGAAGGATATAACCCGCGATGAGCAACTTCCTCTTCACTTCCGAATCGGTCTCCGAAGGCCATCCGGACAAGGTCGCCGACCAGATCTCCGATGCCGTCCTCGACGCGATCCTCGCGCAGGATCCGCGTGCTCGCGTGGCCTGCGAGACCATGGTGAAGACCGGCGTGGCCATCGTCGCCGGCGAGATCACCACCAGCGCCTGGATCGACCTGGAAGCGCTGACCCGCAAGGTCATCGTCGACATCGGCTATGACTCCTCCGAAGTCGGTTTCGACGGCGAGACCTGCGGCGTGCTGAACCTGATCGGCAAGCAGTCGCCGGACATCAACCAGGGCGTGGACCGCAAGAAGCCGGAAGAACAGGGCGCTGGCGACCAGGGCCTGATGTTCGGCTACGCCACCAACGAGACCAAGGACTACATGCCGGCGGCGATCTACTACTCGCACCGCCTGGTCGAGCAGCAGGCCAAGGTCCGCAAGAAGAAGAACTCGCCGTTGCCGTGGCTGCGCCCGGACGCCAAGAGCCAGGTCACCCTGCGCTATGAGAACGGCGAAGCCGTCGCCATCGACGCGGTGGTGCTGTCGACCCAGCACGATCCGAGCGTGAAGCAGAAAGACCTGATCGAGGCCGTGCGCGAGCACATCCTCAAGCCGGTGCTGCCGTCCAAGCTGCTGCACAAGGGCACCAAGTTCCACATCAACCCGACCGGCAAGTTCGTGATCGGTGGCCCGGTGGGCGACTGCGGCCTGACCGGCCGCAAGATCATCGTCGACACCTACGGCGGCTGGGCCCGTCACGGTGGTGGCGCGTTCTCGGGCAAGGATCCGTCCAAGGTCGACCGTTCGGCCGCCTACGCGGCGCGCTATGTGGCGAAGAACATCGTCGCCGCCGGCATCGCCGATCGTTGCGAAGTGCAGGTCTCCTACGCCATCGGCGTGGCCGAGCCGACCTCGATCTCGGTCACCACCTTCGGCACCGGCAAGATCAGCGACGAGAAGATCGAGAAGCTGATCCGCAAGCACTTCGACCTGCGCCCGTACGGCATCATCAAGATGCTGGATCTGGTGCACCCGATGTACCAGCAGACCGCCAGCTACGGTCACTTCGGCCGTACCCCGTACGAAGTGAAGGGTCCGGACGGCAAGACCTACACCGCTTTCTCCTGGGAGAAGACGGACAAGGCCGAGGCACTGCGCGCGGATGCCAAGCTGAAGTAAGGCGCAGCGCAAGCGAGTTTTTTGCTTGCCGGCCTATAAAACCCCGCGGCTTGCCGCGGGGTTTTTGTTTGCCACGAGCGCGGGGAAAGTCCGCGCATCCACTAGAATGCACCCATGTCCCTGATCCAGCTTCAGCGCGTCGACTTCAGTATCGGCGGCCCTCTCCTGCTCGAACATGTCGATCTCTCGATCGAATCGAACGAGCGCGTGTGCATCGTCGGTCGCAACGGCGAAGGCAAATCCACCCTCATGAAACTGATCGCCGGCGAGTTGAAAGCCGACGACGGCGAAGTGCGCGTGCAGAGCGGCGTGGTCGTCGCGCGCATGGCGCAGGAGGTGCCGCAGGATACGTCCGGCAGCGTGTTCGACGTGGTCTCCGAAGGCCTTGGCGATCTCGGCCATTTGCTGGCGCGTTATCACCATCTGCTCGCCGAGCACGACTTCGACGCGCTGGGCGAAGTGCAGACGCAGATTGAAGCGCAGCACGGCTGGGATCTCGACCGCCGCGTCACCGAAGTGCTGACCAAGCTGGAACTGCCGGCCGATACCGATTTTGCCGCGTTGTCGGGCGGTATGAAGCGCCGCGTGCTGCTCGCGCAGGCGCTGGTGCGCAAGCCGGACGTGCTGCTGCTGGACGAGCCGACCAACCACCTCGACATCGAAGCGATCGCCTGGCTGGAAAACTTCCTCAAGCAGTTCGCCGGCAGCATCGTATTCATCACCCATGACCGCAGTTTTCTCCGTTCGCTGGCCACGCGCATCGTCGAGATCGACCGCGGCCAGCTCACCAGTTGGCCCGGCGACTACGACAACTACCTGCGCCGCCGCGAGGAGCGCCTGCACGCCGAAGCGCAGGCTAATGCGCTGTTCGACAAGAAGCTGGCGCAGGAAGAAGTGTGGATCCGCCAGGGCATCAAGGCCCGCCGCACCCGCAACGAAGGCCGCGTGCGCGCGCTGAAAGCCCTGCGCAACGAGCGCGCGGAACGCCGCAATCTGGTCGGCGCGGTCAAGATGACCCTGGCCAATGCGCAGGCTTCCGGCAAAAAAGTGGTCGATCTCGAACACGTGCACCAGGCCTACGGCGGCCGTGTGCTGATCGACGATCTGTCCACCACCATCATGCGTGGCGACCGCGTGGGCATCATCGGCCCGAACGGCGCCGGCAAGAGCACGCTGCTGAAGATCATGCTCGGCGACCTCAAGCCGCAGCGTGGTGAAGCCAGTATCGGCACGGGTATCCAGATCGCCTACTTCGATCAGCATCGCGTGCAGCTCAACGACACGCTCAATGCGCTGGACAACGTGGCCGAGGGTCGCGAATACATTGAGCTCAATGGCCAGCGCAAACACATCATCGGCTATCTGCAGGATTTCCTGTTTTCGCCGGAACGCGCGCGCGCGCCGATCACCCGCCTCTCCGGCGGCGAACGCAATCGCCTGCTATTGGCCAAGCTGTTCGCGCAGCCGTCCAATCTGCTGGTGATGGACGAACCGACCAACGATCTCGACGTCGAGACGCTGGAGCTGCTGGAAGAACTGCTTACCGAATACCAGGGCACCTTGCTGCTGGTCTCGCATGACCGCGAATTCCTCGACAACGTCGTGAGCAGCACGCTGGTGCTGGAAGGCAACGGCCAGATCGGCGAGTACGTGGGCGGCTATAGCGACTGGTTGCGTCAGCGGCCTGCGGCTGCCGCTGTACTCGCCGCAGCCGTGGCCAAACCAGGGCTGGTACGCAACGATCCGGCACCTGCCGCACCAGCGGCACCCAAGCGCAAGTTGAGCTTCAAGGATGCGCGCGAGCTCGAACAGCTACCGGCGCGGATCGAAACGCTGGAGAACGACATTGCCGCCCGCAGCGCGGCGATGAATGAACCGGCATTCTTCCAGCAGGACAGCACCACGATCATCAAGGCGAACGAAGCGCTGGCGAAGGTGCAGGCCGAACTGGATGCGGCTTATGCGCGCTGGACGGAACTGGATAGCTGACGTCCATCGGTAGGAGCGCACCCTGTGCGCGACCGGGTTATGTGAGGCGATCGCGCACAGGGTGCGCTCCTACAGATAATCAATGATGGTCTTTCGCTTTCCCCACGTGGGACTGCATCAGGCGATCGGTCCATGCGATGCCGATGGCCGAGCCGATAAACACCACATGGATGATGGTCTGCCACATCACGCCTTGCGGCGTCAGCGTGGCGCATTTGAGAGCCGCGCCACTGCCGGCGTTCTCCGCGATGGTTGCCAGTACGTCGGCGGAGCAGAACGGCAATCCACCCAGCGAACCGGCAGCAATGAAAGTCTTCAGCAAGTGAATGGAGGAGATGCCGATGATCGCCATCGCCAGCTTCACCTTCAGCACCGACGCATTCACATGCGACAGCCACTCCGGCTGATCGGGATGGTTCTCCAGGCCCAGGCGCGACACGAAGGTTTCGTAGCCGCCGACGATCACCATCACCAGCAGGTTGGAGATCATCACCACGTCGATCAGGCCGAGCACGATCAACATGATCTCCTGCTCGCCCAGGCTCGGCGCCTCGTGGATCAGGTGCCACAGCTCCTTGCCGAACAGAAAGACGTAGACGCATTGCGCCACGATCAGGCCGAGGTATAGCGGCAACTGCAGCCAGCGCGAGCTGAAGATGAGAAACGGCAGCGGGCCGAGGCGGGGGTTGTTCGAGGGTTGCATAGACTTCGATGCGGGGAGAGATCGGCCAGCCTAGCGGCTCCGCAAGAAATTACGCAAGACGAATCAACCCGTATTCTGTAGGCCCTGCGATACGCCGTTCACACAGGCCACCAGCGCCCGCAGCAAGGCATCGTCCTCGCTGCCGGACGCGCGCCAGCGCTGCAGCAGATCCACTTGCAGCAGGCTCATCGGGTCGATGTAGGGGTTGCGCAAGCGGATCGACACGGCCAGCTTCGGCGTGTCGCGCAGCAATTCGTCGCTGCCCTTCAGACGCAGCAGCCAGCGGCTGGTGAGTTCGAACTCGTCGCGGATCAGGCCGAAGAAGGGTTCATGCAGCGGCCCGGCTAGGCGCGAAAATACCTCCGCGATAGCGAGGTCGCTCTTGGCCAGCACCATCTCCACGTCGTCGAGCATGTTGGCGAAGAAGGGCCAGTCGCGCGCCATCTCGATCAGCGCGGCCTCGCCGAATTCGGCGGCGCCACGTTCCAGCGCGGTGCCCAGGCCGTACCAGCCGGTGATGATGGAACGGCATTGGGTCCAGGCGAACACCCAGGGAATCGCGCGCAGATCCTCCACCCCGCGCATGCTGCGGCGGCGCGACGGGCGCGAGCCGAGCGTCATGCGTTCGATCACGTCGATAGGCGTGGCGGAACGGAAGTAGTCGATGAATCCGTCACGCTCCACAAAGGCGCGATAGGTCTGGCGGCTGATGGATGACAGCGTGGCCATGCGTTCGCGCCAGAGCGCTTCGCGCTGCTCCACCTCGCGTGGCCGCAGGCTGGCGCGCAGCACCGCGCCCACGGTCTGTTCCAGATTGCGCAACGCCAGTGCGCGGATGCCGTACTTGCGATGGATCACCTCGCCCTGCTCCGTCACGCGCAGCACGCCCGCCACCGAGCCGCGCGGCGAGGACATCAGCGCCGGCGCGATACGTGCGCCACCGCGGCTGGCGGAACCGCCGCGGCCGTGGAAGAAAGACAGGCGCACGCCAGCCTCGCCCGCAACTTCCAGTAATTCCACCTGCGCACGCTGCAGGCCCCAGCGCGACGCCAGGGTGCCACCGTCCTTGCCACTGTCGGAGTAACCGAGCATCACCCACTGGCGGCCACCGCGCGAATCGAGATGCGCGCGATAGACAGGGTCGCCGAACAAGGCGCGCAACGTCGCTGGCGCGTTCGCCAGGTCGTCGACGGTTTCGAATAGCGGCGCGATATCGAGCGGTACGCCGCCGTCTGCAATAAGTCCGCCGTGTCGTGCCAGCGCCAGCACCGCCAGCACATCCGCTGCCGAACGCGCCATGCTGATGATGTACAGCCCCAGGGCTTCGGCGCCGTAGCGCTTTCGTGCGTCATGCAATGTGGCGAAAACCGCCTTCAACGCCTGCGCGCCAGCGTCGTCGCTCGCCCCAAAAGCGCGCTCGCCACCAGCATAGGCATGCAGTCGCTCGATGCGCGCCGCCGGACTCAGCGAAACCCAATCGGCGTCACCCGTCAGCGCCGCCAGGGCGTCGTCGTGCACACGCGAATCCTGCCGCACATCCAGCCGCGCCATATGGAAGCCGAACGTACGCACGCGCCAGATCAGGCGTTGCACGGCGTAAGCGCCCGCATGCAGGCCGCGATGGTCGAACAGGCTGTCAGCGATCAGCTGCAGGTCGCCGATCAGTTCCTGGGTAGAGGTATAGCCCTCCGGATGATCGTCATCATGGGTGGCCTGCAGACGCGCGCCGACCATGGTGAGGAAACTGCGGTAAGGCATGTCGGCGTGGCGCGGCCGCACCTGCGCCGCCGCTTCGGGAAAGCGCTCGCGGTAGTCGGCCAGGCGCTGCGCCAGCCCCCGGTCCACGGCGACCCGCCCCTCGGTCTGGCTGAGCAAACGCGCCAGGCCGGCGATGTCGGCGGCGTAGTGTTCCAGCACGTGCGCACGCTGCGTGCCCAGGCTGGCGGCGATGGTGTCGGCGCCCACGTTCGGGTTGCCGTCCATATCGCCACCTACCCAGGTGGCGAAGGCGAGCAGGCGCGGCAGCGCCACCGCCACGCCGTAGACCTCCTGCAAGGCATCGGCCAGCGACTCGTACAGCGCGGGCACGATGCGGTAGATCGGGTTGGCCAGATAGAAGCCGACGTGATGGTGCTCGTCCTGCACGCTGGGGCGGATCGGCGACGCCTCCGCCGTCTGCCAGCCCGAAGACAGCGCCATGAAGATGCGGTCGTCGTCTTCCTTGCGTTCCTGCGGTGTGCGGCTGGGATCGAAGTTGTCGATCAGCGCGCGCACGATCGCCTGCTCTTTCTCCAGCAGCGAGCGGCGCATCGCCTCGGTGGGATGCGCGGTGAACACCGGCTCCACGCGCAGCCGCGCCAGCCATTCCAGCAACTCGGCCGCGCCTACGCCCTGCTCTTTCAGTCGCGTCAGCACATCCAGCAGCGATTCCGGCTGCGGTGCGCCTTCGGTACGTTGGTAATCGCGGCGGCGGCGGATGCGGTGCACGCGCTCGGCGATATTGACGGCCTGGAAGTAGGTGGCGAAGGCGCGCGCCAGTGCTTCGGCACGCTGCGTGTCCTGCCCGGTCAGCAAGCTCGCCAGCAAGGTGAGCGGCGCGCCTTCGTGGCGGCGCGCGATGGCGGCGGTGCGGATACGTTCGACTTCATCAAAGAAATCCGGCGAGACCTGTTCGGCCAGCATGTTGCCGACCAGGGTGCCGAGGCGGCGTACGTCTTCGCGGAGTGGGGCGTCGTGCGGGGCGAACTCAGGACTGCGTTGCTGGCTCATCGATGCCACGGATTGGATGTCTGGACGGCCAAGACTACTCCAAGATTTCCGTCTTTTGTGCGCCGCCGCAAAGGCTTGTTGTCCCTGTAGGAGCGCACCCTGTGCGCGAACCACGGCTGCGCCGCTACCCCGGTCGCCCACAGGGTGGGCTCCTACAAATGAGAACGGGGCGCCTGGCGCCCCGTTCTTGAACTGGCCGACCGATCGACTCAGCGCACGGTCTTACCAGCATCACCCGCCGGCTTCGCCTGCTTCACGTAACGCTCCAGCCACTCATTCGACTCGGCCAGCATTTCCATGATCGATTCGCGCGCGCGGTAGGCGTGCGCCTCGTTCGGCAGCATCACCAGCCGGGCGGTGCCGCCCAGCCCCTTGATCGCCGCATACAGGCGCTCGCTCTGGATCGGGAAGGTGCCGGAGTTGTTGTCCTGCTCGCCGTGGATCATCAACAGCGCGTCCTTGATGTGGTCGGCGTAGTTGAACGGCGACATGGTGTTGTACACCTCCTCCGCCTGCCAGTAGTTGCGCTCTTCGGACTGGAAGCCGAACGGTGTGAGTGTGCGGTTGTAGGCGCCGCTGCGCGCGATGCCGGCCTTGAACAGCCGTGTATGCGCGAGCAGGTTGGCGGTCATGAAGGCGCCGTAGGAATGGCCGCCCACGGCGATGCGGTTACGGTCGGCCACGCCGCGACGCACGACCTCGTCCACCGCCGCTTCGGCACTCGCCACCAGCTGCGGGATGTAGGTGTCGTTCGGCTCCTTGCTGCCCTCGCCCACAATCGGCACCGCGAAGTTGTCCAGCACGGTGTAGCCCATCGCCAGGAACACCTGCGGCCCCCAGAAGCCGATGCGGTTGAAGCGGTATGGCGAATCGGTGACCTGGCTGGCCGCCTCGGCCGATTTGAACTCGGTGGGGTAGGCCCACATCAGCATCGGGCGCGGGCCATCTTTTTTCGGGTCGTACTTGGGCGGCAGGTAGAGCGTGGCGGTGAGTTCCACGCCGTCCTTGCGCTTGTAGCGGATCTGTTCCTTCTTCACACCTTTGAGCTGCGGCGTGGGGTGCGGGAAGTGCGTAAGCGCGCGCAGCGGCGAACCCTTGGCACTGCCATCGCGAACGAAGAAGTTGGTCGGCTCATCGGGCGACTCGCGTGAGGTCAGCAGGCCCTGTCCTTCCGAATCCAGCACGGCCTGCGGCGCTTCGTAATACGGCGCCTGCGAATGGAACAGACGCGCGGCCTGCCCATCGCGCAGGTCAACCTTGTCCACAAAGGGACGATTGCCCTCCGGCGATGCGCCTTCGCCAAGCCGGAAGATGCTTTCGCCATCGGCCGCGATCAGCAGGCGCGATTCACCATGCTCATCCCTGACGGTGATCGGCTTGCCGGGATTCTTGTAGCGGTCCTCCGAAGAACCTTCGCGAACCAGCTTGGGAGCCTGTTCCGGGTGATCCGGTGCCACGCGCCACTCTTTCACCTGGCGCGTCTTCCACCAGAACTCGCTGATCAGGGCCAGATTGCCGTTGCCCCAATACGTGCCCTGGTAGCGGGTGGCCAGCTTCGCCAGGGTGACGGGCGCATGGTCGAACGGCGCCGTCTGCATCAGCACGGCGTCGCGGATATCGGCTTTGCGTGCAGGGTCGCCGCCGTCCTGGGCCTCGGCCCATACCAGGGTGGCGGGCGCATCGCTGCGCCATTCGATATCGCGCACGCCGGTACGCACGGCATCGTTGCCGGTGGGCAGGCCTTCGATCAGCGGCTGGCTGGCGATCTCTTTGACCAGCTTGCCGTTGAGATCGAGCACTTCGATGTGGCGGGGAAATTCGGTGACCGGCACCAGATAGGAGAACGGACGCTCCACACGCTGACGCAGCAGATAACGGCCATCCGGCGACGCGTCGACGGACAGCGTCAGTGCCGACTCACCCACGCGGGTTACCTTGCCTTGCAGGTCGACGAGAGCCGATTGCGAACGCAGGTAATGTTCGAACACGCGTGCGTCGTCTTCGTTGCGCAGCATGTCCTGATACGTGCGGATGGCCTTCACGCCCTGCCCGGCCTGTGTTTCCTGCACGTTCGGCCCGGAGGGAATGGCATTGGATACCGGCGCTGCGCCCTGCCCCTCTGCACGCAGCTGCACCAGCAGCTGCTGGCTGTCGGGCATCCAGGCATAACCGCGGCTGGCCACCGTGTTCAATGGGAGGTCAGTGAGCCGGCGCGCGCTGCGCGCCGCCACGTCCACCAGCCACAGTTCATTGCTGCCCGACTTGGCATCGACTTGATTGAAAGCGAGGTAGCGCTGATCCGGCGACCAGCTGGAGCTGGCGATGGACAGCGGCTGCGGCAGGCCCTGCAGGTGGATCTCCTTGCCGCTGGCGATCTCCATCAGCCACAGGTCGCTGCCGAACAGGAAGCGGCTTTCCGCATAGGTGCGCGGATTAATGCGCAAGCCGGCCAGCTTCAATTCTGGCTGGGCCACCACATCGATGCCGGGCAGCGCTGGCGCTTGCGTCAGCGCGAGCAGATCGCGATGCGGGCTGATCGACAGCTGCGGCGGGCGGGGTGCGTCCACCAGCGCTTGCAGCGGCTTGGGCGGCAATTGATAGCCGCCGGCTGGCGCAGCCGCGACAGCCACCGGTGCTGCCTGCGAATACACCGCCGTCGAGTGCATCGCCAGCGGCAGCGCCGCGAGCAGGAGACCGGCAAGAGCGAGGCGTGAAAGGGATCTATCCATGTCGAGTCAGCACCGTAGCCGAAGGAATTTGCGACCATAACGGCGCCGCGGGCGCCAGACCCTAGGCCATCAGTCATGTGCCTCGGTGCCGGCCGTCAAACGCCGACCCGGAGAACCCGGAGGGGACTGACGCTATAATCTGCGGCTCTCGCCGAGGGGCGCTGCGACCGTGGATGGTTTAGCCACGGCCAGGCTCGGCGGATAGCCTTTGTAACGGCGCCCGGTCAACGATGCGACATACCTCGTCGCGATCACCGGAGATACGCCATGAACGCAGTCACCAAAGATTCCGCCACGCAGGACTTCAAGGTCCGCGACATCTCCCTCGCCGAGCTCGGCCGCCGCCGTATCCGCATGGCGGAAGAGGAAATGCCGGGCCTGATGCAGATCCGCGCCCGCTACGCCAAGGAGCAGCCGCTGAAGGGCGTGCGCCTGTCCGGCTCGCTGCACGTCACCAAGGAAACCGCTGTGCTGGCCGAGACGCTGCGCGCGCTGGGCGCCTCGGTGCGCTGGGCCTCGTGCAACATCTTCTCCACCCAGGACGACGTGGCCGCCGCGCTGGCCGCCGGCGACCTGCCGGTGTTCGCCTGGAAGGGCGAGTCGCTGGAGGAGTACTGGGACTGCACGCTCGACATGCTGACCCACCCGGGTGAGCTCGGTCCGCAGCTGATCGTGGACGACGGTGGCGACGCCACCCTGCTGATCCACAAGGGCCTGGAACTCGAGAACGGCGATAACTGGGTCAACACCCCCAGCGGCAACCACGAAGAGCAGGTGATCAAGGATCTGCTCAAGCGCGTGCTGAAGGAGCGCCCGGGCTTCTGGAAGAAGGTTGCGGCCGAGTGGAAGGGCGTCTCCGAAGAGACCACCACCGGCGTGCACCGCCTCTATCAGCTGGCCGAGGCCGGCAAGCTGCTGGTGCCGGCGATCAACGTCAATGACTCGGTCACCAAGAGCAAGTTCGACAACTTGTACGGCTGCCGCGAGTCGCTGGCCGACGGCATCAAGCGCGCCACCGACCTGATGGTGGCCGGCAAGGTCGCCGTGGTCTGCGGCTATGGCGATGTGGGCAAGGGTTGCGCGCACTCGCTGAAGGGCTTCGGCGCGCGCGTGATCGTGACCGAGATCGACCCGATCAACGCCCTGCAGGCGGCGATGGAAGGCTTCCAGGTCACCACCATCGAAGACACCCTCGGCATCGGCGACATCTACGTCACCACTACCGGCAACAAGGACATCATCACGCTGGAGCACATGGCGGCGATGAAGAACAACGCGCTGGTGTGCAACATCGGCCACTTCGACAACGAGATCCAGATCGACCGCCTCAACGGCGCCAAGGACGTCACCCGCGAGAACATCAAGCCGCAGGTGGATCGCTACACCTTCGCCAAGACTGGCCACAGTATCTACATGCTGGCCGAGGGTCGCCTGGTGAACCTGGGTTGCGCGCACGGTCACCCGAGCTTCGTCATGTCCAACAGCTTCTCCAACCAGACGCTGGCCCAGCTCGACCTGTGGGCGAACAAGGACAAGTACGAGAAGACCGTGTATCGCCTGCCGAAGAAGCTGGACGAGGAAGTCGCCCGCCTGCATCTTGAGCAGATCGGCGTGAAGCTGACCAAGCTGACGCCGGAACAGGCTGCGTATATCGGTGTGCCGGTGGAAGGTCCGTACAAGCCGGATCATTACCGCTACTGATCGGCTGCTGTCAGGGCATGCAGCAAAATGAAGCGCGCGGCGTCAGCCGCGCGCTTTTTTGTGGCGCGAGAACATCGCCAGACAATCCTCAACTTAGCCATGACGCGCCATGCCGCGTGTTCTTGCGCCGTGAACTTGCCTGATCCGCACACCGAAACGCAGTGCTAGCATCGCCGCACAAACGATGACGCCCTGACGTTTCGTTGGATAACCGGATGGTGCCTATGGGGGAGCTCCGTCAATATCGAATGCCGGCGATCGTGCTTGGCCGTGGCGCCACAGCGCTGGGCATTCTGCGCAGCCTGCATATCGCAGGCATTCCCGCTTATGTCGCCTGCCCCGCCGATGATCTGACCACCCATTCGCGCTGGTTCCATCCCACGCCAGGGTCGCCGCCCTGGGATGGCTCGCTAGGGTCGCGGGGTTACGAAGCTCTGCGCGACATCCCACTCGAACACGCGGTGTTGATTCCGGGCGCCGACGACGCCGCGCTATGGCTGACTGGCCTGCCGCAAAGCGATCTCGGCGCGCGCTTTTCACTGAGCACCAGCTCGCGCGAAACCCAGGAAATCCTGCAGGACAAGGCGCGCTTCTCCGCCCATCTCGACACGCTGGGTATTCCCAAGCCGCGCACGTATCGCATCGACACGATCGCCGATATCGAGGCGATTCCGCTCGAATCGCTGGATCGCGTCTTCATCAAGCCGGTGAACTCGCAGCAGTTCAGCGAAGTCACCGGCGTCAAGGGTGTCTGGGTCAAGCGCCGTGAAGATCTTCGCGAGAACTGGCAGCGCTTGCACGCACAGGGCTTCACGCTGATGGCGCAGGAGTATGTGCCAGGCACACCCGCCGATCATTTTTTTGTCGATGGTTTCCGCGATCGCGACGGCGTGCTGACAGGTTTGTTCGCACGGCAGCGCATCCGCATCTCGCCACCGGACTTCGGCAACAGCTCCTACTGCCGCAGTATTCCGCTGGCGCAGGTGCAGGCGCCCATCGAATACATGACGGCGTTGCTGGCCAGCTTGCAGTACCGCGGCATCTTCAGCGCCGAGTTCAAGCGCGACGCGCGCGACGGGGTGTTTCGCATCCTCGAGGTGAATACGCGCGCATGGACGTATGTGGAGTTCGCCGCGCGCTGCGGGGTGAATGTTTGCGAGATGGCCTACCAGGATGCGCTGGGCCTGCCGGTAACGCGGTCTCCGACCAGCTACCCAATCGGCGCGGGCTGCGTGGATCTCTATCGCGATCTCAGCACGGTGCGCGCACAGTCGTCCGCGGCGCGCGGGCCGATGCTCACGATCCTGGGCCAATGGGCGAGCGCCCATTTCCACTCGTTCCGGCTTGACGACCCGCGGCCGGGGCTGCGTTTCGCAGGGCAAGTGATTTCGCAGCAACTGAAGCGGCGCCTGTAGGAGCGCACCCTGTGCGCGAAAGCCCTGCGCAGCAGGGCTGTCTTTGCCACATGCGGAGAAAAGAGCGGCCCTGCTGCGCAGGGCTTTCGCGCACAGGGTGCGCTCCTACCATGGCCACATCGGGGCATATATCGCTTTATCGCGAGGGAGAGATATATACTCCGTGCACTGCCCGCCGGACCCGAGCAATGTCATCGATCAGCTTCGAATTCTTCCCGCCCAAGACCGAAGAGCAGCGCGACCAGCTGGACCGTGCCGCCAGGTCGCTGAAGTCGCGTAAGCCCGATTACGTATCTGTCACCTTCGGCGCGGGTGGGTCCACCCTCAGCTACACCGGCGAAACCGTGGCCCGCCTGCATCGCGACCACGGCCTCGACGTGGCCCCACACCTGTCCTGCATGGGCGGTACGCGCGCCGAGATCGCCGATCTGCTGGATAGCTACCGCGCGGCCGGCTATCGCCGCCTTGTCGCACTGCGCGGCGACCTGCCTTCGGGCATGGCTTCGCCGGGCGATTTCCACTACGCCTCGGAACTGGTCAGCTTTATCCGCAAGCACAGCGGCGATCACTTCCATATCGAAGTGGCGGCGTATCCGGAAACCCACCCGCAGGCCGACGACGCGCTGATCGACCTTCAGCACTTCAAGACCAAGGTGGATGCCGGCGCCAACGGCGCGATCACTCAGTACTTCTTCAACGCCGATGCGTACTTCCGTTTCGTGGAGGACGTGCGGCGACTGGGCGTGCAGGTGCCGATCGTGCCGGGCATCATGCCGATCTCCAATTTCAGCCAGCTCAAGCGCTTCTCCGACGCCTGCGGCGCTGAGATTCCGCGCTGGATCGCCAAGCGCATGCAGGCGCACGGGGACGATGTCGAATCGATCCGCGAGCTCGCCGCCGACGTCGTTGCCCAGCTGTGTCGCCGCCTGCTAGAAGGCGGTGCGCCCGGGCTGCACTTCTACACACTCAACCGCGCCAAGGCGACGCTGGCGATTCTGGACCGGCTGCACGGTTGACGCTGTGCAGCCAGCGTATGCTGGGGGGATGCGCCTTTCCTTCTTCGTCTTCTTGCTGTTGCTGTGCGTGTCACTGCATCCCGCCACCAGCTTTGCCCAGGCCGGCATCCATCGATGCATCAGCGCCGATGGTCATCCGCTTTTCACTGATCAACAGTGTGCTGCGCTGAACGCAACGCCGGTGCAGCCAGCGCCCCAGCCCGCTAGCACACCCAGTGTTACAACCATGCCGGCCAGCGTGCCGCCGCCGATTCTGTGTGCGTCCAATATCGCCGAGCTGCGCCAGAGCGTCACCGACGCCTTTGCCACTCGCGACCCCAATCGCCTGGCCGGACTGATGCTGTGGGGCGGCTATGGCCGCAACGCCGCGGTGGCGGATATCCGCGCCCTGACCACCCTGATGCAGCAGCCCTTGCTGGACTTCGGCGAGGACCGTGCAGAGCAACAGCCGGCCGCGCCGCCGGCCAACGATCTATACAACCTCGATACAACGCCGATGGCGGGCAGCAGCAGTAGCGCCCCGCCCCCGCCACCCACGCCCGCGTCCACCGAACGCCAGCTGGTATTGCGCACCGCCGCCACCGACGGCAGCGGCGTACCGCACGAGACCCGTTTCGCCATCGTGCGCCGCTCCGGCTGCCTGTGGTTGCGCAACGCCGAGTAAATACCTCGGAAGCCTGCTGAAAGGCCCGCTGTAGCGGCAGCAGGTATCATGTCGCTCATTTTTCCGGAGAACCGACATGGCGCAGCAGTATCCCGAATGGATCTGGCAGAACGGCCAGATCAAGCCCTGGCACGAAGCCACCACGCATGTGATGTCGCATGCGCTGCATTACGGCTCGTCGGTGTTCGAAGGCATCCGCAGCTATGCCACGCCGGACGGCGCCGCGATCTTCCGTCTCACGGATCACCTGAAGCGCCTGTATCAGTCGGCCAAGATCTACGACATGGTGTTGCCGCATACGCAGGATGAGATCGCCACTGCCTGTCGCGACGTGATCAAGAAGAACGGCCTCGGCGCCGCTTATCTGCGCCCGGTGGCTTACCGCGGCCTGGGCGGTTTCGGCCTGTCGGCCGAAACGCCGATCGACGTCGCCGTGGCGGCCTGGCCGATGGGCCCCTATCTCGGGCCGGAGGCGCTGGAAAGCGGCATCGACGCCTGCGTATCGAGCTGGCAGCGCTTTGCGCCCAACACCATTCCGGCTGGCGCCAAAGCCGGCGGCAACTATCTCTCCGGCCAGCTGATCGCGCGTGAAGCGCGCCGTCTCGGCTTCGGCGAGGGCATTGCGCTGGCGTCCACCGGCCTGCTCAGTGAAGGTGCGGGCGAGAACCTGTTCCTGGTATTCGACGGCGTGCTGCACACCACGCCGGCCAGCGCCTCGATCCTCACCGGCATCACCCGCCACACGCTGATTACGCTGGCGCGCGAAGACGGCATTGAAGTGATCGAGCGCGATATCCCGCGCGAATTCCTCTATCTCGCCGACGAACTGCTGATGTGCGGCACCGCCGCTGAAATCACCCCGATCCGCTCGGTGGATGGCAAGCAGGTCGGCGCCGGCAAGGCTGGACGTGTCACGCGTCGTATGCAGGAGCTGTTCTTCGGCCTGTTCAACGGCAAGACCAACGATCAGTGGGGCTGGCTGGAGCCGGTGTAAGCAGCCCCATCACGTCGTCCGTGATTTCCCTGCCCTGCGTACAAGATAGGGCCGGGTGAGAAGTGGAGGCTGGCCGCAGCGTTCCACCTATTCACTCGCTACCTCCAACACCCTCGCAAGCCCGGTCGCGCGTTCCCCACGCGCGACCTGCGCGCGCAAGTGCTCCATGAAGGCGCGCTCCAGTGCATCGACCTCGGCCAGGCTCATGCACTGCTCCTCGCCCACGTAGACGAAGCGCAACTGGCCGTGCAGCGAAAAGGCCATCAAGCCAAGGATACGCACGCCGAAGGAGCGCACGGACACGCTGAATTCCTCCAGGCGGAACGGCGCATCCGGCCCCACCAGATCGATCGGCCCCAGATTGGAAAAGGAAAACTGGTTCCAGTTGCCGTTGCGGCTCAACGCATCACCGAGCCGCACGATGGAACGGACCTTGTCGTCCGAGGGCGGCTTGAGCATCTCGCAGAAGCGATACTTGCCCGGAATGTCTCGCAGCTCTTGCTCGATCTTCTCGCCCATCTCCCGATAGATATTGCGCGCCCGCTCCCACAGATCGGCGCCGCGCTCACGACCGACCGCGATCTTGAAGCTGCCGCCGCCAAAGAACAGCATGTCGTCCTTGAGCAGGGGCAACCGGCCGCGCCGCGCATCGATCGGACTGTCAATACGCGTGGGCGCGCGCTTGCCCAGAGCCGCTTGCAGGGCCTGATCGAGGATCGCCAGCAAAGCCGCATGCATCGACACTCGCTCGCGCCTGCAGCGGTCCTTCAAGGCGGCAGTCAGTCCCGTATCGACTTGCCATTCCCGCCGCACGGGATCGCGACGTAACGGCTTGTGCGAAGGCGGAACCAGTCCGATCAAACCATTGATCGCCGCAGCGGCCAAGCGGCGCTTCCACTCGTCCGTGCCATGCGCGGCGCCGGCGACGTCCAGGGGACTGACCGGCGCGTACGGCAGTAGCGCTTGCTCGCGATGCAGCCCGCCGAGCAGCTCTTTTGCCACGATCAGCACGCTCATGCCGTCGCAGATGCGGTGCGCGGCAGTGATCAGCAACAGCCCGCCATGATCGGTGCGCAGCCAAGCCACACGCAACTGCGGCTCGTGAGGGGCGAAAGCGACCGCCTCCTCGCGCTCGATTTCGCGCGCAAGATCCGGCTCCGATCTGCACATCGCCGCGCGCAAAGGCACCGGCCCGGCCGCATCCAGCTCGTAGTACAGCCCGTCCCGCTCTTCGCGGATCAGCATGCGCAACGCCGGATGTTTGCTCTGCACGCAGTCCAGCGCAGTGCGCAGGCGTTCCATCGATAGCTCGCCGGCAATGGCGAGCTGATAACTGAGGTTGCCGTCGATCAGGCGTTCGATGGTGGTGAGTTTGCGCTTCATGGCCGCTATTCCGCCGCGACCGACGAGCCACCGGCCAACGTTTCGCGTTGCGTCGGCATCTTTCTGCAGAACGAGGCGATACGCGGATGCAGGCTTTCGAACGTACCAAGCCGCCCCAGACGTCCATCAAGGTAGCCCCAGGCGACCGCTAGCAACTTGCGCAGTTTCTGTGGCTCGAACAGCAGGACATTGAGCGACTGATGCAGGGCCAGCAGGCCGCCCAGCCAATGCAGCGCCCAATGCGACCGATACATGCGCAGGGTGAAAACACCGTTGCGCGCGCCGTAGTAGCGCCTCCAGGCCGCATGATTGGTGGTGAACATGCGGCCGTGACGCTCGATATCACCCGTGGTCTGACGCATCGTCACCGCCGCATTCATATAGACCGGGATGCCCTGACTGTTGGCGCGCAGTCCATATTCGATGTCGATGTACTCAATGAAATAGTCTTCGCGAAATGCGCCCAGGCGGCGATAGGCCTGCGCCGAAATCGCCGAGCCCGAGGAAATCACGAACAGAGTTTCGAACAGGCCTTCCGTCGGCTCGCTCATCTTCATCAGCTTGGGCCAGCGTCGTCCGGGTGACAGCACCACCATGAATTTTTCGAGGTTGATCTCGTAGATCTTCGGGCCGAGGATGAATTCCTCGCGTTCCATGCATTCGCACGCCTGCATCATCGCGCCGAAGAAGTTCTCGCCGATATCCGAATCCTGATCGAGCAGGAAGATCACCTCGCAGCCGCGCTCGAGCAGCATCTCGGCACCGCGGTTGTAGGCTCCCGCAAGTCCGCCGCGATTGGCGTTGTGCAGCACCGTCATGCCCTGCTGCCGCAACAACTCGTAGAGCGCCAGATCAGGCTGCGGCGAGTTGTCCACGGCGATCAGGTTCTGCCCCGCCGCCGCGGCTTTATCCAGATTGCGCAGGAACGTTTCGGTGGGGTGGTAGAGCACAAAGATCAGGCCGTAGCGCTTCATAAGCTCTCCACGGGCAAGGGGCCGGCACTCATGCCGGACGCGACCGAAGCCGGCAATGCGATGGCGGTCTGCAGCAGCTCCATCGCCAGTTGGCGGATCTGCACCGCCTGCGCGCGCGGAAGCGAACTCTCATCCGAAATGAAAGCGATATCCAGCCGCTCTGCGAAAGCCACGATGGTGATCAGGTTCGCGGGCGTAGGCTCCAGCAGCGCCGAGGGAGCATGAATGGCTTCCAGGTGGAGGTTGCCGTAGTCCTGCGTCGAGGCGTCCAGCCGCCCCAGGTAAGACAGCGAGACATTGCGGCCGCTTCGCCGCGATCGCGAATAGGCGATCAGGCGATCGAACAGCGGATGCAGCCTTTCGAGGCCAAGCAGGCGCTCATAGACCATGGGCGCCAGGCGGTCGATCTTGCGACGCATATCGTCGTTCAAGGCCCGCGCCAGAGCCCAGAAATCAGCCATCTCGGCCAGGGTTTTGCGGCTACCGAACGACAGCTGCACCGTCGGTGCCATCGTGAACAGCGCGCCGCCTTGCAGTGCCGGCAGGTAACGTCGCGCATCGACCGGCGCAACGAATTTGTCCACGCCGCGGGCGCCGCGCACCGACCAGCAGGCCAGCATGAAAGCGGTGCTCAGGGTCGCAAACACGCTGACGCCTTCCTGCTTGCTACGCCGCACGAGCGCCTGCGTCGCCGCGGGCTCGATCGACCAGCGCAAGGTATACGCTGGACCGTAACTCAACGGCGGGCCGATCCGCTGCAGGCGGATCAGCCATGCGAACAGTGCAGCCTTCCAGCGCGCGCGTCGCTGCAGCCAACGGTCGCCCTGCGCCTCGGGCGGCACGATATCTTCGCTGTTGCCCAGCGCGAAACGGCGCCCGAGTTTCGAATGGGGCCGACCACAGACAGTGAGGATGTCGTGCATCAATCCCACGGCCGACAGGCCGTCGCAGATGCAGTGATGGCAGCTCAGCAACAACTCGCTGCGCTCTGCACCGCGTAGCCAGACCAGGCGAACCAGCGGTTGGCGCTGCCCGTCGAACAAGCGCTCGCACTCGAGGCGTGCCTGCGCCTGCCAATCGTCTTCGGTCTGTCGCTCAACGATACGCAGAGCGATGGGCGGAGGTGTTGCCTGCTGCACAAACCAGGGATGCCCGTCGGCGGCGTGCTCCACCAGGCATTGCAGCACCGCGTGCCGGGCCTGCACGCGATCCAGGGCAAGGCGCAAGCGCTCCTCATCCAGTGCGCCGGCCAGGGTTGCCGGCAGCACCAGGGCGACGGGTCGCTGGCCGTCCAAATACATGCCGCGCTCGAACAACGTGAAGGGACGCCTAGCCGTCATGCCACGCTCCATGCCTGTCCTTGGGATGCTTCGATGGCGGCCGGCTCGCCGAGCAAGCCCCAGCGCCGCAACTGACGCAGCGCCTCGCCCACGCCATCTTCCGCACGTACCGCTCGGCCTAGCGCCGCCGCTTCCTCGATCATGGACGGCTGCCGCATCGCGGCCAGCGCCGCCGCCACGGCGTTCGCGTCCAGATGCTCGCGATCCAGCGCAGGTGGTGCCACGCCACGACGCTGCAGGCAGCGCGCCCAGAATGGCTGGTCGCCGTAGAAGGGCACGATGGCCGAGGGAATGCCTGCGCGCGCGGCCGCCGCCGTCGTACCCGCGCCGCCGTGATGCACAGCAGCGGCCATACGCGGGAACAGCCAGTCGTGCGGCGCCTGGCGCAGGCCGTAGATTTGTTCGTCCAGCACCCCTTCGGCGATGTCCAGGCCGCCCCAACCGGCGGCGAACACCGCGCGCTGGCCGCTCTTGCGCACGCCGTCCAGCACGGTGCGGGTGAACGCCGCAGCTTGATTACTGACCATGCTGCCGAAACCGATATAAACCGGCTTCGGTCCTGCGGCGAGGAAGTCGCCAAGGTCGGTCGGCGGGGTCCATGCCGGCGGATCGAAAAACCAGTAGCCGGTGACCTGGGAGCTGTCTGGCCAATCTGTCGGCCGCGCCAGCACGTGCCGGCTGAAGCCGTTGATCACCTTGGCGTCCAACGCCCCGCGCCCGAGATAAGGACCGTGCCAGGGATAGCGAGGCAGGCCCAGCCGCGGTCGCACGATGTCGTTGATCGCCGGACGCATCACATGCCACACCAGCAGATAGAGCAGGTGATGTGCTGCAAGACTGAGCGCGCCGGGCAGGCGTTCGCGCGAACCACTCAGCACCATGGGCGGCAGCAGGCGCGAAGGCGTCAACGGCTGCAGCCGCGCGATCGCGAAAGGCACTCCGCGCCGTTCGGACAGGGCCTTGGCCAACAAGGTGCTGTTGCTCACCCCGATCAGCAGGCCGGCGTTCTCGCTCGCCGCCAGTCCTTCATCGACCCAGTGCACGGCCCATTGCGCATAGCGCTCGCGGAAGATGCGCGCCATCGCACGCAGGTCCAGGCCCTGATCGGCGATGCTGCGGTCGGTCTCCAGCATCGCCTGGAAATCGGCGGTCAGCGGGAAGAACTCCAGTCCCGCCTCGCGCACCAGCCCGGCAAAGTTGCCGCTGGTCGCGATGCGCACCGGATACCCCGCGCGGCGCAGCCCCTGCCCCAGCGCCACGCAAGGCCGCACGTCGCCCTGGGTGCCGATAGTGAAGATCACGATGGGCTTATGCATGCCCGCCGCCCGCTCAGGCATACACCGCGGCGAAATCCGGCTGCCCCGCCGGCGGTGCGGCTGGCAAGCGCTCCTCCAGAATGTCGGACAGGCGGTGCCGCAGGACCGTGCCGATCTGCGCCGCCGATGCGGGATCCAATACCGCCTCGTGGTGGCAGGCCAGCTCATGCACTTCGATGCGCCGCGCGATAAAGGGCCGCCACGCCGAGGGCCGATGATCGAGGATCCCCTCCAGGTCGCCTTCGCTCTGGGTAGCGTGAAAATAGAGCAGATCCAGATCCGCCCTGTGCGGCGCGTATTGCCGCGCCAGATCCAGGTTGTTGCGCATCACTGCGAACAAGTGCTCGATGAACTGCGGATGGCTCTTGATGATCTCCTGCACCAGCGGGATCGAGCGCGCGTTATAGCCATGCAGCAGCAGGGCGGCCAGCTCCTTGAGGGTCTGCGGCGCGTTCTCGCGCGCGTGATGGTGCAGCCCGAGGAAACTCAGGGCGGCCCGTACTTCCTTGGCTTCTTCGCGCGGCCGGGAGCGCTCGCTGGTCGTGAACAGGTAGCTGTCGATCATGGCCAGCAGCTCTACCCGTTCGC
Organism: Dyella koreensis; assembly: GCF_044904565.1. NCBI lineage: Bacteria > Pseudomonadati > Pseudomonadota > Gammaproteobacteria > Lysobacterales > Rhodanobacteraceae > Dyella > Dyella koreensis. The sequence continues at coordinate 122,061 of NZ_JADIKD010000008.1, read as the reverse complement.
CCATGGCCAGCAACTGCCCGGCAATGGCGTGGCCGATCAGGCCGCCTAGCGAACGCCCGACCAGCCGGTACGGCCCTTCCGGCTGGATGCTCCGGATCTGCGTCAGGTAATCGGCTGCCACTTCCTCGATGCTACCCGGCAACCGCGTGTCCCCGCGCAGGCCACGCGACTGCAGACCATATACCGGCACAGCGGGATCCAGATGGCGCAGCAGGCTGGAGAAGCCCAGGCTGAGTCCCATGATCGGGTGGATGCAGAACAGCGGCCGCGGCTGCGCCTTGCCAACCTCGCGCAACTTGGGTGGCGCGCGCAACACGAGTATCTGACCCAACGGATCGTCGTGCCCGCCGTTGAGCCGTTCGATAAAGGCCGCGAGGCTGGCCACCGTGGAGGCTTCGAACAGGCTAGCCAAGGGCAACTCCATGCCGAACTCCTCGGGGAAGCTCGCCACCATCTCCATGGCGGTCAGCGAGTCTCCGCCGAGTTCGAAGAAATTGTCGTGCAGGCCCACCCGCTCGACGCTCAGCAGACGCTGCCACAACCCGGCCAACTTGCGTTCGATGGCGGTACCGGGCTCGACGAAAGCCGCGCTGCCGGCACGGTCCGGCGCCGGCAGCGCGCGACGGTCGAGCTTGCCGCTGGGTGTCAGCGGCATGGCGTCCAGCACGGTGAAGCTGCTTGGCAGCATGTGCTCCGGCAGCCGGCGGCCCAGAAACACACGCAACTCGTCGAGATCCAGCACGAAGGCTTCGCGCGGCACGACATAGGCGGCCAACGCCACCGTGCCACTGGCATCGCACGTCGCGGTCACCGCCGCGGCGGCGACCGCGACGTGCTTGGCCAACAAACTTTCGATCTCGCCCAATTCAACGCGGTGCCCGCGAATCTTCACTTGGGTATCGACGCGCCCGATGAATTCGAGCAGTCCATCGTCGCGCCAGCGCACCAGATCGCCCGTGCAATACATGCGGCTGCCGTCGCCGGCGAAGGGATCGAGCGGAAAACGTTCTTCGGTCAACTGCGGACGATGCAGATATCCCTTGGCCACTCCCGCGCCGCCGATGCACAACTCACCGATGGCGCCTGTCACCACCGGCTTTCGCGCGGCATCCAGGACATACAGGCGGGTGTTGAGAATGGGGCGTCCGATCGGCGGCGTGCCGGAACCGATCTCCTCGAGCTCGCATGCCGTCGACCACACCGTCGTTTCGGTAGGACCGTAGAACTGGGTCACCCGTGCTGCGGCGGCCTTGAGCCGCGCGGCGAGTTCCGCACTGAGGGCCTCGCCGCCGACCAGCGCATGCACCTGTGTCAGCTGAGTTTCCGGACTGGCCAGCAAGATGCGCCAGAGCGAAGGCGTGGCCTGCACATGCGTAACGCCGCTGCGCTGGATCAGGCGCGCCAATTCCAGCGGCTGCTGTGCGGCACCGTTGCCAGCCATCACGACACAGGCGCCTACCGTCAGCGGCAGGTACAGCTCGAGTCCCGCGATGTCGAAGATCACCGTGGTGACGGCCAGGAAACGGTCGCCGGCGGTGGGTTTGAGCTGCAGCGTCATGCCCTGCAGAAAGTTGGCGAGATTGCCGTGCGTCACCTCCACGCCCTTGGGGCGGCCGGTCGAACCGGAGGTATAGAGCACATAGGCAATACCGTCAGGCCGACTGAAATCTGCGTCTTGCGGCTGATCCAACGCGGACGCGTCGACCTGCTCCGGCAACAGCCGCGCTACGCCGCCTACGGCCAGGCGACCGTGGATCTCGCTGGTCGCTATGAGGGCAATCGGCGCCGCGTCGTCCAGCACCAAGGCGATGCGCTCGGCCGGACCATCCGGGTCGATCGGCAGATAAGCCGCACCGGTGCGCATGATGGCCAGCAGCACGATCAACAACTGTTCGCTACGCGGCAACGCTACCGCGACGATGTCGCCGGGTTCGATGCCATCGGCGAGCAGTTGCCGCGCCTGGCGCAGGCTCCGCTGGTGCAGCTCGCGATAGCTCAACACGATGTCGCTGAAAATTACCGCGGGTGCATCGGGTGTCAGCGCGGCCTGCCGCGCGACACGTGACGGCAAGCCGACCGGTTCGACCGGCCCGGCCGTGTCATTCCACACCACCAACAGACGATGCCGCTCTTCCTCGCCCAGCAGATCGACCTGCTGCAAAGGCACGGACGGATCGGCCAGCACGCTCTCGATCAGGCGGCATAGGCGGCGCAGGTGTTCATCCAGCTCCTCCATGCCGTACAGCAATGGATTGGCGTCCAGGTCGAACCGCAGGCCGGAATCCGTGCCGCGGTCGTAGACGAACACCATCAAGTCTTCCGCCGAACTGTTCGACAGGTTGTGCGACACCGTGCCAGCGCCAGCGAAATCGAGCTGATAATCGAAAGGTTCGATATTGATTCCCAGCCAGGCCACGCTGCGCCCCTGGCCGACTTGCGCAAGATCGCGACGCACATCTTCATAGCGGTACTGCTGGTGACGCAGCGCCTGCCGCACGACGCGCGACACTTGCTCGAACAACTGAGCGGCCGTCATGCCCGGCGCGAAATGCAGGCGAATCGCCACCACGTTGGCAAACATTCCCGGTGCCTGGCGCGCTGCGGCGTTGAGCCGCGCCGACACGGGCATACCGAAGACCAGATCGTCTGCGCCAGTGACGCGGTGGTAGTACGCCGCTACCAGACCGATCAGGACCTGCGGCAGGCTCGCACCCGTCGCTTTGCCCAGCTCGCTGAGCCGCCGCGCCGTTTCCGGCGGCAGGTAACCCGTGCTGCGACACAGGCGGTCGCCCAGGCCAGGACGATGGCGGTGACGCGACAGGGTGACTGCCTCGGGCAGCCCGGCCAGCTGCTCCATCCAGTACTCGCGATCGCGGCGGAAGCGATCCGAGTGGCGGTACGCGGTTTCCATCTCGACGGCAGTTGCCGCGGGGCTGAACTCACACGGCACGGGCTCGCGCCCTTCCACCAAGGCCGTGTACAGCTCCGCCAAGCGCCGCGCCAACAGCCCCCCGCCATAGCCGTCGAGCACGATGTGATGCGCGCGCTGATACCAGACGTAGCGCTCGTCGGCCAGCTTGAACAAAGCGCTGGCCCATAACGGGTCCTGCTCCAGGTCCGGGTTCCGCGAGAACTCATCCTGCATCCAGGCTTCGGCCGCCGCGCGCGGGTCTGCCTCGGCGCTCATGTCGAAGAACGGGAAGTTGCCCGGATAGACCGGACGGATCACCTGCCTCGGCTTGCCGTCGCGCTCAACAATATGAGTGCGCATCATCTCGGCCTCATCGGCGAGGCGATGTAGCGCGTGGCGAAACAGCCCCGGTTCGATCGGCCCGCAGATTTCCACGGCCTCGGCGATATTCATGATCGCGCCGCCGGCGTCTATTTTGTGGTTCACCCACAGGCCGCGCTGAGCGGTCGTCAAAGGCAGGGTATCGTCGCGCTTGTCATTCATCGCATTACCTCCTGTCACCGCCATCGCCGCACGCATCCACTGCGCCGCGAAAAACAATTACCGGCTGTATTTGCCCGGACTCTGGATTAGCCTTGGCCGGGAATCCCGCCCATAATCGCGGCCGAACACGGCCGCCCTGGCCGATATCGGCCAAGTTTCAAAATCCCGCGTGACATTATTTTTCTATATGCGCAGCCGTCCGCATCGCCACCTTTCAGGCGCCGACATCAGGCATGACCGTTCACTGGATTATCACTCGATAACGGAATGGGGATTCCGCCTAGCGTAGATGGAGATACGCGGAAACAAAGGCCCCTAACCGCTCTCGGCAATGAGTGTCCATGCCGGACCTGGAATTTGTCCACGGGGGCAAGCGTGCATTGCGTCACGCTTTGTGCAACGCAGCAGTATTTGTTTCTCGAAATGCGGAATTAATGGTGAAATGTTACCGAACGACGATTCGGATCAATACACACCATTTTCAACTAGATGAAATCCGCGTCAAGGAACGGATTATCTAAACGCATTAACAGATCAAACATGAAATGCTTGTCAACCGATTAATGCATTTAAAAACGCATGCGCCCGGCGCCCCGCACCGAGCGAAATATTATTGAAATACGATGCTGGCGATGGCGCCATTAGTGTCGGCGCGCGGACGCATGGACACGTCCCAACCGTAGAGTTCGCACAGGCGGCGCACGATGGCCAGCCCCAGCCCCGCGCCGCTGCCGCCCGCGCCCTCACCACGGACACCCCGCTGGAACAGGCGCTCGGCGTCTTCCGGCTTGATGCCCGGACCGGTATCCATCACGTCGATGCGGTCCTTCTCCACCAGTACGGTCACCGTGCCTTCGAGCGTGTATTTGATGGCGTTGCCAATCAGATTGGTGAGCGCGACGGACAGCACCGACGCGGGCGCGTTGACGCTCAGCGATGAGTGCACCACCAGCTCCACTTCCAGCGGCTTGTCGCGCATCTGCGGGCGTTGGCTTTCGATCACATCCGACGCGACCTTGGCAACCTCGGTGGTTTCACCGCGCGTGGGACCACGACGCTCCGCGCGCGACAGCAGCAGCAGCGCTTCGATCATCTCGGTCGCCTGGCGCGATGCACGCTCGATACGCTTGAGGCGCTCGCGCAGTTTGTCGGTGAGATCGGGCGAGCCTTGCAGCAATTCCGTGGTGCTGGCGATCACCGCCAGCGGCGTGCGCAATTCGTGGCTCACATCGGAGTTGAACTCGCGGTCGCGCTCCACCATGGCGGTGAGGCGATTGGAGTATTCGTCCAGCGCCAGGGCTAGCTCACCGACTTCGTCGTCAGCGAAATGCGGTGCCAGCGGCTCGGCTTTGCCGTTTTTACGGAAATGGCGTAGGCGTTCCGCCAGCTGCGTTACCGGTTTGAGCACTTTGCGCGACAGCCACAGGCCAAGGGCGAGCGAGAGCAGGCCAAACAGGAAAACCGCACCGATAACGGCAAGCAATAGTTGCCGCTTGCCAAGCTCATCGCGTGAAACGTCGTATTGCAGGAAGCTGATAATGCCGTCCTTGCGACGTACGGCGAGCTTGTAATGACGCTGGCGCCCGTCGGGGCCGGCTTCATAAACATCATGGACACCGGTATCCAGGTTCTGCCAGGTCAACGGTGCTTTATAGATGGTGCGGTCGCTCCACGAGGCCGCCTTCACAATGTCGAACGCAGGCGCTCGATCCGGGTGCTCCAGAACTTGTGTATTCAGGTGATCCACCTCGTCCTGAAGACTCGAAGTGATCAGCTGATTTTCCACCCGTGTGCGGATATCCAGCGACGCCACGGCAAACAGCGCGCTGAGGCCAAAACCGAACAGCGCGAACGAGACGACCAGACGAAAACGAAGCTTACGCCTGGACCGCATCCGGCTCGACCATGCGATACCCAATACCGTGCCGCGTGTGGATCAGCGGCTTGTCGAAAGGTTTGTCGATCGCCGCGCGCAGGCCGTGGATGTGTACGCGCAGGCTGTCGCTGTCGGGCAATTCCTCGCCCCACACGCGCTGCTCCAGATCCTGTCGCGTGACCACCGAAGGGCTGGCTTCCATCAGGGCTTGCAGCAGCTTCAGACCGATCGGGTTGAGCTGGATCGACTTGCCTTCACGGGTGACAGTCAAGGTATCCAGGTTGTAGGTGAGGTCAGCCACTTTCAGCACGCGGCTCTGCGGACCCTTGCCACGGCGCGCCAGCACTTCGAGACGCGCGGCCAGTTCCTGCAGCGCGAACGGCTTGGTCATGTAGTCGTCGGCGCCGGACTCGAAACCGGTGAGCTTTTGTTCCAGCGCGTCGCGCGCGGTCAGCATCAATACCGGAGTCTGCTTGTGTGCCTCGTGGCGCAGCTTGCGCGCGACATCCAGGCCGTCCATGCCGGGCAAAGTCAGATCCAGCACGATCACGTCGAAATCATGAACTACCGCAAGGTGCAGCCCGGTCACGCCGTCGCCGGCGAAATCGACCACATGGCCGCGATCTTCCAGGTAATCACCGATATTGGTAGCGATATCGCTGTTGTCTTCGATCACCAGTACGCGCATACGCCACTCCGTGTCGCCGCCGGCACCCAGCCGGCCATGGCGTCAAGCTTAACAAGCTTGCATCGCGGTAGGTGGCGCTGGGTGAACGACTAGCTGAATGCCGGCAAAGAAAAAGGCCCGGGCACGCGACGAGGTCGCTGCGTCCGGGCCCAAGCTACTGCCCCGATACCGTAATCTGCTGTCACTAGACCTTAGCGGTTGAAGTGCCGAGCAAATTGCAGTGGGGACTTTATAGGGCGGGTGGAGTTACGGTGGAGTTAACCCGTACTCACTTCGCTGTTAACCGTTCAGCACGGGTACGACGCACGACGACCGCGTCACTTTTTCGCGCGCTGTTCCAGGTGCTTGATGATGTGGGCGGATACGTCCACGCCGGTGGCCGCCTCGATGCCTTCGAGGCCGGGCGAGGCGTTCACTTCCAGGATCAACGGGCCGCGCTTGGAACGCAGCAGATCGACACCGGCGATGCCCAGTCCCAGCGCCTTGGCCGCGCGCACCGCGATCTGCTTTTCTTCGGCGCTGAGCTCGGCGGCCGACGCGGTGCCGCCACGATGCAGGTTGGCGCGGAACTCGCCGGGGCTGGCATCGCGCTGCATGGCGGCGACCACCTTGCCGCCCACCACGAAGCAACGGAGATCGCTGCCGTTGGCTTCGCCGATGAACTCCTGCACCAGAAAGTTGGCATAGAGGCCGCGGAAGGCCTCGATCACGCTCTGTGAGGCGCTGCGCTTTTCGGCCAACACCACACCGGTGCCCTGGCTGCCTTCGTTGAGTTTGATCACGTGCGGCGGGTCGCCGAGCATGGCCAGTACGTCGGAGGTATCGTCCGGGTTATCGCCAAACACGGTGACCGGCATATCCAGCCCCTGCGCGGCCAGGATCTGCAAGGCGCGCAGTTTGTCGCGCGCGCGCAGCACCGCGTCGGACGGGTTGGGTGTGTACACGCCCATCATTTCCAGCTGCCGCAGCACCGCAGTGCCATAGAAGGTGCTGGTGGTGCCGATACGCGGGATCACCGCATCGATGTCGCGCAGCGGCTTGCCCTTGTAGCGGATCGCCACATCCCCCGGCGCGATGCGCACATAACAGCGCAGCGGATCGAGCACGCGGACAACGTGGCCGCGCTCGCGCGCCACCTCCACCAGCCGCTGGGTGGAATACAGACGGGTATTGCGGGAAAGAATGGCTATCTTCATGGGGTATCCGTGACCGCGGGCAAAGCCCGCGGCTGGGTATAGGAGAGCGCCGGATCCACCGCGAAGCGGCCCAGCAAGGCCGTACGGCCAAGCAGCATGGGAAACAGCATATGGCGGCGGTCAGTCAAATTGATGTCGACGCTGAAACGCTGGCCGGCCAGCGACACCTCGCTGCGGATGAACCAGCGCTCGGTACGCCGGCCACCGGTATCGGTCACCACGCGGCGATCGAGTGCCGGCGCTTCGCATTGCACACTCAAGCGATGCTTGCGTCCTGTGCTGACGGTGAAACGCAGCCAGATGGCGCCGTCGCGCTCGAAACTATCGAGCGTGTCGACGTGCAGCGAGCTGCTGCGCGCGCCGGTATCGAGCTTGGCCTTGAGGGTGGCGATGCCGAGCTCTGGCAATGCCAAGCGCTCCCGCCAACCGAGGGTAATCACATCCGCCATCTTCAGCGCACGCAGGGTTTCGGGGGAAGGAGGGCTCAGTGGGGAACGGAGCGGAGCTGGAGCGGGTGAAGGGAATCGAACCCTCGTCAGTAGCTTGGGAAGCTACAGCTCTACCATTGAGCTACACCCGCAACGTCGGCGGATGGTAACCCGGGACCCGCGGAGTTTGGAACCATCCCTCGCCGGTACTGATGCTTTGCCATCGCTGAGGCACAGCCTAATGCGTGGTGAACCGCACATGGCGGCCGGCTGAATCGCTCCTCCGACGAAGCGGGTCAACACGCGCTGCACAGAAAAACGCGTGCGCATAATCGGGCCGTCAGCGCCCGGTACCCCACACACGTTTCTCCGGACGGACCTCACCAAATGCATCGCGTTCATGGAGCACGTCATGCGCATCTACTCCCGTACTCTTCTGCGCGCCCTGCCGCTGCTGGCCACGTCACTTCTGTGCTGCGCGGCCGGCCTGGCGCAGGCACAAACGGATAGCGACGCGGGCGACCCGCCGTCGCGCGTCGCGCGTCTTTCCTATATGTCCGGCGATCTGGGCCTGCTTCCCTCCGGGTCCAAGGACTGGAGCGACGCCAGCGTCAATCGCCCGCTGACTACCGGCGACCGTCTTTCCACCGGCCAGGGCGGCCGGGCCGAGCTTGAGCTCGGCGGCGGCAGCCTGCGCATGGCCGAGGGCACCGATTTCGGCTTTCTCGATCTCAACGATCAGATGGCCCAGGTCGAACTGACCCAGGGCTCGCTCAATCTCGCCATACGCAATCTGAGCCAGGGGCAGAGCTACGAAATCGACACGCCGACCGTGGCCCTGGTGGTCGACCAGCCCGGCACCTTTCGTGTGGACGTCGACCGCGATGGCCGCACGACGGAAGTCACCGCCTTCCGCGGTCACGCCATGGTTTACGGCGAGAACAATGCTCAGCGCCAGGTGGATGCCGGTACGCGCTATGAGTTCGGCGACTCCTCCCTCAACAATGTGACGCTCAGCGATATGGGTGGCCGCGGCGATGCCTTCGACGACTGGTGCTACCAGCGCGATCAACGCTACGAGCAGTCGCCGACCCGCCGCTATGTTTCGGAAGAAGTCGTGGGCTATCAGGATCTGGACAACTACGGCGACTGGCGCGACGACCCCGACTACGGCGCCGTCTGGTACCCGGCCCACGTTGCCGTCGACTGGGCGCCCTACCGCACCGGCCACTGGGCCTATGTGGGGCCATGGGGTTGGACCTGGGTGGACGACTCACCGTGGGGCTTCGCGCCTTATCACTACGGACGCTGGGCCTATGTGCGCGGCAATTGGGGTTGGGTACCGGGACCGATCGCAGTGCGTCCGGTCTATGCGCCGGCGCTGGTGGCCTTTGTCGGCGGCAACAACTGGAGCGTGTCGATCGGGATCGGCGGCGGCGCACCGGTGGGCTGGTTCCCGCTGGGTCCGCGCGAGGTCTACAACCCTTGGTACCGCGCGAGCCGCAACTATTACACCAACGTCAACGTCACCAACATCAACGTCCACAACACCTACAACCACACCACGATCATCAACAACATCAACAACCAGTACAACTACTTCCGCAACGGACAACCGCAGCCGCGCATGGCCTACGTGAATCGCGATGCGCCGCGCGGCCTGACCGCGATGTCCGGGCAGAATTTCGCTTCGGCGAAGAACGTGCAGCGCAATCTGGTGCAGGTCGATCCGCACCAGCTGGCCGCCGCGCCAGTGCTGCCGCGAGGTATCGCCATCCGTCCGAATCAAGCCAGCTTTGCGCCGCCACGCAATCCGCAGGCACGGCCATTGCCGGCTGCCGGCTTTCAGCGTGAAGTCGTCGCCCGCCGCGCCCCGCCGCCGAGTGCCGCCACCCGTCCGCTGGCTGGGCCGGACAATGCACGCCCCAACCGCTTTGAGCGTCCTGCAGCCATAGCCGCACCCACCAACGTTCGCCTGCTCAATACCCAGGCGAACCCCGGCCGCCCGGCGCCAGGCAACACCGCACCCGCAGCCGGCAATGTAGCCACGGTGCCGGCTCGCCTGCCGCCAGTGGGTAATCGTCAGATGCCCAACACTGCGGCACAGCCGCCCGTCCCCAACGCTGCGGACATGCGCCGCGCCGAGGACGCGGCGGGCAATCGCCCGACCATGCGCCCGAATGAACTGCCTTCGGCCCGCTTCGCTCATCCGAACGCCAACCTGGATGCCGCGGGGCGCGAGGCATTGCCGAATCGCGGCGACCGCGCGCCACTCCCACAAAATCAGGCACCGCGACCGGGCGTGAGCTACATACCCAATGCGCAGGAGGACCGCGCCCGCGCGGCACAACAGGCCGCCCAGGAGCAGCAACAGCGCGGCAACCTGCCAGACGTGCCGCACTACAACCGCGCGCAGGACAACCCGCAGGCCCGCAACCCGCGTTTGGAAAGCGCGCCTGAGCAGAGGCCAGCCCCGGCCGCACCTCGCAACGAGCCGGTACCGCAACCCCGTGGCCGTGATATCGGCAACGCGGCGCCTTTCGACAACCAGCGCATCGAACGCCCGGCGCCGCGTCCGGCCTATCAGGCCCAGCAGCGTCCCGAGCCGCAACCGCGCATGGAGCCCCAGCCCCAGCCGCAACGCATGGAACAGCCGATGCCCCGCATGCGCGAGCCGCAGCCCGAACCCCGTGCCTATCAGCCGCCGCCGCGCCCGCAGCCCATGCCGCAAAACAACCCGCAGCCTCGCGAGCAGCCCCACAACAACCCACCCGCGAACCGCGACGAGCATCGTCCACGCAACAAGGACGAACAGCACAACTGAGATAAAGGCCCGGCCCACGCCGGGCCTTTTTTCTTTGGGGAACCGGCATCTCAGGCCGCAGCAGCTACAATAGGCGGATGCAAATCACGCTCAATGGCAGCCCCCGTGACTGCGCCAACGGAACCACCGTCGCCCAACTGCTGCAGGAAGCCGGCTACGGCGACCGCCGCGTGGCGGTGGAAGTGAACCGTGAGATCGTCCCTCGCAGCATGCACATCACATGGGTGCTGGCCGAAGGCGACCAGATCGAGATCGTCCACGCCATCGGCGGTGGCTGATCTTCGCGTTTGTCCGTGCCACGCCGCCAGCCCCAAGGCCTCGTAATGAATACCAAAACCCCCGACACCACCGACCCGTTGATCATTGCCGGCCAGAGTTACGGCTCGCGCCTGCTCACTGGCACCGGCAAGTACAAGGATTTCGACGAGACCCGCCGCGCCTCGCAGGCTGCCGGCGCCGAGATCGTCACCGTGGCGATCCGCCGCGTGAACATCGGCCAGGATGCCAGCCAGCCCAACCTGCTGGATGCACTGCCGCCGGAAGAATTCACCCTGCTGCCCAACACCGCCGGCTGCTACAACGCGGTCGACGCTGTACGCACCTGCAAGCTCGCGCGTGAGCTGCTGGACGGCCACAAGCTGGTGAAGCTGGAAGTGCTGGGCGACCAGCGCACGCTGTTCCCCGACGTGGTGGAAACCCTCAAGGCGGCAGAGACCCTGGTCGCCGACGGCTTCGACGTGATGGTCTACACCAGCGACGACCCGATCCTGGCCAAGCGCCTGGAAGAGATCGGCTGTGTCGCCGTGATGCCGCTGGCCGCGCCGATTGGCTCGGGCCTGGGCATCCAGAACCGCTACAACCTGCTCGAGATCATCGAGAACGCCAAGGTACCGATCATCGTCGACGCTGGCGTGGGCACCGCTTCGGACGCGGCAATTGCGATGGAGCTGGGCTGCGATGGCGTGCTGATGAATACCGCCATCGCTGGCGCGAAAGATCCGGTGCTGATGGCGCATGCGATGAAGCTGGCGATCCAGGCCGGCCGCGCTGCGTTCCGCGCCGGGCGCATTCCGCGCAAGCGCTTCGCCTCCGCATCGAGCCCGATCGACGGCACGATTGGTTGAGTATTCCTCCCTCCCCTGCGTGCAGCAGGGGAGGGTCGGGGTGGGGTCAAGCCCCTCACGTAAATCGTGAAAGCTCGGCTCCAGGGCTTACCCCTCCCAACCTCCCCCTGTCCCACGGGACTAGCTTTGCGTCGCGAGCAGGGGGAGGAGCAAAAAAGCTATAGCTTCCCTCCCGGAATTCCCATGACCCACGACGACGCCAGCAAGCCCGAATACATGCGCCGCATCCGCAGCTTCGTGCTCCGCGAGGGCCGCATGACACCTGCTCAGCAGCGGGCGTTCGACGAGCATTGGGCCCGCTTCGGCATCGACTACACCGGTACGGCGCAGGACTACGCCGCCCGCTTCGGCCGCCAGGCGCCACTGGTGATGGAGATCGGCTTCGGCAACGGCGAGGCGCTTGCATGGGCCAGCGAGCACGACCAGGCGCGCGACTATCTCGGCATCGAAGTGCATGGCCCCGGCGTGGGCCGCCTGATGAACGCGCTCGCCGCCCGCGATGCGAGCAATGTGCGCCTCTACAAACACGATGCCGTCGAGGTGCTGGAGCACGAGATCGCCCCCGGCACACTGGCCGAGGCGCGCATCTGGTTTCCCGACCCCTGGCACAAGAAGCGCCACAACAAGCGCCGCATCATCCAGCCCGAATTCGTCGCTCTGCTCGCTTCGCGCATGGCGCCGGATGGCCTGCTGCATCTGGCCACCGACTGGCAGCCGTACGCCGAGTACATGCTTGAAGTGATGGAAGCCGCGCCGGACTGGCGCAATCAACTTGGTCCAGGCCAGTACGCCGAGAAGCCTGAGTGGCGCATCGAGACCCACTTCGAGCGGCGCGGACTGAAACTGGGGCATGGCGTGTGGGATCTGCTGTACCGCAAGGCATAGTCACTATCGACGGTACGAGCGCACCCTGTGCGCGACCGCCTTCGTATCGACGCCAATCCACGATGTTGCACATCACGCGCGGCCCTTGCGTCCGCTTCACTCGGCCATGCATGGCCCTCGCCCGTTTGGCTGCTTCGCTGTGCAAATCGGCGATCCCGCCGATTTGTCGCCCACAGGGTGGGCCCCTACCGGCAACCATGCCTATCGAACGCGTCGCCGCAACTGCACAACGCCTCACAGCGTAGGCATCGATTCACCAGCTCTTGCGCCACCACGCTTATACTCGCCGCTTAAACAGGGACGAGCCGTCGCAGCGTGAAGCAACCACTGCACAATCGCATCCACCTTAGTTCGCTGGCTCTCAAGGGCGCCAGCTAGTGGGACTCTCGCTCACCCCCGAAATGATCCTGGTACTCGGGCTGGTGGGCTTCACCATGCTGATGCTGGTGCTGGAGTGGATCCGCGCCGACATGGTGGCCTTGCTGGTGGTGGTGGTGATCGGCCTCACCGGCCTGATTCCCTCCGAACGGGTGTTCAACGGCTTCGCCGGTAACGCGGTTATCGCGATCATCGCCATCATGATCATGGGCGCGGGACTGGACCGCGCCGGCGTGCTCGGCCTTACCGCCAACTTTGTGATGCGCATGGCGCGCGGCGTCGAGTCGCGCCTGGGCGTGGTGATCAACCTGGTTACCAGCCTGTTCAGCGCGGTGATTCCCAGTCAGGCGCTAGCAGCGCTGATGATCCCGGTGACCAGCCGACTCGCCGCGCGTACCGGCGTGCCGATATCGCGGCTGTTGCTGCCGATGGCGTTCTGCATCCTCACCGCCACCAACACCACGCTGATCGCGAACTCGCCGCTGATCGTACTCAACGATCTGATCGCCAGCGCCAACGCGAACCTGCCACCGGGCGCGCACACGATTCCCAAGTTCGGCCTTTTCAGCGTTACCCCGGTCGGCCTGGTGCTGGCGCTGACGGGCGTGCTGTTTTTCTACCTGTTCTCGCGCAAGCTGCTGCCGGAGCGTGAGGACGAGCGTCTCAAAGTCACGCCCGGTCGTACCGAGAGCTACTTTGCCGAGACCTACGGCATCGTCGGCGAAACGGCCGAGCTGACGGTCACCGCGGAGAGCCCGCTGGTCGGCATGAGTATCGGTGAAGTCGAGCAGTTGTACGGCGCACCACTGATCCTGGCGATCAAGAGCGGCACCGAGTCGCGCATGGCACCGCCGGTCGACCATGTGATCTGGGTGGGTTCGGTACTGGGTGTGCTGGGCCCGCGCGAGCAGCTCAATCAGTTCGCCAACAATCAGTTGTGCAAACTCTCGCCACGCATGCGGCAATTGGGCGAGCTGTTCAACCCGACTCGCGCCGGTATTTCCGAGGCAGTGATCCCCCCGAGCTCGCGCTTCATCAAGCAGAGTGTCGGCGAGCTGCGACTGCGCAAACGCTATGGCATCTCGGTGCTGGCGGTGAATCGTGGCGATCAAGTGTTCCGCGACGATGTGCGTTCGGTGAGCCTGCGCGCCGGTGACACGCTGGTGCTGCACAGCAGCTGGCGCGATCTGGGGCTGGCTACGGAAGATAAGGACCTGGTGGTCGTCACCGACATCCCGAAAGAAGAGCAACGCCCCGGCAAGATCTGGCAGGCCGTGGGCTTCTTTGTACTGGCCAAGTGCCTGGCCTTGTTCACTCACCTCGACCTTTCCGTGGCGATGATGACCGGCGCCATCGGCATGCTGCTCACCGGCGTGCTGAACATGGACGAGGCTTACAAAGCGATCAACTGGAAGACCATCTTCGTCACCGCCTGCCTGATTCCGCTGGGCTGGTCGATGGATGCCACCGGCACCGCCGCATGGATCGCACAGGAAGTGCTGCAGCATCTGGGCAGCGCCTCACCGTGGCTGCTGCAATTGTCACTGGCGATACTGACCCTGATGTTCTCGCAGGTGATGTCGAACGTCGGCGCCACCGTGATGATGGTGCCGATCGCGATCAGTGTGGCGGTGGCCACGGGCGGCAATCCTTCGGCTTACGCGCTGATCGTCGCGGTGTCCTCGTCCAACACCTTCCTGCTCAGCTCCGGCCACCCGGCCCTGATGATGGTGGCGGGTCCCGGCGGCTATCGCGGCAAGGACTTCCTGCGCGTCGGCCTGCCGCTGACCGCCATCGTGCTGTTGATCACCCTGGTGGCGATCAACCTGATGTTCCGCTGACGAATCACACCAGGCGCACTTCGCCGTCCACTACGGCCACATCCACTGCGCGCAGACGATCGCCGCGACACGGTCCGCCCACACACAAACCATCTCCCGCCTGGAAGCTCGCGCCATGCGCGGCGCAGATCAGGATGCCGTCCTTCAACAGGAATTTCCCGGGCGCCCAGTCCAACCTGCGCCCCGCGTGCGGACAAATATTGAGGTAGGCATGTGCGGCCTCGCCTCGGCGAACAAGGATGAGACTTTCCTCGCCCTCGGGCAGGGAAGCGTCTACGGCAATGGCCTCGCCATCGGGAATATCGTCCAGTCGGCAAAGGGGCTGTATCGGGATTACTGTATCCATCGGCACTTGTCTCTCAGGCCCGAAAGCCCCATCGTTGCACGCGTAAGTCGTTGATTTTACCACACGGATTTTTAACACATGCGTTTCGTGCTGCCTTCTCCGCGTCGTTCCCGCCACCCGCTGGTCCGTGCCCTGTCCCTGCTGGTGGGCGTGGCCGTGATAGGCGTGCTGTTGGTGTTCGGGCTGGTGGTGGTCAGCGTGCTGCTGGTCGGCGGCGGTTTGCTACTGGCTCTGCGCCAGTGGACACGCGGCCG
Source organism: Dyella koreensis (assembly GCF_044904565.1). NCBI lineage: Bacteria > Pseudomonadati > Pseudomonadota > Gammaproteobacteria > Lysobacterales > Rhodanobacteraceae > Dyella > Dyella koreensis. The sequence goes on along the minus strand of NZ_JADIKD010000008.1, from coordinate 106,767 downwards.
TGATGCGAAGCGTACCGCGGCGGGCGTGCACAAGCCGGAAGTGTTGGAAGGCGAGTTCGTGGTGCTGCGCCAGACCGGCCCGGCCGCTCACTAAGCCGCTACCCTCCATCTCTGTTGCTAGCCTGATGGCATCCGAGCCGCGGTGCTGCACGACGGCGCAAGATCAAAGGTAACCAGCTAAGCCTCCCCCGAATTGCCGTCACGCGCAGTATTCGCCGCGTGACTCCGGGTAGCGATGACTCCGCACATAGAGTCCGAGGAAATAACGCTCCCGCGTGCTGGGGACGCGTCCTGCCTTGATCGCATCTCAAGTCTGTCTTGCAAAGAGCTCACTACTGCCGGGCTTCGCCACGAATTATCTTGGACAGCCGTTAGACTAGTCCGAGCATCCGCGCCGCGATGTCTACTCCCCAGTCCTCGCTCATGACCGACTCGTCTCCCACACCCGCCGCCAGCGCGGTGTCAGCTCCCCTCGCCGATCCGCGCGTGTTGATTCCGCTCGCGCTGTTTGCGCTGTACGTCATCTGGGGCTCGACCTACCTGGGCATTCGCTACGCGCTGGAAAGCTACCCGCCGTTCCTGCTCGCAGGTGTGCGCTTCCTCTGCGCCGGCGTGCTGCTGTTTGGCTTTCTGCGACTGCGCGGTGTTGCCACTCCAACGCCGCTTCAATGGCGCAATGCGGCGATTACCGGCGTGCTCCTGCTTGGCTTCGGTAACGGCCTGGTGTGTTTCGCGGAGCAGAGTGTGAGTTCTGGCATCTCGGCGGTCGCGGTCGCCAGCATGCCGCTATTTGCCGCACTGTTCTCGGGCATGTACGGGCAATGGCCCAGCCGGCGCGAAAGCATCGGCCTGCTGATTGGTTTTGCCGGTGTCGTGGTCCTGAATCTTGGCACCGGGCTGTCGGCATCGCGGCTGGGTGCGATCGCGCTGATCGTCGCGGCTGGCAGCTGGGCTTTCGGCTCGATCTGGAGCAAGCGCCAGGACATGCCAGCGGGACCGATGAACACCGCCGCACAAATGCTTTGCGCCAGTATCGCGTTATTGCTGGTGGGCTTCGGCACCGGCGAACACCTGCCAGCACAGCCGACGCTGCGCGCCACACTGGCGGCAGGTTATCTGGTGGTCTTCGGTTCGCTCGTTGCGTTCAGCGCCTATCTCTATGTGCTGAAGCACGCACGGCCTGCCGTGGCGACCAGCTACGCGTACGTCAATCCACCGGTCGCCGTGCTGTTCGGTGTGATGTTCGCAGGCGAACACGTCGGACCGTATGACCTCGCAGGCATGGCGATCATCCTGGTCGGCGTCGGCATCATCACGATGTTCAAGCAGCGCACCAAGACGTAGCAGCCGCCGTCCCGCGGTAGATGACGTCAAATCCCACCTGGGAAGAGGACTAGCCATCTATCGCGGCTTACCGTCTACTTGCGACCAAAATCGTATTGCCCGCACCAAGGCATTGGCCGACCATCGCCCCATTTGGGGAGGCGGCTTATGCAAACGGCTAAAGAAGGTGCACTGGCGCGCGCGGCATTGCGCAGTTCAGCCTGGGCTGAGCGCTGGTTTCCCGACGCCTGGGTGTTTGCGGCACTTGGCGTGATCGTGGTGGCGGCTGCAGCCTTAGGTTTCGGCGCCACACCAACGGTAACGGTGAATGCTTTTGGCGATGGCTTCTGGAGCCTGATCCCCTTCACCATGCAGATGGCTTTCGTGGTGATCGGCGGCTACGTGGTAGCGACCGCGCCCGTGGTCGCGCGCTTCATCGATCTGCTCGCGCGCGTGCCGCGCACCGGTCGCGGCGCGATCTGCTACGTCGGCCTGGTCAGCATGCTGGCGTCACTGCTGTCGTGGGGCTTCTCGCTGGTATTCGGCGGCTTGCTGGTGCGTGCACTCGCGCGACGCGAAGACCTGCGCATGGATTACCGTGCGGCTGGCGCGGCAGCCTATCTTGGCCTCGGTGCGGTATGGGCGATGGGCCTTTCCTCATCGGCAGCGCAGCTGCAGGCAAACCCGAAGAGCATGCCGCCGGGCCTGCTCAACATCACTGGCGTCCTGCCATTTAGCCAGACGATTTTCCTGTGGCAGTCGATCGTGCTGACCGCCACGCTGATTGCGGTATCGCTATTGATCTGCTGGTTCACCGCACCCTCGGGCGCAAGTGCGCGCACCGCGCAGGACTTCGGTGTCACCGAGAGCGCCACTCCACCGCTGCCACCGCGCACACGACCCGGCGAGTGGCTGGAATACAGCCCGCTGCTGTCGGTATTGATCGGCCTGCTCGGTCTTGGCTGGCTGGGCTACGAGTTCGCGACCAAGCCTGCGGTGACCGCGATCGCCAACCTCAACACCTACAACTTTCTGTTTCTGACTGTAGGCCTGTTGCTGCACTGGCGGCCGCGCAGCTTTCTCAATGCTGTGGCGCGCGCAGTGCCAAGTACGGCCGGCGTGCTGATCCAGTTTCCGTTGTACGGCGGCATTGCCTCATTGCTTACGCATGCGCCGGGTTTTGCCGACGAAACACTGGCGCATCGGCTGTCAGGCCTGTTCGTGCATATTGCTTCGACCGACACCTTCTCGCTGGTGATGGGTATCTACTCGGCCGTGCTCGGCTTCTTCGTGCCTTCGGGCGGCGGCAAATGGCTGGTGGAAGCGCCCTATGTGATGCAGGCGGCAAATGATCTTCACGTGCATCTCGGCTGGGCGGTACAGGTGTACAACGCCGCCGAGGCGCTTCCGAACCTGATCAACCCGTTCTGGATGTTGCCGCTGCTTGGTGTGCTGGGATTGAAAGCACGCGATGTGGTCGGCTTCACCTTTATGCAACTGGTGGTGCATGTGCCGCTGGTGCTTGGTCTGCTGTGGCTGCTCGGATTGACGCTGACTTATGTGCCGCCGGTGATGCCTTGATGATGTGGTTCGCGCACAGGGAGCGCGATTAACCAGACACCACGCCCTTATCCACCCGTCGCCGCGCGCAACGCAGCCGCGAGAATCCGCACCGCCTCCCGCGTGCGCACATCGCTTGCACGGTTATAGAGCACCACTTCGGTCAACGGCAGACGCGGCAAGCCTAGGCGCTCACCGACCTCGACAATATTCGGGGGACAGACGCGCCGCGGCAGCGGCGCCACGGCAAGTCCAGCTGACGCAGCCGCAACCACGGCGGGCAAGCCGCCACCCACGAACACTTCAGTCCAGGGAATGCCGGCATCGTCCAGCGTCTTCAGCGCCCCTGCCCGCACCGTGCACGGTGCCGCCAATGAAGCGATACGCAAGGGCTCATCCGCGCGCTGCTCCCAGTCCGGCACGGCGTACCAGGCATACGGCTCCACGAACAGGCGTTCGCCATCGGTGCGCCCGCCATCGCGACACACGAACGCAGCATCCACTTCACCGCGATCGAAAGCATTGACCAGGCCGTAAGACGGACCGATGCGCACCTCGATCCGCAAGGTCCGATCGTAGGCACCTACTTTCGCGAGCAAGGTCGGCAGATCGGTGCCCGCCGCCTGATCGCTGATGCCAATACGCAGACTCATGCGCGTGCCGACGTGGCCGTTCACCGCGCGCTCGTGCGCATCGAGCAGCGCACGCGCCGCGCCGAGAAATTCGGCGCCCTCCGTCGATAACCGCACGCGGCGCGGTGTGCGTTCGAGCAGACGCCGGCCGAGGCGATCTTCCAGCCGTTTCAGCTTCAGGCTGACGGCGGATTGGGTGGTGTCCAGCGCCTCGGCGGCACGGGTAAAGCTGTTCAGATCGGCCACCAGGACGAAGGCCTGCACGGCATCCAGATCCAGCGGCCGAGCGAGCGATCCATTTTCGATATTCATGACTGAAATATCCGACCATGAGTTTTTCTTATCTTAGGCCGGGACTAGCATCCCCGCCATGACTTTGAATGGGCACCCGCTGAAACGGCCCGCCCCTCACCGGAGAACACCATGACGACGCATGACGCTGCGGGCGACCCGCGGCGCTGGCTGGCTTTGCCTGTTTTGCTGATCGGCGCCTTCCTGCCGCCGCTGGATTTCTTCATCGTGAACGTGGCGCTGCCGTCCATCCGCACCGCACTCCACACCAGCGCGGCACAACTGCAATTTGTGATTTCCGCCTACTCCGCGATCTATGCAGTGTTCCTGATCACCGGCGGTCGCCTGGGTGATCTGTTCGGTCGCCGACGGATGTTTCTGCTCGGCATCACCGGGTTCACCCTGGCTTCGCTGTTGTGCGGCCTGGCCTGGTCGCCGCATGCCCTGCTCGCCGGCCGCATGCTGCAAGGCATCGCTGCCGCCGCGCTGGCGCCCCAGGTGTTGGCTTCGATCCGTGTGATGTTCCCTGCGGCGGAACAACCCATTGCGCTCGGCCTGTATGCCGCCACGTTCGGTATGGCCGCCACGCTCGGTCAGCTGTTGGGAGGCGTACTGATCTCAGCCCACTGGTGGGGCCTGAGCTGGCAGTTGATCTTTCTGGTCAATCTGCCGGTGGGCATCCTGGCGCTGATCGGTGGCGCCTGGTTGCTGCGTGAGTCACGTGCAACACAGGCGATGCGTCTGGATCTGGGTGGTGTTGGCCTGCTCTCGCTGGCATTGGGACTGCTGGTGTATCCGCTGGTGGAAGGGCGCGAACAAGGCTGGCCAGCATGGACCTACGTGATGCTCGCGGCCTCTCTGTCGATGTTTGCGATCTTCTTCCGTTTTGAAGCGCGGGTAGCACGACGTGGCGGAACACCGTTGATCGACGTACAACTGTTCCGCCATGGTGATTTCTCCCTGGGCATTCTCATCACGCTGGGTTTCTATCTGACCTCTGCGTTCTTTCTGACATACGCGGTGTATCTGCAGAGCGGCCTGCAACGCACCGCCCTGGAGACTGGGCTCGCCACCCTTCCCTTCACCCTCGGCTACTTCGTCGGCTCGATGAGTGCCGCGCCGCTGATGAACAAGCTGGAGCATCGCGCACTGCCGCTGTCCTGTGCCTGCCAAGCCTGGGGCTTCGGTATCGCCGTAGCCGCGGTGACGCACGCGATTCCCGAGGCTCTACTCATCCCCGGCCTGGTGATCGCCGGACTGGGCTTTGGCATCGCGATGCCGTCCTTGATGCGTGTGGTGATCAGCGGTGTGGATACACGCCATGCGGGACTCGCTTCCGGCATGGTGATCACCGCGTTGCAGATCAGTGCTGCCTTGGGTGTAGCGATCATCGGTGGCGTGTTCTACAGCGTGCTGGGCGAGCGCACTGGTGAAGAAGCTTATGCCCACGCCTTTACGGTGGGGCTGGGCTGCAATGTGGCGGCACTGGTGCTCAATACACTGTTGTCGCTGGCGCTTGGGCGAGCGAAAACGGCGGTTGCCGCCCCTATACCGGCCACAGCACGCCAGCATTGAAAGTAGGAGCGCACCCTGTGCGCGATTCGCTACGCTGAAGGCGGCGCTCCGCCTGGTTATCGCGCACAGGATGCGCTCCTACAAAAAAAGGGGCCGCTTTGCGGCGGCCCCTTTCTCGATCACAACGTTCTCAGTCACAGCTCGCGCAAAGCGGTGGTCACCGGCAATCGCGCCGCGCGCAAGGCCGGGTACAGGCCACCGATAAAACCGATCGCCAATGCCCATTTCAGGCCGACCCACAGCAACGCCGGCGTCACCCTGAACTCGAACGTCAACTGACCCGTGGTACCAGCCGCCAGTGTCGACGCGGTATAGCCGTTGAAGACCAGCCACGCGATCGCACCACCGAGCGCACCGCCGATCAACGCGAGCAACATCGTCTCCAGCATGACCGCCATGACCACCGGCAGACCGCGGAAGCCGATCGCCCGCAACGTGGCAATTTCGCGCGCACGTGCGGCGATCGCCGCGAACATCGTATTGAGCGCGCCGAACACTGCACCAATCGCCATGATCGCGCCAACCACAATACCGATGACGGTGATCGCCTTGGAGGTGCCTTCGGACTGCTTGCTGAAGTAATCCAGCGTCGTCGTTACATCCACTTGCAGACGCGGATCCGAAGTCAGCGCCGCCTTGAACTGATCGAAGGCGGCAGGACCGGTAAGACGCGCAAACACCGTGGTCACACTGGAACCGCGTCGATACGCAGGACCGATCACACCCGCATCGCCCCACAACTCGGAATCCATGGCGTCGTTCGACGCGAAGATGCCCGTGACCGTCCAGGTCTGGTTGCCCAGCTTGATCTCCTTTCCTGGCTCAAGCCCGGCGAACTGACGCTGTGCGCCCTTACCGGCGACCAGTTCGTACTTGCCCGGTTCGAACTTGCGTCCGGCAATGATCTTCGCGTTGGGGCGAAGCTCCCACGCCTCGTCGCCGATGCCGCGCAACTGCACGCTGCCGAAATCCTCTTCCGGATTGCCTCCCTTCATCGGCAGGTTGGCAGCGACGACCAGCTCCGGCGAAGCAATCGGCTTGCCTTTAGCGTCTTTGGCGATGCCGGGTGCCTGCGCGATAACCACGGCGCTGTCGTGGTCGAGCACGGAGGAAACCTCCGCCGACGAAGCACCGCGCATCACGATCGCGGTGTCTTCGGAGCCAGTGCGGCGCAGGGTTTCGCGATACCCCTCCGCCATCGCGAACATCGCCACCAACACACCGACCACACCGGCAATACCGATGACAATGACGGCAGAAGAACCCAGGCGCTGCGCCATGGTGCTGACACCAACGGCGGTGATCGACGCCGTCTGCTGGCCACGCCGGGTCAGCCATAGCCACAAGCCGAGCAGGACCAGCAGGATCAGCAGACCCGGCCAAGGCAGCCAGAGGAACAAGGCCACGCCGGCGATGACGACCACGAAGGTAAGAAGACCGATCAAAAATTTCATGGCATCGCTCCTTAGCGCCCGGCCAATGCGTCGACGATATTCAGGCGCATCGCACGCCATGCGGGAAGGCCGCCAATAATCAATCCGATCGCCACAGCCAGCCCGATGCCCAGTGCCCAGCTCTTGGGGCCGACGCTGGCGTGCGTGATCATGCCGCCGCTCGACGAGGTCAGGATCGGCGCAAGCAAACTCACCAGCCCCAGCCCGATCACACCACCGAGCAACAGCAACAGCACGGACTCCGCCAGCACCATGGCGAGCACGCTCTGACTGGAAAAACCAATCGTCTTGAGCACGCCGAGCTCCGAGGTGCGCTCGCGCACCGCCTGCATCATCGTATTGCCGGTCAACAGCACCAGGGTGAAGAACACCGCACCCATGATCGACGTCACGATCAGGCCGACATCAGCCATCTGCTTGATCCAGTTCCTGGTCGCGGCCTGTTCGGTTTGCGTCTTGGTCTCGTGATCGGAATTGGCAGACAACGCATCGATGCTCTTGGCCACGCGATCGGCCTGATTGATGTCGGTGACGCGACTGACGTACCAGCCAACCATGCCCCGGTTATAGGGCGTGGATTCGTCAAAGTTCTTCCAGTGCATCAGGATCATCTGACTCTGGAAGGCGCTTTGATTCTTGGAACTCATGACGCCGACCAGTTCGAAGTTCCAGTTCTTGCTACCGTCCTTGTTGGGGAAAATCTGCGACTGCAACGGAATCTTGTCGCCGACCTTCCAGCCGTACTTCTTGACAATGACCTCACCCGCCAGGATGCCGTTGAGGCTCTTGTCGAATGCCTGCCGCTGCTCTGGCGCAACCTCAACCTCCGGGTAAAGGTCCAGATAGTTCGGACTCGCCGCGAAAGTGAAGACCTGGTTGTGCGGATCCTGGTAGGCACCACCGAACCAGTTGACGTAGGCCACATCCTTGACGCCATTGACCTGCGCTATCTGTGCACCGAGCCCCTGCGGCAGCGGCTGGATAAAGGACAGGCGTGCACCGGTCTGCAAACGTTCGGCGCCATTCGCCGACTGCCCGGCTTCGGCGAACGAAACACGCACCGCGTCGAGCAAACCGAACAGCAGGAACGCCGCGATGATCGAAACCAGCGTCAGGATGGTGCGGGTCTTGCGCCGGAACAGCGCCGCCCAGATGAGATGAAGATATTTCATCGCTGCATCCTCACGCCGTGACCTGCTCGACCAGCGTGCCCTTGTCGAGATGCAGGGTGTGGTTGGCGTACTCCGCCGCCTTCGGGTCATGGGTGACCATCACGATGGTCTTGCCGTGCTCCCGATTGAGTGTGCGCAGCAGGCCGAGCACATCCTCGGCGGACTGGCGGTCCAGATCGCCGGTGGGCTCGTCGCACACCAGCAAGGTCGGGTCGGACACGATGGCGCGCGCGATCGCCACGCGCTGTTGCTGGCCGCCGGAGAGTTCGGATGGCTTGTGCGTGCCACGTTCGTCCAGGTCCACCAGCTGCAATGCGATGCTGGCGTTCTTGCGACGTTGCGCGGCCGACAACTTGGTCAGCAGCAGCGGCAGCTCCACGTTGCGCTGCGCCGACAGCATCGGCATCAGGTTGTAGAACTGGAACACAAAGCCCACGTTGGACGCGCGCCATTTGGCGAGCGCACCTGCGCCGAGCTGGTCGATGCGCTGACCGCCCACGCTGATGCTGCCGCCGCTGGGCGTATCCAGCCCGCCGATCAGGTTGAGCAAGGTCGTCTTGCCCGAGCCCGACGGCCCCATCAGCGCGAGGAAATCACCCTCGGCGATGTCGAGATTGATGTGATGCAGTACTTCCACTTTCTGCTTGCCGCGCTCGTACACCTTGGAAAGATCGCGGACTTCAATCAGCGTGCCCATACCCATGCCTGCTCTCCTGATACTTCGTTGACCTTCAATATCGTGCGAATGCCGTGCGTTGACGTTTACGGTTTGCCGGCCGGCTTCACGCGCATGCCGTCTTTCAATGCTGCCGGGGGCGAGACCACTACCGTTTCGCCCGCCTGTACTGCCGCAGGCAGCAATCGCAGATCGCCGAATGCCTGCGCCGATGGCTCTACCGCGCGTTGATGCGCGCGTTCGTCGCTCACTACAAATATCGCCGTGTGCCCATCGCGCTGCGCAATGGCATTGGCTGGCACCAGCACACCTTTCGGCAGCTGTGCGTTCTCTTGCTTGGCGGCCTGCTCCAGGAAGGACACGCGCACACCCATGTCGGGCACGATGCGCGGGTCTTTCTGATCCAGCGCCACGCGCACTTTCACCGTGGCCTTGCCGCGATCGGCGGCCGGCACGATGGCGATAACGTGGGCGGGAATCTTCCAGTCGGGGTAAGCGTCGAGCACGGCCTCGGCCGGCATGCGGGCTTTCACGCGACCGATATAGGCCTCGTTGACATCCACGTCGATTTCCAGCGAATCCATATCGACGATGGTGCCCACGCCGGTGCGGGTGAAGCCGCCACCCGCGGACAGCGGCGAGATGATCTCGCCGACCTGCGCGGCCTTCTGCGTAATCACCCCAGTGAACGGAGCGCGCACCACGGTGTAGTCGAAATTCACCTGCGCCTGCGTGGTCTGCGCATCGGCCGCAGCCGCCAGCTTGCGCTGTGAATTGAGCTGCGCCGCCGTGCTCGACACCAGGGTGCGCGCCTGCTCATCCTGCTGCTTACTCACCAGGCCGGTGGCCACCAGGGTGTGCATGCGTGCCGCATCGTGCTGTGCCTGATCCAGTTGCGCCTGCAACTGCAGGATCTGTGCATGTGCTGCCAAAGCACTGGCCTTGGCCGAATCCAGCCCGGCGCGATAGGCGTTGTCATCCAGGCGGGCCAGTATCTGGCCTTTCTCTACGTGGTCGCCTTCCTCGATCAGCACCTCGGTCAGCGTACCGGTAATCTGCGCTGAGACCGTGGCCTGGCGACGCGCCGTGACATAGCCGGTGGCCTGCAGCACCGCGCCAGCGCCGGTATTCGCGCTGGGGGCGATCGCTGTGGCCGTCTGCACTTCGACCGCGCTGGCGCTGCCGAGCCATAGCCAGGCGCCACCGCCAAGTACGGCCAGCACTACCAGCACCGCCGCCACGATCCAGGGCCAACGGCCCGGTCCCTGCGCGTGGTCCTCGCGCTGGTGGCGTTCAATGCGTAGTTCCTTCAAAAGATCCGCGTTCTTCACACCTGCTCCCCACCTGGCTCCAGCCAGTTGCACGATGGCCGACACGATGATGGACGGGCCGCATGGCAGCCAGAGCACCGCATCAACCGTTGGCGATGACAGGTGTCACACGAGAGGCAGGACGCGCACTCATGCAGCAGCTGTCTCCTTATCGTCGAACTTGTACCCCCGGAATCGACATCGATAAAGCACAAAGAGCGATACCTGCCGCGACATCCTTTCAGCTCGCCCGGCTGCTAACCTTTGTTTCTATGTCATACGTCATCCCCGCCCCCAACGTTCCGAGCCTGCCGATTATCGGCAGCGACCAACGCTTTCCGCTGCGCCGCGTGTTCTGCATCGGCCGCAATTACGCCGAGCACGCCCGCGAAATGGGGGCCACGGTGGACAAGGACACACCGCTGTTCTTCTGCAAACCGGCTGATGCCGTCGTCACCGACGGTGCCGACGTACCCTACCCGCAAGCCACCTCCGATCTGCATCATGAAGTCGAAATGGTGGTAGCGCTGGGTACGGGCGGACGCGATGTGCCAGTCGACCGCGCATCTTCGCTGATCTGGGGTTACGGCGTAGGCCTGGACCTGACCCGTCGCGACCTGCAGGCGATCGCCAAAGCCAAAAGCCATCCCTGGGACGTCGCAAAAGCTTTCGATCACTCTGCCCCTGTCTCGGCCCTGCGCCCGGCGACGGAAGCCCAGCCGAACGCAGACACCTTGCTTAGCCTGAGCATCAACGGCAGCGTGCGCCAGCAGACCCGGCTCGGCGACATGGTGCATGGCGTGGCGGAGATCATCGCCATCCTCTCGACCTTGTTCGAGCTGAAGGCCGGCGACCTGATCTTCACCGGCACACCGGCCGGCGTGGCCGCACTGCAACGCGGTGACCGCTTTCATGCCGAGCTGGAAGGGATCGCCACACTGGACGGTCGGGTTAGCTGAATCCGTCTCTCGGACTGCTGTCCGCATGCGAGACCACTGCGTTAAAGTCGCCCCGCCATACGGGGCAAACAAAGGGAGAGCAGCATGAGCATGATTAAAGAGTTCAAAGAATTCGCCATGCGCGGGAATGTCATCGACCTGGCGGTCGGTGTGGTCATCGGCGGTGCGTTCGGCAAGATCGTCACGTCGCTGGTCGACCAGATCATCATGCCGCCGATCGGCATGCTCACCGGCGGCGTCGATTTCTCCGCCATGAAGTGGGTGCTCAAGCCCGGGGACGACAGCGATCCGAAACACAAGATCGCCGAGGTGGCGATTCAGTACGGCTCCTTCATCAACGTGCTGATCCAGTTCGTCATCATCGCCTTTGCCATCTTCCTGGTAGTCAAGGCCATCAACAGGCTCACCCGCAAGCAGGAGGCCGCGCCCGCCGCGCCGCCGCCGACCGAGGTGCTGCTGACCGAAATCCGCGATCTGCTGAAGAAGCAGTAATTGCGGGGAACGGGGAACGGGGAACGGGGAACGGCAAAAGCGGTGCGCGCTGGCAGGTTTTGTTCCCCATTCCCCGTTCCCTATCCCCTCTCCATGACTTCTGGCCTAAGCGCCTGAACAGTCCGGCGCCATAATCGTGGTTTCCCCCGAGGAGTCCCCGATGCGCCGTCTGCCTCTTACCCTGCTTGCCGCCAGTCTCGCTCTCGCCACTGGCATCGCCAGCGCCGCCGACAAGGCCACCGTGATTCCGCAGGCCGCGGTGAAGACCGCCGAGCAGCTGCGCGACAAGGCGATGGACGACAACACCGGTTACAAGATCGTCGAGTCGCTCACCACCGAAGTCGGCGCCCGCATCGCCGGCGGCCCGAACGACCAGCGCGCCCGCGACTGGGCCGTGGCCAAGTTCAAGGAGCTGGGCTACGACAAGGTCTACACCGAGACCGTGACCTATCCGCTGTGGGAGCGCCGTAGCGAGCACGCGGAAATCGTCGCCCCGTTCCCGCAATCGCTGTCGCTGATCGCACTGGGTTACTCCGCCGGCACACCCAAGGGCGGCCTCACCGCCGAAGTGGTGAAGTTCGACAGCCTGGATGCGCTGAAGAAAGCCGACCCCGCCAGCGTGAAGGGCAAGATCGTCTACGTCACGGTGCATATGGAGCGCCACAAGGACGGCCATGACTACGGCATGGGTTCCGGCGTGCGCGTGGGCGGCCCGGTGATCGCCGCCAAGATGGGCGCTGCCGGCTTCCTGCTGCGCTCCGCCGGCACCGACGCACACAGCCGCACGCCGCACACCGGCGTCACCGGCTTCCGCGATCCGAAGGACGCGATCCCCGCCGCCGCACTCTCCAACCCGGATGCTGACCAGCTCGATCGCGTGCTGGCCTACGGCAAGCCGGTCAAGGTGAAGCTCGATCTCGACGTTGGCTTCAATGGCAGCTACACCGGCGCCAACGTCATCGGCGAGATCACCGGCAAGAAGCATCCAGATCAGGTCGTCGCCATCGGCGGCCATCTCGATTCGTGGGATCCGGGCACCGGCGCCATCGACGACGGCGCAGGCGTCGCCATCGCCATGGCCGCCGGCAAAATGATCCGCGACCTGCCGCAGCGCCCTGACCGCACCATCCGCGTCATCGCCTTCGCCAACGAGGAAATGGGTCTGTGGGGCGGCCGCGCCTACGCCGACAAACATGCGGCAGACGTCGGCAAGCACCAGCTCGGCACCGAATCCGACTTCGGCGCACGCAAGATCTGGCGCATGACCGCCAGCGTCAAACCCAGCGCTGTCGGTGCGATCGAGCAAATCGCCAAGGTGATCGAACCCGTCGGCGTCGCCTACGATGCCAAGCGCCCCGGCGGCGGCGGCTCCGACCTGTCGCAGATGCACGGCAAAGGCATGGCCGCCCTCACCCTCACCCAGGACGGCACCGACTACTTCGACTACCACCACACCGCCAACGACACCCTCGACAAAATCGACCCGAAAGAACTGGCCCAGAACGTAGCCGTCTACGCAGCCTTCTCGTATATGGCCGCACAGGCCGATGGCGATTTCGGTTCGGCACCGGGTGCGTTTGCGAAGGATGGCGCGAGCGACTGAGCGGTTTCACCGCACCAAAAAAAGGCGGCCCATGGCCGCCTTTTTTATTGCGCGTGATTGAAGCGCTTTCTCAAGCACTCACCCCTCAACCCTCCCCTGCGAGCAGGGGAGGGGGCAGAAGCAAGAAGCTCTCGAGCTTCAGGTCCCCGCTGGAGCAGTGAAGGCGCCTCGGAGAAAACCATCCCGAGGTCTGGCACTGGAATAGGCGCAGCTACAAAGCGTGCCGCCTGCTCTTCAGGCCATTTCTCTTTGGTTACTTTCTCTTTGGGCCAGCAAAGAGAAAGTAACTCGGGCGCCGGCAGGCGTCCGAAATGCCCGCTGCATAAGCGGCCAGGGCACGCTGACGCGACAATCGAGCGCACCACTACTGGACCCCTGCCTGCGCAGGGGTGACGAAGTAGGAAGGGCGTCGCAAGAGCCGAACCCTCTCTCGCAGAGAGGAAGGAGCTAAAGCGTCAGCTCGCGTGAGCCTCCACAGAAGCCCCCTTCCCACCCTTAGAAAACCGCCGCTGCACCCGATCCAAATACAAATAAATCACCGGCGTCAAATACAACGTCAACACCTGCGACACCGCCAAACCACCCACCACCGCCAACCCCAACGGCCGCCGCGTCTCCGCCCCCGCACCCATCCCCAGCGCAATCGGCAACGTCCCCGCGAACGCCGCCATCGTCGTCATCATGATCGGCCGAAAACGCACACGACACGCCTCATAGATCGCGATCGCAGGAGCCATCCCTTCATCCCGCTGACGCTCCAGCGCGAAGTCGATCATCATGATCGCGTTCTTCTTCACGATACCGATCAGCATCACGATGCCGACGAAGGCGAACAGGTCCAGCGAGGCGTTGAACAACACCAATGTCAGCAACGCACCCACTGCCGCCGCGGGCAGACCCGAAAGAATCGTGAGCGGATGGATGAAGCTTTCGTACAGGATGCCCAACACCAGGTAGATCACGAACACCGCCAACAACAACAGCAGACCCATGCCCTGCATGGAATCCTGGAACGCCTGCGCCGTGCCCTGCACGCTGCCGGTGATGGTCGCCGGCAGACCCATCTTGCTCATGGCCGCGTCGATGCGCGTCACCGCTTCGCTCAGGCTCACGCCAGGCGCCAGGTTGAACGACACCGTGACCGCGGGCAGCTGGCCCTGATGGTTCACCGTCAACACCTGCGGCTTGCGCTTGAAGGTCGCCACCGTATCCAGCGGAATCAGCTTGCCGTTGCCGGAGGTGACGTAGAGCTGCGAGAGCACGTTGGGATCGCTCTGCAGCGAGCGCGACACCTGCAGGATCACCCAGTACTGGGTCGCCGCACCGTAGATGGTGGAAATCTGGTTCTGTCCGAATGCCGAGCCCAGCGCGGACTGCACCTGCGCCATGGTGAGCCCCAGCGGCGCCAGCTTTTCGCGATTGACCTCCACCATGATCGCCGGGCTGTTGAGATCCAGATCGTTAGTAACGTCCTGGAAGCCCGGAATCTGCTGGAAGGCCTGCGTGACCCGACCACTCCAGTCGTACAGCAGCGAGAGATCGATCGACTGCAGCGTGTATTGATACTGCGCCTTCGATTGACGGCCGCCGATCTGGATCGATGGCGGGTTCTGGATGTAAGTGCGGATGCCCGGCACCTGCGCGAACTTCTTGCGCAGCTCCTGGATGATGCCGTCCGGATCGAGCTTGCGTTCACTGGCCGGCTTCAACAGCAGGAGCAGCGAGCCGTTGTTGACCGTGCTGCGCGGACCACCGGCGCCCACACTGGACATATAGGCGGCGATATTCGGATCGTCTGTGACAATCTCCGCCAGCTTCTGCTGGCGCGCCACCATGCTGTCGAAGGAAACGTCCTGCGGACCTTCCGTTGTGACACGCAGCTGGCCGGTATCACCCGCGGGAATGAAATCCTTCGGCGCGATGTAGAACAGCAGCACCGTCGCCGCGAGGCTCAGGGCAAAACCCACCAGCACCACGCGCGGGCGATCCATGCACCAGCGCAGACTGCTGGCATAGCCCTGCTGCACGGCGCCGAAGCCACGATCGAAACCAGCGATCAGCCAGTTCTTCTTCTCGTGATCGTGAGCCTTGATGAAACGGCTGCACAGCATCGGCGTGAGCGTGATCGCCACGATGCCGGAGATCAGGATGGAGACACTGATGGTCACCGCGAATTCGTGGAACAGGCGCCCCACGATGCCGCCCATGAACATCACCGGGATGAACACGGCGATCAGCGACAAGGTCATGGAGAAAATGGTGAAGCCGATTTCGCTGGCGCCCTTCAACGCCGCCTCATACGGCGGCAGACCTGCCTCCATGTGCCGCACGATGTTTTCCAGCATCACGATGGCATCGTCCACGACGAAACCCACCGCGAGGGTCAGCGCGAGCAATGAGAGATTGTCTAGGCTGTAACCCAGCGCAAACATCACGCCGAAGGTGCCGATCACCGAGATCGGCAGGGCCACCGCGGGAATGAGCGTGGCCGACAGATTGCCCAGGAAGAGGTAGATCACCAGCACCACCAGCACGCCAGCCAACAGCAGGGTGAACTGCACGTCGTCCACCGAGGCGCGAATGGATAGCGAGCGGTCGTACAGGGTGTTGAGCTTGACCGAGGGCGGGAGGCCCGCCGTGAACCCAGGCAGCAGCGCCTTGATGCGATTGACGGTTTCCACGGTATTGGCGCCGGGCTGGCGCTGGATCGCGAGCACGATCGCACGCTCGCCGTTGTACCAGCTGGCCGCCTGATCGTTCTGCACGCTGTCGAAAGCACGGCCGAGGTCGGCGATACGCACCGGCGCGCCATTGCGATAGGCCACCACGACATCGTTGTACGCGTCCGCACGCATCAACTGGCCTTCGCTGCGGATCGGCAATTGCTGGCGGCTGCCGTATAGCGAACCGGTGGCCTGATTGACGTTGGCATTGGCGATGGCGCTCTGCACTTCGTCGATGCCCACGCCGCTGCCAACCAGTCGCTCCGGATTCACACTCACACGCACCGCGTACTTCTGCGAGCCGTATACGTTCACCTGCGCCACGCCGTCCACCATCGACAAGCGCTGTGCGAGTTCGGTCTCTGCGTACTCGTCCACTTGCGACAACGGCAAAGTGGATGAAGTCATGGTGAGGAACAGAATCGGTGCGTCCGCCGGGTTCACCTTGCGGAAGGTCGGCGGCGTGGTCATCTCTTTCGGCAATTGGCGCAGCGCGGCGGAGATGGCGGACTGCACGTCCTGCGCGGCACCGTCGATGTTGCGCTCCAGCTCGAAGGTGAGCGTGATGTTGGTGGAACCCAGCGCACTGGTCGAACTCATCGAGCTGATGCCGGCGATGGTCGATAGCTGTGCCTCCAGCGGCGTAGCCACCGCCGAGGCCATCGTCTCCGGCGAAGCGCCGGGAAGACTGGCACTGATATTGATAGTGGGAAAATCAACGTTCGGCAGCTCATTCACCGGCAAGCGCGGGTAAGCGGCGATACCGAACACCAGCAGTGCTGCCATCAGCAGCGTGGTCATCACCGGTCGGCGGATACAGAGCTCGGGCAGGTTCATGACATCAACCGCCCGACTTCACCCGGGCACGACTGCCGTCGATCAGCAGCATCTGGCCTTCGGTCACCACCTGCTCGCCTGCTTCCAGTCCCTTATCGATCACCGCGCGCCCAGCCGCCGTCGGGCCCGGCGTGATATAGCGTTGCTGCACCTTGCCGTCGTGGCCCAGCACAAACACAAAACTGCCCTTGGATGAGCTTTGCAGGGCTTCCACCGGCACGCTGATCGCGTTGGCGATACGCGCGGTGGGCAGGGTCACCTGCACGAACTGGCCCGGTGTGAGGCGCGCATCGGCGTTGTCGAAGCGGCCCTTCAGCACGATGGTGCCGGTGGTGGCATCCACGGCGTTGTCGATGAACTCCAGCGCGCCGCTCAGCGGCGTGCCCTTGTCGCCAGGAATGGCGGCGGTTACCGGCACATCGCCGCGCGCCTGCGCGGCGCGCACGGCGGCGAGGCTGTCCTCTGGAATATTGAAGGCCACGCGGATCGGATGGATCTGGTTGAGTACCAGCAGATCGGTGCTGTCGGCGGTGACCTGCGCGCCGGGCCATACCAGCGGCGAACCGGTGACGCCGTCGAACGGTGCCACGATGCGTGCATATTCCAGCTGGGTCTGGGCCAGCTCCTGCGCAGCGATATCGCTTTGCAGAACCGCTTTCGCTACACCGAGGTTGGCCTGATAAGTGTCGTAGTCGGCCTTGGAGACGAAGCCTTTGGCCAGCATGTCGCTATAGCGTTGCTGGTCCGCCTGCGCCTTGAGCAATTGCGCCTGGTCGCGCGCCACGGAGCCGCGTGCCTGATCCAGCTGAGCCTTGAGCAGGCGCGTATCGATCTGCACCAGGAGAGAGCCCTTCTTTACCTGTGCGCCGGGAGTAAACCCCAGCGACTCGAGCTGACCCGACACACGCGAGCGCAGAGTGACGGTGGACCAGGCCTCCGCACGCCCCACCAGTTTCAGACTGAGATCCACATCGCCGCGGGTCGCGTTGGCGACCTGCACTGGTACTTCGGCACTGGCCGACGACGCGGCCTTCGGCATCGATGCCGCATCGTGGCCGTTGCGGAATACCAGCATCGCCACCGCAAGCAGCGCCAACACCAGCACGATCAGAAGCAATTTCTTCCAGGACATGGGAACTCGTTTTCAGGCTGTTCGACCGGCAACGCCTACATGGCACGCACGGGGAGGTGCAAGGATGCCCGCGTTCCTTCACCAAGCGCTTAGGGACCCGTCCGCGCATCTCCGCGCAGGACAAATGACCGTACTATGCCGGGAGAATTCATGGCCATGGCAGGGACTGATGGCACTGGTCAGAACCAGACCATCCCCATTCCGGCTCAGATGGCTTCGTCGTCGGCAGGCTGATCGAGCGCCTGCAGATTCTCTTTAATGCGGTTCAGCACATCCATGGCCTGCTGCATCTCGGCCAGCTCGATGCCCTTGGTGGCATCCTTGCGCAGCCCCCGCCCGATCAGCTCCATGTCGGCGATCACGTCGCGGGCCTGCTCGGTGACATAGAGACGCCAGGCGCGTCGGTCGCGCGGGTCAGGCCGGCGCTCGACGAAGCCGGCGGACTGCAGGCGGTCGATCACCCGCCCCACCGCAATCGGCTCCATTTCCAGAAATTCGGCCAGCTCGGTTTGGCGCAGCCCTTCGCGGTGGTACAACACCTTGGTCGCGCGCCATTGCGCGCGGGTCAGGCCGAACTTCACGGCCCGCCGGTCGAAATGCTTGCGGAACAGCAAGGTCACGTCGTTGAGCAGATAGCCGAACGAGATGTCTTCTGTCTTGGTCATGACGTGTTGAACCCTCTAGCGCCCCATCGGCAAGCATACGGCGCAAGAAACCACGACACCACGCCATGCCTATCGAGATCATCACCGCCGACATTACCCGACTGGACGTGGACGCCGTTGTGAATGCGGCCAATCCGACCCTGCTGGGCGGTGGCGGGGTCGATGGCGCTATCCATCGCGCAGCCGGCCTGGCGTTGCTGGAGGCCTGCCGCCAGCTGCCGGAGAGCAGTCCCGGCATACGCTGCCCCGTAGGCGAGGCACGGATCACCGGGGGCTTTGCACTGCCGGCGCGATACATTATCCATACGGTAGGGCCGGTGTGGCACGGCGGCGATCGCGGCGAGCCCGCCTTGCTGGCGAGTTGCTATCGGCAAAGCCTGCAGCTCGCTGCAATGCATGGTTTGCGCAGTGTGGCCTTCCCGGCGATCAGTTGCGGTATTTACGGCTATCCGCCCGAACGTGCCGCAGCGGTGGCGCTGGCCGCGCTACGCGAAACCCTGCTGGAGCACGTCGATCTACAAGTGCAGCTGTGCTGTTTCGATATGCGCATGGCCGCCATCTGGCGGCAGGCATTCAATCCAGCTTGAACGGATAAAGCGGCGGCAGTACGGACGATGTCCGATCACCAGCGGACTCACGCCATTGGAAGCCATCGCGGAAGGCGGTAGCCAGACGCTCGCCCAGCGCAGGCTCCGCATCGCCGGCATAACACCTGCGTTGCAGCGCATCGATCGCTTCGCGCTGCGATGCCGGCGATAGCACTGCCGCCAGCGCGCCAAGATTCGCCAACCCCGGTTGTTCCGCACGCGCCCATGCCAGCAGGGTATGCGCCTGGGCGGCTGCATCATCGCTACGCGCCGCAAGCAGGAAAGCCGCACGCAGTTCGCGCGCCGTCGTCGGTACGACGGCGGTTTTCACCGCCACCTTCGAGGCGGGTTTGCGACGGCGCCAGGCAAGCCACCCAAGCACACTGAGCAGCCAGAGTCCGACGCTGCCCAAAGCTATCCATCGCCATGGCGTTCCGTGCTGCGCAGCAGGTGCGACAGCTGCCGGTTCGTCGGCGGGCTTTGCCGCTGCTGTGTTCGCCTGCGCCGAGGCCGCACCCACCGCGGGCAAGACGGTGTAGTGACGGGCCGGAATGCGCGCGACTTCAGGCTTGTCGGTCAGCACGTTCCACCAGGTCAAGGTGGTCTCGGGAATGATCAGCTCGCCAGGCCGGTTGGGTACGACAGCGAACGATTGCTGGCGTCGCCCGATCAACCAGGGACCACTGACGTGAGTGCCGGTTACTGGCTTGTCCGGATATACCGTGGCGCTGTCGAGCGCCGGCATGCTGAGCGCCGGCAAGGCTTCATAAGGCAGGCCAGTAGCCTGCAGATTCATGGTGAGGCTGATCGACTGACCCACGCGCACGTCCTTCTGCGCCGGGCCACCATCCAAGCTGAGCTGGAGCTCGCGCGCCGGCAGCCAGGTGGTTTTGCCCGCATTGTCAGGCACGGGACGCACGTCGATCGATACCGCGGGCGAGACGGCGGATACCGGCCGTGTGCTTCCGAAGAAGCTGTTGGGGTCGGCCATGTCGATCAGCTCGCCCTGGAATGACACGGGCGCGATCTCGATATGGCCAGCATGCTGCGGAATCAGCGCATAGCGCCGCTCGATCACGTTGAAACGGCGACCACCGCGCTCAGCCTGGTAATTCAGGTCGTCGCCCAGCTTGCTCAGTTCCACGCCGTTCGCCTGCGGCTCGTCCATGCCGCCATTGCTGAGGCTGGTGGCAAAGTAGAGACGCACCACATACGTCATCTGCTCGCCGACATAAGCGCGCTGCGGATCGACCGAAGCATCGACGAATACATCCTTGTTTCCGGCCGCGGCGGCCTGGTCATCCGGTGCCACGACTTCCAGTGGCAAGGGCGCTGTCGTACCGCCAGCGAAGTCCAGTGAGGGAATGGTCAGGTGGCCGATGTGCTTCGGGCGCAACGCAATGCCAAAGGTGAGTTCCGCACTACGCCTGCCATTGATGATGCTCAGACTGGTGTTGTTCGACGTGCCGAGCACGGCGAAGTCGTTGGACAGCGCGCTGAGATCCGGCGCACTAAAGGCACCGCCGCCAGCGACGCGTAGATTCAAGGTTACGGTTTCACCGAGTTCGACCTTGTTGCGATCCAGCGTCGCCTGCACTTCGGCAGCCGCGACCCAGCATGGCAGGCAGCACAGTAGAAGCAGCAGGTAACGGGCTACGCGGTGAGCAAGCACGATCAATCACCCTCTCCGGCGCTGGCGCCATGGCGCTGCCGGTATTCCAGTTCGAACTTGCGCCGCAGCAGCGCACCCGGGTCGTCGGGTACGCGCTGCAGGGCGCGGCGGACGTCGGCTGGCAACTTGGCTTGCGGATCGTCAGCGGCGACTTCACCCAGTTCGTGGTGGCCATCCTTCTTGTCCGCTGCCTTGTCCTGCGCCTGAAGCGCGCGATCCATCTGCTGCTGCAAGGCCTGTTTCGCCTGCTCGGTGCGCGCCTGTTGCTTTGCCTGCTCCTGCGCCGACATCGGCTTGGCTGCGCCGGATGACGAGGCACCCGCCGGCTGTGCTTCGTCCTTGCCCTTGCCGGAGGGATCATGTGACTGATCGGACGGCTGACCTTGCTGGCCGGACTCTCCCTGACCCTGCTCGCCGGAGGAGGGCTTTTGCCCCTGCTCGCCGTTCTTGGGTTGCGACGAGGACTGATCCTCGCCCTTGCCTGACTTGTCTTTGGCCGACTTGTCTTTGCCGCCCTGCTTGTTCTCTGGCGGCTGTGGCGGCTGCTTGCGCAGCCAGTCTTCCACCGCCTTGCGGTTAGCCTTGGCGTCTTCGTTCGCCGGGTTCAACTTCAGCGCGCGATCGTAAGCCGCTATGGCTTCCTGATAGTGGCCTTGCTTGGCCAACGCATTGCCGAGGTTATAGGTGGCATCTGCGCCCGGTGCGTCCTGCAGTGCCTGCGCAGCAGCACCGTAATCGCCAGCACGATAGGCAGCCGCACCCCGCAGTGCCGGATCGTGCGCCAGTTGTTGTGCCTGTTTCGCCTGCCCTTGTTGCAGCGCCCGCGCCGCCTGCTGATCCGGACGTTGCCACAGATCGCTCCAGCTACTGGCCTGTGCGGTACCTGGCCATACCGGCAACAGGATCAGCGGCAACAACAGCAGCCAACCGCGACGGAACGCCAGCGCGACGATGGGCAGCAGAGGCAGCAACAACCAAGGGCCACGATCCTGCCACTGGTCGCTGACCAGACCACTTGCCAGCGCGTCCTGACCCGCCGCACGCGTCGACGGACGCAACGCCTCAATGTCACGGTTATTGTCGCTCATTGGCACGAAGCGTCCGTCACCAGCCTCGGCCACGGCTTGCAGCGATGCGTCGTCACGCTGTGCCAGCACCACATCGCCATGTTCGTTGCGCAACAATCCACCGTCACCCATGGGTACCGGCCCGCCTTGCGCGGTACCGACGGCGAGTACGGACACGCTGACACCTTCGGCGCGTGCCTTGCGCGCTGCCGCTACGGCGGCGGCATCGGCGCTATCAGTCATCAGGACCACGGAACCGCCGCCTGCCTTCGCGTCGCGAATCAACGCGACGCTGCGTTGAATGGCCTGCGCCGCATCATTGCCGTCGGTGGGCATGGTGTCCGGCGAAAGGGCATCGAGCAGATCGTCGAGGCTGCTGGCGTCGGAGGTGAGCGGCGCGACCACGTAGGCCTCACCCGCATAAGCAATCAGGCCATTCAGCCCATCGCGATTGGCTGCCAGCAGATCGCGTGCCTTGTAGCGCGCGCGATCCAGACGCGACGGGGCGACATCCTTCGACAGCATGTGTTGTGACAACGAGATCGCGATGACCTGAGCCGCGCGATTCGCATACAACGGCGACGCAACCCGGCTCCAGGTCGGACCTGCCAACGCCAGCGCGCACAGCGTCCAACCCAGCGCGAGCAGCAGCGACGGCAGACGACGATGTCCGGCCCTTCCCTGCAGTAGATGCGGCAACAACTCGGGATCGACCAGTCGCGACAGTTCCCGTTGCGCCCGGCTACCGCGTGCGGCTATCGCCCACAGCACGGGAACGGCCAGCAATGCCAGCAGCCACCAGGGCCGCAGAAAATGAAACTGCTGCCAGAACTCGCTCATGCACTCACCGCCTGCGTGCGGCGACGCGCTTGGGGAAGCATGGCGAGCAGGAGACACAACGCACCCACCAGCAACGGCCAGCGGAACAATTCGTGCCGCGGCCGCAACTCCGGCCCCTGTTGCGGCATCGGCTCCAGCGCGTCGATGGCGCGATAGGCCGAGGCCAGCTCATTCGTATCGGTAGCGCGGAAGTAGCGGCCGCCGGTTTGCGTCGCCATGGTGCGCAGCATGCCTTCGTCCAGATCGGCGGACGGATTGACGGTGCGCGTGCCGAATAAGTCCGGTACGCGCATTTCCGTAGCGCCGATGCCGATGGTGTACACCCGGACACCGGCCGCCTTGGCTGCACGCGCCGCATCGAGCGGCGCAATGTTGCCTGCGTTGTTCACGCCATCGGTAAGCAGCACCAGCACGCGCGCCGGCTCCGGCAAGGCAGAAAGGCGTTTCACCGCTACCGCCACGGCATCACCGATGGCCGTCTCGGTACCGGCCAGGCCAACGGTCGCCCCCTGCAGTTGGGCACTTACCGCGGACAGGTCATAAGTAAGCGGCGTGACCAGGAAGGCGCGGCTGCCGAACAAAATGAGCCCCAGCTCATCACCCGCACGCCGCGTAATGAAATCGCCGGCGATCGCTTCGACCGCGCCAAAACGGCTGACCGGCTGGCCGGCGAGCTCCATATCATCTGTGCGCATACTGCCGGAGAGATCCACCGCAAGCATCATCGCGCGACCACTGCGTTGCTGCGCCTGCGGCGGCCCCACCCATTGCGGCCGCGCCGCCGCAACCACCAGGCATAACCAGGCGAGCACGAGTAGCCAGGTGCGTGAGCCGGTCGGCGTCTGCTCCGCCACGCTGGCGAGATGCAGGCCCGGATGCGGCAGGTGCAATGCCTGCTCCGGCGCTGCCGGACGCAGCCACCGGCGTAACAGCCACGGTAGCGGCAAAACCAAAGCGATCCAGGGCCAGGCGAACTCAGGCATGAGCGCGCTCTCCCCGCGGCTTCAATGCCAGCGAAAGCCAGCGGCGCACGGCATCGGCAACACCATCCATATCTGCGCCAACCGCAGGGCGGTACATGGCCGTTTCCAGCGTCATCAGCCGATCCAGCGTGGAAGCGTCGACGGGAACCCTCGCCAGGCAATCGCGCCAACGATCACCACGATGATGGATCGCCTGCGCATCGTAGGTGCGAGCCGCTCGCCGCAGCCATTGATGCAAGGCGGCAGCCAGCACTGCGGGTTGTTGGGCGTAGCGTTGCTCCAGAGCCTCGATATCCGCCAGCACTGCGTCGATGCGACGGCGCCAGCGTCGGCGACGCCAGCCCATCCACGCCATGACACACAAGGCAAGCACAGCCAGCGCAGCGATTGCCCACCATCCTGGCGCCAGCGGCCACCAGGATGGATCGGGTGGCAGATGGATATCGCGCAGCACCGGACCATTGGCCGGCGCGGAAACGGGAGCAGCAGGCATCATCATCGCTGCCCCGAAGCGCCGAGCAGACCGACCACCGCATCAAGCGGATCGACCACCGTATCGATGGTTCGCTGACGCAAGCCGAGTGCCTGTGCCAGCGCCGCAAGCCTTGCCTGACCAGCGCCAAGGGCCTGCTGAAATTCACGCCGCTGGCGCTCCGCCTGCAGCACCACTTCACGACGCACGCCATCATGTTCAAGCGGGTAGCGCCCCACTGGCGCCGTGGCTAGTTCGAGCACATCACCGACGATCAGCACGCCGATATCGGCGTGTCGGCGCAGATCGAGCAGGCGGCCGCGCGCAAGATCGTCGCAACTGAGGCCATCGCTAATCAGCAACACCCGGCCGGCGCTACGTACCAATCGGCCAGCGCGCAGCAACGCTTCCGACAATGATTCGCTGCGACCCTCAGCGCCCGCACTTCTATCTGCGAGAGCGCCGCAAAACGCCAGGGCTCCGCGCGTGCCGCCCTGAGGCCGCAATATATGAGTACGCTCGCCGAAAGCCACGGCGCCGATGCGTTCGCCTGCGCGTACCGCCAGCCAGGCAGCCATCGCCGCCGCGCGCGCCGCCTGCACCGATTTGAAACGAGAGCGGGTGCCGAAGCGCATGCTGGCGTGCGTGTCCAGCAGCACCAGCACGCGACCTTCGCGTTCTTCCTGGAATAACTTGGTATGCAGCTTGCCGCTGCGTGCGGTGAGTCGCCAGTCAAGCCGACGTACATCGTCGCCGGGTTGATAGGCGCGGGACTCCGCGTAATCCATGCCACGACCGTAGAGACGGCTGGACTGTTGTCCGGCTGACGCTACCCTGCTCTCGCGCGTGGGCAAGGCGACGCGCGCCACCCGGGCGCGCAGCGCCAGCAATTCGGACAAGGAAACGCTGACGCGCCCGTCGCCATCGCCACCTGATGACAATATGTGTGGTGACAGCACGGCATTCACGGCAGCGGCACGAGATCCAGGAGACGTGAGACCACCTGGTCGCTGCGCACACCTTCCGCTTCCGCTTCGTAGCTGAGCAAGACGCGATGGCGCAGCACATCGTGCGCGATCGCATGGACGTCTTCCGGCAATACGTAGTCGCGCCCGGCCAGCCAGGCATGCGCACGCGAACAGCGATCCAGCGCGATGGTGGCGCGCGGACTGGCGCCCCAGGCAATCCAGCGCTTCAGTTCCGGGCCATAGACGCCCGCATCGCGGCTGGCCAGTACGACTTGTGCCAGATACGACTCCAGCGCTGGCGCCATATGCACGGAAAGCACGGCTTCGCGCGCGGCAAACACGTCCGCCTGACTCAGCGTGGCACGCTCCGGCGGCTGCGGATGCAGGCTGCGGCGTGCCTGCTCACGCGCCAATTGCAGGATGGCGAGTTCGGACGAAGCATCCGGATAGCCGATAGTGACGTGCATGACGAAGCGGTCCAGCTGCGCCTCGGGCAGGGCGAACGTGCCCTCCTGCTCGATCGGATTCTGCGTCGCCATCACCATGAACAGTTCCGGCAGCCGCCAGGTGCTGCGGCCGATGGTGATCTGCCGCTCCGCCATCGCCTCCAGCAGCGCGGATTGCACCTTGGCCGGCGCGCGGTTGATTTCGTCAGCCAGCACGATGTTGTGGAATAGCGGACCGCGCTCGAACTCGAAACTGCCGGACTGCGGACGGAAGATATCGGTGCCGGTGAGATCGGCCGGCAGCAAGTCAGGGGTGAACTGCACGCGATGGAAATCCGCCTCGATGCAGGCGGCCAGCGCCTTTACCGCAGTGGTCTTGGCCAATCCCGGCGCACCTTCGACCAATAAATGCCCATCCGCCAGCAGCGCCACCAGCAGGCAATCGATCAGATGCGGCTGGCCAATGAT
Source organism: Dyella koreensis (assembly GCF_044904565.1). Taxonomy (NCBI): domain Bacteria; kingdom Pseudomonadati; phylum Pseudomonadota; class Gammaproteobacteria; order Lysobacterales; family Rhodanobacteraceae; genus Dyella; species Dyella koreensis. The sequence continues at coordinate 80,860 of NZ_JADIKD010000008.1, read as the reverse complement.
GCTTCGCTGCAACTCGTCGCGCAGCTTGGTGAAGGCCTGTTGCAGGCGCGATGAGGAATGAGCCTGGGGCATGTCCATCAGGGAATCCGTTGTGTTTCGTGCGGCTACAGACCGCAGTTTCTCCCGGAAGTTTACCCTTTGCGACCGGATCCACCCGGCAACTGATGGCATAGACCAATGCCTCGCACAAACAAAAAGGGCGGCCTGGGCCGCCCTTTTCTTCCTGCTCTGCGCATTGATCAGCGCAGACTTTCGCTCAGGATGCGTGGAGTCACAAAGATCAGCAGCTCCGCCTTGTCGCTCTGGCGCGATGTCTTGCGGAACAGCATGCCAACACCGGGGATATCGCCCAGACCCGGCACCTTGGTGATCGCGTTCGCCTTAGTGATTTCGTAGATGCCACCGAGCACCACGGTCTGGCCGTTGTCCACCAACACCGAGGTATTGATCTCGCGCGTGTCGATCTGTGGCACCTTGCCATTCGGCGTATCGACGAACTGGGCCAGGGCGTCCTTCTTAACGTTGATAGCGAGATACACACGACCATCGGCGGTGATTGTCGGTGTCACCTTCAGTTCAAGCACAGCATCCTTGAACTGCACGGAAGCGGTCGGCGCGCCGCCGGTGGTGCCACCATTCTGATAAGTGACATAGCCAATCTGCTGGCCTTGGCGAATAACCGCCTCCTGCTGGTTCGCTGTGATCACACGGGGGCTGGAAACCACCTCGCCACGACCTTCGGTCTGTGCAGCCGACAGCTCCAGGTCGATCGCATAGTTCGCGCCAAGAATCGCCAGGCCGAAATTGCCACCCTGAGTTGCCGTAGGAAGATTCACATTAAGGCCACCGTTACCAAGCACACCCGGCGCGCCATTGCTACCAATGGGATCACCCAGCTTGCCGCCAGTCTGTAGCACCTGTCCGCTCGGGTTGGTGCGACGACCACTGACACCGAACTTTGCACCCAATTCACGAGTGAAAGTGTCCGTTGCCACCACGATGCGCGATTCGATCAACACCTGCTGCACCGGCTTATCAAGTACCGCGATCAGGTCGCGCAGTTCGCGGATCTTCTGAGGGTTATCGTTGATCAGAAGGGTGTTCGTACGCTCGTCGAACGAAACGCTGCCGCGCGCAGACAGGAAGCCATGCGAGCCGCTACCAGCCCCGCCACCGCCGCCGCCGCTTGCCATGCTGCCCTGAGTCAGCAATTTTGCGATGTCCTGAGCCTTGCCGTAACTGATCGGCACGTAGTCGGTAACCAGCTCCGCACTATCCTCTGCCTTGATGCGTGCGTCAGCCACGTTCTGCTCGTACTTCGCCAACTCTTCCTGTGGCGCGATCCAGATCACGTTGCCGTTGCGGCGCTTGTCCAGGCCCTTGGCGCGCAGCACCACATCCAGTGCCTGATCCCACGGCACATTGATGAGGCGCAGCGTGATGGCGCCACCCACGGTATCGGAGGCCACCAGGTTCTGGCCGGACATGTCGGCGATCAGCTGCAATACCGAGCGGACCGGGATGTCCTGGAAATTGAAGGTGACGCGATTACCGTTGTAGACCGGATCCTGGCCACGCAGCGGCTTGCCGTTGGGACCCACATTGGGATCCTTCTTCTTCTGCGCGACTTCGACCACATATTGGTCGGCAGTCTGGTAGGCAGATGTTTCGATGGTGCCCTTGGTGGCGATTTCCATGCGAGCGCCGCCGCGCGGACCGGCCTTGGTCACGATGGACTGCACCGGCGTGGCGAAGTCGAGTACGTCGAGACGCTGTGCCAGGTTCTGGGGCAGGTTCACGTGGTCGAGATTAACCACCACCTTGTCGCCTTCGCGCTTCATGTCGGCGTTGGCACCGGCGCTACTGAAGTTAATCAGTACACGCCCCTCACCGTTCGGACCGCGGCGAAAGTCGATGTTGGACACCGCCGGACCGCTCGCCGACGACGGCAACGCCTTCGACGGATCGATGGTGGAAGCCGTGGTCGTGGTCTGCGCCTCAGTACCGTTGTTGACGGTGAACACGAGGCTGTTGCCGTCGGTGCGAGTGCGGTAGGTGGAATCGCGCATCAACTCCACGATCACGCGGGTACGTCCACCGGCAGCTACCGCAGACACGCCCGAGGTCGAACCCTTGCCGATGTCGAGATGACGGGCGGCCGAGTTATCGGTATCGGCGAAATCGATCGCGATGCGCGGCGGGTTACCAGTGGTGAAGATCTTCGGCTCGGGCGCCGGCCCGTTGAAGTTCAGATGCAGCTCGATACGGCCACCAGGCAGCGTGTCGTAGCTGATGTCCTTCAGCGTGTTGGTAGCGGCGGCCACGATGCCGGACCACGCGACGCTGGCGATCAGCAATCCGGTGACCACTCGACGACTCGCTTGGCGCATGACACGGCCCCGAACAGGTTGGATAAGGTTGGTCATTGCATCAGCCCCTGTGATTCTTATTTCTCGCCAAGCGCGATGCTGGCTGAGCGTTCCATCCAGCCGCCGTTTCCGTTGGAAACCAGCTCGACCAATTCAATGTGGTCTTCGCTGATAGCGGTGACGTGACCGTAGTTCTGGCCCATGTATTCGCCGCGATGGACGCGATGGATCACGCCACCCGGATCTTTGATCAACACTTCCATCCCCCCGCCGCCCCCACGGTGCCGACCATCTTGAGGCTGTCCAGCGCGAACACCTCCAGCGGCTCCTTGGTGCGGTCTTGATCGGGACGCGGACCGGCATTGGCATTGCCGTTGTCTAGTTCGGCCGTACTCGGACTGAATGGATCGCGCTTGTCCTGATCGTTGTACAGGAACGTTTCGAAGGTCTTAATTACCGGCAGCGGCGGAATCGGCGCACCTTTCTTCTGCTTCTCCTGTGCCACCCAGTCGCGCACATCGGACATACCGCGAGTGCAACCACCGAGCACTAGAACCGCGCCAATCACCAGCGCGACGCGCGCTACCTGTGAAGGCCTGAGGGCTATCGACTTGCTCATTTCTGCCCCCCGTTCTTCGCACTTGCCGGCCTCGCGTTAGCCGCCTTGGCCTCGGCACTCTCATCATCTTCCAGATAGCGATAGGTCTTGACTGTGCCTTGCAACACCAGCTGACCGTTCTTGTCCTTGGGCGTCAACGAGACATCGTGCAGGGTCAAAATCACCACCCGCGGCAGCGAAGCCACACCACTGATGAAGGTGCCGAACTGGTGATAGGTACCCACCATGCGCAGCTGGATCGGCTTCTCAGCGTAGAAATCCTTCGGCACCTCGGCGCCCGGCTGGAACAGTTCGGTCTCGAGACCCGCCGACAGCGCGGTTTGCGAGATATCCACCAGCAGCTCCGGCATCTCGGTCTTGCTCGGCAGCTGGCGCAGCAACTGGCGCAGCATGTCCTGCATTTCGTCGAGCTGTTGCTGCAAGGCTTCGAGATTGACCGCCTTGGCCTGTTTCGTCGCGAATTCCTGCTTGAGCTGATCTTCCTTGTTGGCCAGCTGTGCCAGCGAATCCTGCTGATCGCTTACGACGAAGTACCAGCCCGCAAGTACCACGAGGCCAAAAAGCAGCGCAGTGAAGAACAATTTGATCGATTTCGGCCAACCGCCAACGTTATTGCGGTCGAGACTGCGCAGGTCATTGAGGAACTTCATGGCTTGGCTCCTCCGTTACCTGCCGTGCTCGCCGGCTTCGGCGCTTCCTTAGCCGCCGGTGTGGGCTTGGCCGGCGGTGCAGTGACGGCCTGTGCTGCGACCGTCAGGGCCTGACGTGCGGCGACCGATCCTGCGGCAGCAGGGGTTGCCGGCGCAGCTGCAGTACTGCCGCTTGCGGGCAGAATCGGAGTGTGACCAGCATCAGCGTTCTCGTCAGCCTTGGGCCGGCTGAGCGCGACATCCAGGCCGAAGGAGTACGGCATGCGCGAATCGCCATGGGTGTTTTCGGTCTTGCGCAGGTCGGCATGACCCATCCACGGCGACGACTCGATGTTGCGCATGTACTCGGCGACGCTGGCGTTGGATTGCGCCACGCCGTCGAGCGTCATCGATTCGCCACTCTGCTTGAGGCCGCTAAGGCGCGCGCTGGCCGGAATGGTCTTCACCAACTCGTCGAACAGATGGACCATCTGAGAGCGATTGGCCTGCAGCTGCTCGATGATCTGCTTGCGGGCCAACAGGCGTTCGCGCACCTTCTCGAGATCCTTGATCTTGGCGATGCGGTCGTCGAGTTGCTTGATCTCGCCCTGCAAGTAGGCGTTGCGCTCGTTCTGGTTGTCGATGCGCTGATCCATCCAGAACACCCACAGCAGCACAAACAATACGGCGGCGACGAACGCCGCGCCGAGCTGCATGAAGAACTCGCGCTCGCGCTGCTTGCGGCGTTCGTTACGCCAGGGAAGTAGGTTGATGCGTGCCATCAGTCGAAGCTCCTCATGGCGAGGCCGACCGCGATCATCAACGCGGGTGCGTCCTGGGCCAGCTGCTGCGCCTGCACCCGCGGCGAGAGCGACATGCGCGCCAACGGGTTGGCCACCACACAGGGCACGCCAAGCTGTTCCTCGAGCATCGGTCCGATGCCTTCGATGGAAGCGCAACCGCCAGCCAACACAACCTGGTCGACCTTGCTGTATTCGCTACCGGCGAAGAAAAACTGCAGCAGTCGGCTGATCTGCTGGATCAACGACTCCTTGAACGGCTCCAGCGCCTCGCTTTCGTAAGACTCGGGCAGACCGCCCTTGCGCTTGGCGCGGCCGGCTTCCTCATAAGAAAGACCGTAGCGGCGCATAATCTCGTCGGTGAGCTGCTTGCCGCCGAAAACCTGCTCGCGCGAATAGATGGTGCGCTGATTGCGCAGCACCGACAGCGTCGTCATGGTGGCACCGATGTCGACCACCGCCACCAGCGCGTCGCGGCCGACATTGAGCTGATCAGCCACCATCGCGAAGGCGTTTTCCATCGCGAACGCCTCAACATCGACGACCTTGGCAGAAAGCCCGCCCAGATCCAGCGCGGCAACACGCATGTCGACGTTCTCGGTGCGCGAGGCCGCGAGCAGCACGTTATTCATTTCAGGGTTGTCGCGTACCGGACCGAGTACCTCGAAATCGAGGCTCACTTCTTCGATCGGGTACGGGATGTACTGATTGGCCTCAACCTGGATCTGGCCTTCGAGGTCGTCGTCGGAGAGATCGCTCGACATCGGAATGATACGCGTGATCACCGCCGAACCAGCGACAGCCGCCGCCGCGTGCTTGAGCTTGGAGCCGGATCGCGCGAGCGCGCGTCGAATCGCCTCGCCCACCGCCTCGACCTCGACGATGTTCTTCTCGACCACGGCATTAGGGGGCAGTGGCTCCACCGCGTAGTGCTCCACGCGATAGCGGCCACCGGCCTGACTGAGCTGCAGCAACTTGACGGCGGTCGAGCTAATGTCGACCCCAACAAGCGGCGGCTTCTTGGGTGTAAAGAGCCCCACGGTTTTTCCCCCTTGCCCCTGTGCGCCTGCACCGTATGTGTGGCGAGTGCGCTACGGCATTAAATCCAAAAATTAACGTATTGGCAACGGCCTACGACAACTTTCTCGACTGATTGGCGTGACGGCTTGCACACTTAGGGGCATCGCCCCCGGTGGCCCGGTTCTTGCTCGCCGTTCTTCTAATGTGCCGGTCAGCACCCGTTCTGCAGATACTGCTACATCTATACTCTGTCGTGTTTTGACTCAGGTCTCGCAATATCCACACCATGCAAATTCTCAAGCGTCTGCTGCGCTGGGTGCTGATTCTCGCCTTTACCGGATTGCTGCTGGCCGTTGCCGCGGTCGGTGTGGCTTATTGGCTGGTTTCCCCCCGCATGCCTTCGGTCGCCGCACTGAAGGACTATCACATGCAGGTTCCGCTGCGCGTACTCAGCGCGGACGGAAAACTGATCGCAAGTTTCGGCGAAACCCGACGCATCCCGGTTGGCATTGCCGACGTACCCGAGCGGCTCAAGCACGCGGTGCTCTCCGCCGAGGATGCGGACTTCTATAGCCATCCGGGCGTGGACTGGCACGGCATCGCGCGCGCTGGCTGGCATGTGATCGTTTCGGGCGGCGACAAAGGCCCTGGCGGCTCGACCATTACCCAACAGGTTGCGAGAAACTTCTTCCTTAGCCCCGAGAAGTTGTATTCGCGCAAGCTGACCGAGATCTTCATCGCCCTGCGCATGGAGAACGAGCTGAGCAAGGATCAGATCCTCGAGCTCTATCTCAACAAGATGTTCCTGGGCCACCGCTCCTACGGCGTGGCGGCGGCGGCCTCGTATTACTACGGCAAGACGCTGGACCAGCTGAGCGTGGCCGAGTGCGCGCTGATCGCCTCCACCTTTCAGCTGCCGTCCGTGGTCAATCCGCTCAACAACCCCAAACGGGCGATTACGCGCCGTAACTGGGTGCTGGGCCAGATGCTGCAGAACCGCTACATCAGCAAGGTCGAGTACGACCAGGCTATTGCCGAACCCAACAATGCCTATCCGCATGAGCCGCCGATCGAGGTGGATGCGCCCTATCTGGCCGAAATGGTGCGCCTGCAGGCATTGGACCGCCTGGGCAACGATGCCCTGACCGAAGGCTATGTGATCAAGACCACGGTGCAGAGCACCCGCCAGCAGGCGGCCGTTGATGCATTGCGCGCCGGGCTGATCGACTACGACCGGCGCCACGGCTGGCGCGGCCCGGAGGATCATCAGGAGCTCGCCGACAACGCCGGCAACGAGGACTACGATCGCGTGCTGTCGAGCTATACCGACATCGCCGGCATGCATCCGGGCATTGTTACCGCGGTAACCGGCAACGAAGCATCGGTATACCTGTCCAGCCGCGAACAGACCAAGCTTGGCTTCAGTTCCGTGGAATGGGCACGCCCCTACATCAGCGAGACCCGCATTGGGGCTGCGCCGAAGAACGTCGGCGCCGTGCTCAAGCGCGGCGACGTCATCCGCCTGTCGCGCGACGAGAAGGGCGAGTGGCAGCTGACCCAGATCCCGAAAGTGCAAGGCGCGCTCGCCTCGGTCAATCCGGAAGATGGCTCGCTGCAGGCCCTGGTTGGCGGTTTCAATTTCCTGCGCAGCAAGTTCAACCGCGCCGTGATGGCGGCGCGCCAACCGGGCTCGAGCTTCAAGCCCTATATCTATTCGGCATCGTTCGAACGTGGCTTTACTCCGGCCTCGATCGTCAACGATGCGCCGCTGGCCCTGCCCGACCCATCACGTCCGGATGGGCTGTGGACGCCGTCCAATGACGACGACAAGTTCGACGGTCCGATTCGCCTTCGCGAAGCGCTGGTGAAGTCGAAGAACCTGGTCTCGGTGCGTCTGCTCGACGCCATCGGCGTGCGCTTCGCCCGCGACTACATCACCCGCTTTGGTTTCTCGCTCGATGCGCTGCCTAGCAACCTATCCATGGCGCTCGGCACGGCATCGGTGTCGCCGATGAGCATGGCGCGCGGTTATGCCGTGTTCGCCAACGGCGGCTACTTGGTCACGCCGTACTTCATCAGCGAAATCGATGACCGCGACGGCAAGCCGGTGTACCAGGCCAACCCCGCACGCGCCTGCCGCACCTGCCAGGAGCGCCTGCTCGACACGCGTCCGCCGGGCCCGCCGCCCACCACCAGCATGGCACCCACCAACTCGGTGGCAAGCGCCGGCACGGCTGGCGCACCGGCCACTGCGGCAAGCAGCGACATCGGTGGCGTTGTTCTCCCGGCTGACGCCCACGGCAACGGCGCTCACCCGCCGGTACTGGCGCCCCAGGTGATCGACGTACGCAACGACTATCTGGTCACCTCGCTGATGCAGGACGTGATCAAGCGCGGCACCGGCTCGGCCGCCATGGCCCTCGGCCGCGACGACCTCGCTGGCAAGACCGGCTCCACCAACGAGCATCGCGACGCCTGGTTCGTCGGCTTCAACGGCGACCTGTCCACTGCGGTATGGGTCGGCTTCGACGACTTCAGCTCGCTGGGTCGGGGCGAATTCGGCGCCAAGGCCGCCCTGCCGATCTGGATGGGCTATATGGGCGCCGCGCTCAAAGATGTGCCCTCCGCCACCTTGTCGATGCCGCCCGGTATCAGTACGGTGCAGATCAACCGGGCCAGCGGCCTGCCCTCAGGCGCCGGCGATCCCAACAGCATGCCCGAGATGTTCAAAGTAGAAGACGTGGACCGCCTGCGCCAGCAGGCCAGCCAGCAGCAGGAGGACTCTGACCAGCAACACGCCTACGACATCTTTTGACGGCGACGGCCGGCAGTGACGCTGCCGGCTCGACGCAAGGCCGCACAGCGGCCGCACCTCCCATACAGACGTCCGCAATATTGACCGAGGAGGGACTACGACCATGGCGCGAGGCGAACACCATCGCATCCACGCACAGGACCGCGTTCAGCGCAATCGCTTGCGTATCGCCCAGGAAGCGGCGCGACTGATGAGCGAACACGGTATCCGTGACTTCCACCACGCCAAACTCAAGGCCGCTGAGCGGCTCGGCATCCTCGACGCGCAAGCCCTGCCCCGCAACAACGAGATCGAGGACGCGCTGCGCGAGCATCAGCGTATCTTTCACGCGGAGAGCCAACCCCAATTGCTGCAGGAGCGGCGTGAGGCCGCCGTTGAAGCCATGCGTTTCCTGCATGCATACGAACCACGCCTGGTAGGAGCCGTGCTCGACGGTACTGCGGATAGCCATTCGGCAATCTGCCTGCACGTATTCAGCGACGATCCCGAAGCCGTCACTCTGTTCCTGCGCGAGCATGGCGTGCCGGTCGAAACGCAAACCCGTCGGCTGCGCACCAGCCGCGATGAGCAGGTCGAATATCCGGTGCTGCTGTTCGCCGCCGACCAGCTCCCCTTCGACATTACCGTGCTACCGCGCGATGCCCTTCGCCAACCTCCATTGGATCGCATTGATGAGAAACCGATGCGGCGCGCATCGCTGGCAACCGTGGAGACGTTGCTCGCCGAAGGCGAAGACGGGGACGACTTCGAACGCAAACTGGCCGCCGCACTACGCTGATTGGCATCCCGCAAAGCCCAACAACAAAAAAGCCCGGCCAAGGCCGGGCTTTTTTGTTGTATCGATGCGTGTGGCTTAGCGCTTGCTCGCCGGCACGTAGTCGCGCACGTCTGCACCGGTGTAGATCTGGCGCGGACGGCCGATGCGCGAACCGGGGGTTTCATGCTGTTCGATCCAGTGCGCGATCCAACCGGCGGTACGGGCAATGGCGAACATCACGGTGAACATCTCGGTCGGAATGCCCAGCGCCTTGTAGATGATGCCGGAGTAGAAGTCGACGTTCGGATACAGCTTGCGCTCGACGAAGTAATCGTCCTTCAGCGCAGCCTCTTCCAGCTTCATGGCGACGTCGAGCAGCGGGTCGTTGACGCCCAGCTCGGCGAGCACTTTGTGACACATTTCGCGGATGATCTTTGCGCGCGGATCGAAGTTCTTGTAGACGCGATGGCCGAAGCCCATCAGGCGGAAATTGTCGTTCTTATCCTTCGCGCGCAGGACAGCGGTTTCCACCTTGTCCGGCGTGCCGATCTCTTCCAGCATTTTCAGCACAGCTTCGTTGGCGCCGCCATGTGCCGGGCCCCACAACGCGGTGATACCCGCGGCAATCGAGGCGTACGGATTGGCACCAGTGGAACCGACCAGACGCACCGTCGAGGTCGAAGCGTTCTGCTCGTGATCAGCGTGCAGGATGAACAGCAGATCCAGCGCCTTGGCGGCGACCGGACTCATTTCGAGCGGCTCGCTCGGCACCTCGAACATCATGTGCAGGAAGCGGTCGACGTACTCGAGGTTGTTGCGCGGATAACGCATCGGCCAGCCGATCGAATAGCGATAGCAGGCTGCAGCGATGGTGGGCATCTTGGCGATCAGGCGCACTGCCGCGAGCTTGCGATCCTCGGCGTTATCCACGTCCAGGTCGTCGTGATAGAACGCCGACAGCGAAGCCACCGAAGCGGCCAGCATGGCCATCGGATGGGCATCGTGATGGAAACCCTTGAAGAAGTCCTTCTGCGACTCGTGCATCATCGTGTGATGCGTGATCTGGTGTTCGAAGTTGTCGAACTGCGCCTTGTTCGGCAGCTCGCCATTGAGCAGCAGGTAAGCCACTTCGAGGAAGCTCGACTTCTCGGCCAACTGCTCGATGGGGTAGCCGCGATACAGCAACACGCCCTGGTCGCCGTCGATATAGGTGATGGCACTCTTGGTGCTGGCGGTGCTGCCGTAGCCCGGGTCGTAAGTGAAGTGGCCGGTGTCCTTGTACAGCGTGCCGATGTCGATGCAGGCCGGGCCGAGCGTACCGCTCAGCAGGGGCAGCTCGCTGCTGCGATTGGTCGACTCATCCACCAGCTTGACGATCTTGGTATCGGACACGGAAACCTCCTTCACGAATGTCACCACCGGGGCACCTGGCGGCGCCGGCCGGCGAGGGAATGTAGAGACATCGCGCCTGGGGGATGGCGGCGATGCAACGCCGACCATTATCGCACATCGATCCGGCGAACATCCCCTAGCGCATGGTCGGATGGCGAACACGAAAAAACATGGGGCGAGCTCACGCTCGCCCCATGTCCGTATGACAGAACGCCGGACCGTCAGGCCTGGCGAACGCGTCTAGCGCGAATTACTTCTGCGCGTAGCGACGACGGAACTTGTCGACGCGGCCGCCCACGTCCAGCGTCTTCTGCTTGCCGGTGTAGAACGGGTGCGAATGGCTCGAGATATCCACCTTGATCAGCGGGTACTCGTTGCCGTCTTCCCACTTGACGGTTTCCTTGGTGGCAATCGTCGAACGCGTAAGGAACGCGAAGTCGGACGACAGGTCCTGGAACACCACCGGGCGGTAATTCGGATGGGTATCGGGCTTCATGACGGACTCAAAGCGGTGGGTGAAAAGAGCGGCATTGTAACGACGACTGGCCTGCATTGGCAAGTCGGTCAGGGACTTGTCGATACCGCGGGCCTCAAGCAGCGCCCAGCGCCCGTCTCACCATGGCTGCGAACCGCGCCTGGTCCACCTCCAGCACAATCCGGGCATTGGCCCGATGTCCCAGGCGCCCCGCCCAGTCAACTATTGTGGCGCCCCGGGTCAGGCGTCCATCCAGCTCCACGGCCGCATGCCGTTCTTCGCTGCGGGTAACGATAGAGGGATCGATCGCCACCGCCATGGCCAGCGCGTCCGCCGCGATGATGCCGCGCCGCTTGCTCTTCGCATTGAACGAACGCGCCGTGCGAAACACCTGCCCGAAGAACGCCGCACGATGATCACCGGCCGCGAGCCAGCCGTCGAACTCGGTTTCGTCCAAGGCATGACGGAGCGTCGCTTCCCAATCGACCAGATCGAAATGCGGGAAGGCCTCGAACACAACATGCGCCGCCTCGGGATCGAAGCCGATATTGAATTCGGCAGGTATCTTGCCGGTATTGCCATGACCGGTCACCGCACCGCCCATCACCACCAAACGCTTTACGCGTTGCGGCAGACTGGGATCAAGCCGTAGGGCCAGCGCGACATTGGTGAGTGGCGCCAACGCGACCAGGGTCAATTCACCGGGACGCTCGCGGGTCAGGCGCAACAACGCCAGGGCGGCCTGCTCGTCAGACGCGGTGACCTTGGGCTCGGGAAAACCAACGTCACCGAAGCCGTCCATGCCGTGCACGAATGCCGCATCTTCCTCCGGCGCGCGCACCAGCGGTGTCGGACAACCGCCGAACACCGGCGCCGCCCCGCCCACCAGGTCCATCAACGTACGGGCGTTGCGCACGGTGTGCTCCAGTCCTACGTTGCCGGCCGCAATGCTGAGACCAGCAATATCGGCATGCGCATGCGCCATGAGAATAGCCAGCGCGTCGTCCACGCCCGGATCGGTATCGATGAGGAGTTGCGGCTTGGTCATGAAGGCTCCTTGGGTGAGCCATGTAGCTTATTGGGATTAGGGAACGGGGAACAGGCAACAAGGAAGTGGCAGGCAGTGCAGTTCCGCCTCACGCGTGTGCATAGCGCGCGGCACCGCCCACCCAGCGTTCAATCAACTGCTCGGCACGCTTCGCATGGTGCCGCAGCATCTCCGCTCCTACCTGCTGCACGGCAGGCAGCAAATGCGCATCGCGGGACAGATCGGCGATGCGGAAACTGAGCTGACCGGTCTGGCGCGTGCCGAGCACTTCACCCGGGCCACGCAGCTCTAAATCTTTCTCGGCAATGCGGAAGCCGTCATTGGTGTCTCGCATCACCTGCAGGCGCTCGCGTGCAAGCTGGCCCAGCGGCGGCTGGTAAAGCAACACGCAGTTAGAGGCGACAGCGCCTCGCCCCACCCGCCCGCGTAGCTGGTGGAGCTGGGCCAAGCCCAGCCGCTCGCTGTTCTCGATCACCATCAGGCTGGCATTGGGCACGTCCACGCCGACCTCGATCACTGTCGTTGCCACCAGCACGGCCAGCTCGCCCGCCGTGAAGGCATCCATCACCGCCTGCTTTTCCTTCGGCTTCATGCGGCCGTGGATCAGACCCACCTTGCAGTCAGACAGCGCCGCGGATAGCTCGGCATGCGCCACCTCGGCCGCCTGCGCGCGCAACTGTTCGGACTCCTCGATCAAGGTACACACCCAGTACACCTGCCGCCCCTCACTGCAGGCCGCATGGATCCGCTCGATCACCTCGACACGGCGCGCATTGGAAATGGCGATGGTCTGTACCGGCGTTCTTCCTGGCGGCAGCTCGTCGATGGAGGAAACATCCAGATCCGCATACGCGCTCATCGCCAGCGTGCGCGGGATCGGCGTGGCGGTGAGCACCAATTGATGCGGCACCTGATCGCCCTCCAGCCCCTTGTCGCGCAAGGCAAGGCGCTGTTGCACGCCAAAGCGATGCTGCTCGTCCACGATGACCAATCCGAGCCGCGCGAAAGCCACGCCCTCCTGCATCAACGCGTGCGTGCCCACGACGATCGGCGCACCCAAAGCGACGCGAGAGAGGGCTTGTTGCCGCGCCTTGCCCGTGACCTTTCCGGCAAGCCACTCAACCTCGACACCCAACGGCTGCAACCAATGACGGAAGTTGCGCAGATGTTGCTCGGCCAGCAATTCGGTAGGCGCCATCAATGCGACCTGATAACCCGTCTCCGCTGCGGCCAGCGCAGCCAATGCAGCGACCACGGTCTTGCCACTGCCCACATCGCCCTGCACCAGACGAAGCATCGGACGTGACTTCGCGATATCGACGGCGACATCGTCCGATACGCGCTGCTGCGCACCGGTCAAAGCAAACGGCAAGCCGTTCAATAACTGCTTGCGCAGCGTGCCATCGCCGCCCAGTGCCGGCGCATGCCGGCGACGCACCGCCGCACGCATCCGCTTGAGGCTCAGATGCTGCGTAAGCAGCTCCTCGAAGGCCAGGCGCTGCTGCGCGGGATGGCGGCCGAGCGTGAGTTGCTCCACGTGCGCATCTGCCGGCGGCCGATGGACGTATAGCAAGGCATCGCGCAACGAGGTGAGCCCGTGGGCCGCAGCCAGCTCCGGAGGTATCAACTCCAGCTGCTCCGCGGGTGGAAGCAACGCCAGCGCCTTGGCAATCACACCAGCAATGCGCTTCTGGCCCAAGCCTTCAGTGGTGGGATACACCGGCGTGAGGCGATCTTCCATCGCAGGTTCCGCGTCATCGGCCAGGCGCTGATATTGCGGATGCACCATTTCCAGCCCCTGCGAGCCAAGACGCACTTCGCCATAAATCAGCAAGCGGCGACCAGGCTGCAACTGATCGACCTGGGCGCGATGAAAATGAAAGAAGCGCAGCAGCAGCGTTTGCCGCGAGTCGTCACTGACGGCAACTTTCAGCTGCGGCCGATAGCGAAAACCGCGCTCGACCGCCTCCACCACACCCTGCACCTGCACCCGATCGCCAGCGCGCAACTCAGCGATGGTGCTGATGCGCGTGCGATCCTCATAGCGCAACGGTAGGTGGAACCACAGGTCCTGCACACGCTCGAGCCCCAGCCGCGACAGCGCATCGGCCAGAGCCGGCCCGATACCGGGTAGCGAGCCGACCGGCCTCAAGCCGGCAGCGTCAGCGATAAGAAGCTTGTCAGATGGCATGTCAGTTGAAATGGACATTGCCGCAAGCCTACCCGAGCACATGGCGCTCGCGTAGCCGGCGCTGCGGCAATCCGCGTCAGCGCCGGCCGGATAGCTGGATCAGTCCAGCACCATTACCGCATCCACCTCCACCTCGGCGCCCTTCGGCAGACCCGAGACTTCGATGGTGGAGCGCGCCGGATAGGGCGCCTGGAAATAGTCGGCCATCACGGTGTTCACGGTAGCGAAGTTCGCCAGGTCGGTGACATAGATGCCTACGCGCACGATCTTCGCCAACGAACCGCCTGCCGCCTCAGCCACCGCCTTCAAGTTATCGAACACCCGGCGGGTCTGCGCGGCGATATCGCCGTCGACCAGAGTGCCGGTGGCCGGATCCAGCGGGATCTGCCCGGAGAAATACACCGTGTTGCCGGCGCGCACCGCCTGGGAATAAGGACCGATGGCTGCCGGGGCCTTGTCGGTGGTGATGATGCTGCGGGACATATGAGGACTCCTGGGTAAGTTCGTTTGCTGCGCAAACGGCCAAGAGTGAAGTGTAAGGGGATTTCGCCCTTTGCTCAGAGCGGATAGCGATAGGCGCCGCTGACTACGCCGGTGCGCCGTACGCGCCGGATCACATCGGCCAGGTGCTTGCGGTTCTTCACTTCCAGCGCAAACAGCAGGGTCGCCGCCGCGGCGTCGCGCTCGACATACTCCACGTTCTCGATGTTCGAGTTGGCTGCGGCGATCGCGGCAGCCACCGTGGCCAGCACGCCCGGACGGTTGATGACCTCGATGCGCAATTCGGCGCGATAGTCACCCTGCACGTCGCGATCCCATTCAATCGCAACACAGCGTTCCGGCGACTTGCGCAGCTCCACCACGTTCGGGCATTCGACCCGGTGCACCACGATGCCCTTGCCCGACGACAGATAACCAATGATCTCGTCGCCCGGCAGCGGATGGCAGCAGTTGCCAAAGCTCAACACACCACGCTCGGCGCCGGTGATGCGGATCTTCTCCGTCACATGTGGCGCCTGTACCGCAGCACCACCCTTCTGCTTGCCGCGCGCTGCCAGCAACTGGCCAGCGACGACATCCGGCATGCGGTTGCCTAGGGCGATGTCGGAAAGCAGCTCTTCCAGACGCTTGAGCTTGGACGCCTCCAGGAAACGATCCAGCACCGCGGCCGGAATCGCATCGAGACTGCTGCCTTGCGCGTCGAGCGCGCGGTCAAGCATGCGGTGGCCGAAGTCCACGGCATCCTCGTGCTGCAGATGTTTCAGATACTGACGGATCGCAGTGCGCGCCTTGCCGGTAACTACCGATTCCAGCCAGGCGGGATTCGGTACGGCGGACGGCGCGGTGATGATCTCCACCAGTTGCCCGGATTCGAGCCTCGTGCGCAGCGGCAACAGTTTCTTGTCCACGCGCGCAGCTACCGCGTGATCACCCACATCGGTGTGCACCGCATAGGCAAAATCGAGCGCGGTCGCATTGCGCGGCAGCGAGAGAATGTCGCCGCGCGGTGTGAACAGATAGACCTCGTCCGGGAACAGATCGATCTTGACGTTCTCGATGAACTCGGACGACGACGCCGTGTTCGCCTGGCTATCGGCCAGCGACGACAGCCATTCGCGCGCCCGCGCCTGCGCGCTGTTGGCCGGACCGCTGTCGGTCTTGTAAGCCCAGTGCGCGGCTACGCCGCGCTCGGCCACCGAATCCATCTCCGCCGTGCGGATCTGTACTTCGATCGGCGCCCCGAACGGCCCGAGCAACACGGTGTGCAGCGACTGGTAGCCGTTGGCCTTCGGAATGGCAATAAAATCCTTGAAGCGGCGATCCACCGGCTTGTACAGCGAGTGCACTGCGCCCAGCGCCATGTAGCAGCTCATCGCGTTGTCCACCACCACGCGGAAACCGTAGACATCCATCAACTGCGCGAAGCTCTTGTGCTCATTGCGCATCTTGGAATAGATGCTCCACGGCGACTTGATGCGGCCGATCACCTTCGAACCGATATGTTCGGCGGTGAGGCGCGTGGACAGTGCCGCCTCGATCTTGCCCATGGCCTCGCGACGATTCCCCAGCGCAGCGCGGATGCGCTCGCTGATCACGCGATAGCGGTCCGGGTGCAATGCACGAAAGCCCAGGTCCTGCAGCTCCGCCTTGAACTTGTTCATGCCCAGGCGCTGCGCGATAGGCGCGTAGATCTCCAGCGTCTCGCTCGCAATACGGCGGCGCGATGGCGCATCTTTCGCACCCAGCGTGCGCATATTGTGCAGACGGTCGGCCAGCTTGATCAGGATCACGCGCAGATCGCGCGCCATCGCCAACAGCATTTTGCGGAAGCTTTCCGCGTCCGCCTCCTGGCGACTGCTGAAGCGCATCTTGTCCAGCTTGGTGACACCATCGACCAGCTCGGCCACGGTCTCGCCGAATTCGCTGGCAAGCTCAGTGCGGCTCAGCTCGGTGTCTTCGAGCGTGTCGTGCAGGATCGCCGCGATGATGGTCTCGGCATCCAGACCCAGCTCGGCGAGGATGCCGGCCACAGCAACCGGATGGGTGATATAGGGTTCGCCACTTTTGCGCGCCTGCCCCTCATGGGCCTGCGCGCCAACCTCGTAGGCGCGGATCACGCGCATCACCTGAGGCTCGGGCAGGTAGGCCACGCGTTCCTTCAGGGCCAGCACATAGGGTGGCAGGGCCGACGTATCCACAGTCTCGGGATGCGTGGCCGCCGGCATGGTAGGTTGGCCGCCGCTCAGGCAGCCACCTCACAATGCGGCAGGGACTGCAGAAGGCCGGCTTCGACGCACCATCGCTTGGCGCCGGCGGAGCCGGCGCGCACGGAGCATCGTTTACAGCCGGCGCCATCCATCAGTCGTCACCGCCCTTGGAAAGGTCGTCATCGACCTCAGCCGCAGCCCATTCCAACGCCTCGCGCTCAGCACGCTCGCGCTCGGCCTTGTCGATCTCGTCGATGGTGGCCTGGTCGATGCGGCGATCCGCGATCTCGCGCAGGGCGAGTACGGTGGGCTTGTCATGGTCGGGATTGACCGCCGGCTCGGCACCCTTGGAGAGCTGGCGGGCGCGCTTGGTCGCCATCAACACCAATTCGAATCGGTTGTCGACCACCTCGAGGCAGTCTTCCACGGTAATGCGTGCCATGTGAAATCCTTAGGGAATAAACGACTTATAGGTCACCAGTGTAGCTATCGTGTGCTTTGCTGGCAATGCAGCATGCCCGTATGATGCGCGGTTCAGCAGGCCTGCAGCGCCAGCCGGCCAAGCTGCCAGACTGCCGGACGGTACACAATTCAAGTACTAGGAAGTACACTTTTTGCACCCCAGCGGACCCCTTGATGCCGATGCAGTCCCTTATTCGACTTTCCCTGCGCTGCCTGCCGTTGCTGGCCGTGGCGCTTCTGGCCGGCTGCAGCATCGCCAAACCGCGCACGGACGATCCACACGAACAGTTCAACCGCAAGGTCTACGCCTTCAACGACTCGGTCGATAAGGCCGTGATCCGTCCGGTGGCGGTGGGCTACCGTAAGGTCACCAATCCGCCGGTACGCCGTGCGGTGAGCGACTTTTTCACCAATATCCGCATGCCGATCACCGTGGCGAACGACCTGCTACAGGCTCGCCCGATGCAGGCAGCGCGCAGTACCGGGCGCTTCCTGGTCAACCTGACGCTGGGCATCGGCGGCTTCTTCGATCCCGCCAGCCAGCTGGGCCTGCCGCTGGAAGACAACGACTTCGGCATCACCCTCGCCCGCTGGGGCGTGCCGGAGGGCGACTTCCTGATGCTGCCGCTGATCGGCCCCACCACGGTGCGCGACGTATGGCGCCTGCCGGTGGACAGCTATTTCTTCGATCCGCTGAGCTACTACTCGCGCAACCACAGCTTCAAGGCTGGCCAGTACTACCTGCCGTCGGTGCTGTACCTGGTCACGTTGCGCGCCCGTGCCATCGACGCGGAGAGTTTCCTGCAATCGGCCTACGATCCGTACGCCTTCCTGCGTGACGCCTATCGCCAGCAGCGCATCTACCAGATCTACGACGGCAACCCGCCCACCGATGTGATCGAGCAGATGCAGGGCCTCAAGGACAAGAACTTCGATCCCGAGGAACTGCTGGACGAGCAGCACAAATGGGAAAAGAGTCAGTCCGAGCAGCCGCAACCGACCAAGAACTGAAGATACGAAAAAGGGGCCGCAAGGCCCCTTTTTCATGTCCCACCGCCAGCCTTTACGCCAGCAGCGAATCCACCTCGCAGACCTGCGCCAGCACACGCATGCCCTCGGGCACATTGCGCACATGAAGCCGGCGCCCCTGCTCTACCGCCTTGGACAGCACCGCCAGCACGCAGGCCAGACCCGCGCTGTCGCTGTGCTGGACGCCAGCCAGATCGAGCTGCGTATGGCCATTACCCGCCACCGCGGCAGTGATCGCCGACAGCGCATTCGCCGCCGTGGCAAACGTCAACGCACCGGATACGCTCAAAGTATCCGGTGCAGCGGCGTTCAACTGGAACGAAGCGCTTGGGGCTGTCGTCATCACTGCGTGGCCTTGCTGTCCTTTTCCAGCGTTTCCAGCGCCTTCGAGCCCTGGGTCTCCAGGTTCGTGATCAGCTTGTCGAGGCCCACTTTGCGAATCTCGGCATCGACCTGGTTGCGATAGTTGGTAACGTAGGAAATGCCTTCGATGATCACGTCGTAAGCCTTCCAGTCGCCGGTGCGGCTCTTGCGGAAAGCGTAATCCACGGCCACGGTCTTGCCGTCGTCCAGCACCACCTGGGTGCGTACCACCGTGCGCTTGTCATTGAGGTCGCCACTGAACGGCAACACCTTCACGCGACCGCGGGTGTAGTTGACCAGACCCTCGGCATAGCGATGGGTAATGGAGTTGTAGAACGCCTTGGCGAAGCGCTCGCGCTGCTGCGGCGAGGCTTCGCGCGCGTGCTGGCCGAGGACGAGGATCGAGGCGTAATCGATGTCGAAATGCGGAAGAAAAACGTCGTCGATGACCGAGATCAGCTTCTCCTGATCCTTCTTCAGCTCGGCCTGATGCCCATCGATGGCATTACCCAGCTGGTCGACAATGCTCTGCGCCACCTGCACAGGAGACTGACCCGCGGCAGGCGCCTGGGCGGCGTCCTGAGCGAAAACCGGTGCGGCGATCACGCCGCTGAAAGCGATGGCGGTGGCAAGAGCCAGACTACGCAACATCATGGGGGACACTCCTAAAAATCGGCCTGGGATCAACCTTGGGGAAGGCCGGCTCAATGCTTGCCGGCCGGGGGATTGGAAGAACTGGCGTTGTCGGCGGGCTTCTTGTCGCTGGGCGAGCCGTTGACCAGGAATTTGCCGATCAGGTCTTCGAGCTGCAGGGCCGACTGCGTCAACACCAACTCGTCACCGTTCTTGAGCATGTCCGGCGAGCCGCCGGGCTGGATCGCAACATACTGAGTACCGATCAAACCGCTGGTGAACACCGCCGCGGCCGAATCGTCGGGAATCTGGCTGTATTTCTTGTCGATGGCCAGCACCACTTCGGCGTCCAGTTTCACCGGATCGGCCTTCACCGACTGCACGCTGCCGATAGCCACGCCAGCCATCTTCACCGGCGCCCCCACAGAGAGAGCACCAACGTTGGTGAAGCGCGCCTTGACGGTATAGCTGCCCGACAGATTGTCCGCCGCACCGCCGGCACCGAAGAATTTGCCGAGCATCTCCTCCAACTGCTGCGCCGGGCGCGTCAGGGCCAGGGTGCCGCCATCAGCGACCGCCTTGCTCGAACCGCCGTACTGGATACCCACGTACTGATCGCCCAGCAGGCCGCTGGTGAAGATCGTGGCCACGGAGTCATCGGGAATCTTGTCGTAACGCTTGTCGATGGCCAGCTTCACGTCGGCCGTCTCCTTGCCCGGATCGAGCACGATCGACTGCACCTGACCGATGCGCACGCCCGCCACCTTCACCGGCGCACGCTCTTTGAGCTGGCCGATGTTGGCGAAGTGCGCCTCCACCGTATAGCTCGGACCACGGCTGGTGTTGGCCACAGAGGTGGTCTGGGTGGCGAGATAGCCGAGCGCGGCGAAGCCGAGCACGATGAACAGGCCGGTGCCGACGGCATAGGATTGTCTCTGGCTCACGGCACGATCCTCAGTAGGAAGTGATGGAATACGGTTGTCATTCGGGGCTCACATCAGGAACGCGGTGAGCACGAAATCGAGCGCCAGGATGGCGATCGACGAAGCCACGACGGTACGGGTCGTGGCATACGCCACACCCTCGCTGGTCGGCGGCGTGGTGTAACCCTGGTACACGGCGATCAGCGAAACCACGGCGCCGAACACCACACTCTTCCACAGCACGCCATTGATCACGTCCTTCACCAGATCCACGGTCGCGGTCATGTTCGACCAGAACGTGCCGTTATCGATGCCCAGCCAGCTCACGCCGACCAGATGACCGCCGAAAATGCCCAGCGCGCAGAACACGCAGCACAGCAAAGGCATGGCGATCACGCCAGCGAGGAAACGTGGCGCGACAACGTAAGCAATAGGATCGACCGCCATCATTTCCATCGCGGCGATCTGGTCAGTGGCGCGCATCAGACCGATCTCTGCGGTAACTGACGTGCCAGCACGGCCGGCAAACAATAGTGCCGTCACCACCGGACCCAATTCGCGGTAGATCGCGATAGCCACCACCGTGCCGGTAGCCGAGGTACCACCGAAGATCGACAGCACGTCATACAGCTGCAGCCCCAGCACCATACCGACGAACAGGCCGCAGACCATGATGATGATCAGGCTCATCGCACCGACGAACCACAGCTGGCGCACCGTCTCGCGCACGTGCCTCAGGCTGCGCGGTACGGAAGCCAGAATCTGCAGCAAGAACAGAGCGCACTCGCCAATCTGGCGCAGCGATCGGATAACGATATTGTCGCGTGCCAGCTGCGCGCTCATGCGCCCCCCTTAAAGCCGAGCGAGGTGGCGTAGTCGCCCGCCGGGTACTGGAACGGCACCGGGCCATCGGCCTCGCCGCCAAAGAACTGCCGCGTCCACGGCGAACCATCATTGGCGATGGTCTTGGGATCGCCGTGCGCGACGACCTTGCCGTTGGCGATCAAGTACACGTGATCCGCCACCTGCTGCACCGCCGCCAGTTCGTGCGCCACCAGCACACTGGTGATACCCAGGGTCTGGTTGAGCGTGCGGATCAGCTTGAGCACCTGGTTCAACGCGATCGGATCAAGACCCACAAACGGTTCGTCGTACAGGATCAGCATGGGATCGAACACGATCGCGCGCGCCAGCGCCACACGCCGCGCCATGCCGCCGGAAAGCTCGCTCGGCATCAGCTTCGCCGCACCGCGCAGGCCTACCGCCTGCAACTTGGTAAGCACGATGTTGCGGATCAGCACTTCCGGCAACTCGGTGTGCTGGCGCAGCGGGAACGCCACGTTCTCGAACACATCGAAGTCCGTCAGCAAGGCTGAGTTCTGGAACAGATAGCCAATGCGCTCACGCAGCTCGAACAATTGCTCGCGGCTCAGCGTCGCCACATTCTGTCCGTCGACCAGTACCTCACCAGCCTGGCCGCGCATCTGCCCGGTGATGTGTTTGAGCAGGGTGGTCTTGCCGGTGCCGCTGGGGCCCATGATGGCAGTGACCTTGCCGCGCGGAATATCCAGATCCAGCGCATCGAAAATGGTCTTGCCGTTGAGCACCGTGGTCAGGCCACGGACGCGCACGATGGCGCTGTCATCGGGCTTGGCGCGAACGGAGTCAGTCATGGGCGGAATGGCCAGTCGAAAGGCGATCAAAGTAGCCGAAGACGGCCCCGAAGGCTATGCGAGGCGCCGCTTTGCCGCTTGGCGACGGTTCATGCCCACATACATCCGGACATAAATCATCTATGTAGGAGCGCACCCTGTGCGCGACCAACCGACGAAGTGTGGTTGCCACCATGAGTCGCCCACAGGGTGGGCTCCTACCCACGAGGTCGTCAGGCCAGCAGTTCGGCGATCAGCGTCTCATGCCGGCGCCACTGAAGGGCACTTCGCTGGCGTACCGCGCGCACGATCGATTGCAGGTCGCCCAGCGCATCCTCGAAACGATCGTTGACGATGATGTAGTCGAACTCATGCGCGTGCGCGATTTCCTCACGCGAATTGTGCAGCCGGCGCTCGATCACTTCGGCGCTGTCCGACGCGCGGCCGCGCAACCGCCGCTCCAGCTCTATCCGGGATGGCGGCAGGATAAATACGCTGACGCAGTCAGGCTTGCTCTTGCGGATCTGCCGCGCACCCTGCCAATCGATCTCCAGCAGCACATCCTTACCCTGGCATAGCAACTCCGCCACCGTAGTGCGCGAGGTGCCATAGAGATTGCCATGCACTTCGGCGTGCTCGAGAAAAATGCCTTCGGCAATCTCGCGCTCGAACTCCACGCGCTCGACGAAGTAATAGTGCCGCCCATACTCCTCGCCCGGACGCGGCGGGCGCGTCGTGTGCGACACAGACAGCGAAATCGCCGGCTCACGCTCGAGCAGCGCATTGACCAGGGTGGATTTGCCCGCACCCGAAGGCGCCGCCACCACGAACAGGGTGCCTTCCAGCGTGCCAGCGTCGGAAGCAGGCGTACTCATTCGATGTTCTGCACCTGTTCGCGCATCTGCTC
Organism: Dyella koreensis; assembly: GCF_044904565.1. Lineage (NCBI taxonomy): Bacteria > Pseudomonadati > Pseudomonadota > Gammaproteobacteria > Lysobacterales > Rhodanobacteraceae > Dyella > Dyella koreensis. The sequence continues at coordinate 58,068 of NZ_JADIKD010000008.1, read as the reverse complement.
GATCAGCACTTTCAGCTCCACCGCCGCATTGGTGCTGCGCGCATCGATCGACTTGGAACCGAGCGTGTTCGCCTCGCGATTGAATTCCTGCATCAGGAAATCCAGGCGACGGCCGACCGGCTCCTTCAAGCCCAACACGCGGCGGGCCTCGGAAATATGGGTGGTGAGACGATCCAGCTCCTCGTCCACATCGACGCGGGTGATCTGCAGCACCAGCTCCTGCTCCAGGCGGCCAGGGTCGGCCGGCTGCTTCAGGTCAGCCAGGCGCGTTTCCAACCGGGTACGCAGGCCTTCGCGGATCTGCGGCATCCAACCGCGCACATCGGCGACGATGCGCTCGATGCCATCCAAGCGCTCCTTCAACAGCTCGCCCAGCTTGGCGCCCTCGCGCTCACGCGTCGCGGTGAGCGCGGCAAGCGCATCGTCTAGCACGCCGAACAAAGCGGCCTGCAAGGTGTCCTGATCCACCTCTGCCTGCTGCATCACACCGGGAAAACGCAGCAATTCGGTGAATTCGATGCGCAGACTGGGAAAGCGCGATTCCAGATCCAGCGCCAGCTCGGACAGCCGCCCAAGCACCGCGTGATTGACCTGCAGGCTGTCGCCCTTGGCCTCACTGCGCAGGCGCACCGTAAGGTCCACCTTGCCGCGCGACAGCCGGGCGGCGATGCGTTCGCGCAGGGCCGACTCGAAATTGCGCAAGTCGTCCGGCAGGCGCGGGCTGAGCTCCAGGTAGCGGTGGTTCACCGTGCGCAGCTCGCAACTGAGCGTGCCGACCGGACCGGCGGTCTCGGCGAAAGCGTAGGCGGTCATGCTGCGGATCATGGAAACCTGAGTCTGCGGACGGCTTGAAAGGGCGCAATGGTAAACTCTCCCGCCCTGCCTTGCCCAATCAGGCCTTCATATCCCATGAATTCCGTCAGCCGCCCTAGCGGCCGCGCCGCCGACCAGCTGCGCACCGTCACCATTGAGCGCCACTACACCCGCCATGCCGAAGGTTCGGTACTGGTGAGCTTTGGCGACACCCGCGTGCTCTGCACCGCCAGCGTCGAAGACCGTGTGCCGCCATGGCTGCGCGGCAAGGGCGAGGGCTGGGTCACCGCCGAGTACGGCATGCTGCCACGCGCCACCTCCAGCCGCACCCAGCGCGAAGCCGCGCGCGGCGGCCAGGGCGGTCGCACCATGGAAATCCAGCGCCTGATCGGCCGCAGCCTGCGCGCCTGTGTGGATCGCCAGGCCCTGGGCGAGCGCGTCATCACCCTCGACTGCGACGTGCTTCAGGCCGACGGCGGCACCCGCACCGCCGCTATCACGGGTGCCTACGTGGCCCTGGTCGATGCCGTGAACCTGCTGATGAAGCGCGAGAACCTGCGCCGCAACCCCATCCTCGGCGCCGTGGCGGCCGTCTCCGTCGGCATCTATCAAGGTCTGCCAGTGCTAGACCTCGATTATGCCGAGGACTCCAATTGCGACACTGACATGAATGTCGTCATGAACGACGGCGGCGGCTTTATCGAAGTGCAGGGAACCGCCGAAGGCCATGCTTTCCGCCGCGACGAAATGGACGCCTTGCTCGGCCTGGCCGAAAAGGGCATCAGCGAACTGGTCGCCGCGCAACGCGCCGCGCTCGAACAAAATTGATCATGCCTCTGCCGCTCAATCCCGAATCTCCGCCCTTGTCGATCGAATCCATGTCACGCATCGTTCTCGCCAGCAGCAACCGCGGCAAACTTGCCGAGTTCAACCATCTGTTCGCCGACGGCGGCTTTGAGGTCATCACCCAGGGCAGCCTGGGTGTCGAGGACGCTGAAGAAACCGGCCTGACCTTTGTCGAGAACGCTCTGCTGAAAGCACGCAACGCGGCACAAGCCACGGGCCTTCCCGCACTGGGCGACGACTCGGGCCTGTGCGTGGATCATCTGCGCGGCGCGCCCGGCCTGTACTCCGCGCGCTACAGCGGCGTCCACGGCGATGCCGCGGCCAACAACGCCAAGCTGCTCTGCGAAATGGAGGGCGTGCCGACCGAACAGCGCGAAGCCTTCTTTATTTGCGTACTGGTACTGGTGCGGCACGCCGACGATCCGGCACCGCTGATCGCCGAAGGCCGCTGGCACGGGCGCGTACTCACCGAACAGCGCGGCACGCAAGGTTTCGGCTATGACCCGCTGTTCCTTCCGCACGGCCACACCAGCAGTGCCGCCGAACTGGAACCCGCTGTGAAAAACCGTCTCAGCCACCGCGGCCAGGCGCTCACCGCACTGCATGCGCGACTGGCCGAGCTGCACGCCTGATCATGTCACTGCTCGCGCCACCGCTATCGCTGTACGTACACATGCCGTGGTGCGTGAAGAAGTGCCCCTACTGTGATTTCAACTCGCACGGCCTGCGCAGCGAACCGCCACCGTACGCGCTCTACACCGATCTGCTGCTGGCTGACCTGGATGCCGACCGCATCGACTTCGGCGCCGCGCTGGAAGGCCGCACCGTGCAAAGCATCTTTTTCGGCGGCGGCACGCCGAGCTTGTTCGCCCCGGAGCTGATCGCACGCTTCCTTGATGGTGTGCGCGAGCGTTTGCCGCTCGCCGACAACGCCGAAATCACCCTGGAAACCAACCCTGGCACGGTCGAGCACGGCCGCTTCGATGGCTACCTCGCTGCCGGCGTAAACCGCCTCTCCTTCGGCATCCAGAGCTTCGACGACGACAAGCTCAAACGCCTCGGCCGCATCCATTCCGCCGCCGAGGCAGAGGCCGCCGTGAAGTCGGCCCAGGATGCCGGCTACGACAACTTCAATCTCGACCTGATGTACGCGCTGCCGGAGCAGACGCAGGAAGGCGCACTGGCCGATGTCGAACGCGCCATCGCCCTGCAGCCCACGCATATCTCCCACTACCAGCTCACCCTGGAACCCAACACCGCCTTTGCCGCCAATCCGCCGCCGCTGCCTGACGATGACCATGCCTGGGCCATGCAGGAAGCCTGCGAGCAGCGCCTGGCCGCCACCGGCTACGGCCAGTACGAGATCTCTGCCTACGCGCGGCATGGCCGCCGCTGTGTCCATAACCTCAACTACTGGCAGTTCGGCGACTACCTGGGCATCGGCGCCGGTGCCCACGGCAAACTCAGCGACGCGACCGGCAGCAAGGTCCAGCGCCGCTGGAAGACGCGCCACCCGCGCGCATGGCTGGATGCAGCGGGCGGCCCCGGCCGCATCGGTGGCGATAACCCCGTCGCCGGGGACGAGTTGCCCTTCGAATACATGCTCAACGCGCTGCGCCTGATCGACGGCGTGCCCATGGCCGAATTCGCCCAGCGCACGGGCCTGCCCCTCGAACGCATCGCTGAGCCACTGGCCCAGGCCCGCCAGCGCGGCTGGCTTACGCAGGACCTACGGCGGCTTCAAACCACGCCGCTGGGGCAGCGCTTCCTTAACGACGTGATCGCCAGCTTCCTCGACTAGCGCGTCCGGCCGATGGCCGTCGGGGTACGACCGGGCATAGACTGGAACCTCCAGGGGGAAACCGGCGGAACTGCCATGGATGTCGAACAGCAGGGTCGACGTCAGCCGCTTGCATCCGGACGCAACGATCGTCTCGACAACGAACGTTGGAGCCCGCGTGTACGTCGCCTGATCGAAGAAACGCACGCTTTGTGCAATAGCTGGCTGGAAGCGCCGCTGCGCAGCTGCCTCAGCGATGCCGAGCAGCGGCTCTACACGCTCGCCGAACGCAGCCACAGCCATCTCGATCAGCAGCTGCACATGGGCGTGCGCCAGCAATTGCAACTGCATCGCGCGCAACTCGAGCAGAGTTTCTTCAACGCGGTACGCCGGCGCTTCGGTCGCCTGGGTGCCGCCGCGGAGGATGTGACCAGTGCGCAGCAACATCCCCTCGCGCTGCTCGACCAGACCGAGCACGAACAAGCCGCGGCGCTGGAAAAAGCCGGCGCGCGCAGCGAAGCACGCCATGGAACGCTGCTGTTCGAACTGGGCTATCGCTTCGCCGTACTAGTAAGCCAGCCGCCGCTCGAAGGCGAGACTCTGCCGCTCGGGCCACAAGCCCTCGCACGCGCCTTTCTCGAAGCCAGTCACACGTTGGACATGCCGGTACGGCATCGCCTGCTGATGCTGGAAAGTTTTGACAGTCTGGTGATCCGCCAGCTGGCGACGCTCTACGAAACGGTCAACCAGCACTTGAGCTGCGACGGCATCCTGCCGCAGCTGCGCGCGTTCCGCGTGGCGCGCAGCGGCAACGACCGCATCCGCACTGCGACAGCTGCGGCCGCGTCACGCGAACCAGAGCGCGCTGCCACACCAGACAACACGGCGGCGGCGACCCAACGCAGCGAACCCATTGCTGTCCTCGAGACCCTGCGCAACCTGCTCGCCCAGCAGCGTGCCGGCTATGGCGTCAGCCCCTCCGGCGACCGGCCGGCCACGGCCGAGGAACTACAGCTCGCCCTCGGCGCCCTGCAACAACATCTGACCGATGTAACGCACCAGGCCACTCGCGAACTACGCAGCGCGCAGCGACTGCGCGAAGAGCTACTAATGCAGCTCAATGCCGGCAAAAGCGCGGAAGCACAACGCACGCAGCTTTCACCCGAACAAGGCGACACAGTGGAACTGTTCGCCATGCTGGTCGAACAGGTGGCGCAGCAACTGCAGCAAGGCAGCAACGCACACACCTTGCTGAGCGATCTGCAACTGCCGCTGCTGCGCGTGGCGGTAAGCGACCGCGGTTTCTTCGACCAGCACGAGCACCCGGCACGCCGCCTGCTCGGCACCGTAGCCGAAGCCGCCAATGACTGGCTCGACGGCGGCGAAGGCGATCCGGACCGCTCGCTGGCCGCCAAGCTCAGCCAGCTGGTGGAGCGCGCACGGCGCGAGCCGCCCAGCGCGGGGCTGTACACCAGCCTGCTCGCCGATATCGAACACCATCTGGCCGTGCTCCATCGCAAAGCGCAGGTCGCCGAGCGTCGCCAGGTCGAAGCCATGCAAGGCCGCGAACGGCTGGAACAGGCGCGCCGCCAGGCCGCCAAGCTCATCGCCGAACGCTTCGAGACCTCGCCGCCGCGCGGCCTGCTGCGCACCCTGCTGGAGCGCGCCTGGTCGGACGTGCTTGCCCTGACCCTGCTGCGCAATGGCGAAGACAGTGAAGTCTTCGCCGCACGCCTGCGCATCACCGATCAGCTGCTTGGGCGCATACCCGTGGATGATCGTGAGCTGCTGCTGTTCGAAGTAGAAACCGGCCTGCAGCAGATCGGCATGCACGTCGACGAAGCCAATCAGGTGGCGCAGCGGCTACTCGGCACACCCGAGCCAGCCAGCCTGGGTGAAAACGCGCCCACTGCAACCGGCCTGGCCATGAAACTCAAGCAGCACCAGCGCCTTGGCGAACACCAGGGCGCGGAGCCGGCGGCGACGCCAGAAACACCAGTACTGGCCGCGCATCACCTGACTCCGCAAGAGCAACGCATCCACGACCACCTGCGCAAATTGCCCTTCGGCAGCTGGTTTGAGTTCATCGACCCCGCCAGCGGCCGCATCACGCCACGCAAGCTCGCGTGGTTTTCGCCGATTTCAGGCAACAGTCTGTTTGTGACCCGGCGCGGCCTGCGCAGCGAGGAAATCTCACTGGAGAAGCTCGCCCACGAAATCGCCTGCGGCCGTGTACGTGAGGCTCCTCCCAGTCGCGATAGCCTGCTTGACCGCGCCATGCATGCACTCAGCGGCAATCTGCGCCATCCACCTGCTAATCGCCCGGAGGGTGACCGGTCATGAATCCGAACGTCAGCTCCATCGATCAGCGCCGGGCCCAACGCAAACGCGCCAACTTCACCGTGGTCGTCACTGACGCGATCAATGATCGACCCATCGGCCATCTCGGCAATCTCTCCGCCACCGGCATGCTGCTGATCAGCGTGTACCCGCCGCGCAGCGAGGCGATCTACCAGGTGAGCCTGCCACTGCCGGGGCTGGGTATGCAGCCGCAGACCATCGAGCTGGGCATCCAGGAGCAATGGCACGAGGCCGCGGCCAACCCAGGCCAGATCTGGTCCGGCTATCGCATTGTGGCGATCAGCCAGTCCGATGCCGCCCTGCTCGACGCGTGGCTGTCACTCCCGGGTGGGCACGGGTAGGAGCCCACCCTGTGGGCGATTGGCGTTGTCGCAACGTCGCTGGCTGGCGCCAACTTCGCGCACAGGGTGCGCTCCTACAGAACAAGAGTGCTGGCGAGCGAGGTTGGCAGCACAACACCTGCGCGCGATCATGTAGGGCTAGTCCCATGCGCCACCCATGCGGCGCACTCATTGGCTTGCCTCCGCCATGACCGCGAGGTGGGCCCAAGCCAGGAACCTCCATGACCGATCGCCTCGCCCCACTTTATCCCCAGCACCTCGCCACCTTGCGCGAACGCGCCGACCGGGCGTTGGTACTCGGTGGCTACGACCACCTGGTGATCGCCGCCGGCACGCCGCTGCGCAAGTTCCTCGACGACCAGGACTACCCCTTCGTCGCCAGCCCGCATTTCAAGCACTGGCTGCCACTGACCGATGCACCAGGCAGCTGGATCGTGCACACGCCGGGGCAAAAGACCAAGCTGGTGTTCCTGCAGCCGCGCGACTACTGGCACGTGGTGCCGGAGGCGCCGCGCGGCTATTGGGTGGAGCACTTCGACATCGTGATCGTGCGTAGCGCTGTCGAAGCCGTAGCCCAGCTGCCTGGCGCCACCACGCGCCGCGCGGTGATCGCTCCCGAATGCCCAAGCGTGCCCGGTGTCGAAGCCAACAACCCGCAGCCCGTGGTCGACTACCTGCACTGGCACCGTTCGTACAAGACACCCTACGAACTGGAGTTGATGCGCGCCGCTAGCCGTACCGGCGCACGCGCGCACCGCGCGGCGGAGCATGCATTCCGCAACGGCGAGAGCGAACTCGGCATCCATCAGGCTTACCTTGCCGCGGCTGGCGCCATCGACGCGGAACTCCCCTACGCAAGCATCGTCGGCCTCAACGAACACGGCGCCGTACTCCACTACACCCATTTCGATCGCACGGCCCCCGATTACAGCCGCTCGTTCCTGATCGACGCCGGCGCCAGCGCGGCGGGTTACGCCAGCGACATCACGCGCACCTACGCTGGCAAAGGCGAGGACGAGTTCCAGGCCTTGATCAACAGCGTCGAAGCCGCCCAGCTCAGCTTCGTCGCGAAAGTGCGCGCCGGGCAAAGCTACCCCGAGCTGCACATCCATGCTCACCACGTACTAGCCGACGTGCTGCGCGAACACGGCCTTATCCGCATGAGTGCCGAAAGCGCGGTCGAGTCCGGCGTCACCGCCGCCTTCTTCCCACACGGACTGGGCCACCCCATCGGCCTGCAAGTGCACGACGTCGCCGGCTTCCAGCGAAACGAACACGGCGGCAACATTCCCCGCCCCGACGGCCACCCCTATCTGCGCATGACGCGCGTGCTCGAACCCGGCATGGTGGTCACCATCGAACCCGGCCTCTACTTCATCGATATGCTGCTCGACGAACTGCGCGACAAGCCATTCGCCGCAGACATCGACTGGACCAAAGTACAGACCTTCCGCCCCTACGGCGGCATCCGCATCGAAGACGACCTGGTCTGCACCACCGACGCCCCCGAAAACCTCACCCGCGACGCCTTCGCGCAACTCTGACCATGCCGGCGAACATGCCCCCACTGCTCGGCCCTGCCCCGCTGCCACCACACGCAACCAAACGAAGCCGCGCACTGCCGTGGATCATGCTTGCCGTCGGCCTCCTGCTCGGCCTCGCCATCACCATCGGCGGCATCGCATGGTGGGGCTGGCACCAATTCGTCATCCAGGCCACCGCAGCGATGAACGAACACCCCGTCGTCGCCCAACACATCGGCCACATCCGCCGCGTCGACGTCGACTGGTCCACCACCACCGACGAACCGGACGACGACACCTTCGCCTTCCACGTCACCGGCGATCGCGGCAACGGCACCGTCATAGCGCGCTTCCTCACCGAAGACGACGACCATGAGCGCATCGACGGTGGAAGACTGGTGATGGCGGATGGTTCGAGCGTTGATCTGGCGTTGGATGTTGAAACTGTTGAAGACGGCGCGCGTTGATGTAGCGCGCCACGAGGTTTGTTGATTCACTCCCTCTAAGTAGCAACGCCATCCCGAGCACCCACCCCTCACCCCAACCCTCTCCCCCGGAGGGGAGAGGGAGCAATGCTTTTCTGATCTTGCTGGGCGATGCGAAGCGAGCCCGTAACGGGTCCCCTGTGGAGCGGTGAGGGTTGGACGATCAGGCCCCGAAGGGGGCATCGACAGGACGTCGATGCCTTTTCGACACGACAGGGATGTCGTGTCGAAAAGCCCGGCCAACCCTCACGGACCCGCAGGCGAAGCCGGAGGGCGCGTAAGAGGGGTGCCCTCTCTTTTGGTTACTTTTCTCTGGGCAAACAGAGAAAAGTAACTCGGCCTCCGGCAGGAGGACGAAACCCGCCGCAGGCGAACCCGGTCGCGCCAACGCCACAACCGAGCGACAACGCCACTGGATCCCTGCCTACGCAGGGATGACGAAGTAGAGATGTTGTCGCAGAGCCGAACCCTCACTCCCATGGTGACTACCTACGCCCCACCGAAGTAAGAGAAAGAAGGCCACCCGCAGACCTGATCCAGATCATCCCCCTGCGACACCCCACCTCTGCGACAACACTTCGCGCGACATCCACACCCCCACTGGTTATCCTGCCCCGCAGCTGATCCAGGGGAACACCAGATGTCCACGTCGTCTGCCCAACCCAGCAGCGCACCTCAAGGCCGCCCCCTGAGACGGCTGGCGCGCGAACTGATCCTTATCGTGATTGCCAAGATCGTGCTGCTCACGCTGATCTGGTGGATCGCCATCGCTCCGCATCCACGCCCCGATACCCGTCCGGCCGCGATCGAACAACTGCTCGCTCCCGCCACCTCATCCTCCGCTGCGCACAAAGGCCATCCATGATCATCGATGCCGATGTCGTCACCCTGTCACGCCTGCAATTCGCGCTGACAGCGCTCTATCACTTCCTGTTCGTACCGCTCACGCTGGGCCTGGTGTGGATGCTCGCCATCATGGAAAGCGTCTACGTGATGACCGGCCGCGAAGTATGGAAACGCATGACCCAGTTCTGGGGCGTGTTGTTCGGCATCAACTTTGCGATGGGTGTTGCCACGGGCGTCACCATGGAGTTCCAGTTCGGCATGAACTGGGCTTACTACGCGCACTACGTGGGCGATGTGTTCGGCACGCCGCTGGCCATCGAGGGACTGATGGCGTTCTTCCTGGAAGGCACGCTGGTCGGCCTGTTCTTCATGGGCTGGAAGCGCATCTCCAAAGTGAAGCATCTGCTGGTCACCTGGTTCCTGGCGCTGGCCACCAGCCTTTCCGCGCTGTGGATCCTGATCGCCAACGGCTGGATGCAGAATCCGGTGGGCTCGGCCTTCAACGCCGAAACCATGCGCATGGAAGTCACCTCTTTCAGCGAGGTGGTGTTCAACCCAGTGGCACAGGCCAAGTTTGTGCATACGGTGAGCGCGGGCTATGTGATGGGTGCGATGTTCGTGCTCTCCATCAGCGCCTGGTATCTGCTGCGTGGACGCAATGTGGATTTCGCCAAGCGCTCGATGACCGTGGCCGCGAGCTTCGGCCTGGCCGCAGCACTGTCGGTGGTGGTGCTGGGTGACGAATCCGGTTACGCGGTTTCCGAAAACCAGAAGATGAAGATGGCCGCGATCGAGGCCATGTGGAAAACCGAGCCTGCACCCGCTTCCTTCACGGTGTTTGGCATCCCCGACGTGCAGAACCGCACTACGCACTATGCGTTGCGCCTGCCCTGGGTGATGGGCCTGATCGGCACACGCTCGATCGACAAGCCGATTCCCGGCATCGCCAATCTGGTCGAGGAGACCAAGGGCAAGATAGATAACGGCATTCAGGCTTATGACGCAATGTTGGTGTTGCGCGAGGACAAGAACAACGCACAGGCCAAGGCGATTCTCGCGGCACATGACAAGGACCTGGGTTACGCGCTGCTGCTGAAGCACTTCATCGACGATCCACGCCAGGCCACGCCGGCGGATATCCAGAAGGCGGCGGATAGCACCATTCCCAATGTGCCCGTGCTGTTCTGGTCGTTCCGCATCATGGTGGCCTGCGGCTTCTACTTCATCGCGCTGTTCGCGTATTCGTTCTGGCTGTCCAGCAAGCGCAAGCTCGACGACAAGCGCTGGTATCTCAAGCTCGCGCTGTGGAGCTTGCCGTTGCCATGGGTAGCGGCGGAGCTGGGCTGGATCGTGGCCGAGTACGGACGCCAGCCGTGGGCGATCGAAGGCATCTTGCCGACGGCGCTGGGCGTGTCTTCAGTGACGTCCGGACAGGTATGGACCTCACTCGGCGGCTTTGTGCTGTTCTACACCGCACTGGCGGTGATCGACGCGACATTGATGGTGAAGTTCGCGCGCAAGGGACCGGACGGCCTTGGCCTCTGGCCATCCACCAGTGCGACCAAGGGCTGAGGAGAACGCCATGTTCGATTACGAATCCCTGCGAGTGATCTGGTGGGCGTTGCTCGGTGTGCTGCTGATCGGCTTCGCCATCATGGACGGCTTCGATTTCGGCATCGCTGCGCTTCTGCGCGTGCTTGGTCGTAACGACGAAGAGCGGCTGGTACTGCTCGAAACCATCGAACCTACCTGGGAAGGCAACCAGGTGTGGTTCATCCTCGGTGGCGGCGCCGCCTTCGCCGCATGGCCGATGCTCTATGCGGTGTCGTTCTCCGGCATGTACCTGGCGATCTTCCTGGTATTGGTCGCTTTCATCCTGCGGCCGGTCGGCTTCAACTTCCGCGGCAAGATCCATGACGCGCGCTGGCGGAATCTGTGGGACTGGGTGCTGGTCGCCTCCGGCGTGGTGGTGATGCTGATTTCTGGCGTGGCCTTCGGCAACCTGTTCCTTGGCGTGCCGTTCCAGTTCGACGGCGACCTGCGCATGAGCTGGCACGGCAGCTTCTTCGAACTGTTGCATCCATTCGCGCTGGTCGCCGGCCTGGTGTCGCTGAGCATGCTGCTGGCGCACGGCGCCTGCTGGGCGGCCATGAAAGCCGATCAAACCATCGCTGTAAGGGCGGCCAAACTGGCCCGTTGGCTCACGCTCGTCTATGTCGTGCTCTACGTGCTTGCCGGCATCTGGCTTGCGTACGGCGTGTCTGGCTACGCCATCGTGGGGCCGGTGGTGACCGACGGCGTCTCCAATCCGCTGTTCAAGGAAGTGGCCCGCGGCAGCAGTTGGTTCGCCAGCTATATGCAGTACCCATGGTTCTGGTTGGCGCCGGTGCTGGCCCTGCTCGGCGCGATAGGCGTGCAGCTGACAGTGGCGAAAACCGGCCTGGCTGCTTTCGCCAGCAGCAGCCTGATGGTGGCGGGCACCATCCTCTCCGCCGGCTTCGCGCTGTTTCCGTTCTTGCTGCCATCCAGCCTCGACCCACGCTCCAGCCTCACGGTGTGGGATGCCTCATCCAGCCGCGGCACGCTGGGCCTGATGCTCGGCGCCACGGCGATCTTCATGCCGTTGATCATCCTCTACACCAGCTGGGTCTATCGCGTACTGCGCGGGCGCGTGACGCTCGATCATGTCCGCGATTCCAGCCACACCTACTGACCGGAGCCTGCAACCATGTGGTACTTCTCCTGGATTCTAGGTCTCGGCCTGGCCTGCGCCTTCGGCATCCTCAACGCAATGTGGTACGAGGTGCATGCGACGGATGAAGCGGATCGGCGCAGTGACCGCAGTGAAACCGACGCCTGAAAGCACCACGGCCCGCATCGCCTGATGCGGGCCGTTCGGATGTCCAAATGCTGGAGGCCTCAGCGCTGTGCGAGCAGCGCTTCAATAACTTCGGGATCGCTGGGCACGGCAGCCGTCAGCACCTCATGCCCATCGCGCGTCACCGCCACATCATCCTCGATACGGATGCCGATACCGCGCCAACGCTCGGCCACGGAGCGCTCGTTGACCGGCACGTAGATGCCCGGCTCCACTGTCACTACCATGCCCGGCTCGAGTAGACGCGGCTCGCCATCCACGCGGTAGTCGCCCACGTCGTGCACGTCTAGGCCCAGCCAGTGGCCGGTCTTGGCGGGAAAGAACAGTTTGTAGCTGCCTTCCGCGATCGCCGTATCCGCATCGCCCTTAAGCAAACCGAGCGAACACAGGCCTTCCGCAATCATTCGTACCGCTACTTCATGCGCGGCGCTGAAGGATTGCCCGGGACGTACTTCGTCGATGGCGGCCTGTTGCGCGGCCAGCACCACTTCGTAGAGCGCACGCTGTTCACGGCTGTAACGGCCACTGACGGGAAAGCTGCGGCTGATGTCCGAGGCATAGCATTCCAGCTCGGCGCCCGCATCGATCAGTAGCAAATCACCCTCGCGCAACGGTGCGCGATTCGCCTGGTAATGCATCACGCAGGCGTTTGGGCCGGATGCGACGATCGGTGGGAAGGCCGGCACCGCACCGTGACTGCGCATGACGCGCGTCAGCTCCGCCTCCACTTCATATTCATGACGTCCAGGTGTCGCAATCCGCATCGCCGCCAGATGCGCTTCCGCTGCGATAGCTGCCGAGGCGCGCATCAACTTCAGTTCCGCCCGCGACTTGTACAGGCGCAAGTCGTGCAACAGATGCCCCAGCACAACGAACTCCTTCGGCACCACGCCACCGCCGCGTAGCTGGCGCAGGCGGCGCATCCAGCCTAGCAACTGCGCGTCGAATTCCGGCTCGCGACCGAAGTGGCAGTACACACGTGCCCGGCCTTCAATCATGCCGGGCAAGATGTCGTCGATGTCGTCGATGGGAAACGCGTCGTCCATGCCGTGGTCGCTGACGGCACGTTCGGTACCGATGGATTCGCCGTGCCAGCGCTCATGCTCCACATCGCGCTCACGACAGAACAGCACAGTTTCGCCGTGCCGGCGCCCGGGCAACAACGCCAGCACAGCACCTGACTCGGGGAAACCGGAGAGGTAATGCAGGTCCGAGTCCTGGCGATAAGGCCAGGTAGCGTCGGCATTGCGGATGCGCTCGGGTGCGGCGGCGATCAACAGGACGGCGTCTTCGCCAGCCATCTTCATCAGCTGGCGCCGACGGCGGGCGAACTCGTCGGGCAGGATATTCAATGCACGGTATCGCTATTGGGTTTGTTGCGGCCTCCGACGCATTCGGCGTGCAGCAGCATGGCGCCGACGCGCACGAATTCATGCACTTCGATCAGGGCATCTTCGTCTTCGGCTTCGTTACCGAACTCGAACTCGGATTTGGCGATGGAACCAAGGTCATTGAGGATTTCCTGCGCATCCTCGGACAGCTTGCCGTGCTTGTCCGAACCGGCCAGGCCGAAGCCCCCAAGAAAACCGCGGCACCAATCCACCAATGCTTCGACGCGCTCCGCGAGCGGGCGATCGTCGGCGGGCAGCAGGGGTTCGAAACCCAGTTCGGGATCGGCCAGTTCGGCTTCGCATTGCTGAACCAGGCGAGCCAGGAACGCCTGGTCGAGTGGCGACGGCGTCACCGGCTCAGCCCCCTCCAGCTCCAGCAGGGCAAGCGGCGATTGCTTGCCGGGACGTCCGCCGGCGGATAGATAACCGCACAGGGAACCGTGCAGTTCGCTGGCATCCACGCCGAGTTGCAGGCGCCTTGCGACGGCGTCCAGATCCTCGTGGCCAATCAGCTCCATAGGCGCCATGGCGGTACTCCTTAAAGGGCAAGTGGGCAGTTTAATGCAGTGCTTCGCAAACCGCCGAGAGCCCCTGCTGACTTCGCCAAACCTCCTGTTATAGTTCCTTGCATGAGCACGCCTGATACCGTCAAGCCAGACCCCGTCAAGCAAGAAATCGCCGCTTTGGGCGAGCAGCTCGACCGCCTGCTCGACATGGTGCGCCGGCTCAACGAGGAAAACCGCAGCCTGCGGCATAGCCAGGAACAGCTGGCCAGCGAACGCGCCGGCCTGATGGCCCGCAACGAGCAGGCGCGCAGTCGCGTCGAAGCAATGATCCAGCGCCTGAAGGCGCTCGAGAACAACGGCTGAGTATCCCGATGAGCACTCCCAGTGAACCGGTCGCCCTGCGACTGATCGACCGCGAATTCCTCATCGCCTGCGCGCCGGAAGAACGCGAGGGCTTGCTGGAATCGGCGGCCTACCTGGATCGCAAGATGCGCGAACTTCGTGCCAACGCGAAGACGCCGGGCTTCGACCGCCTGGCCGTGCTGGCGGCCATCAGCATCACGCATGAGTTCCTGGCACTGCGCAAGCAGCACAGTGGTCATGACCAGAGCGTTAGCGACAGCCTGGCCGCATTGCGACATAAGCTTGCTGCCGCGCTCGACGCACCTCTAAAATAGCCCTCGGCGTTTACTGCGGTGTGCGCCAGCACACTCTTACATTTGCCTTGTTCCTAAATACGGCCCCGGGTCGGCTTTTCATCGGTTGTTGTGCATGTCCGCTGCGTGCGGAAAGCCTTGAGACCATGTGGCCCTCCCACCTGATCCATCGTGGATCAAGGTCGTTTGGTGGGCAGCGGCATCGCGGTTGACGCCACCCCTTTACCGCTACGGCCGAGTTTGTTCCGACATCGGCCGGGCCCGCGGAACCGCCCGCAGCAGCCGCTGCGGGCGTTCTCTTGAGGAGACGCGTCACCGTGGACGCCACCGCCCAGCGCCGCGAACTGCGCCAGCAGCTGGCCGAACGCCGGCGCTCACTCACGCCGCCCCAGCGCATTGCCGCCGCCCAAGGGCTGCGGCGCAGCCTGGAGCAACTCCCCGAATACTTCACCGATCTACGCGTTGCCGGCTACTGGGCCAGCAATGGCGAACTGCCTTTGAACCTGGTGATTCCGCCGCTGGCGACACGCGGCCAGCAGTTTCTGCTGCCGGTGATCGGCCCAGGCACGCATCTGCGTTTTGCTCCCTGGCAGTCCGGCGAAGACGTGCAACCGAACCGCTTTGGCATCCCCGAGCCGGTATCGCCGAAAGAGCTGCTTGAGCCGTTCCAGCTCGACCTGGTGCTCGTGCCACTGATGGCCTTCGACCGTCGCGGCCATCGCCTTGGTTACGGCGGCGGCTACTACGACCGCAGCTTCGCCTTTCTGAAAGACCAGGTACGCCCCACCGAACCGCTTCTGGTCGGCATCGGCTACGCCTTTCAGGAGTTGCCGGAGATCGAGGCCGAACGCTGGGATGTGCCGCTGGACTTCATCGCCACCGACCAGGAATTGATCGACTGCCACGCCAACGGCGAGGACGGAGAAGCACACGCATGAATCATTGGCTGATGAAGTCCGAGCCGGACGCCTTTTCCATCGACGACCTCAAGCGCAAAGGGCAGGAAGCCTGGGACGGCGTACGCAACTATCAGGCGCGCAATTTCATGCGCGACGGCATGCGCGTCGGCGACAAGGTGTTTTTCTATCACTCCAACTGTGCCGAGCCCGGCATTGTCGGCGTCGCCCAGGTAGCTACCGACGCCTACCCCGACCCCAGCCAGTTCGACCCCAAGAGCAAGTACTTCGACCCCGCCAGCTCGCGCGACAACCCGCGCTGGATGCTGGTGGAGGTGAAGTTCGTGAAGAAGCTCAAGCGCACCATCTCGCTGAAGGAGCTGCAGGGCGATCCTGCGCTGGTCGAGATGCCGCTGGTGCGCAAGGGCAATCGCCTTTCGGTAATGCCTGTCGGTGCCGCGGAATGGCGACACATCCTCACGCTCGAATGATCTTTCCCTGATTTCTGGAATCCGCACCATGAGCAACGCAAACGAGAAACGCCAGGCTGGTGAAGCCGCCATCCGCTATGTTGAAGACGGCGCCATTGTCGGCGTCGGCACCGGTTCCACCGTGGCGTTCTTCATCGACGCACTGGCCGATCTGAAAGATCGCATCCAGGGTGCCGTTTCCAGCTCCGAGCAGTCCACCGCTCAGCTGAAGAAACTCGGCATCCCGGTACTGGACCTCAATGCCACAGGCCCACTGTCGCTCTACGTGGACGGCGCCGATGAGTGCGATCCGCACAAGCGCCTGATCAAGGGTGGTGGCGCGGCACTGACACGCGAAAAGATCGTGGCCGCGGCGAGCGACAAGTTCGTGTGCATCATCGATTCGAGCAAGCTTGTGGACCTGCTCGGCAAGTTTCCGTTGCCGATCGAAGTGATCCCGATGGCGCGCAGCCTGGTCGGCCGCGAAATCGTCAAGCGCGGCGGCAATCCGGTGTGGCGCGATGGCGTGGTCACTGACAATGGCAACTGGATCATTGACGTGCACGGCTGGCAGATCGCCGATCCCGTAGCGCTGGAGAAGGATCTCAATCAGATCCCGGGTATCGTGACGGTTGGCTTGTTCGCGCAGCGCGCGGCGGATGTGGTGCTGATCGGCGATCGCGAGATGTGATGCCGTAAGGTCGCGTCCGCCATATGCGCGGACGCGACCCGCGCGGCATCAGTGGATGACCGCCTTGCTCATCGCCACCTGAGCAGCGAAAGCCCCCGAAATGGCATCGCCTGCCTTGGCGTTGTTAAGCAGAACACCATAGACAGCGTTCAACTCGCCTTGCAGCTGCTTCTTCGCCGCCGCCGAGAGCACCCCGTTCTTGCCCGGCCCCATCGGGACGATCACATCCCACAATGCCGGATTGCGTAGCGCCCCCAGGGCAGCAATGCCGTACTTCTCGATCAGGCCCTCAAGCGTCAGGGCCTGGTTCGGAACCACCCTCTTTCGCGTAGCCATGTTTGCCTCCTTGTCGCGCACCATGCGCGAGCGGCAAACGGGAACATTACTCCGGGGCGATGCGCATTACATGTGATGAGGGGGCGAGAACCTCAGCCTGACGCCCCCTTAATCTTGAGGGAGGCCTTCTTGGCGTGCGGGACTAGGATTGTTTGCCCCATCCATGGGGCAAACCCCCGCGTCGCGGGGGCCAGCGCTTACGCGCTGTCCAAATTTGTTCCAGACAAATTTGTCGAACGTGGTCCGACTCCTGTATCCACAGTCCAAAACAAAAAAACCGCCACAAGGGCGGGTTTTTTGTTTTGGCTGGGAGACTAGGATTCGAACCTAGATAAACGGAGTCAGAGTCCGTTGTCCTACCGTTAGACGATCTCCCAATAACTCGCAGTACGGCGCGCTCTGACCTGGGGCGCCGGACTGTCGAAGCGCGATGATTAGCGCTTCGAGAACTGGGTAGCGCGACGTGCCTTGTGCAGACCGACCTTCTTACGCTCGACTTCACGGGCGTCGCGGGTCACGAAGCCAGCCTTGCGGAGCTGCGACTTCAGGCTTTCGTCGTACTCGATCAGCGCGCGGGCGATACCGAGGCGGATCGCACCGGCCTGGCCGGTAATGCCGCCACCGGCGACCGTCACGTTGATGTCAAACTTGTCGGTCGCTTCGATCAGCTCAAGCGGCTGACGCACGATCATGCGCGACGTCTCACGACCGAAGAACTGGTCGAGGGTCTTGCCGTTGACGGTGATGTCGCCCTTGCCCTTGCGCAGGAAGACGCGAGCGGCGGAGGTCTTGCGGCGGCCGGTGCCGTAGTTCTGCTGGATCGCCATGATGATTCCTTAGAGTTCCAGCGCCTGCGGCTGCTGTGCGGTATGCGGATGCTCGGAGCCACCATAGACCTTGAGCTTGCGGTACATGGCGCGGCCCAGCGGGTTCTTCGGCAGCATGCCCTTCACGGCGATCTCGATCACGCGCTCCGGGTGGGTAGCCAGCAGATCCTTCAGACTGGTGGTCTTCAGGTTGCCGACGTAGCCGGTGAAACGGTGGTACATCTTGTCGTCCAGCTTGGCACCCGTGACGGCCACCTTCTCGGCGTTGACCACGACGATGTAATCGCCGGTGTCGACGTGCGGGGTGAACTCCGGCTTGTGCTTGCCGCGCAGACGGCGGGCGATCTCGGTCGAAAGACGACCGAGCGTCTTGTCCGTGGCGTCGATCACGAACCAGTCGCGCTTGACGCTTTCCGGCTTGGCGCTGAACGTTTTCATTTCGGAATACCTAGTCTGCCGCCAAAGTGGCGGTTGGCATAATCGGTGGAGCAAAGGCGCGAGATGATAGCGGAGCTTTCATCTATCGCGCAAGCCCACCGACCGGCGGGCTGCGAGCTGGCGATGATAGCATGATCGGCATGCTCGATGAAAAGCCCCCCATACGGATCGCGGCACTGGCCGACCAGTGCGTGCAGTGTGGTCTGTGCCTACCGGTGTGCCCTACCTATGCGCTGGACCGGAATGAGGCGGAATCGCCGCGGGGTCGCATCGCTATCGCTGCTGCGCTTGCCCGCGGGCAAGCCTCCGCCACCCCGGCGCTACGCGAACATATGGATCACTGCCTGGGCTGTCTGAATTGCGAAAAGGTGTGCCCGGCCAACGTGCAATATGGCGAGCTGCTGGTGGAAACACGGGCCATGCTGGGGCCGTCGCCCACGCGGCCGGAACGCGAACTTGCGCTGATTCGCCAGCCCGCCCGCTGGCGACGCCTGCGGCGGATCGCCGGATGGACCGGCTTTACCCGCTGGAAGCCACTGCTACAAAGCCTTCTGCCATCGAACTCCCCGATGCGCACCGCCCTGGCAATCTGGCCCAGGCAGCCCCTTCCGAACACGCAGCCATCTCCGCTTACTAATCCAACGGCCGGCGAGACAATAGCCCTCTTTCCCGGCTGCATTGCCAGCGTCGAAGATGCCGAGGCACAGCAGGCCGCCATCACTCTATTGCGCGCGGCCGGCTACCGGGTGACCGAGCTGCCGGCCTTCTGCTGTGGCGCCATGGATCTACACGGAGGAGACGCCGACCGCGCAGAACAGGCGACCCAGCAGGTACGCGCCACCTGGAAGAAAGCCGGCGCAGATCACCTCGTATCCATCACACCCGGATGCATCGGCACCCTGCGCCGCGCGCTTCCTGATGTAGATGTCATCGACCCGGTCACCCTGCTCGCCATCCGCGTCGATCGCCTGTCATTCCGCCCCCTGCAGGAACGTATCGCCGTGCACTTGCCCTGCACACAGAGCAATGTGGCACGCAGCGACGCCTCACTACTGAAACTGCTGCAACGCATTCCCGGACTCGACGCAAAAACACTACCGCGCCCGCCCCACTGTTGCGGCGCCGCCGGCACCCACATGCTGGAATTCCCCGAGCGCGCCGCCCGCCTGCGCAACGAGACCCTGCGGCAGGCCGCCACCTTGGCGCCGCAACGTCTGTTGTCGTCCAATATCGGTTGCCGGCTGCATCTCGCCGCCGGCATGGACGATGCGGGCCGAAGCTGGCCGCACCAACACCCACTGGTCCTGCTCGCCCGGCAACTGGAAACCTGATGGAGGCCGCCATGAACGCCCGCATCCTTTCGCCCCTCGATCGCCTGCTGATCGGCCTGGAGCGCGCCCTGGAAACGGTGGCCGGCAACCCCGAAGCGGCTCGCCCCTCGCCAGCTGCCGATGTCGACGAAGCCGAGATGGATGACACCGAACGCCGCCACGCCGCCGGCCTGATGCGCATCAACCATACCGGCGAGGTATGCGCGCAGGCGCTGTACGACGGCCAGGCCGCCCTGGCGCGCAGCGAAGAAAACCGCGAACACCTGCAGCACGCCGCGGCCGAGGAAACCGATCACCTCGCCTGGTGCGCCGAACGCCTGAAGGAACTGGACAGCCGCCCCAGCCTGCTCAACCCGCTGTGGTACGCCGGCAGCTACGCCATCGGTGCGCTGGCCGCACTCGCGGGCGATCCGGTCAGCCTTGGCTTCGTGGTGGAAACCGAACGCCAGGTAGAAGCGCACCTGGAAGAACATCTGGATCGCCTGCCGCCGCAGGACGATCGCTCGCGCGCCGTGCTGGCGCAGATGCAGGCCGACGAAGTGCGCCACGCCGAGAACGCGAAGGAGCGCGGCGGCATCGATCTGCCGTTCCCGATTCCCTCGCTGATGCATGTGAGCTCGCTGGTGATGAAGACCGTCGCCTATCGCATCTGACGCGACGCAAATCCGTGTGCCCATAAAAAAACCCGCCTTTCGGCGGGTTTTTCATTACATCAGGTTGCGTCCGTGGAAGAGCTCTTCGATCTCGCGGCGCAACAGCGATTCGATGCGCTGGCGTTCCTTGAACGAGAGATCGTCCGCATGCGCCTCGAACAGGTACGTATCAAGGTCGAAGTCCTTGATGTGCATCTTCGTGTGGAACATGTTTTCCTGGTACACGTTGACGTCGAACATCTCGTACTTCTGGCGGATGTGCTTGGCCAGGTAGTCCTGCACCGAGTTGATCTTGTGGTCGATGAAGTGCTTCTTGCCCTTCACGTCGCGGGTGAAGCCGCGCACGCGGTAATCGGTAACCACGATGTCCGACTCGAAGCTGTCGATCAGGTAGTTCAGGGCCTTCAGCGGCGAGATCACGCCGCAGGTGGCCACGTCGATGTCCGCGCGGAAGGTCGCGATGCCGTTGTGCGGATGCGTTTCCGGATACGTATGGACGGTGATGTGGCTCTTGTCCATGTGCGCCACCACGGCACCGGAGATGGTGTCGCGGCCGAGCTTTTCGATCACCGGCTCCTCGGAAATGAGGATCGTGACCGATGCACCTTGCGGATCGTAGTCCTGACGCGCAATGTTGAGGATGTTGGCGCCGATGATCTCCGCCACATCCGTCAGGATCTGGGTGAGGCGATCGGCGTCATACTGCTCATCGATGTATTCGATATAGCGCTGGCGCTGCTCTTCCGACACCGCATAGCAGATATCGTAGATATTGAAGCTCAGGGCCTTGGTCAGGTTGTTGAAGCCTTGCAGACGCAGGCGCGGGAGTGGTTTCACCACAGCGACTCTCCATGGCCGTTGCTCGGCCAGCAGTAGAGGCGGGTTAGCGACAAGGGTCCCCGCTGGATAATACGACGCGAAAGCATCAAGCTTCCGCGACCCTTGTGACCGGCGTGCGACAGGGGGTCGCAACCGAAAGATCGTGAAGTATGCGGCAAAATTTGGAAAAACTGAACCTTGGCAGGCCGGACTTGTTTGCCATAATGCCGCGGGGACTGCTTTAAGACCTGCCAGCCTTCCGCCTTTGCGGAGGGCCCGACCCTACTTAGCTGGGACAGACCGTGGCGCAACTCAAATACCAACTCCAACAAGCTTTTGAACGCTCCCAGGCACCCGCCAATTTCGCTCCCGACCCCGCGTCAATGGAGCGCTTTCTCGCCCTTTGCCACCGCCGTCGCTATCCGGGCAAGACGGCCATCATCCGTCCCGGCGATCCGGCCAACACCTTGTATTACATCGTCGACGGCTCACTCGCGGTCTGCACCGAGGACGAGCAGGGCCGCGAACTGATCCTGGCCTACCTGAGCCGCGGCCAGTTCATCGGCGAAATGGGCCTGTTCGTCGAACAGGCGCAGCGCGAATCCATGGTGCGCACCCGCACCCCCTGCGAAATGGCCGAAATCAGCTACGAGCGCCTGTTCCATCTGATGGAAGGCCCTCTGCGCGAGGAATGCCCCAAGATCCTGTTCGCCATCGGCTCGCAGCTGACTCATCGCCTGCTGCGCACCTCGCGCCAGGTCAGCCGCATGGCGTTCATGGACGTCACCAACCGCATCTCCCGCACCCTGCTGGACCTGTGCCAGGAGCCGGACGCCATGAGCCACCCGGAAGGCACCCAGATCCGCATCTCGCGCCAGGAAGTGAGCCGCATCGTCGGCTGCTCCCGCGAAATGGTGGGTCGTGTGCTCAAGCAGCTGGAAGAGCAGGGCATGATCGACGTGGCCGGCAAGACCATCGTGGTGCGCGGCACCCGCTGAGGCAACGCCATCATCTCGCCTCCCCCAAACATCCCGGCGCAAGCCGGGATGTTTGCTTTCAGGGGAGCGGATTCAGCGCTTGCGCATTTTCTTCGGCGCCTCGTAGATCATGTAGACGTCCGCCCGCTCGTAATGCGAGCCGGACCACGTCCCCGGCTGAAGCACAAAGCCCGCCTGTTCGTACATGCGCAGCGCCGTCCTCAGGCGGCTGTTGGATTCCAGGAACAACTCCTTGCCACCGCGCTGGTGGAATTCGGCGACGGCGGCATCCAGCAGTTTGCGGCCGGCACCAAGCCCGCGAAAGCTTTCGTCCACGCACATCTTGGAAAGCTCATAAACGCCCGGCGACTCCTGCAACAGCGCGCAGGTGCCGATAACTTCCCCGCCCAGCCGCGCGAACAACAGCGCGCCGCCCGGGCCAAGTACGTAGCGCTCGGGATCGCGCAGCATCTGCTTGTCGATCTCTTCCAGCCGGAAGTATTTCTGCAGCCATTGCGCGTTGAGGCGATAAAAGTCCTCGGCCAGCGCCGGCTCGTAAGGCACGATCTCCAGCGGCGCGGCACGCAAGGCAGCATGCTCAGCCAAAATCGCCTCGACGATGGGCCGCTCCTGCAGCGCCTTCTCGCAAGCCGCCATCGCCACCAGCAAACGCTCGCCATCATCGCCCAGCGCCGCCACAGCGCCGCGCCGGATCGAGCACCAAATCAGGCCAAGTTGCGACAGCGAATCCGTGCCCTTGGCGGCCAGGGTGAGCACGCTGCGACGGCCATCGGCCGGATCGCGCTTGCGGCGGATCATCCCGGCTCGCGCCAGCCGGTCGGCGAGCTGGCTGACGGCCGAATGGGTCTGGCCGATCGCAGCGGCGACGTCGCCCACTGTGCTCGGCCCGTTCTCCCACAGATAGCGCAGCACCGGAAACCAGCGCGATTCGATCTGCGCGCCACAGGCACGGTAGACCTCGTCGGCCGCGCCATAGAAATGATCGCTGAGTGCCTTGAGGCGGCTGCCGAGCGCCAGCTCGGCCAGCGAAGCGAGGTACATGGGGACGATCCTCAGAAAATTATGTAAGCACTAACATAATTAGTCGGAGACCAGAAAAACAAGTGGCCGGGGCAAGCCCGGCCACTCATGCATACAACCCCCGCCCAGACGGATCGGTCAGAACCAGTCGACGCGCGTCACGCTTCGCCCCAGCGCCTTCTCCAGCCGCTTGCACACCTTGGGCGTGCCGTTGACCAGCACCGCCTCGGCAGCCGGCTTCAGCATCGGGATGTCCTGCAGCGAGTCGCTATAGGCCAGTTGCCACTCGGTCACGCCGGCAGCCTTGAGCTTCACCAGCTTGCGCCGCCCCACGTTATGGAACTTGACGCGCATGCCCAGCATCCCCGGCTTGAACTCCGAGGCGAGCACTTCCAGCCTGTCCAGACCCAACTGCCCAAGGATCGTCTTCACTACGGTCTGCTCACAGCCGGTGACCACAATCACCCGATCGCCCTCCGCCTGATGCCGACGCAGCGTGCTCAGCCCGTCGCGGAAGAACTGGCCCGGCCGGCGCACCAGCGACGTGGCGAAATCGGTCGCCGCCTGGCTATAGCGGCGCTCACTCAGTCCAAGCAGGCCGACATGCACCGCCGTGCGGACGGGGATACGCCACGAAATCGGCCACGTCAGCAGCATCCACGGCAGCATCGGCAGCAACAGCAGGCGACGCAGCAGCGAGCCGCGAAAACGCTCGCGCATGAACACACTGAACGCATCGCCGCGAAACAGCACACCATCGAAATCGAACAACACGGTTCGCGGCGCACACACAGCCGCCTCCACCGTTTCCGGCTCCATCTCCACCTTATCCCCTGTCACCATGAACGTCAGCGCGTAGCGAACAACTTCTTCAGTTCGCTGCCGGGATCCTCGGCACGCATGAAAGCCTCGCCCACCAGGAATGCGTTGATGCCCGCATCACGCAGGCGCTCCACGTCATCGGGGCTGTGGATGCCCGATTCGCTGACCAGAATGCGGTCATACTCCATCAGCGCCTGCAATTCGATCGAGGTATCCAGATTGGTTTCGAAGGTACGCAGGTTGCGGTTGTTCACACCGATCAGCGGCACCGGCAGGGCCAGCGCGCGCTCCAGTTCCTCGGCGTCATGCACTTCGCACAGCACGTCCAGGTCCAGATCGGCCGCCAGCAGCGACAGCTCCAGCAGGGCGGCATCGCCCAGCGCCGCGACAATCAGCAGGATGCAGTCCGCGCCGATCGCGCGCGCCTCATACACCTGATACGGATCGATCACGAAATCCTTGCGCAGCACCGGCAAGGAGCAGGCATTGCGCGCCTGACGCAGAAAATCTTCGCTGCCCTGAAAGAAATCCTTGTCCGTCAGCACCGAGAGACAGGCCGCCCCGCCCTTTTCGTAGCTGCGCGCGATCGCCGCCGGATCGAAATCCGGACGGATCACACCCTTGCTCGGACTGGCCTTCTTCACCTCGGCAATCACCGCCGACAGGCCAGCATCGATCTTCGCCTCGATGGCGGCGGCAAAGCCGCGCGTCTCGGGCGCGTCGGCGGCGCGCGCCGTGAGCTCGGCCAGCGGCAGCCTGGCGCTGCGTTCGGCGATTTCTTCCGTCTTCCGCGTCAGGATGCGTTGCAGGATGTCAGTCATGATGGTCTGTGTTCGGTAGGAGCGCACCTTGTGCGCGAACAAGGTTACAGCGTAGCCACTCCGTTGGCGTATCGCGCACAGCGTGCGCGCCTACTGCCTTCGGTCTATGCCTGAGCGAGGCGCTGGGTAGTCGCCACGAATGCGTCCATTTTTGCACGAGCCGCGCCGCTGGCAATGGTGACGCGCGCCAGTTCGATACCATCGTCGATGGAACCGGCCACGTCGGCCGCATAGAGCGCCGCGCCCGCGTTGAGGCAAACGATGTCGTGCGGCACGCCGCGGCGCCCTTCCAGCGCATCCAGCAGCATCGCGCGCGATTCCGCCGCGTTCTCCACCCGCAGATTGCGGCTGGATGCCATCGCCAAGCCGAAATCCTCCGGCTCCACCTCGTATTCACGCACTTCGCCGTCGCGCAGCTCGCCGACCAGGGTCGCCGCGCCCAGCGAGATCTCATCCATGCCGTCGCGTCCCCACACCACCAGCGCATGCTTCGCGCCCAGCTGCTGCAGAACGCGCACCTGAATGCCCACCAGGTCGGGATGGAACACGCCCATCAGGATGTTGGGCGCGCCAGCCGGATTGGTCAGCGGCCCGAGGATATTGAACAGGGTGCGCACACCCATTTCCTTGCGCACCGGCGCCACCACCTTCATCGCCGGATGGTGATTGGGCGCAAACATAAAGCCGATATCGGTCTCGGCCATGCATTGCGCCACCTTGGCCGACGGCAGATCGATCGACGCACCCAGCGCCTCCAGCACATCCGCGCTGCCCGATTTGGACGACACGCTGCGCCCGCCATGCTTGGCGATCCGCGCACCCGCCGCCGCCGCGACAAACATCGATGCGGTCGAAATATTGAAACTGGAAGCCCCGTCACCACCGGTACCGACGATGTCCAAGAAATGATCGTGCGGTGGCGCATCCACCTTGGAGGCCAGCTCGCGCATCACGCGCGCCGCGCCGGTGATCTCGCCAATGGTTTCTTTCTTCACGCGCAGGCCGGTGATGATCGCCGCCGTCATCAGCGGGCTCACTTCGCCGCGCATGATCTGCCGCATCAGCTCGATCATCTCGTCGTGGAAGATCTCGCGATGCTCGATGGTCCGTTGCAGCGCTTCCTGCGGGGTGATGGTGATACTGCGCCCCTGTCCGTTCATGCAGCCAGCATCAGCGGCAGGCCGAGGAAGTTGCGCAGCAAATCATGGCCGTGCTGGGTCAGGATCGACTCCGGATGGAACTGCACGCCCTCCACCGCCAGCGTCTTGTGGCGCAACCCCATGATCTCGTCAATGGAGCCGTCGGCGTTCTCGGTCCACGCCGTCACTTCAAGGCAATCCGGCAGCGAAGACTGCTCCACCACCAGCGAGTGGTAGCGCGTCGCCTCGAACGGATTCGGCAACCCGGCGAACACGCCCTGGCCGCGATGGCGCACCGGAGACGTCTTGCCATGCATGATCTGCTTGGCGCGGATCACCTTGCCGCCGAACGCCTGCCCGATCGCCTGATGGCCCAGGCACACACCGAACACCGGAATCTCGCCCGCCAGCTCGCGCAGCACATCCAGCGACACACCCGCATCGTCCGGCGTACCCGGCCCTGGCGAAATCATGATGTGCGACGGCCGCAGCGCACGGATGCCGGCCACGTCCAGCGCATCGTTGCGCACCACCTTCACCTCCTGTCCCAACTCGCCCAGATACTGCACGAGGTTGAAGGTGAAGCTGTCGTAGTTGTCGATCATCAGCAACATAGGCGCGCCAATCGCTCAATTCGTCTGGGGTGGATCAAGAGGAGAGTCGCATTGTAGCCACTCATTTGGATGGCTGTATCCGACTAGGCCGCCCGCCGCCCGGTATCAGGCTCGACAGAGACATTCACCCGGTAGCCGAGCCTGGCCAGCGCCTCCTCGACCTGTTCCAGCTTCGATTTGTGGGTAAGGCTCAACAGGCGGTCCACCTGCGGCCCATGCACTCCGAGTAACCGGGCCAGGCCAGACTTGCGCAGACCCTTCGCCCGCATCGCCTCGTACAGGCCGATCTTGGCCACATCGAGCGCCGGCAGGCTGACGTAGTGCTCCCCGCGCTTCTTTTCCGTCGCGCGAGGAATCGACTGCCGCTCATCCATATACGACTGCAAGACCAGCGCGATCCCGTCTACCGACTCGCGCAAGGCCTCCTCCACCGAGTCGCCCACGCTATTGAAGGCCGGCAGGTCACGGCAGGAGGCGACGTAGGCACCGTCATCCAGGGTCAACTTGATTGCATAGCGCATGTTTCGCTCCGCGGATGCCAAACCTTATTTCAGGCCAAGATCTTTCAGGATCTTTTTTCGCAGCGACTCCACAATCTCTTTGGAGCCGTGATTGGGAACCACCGAGGTTTTCCCGTTGAATCTGGCGAACTGATGACTCCCCCGCTGGCGCTCGAATACCACTCCCTGTGCCTTGAGCCACCGGATGAACTCGCTGTATTTCATGGCGTCCCTGCCACGTCGCCAAGCCGCCGGCACTATAACAACAAATATGTTGTACACAACAGCTCTGTTGTGCGCAACGAACCCCTTAGCGCGGCGCCAGTATCGCCGCCGACAACCCGGCGTCGGCCAGATGCCCCGGCAGCGCCCGGCCCAGCGCCAGACTGGCGCAAGCTTCTCCCATCGCCGCGCTGGTCTGGATCCCGTAGCCGCCCTGCGCGGCGACCCAGAAGAACCCATCCGCATCTTTGGCAAAGCCACCGACCAGGTCGCCGTCAGCGACAAAGGAGCGCAGGCCGGCCCAGGTGCGGGTCGGGCGGCGGATGCTCAACGTGGTCGCTTCCTCGATGCGATAGATGCCGAGGGCGATATCCAGCTCCTCCGGCTGCACGTCGTGAGGAAGCACTGGATCGGCATTGGCGGCTGAGCCGAGCAAGAGGCCGGCGTCGGGTTTGAAGTAGAAACTTTCGTCCACGTCGATCACGAACGGCCAGTGCGCGGTCGGCAGTTCCGGTGGCGGCTCAAACAGGAAGGCGGAGCGCCGCCGCGGCTCGATACCCAGCGGCGCCACCCCGGCCAGCATCGCCACCTGATCCACCCAGGCGCCGGCCGCGTTGAGCAGCAGCGGTGTGCGATAGACCTGCTCGCCGGTATCCACATACCAATGTCCCGGCCCGCGTTCGATCGCCGCGATCTCGACATTCACGCGCAACTGCCCGCCGCGCGCACGCAGCCCGCGCAGGAAACCCTGATGCAGTTCGTTGACGTCGATATCCGCCGCGCCGGGTTCCAGCAGGCCGATATGCGCCGCCTCCGGTCGCAGTACCGGCACCTGTTCGCGCAGCTCGCGCCCCGTCCGCAGGCTGAGGTCCGGCGTGAACGGCAGCATCGCCGCATGCATCGCCATCACCCGCTCGACCTGCGCCTCCGTGCCGATGATCGCGGCACCGCGTGGCGTAAGGATGGACTGTGACGCAAAGCCAGCCGGCGGATGGTCGAGAAACGGTCGCGTCGCGCGCGTCAGTGCGCGCACCTGCGGCGAACCGTACGTCTCGGAGAACAGCGCCGCCGATCGCCCGGTGGCGTGCACGCCCGCATGCGCTTCGCGTTCCAGCACCAACACCTGCGCGTGCGGCGCCATGAAATAAGCCGCCGAGGCGCCAGCCATGCCGGCGCCAATCACGATGGCTTCGATATCCGTCACCCGACTCACGATGCATCCGCCATCGATTGTTTCGCCACCACACTCGTCGCGGTCAGATCGGCGGTGACATTGCCCAGCGTCGCGAGCGCATCCGGCAGCGTGTCCACCGCCAGCATCAGACCCAGCGGCCCCACCGGCACGCCCATCGCCTGCGCCACCGGCAGATTGGTGGCCATGAAACTCACCTGCCCCGGCAAGCCCACCGAGCCCAGGCTGATCACCACCGCCAGCAGTGCACCGGCCACCAACTGCGCCACGCCCAGATCCATGCCGAAAGCCCAGGCAATAAAGCAGGCCGAGGTGACGTACTGCACCGGGCTGGTAAGCCGGAACAGGCTCACCGCCATGGGCAGCACCAACGCAGTGACATGGGGGGGATAACCCAGCCGCCCACCCGCGCTATCGAGCATCGCCGGCATCGATGCCAGCGACGACTGCGTACTGGCCGCCACGATCTGCGCCGGCACGAGCGCGGCGATAAAACGCCGTGTGCGCTCTCCACCCCACACCAGCGCCACCGGCAGCATCATCGCCGTCACCGCAAGATAAAGCAGGCATTCCACCAGCACGTAGATGCCCAGCGCGCCCAGCATGTGCAACCCGGCCCGCGCGCATACCGCGAGGATCAGCGCGAACACACCCAGCGGCGCGACCCACAACACCCAGCGCACCACCACAATCATCGCATCGGCCACGGCCTGGAAGAACTCCACGATCAGCGCCCGGCGCTTCGCCTCGATGCGGGTCAGTGCAAAGCCGAAGAACAGCGCGAATACCACCAGCGGCAGCATCGCGCTCTGCGCCGCGGCCATGATCGCGTTGCTGGGCACGATGCCGTTGAACCAGTCGGCCCAGCCCATGGGAGCCGCCGTCACTGGTGTGGCCACGGCTCGGCCGAGCGCCTCGGTCAACGCAGGGCTGCGCGGAAACAGTGCGAACAAGAGCGGTGCGGCAAGCGCCGCGAACAAGGCCCCTGCCACCAGCAACACCACGAACACCACGATCGAGCGCCGGGCCACCCTGCCCGAGGCCGCCGCATCGGTCGCCGTGTTGACGCCGACGATCACCAGCGCGAACACCAGCGGCACCACGGTCATCTGCAACGCGTTCAGCCATAGCCGTCCAAACGGCTGCGCCACATCCGCCACGCGCAGCGCGGTGGCCGGATGCCAGGCATCCAGCGCCAACCCAAGCGCCGCGCCGGCCGCCAGACCGATCAGGACCCGCGTGGTGGCGTTCATGGCAGCGCCCAGTCCTTGCGCAGGCGCAGGTATTCCTTTTGCGGCAGCAGGATGAAGACCGGGTTTTCCTCCGGCTTCAGCCAGGTCAACAGCATCTGCATCTCCACTTCGTCCATCGCCGTGCAGCCGGCCGTGGTTTCCATAGGCATCTGCCACAGGTGCGCGAAGATGCAGGAGCCCGCGCCGCGCTTGCCGATGGGGTTCTGCTCGATCACGAAGCCGAGCTTGTAGCGCATGTCGCCGTCGGCATGCAGATCGCGCCGCATCGGCTCGGTGGAATCGGCCACGGCCTGCTGGCCGACTTCGCGCGCATCGACGATGCGGTTGTAGAGCGGCGAACCGTCCACGTCGACGCAGTAATCCGACTCTTGCAGCCCGCGGTAAGGCAGCGCTGTGGTCGAGCGCGCGGCATAACCGAAAGCCTCGCCGACGCGGAAAACGCCAGCCGCACTGCGCCCGTCGCCCTCCTTCTTTACCGGTCCACCCGTTTGCGCCGGCTGCAGACCCTCGCCCCAGGCGGCGCCGGAACGTCCAATGCTTACTGGCACGCCCTCGCTCACCTCTTCCCAGGCACCGTCGCCGCGCTCATAGGTGCGCAAGTCACCATGATCCGCGTCCCAATCGGCAATCGTCACCAGCACCAGCTGATGCGCATCCTGCCAGGGCGTGCTGTTCACGGGAGCCTTGGGCACCTGCTGCACACAGCCGGCCGTGATACCCACCAACATCAAGCAAAAGATCGAGCGCGGAGCGGAGCGAAAAAATGCGTTGAACATGCGGACCTGTCGATATGAAGAAATTACCTAGGGTTCGAGCAACAACTGCATGCGTTCCAGATTGGCCACCAACTGCGCGTGGCGCTGTTCGTCGCCTTCGCACAACTGAATGAAGATGCCATCGAGCAACTGCTGCAGGGCGGACTGATACAGCAGCGATTGAATATACGGACGATCGTCATGCGCCGACACCAGCAGCGCGATATTTGCCAGCGCGCGCAGCGGATTCGACGTATGTCGCGTCACCGTGAGCAGACGGCCGCCCTGCTCGCGGAAGAAGCGCCCCACCTTGCACAACGCCGGATGGTTGCCGTGCTCGGAGAACACCAGCAGCACATCGCGCGCACCCGCCGCGGAAATACTGGCGGTCATCCGCGTAATGTCGAAGCTCTGCACCGTGGCCATGCCCAGCATCGACAGCTTCAACGCAAAGCCGCGCGCATAGATATCGTCTTCGCCCACGCCAATCACAAAGACCTTGCCGGCGCCAGCAAGCGCGTCGAGCGCCACCCTTAACGTTTCCGGTGGATTGATCAGCCGGGTCGCCTCTTCCGCTTCCGACTTGCGCCGCCACAAGCTGTCCGCCTGCGCGGCGGCGTCATCGGCCACATGCCGCGACACCACCGCCGCATCGCCGTTATCGGCGCGGGCGATCGCCTCGCCCACCGAGTACTTCAGGTCCGGGTAACCCTTGAAACCCAGCTTCTGAGTGAACTTGACCACGCTGGACTGACTGATGCCCAGCGCGTTGGCGAGCTGCTGCGAGGAGTAGTCGCGCAACAGCTGCGCGTTCTCCAGGATGAAATCGGCGATGCGCCGCTCCACCGCCGACATCTGGTCGCGCTCGGAGCGGATTTTCACCAAGGGAGACATGTGAGAGCCTGCTTATGATCTCCCCGTAGCCCGCGCCGGGATCTGTTTGCGCGCAGGCCAAGGAAGAACGAAGGAGTGTACGTCCGTACACGACTGAGTGATGACGCCGTCATGCGGGCAAACAGACCCGGCCCGAAGGGTTGCCGCTGAGTGGCCGCCAGGCGGTGGCACGCGGCTTGGCCTGACGGCCAGTCAGGCGCTGCGCCACGCACCACCGCCTGGCGGCCACTCAGCGGCAACGCGGGCCACGGGGAGATCATAAGCAGGCTCTCATCTCTCAAGCTTTTCCAAACCGCGAATTTCACGGATACCCAGCCCCGGCGCATCGCTCACCGAGATCTCCGATTCGTTGAAGTTCACCCCGCCATCTACCGGGTTGTACTGGCACAGCGAGGGGCCGTCCAGATCCACCTTGGTGATCACATCGGACTTGGCCACCGCCAGGTGTACCGCCGCCGCCACGCTGATGCTGGTTTCCAGCATGCAGCCGATCATGCATTCGATGCCGTGCATGCCGGCGATGTCAGCGATGCGCACGGCATTGGAAATACCGCCGGTCTTCATCAGCTTGATGTTGATGATGTCGGCCGCGCGCAGGCGGATCAGCTCGATCACTTCCATCGGACCGAACACGCTCTCGTCAGCCATGACCGGCGTATGCACGCGCTCGGTAACGTAGCGCATGCCTTCCAGGTCGCGCGCTTTCACTGGCTGCTCGACCAGCTCCAGCTTCACGCCGGCATCTTCCAGCGTCTGCAGCGCATACACCGCCTGTTTTGCGGTCCAGCCCTGGTTGGCGTCGAGGCGCAGCAGCGCACGGTCTTCCACCGCGGCATAGATCGCCTTGACCCGTTCGATGTCGACGCCGATGTCCTTGCCCACCTTGATCTTCAGTGACTCGAAACCGCGATCCACCGCACTGATCGAATCGGCCACCATCTTGTCGATGTAATCCACGCTGATGGTGATGTCGGTGGTGATCACCGGGTCGCCACCGCCCAGCAGCTTGTACAGCGGCGCCTGGTAGAGCTGGCCCCACAGGTCGTAGACGGCGATCTCCACCGCCGCCTTGGCGCTGGAGTTCTTCTCCATCGAGCCCTGGATCAGTTGGGTGATGCGGTTGAGATTGGCAATCTCCTGCCCCATCAGGCGCGGCGAAATGTAGTGGCGGATGGCGTCGACGATGGAACCGTGCGTATCGCCGGTGATGACCGCCGTGGCCGGTGCTTCGCCATAACCGATGTGGCCGCTGTCGGTATGCACCATCACGATGATGTCTTCGACCCGGTCGACCGTGCGCAGCGCGGTCTTGAAGGGTGTTTTCAGTGGCACCCGCAGCATGCCGAACTGGATATCGGTGATTTTCATGAGGTCCGTCTGGCTGATGGTCTGGTCAGTGTTGTTGCGGTTCTGCATGCGCCTGGCGTATGCGCACAATGCTGGTCATGCGGTCGATATACGACTGCGTGCCGTTGAACATCAGCGGCCGCAGCGGCGTCACCGATACGGCATTGAGCTTGACCCGCCGCATCCCGCCGCCGCTCTCGCGGTAGCTGATGCCGGTGGTGTCGTGGATCACATAGGGTTCGCCGTCGATGCGGCCGATCATCATCATCACGTGGCCGGGAATGTAGATCAGGTCGCCTACCTCCAGCACGTCGATGGCGCTCTCGCGTTTGGCATGATCGTCAGCCGCCGTGAACAGCGTGTGGTCGAGCGCGGGGCTCACGCCTTGCCCGCTGGTGTTGCGCGGCATCTGCACGCCCATGCTGCGGTACACGTCGGAGGTGAAGCCGCTGCAATCGCGCGCATCGTAGGCGTGGCCCCAGCCATAACGCTCACCCAGAAACTTGAAGGCCTGGCGGATGATGTTGGCCCGCGTCAGTGGCAGGTAGTCCGGCGCGGTATCGGTGTTGTGCTGGAGCAGGGCCGGCATAAACGACAGCCTGCCGTCGTCCGCACGCAGCGGCAGCTCGATCGGATACGAGGTGTAACCAGACTGACCGTTGACCGGCTGGTCCGGCGCCAGCCCCGTCGCCAGCGGCAGGCGCACGCCCATGTCCAACTGCAGCTGCGAAACGCCAGGCTGCTCTCGGGTGAATACGGTGCGTTCGGTGGCACCGGTAATCACGCGATATGGCGCCTTGTCGGCATAGCCGAACACCTGCGCCGCTGTGCCTTCGGCCACGTCCTCGCGCGCCATCCACGCCGCGTAGCGCGGACTCACCACGAACAGCCATTGGCCATCGTTGCTCGTATGCGCGATCACCACCGGCGTACCGGGGAATTCCGCGCTTTCCTGGAAGCGATCGATGTCGGTATCGCCCTTGCTGCTGAACACGCGCAGCGCGGTGGGAAACGCGCGCAGATCGGCGCGGCGCACCACCATGCCATAGCGCGTGGCCTGTCGCTCGGGCACGCGATTCAGGGCAAGATTCGCACCTAATGCATCGAGCGTGGCCACTGGCACCGGCTTGCCATCCACATCGAACAGCGCGCCCTTCGGGCGTTTGGAAATGCCGTTGATCCACTCCAGTACCTGCGCCCGGCCCAGCGTCGCCGGCAAGGCATGCAGGTCGTGCATGGTGGGGTCGATCTTCAGCAGTCTGGCGTTCTGTGCCGCCATGGCGTCGGCGCTCAGTACGACGGTATCCGGCTGGGACGCCTGGCGTACCCAGAACTCCGGATCGAGCTGCTGCTGTGTCACACCAATCACTCCCGAGGGCGGCACCGGCAGCGTAGCGTTTGCCTCGCGCGCATGCAGCGCGCCGGCCTCCAGCAGCAGGACAAAGGCGATCGCGGCGGCAAGTGGATAACGCATCGTTCGGTTCCCAGACAAAGACAGGCTCAAGGCTGCGCCAGCCGCGACAGCACCGATGCCACCAGCAGGCCATAGCCGGTGCCGAGGATATAGCCCAGCAGCGCCAGCAGAATGCCCACCGGCACCAGCGAGCGCGAGTACGTCGCGGCCAGCACCGGCGTCGCCGCCACGCCGCCGATATGCGCCAGCGAGGAAATGCCGCACAGGTACAGATCGAAGCGGAACAGCCGCGCAAATATCGCCAGCAGCACCGCGTGGATAGCGATGATGCAGACGCCGCACATCAGGTACACCGGTGCCGAGGCAATGCCTTCGAAATTGCTTTGCGAGGCAAGCACCGCCACCACACTGATCAACAGTGTGCTGGAAATTTTGCTCGCTCCCGGAAACCGTGCCAGCGGCGTATGCGCGGCCACGAGGCCCGCCGCCGTGGCGAGCAGGATCGCCCAGGTGGCGCCGCTCACCATGCTCGACGTCGGCAGTTGCTCGCCCAGCCGGCTCGATCCCGCCGCGACCAGCAGCGCCATGCCCAGCCACAACAGCACGCTGTCCGGCGTGGTCGGACCCGTGCTTGGCGTTTCGGCGACATCGAGGTCGCCGCTCGACGTCGCGCGCGTCCAGCGGTTGAAGGCCGGCGCCATCTTCGCCACCGAAAACAGCACCACCACCCACATCGAGTAGCACAACGCATCGGTGAGCAGACTCATGGCGAGATGGGTATCGGACATGCCGATGGCCTGCTTCACCGCGATCATGTTGGCCGTACCGCCCACCCAGCTTCCGCTGAGCGCGGCCAGCGGATGCCAGCCATCGCCGGGCAGCCAGCGGCGGAACATCAGATAGGTGGCGATGAAAGCCACGAACAGGCTGATCGACGTGCAGGCGAACACGCCAAGCACGCGCGGCCCCAATTTGAAGATCGCGCGCAGATCGCAATTGATCATCAGCAGGAACAGCAGCGCCGGCACCAGCCGCGTCACCAGGGTGGACTGCGCGCCCTGGATCTCAGCGTTGTTCTGCCATAGCCCGGTCACGGCCAGGGCGGTCACCAGCAGGTAGGTCAGCACGATCGGCGGCAGCACATTGAAGATGCGCCAGCCGAAGCGCCGCTCGATCGCGGGAAACAGCCCGGCGGCCAACAACATCACTGCCAGGTAAGGCCAGACCGTCTGGATCATTGCACCCCCTCAGTGGCTCTGCGCCGGCGCCGATCCGTCCCCACGGAATAGCTAATTCCTGCAAAGCTCAATTGAAGCATAAATTATTGACCGCGGATTGCAAGCGTGCTACACAGCGATTTCGGCGATTTCTTGCGGGGAGTTTTCGCGGTGATCACGGCTCGCTCCAAACGACGCACCATGACAGGGCGGCGCCTTCGCGTCACGGCCTTTGCGCTCGCGCTGTCGCTGGCGGGCCACCTCGCCGCGCAGACCGCGCCAGCCTCGCTCGATCACACCGTGGCGCAGATCGACGCCGGCCAGTTCAAGGCCGCCGAACAAGAGATCAGCCACGCGCTCGAACAACCCGGCCTGTCGCCACAGACACGCGAGGCATGGCTGTTCCAGCGCGAGCGCATGCGCCGCATCCTGCTCGATTTCACCCTCGACGCCGACGCGGTCAAGGCGCGCGTGCGCAAACAGATTCCCGACCTCAGCGACGCGGAGTTCGCACGCTGGAATGCAGCAGGCCTGTTCGAACATCAGGTGATCGACGGCAAAACGCTCTACTTCAAGCGCTCGCCCGGCAACCTGTTCCGCCTCAGTGCGGAAGCGGTCGCGCGGCGCAAAGACCGGACGCCGATCACCGATGGCCCGATGGAAACGCTCAACGCGTACCACCGGCAGGTGCGGGAAGCGGCGCTGGCCGAACATCGCAGCAGCGTGCTGCCGCATCGCGTGCG
The DNA here is from genome assembly GCF_044904565.1 of Dyella koreensis. NCBI lineage: Bacteria > Pseudomonadati > Pseudomonadota > Gammaproteobacteria > Lysobacterales > Rhodanobacteraceae > Dyella > Dyella koreensis. The sequence continues at coordinate 22,230 of NZ_JADIKD010000008.1, read as the reverse complement.
CATGACGCAGACCGTCACCGTCGATGCCGACGCTGTGCCAGCCGGCGAAACCGTACGCACCTGGATTCCGTACCCCCGTGAGTTGCCCGGCCAGCAGGACGACATCCGCTATGTCGTCAGCGCGCCCGCGAAGCACGACATCGCGCCCACGTCGGCGATGCAGCGCACCGTATATCTGGAACAGCCAGCCAAGGCAGGGCAGAAAACGGTGTTCTCCGTCACCTACGAACTCACCTTGTCCGCGCAGTACCACGTGATCGATCCGGATAAAGTGGTCGCGCCGCGCATCACGCCGGAACTGGCACCCTACGTCGCCGAGCACCCGCCGCATGTGGTGTTCACCGATGCCATGCGCGCGTTCTCGCGCAAGGTCGTGGGTGACGAAAAGAATCCCTATCGCATCACACAGAAGCTGTTCGCCGCAGTGGATCAGATCCCGTGGGCCGGCGCGCGCGAGTACTCCACCATCTCCAATATCAGCGACTACACCTTGCACACCGGCCACGGCGATTGCGGGCAGCAGACGCTGCTGCTGATCACCCTGCTGCGCCTCAACGGCATTCCGGCGCGCTGGCAGTCGGGCATGGTCTTCGCGGAAAACGGCTACAGCAATATCCACGATTGGGGCCAGGTCTATCTCGCGCCTTATGGCTGGGTGCCGATCGATGTCACCACCGGCCAGCTGTATCCCACGCAGCCCGCCGATGCGCCGCTGCAATGGTTTTACCTCGGCGGCCTCGACGCATGGCGCATCGCTTTCAACAGCGACTACGGCCAGTCCTTCGCGCCGCCCAAGCAGCACTTCCGCTCCGACAACGTCGACTCGCAACGCGGCGAGGTCGAGTGGAAGGGCGGCAACCTGTACTTCGACCAGTGGGATTACAGCTTCAAATGGGACGTTTTGCCGGCTACGAAGGGGAGCACCGGCAGGTAGGGATTTCCACAACACACGCATCGACAGCATCGTCGGGGAGACGGGGAGATGGGGGAGATGAGCAGTCGCTTGGCGCGCAAGGGTGCGCCGTGTATGACATTCACGCGCAAGAGTGCGCTTTGTTTGGCCATGGGCGTCGCCCTGGCTTCGCTGGCACCGGTGGCACAAGCGGCCAATAACGATGGCACAGTAGTCGGCCGCACGCAGGCGGGTGCCGCCGTAACCATCCGCGACCCGGCCACCGGTTTCGCGCGCACGGTCACCGCCGACGAGAAAGGCAACTACCGCATTTCGTTCCTGCCGGTCGGCAAGTACGTGCTGGAGAGCCGCAAGGACGGCAAGCTCACCACGCAGCCCGCCGATGTCACCGTCACTCTGGGCAATGCCACTACGGTGAACCTTGGCGTGAAGGATCTGGAAGGTGTCAGCGTCACCGCCACCAGTGTGATCACTGCGGTGGATGTGAGCTCCACCGAGTCGGCGACCAATATCAGCCGCGAGGAACTGCGCCGCCTGCCGGTCGACCAGAACATTGCCTCGGTGGCGCTGCTGGCGCCTGGCGTCAACAAGGGCAACGCCTCGTTCGGCGGCATCACCTTTGGCGGCTCGTCGATCGCCGAGAACGCGATCTACGTCAACGGCCTCAACGTCACCGATTTCTACAACCGCAACGGTTACTCCGAAGCACCGTTCGCGTTCTACCAGGAATTCCAGGTCAAGACCGGCGGCTACTCGGTGGAGTTCGGCCGCACCACCGGCGGCGTGATCAACGCTGTCGCACGCTCTGGCACCAACGAGTTCAAATACGGCGCTGAATTCACGCTCGAACCGGGCGCCTGGCATTACCGGCCCAAGAACCGCTATGACGCCAATGGCAATCGCTATCTCGCCTCAAGCGAGGATCGCGACGGAATGATGAAGACCAACGTCTACGCGTCCGGCCCCATCGTGAAGGACAAGCTGTTCTTCTTCGCCATGTACGAGGCCCGCGGCAGCACACCGCGCAACACCAGCGACGATGGCACCACCCTCACCAGCAACGGCGCCAAGACCGGCTTCTGGGGCACCACTATCGACTGGCGTATCAACGACAACAACCTGCTGTCGTTGATGGCCTTCTCCGACAAGAACAAGAACACCGGCGACGTCTACGACTACACCTTCGATACGCGCACACTCGGTGCCAAGACCAACCAGATCTTTTCCGACACGGGCGGCAAGAACTGGGCGCTGACCTATACCAATTACTTCACCGACGATCTGTCGATGAAGCTTCTCTACGGCAGCAACTCGCGCCAGTCGTACACCCGCTCGCTCAGCGATCTCGAATGCAACCGTGTGGTGGCGGAGACCAAGGTCACCCATGCCGTGCCCGTCCCCGGCGGCGCCACCCTGGGCTGCACGACCAATTCCACGGTGGAAAAGCGCAATGACACTCGCAAAGAGGCCCGCGCGGATTTCGAATGGAAACTGGGCGACCACCTGCTGCGCTTCGGCTATGACCACGAGAAGGATACGTCGGACTACAAGCGCCACTACACCGGCCCGGGAGCGATCTACTACAACGTCTATTTCGCCACACCCGGCTCTACCATCAACAATACCGGTGGCGTGCTGCCGCCCGGCTATACCGCCTATGTGCGCGCGCGCCGCTATGAGATCGCCGGCACCTTCGAAACGACCAACTCCGCCTACTACCTCGAAGATAACTGGCAGATCACTCCTACCCTGTTGCTCAACGCCGGCATCCGCAACGACGGTTTCGACAATAAGGCCGCGGACGGTTCCAGCTACATCAAGATGAAGAACATGTGGGCGCCGCGCTTCGGCTTCTCCTGGGACATCAAAGGCGACGGCACCACCAAGCTGTTCGGCAACCTGGGCCGCTACTTCCTGCCAGTAGCCAACGTGATCAACATCAAGCAGGCCGGCGGCCTGCTCGATGAGCGTACCTACTACGCGTTCGACGGCTGGCAGATCATGGATCGCAACGGCAACCAGTACGCGATCCCCAAGCTCGGTCCGCAGCTCGGCGGCGTGGACACCTCGCAAGGCAGCGGCAGGGTCGGCGACCTGCGCTCGCAGGTGGACCATGACATGGACCAGGTCTACCAGGACGAAGCCATCCTCGGCTTTCAGCAGCTCATCAACACCGCCTGGTCGTGGGGTGTGAAGGGCACCTATCGCCGCCTGCACAACGCCATCGACGACATGGAGATCAGCGCCACTGGCAAGTGCGGCGGCGACGGCTACATTGGCTGGGTCATGGCCAACCCCGGCAAGAAGGTCACGGTCTGGGGCGACACCAACTGCACCGGCAAGCGCGACGGCTGGGTCACCATCGACACCTCGAAAGAAGGCTGGGCGATGTACGACGCCGACGGCAACTACCTCGGTCAGCGCGGCTGGGTGAAGCCCAAGCGCACCTATACCGCGCTGGAATTCCAGATCGACCGGGCGTGGGATGCGAAATGGGCGTTCAACGCCTCGTACACCTTGTCGTGGAACCGCGGCAACGCGGAAGGCCCGGTCAATTCCGACACCAACTTCGACGACACCGGCCGTACCGAGAACTTCGACAATCCATGGGTCAACCTGGGCGGCAACGGCTACCTGCCTAACGATCATCGCCATCAGTTGAAGATGCGCGGCACGTATTCGTTGACCCCGCATTGGCAGCTGGGCGGCGACCTGACCGTACTGTCCGGTGGACCGATCACCGGCTTCGGCGTGGGCAACCCTTACGACGCCACCAACTATCACAGCTACTACATCTGTGTGCAGAACTGCTCGTCGGACCGCTCGGAAGATCGCGTCTATGAGCGCTCGCCGCGCGGCAAGTACGGCACCATGCCGTGGACCTACAACCTCGGCGCCAGCATCACCTACCTGATGCCACTGGGCGACAAGGGTCAGCTGCGCGCGAAGTTCGCCGTGTACAACCTGCTCAACCAGCAGCGCACGGTAGCGGTGGACCAGGATCTGCAGACGTCCATCGGCGACGGCACCAACTCCACCTTCCGTCAGCCGCTGCGCTTCCAGGCGCCGCGCTTCATGCAGCTGACGGTATCCGTGGATTTCTGAGTTCCTCCCCACGGCGGCCCGCATGTTGCGGGCCGCCTTCTTTTAGGCCATGCCCCAGATACTTTCCTCTTCGCCTCCCGACGCGCAGGACGCCGATGCCTTCTTCGACGGCGTCGACTTGCGCCGCCTCGCCGAACGCCTGCCCACTCCCTTCCACGCCTATTCCGCCCATGCGATCCGCCAGCGCATCGACGGTCTGCAGCAAGCCCTGCACGGGCTTGACGCCACCCTCTGCTACGCGGTGAAAGCCAACTCAACCCTGGCCATCCTGCATCTGATGGCTGAAGCCGGCGTCGGTGCCGACATCGTGTCTTCCGGCGAACTGTGGCGCAGTCTGCACGCCGGCATCCCGGCGGAGCGCATCGTGTTCTCCGGCGTTGGCAAGACCGAACAGGAAATCGCCGAAGCCCTGGCCGCCGGCATTCTGCGTTTCAATGTCGAATCGGCTGACGAACTGCATACCCTGCAGCGTCTCGCCAGCGACCTGCACATCGCGGCACGCGCGGCTGTACGCATCAATCCGGATGTGGACGCGCAGACCCACGCCAAGATTTCCACCGGCAAGGCCGAGAACAAATTCGGTGTGAGCATCGCCGAAGCGCGGCGCTGGTTTGCCGAAGCCGGCCGGCTCACCCACGTACGGCTGGATGGTCTGCATGTGCATATCGGCTCGCAGATTCTCAGCGTCGAGCCATTCCGTCTGGCGTTGCAGCGTGTCGCCGCGTTCTGGCGCGAGCTGGAAGCCAATGGCCACGCCATCGCCAGCATCGATGTCGGCGGTGGCCTGGGCGTGTGCTATCGCGCCGGGCAGGATCATCCGGTAGCGCCGGCCGACTATGCCGCCGCGATCCGTGAAGCGCTGGCCGGTTTCCGCGGCCGCATCCTGCTCGAACCCGGCCGTTATCTGGTGGCCGAGGCCGGTGTGCTGCTGACGCGTGTGATCCGCATCAAGCAGGGCGAACGACAGAACTTCCTGGTGCTGGACGCCGCCATGAACGATCTGCTGCGCCCCAGCCTCTACGACGCCTGGCACGACATCGTGCCCCTGGTCGACGGCCAGCGGGAGCGCACGCGCTACGACGTAGTCGGACCGGTCTGCGAAACCGGCGACACCTTCGCGCGCGATCGCGAGCTGCCCGAACTGCGGCCCGGCGATCTGGTGATGATCCGCGGTACCGGCGCCTACGGCGCCTCCATGGCCTCCACCTACAACTCGCGCCCGCTCGCCGCCGAGGTGCTGCTCGACCAGAGGCGGCATGCCATAGTGCGGCACAGGCAGCGTTTCGAAGACATGGTGGCCGGCGAGCAACCGGCTCGGGACTGGGACATGGCATGAAAAGCAGGCGCATGAAGACACGGCGACTATCCAGCACAGCGCTCACTTTGGCGCTGACCTTGTGGGCCGGCGCGGCATGGGCCCAGCAAGATCCGCCCATCACCATCGACACGCATGTGGATATTCCACTCGCCTATATGCGCGAAGCGCGTTTCGACGTTGGCAAGGACACGCCGCTGCGCGTCGACCTCGGCAAGATGGAGCGCGGCGGTCTGAATGCAGCATTCTTCGTCATCTATGTGGAACAGGGCCCGCTGACGGCCGAGGGTTATGCCCATGCCGTCGCGCAGGCAAAACAGAAGTACGACGACATCGACCTGATGCTGAAGCGCTACCCGCAGCGCATCCGCCTGGCCACCACGCCCGATCAGGTCATGGCGAACCGCAAGGCCGGCAAGCTCTCAGCGATGATCGGCATCGAGAACGGCTACTCGCTGGGCCACGACCTGAAGAACCTCGACGCGGCCTTCGCGCGCGGCGCCCGCTATATCGGCCTGGCTCACGTCGGCCACAACGACCTGTGCACCAGCTCCATGCCCACCGCCGACCTGGGCGATCCGCCGCTGAGCGATGCGGGACTCAGCGCATTCGGCCGCAGCGTGGTCGAGCGCGCCAACCAGCTCGGCATGATGGTCGATATCTCGCACAGCTCCGACGCCTGCGTGCGCGATGTGCTGCAGGTATCGAAGGCGCCCATCATCGCCTCGCACTCCGCCGCCCACGCGTTGATCAATCATCCGCGCAATCTGCCTGACGACCTGCTGCGCGCCATCGCGGCCAAGGGCGGCGTGGTGCAGGCCGTGGCGTACAAAGGCTTCCTGAAACTGGATCCCGGCCGCGAACTGGCGGAGAAGGCCTTGCAGGCACAGGTCGCGAAGCAGGCAGGCGACAAGACCTACGACAGCGAGAAGCATGATTTCCTGCCCGCCTATGTGGAAGGCATGCGCCGTATCGATGCGGCATTTCCGCTGCCCACGCTGGACGATTACGTCGCGCATATCCGCCACATGGTCGACGTGACCGGTATCGACCACGTCGGCATCGCCTCCGACTTCGATGGCGGCGGCGGTATCGATGGCTGGCAGAATGCCAGCGAAACCCGCAACGTAACCGCGGCACTGCGCCGCCATGGCTTTAGCGACAACGACATCGCCAAGCTGTGGGGCGGCAATCTGCTGCGCGTGTGGCGTGCGGTCGAACAGGATGCCGATGCGCATCGCTAGGCGGTGGCTGACTGCCGCGCTGGCCCTGACCATGGGGCTGGCTCACGCGCAGACGCCGAAAGAAACCTTCGATCCGCTGATCGATGCCGTGATGGCGCGCTATCGCCTGCCCGGCCTCGCCGTCGGCGTAATCGACCACGGCGAGGTGATCTACATGCGCACGGCGGGCGAATTGGCGCGCGGCTCCGGCCAGCCGGTGACGCCCGATGCGCTGTTCAAGATCGCCTCCAACAGCAAGGCCATGACTGCGACCCTGCTCGCGCGACTGGTCGAGCAGGGCAAGCTGCGCTGGGACGATCCGGTGACGCGTTACCTGCCCGCCTTCCGCATGTTCGATCCCTGGGTGACGCAGCACATGCAGGTCGGCGATCTGCTGACGCATCGCAGCGGCCTGCGCGAAGGTGCCGGTGACCTGATGCTGTGGCCCGAACCGAACCACTTTACCCGCACGGACATTGTCTCCGCGCTGGCGTGGCTGAGGCCGGTCTACAGCTTTCGCGCCGGCTACGCCTACGACAACCTGCTCTACGTCGTCGCCGGGGAAGTCGCAGCCGCCGCGGGCGGTGCACCTTACGAGACGTTGCTGAAACGCGAGGTGTTCGAGCCACTGGGACTCTCGCGCTGCCGGGTTGGCGAGTGGCGGCGCGATGCGATGGCGCCGGTTGCGCTCCCGCATGTGAAGCACGACGACGCTTACATACCATCGATGCCGGATGACCCAGTCGTACATCCCACCACCATGGAAGCCGCGGGCGGCGTGCAATGCAGCCTCAACGACATGCTGGCGTGGGCGCATCAATGGCTTGCACCTACGCCGCAGCAACTGTCGTGGCTGCCGCAGGCGCAACGCGACACCTTGTGGACTCCGTACACACCGATGCCGATTTCCGCGCAGCGCCGCGCGTGGGATGGCACGCGCCTGTATGCCTACGGCTATGGCTGGCGCATCGCTGACGTCGACGGCGCGCTCACGGTGTCGCACACCGGCACGCTGTCCGGCATGTATTCCGCGCTGTACCTGCTACCGGATCGCCAGAGCGGCTTCGTGGTGCTGATCAACGGCGACGCCGACGACGCGCGCACCGTGCTGGTGGAGGTGCTGCTCAAGCATTTCACCGCGCCCCAGAAGGCGCGCAGCGTGGATAGCTATGCCGACGAGCTCGCCGCCAAGGAACATACCCGGCGCACCTCGCGCGTACCGGACACGTCCGCCCGACACCCCGCCACGGCCAACGAGTTGCGCAGCCAGCTGGGTACATGGCGCGATCCGTGGTTCGGCGACATCACGCTCTGCCCGCGCGATGGCGGCGTGATTTTCGCCACCGCCAAGTCACCCCGCTTGCGCGGTCCGGTGATGCGCGTGGGCCAGCGCTACCTGGTGCAGTGGGAGCATGGCGACGCCGAGGCCTGGCTCTCGCCATCCACCGGCAAGGATGGCCTCCTGCATTTGAGCAAGGTCGATCCCGATGCGGATTTCAGCTACGACTATGAAGATCTCGCCTTCAAGCACGTACGCGGCTGTGAATAAGTCCGCGCGATCAGGCTGGCTCGCTGCGGCAGCGATGGCCTCCCTTGCCTGTGGTTGCGCCACGCAGGCCGACAAACCGCCGCTTGCCACGGGCACACTGGCCGCGGCGGGACTGGTGGATGTCCGCAGCCTCGTGCCGGATATTGCTGAAGACATCAAATACGCCGGCAGCGACAATTTCGTCGGCGCGCCGGTGGAAGGCTACGAGGCGCCGAAGTGCTATCTGCTTCGCCCCGCGGCGGAAGCGCTGCAACGGGTCGAACTCGCCTTGCGCGCCAGCCATCAACGCCTGCTGTTGTGGGACTGCTATCGCCCTGCGCGCGCCGTGCGGCATTTCGTGCGCTGGGGCGGCGACCTTGCCGACCAGCGCACCAAGGCTACGCACTATCCGCACCTGGACAAGCGCGTGCTGCTCGGCGACTACATCGCGCCGCGCTCCGGTCACAGCCGTGGCGCCACGCTGGACCTGACCCTGATGCAATGCGATGCCGGCGGCGATCACTGCGAACCGCTCGACATGGGTACGCCGTTCGACTACTTCGACCCGCTCGCCAACACCGATTCGCCCACGGTCACCGCCACGCAGCGCGCCAACCGCGACCGTCTGCGCAATGCCATGACGCACGGTGGCTTCCGCAACTACCCGTTCGAGTGGTGGCACTACACGCTCAACCCCGAACCCTCGCCGGACACTTACTACGACCTGCCCGTGCGCTAAGAGGACCTCATGCGCTTTCTCGTCCGCCTGCTCGCCCCGCTACTCATCCTTGGCGCCGCCAGCGCCCATGCCGACAACACCGAAACGCTGATGCAGCGCTACACCGGCAAAGTGCCGGGCGCCTCGCTACTGGTGCTCAAGGATGGCAAGCCGGTGCTGCGCAAGGCCTATGGCTACGCCAACCTGGAAAGCGGCGAAGCAGCGACACCCGCCACCCATTACCGCCTGGCCTCGGTCAGCAAGCAGTTCACCGCGGCGGCGATCCTGCTGCTGGCGCAGGACGGCAAACTGAAGCTCGATGATTCGGTGCGCCACTGGCTACCGTCACTGCCCGCCACCGACCAGGCGATCACCCTCCATCATCTGCTCTCGCACAGCTCCGGCCTGATCGATTACGAAGACCTGATTCCGCCCGGCACCACAGCACAGCTCAACGACAACGACGTGCTGCGCATGCTCTCCACCGAGACCCGCAGCCACTTCGCACCCGGTACCAGTTATCGCTACAGCAACAGCGGCTATGTGCTGCTCGGGCTGATCGTGGAGCGAGCCTCCGGCCAGCGCCTGCCGGACTTTCTGCGCAAGCGCATCTTCGAACCGCTGCACATGGACCACACCCTGCTACGCGAACCCAACGGCCCCGAGCCCGCGCATCGCGCCTTCGGCTATAGCGAAGTTGACGGCAAGTGGACCCGCACCGACCAGGATCTGACCAGCGCCACACGCGGCGACGGCGGCATCTACTCATCCATCGACGACCTCGCACGCTGGGACGCTGCGCTCTACGACGATCGCCTGCTCAGCGACGCCTCGCGCAAGCTGGCCTTCGCCGCACAGAACAAGGTCACCGGCGAAGACGACGTCGATGCCTACGGTTATGGCTGGCGTGTCCACGGCGACGTGCGGTGGCATTCCGGCGAAAGCATCGGCTTCCGCAACGTGATCGTGCGCTGGCCGAAACAGCATGTGACGGTGATCCTGCTCAGCAATCGCAACGATCCCGAGCCGTATCGCACCGCGCTGTCGATCGCGCAACCGTTTCTTGGAGATTGAGAGTCGGCGATCATTTCAGGGGCACGCTCGCCCCTGAAATGCCGCCCGCAACGCACCGTCACCTGATGAGCTACACCGTCATCGTCGGCCCCATGCTCTGCTGCTGTTGTTCCTGCATGCGCCATTGCTGGTTGTATTGGTATTGCTGTTCGAGCTGCTGATTCACGACCTGCAATTGCTGATGCGAGTGCTGCAAGGGAACATCCATCGCCTGCTGTGCGTTCACCGCGCCCCATTCCGTGCGCGGATCGTCGAGATCGCCGCGAAATGCCTGAAACACATGAATGGTTGGCGTGCCCATGCCAGAGGCCACGGCTTCGCCGAACTCCATATGCGTGACGTCGGTCAGGCCCGACCGCTTGGCTTCGACCAGCACACTGGCGGTCAGGCGCTCCATCTGATCCGGTGCCAGCGTGAATCCGGCATCGCGATGGAGAGCGACAAGATGATCGCGGATCCCTTGATGCATCGCGTGATCGGGATGTACCGGATGATTGGGGTCGAGACGATGCTCATCGCGACGGGCCTCCGCCCGAAACGCCATGGGAGCGTTCTCGGCAAAGGGCGACGTGTGAACAGACCCTGGAGCTGCCATGGATTCGCGGAGATGCCCTGCTTCCGGTTCCGGCTGGCGAGGCGGTGTAAGCCCGGCGCTGTGGTGTGGCTCGGGTATCTGCGTGGGCAGCGCTGGCGCAGGGGGCAGTGCATCGGCGGCCGGTGAAACGCCATGGCTTGGTTCTGCAGCGCGCATCACGGGCGCAGCAGCAGGTTGTACCGGTAGCGCCGGTGCGGATGCTGTCGGTGCCGCCATCGCCGCCTCGTGTTTGGCTTCATCCACACGCTTGGCGGGATGATCGGGCTGTATCGCTTCGGCCGGTGCTGTCCGCTGCATGGCGTGATCGGGTGCCTTGCGCTCCTGTGCATGGGTGCGTGTCAACTCCGTCACCTCTCGCTGTTGCAACGGCGCCTTGCCCAGCTCCCGTTCGGTGCGCTCATTGATCAGCGCCACATCACGCAATAACTGCTGTTCGTGCGCGCGGTCCGGGTGTGTTGCGCGATGGACCGGTGCCAGCGAGCGGGGACTGATCGTTTCGGGGGCATCGAGGGCCGCCCGGGAGACCGGGATGTTGCCGATGTCCCGATCGTGCAGGCGGTCAACGACCCGAGGCCCGCCTGCGGTGCGCGACACCTCGTCGCTTAGCGTCTTCGCCGCCTGCCGTTGGGCGGCGGCATCGCCGCCGTGCATCGCCGCCTGGGTGCGTGCGTACGCCTCCAGTCCGGATGGACGCATGCTCGGCGATTGGCGGCCACCGGTGTTTGGGGTGCCGCCGCAGCTTCGCTGGACGCCGCCGCTGCATTCGCATTACCGGCCAGCTGCGTGGCGTCGAGCTCATCACGCACGTTGCCTTCGGCCGCGTTGGTACCGAAGACCCTGCTGGGTGTCGTCCACTGTCCATCGGCTGTGCGGGTATAGGTATGGCCGTCGGAGGCCTGCACGGTGTTGGCGGGCGCCCGCAGCGCATCGGCGACCGCTGCCGGCATCGGTCCGTGCTGTTGCCACCCATAGTGCTGATACGCCGCCTGGTAGCGCTCGGCCATGCCGCGTTGGGAGTGGGCGAGGTTATCGGCGATGGTGTTTTGCGCGGCGACATCGAGCTGCCCCGCCCGTTGTGGTGTAGCCACTTCGGCATGCGCGCTTTTGAGGCCGTGCTCCATCACCTGATCGGTGACCGTGCGCGACCATTGCTTGGTCTGCGCATCGCGTGTCCAGGGTGCATCAATCTGGCTTGGCGTGTCGTGCGGCCCGGCCGGCTGCGTGTAGGGATCGACCGGAGTGAACGGCCGCGCCAGTTGCAGTTCCACGGCGGTGCTGCTGGCCTGGTAGTTGAGCCGGTCGCTCAGTGCGGGATCGGCCTGGATGTGCTGACCGTGCGGTGTATCGGGCAGTGGCGGCAGGTCGCGCGTCCAGCCTTGCTGTGGCTGTTTCGGGTCGTAGCGCCACGTCTGCCCGTGCGGATCATCCTGATGATAGATGCGGTAGGTATCGACGGCATCCGCCACCTTGTCACCACCGACAGCACCAGCGATGCCGCCGAGGGCGCCGGTGACTAGCATGCCGGGGCCAGACTCGACGCCGAGAACGGCACCTACTGTGGCGGTGAGTTCCGCACCCGCCAGCATGCCGATGTTACGCCCGGCGAAATGCACGATGGTTGATTGGCTGCCGGCAAGATTGCCTTGGTGCTGCAAATCCACCGCGCGATGGAAGGTCGTGGTGGCGTCATAAGCCACTGCGGCGGCGCCAAGGGTGGCGGCCACTTTCGGTGCCAGAGACACAGAATGGCCTGCTTCGAGCGCGGCCGCATGCGGATCGGCGACCAGCGGCAATCGCGTGTCGCGCGCTGCCGGCACGGGGCCAATGGGCACGCCTTGACGCGGCAGGGTGTACACCCTTTCAGCCAACTCCGGGGCTAGCGGCGAAGGACTATGGGGCAGCTCGCCCGCTTCCGTCACCCGCATCGGCGCCAATTGCGTATTGGTGCCGCTGGGTTCGCCGCGCACCGCTTCACGCGGATCGAGTTGATACGGCAGCATCCCTTCCCACGAGCGATGCACCACGTTAAGGCGCGGATCGTTCGGCTCGTAGTACTTGTGCAAGTACGGCTTGTCACCCATCGCGTTGCAGTAATCGATCATCAGGTTGCAGCTGCGTGCCGCCAAACCATCGCGGTGATAACTGCCACCCACGTCCGAATGGGCTCCAGGCACCATCACATTGAGAAAGCGGCCATCCTCGGACAAGCCGGGCTGCATGACTTGATCGGAGGGAAAGGCGGCGCGGTGTTCGTCGAGTGCGGTGAGTTGCAGGCCGGAAACCACCGACGGTGCCGGGCGACGGTCATAGTTCATGGGCTCGCCGGTGGCGACCGGGTCGAACAAGCCTACGGTTTGCAGAGTTTGGCCGGGTGGGGCGATGTGTCGAGTGTAAATTTCACGGCCTTCGACATCGATGGTTCGACTGGTGATGTCGCGGATGCCTCGCTCATGCAGAAGCTGGGTGAAACCCGCCGCCTGACTGGCACCACGGCTGAAGCCGATGCTGTGTACGCGGATTTGTACGTGGGGGTCGGCTTGCTGCCATTCCCACGCTTGTTTCACGAGATCTTTGTACATTTTTTCCAAGCGATCTTCGTAGCTGAAGCCTGTCGCCAGGTCCCAGGTGCGCATGAGGGGATTGCTCTGGGTGCCGGGGCCTTCCAGATAGTTGACGTAGACCTGTTTATTTCCAGCCTCATGGGCAGCTTCGATCTGGTCGCTGATCTTCGCCACATTGGTCGCATGCGTGGGATCAGCGAATTTGTCATTGCCCGTGCCATCAAAGGCCGCAATAAAAAGTCGCTCGTGTGGATTGTCCGCATGCACGAGGATCGGCGTGCGAAAGCGCGATAACGTTTCGCGGGCTTCGTCGAACTTGGCTAGCTGTTCCGGCGAAGCCACGTCGTGTCCCACGCCATCGCTTGGCAGGCCATCTACATTCATGTAGTCCTTGGGTACGCCCATGATCGGCACTCCTTTGCTCAGTAGGTGTGGGTCCAGGCCAGCATCAGATCGTTGCGTCCTTTGCTATGCGGGTTACCAGGAATTTGCTCTTCCTTGGTAGCAACCAAGGCACGCATGTAAATGCTAACGGTGCGATCGTTGACTTCGACCAAAATGTCAGGAGATATCGGATCGCGCGAGCAGCCGGCCAACCAACCTTCGGGAATCTCGTCCTTGGCGAGGCTGTGCAATATCAGACGCTCTTTGAACAAGGCATCCAGATCGAGAGTGGCTTCGTGAGTGACACCATCCAACGAAGTCCACCAGAGCTCGACCGGCCCAGGGAAGGTGCGTCCGCCATGATCGCTGGGCACGACCCCGTAGTGCGCACTCCAATCGTCCTGCCAGTTCGGAACCGGTGGCGGCCCTGCGGGCTTGTCACCCGTTAGGCGAGTAAAGCTGTTGTTGTTGTAAATGATCTGGCAACGCTGCGTGTGGAAATGGCGCGCGCCAAAACTATGCGAATAGAACCGCAACGGCCACGGGCCCTTGCCTTCCAGGGGGCCGGCCCAGCCGGGGGGAAGTTTGAAGCTGATGGTCATAAGAGTTCCTTGTTCGTGTTCACGGCCAGTGTTTTCAAATTGCCAGGAAGCCGCCATTGATCCTTTGGCTCAAAGTGCAGAGCCCTAAGCAAACTATGTCTTCTTGATCAAAATATCGCGCTCGACCATAAGCATCAGAAGCAGGTGGTAGCTCGGCACCGGATTCAGCGCATTCATTGCGATGACATCCTCCATCACAGACCAAGAAAAGGCGCCTCGGAAATAGTGTGTATCTAGACCAAAGTCATAAGGCGAAAAAACAACGCACATATCGATGACCGCCTGACATTCACGCAAATGAACCGACTGAACGAAGCGGTAAACCATCATATCTGAGGCGTAGCCGCAGCCATCATCGGCTGCGCGCAGCACAGCATCAATGTCATATATGGGCATCCATGCAGGCACATGGATATCAGGACTCAGTCTTAGCAACTCGGAAAGTGATTTCATTTACCTGCACCCTCCTTTGAGTAATGGCGTATGTCGCCCCCAGATATCGCCAGCGCCGCCACCTCCACCTTCGGCAACAACCGCCTGGTAAAGAACTTATCCTGGTAATACCGAATCTTGTCGCACAACACCGGGTGCGGAATGCCTTCGTAGAAGAACACCTCCTTGTCGCCACTCATCGCCTTGAGTTCTTGCGGCAGCATGAGGGCGCGCCGTTCCTCTGATTCGCTCCGACTCACTTCGCGCCCCCGCGTAATGCTCTCCCTGCGCACCGTGGTGTAGCCGAGCATCTCCGAGTAGTCGTTGGCGTCGCGCTGTTCACGCGGGGTGTAGACGATTTGCAGGGCATGGTTGGTGACGAAGGTGCGCGCCACATCCCGGCCGTATACCGCCTCCAGCTGGGAGACGCTCTGGATGATGGGCAGCAACCGCAGGTTGTAGCCGGCAATGAACGACACGGCGCTGGCAAGGATGTCCACCCGGCCGATGGCAGTGAATTCGTCCATCAGCAGCAGGCACTGATGGGCCAACTCGGGGTTCTGCGAAGGCAGCTCCTTGGTATTGAGCTTGATCAGCTGACTGAAGAACATGTTGATGATGATGCGGCTCTCGGCCAGCTTGTTGGGCTGGATGCCGATATAGATCGTCATCGGCTTCTTGCGCACATCGGTCAACAGAAAGTCATTGCCGCTGGTGGCGGCATCGAGCACCGGATTGATGAACATGTTCAGTGGCTCGCGGAAGCTGCCCATGATCGAGGAGAAGGTGTCGTCTGCCTGCGAGATAAGGTTGCTGAAGGCGTTTCTGGCATCGCCGCTCAGGAATGGCTTTTGTGCCAGGCGGCGCAGGTAGATCTTCAGGTCATCACCATCGCCCGAGGACAGGCGGAATACCTGGCCGAGCGTCGGCTCCGTCATGTGCTTTGGCCGGCGCCCACCGTTGCGCTGCGCGTCTTGCTTCTCGAACAGGTACAACGTGAACGCCACAAAGGCATTGCGCGCCTGACTCACCCAGAATTTCTGGTCCGGCGAGCCATCGGGATACAGGGTCTCGGCCAGCGCCATGAGGTCGGAAATCCGATAAACGCCTTCGGACACGTAATGCAGAGGGTTCCAGCGAGCAGAGCGCATGTCTTCTGCAAAGGGGTTGAAGAGATAAACGCTCTGCCCTTGTGACTTACGCCAGCCACTGGTCAGGTCAAAATTCTCCTGCTTGATATCCAGCACTACCATGGAGCCGGCATAGGTCAGCAGGTTCGGAATGACAATGCCTACACCCTTGCCGCTGCGTGTGGGTGCAGCCAGTAGCGCAAATTGCTGGCCCGACATATGGACGAGCCTGCCGCGCATCTTGCCTACGACCAGACTGGTGGATGTCGGCTTGAACATGCGCTGCTTCGCCAGATCACTGGCCGTGGCGAAGCGCGCCTCGCCATGCAGCGACGGCCTCTTTGATTTGAACATAGCCACCAGCAGGCAGACCCATGCAAGCATCGGCACACCAAAACCCATGATGCCGGCCAGCTTGATGCGCATGGCATAAGGCGCAACCAGTGGCTGATCGAGCGCACGGACATACTGCCAGTAGGTAGTCAAGCGCCAGGGCTCACCATGCAGCCCCAGTACCAGATGGGTCACACGGCCCGACAAGTACGCTCCCGCCATTGCCGCGCCCAGCCCCAAGGCCGATACGAATACCGCTCTCCATGCCTGCATATCCTGATGCTCTCCCTTGCATCCATGTCCCTTGCACGACTTCGCCACACTTAAAGTGCGGGAATTGCTTTAACTTGCTCCGCTGATTCCAGAGATGCAACGCGCCACTTTCGCAAGGATTCTGCTGATAACGATCACGCCAACTGACAACCAACATCCGTGGATGGCAATGGTCTTTGCGCTACGCTCGATCACCTGTCCCCACAGGAGCATCGCCATGCATCGCGCCCTTGTCGCTGCCGCACTGATCGCCGCGCTATCGGCCGCTTCGGCGAGCCACGCGGAGAACGCCCCCAAGGTGGCCGATCTCGGCGCGCGCCTGGAGCGTTACGACTATCCCTACCCGGTGCACTGGTTTGCGATGGAGAGCCAGGGCCAGTCCCTGCAGATGGCCTATATGGATCTGCAGCCAGCGAAGCCCAACGGTCACGCCGTCGTGCTGCTGCACGGCAAGAACTTTTGCGCGCCGTACTGGACGGCCACCGCCGAACGCCTGCGCGATCGCGGCTACCGCGTGGTGGTGCCGGACCAGATCGGCTTCTGCAAATCCTCCAAACCGCGCGGCTATCAATACAGCCTGCACCAGCTGGCGGCGAACACCCATGCCCTGCTATCGAGCCGCGGCCTGGACAAGGTGATCGTGATTGCGCATTCCATGGGTGGCATGGTCGGCTCGCGCTACGCGCTGATGTTTCCGCAGGCGGTAGAAAAACTGATCCTGGTCGATCCGATCGGCCTGGAAGACTGGAAGGCCAAAGGGGTGCCCTGGCGCAGCGTGGACGACTGGTACCGCAATGAGCTCAAGACCAGCGCCGCAAGCATCGAGGCCTATCAGCTCAAGAGCTACTACGACGGCCACTGGAAACCCGAGTACGACCGCTGGGTGAACCTGCAGGCCGGGCAGTACGAAGGCGAAGGTCGCGAGACCTCCGCCTGGGCGGGCGCACTTACCTACGACATGATCTTCACCCAGCCGGTGATCTATGAGTTCCCGCAGATCAAAGTGCCTACGGTGCTGATCATCGGCCAGCGCGACCGCACTGCGCTTGGCAGGGATATCGCCCCACCCGCCGTCGCCGCCACGCTGGGTGACTATCCAGTGCTGGGAAAGCAGGCTGCGCAGGCGATTCCCGGCGCCCGCCTGGTCCCGCTCGACGGTCTGGGCCACTCGCCGATGCTGGAAGCACCGGACCGGTTCTACCGGGCGCTGGATGACGCTTTGGGCAACTGATCCAACTCATAGCGAAATCCATCGTCCAGCGATGGAAAACTCACCTCGCGCGGACGTACCATCACCATCGAGGGGCAACGCCCTCGACAGATGCTTCGCCACGATGGGCCCGGCGAACCCAGACGAGCAGCATGTCTATCCACAGCACCGACTTCGACGGCTTGGAGAGAACATCATGCGCTACACGTTATTCGAGAAACACAAGGACGAGCTCATCCTCGTCGCCCGCATTCTCCTGATGATCCTGTTCGTGAAGTTCGGCTGGTCCAAGATCATCGGCTTCTCAGGCACCGTGACCTATATGGCCTCGGCCGGCCTGCCGGCGCCGACGCTATCGACGATCATCGCCATCGTGATGGAGTTCGCGGTGGGCATCGCGCTGGTGCTCGGCTACTTCACCCGGCCACTGGCGCTCATCCTCGCGATCTACACCTTCGCCACGGCACTCATCGGCCACCCGTACTGGAACATGTCGGGAGACATCCAGTACATGGCGATGATCAACTTCTACAAGAACATCAGCATCGTGGGCGCACTGCTGTTGCTGTGTGTGACCGGACCGGGAAGTTATTCCCTCGACAAGCGCTGACGCCGCACATCTCTAAGTAAGGCGCAGCAGCGCCGGACACCATGGCGCCGAATGAATGCTCCGGGGCATTCATTCGGGAATTTTGTAGCCCACGCTTATAGAAAAACCCGCCAATAGCACCGTTGGACCGAGCACCCACCCCTCACCCCAACCCTCTCCCCGGAGGGGAGAGGGAGCTGCTCTTCCTTCGCTTTGAAAGGCAATGCGAAGCGAGCCCGTAACCGGGTCCCCTGTGGAGCGGTGAGGGTTGGACGATCAGGCCCCGAAGGGGGCGCAGGCAGGACGCCTGCGCCTTTTCGACACGACAGGGATGTCGTGTCGAAAAGCCCGGCCGACCCTCACGGACCCGCAGGCGAAGCCGGAGGGCGCGCAAGAGGGGTGCCCTCTCTTTTGGTTACTTTTCTCTGGGCAAGCAGAGAAAAGTAACTCGGCTCGCGGCAGCGAGACGAAGCCCCGCCGCAGGCGGACAAGAACACGCAGACGCTAAAACCCAGCGACAACGCCACTGGATCCCTGCCTACGCAGGGATGACGAATAGGAAAGGATGTCGCTAGAGCGGACCCATTCCCCCAGAGAGGGAAGAAAAACTCAAGGCGTAGGCGCCAACACCGCCGAAGGCATAGCCAACACATTCGACGTATAACTCTCCACCACCAGACTGATCGCCCGATTATCCTGCCCCACCAACACCGCCCGGTGCTGCAACACATGGGCCGGAATCGCCAGCGGCCGATGCGTACCCGGCGGCAACACCGCCCCTTCGTCCCAACCCTGCGGCAACGGCGACCACAACAACTCCGCCGATAGCGTCTGGCGCCGGAAATGCAGCGACTGCACTACCTTGCCGAACGGCACATCGGTGCTGTCCAGTTCGCGATTCATGTCCGCGCTGAGCCGCGACGGCACGTACCAGTTGTCGGCTTCGGACAGCACCAGATTGCCGCATACCAACTGCACCTGCCGATAGCGCACCGCTTCGTCGGCACCGATGCCAAGCTGCTCACGCGCGCCTTCCGGCAAAGGCTTGTCGACACCCTTCACCAGCCGCGCCACTACCTTGGCGTCGCGCGCCAGATGATGCGCGCCACACCAGCGCTCCAGCGTCAGCGTGGCGCTGGGATGGCTGAGCAGATCGGCATTGAGCGATTGCAGCATCGCCATCGCCTTGAGGCGGCTGAGCGGATCGTCCGTCCAGCGCACCTCGACGGGTTCGCGCGCATTCGCGGTGAGGGAACACAGCAACGGCAATGCAACGATGCCGTACCGCATGATGGAAAGGCTCACGATGTCATCCCTGTAGTCGGGCCGGACCTTCCGGTCACAGCCCCTTCGCCGCTTGTGCCACCGCGCGGAACAGCGCGCGTCCTTTGTTCATGGTCTCTTCCCACTCGGCCGAGGGATCGGAGTCGTAGACGATGCCGGCGCCGGCCTGCACATGCAGGCGGCCATCCTGGATCACCGCGGTGCGGATGGCGATGGCGGTGTCCGCATCGCCCCACCAGCCGATCCAGCCGATTGCACCGGCATAGATGTTGCGCTTGTACGGCTCCAGCTCCTGGATGATTTCCAGCGCGCGGATCTTCGGCGCGCCGCTGAGTGTGCCGGCGGGGAACGTTGCCTTGAGCACGTCCATATAGCCGAGACCGGGACGCGCCTTGCCCTGTACCTGCGACACGATATGCATCACGTGCGAGTAGCGTTCGATGACGAAGGATTCGCTCACTTCCACACTGCCGGTTTCGCTGATGCGGCCGATGTCGTTGCGGCCCAGATCGATCAGCATCACGTGCTCGGCGCGTTCCTTCGGATCGGCCAACAGCTCCGCTTCCAGCGCCTGGTCTTCTTCTTCAGTGGCGCCGCGCTTGCGCGTGCCGGCGAGTGGACGCACCACGACCTTGCCATCCTTGAGGCGGGCGAGGATTTCCGGCGAGGAGCCGACGATCTGCGTGTCGCCGAGATCGACGAAGTACATATAGGGCGACGGATTGAGCGCGCGCAGCGCGCGGTACACATCCACCGGCCGCGCGTGGAAACCGATGCTCAGGCGCTGCGATGGCACGACCTGGAAAATATCGCCAGCGCGGATGTATTCCTTCGCGCGCTCCACCATCGCCTCGAACTCTTCCTTGGTGAAGGACGATTTGAAGTCGCCCTCATCCAGCGCGATGGACTGCGTGAGCTGCGGATACGAGGCACCGCCCTGGCGCAGGCGATACACCAGCGCATCCAGCCGGCGCTGCGCTTCGGCATAGGCATGCGGCTGCGACGGATCGGCATGCACGATCAGGTATAGGCGGCCCTTGAGGTTGTCGAACACCGCCACTTCTTCGGCCAGCATCAGCAGCACGTCCGGCGTGCCCAGCTCGTCGGCGCGATCCCACCGCGCCAGGCGCGGCTCGATGTAGCCGATGGTCTCGAAACCGAAGTAGCCGACCAGGCCGCCACTGAAGGCCGGCAGCTGCGGCAGGCGCGGCACGTCGTACTGCTGGCGCAGCTTTTCGATCTCGCCCAGCGGATCGTCGAGATGACGGCGCTCGGTGACTTCGCCTGAGTCCTCCACCTCCAGCTCATGCCCGCGCAGGCGGTACACGCGCTTCGCCGGCAGGCCGATGATCGAATAGCGTCCCCAGGTGGCGCCGCCCTCGACCGACTCGAACAGAAAGGTGTACGGGCCATCGGCCAGTTTCAGGTACACCGACAGCGGAGTATCGAGGTCGGAAAATACCTCGCGCACCAGCGGGATGCGCGTGTGCCCCTGGGCAGCCAGCGCGTCGAATTCGTCTCGGGAGATCACGTAGCGGAGATCCAGAAAGCCAATCGGGGAAGCTTGAGAGAGCCATTTTAGGCATACCCCGGCCACGAACCGAAATCCGGCTTGTGTGTCCCCGATGCCACACCTACCCTTGTGGCATCGGCGCAGGATGCGGCGCCCTGGGGGAACTGCATGACCGTTTACTGCCTCGTGCTTACCGGCCGCCTGCTGGATGGCCAGGATTCCGCCAGCGTGCAGGCACGCATGGCGGCGGCTTTCGGCATGGAAGGCACCGACTTCCGCCAGCGCGTATTCGAGCGCGCGCCGCTGCTGATCCGGCGCGGACTGGACGAAGCCACCGCGCAGACCCAGGCCACCCAGCTGGAACAGATGGGTGTCGAAGCCCACGTCATTCCCGACGACGCACCGCTAGTCTGGCTGCTGCGCGAAGGTCAGCTGCGCGGTCCCTTGCCCGAGTCAGCGCTGTCCCGCTATGCCCATGCCGGCGACCAGTGGTGCCACGACGGCGGACAGCAATGGTTCCCGTGGGAGGGCGCGTCCGCCACGCACGAAGCCCCGCTGCCGCCACCTCTGCCGACCACCGCGGCGACGCCACCACCGTTGCCCGTCAACTCGCGTGCAGCCGTTTCGCGCTGGGCCATCGCCGCCGTCTGCCTCTCCGTACTCGCCCTGCTCTGGCACGCTCTCGCACCGATCGCCCTGCTGCTGGGACTGGGCATCCTGCTATGGCTGCTGCGGCACCCCACGGTTGGCGGCCGAGGCTGGGCGGCAACAAGCCTGTTGATCGGCGCCGCCGCGCTGGCACTATGGCTGCACCACCCCGCCGCCGCTCCCACCGAGCTGGCGCAACAGCCTTATGTCCCGCGCCCGCTGCAGCCACTGCACACCGAGCCGGCACAAGACGCCACCGCCGTCCGCGCCGACACCACACAGTGCCCCGCCGCGGTCCCCACACCGCGCAACGACGAAGATCGCTTCCTGCTCACCGGCGGCCAGCGCCAACTCACCGGCCGCGCCCAACGCAAAGGCGACACCTACGTCGCCGAAGCCGCCTCCGGCCACGACAGCGCCTGCCACCCCGACAACCTGCAGCTCTACATCTTCCGCCGCGGCGTCTTCATCGGCACCGCCCTGGAAAACGCCGTCAGCCAGGCCAGCACCCACCTCAACGACTTCGAACTCAGCGACGACCAACACCTGCGCGTATCTCTCGCCGCCTGCCATGAAAAAGCAGGTGACTGTGGAGCCCCGAACATCAAGCAGATAGAACTGCTGCATGACGCAGGCGGCTGGATCATCAAACGGGCGGCGTTGCCGACGCCGTAGGCAAGAGCGCCCCTCAGCGACGCCGTCGCGAGCACCCACCCCTCACCCCAACCCTCTCCCCAGAGGGGAGAGGGAGCCGCTCTTTCTTTAATCTTTGCTGGGCGATGCGAAGCGAGCCCGTCACC
>NZ_JADIKD010000009.1:0-539353 GCF_044904565.1 Dyella koreensis | reverse complement strand
CGAACTCGGAAGTGAAACGCAGCTGCGCCGATGGTAGTGTGGCATTGCCCATGCAAGAGTAGGTCACCGCCAGGGGCTTTATCCTGAAAAACCCTCACCTTCACCGGTGAGGGTTTTTTATTGGGCGAAAACTGTCAGCCTTACTGAATCCGCTCGACGGATTTTGGGGCTCTCGCCGCAAAATGCTACCCAGATCGGCTCGCAGGGGCGCAAGCATCGCCTATGATGCGTTAAGCCTGCTCTGGCAGACGCTGTGACCGAGGGAGTCCTGCGTGTTTGTTCATGTCGAAACCCGGCGTCGCCCGCGCGTGCAGTGGGCGACCATGTTGCTTGTTGTGCTGTGCGTAGTGAGCTTCGTCGGGCTCGCGCTGCTGCCAGCACGCCAGCGGCTGTCGTTACTGCTCGAGTGGGGTACGGTACCGGCGAATATTTTCGACGCACACGAACCCATTCTCGCGCAACTGCACGATCCGTCGCTGTTGAGACTGGTCACCGCACTCTTTATCCATGTCGCATGGCTGCATGTTCTCGGCAACATGCTGTTCCTTGTGATCTTTGGATTGCCGTCGGAGCGTACTCTCGGGTCGACCCGCTTTCTGTCGCTGTTCTTGCTCGGCGGTATCGTGGCGAATCTCGTGGGAGCGCTTTCATTGGCGGGGGTGCACTCGCCGATCATTGGATGCAGCGGTGCGGTTTCAGCGGTTCTTGGTGCCTATATCGCCTTGTTTCCTCGCGAACGCCTGGGCCTGGTGCTCCCCTTGGGTTTGTATCTCGAATTCGTGCGCGTCCCGGCCTTCTTGCTGATCGGCATCTGGGTACTCCTGCAACTGCTCTTCAGCTACGCAGGGCCCAGCTACGGCGCGGTAGTGTGGTGGACGCATATCGCCGGCTTCTTGTTCGGTGTGGTCTTCGCATTGTTCTCGCGTGAAGCGGTGGCACGTCGCTTGCGCGGATAAAATACGGCTATGCGCACCAAGAAACTCTATAAGGTCACCTTTCTACATCTCGGCAAAAGCTACGAGCTGTACGCACGGCACGTCGCTTCGAGCAGCTTATGGGGTTTTACCGAGGTCGGAGAGC
The DNA here is from genome assembly GCF_044904565.1 of Dyella koreensis. Lineage (NCBI taxonomy): Bacteria > Pseudomonadati > Pseudomonadota > Gammaproteobacteria > Lysobacterales > Rhodanobacteraceae > Dyella > Dyella koreensis. The sequence goes on along the minus strand of NZ_JADIKD010000009.1, from coordinate 538,273 downwards.
TCGTGTTCGAACCGGTAGGCGAAGGACTGTTGGTCGACCCGACTGAAGAAAAGCTCCGCGAGGAATTTAAAGACACGCGCATGCTGCATTTGCCGATGCAATCTATCGTTCGCATTGAGGAAGTCGAACGCAAAGGGGCGCTAGTCATCCGTGATGCCAACGACGGACAAAAGGTCACCCCTTTCCCGATGCCGCCGCGTAGCCGCTGAGTGTCAGCGCGTGGAAGTCAGCCCGTGATGACGGGCGAATTGCCGGAGTAGCCGCCGTGCCATTGGCGTGGGAGCCACCTGACGGAATGTGTGGTGCGGATCGAAACCTTCCTTGTGCATGTCCACGCGTTTGCGATGAATGTAGGCGCGCATCACATCGGCATTGAATTCCGGATGGAACTGCACGCTGACAGCGTGCTTGCCGTATCGCAGCAGGTGATTGGGATCGCGTGCTGAGCTGGCCAATACCGTCGCACCCTTGGGCACCTCCATCACGCTCTGCTCGTGCGTGGTATGCGCGCGAAATTGGCCAGGAAGTGCCGCAGCGAGTGGATCGTGTTGTGCTTGCTGCAAGACTTCGATCGACACCGTCCCGATCTCGCGCCCCCCCGGTAGATAGTCCACGCGGCCGCCCAGGGCGTGAGCCATTAGCTGATGTCCATAACAGACACCGAACATCGGCAGGTCCACGTCCATGGCATCGCGAATCCAGCCGGCGGTGCGCTCGCTCCAATCAGCGCGCTCCGTGACCATGGCTGCGGACCCGGTGATCAGCGCGCCGGCAACCTCGCCAGGCGAAGGCAGTGATTCACCCGCCTGGACGTCGATGATGCGGATCTTTTCCGGCACCAGCTGTGCTCCAAGTCGGAACCAATGAGGGAAATCGCCATGGCGCTTCCGGATAGGATCGGGTGCGCGGCCGGTGCGGATAATCAGGACGGGCTTCATTCGAGTCATGCCACTACATATTTCAGGGTTGTTGATCGTCCAGCGACTCTATCGGTGGCAGCACGGTCAGAACCTCCTTCACGGTGGTCAGTCCCCGTGCCACCTGCGCGGCCGCCGAAATTCGCAGGGGACGCATCCCCTCCTTGAGGGCTGCGATACCGAATCCACCCAGATCAAGTTGAGCGGAAATAAGGCCGCGCAACCGAGCGGACAACTGCATCATTTCATAAATGCCGGTGCGCCCCATAAAGCCGGTGTTGCGACATTCCAGGCAGCCGACCGGCTTGAACACCGTCTCTGGCACGGGCAATGACCAGCCATAGGTGAGCGCCGTCCATTCGTGCGGATCCTGCGTTGTGGGTTGCTTGCAGTGAGCGCACAGCGTTCGCACGAGGCGTTGCGCCACCACGCCAGTCAACGTGGATTGAATCAAATAGTGCGGTACGCCGAGATCAAGCAGGCGAGTTACCGCACTGGGGGCATCGTTGGTATGCAACGTGGACAGCACCAGATGGCCGGTCAGCGACGCTTGCACCGCCATCTGCGCCGTTTCCAGATCGCGGATCTCACCGACCATGATGATGTCCGGATCCTGTCGCAGCAGTGTGCGTACACCGGCGGCAAAGTCGAGATCAATCGACTGCTGCACCTGCATCTGGTTGAACTCCGGCGAGACCATTTCGATCGGATCTTCCACCGTGCAGACATTCAGTGCCGGCGTAGCCAGGTGCTTGAGCGTCGAATAGAGCGTGGTGGTTTTGCCCGAGCCGGTGGGGCCGGTGACCAGCACGATGCCGTGCGGGCGCTCGACCATGCTGCGCCACACCACATCCTCGTCCGGCGAGAAGCCAAGCTGAGAGAAGTCCTTGGCAACAATATCCGGGTCGAAGATACGCATCACCACCTTCTCGCCAAATGCAGTCGGCATGGTCGAGATACGCAACTCCACCTCGCGGCGGGCGGCGGAGCGCGTCTTGATACGGCCATCCTGAGGCCGACGCTTTTCCGCCACATCCATGCGCGAAAGGATCTTGATGCGGGCCGTCACGGCAGTCATCACCGGCGGTGGCAGCTCAAATACCTTATGCATCACACCATCGATGCGAAAACGCATCTGGCCGGCTTCACGGCGCGGCTCCAGATGAATATCGGAAGCGCGCTGCTCGAAGGCGTACTGCAGCAGCCAATCCACGATATGCACGACATGGCGATCATCCGCGCCAACCTCGCCACTTTTGCCCAACTCCACCAATTGCTCGAAGTTGAGGATGGCAGAGGAGTCATAGCCGGTCGTCTTGGCATCCTGCGCCAGTTGGATCGAGCGCTGGACACCGTAGAACTCCAGCAGATAGCGATTGATATCCAGCGGATTCGCCACGACCCGGCGCACGTCCCGGCGCAGCATATGCGCGAGGTCGGTGGCCCAGCCCGCATCAAACGGCTCGCAGGTGGCAAAGGTCACCTCGCCCGGTGCCGCCGCCACCGGCAAGATGCGATGGCGTTGCGCATAGGCATGGCTGACCACCTGCGTCACCGCGGCGGCATTGATCTTCATCGGATCGATTTTCAGATAGGGCAGGCTGGCTTGAGCTGCCAGCCATTCGGTCAGCGCTTCCAGGCTCAGCGGGCGCGTTGGTTCGCGCTGGTTGGGCAGCTTGGCGTTGGCGATCAGCACCAGCGGATGCAGCTCCACCGTGGCGCGTCCGCTGCGCGAACCCATACGTACGTGCTTGGCATCGTCAGCGAGCAGGAATCCGTCCACCACCAGGGCGGCCAGCATGTCTTCCAGCGTGAGCCGGCCGCGCCGGCCCAGCAGGGAAGCGATTTGCGGAGAAGCTGCCATGCGTCGGATTCCCCTTGGTTTTTGGCCTTCGGTAAGGCCAGAAGCATAGTGCGCCGCTATACTAACGCGCTTTATTCCAGGTCACGGAAAGCCATGTCCGCCCGCACCTTCCAGGATGTGATCCAGACCCTCAACCGCTATTGGGCGGCGCAGGGTTGTGTGTTGCTGCAGCCACTCGATACCGAGGTCGGCGCCGGCACCTTCCACCCCGCCACCTTTTTGCGTTCACTGGGTCCGGAGCCCTGGGCCGCGGCCTATGTGCAGCCTTCGCGACGCCCGACCGACGGCCGCTACGGCGAGAATCCCAACCGCCTGCAGCACTACTACCAGTATCAGGTGGTGATGAAGCCCAATCCCGAAAACATCCTGGAGCTGTACATCGGCTCCTTGAAGGAACTGGGTCTGGACCCGTTGGTCCATGACCTGCGCTTCGTTGAGGACAACTGGGAATCACCCACCCTTGGGGCCTGGGGCCTGGGCTGGGAAGTCTGGTTGAATGGCATGGAGGTGACTCAGTTCACCTACTTCCAGCAGGCAGGTGGCCTGGAATGTCGTCCTGTCACCGGCGAGATCACCTATGGTCTCGAACGCCTCGCGATGTACCTGCAGAACGTGGATAACGTCTATGACCTGATATGGACCGAGGGCCCGCACGGCACCGTTACCTACGGCGACGTGTTCCACCAGAACGAAGTGGAGCAAAGCACCTACAACTTCGAACACGCCAATGTGCCCGAGCTGCTGCGCTGGTTCGATGTGTGCGAGGGCGAGGCCAACAAATTGATCGCCGCCGGCTTGCCGCTGCCTGCCTACGAGCAGGTGATGAAGGCTAGCCATACGTTTAACTTGCTCGATGCGCGCCGCGCCATCAGCGTCACCGAGCGTCAGCGCTACATCCTGCGTGTGCGCACGTTAGCCCGCAGCGTGGCCGAAACCTATGTGGCACAGCGCGAGAAACTTGGGTTCCCGGGCCTGAAGCATCAAAAGAAGGAGCAGGCCGCATGAGCGCCGCCAAGTCGTTGCTGATCGAGCTGGGCACGGAAGAGCTGCCGCCCAAGGCCCTGGACGAACTCGCCGCCGCATTTCAGCGCGGCATCTGCGACGGGCTGGCCAAGCGCGGTGTAGAAGCTTCGCTCGACCTCGCCAGGGCCTATGCCTCGCCGCGTCGTTTGGCCGTCCATATCCCCGGCGTTGCGGTCAATCAGCCGGAACAGACCATCGAGCGGCGCGGCCCCGCGATCAATGCCGCTCTGGACGCCGAAGGCCAGCCGAGCAAGGCTCTGCAGGGCTTTGCGCAATCCTGCGGGGTTAGCGTTGAGCAATTGGAAAAGCTTGAGACCGACAAAGGCTCATGGTTCGTTTTCCGCGCCGTGAAGCCTGGCCAACCGGTGGCAAGTCTGTTGCCGGACATCGTCGACGAAGCACTCAAGGGCTTGCCGATTCCCAAGCCGATGCGCTGGAGCGATCACGACTACAGCTTCGTGCGTCCCGCACACTGGCTGGTGATCCTGCATGGCGCCGACATCGTGGATGGTGAAGTGCTGGGCCTGAAGAGTGGCCGCAAGTCGCGCGGCCATCGCTTCATGCATGCGCAACCGGTGCATGTGGCTGATGCAGATAGTTGGTTGGACGCGATGCGCGCAGCCAAGGTGCTGGCCGATCCGGTCGAACGCCGTCAGCGCATTCGCGACGAGGTTGCCAAGGCTGCCAAGCAAACAGGCGGGCAGCCGCAGCTGGATGACGCGCTACTCGACGAGATCGCCAATCTCACCGAATGGCCGGCGGCGATCGCCTGCACTTTCGAGCGTGAGTTTCTCGCAGTGCCGCCCGAAGCCCTGGTCACCACCATGGAGACCAATCAGAAGTTCGTGCCGGTGTTCGACGCCAGCGGCAAACTCACCGAGCATTTCATTGGTGTCGCCAACATCGACAGCAAGGATCCGGGCGAGATCCGCAAAGGCTATGAGCGCGTGATCCGTCCGCGTTTCGCTGATGCCAAGTTCTTCTGGGACGAAGACCTGAAGACGCCCCTGGCTGGCTATCAGGATCAACTGAAGAACGTTACCTATCAGCAGTCCCTCGGCAGCCTGTGGGACAAGAGCGTGCGTGTAGCCGAGCTGGCCCGCATCATCGCCAACCGTGTTGGCGTGGACGCTGGTGAAGCCACTCGCGCTGCCGCGCTCAGCAAGTGCGACCTGCTTACGCGCATGGTTGGTGAATTCCCTGAGTTGCAGGGCGTGATGGGCCGTTACTACGCCAGCCGCCACGGTGAGGCGGCTGAAGTTGCCGCTGCGTTGGATAGCTACTATCAGCCGCGCTTTGCTGGTGACGCCATTGCCGTCGGCAAGGTTGGGCAGGTGCTGGCCGTCGCCGAACGCTTCGATACCCTGGCCGGCATTTTTGCCGTCGGCCTCAAGCCCAGCGGCAACAAGGACCCGTTCGCACTGCGCCGTGCGGCGCTGGGCCTCGCCCGTACCCTGGTTGAAGGTCAGCTGGAGCTCGACCTCAAAGGCAGTTTCGTTGAGGCGCTGGAGCTCATCCCGGAAGTCGCGCTGGCTGCTGGTCTCAAGCCAGGCAAGGATGGCAAAACTCCCGCACTGGATGCCGGAAAGCGTCGTGCAGTGCTGGTGGATGAGCTGTACGACTTCGTGATCGATCGCCTGCGTGGCTATTACGCCGAACAGGGTTTCACGAGCGAACAGTTCGAAGCCGTGCTTGCGGTGGCGCCAGCTTCGCTGGTCGATTTTGACCGGCGCCTGCGTGCTGTGGCGGAGTTTGGCCGTCGCCCTGAAGCATTGAGCCTGGCTGCCGCCAACAAGCGCGTGGCCAACATTCTGCGCAAGCAGGCGGAAGAAGCCAACGCTCCCGTTGTGGGAGCCGTCGTTGATCCTGCTCACTTTGAAGCTGACGCGGAGCGCCATCTGGCCACGGCACTGGATGCAGCGAAAGCCGATACCGCCGCGCCGCTGCAATCCGGCGACTACACGGCTGTATTGGCGCGCCTTGCCCAGTTACAGGCACCAGTCGATGCCTTCTTCGACAGTGTCTTGGTGAACGCGGAAGATCCGGCCGTGCGCGCCAATCGCCTGGCTCTGCTTGGCCAGCTGAAGGCGCAATTCACGGCCATCGCGGATATCGCGCGGCTCTGATTCAAGCGGAATGTGTAAACAAAAACGGCAGCCATCTGGCTGCCGTTTTTGTTTGCCTAGTACTGGAGCGCTTAGGCGGTGTGGCGGTCGCGCTTCAGGCGGTCGCCCAGACGATGATTGAACGCCACCATTTCTGCAGCATCCACGTCATTGCCGCCGGGGCCAAGAATTTCATAGAGATCAGCTAGCAGATCCGCATTGTCGGCCAGTGACAGATGGCTATCGGCCAGATCCAGCTCGGACTGCAAAATGCGCAGCGCCGTATTCAAGCGCATCGGATCCATCGCCACGCCACTTGCATGCAGCGTATCCGCCGCCGTCCGCAGCTTGGTCCGCTGGCGCTGCGAAAGTGACGTTTCGTTGGTGCCCAGTTCTTCCCCACTGGTAATGGCCTCGGTCTGAATGGTGCCTTCGCCAGCCACTAGCCACACCAGAGAAATGCCCAGGGTTTTTGCCAGCGTGACGCAGCGGGCTCGGGAAGGATCGGTGTTGCCATCACGCCAGCTACGCACCACGCCCTCGGAAAAACCGCACATTCGAGCGATCTCCGTAACGCTGCCAACGCGCTGGATCAGCACCTTAATGCGATCCGCGAAAGTTCCCGCACTCTGAGGTGTCGTATTTAGTTGCGTGGCCATGGGGCGCTCCTAGGCAATCTGGCGGTTGACTTTTACTCAATTTGCTTTCGAGACGCTTACGTAGACGCCACTGAAGAACGTTACAAAAATGTTGACCTTCATGTGATCTTCATCTAGTTTCGTATTTTCTTGCGGGTTTATCCGTAAGAAAACCAGTCTCTGAGCGGGGAAACGCACGAGGCTCCATTTGGAGTACTCGCGCGAGCGCAGGGATGGCAGTCGCAGGCTTTTTGGCCTTGCGACGTAACTAGATCCGGGTTTTTAACCGGGTATATCTCTTAAGGGGAGAACAATCGAATGATTTCACGCAACACGTCCGCCGTGTATCGGCTGCGTCATGCCGCGCTGGCTGTCGCCGTTAGTTTGAGTCTCGGCAGTGGTGCCGTGCTGGCGCAGTCCACCGCTGGTGATATTTCCGGCACTGCCGCCTATGCAGCCGGCGAAACCGTCGTCATCAAGAGTCTGGATTCTGGCCTGTCGCGCTCGGTGGCCCCGGCTGCCGACGGCAAGTTCCGCGTGTCCTCACTGCCGAGTGGTCGCTATGAGGTACAGCTGGTTCAAAATGGCAAGGCCGTCAGCACGAGCAATGTGACGGTGGTGGCTGGCCAGACGGCGCAGGTCAATCTCGGCGCCGAAGCCCAGGCAACCAGTCTCTCGAGCGTGACGGTAACGGCGAATGCCATTCCGGCAATCGATGTTAGTACGATCGAAAGTCGTACTACCTTCACTGCGTCGCAGCTGAACTCATTGCCAGTGCCGCGCGATATTGTCAGCGTGGCCACGTTGGCGCCGGGCGTTGTGAAAGGCAACGCCGTGTTTGGCAATCTGCCATCTTTCGGTGGCTCGTCTGTCGCCGAGAACAGCTACTACGTCAACGGCTTCAACGTCACCAACCTCTACAACAATCTCTCGTTCGGTCAGGTGCCGTTCCAGGCGATTGACCAGCTCGACGTGCAGACCGGCGGCTATGGTGCGCAATACGGCTTCTCCACCGGCGGCGTGACCAGCGTCAATATCAAGCGCGGCACCAACGAATGGAAAGGTGGTGTGAGCTGGACCACCGCACCAGATTGGGCGCGCGAAACGCAGCCTAACGTCAAGCGCGCCAACGGCACGACGTTCCGCAATTACGACAAGAACAGCAGCGCCAGCAATGTCTATTCGGCATGGATGGGTGGCCCGCTGATCAAGGACAAGCTGTTTATTTTTGCTTTGGGTGAATTCACCAAGAGCACGAATACCGTTTACGGAGCTTCGAGCACAACCAGCAACAGCAATAACTTCAGCAACGCCACGGCTTACGATCTGACCAGCAAGAGCCCCTATTGGGTAGTGAAAGTCGATTGGAACATCAACGACAGCCACCATCTCGAATACACCGGCTTCAACAATACTGATAACAATAAGTACAACTACTACAGCTCGGCCTTTACCGAAGGTGTGCCGTCCAAGACGAGCTACCTTGGCGATATGCACACCAAATTCGGTGGGCTGACGAACATACTGAAGTACACCGGTTACTTGACGGATACGCTGACCCTCACTGCCCAGTACGGCAAGATGGACAGCAACAACTCGACCTATACGGTCAGCCCCAACGGTACGCAGACCAGATACAACGGCGACATCAATGCGCCAAATTCGGGTTGCCCGTATGTCGCCTATCGCCTCACTACTGCAAATCCCCAGGCATGGGGGCCGCGCGGATGCTGGATCGTCAGCAGCTTTGATCGTTATGGCGGCGATGATCAGCGAAAGGCTGGTCGCATCGATTTGGATTGGAAGTTAGGCAGCCATGACATTGGCGTCGGCTACTCCGATGAGCGCTGGTCCTCGGATGCAGGAACGGCGTATTCCGGCGGTCATTACTACTACTACTACAGCAGGCCCAACGCCGCAGACCCGGTGAATCGCCCCGGTCTTGTTCTCGACACGGTGTTCAGCACCGGCGGCATGGTGAAGGTCAACCAGAAGTCCTGGTATTTGGAAGATCGCTGGCAGGTCAGCGACAAGTTGATGTTGTACGGCGGTATCCGCAATGACAACTTCAACAACAAGAACGGCAACGGTCAGACCTTCGTCAAACAGGACAATATCTGGCAGCCGCGCCTCGGTTTTTCATGGGACGTCCTGGGCGACTCGTCGTTCAAGGTCTTCGGTAGCGCTGGCCGTTATTCGCTGCCGATGGCTGCCAACGTTGCACTGCGTGCCGCCACCGCGTCTTACTACGTCGAGTACGACAGCTTGTATTCGGGAGTCAATCCGGATGGCTCGCCAATCCTGGTCGGCGATCGTGGCGGCGAAGGTATCTACGTCAGCAACGGCGAGGACGGCAGCACACCGGATCCGAAGTCGGTCAGCAGCAAGGGTTTGAAGCCTTACGTGCAGGATGAGTACATCCTGGGCTTCCAGAAGACGCTTCGCAGCGATGTGAGCTTCTTCGACAACTGGACTGTCGGCGCCAAGGCAACGTATCGCAAGCTGCGCAATTCGATTGACGATACTTGCGATTCGCGCCCGCTGTTTGCACTCGCCCAAGACAAGGGTCTTGATGGCGCGTGGGACGACGAATGGACCGTGCCCAGCGGCATGCCGGGTTGCTGGATTTTCAACCCTGGCAGTGCGCTCAAGCTGACCACGTCGTTGGACGGCTCGTCCAAGAAATTTGACGTGACGATTCCCGGCAATCAGCTGGGGCCTGCCGCCAAGCGTTCCTATCAGGGCATCGAGCTGAAGGCCGAGAAGACTACGGACAAGTACTACGTGAATGCGTCGTACACCTGGTCGCGCAGCTACGGCAACACCGAAGGCTTGGTGAAGTCGAACAACGGCCAGGACGATACGGGCACCACGGCTGACTTCGACTTTCCCGAGATCATGACGGGAGCCAACGGTTATCTGCCCAACGACCGCCGCCACAGCTTCAAGCTCTACGGTGGTTACAAGTTCACGCCGGAGTGGTCGGCCGGTCTGAATATGCTGGTGCAGTCGGGTACGCCCATCAGCTGCTACGGCGGTGGCGGCGGTACGCTCGGAACCCATTACGGCTACGGTGCACAGTTCCACGTGTGCAACGGCAAAGTCAGTCCGGAGGGCGGTGAAGGCCGGACCCCATGGACCTGGACGGTCAGTCCGAACGTCGCGTATCAGCCGTCCTGGGCCAAGGGTCTTACGATGCAGCTGTCGGTGATCAACCTGTTCAACAACGATAAGCCCGTCTTCGTTTACGAACAGTACGAAACCATCAGTGCGGCTGGTGCACGCACCGCTTACACCAACTACAAGCTGCCGAAGTACTTCAATACCCCGCGCTACGCGCGCTTCCAGGTGCAGTACGACTTCACGCTGTAAACCTAGAAGTATCCGCTGACGTGGGAAAAGGGCCGCCGGTTTCCGGCGGCCCTTTTCTTTAAGGGGGTGAAGTCGGCCCAGGATTGCGACTGGAGTCCCCCTTCGGTGGCGTATGGAGCGTCTTGATCCTATTGACTTTTCTGGGTGGATAATTTTGGGGTATGCTTCTAGCTTCCCCCGCGAACACCAGTGGGCGCACTGCGCCAAGCCATGGTCTCGCGCCCCGTTCATAGCTTGATTGAGGTTCCTCATGCGCAGGTTGGTTTGGTCGCTGATGTCGGTGGCAGCCCTGGCTCTCGCCGGCTGCAATTCTTCTGATACGTCGCAGTCCGCGGCGCAGGGCGGTTCGGCTGCCCCGGCCGGCTCGACGGCGGCAGGTCCGACGGCCAAGGCCAACGCGGTCACCGGTTCGGTGTCGCTGCGCGACGCCAACGCCCAGCTTTCGCCCCAGGCCAAGCTGGAGGTCAAGCTGATTGACGTGAGCGCCCAGGATGCCGCCCCGCTAGCTGCCAAGACGATCGAGCCGGTGGCCAGCCTGCCGCAGTCGTTCGAGCTGGAGTTCAATCCGGCCGATGTGAATCCCAACGACATGTACATCGTCCAGGCCGTGCTGACCGATGGCGATCGCCGCTATACCCCGCCGCTGCAGTCGACGGTGCTGACCAAGGGTTCGACCAACCAGGTATCGATCCAGCTGGTGGGCGAGCAGACCCCGGGCGAGAAGGAGCTGGCCGCCTTCACCTCGGTGCAGAAGCAGATCGGCGGCATGAAGATCAGCAACGGCACCAAGCTCGAGGACAAGGTTTCGCGCGGCTGGCAGCTGTTCCGCGAGGCGGGCGAGGTCAAGTTCATCCGCGAGCAGGTCGATTACGGCGACAAGGGCTTTACCAGCACGGACTACGCCTTCAAGGATGGCAAGCCGTGGGTCGTGGTGCAGCAGAAGAAGGCCAGCAAGGACGCCCGTCCAAACTCTACCGAGCGTGCTGGCTGGAATGGCGAAGGCGCGCTGGTGCTGAAGCAGAGCCAGGTCGGCGGCAAGACCGAGCCACTGGCTGACGACGAGGCGGCCAGCCTGCAGAAGCAGGCCCAGTCGATCCTCAGCCTGGCGACCGGCGGCAAGGGCAAGTAAGCCCCGGCCGTCTGGGTGTCCGAATCACGGACGTCGGGAAATAAAAAAGCCGTCCGCGCGAGCGGACGGCTTTTTGTTTGGATGAAAACCGGCTTTAGAAGCCGACCTTCACGCCCAGGTTCACGCTGTTGTACTTCTGACTGTTGTCGCTGAAGCGGCCGCTGTAGCCTACCCAGCCCGTAACGTTTGGACTGAACTGGGCTTGCACGCCGACGTCGGCGCTGCCCCAGGTCTTGTCCGGACTGAAGCCGGTGAGGGAGAACGTGCCCGGCATGCTGTTCACGCCCGCGGTAATCGAGCGCGGGTCGGCCTTGCTGTCGTGGTTCCAGGCGATCTCGGCGTACGGCGACAGCATCATGCCGCCAGCCTGCCAATGACCCTGCAGGCGCCAGCCCAGGGTGGAGATCAGTGCATCGCGCTGCTGGCGGCCGAACCACATGGCTGTGCTGTCGTTGCCGTCTTCGCTATAGCCGTTGACCTTGACGGACTGCCACTCGACATTGGCGAACGGGCCGGTGCGCAGACCGGAGAAGTCGAACCACCAGCCGCCGGTCAGGCCGCCGCCAAGGCGGCTGCCATCCGCTTTGCCGCTTTCGCCACGCTGGGCGGCGCCGAGCGTGATGCGGCGTTCGATGTCGGAGAAGTTGGACTGGCCGAAATCGGCATAGCCGCCGATATAGCCGCCGCCGTTGTGATAAGTCAGATAACCCAGGCCGCTGATGTCCTGCAGCTTGTAACCGCCACCGCCGGTGAAGTCGGCATTGTGCTGGCCGATGCCCAGCGCCACGCCGGCGGAGAAGTGATCGTTGATGCGCACGTCGGCGCCCAGGGTCAGGTTGACGTTGTCGCTGGTGGTCTTGGGCGAGGTGCTCTGCTGTTTGAAGTCCTGGCGCGCGTAGTCGACATTGGCGAAGAAGCGCGTGTCGCTACCGACACTGTCCGCCAGCATTTCGTTGCGGATGGCGCGAGTCTGCGCGGCGCTGGCGGCGAGCGGAGCCTCGCCCAGCAGGGAGATCTGGCCCGGGGCGCGGATCAGCGACACCACGTACTGGCCCAGCATGGCGTGGGCAGCGGTGGTCGGGTGCACGCCGTCAGCGAACAGATAGGTCTTGTCGGTGCCCGGCGCATAGCTGAAGGGCAGGCCGGAACCGGCCGGGCCGCACTGCACCGAGCTGCCGTTACAGGCTGGCGTGGTGACATTGGTGAAACCATAAGCCGACGGATTGGCGATCACTTCGTTGAGCAGCGCGAAGGTGTTCACCGGGATCACGTTGAGGCCGTTGTTGCTGAGCTGGGTGATGCCCGCGCCGAGCACGCCGTTGAATGCGAGCGCCAACTGAGTAGCGCCTGCGGCGGCGGCGGCTCCACCGGCCATCCCCGACGGCGTCTTGCCGATATCCGGCAGGTTATAGACCACCACGTACTTGGCGCCGGCCGCCTGCAGCTGGCCGATCATGCCCACCTCGGTCTGCGCGGCGGAGATGGCGCCGGCGGCGAGCACGTTCGGGTTGGTCGAGGTCGCCGTCAGGTAGAAGATGTCGTTGGCGCCACCCCACACTTGATGAAGCGCATTGGGATCGGCCTTGCCGCCGTTGGCGGCCAGATACATCTGCATCTGCTGCGGCAGCAGCGGCACACCGGCCGGGGTACCCGGCGAGTTGTGCTGGATGCCGGCGCCGCCAAACGCGTAGTCGGTGCCACCGGAGAGCGAATTGGTCACCGGCAGGCCCAGCGCGGAAGCTACGTTCTCGGCTGTGGTGGTGCCCGGATTGGTGGTGAAGCGCAGCGGGACCGGCGAGCCCGACAGCTTGGCGATGTTGCCAGCGTCGCTAAGGCTGTCGCCGATCACGACGACTTTGCTGAAATCCGTAGCGGAAGCGGCGGTGCTGAACAGTAAGGCAGCGGCGATGGCGCCGGCGATATGGCGAGTGCGGGGCATGGTAGTAACGCTCCTGGGACCGGAATGGTCTTTGTTATTCCCGCGTTACGGTAATGCATGCCCATACGTAAGCGCATGCTGCGCTGCATCGCAGCGCAGCATGCGTCGGGCGGACGGTTTTCAGCGTTTCATGGCGCGGGACAGCGCATCCGCGAAGGCGCTGTTGGACGGTGCCGGTGTGGGCTTGGGCGCGCCGCCGCCGGGGCGCGGTCCGCGGTTGTCGCGCGGTCCGCCGCGGCTCTCGCCGCTGGCAGGGCGGCCACCACGGGCCTGGCCGGGTTCATCGTCCAGACGCATGGACAGCCCGATGCGCTGGCGCGGGATGTCCACCTCCATCACCTTCACCTTGACGATGTCGCCGGCCTTCACCGCGTCGCGCGGATCCTTCACGAAGGTGTGCGACAAAGCCGAGACGTGCACCAGGCCGTCCTGATGCACGCCGATGTCCACGAAGGCACCGAACGCCGCCACGTTGGTCACGCGGCCTTCCAGGATCATGCCAGGGCGCAGGTCCTTCACGTCCTCCACGCCTTCGGCAAAACTCGGCGCGACGAACTCCGGGCGCGGGTCGCGGCCGGGCTTCTCCAGTTCCTTCAGGATGTCGCGCACGGTGGGTACGCCGAAACGCTCGTCGGTGAATTGCTCCGGCTTGAGCCCGCGTAGGAAGCCGGTGTCGCCGATGATGCTTTTCACCTCGCGGCCGCACTGGGCCATGATGCGCTCCACCACCGGATAGGCTTCCGGATGCACTGCGCTGACATCGAGCGGGTTGTCGCCGTTGGACACGCGCAGGAAGCCGGCGCACTGCTCGAAGGCCTTGTCGCCCAGGCGCGGCACCTTGAGCAACGCTTTGCGATTGGCGAACGGGCCATTCGCATCCCGGTGCTTCACCACGTTCTCGGCCACGCTGGCGGACAGGCCGGCCACGCGCGAGAGCAGGGCGGCAGAGGCGGTGTTCACGTCAACGCCAACAGCATTCACGCAATCCTCTACCTTGGCGTCCAGCGCGCGTGCCAGCTTCACCTGGTTCACGTCGTGCTGGTATTGGCCCACGCCGATGGCCTTGGGTTCGATCTTCACCAGTTCGGCCAGCGGGTCCTGCAGGCGGCGCGCGATAGAGACAGCGCCGCGCAGGCTGACGTCGAGATCCGGGAATTCCTTGGCCGCCACTTCCGACGCCGAATACACCGACGCGCCAGCTTCGCTCACCACAATCTTGGACAGCTTGAGGTCGGCATGTTTCTTCATCAGCTCGCCGGCCAGCTTGTCGGTTTCGCGCGAGGCCGTGCCGTTGCCGATGGCGATCAGGTTCACGCCATGCTGCTTGCTCAACACGGCCAGGCGCGCAATGGATTGATCCCATTGATTGCGCGGCTCATGCGGATACACCGTATCGGTAGCGAGCACCTTGCCGGTGGCATCGACCACAGCGACCTTCACGCCGGTACGGATACCCGGGTCCAGGCCCATCACCGTCCTGGCGCCGGCCGGCGCAGCCAGCATCAGATCCTTGAGGTTGTCGCCGAACACGCGGATGGCTTCGTCTTCGGCGCCTTCGCGCACGCGACCAAACAGATCCAGGGTGAGGTGCAGATGCAGCTTCACGCGCCAGGTCAGGCGCACCGTCTCGCGCAGCCAGGCATCGGCCGCGCGGCCGCGGTCGAGAATGCCGGCATGCGATGCGACGCGGCCTTCGCCTTCCAGATGACCTTGCTCTGCCTCGACGGTAGGAGCGAGCTCCAGCTCGATTACACCCTCGTTGCGCGCGCGCATCAGCGCCAGCAAACGGTGTGAGGGGATCTTGCCGATCGCTTCCATATGGTCGAAGTAATCGCGGAACTTCGCGCCTTCGTTCTCCTTGCCCTCGACCACCTTGGCGCGGATCTGGCCCTTGTCCCACAGCCAGTCGCGCAACTCGCCGACCAGGTGGGCATCTTCGGCAATGCTTTCCATCAGGATCGCGCGGGCGCCGTCCAGCGCGGCGCGCACGTCCGGCACGCCCTTTTCGGCATCCACGAACGATTCGGCGAAGGCTTCGGGCGACTGCGAGGGGTCTTCGCGCAAGCCTGTGGCCAGCGGCTCCAGGCCGGCTTCGCGCGCGATCTGCGCCTTGGTGCGGCGCTTGGGTTTGTAGGGCAGGTAAAGATCTTCCAGCCGCGCCTTGGTGTCGGCGGCCAGGATGTCGCCCTTCAGTGCATCGGTAAGCTTGCCCTGTTCCTCGATGCTGGTCAGGATCGCCTCGCGGCGCTCCTCCAGCTCGCGCAAATAGCGCAGACGCTCTTCCAGCAGACGTAGCTGCGTGTCGTCGAGACCGCCGGTGGCTTCCTTGCGGTAGCGCGCGATGAACGGCACGGTGGCGCCGCCGTCGAGCAAATCCACCGCGGCGTGAACCTGTTCCGGCTTGGCGGCGATGTCCTGGGCAATGCGTTGTTCGATGCTGAGCATGAGGCTGTACGAATTCCTTGGATGACTACGTATGCCGGCGGTATGGGCCGGATCGCCGATCATAGCAAGCTGCCTCCCCGGCCTACCCCATCTGGGGGTGGATGAGCAGGCAGGATTCAGGGCGGGTACTTCCCTGGCCGCCGCCGGGTTCCTCCTTGCGGCGGGTTCGCCAAATCGGGATGCTTGCGCGGCCGCACGGCGCCATGTGCGTGTGGCCTTTGTCACGACATGGCCTACAGGGGACAACATGATCAAGATGATCCGCGTATGGGCGGCGGTGGCGCTCGTGCTGCTTTTGACTGGCTGCCAGTCAAGTCTGATGACCAAGTCCGGCAAGGAGGCAACCACAGTGGCACCCGGTGGGGCCACGGTCGTTTTCCTGCGGCCCTCCTCGTTCGGCGGGGCCATTCAATCGTCGGTGTATGACGTGACCGGCGGACAGACGACGTTTGGCGGCATCGTGTCGACCAAGACCAGCGTGCAGATGCAGGTGCCTGCTGGCGAGCATTTGTTCATGGTGATCGCGGAGAACGCGGATTTCATGAATGCCAATCTGGACGCCGGCAAGACCTATTACGTGCTGGTCATGCCGCGCATCGGTGTGTGGAAGGCGCGCTTCTCGCTGATCCCGATCCACAACGACGCTTCGGCCAAGTACAACTTGCAGTCGAAGGATTTCGCCGACTGGAAGCAAAGCAGCGAGCTGGTGGTAAAGACCCCCGGCGCTGACGCCTGGTACCAGCAGAACAAGGCGGATATCGAAGCCAAGCGCCTCGACTACATGAAGAAGTGGGATCGTATGGAGCCCGAGCACAAAGCCGAATTGACCTTGCATGCGCAAGACGGCGTCTGACCGTTCCGTGCTCGAGCTATAAAAAAACGCGCCGGTAAACGGCGCGTTTTTCCTTCAGGCATTGAATGCGCCGTCATCCCGGCCACGTGACGGTGGCGCGGCCGCTTGTTCACTGGCGCGGCCATTGAGTACCAGCGTCCCCGCCACCAGGTCGTGCAGCCCTTGCTTGCGCTGCGTCCAGGTCACCGCGAGGTAACACACGAACGGAATCAGCCCGGTAATGATGTTGGTAAGGCGCACGGCGTTGCGCGCGGCGGCGCGACCCAGCGTCAGGCGCTGGCCATGGATGTCGGTAACGCGCAGGCGCAGGGCCAGCTTGCCCGGAGTGGCCTGCCATTTCGAGCCTTCGAACAGTGCGTAGTAGATGAAGCCGATGATCACCGTGGCGACGGAAGAACTCTGCGCGCCCAGGATGTATTCGCGCATCGCTGTTGCCATGTCCGCACCGCCCTGTACTTGCTCGAGAAAATGCTTGTAAGCATCCAGGCCGCCGAAGGCGTAGAAGGCGATAGTCGAAGGGACGATCAGCACGATCAGGTCGATCACCCACGCGCCGAAGCGCTGCCAGAAACCAGCGTAATCGGCGGTGGCTTCCGGTGCCGTCGTGGCAGCGCGCTGCGGGAGCGGAGGGGCCATGGGTGGGGCGGACGCGGGCTTTTCATCCGGGAACAGCACCGATAGGGGCTGCCAGTCGGCCAGGCCTTCGTACCAGCCGAGGTCGTCGATACTGACTTGACCGCTGCGCAACCATTGGCGGATATCCGCCTCCTTGTACGGGCCGTGCCGTTCGCCGTCCCTTCCGATCCAGACTTCCATCGTGTGCGCTCCGCGGGTCACCAAGGGACGCATGATGCCATGCGCCGATGGTGGAAATGGCTGCAAACCTGGGGTGTATATCGCGTGCGGCCGCTCAGGCCGCGGCGCGGCGTTTCAGGTGCACCAGCAGCAGCGAGATCGCTGCCGGCGTCACGCCGCTGATACGCGCGGCCTGGCCGATCGTTTCCGGTTGCGCGCGCTTGAGCTTCAGCAAGACCTCGGCGGAAAGGCCGCGCACCTTGTCGTAGTCGAAGCCACCAGGGATGGCGGTCTGCTCATGGCGGCGCCGGCGCTCGATCTCCTCGCGCTGGCGCTCCAGGTAACCGGCATATTTGGTCTGCACTTCCACCTGGGCGGCGACGTCATCGTTCTCTACCGCGGGGCCGAGTTCGACGACCGAGGTGATCTTGGCGTAGTCCAGCTCCGGCCGGCGCAGCAGATCCAGAGCATTGGTTTCGCGGCTTACGGCGATGCCGAGCTGGCGTTCGATGGCAGCGCCCAATGCATTGTTCGGTGCCGCCCACAGTGTGCCGAGGCGCTGCGTCTCGCGCTCTACCGCATCGCGCTTGGCGCGCAAGGCGTCGAAACGCGACTGCAGCACGACGCCGAGCGCATGGCCGGTTTCGGTAAGACGCAGGTCGGCGTTGTCTTCGCGCAGATGCAGCCGGTACTCGGCGCGCGAGGTGAACATGCGGTAGGGCTCGATGGTGCCATTGCTGGTCAGGTCGTCGATCAGCACGCCGATGTAGGCTTCGTCGCGGCGCGGATACCATGGCGCCTTGCCTTGTACGGCCAGCGCTGCGTTGAGTCCGGCGATCAGGCCCTGCGCGCCTGCTTCTTCGTAGCCCGTGGTGCCGTTGATCTGGCCGGCAAAATACAGGCCGGGGATGGTCTTGGTTTCCAGCCACGGGTGCAGGCCGCGCGGATCGAAATAGTCGTACTCAATCGCATAGCCCGGCCGCGTGATATGCGCGTTCTCGAAACCCTTGATCGAATGCACCAGCGCCAGCTGCACGTCGTAGGGCAGCGACGTGGAAATGCCGTTGGGATATACCTCGAAGGTGTCCAGCCCTTCCGGCTCGATGAAAATCTGGTGTGACGACTTCTCCGCGAAGCGCACCACTTTGTCCTCGATCGAGGGGCAATAGCGTGGGCCGATGCCCTCGATCTGGCCGGTGTACAGCGGTGAGCGATCCAGCGCGCCGCGGATCACTTCATGTGTGTGCTCGGTGGTGTGGGTAATCCAGCAGCTGACCTGGCGCGGATGATCCGCGCGCGAGCCGAGATAGGAGAACACGGGCGCGGGATCGTCGCCGGGCTGTTCCTCCAATCCGGTGAAATTGATGCTGCGCAGATCGATGCGCGGCGGCGTACCGGTCTTCAGGCGGTCGGCGGCCACCGGCAGTTCGCGTAGTTTCTGCGCCAGCGTGCTGGCCGGCGGATCACCCGCACGGCCGCCGGCGTACTGCGCCTGGCCGATATGAATCTTGCCGGCCAGGAAGGTGCCGGCCGTGAGCACGACCGCGCGGGCGCGGAAGCTCAGGCCCATCTGCGTCACCACGCCGGTGACGCGGCCACCTTCAAGGATCAGGTCGTCCACCGCTTGCTGGAACAGCTCAAGATTCGGCTGGGTTTCCACGATGCGGCGGATCGCGGCCTTGTACAGCGCGCGATCGGCCTGGCAGCGGGTAGCGCGTACGGCCGGTCCCTTGGAGGCATTCAAGGTGCGCCACTGGATACCGGCACGATCGGCCGCCTGCGCCATGGCACCGCCCAGGGCGTCGATTTCCTTGACCAGATGCCCCTTGCCGATACCGCCGATGGCTGGATTGCAGCTCATCTGCCCGATCGTCTCGATGTTGTGGCTGAGCAGCAGAGTGCGCGCGCCGGTGCGCGCCGCAGCCAGTGCGGCTTCGGTACCGGCGTGACCGCCGCCGATCACGATGACGTCGTAATGAGTGGGGTGAAGCATAGGAAACTGCCTAACTGGCGCAAAAAGTGACCAAACGGGACGCTATGGTAGCGCGGTCAATAGTTTACGGGCGGATAAGACAAGTCTGGCACGAATTCTGCTTTTACCCTCTCGCACTTTCACGGGCAGACGCTGCGCGGAGACGCGCGCCGAGATCGAACGGACAGGGGTTCGATTGCGTGCCGAGAGAGGAAGCGAGACGGCGCCCCATGGGCGCCGTCGTTTTTTGTGTCGCTGGAATGAGATCTGGCGCCCGGCGGTCTCAGGAACAGGGGGAATCCAGGATGACCGTGTTGCCGGGCGCCAGAAACCGTAATGAACGGTGGCGCAGGCAGCGAGCGCTGCCTCGTCGTGGGGCTGATAGTCGCCCGGAGAGCGTGAACATTGGGTGACTAAAACGGAGATTTGTGCCGGATCAGGGCAGCTGATGACGCTGTGCGTCATTCCGTGATGAAGGGCCGGATCGAGCGTGATTTCCATCACATTTGTGGCATGCCTGTTGCTTCCTTTCCCGTGCAGGACACGCAAGGGGACAGAGCAATGGACACGAACTTCGATTTTGAACGGCTGTACCCGCACCACGATCTGCTGATCGAGATCGGCCGCGTCGAAATGGCCATCGAGCATCTGGATCTGCGCGCCGAGGAAGAACAGCGCACGCTGCGACCGCGCCTTGAATCGCGCATGCATCGCTTGCGCGATGCGCTGGATCATCTCGCCGCTTGAATCATCGCGCCCGGCATTCGCGTCGGCCGCTCACCGCATGAAGCCGCCCGGGTGACCCGTCGATGACGGGCAACACCCGGGGCGGAATCCGGCCAACCGATCGATCAGTCGTGCAGCATGCTCTGTACGATCTCGGTGAGATTGCGCGACAACCCGGCCTGCTCCGCCAAGGCAGCGATGGCAGCCTGCGCCTGCGCGCGCCGCACCGGCTCTAGCCGGCGCCAGCCGTTGAAGGCCGTGGCGAGTCGCGCGGCAACCTGCGGATTGAGCGCGTCGAGTTGCGCGAGTCGCTCCGCCAGCAGGCGATAACCAGCACCGTCGGCCTGATGGAAGCCCGCGGGATTGCTGCGCGCCCATGCGCCAAACAGCGCATTGACGCGATTGGGATTCTTCAGCGTGAAAGCCGGGTCGCGCTCCAGTTCGCGCACGCTTGCCAGCGAAGCGGCGCCGCGCCGTTGCGTCTGCACGTTGAACCACTTGTCCAGCGCGAGTGGGTTATCGACATAGCGATCGCGGAAGTGCGCCAGCGCGGTTGCCGCCTGCGGCGCATCGGTGCGCACCAGCACCGATAGCGCAGCGAGGCGATCGGTCATGCTCGGCGCCTCTTCGTATTGCAGGGTGGCGAGTGCTTGCCCTTGCGCGGCGTCGAGCAATGAAATCAGTTCGAGCACGCGCCGTTTCAGCCGGCGCTGCGCCTGGCTGGCTGCGTCGAGCTGCCCGTTGGTGGCTTGCGCCAGTGTGCGATAGCGCTGCAACAACGCCGCTGCGCTGATGCGCGTGGCAAGCCGGCGCTGCAGTTCCTGGCGCCAGGCATGGATGCGCTCGGGATCGGCTTCGCGCTCGCGCTCGGCCAACTCCACCTCACCTGGCGGTGTCATCACCTCGGCCAGCAATGCATCGTCCACGTTGCCATCGGCAAACAGAGCGGCCAGCGCATCGCACCACGCGACAATCGCCGCGTCGCTACCGCCTTCGCGCAGCGCCTCATAAGCGCGTATCGCCAATTGCTGGCCGGCCTCCCAGCGATTGAAGCCGTCGACATCGTGGCGCAGCAATAAGGCGAGTTCCGCCGGCGTGTCGTGGCTTTCCAGGATGACCGGCGCGGAGAAGCCGCGCAGCAGTGAAGGCACCGGCTCGGCATCGATCTCGCGGAACACGAAGCGCTGCTCGGCCTTGTCGAGCACCACAACGAGCTCGGTGTCGCCACTCCGCGGATGGCCGTCCAGATGCAGCGGCAACATGCGGCCTTCATGGGTAAACAGTGCCAGCTTCACCGGGATCGGCAGCGCATGCTTTTCCGGTTGACTGGGTGTGCCCGGCGTGTGCTGCGACAAAGTCAGCGTGAACTCGCGTCGCGCCGCATCATAGTCGCGCCGCGCCTTGAGTCGCGGCGTACCAGCCTGGGCATACCAGACAAGGTAAGGCAGCAGGTCGACCTGATTTGCGTCGCCAAGCGCACCCAGGAAATCCTCCAGCGTCGCGGCGCGGCCATCGTTGGCTTCGAAATAACGATCCATGCCGCGTCGGAAACCGTCCGTGCCCAGGCGCCCCGACAGCATGCGCACCAGCTCGGAGCCCTTCTCATACACCGTGGCGGTGTAGAAATTATTGATCTCGCTGTACTGCGCCGGACGCACGGGATGCGCTAGCGGGCCGGCATCTTCCGGGAACTGCGCGCGGCGCAGCAGCGCTACATCCTCAATGCGCTTCAGCGGCGGCGAGTTCATGTCCGCCGAGAACTGCTGCTCGCGGAACACGGTCAGGCCTTCCTTCAGCGATAGCTGGAACCAGTCGCGGCAGGTGACGCGGTTGCCGCTCCAGTTGTGGAAGTACTCGTGCGCCACCACCGCTTCCACCGCGCGGTACTCATCGTCGGTGGTCGAGTCCGGATCGGCCAGCAGGTACTTGGCGTTGAAGATGTTGAGACCCTTGTTCTCCATCGCGCCCATGTTGAAGTCATGCGTGGCAACGACATGGAACACGTCGAGATCGTAGTTTCGCCCATAGGCCTGCTCATCCCAGCGCATGGAGCGCTCCAGCGCGTCCATCGCGTAATGGCAGCGGTCAATCACATTGGCTTCCGACCACATCACCAGCTTCACCGCACGGCCGTCGGCAGTGACGTAGTCGCGTTCGATTTTCTCGAGGCGTCCGGCGACCAGCGCGAACAAATAACTGGGCTTCGGATGGGGGTCGACAAAGCGTGCCCAATGGCGTCCGTCTTCGAGCTCGCCAGCACCCTCCGGATTGCCGCCAGCCAGCAGCACCGGGAAACGCTTACGGTCGGCACGCAACGTCACCGTGTAACTGGCCAGCACATCCGGCCGATCGGGGAAGAAGGTGATGTGCCGGAAACCTTCGGCCTCGCATTGGGTAAGCAGAAAACCCGTCTCGCGCGAGCCGGAAAGGTACAGGCCTTCCAGCGCGGTATTCGCCGCCGGCTGCAGGCGTACGCGGGTTTCCAGCACGCTGCCATCCTGCGCGCCGTCGACTTCCAGCTGATTGTCGCCATGCCGATAGCTGCCCGGGTCGAGCGGTTGGCCATCGAGCGCAATAGCGAGCAGCTCCAGCCCTTCACCATCCAGCCGTAACGGCGTCTGTTGTGCCGGATCGCGGCGCAGACGCAGGCGGGCGGTGACCTCGCTGGCATCAATGCCCAGGTCAAAATCCAGCTCCACACGTTCTACGCGCCAGGCCGGCGCACGGTACTCGCTGAGGCGGATCGGGGAGGGCGATTGGTCGTTGCGTGCGTTCATGAGGACTACGGGGCCGATACGGGACGGATCAGGCTAACATGCGGCGTTTTCGGGCCAGGACAAGCCAATGGCGGCATACCATGCGGAGCGGGCCAGTCTGGGTCCGCATGACATCGTCGTACTGCACGACCCTGCGCACGGGCGACGCGTGCGCATAGCGCGGCGCGGCGCCACCGTGATCGCGCTGGAGCAGATTTTGGACGGCGTCACCCACGATCTGGCCGACGGCTATCGCGATGCGGCCGAACTGGACAGCCGCCCCAGCTCCCGCTTCGCCATCATGGTGCCTTTCGCCAACCGCATCGCCGATGCGCGCTACATATTCGACGGTCAGGCTTACGACTTGCAGCCCGGCGTGGAGGGCGCGCAGCGCGCGGCTCGCCATGGCTTTGTGCGTGGCGTGGATTTCGAGATCGCCGACCTGGCGGCGGATGAGCACGGCGCCCGCGCCAGCTTCTTCACCTCGGCGATTCGTCCGGGCGTGCATCCGGGGTATCCCTTTGCGATCGACCTGACGGTCACGTACATCCTGGATGCCAGCGGCCTGACCCTGGAGGCGCGCATGCGCAATGCCGGCGAACAGGCCGCGCCATGCTTCTTCGGCTGGCATCCGTACTTCCGCTTCGACGGCACGCCGATCGACGCATGGGAACTGCAGATCCCCGCCGAAACCCTGGTACGCACCGACGCCGACTACATTCCTTTGCCCGGCATCGCGGCGAAGGTGCGGATGAGCGATGCGCCAGCGCTGGATTTCCGCCAGCCGCAGCGCATCGATGGGCGCGAGATCAATCATGCCTACGCCGACCTGCAGCACGACGCCGATGGACGCGCGCGTACCCATCTGCGCGATCCGGCCAGCGAACTGGGCATGGCCATGTGGCAGGAATCCGGTGTGATGCTCGCCTTCACTGCCGACACCGTGACGCGCGATGTGCGCGGCTCGGTCGCGCTGGAGCCGATGGAAAGCTGGTCGGACGCATTCAATCGTCCCGATTGCGCGGCGGCGATCCGCCTTGAGCCGGGCGCCGAGCGCGTCTTTCGTTGTGGTGTGGAGATCGAATTGCCATGAGTGTGGTCCTGCCGGGTATCGAACAGATCCGCGATGCCGCCGCACGCATCGCGCCATATGCCGTCGTCACGCCGGTGCTGCGCAGCGCGCGCCTCGATGCGCTGGTTGGCGCGGAACTGCATTTCAAATGCGAGAACCTGCAGCGCGGCGGCGCCTTCAAGTTCCGCGGCGCCTGCAATGCCGTGTGGTCGCTGGATGACGAGCAGGCCGCACGCGGCGTCGTCACGCATTCGTCCGGCAACCATGGCAATGCACTGGCGATGGCTGCGGCGACGCGTGGCATCCCCGCGCATGTGGTGGTGCCTGAAGGCGCTGTGCGCGCCAAGCTCGAAGCGATCGAACAGGCTGGCGCCGTGCTGCATCGTTGCGCACCCACGCAGGCGGCACGCGAAGCGGCAGCCGCAGAGGTGCAGCAGCAGACCGGCGCCGAGCTGGTGCATCCCTACGCTGATGCGCGGGTCATGGCTGGACAGGGCACGCTGGTGCTGGAGCTGATGCGCCAAGTCGAAGCGCTGGATGCCCTAATCACGCCCATTGGCGGCGGTGGCCTCGCTTCCGGTTGCGCCATCGCGGCGCATGGCATCGACCCCACACTCGTCATGTACGGTGCGGAACCGGCTGGCGCCGACGATGCCGCGCGGTCACTGGCGCGCGGTGCGCGGATCGAGTCGCTGCAGGCCGAGACCATCTGCGATGGTTTGCGCACGCTGATCGGTGAACCGAACTTCGCCGCCTTGCGCAGTCATCGCACCCAGGTGATCACCGTGACCGACGATGAAACCATCGCCGCGATGAAGCTGCTGTGGCGCGAGCTGAAACTGGTGGTGGAGGTGTCCAGCGCCACCGTGCTCGCCGCCGTGTTGAAACAGCGCGAGCACTTCACTGGGCGTCGCGTGGGCCTGGTGCTTACCGGCGGCAATGTCGATCTGGATGCCTTGCCGTGGTGATGTGTGTGTCTATACAGGCCCGCGTCGAAACCGCAGGCCACTGACCGCCATCAATCCCAGCAGCACGAACACAATGCCCACGGCCTCCATCGCCGAGGGTTGCTCGTGCAGGATCGCCCAGGCCAGCAACACGCTGACAATCGGCACGCCGAGACTCGACAGACTCGCCACGGCTGTCGGCAAGCGCTGCAACACGATCAGCCACAAACCCCAGGCCACGCTGGACGCCAGCACTACGCTGTAGGCAAGACCGCCCACAAAACCCCAGCTCCACTCGATCGGCCGCTGCGGCGTCAGCAGCGCAAGCACACATAGCGCCAGCGCGCCGAACAACATCTGCCAGGCCGTCAGGTTCAGCGGCGATGGTGCATGGCGCTGGAACATGCGTTTGCTGAACACCGTGCCCATCGCCCACGCGGCGCCCGCTGCGATCGCCAGCAGCGTACTGCTGACGCTTCCCATGCTGCGCCAGGGTTCGATGATGCAAATAAGCCCGATAGCGGCCAGTCCGATGCCTGCCCAATGCCGTGAGGTCGGCTTTTCGCGCAACACCACCCAGGCCAGCAACACGGCCCAGAACGGCATGGTGTAAGCGAGCAGGGCAATGCGCCCGGCGCCGCCTTCGACCAGCGCCCACTGCCCCAGCCCCTGGAACGCGGCGGTCTGGCACAGGCCGATCAACACCGTGAGCCGCAACGGTGGTGGTCGCAACGATTGCCGTGTGACCAGCAAGACGGCGAACAACACGAGTGCGCCCAACACATAACGCAGTGCGGCAAATTGAAATGGGCCGGCGTGCTGCAGCACCTGCTTCATCACGATCCAGCTGTAAGCCCAGATCAGGATAGTGACGAGCATGGCGGCCACGGCGCCGCGTTGAGAAAGAGGAGAAGGCATGGCGTCGCAGGCGAGAGAGGAGCGAAAACTTGCGTCGCGCACGCAAGACACGTTGCGACGACAAGAAGATCGCCAAGCTTACTAGGCGCCGTGCACGCGTCACTCGATGGGAGCATGCGATCTATGTGAAAGAGATGTGCAAGCTTCGCGCTCAGCCCACTATTGAAAGTCTATGGGTCATTCGTGTTTCTTGAGGACCATCACACTTTAAGCACGCTGGTTGATTCATCGTCGCCAACACAATTTATGTACCAGCATCGACCACAGGGGGGCTAATGATCGAGCTGGAGATGCAGATCCTTTCGGATCGTCGCGAAGGATTGCTCGTCGAACTGGGTCGCGTCGTCGTCGCCAACGGCTTTACGTTGCTGCGGCAACGTCTGTCGCAAGACAGCAGAGGCACGTGGCTGGTGATGATCGTGCGCGGCGCTGCCGAGCGTCAGCTGGCGCTCGAAGAAGAACTCGCTACACATAGCCGCGTGCTCAGCTTTGAAGCGGCGCTTGCCGAAGGCGGTGCGCTGCCTGCGCAACCCGCACCCGTGGCGACACGGCCTTCGATGGCCGCCGCGCCCTCCGCGCCACCCGCCGCCGCGCCCGAAGCCGGCCCGGACGTGCGCCAGGTAGAAAGCACCTTGCCGCAACTGGCGCGCGACTATCCCAAGATTTTCCCGTGGCTGCTCACGCTCGAACGCGCCGTGGCGGCGGACGCGCGCGAGGCTTCGCTGCAGCTGGCGGGGCGTCGCACCGGAGCCTGGGTATACAAGCGCGACTACGCGATGGGCGCCAAGCTCGGCCTTGCCGACGCGATCAAGCGCATCGCCGTGCCGGCCATGCGCGAACTGACGACCGTCGATTGGCGCGATGGGCAACTGCATATCCAGAACAGCCCGATCTGCTCGCCTGGCGGTCATTCGGGCTGCCGCTTCTTCAGCGGCTATCTCGAAGGCGTGCTCGGCGGTTCGGTGGCGCCGCAGACTGTATTCGTGCGCAGCCTCTACTGCCGCAGCACCGGCGCAGGGAGCTGCATTCTGGAAATCTCGCACTAAGCATCGATCTGCGTGAACGGTTTACGCCCGTTGCGGAGTTCGAACTTAAGAGCCTGTACCCGGCCAGGCTTGCACGAGGGCACGACCGGCGCTCGCGCCGGCAACAAGACGTTCGTCCGACTTACTCACTAGTGATTCCTTGAGGAGGAGTGCCATGCCTGAGCATCAGAGCTACAACCTGTTGCTGGTCGTCCTTTCGTACGTAATTTCCGTGCTCGGCTCGTTTACCGCGCTGCAGTTGGCCGTGGTCATTCCGCTGGCGCAAAACAGCCGCCAGCGCACGGCGGCGGTGCTGGCCGCCGGCGCGGCGATGGGTGTGGGCGCCATCTGGGCCATGCATTTCATCGCCATGCTGGCTTGCGACATGGGCATGCCGGTGACCTATGACGTGACGCTTACCGCGTTATCAGCCGTACTCGCCTTCGGCGCCTGTTCGCTCGGTCTGGCCATCGCCAGCAGCGGCACCTTCGCCTGGTCCAAGCTGGTGCTCGCCGGCATCTGCATGGGCCTGGGGGTGACCGGCATGCATTACCTCGGCATGGCCGCGGTGATGATGGGCGCCTTCATCAGCTACAACATGAACCTGGTGGTGGCATCGTTGGCGATCGCCATTGTCGCGTCCATCGTCGCGCTGTGGCTGGCCTTCAACCTGCGCGGCCCGCTGCAGATGATCGGCAGCGCGCTGGTTATGGGTGTGGCCGTATGCGGCATGCACTACACCGGCATGGCCGCGGTGAGCATCGACGACAACGGCGGCCAGCTACCGGCGAACTACGCCAACGGCATGCGTGGCGACAACCTGGGCATGAGCATCTTCGTGGTGGCCCTGGTACTGCTGGTGGTGGTGCTGGTGCTCAACCATCTGCGCCAGCGCCGGCGCGCGATGATCAGCATCTGACCGCCCTGCCTCTCCCCGCATCCGGCAGGGGAGAGGCGCAACGGTTGGCGCTATGCTGCGGCTCTCACACTAGGAACCGCGCTCGATGAAGCCACTTACCCGATGCAGTTGGGCCAACAGCAGCGACATCGAACGCGACTACCACGACACCGAGTGGGGTGTGCCGCTACACGATGACCGCGGCCTGTTCGAATTTCTTGTGCTGGAAGGCGCGCAGGCGGGACTATCCTGGCGCACTGTGCTGGCCAAGCGCGAACGCTATCGCGACGTGTTCCATCAGTTCGACATCGCCCGCGTTGCCGCGATGAAGGACCGCGAGCTGGCAAAGCTGCTGCTGGACCCCGGCATCATCCGCAACCGGCTCAAGATCAGCGCCGCGCGCGACAACGCACTCGCCTCGCTCAAGGTCATCGAGGAATTCGGAAGCCTCGATGCCTACCTGTGGTCCTTCGTCGACGGCAAGCCGGTGATCAACCACTGGCGTGACCGTGGCAGGGTGCCGGCCAGTACGCCCGTGTCCGATCGCATGAGCAAGGATCTGCGGAAGCGCGGGTTCCGCTTCGTCGGCAGCACCATCTGCTACGCCTTCATGCAGGCCACTGGCATGGTCGACGACCACGTCGTCACCTGTTTCCGTCACCAGGCCGGTGCGGGCAAGTAACGACGGGAACTAATTCGGCGCCGTTTGCAGCACCCGCAGCCGCTCTTTGGCGTGCTCGTTCGAAGGTTTGAGCTGCAGCGAATGCTGGTAGTTGGCTATGGCCTGCCGCTTGTCACCAAGCGCTTCATAACTCTCGGCCAGACTGTCGTAGACATTGGCGCTCGCAGGGTGCAGCTCGACGCTGAGTTTGAAAACATCGATGGCGCGCTGCTTCTCTCCTCGCGCCATCAACTGGTAGCCCCAGTCGTTCAAGTCGTCTTCCGAGTGGCGATACTCGGCCTGTTGTTTCCTGGCCTGATTGGCAGCGTCGAGGTTGTACCCAAGCGCGCGATCGAGCAGGGCAAGCCGTTCGCGATCCGGTAGCGTGGCGGCGTAGATCTTGGCGATGGCGTTGATGACCAACGCGGGATTGGCCTTGTAGACGTAGTGCCCCGCATCGTTGGCGACGATGCCTTGCCGGTTGTTGGCCTCATCGGCGAACTGCCGATGGCAGCTCTTCCAGAGCTGGATGTCGGCGTCGTTCCGGAAGGGCGTTTTGTCCGAAACGATATCGATCAGCGGAATGCGCGTGGGGAATGGCGTTTGTCGCATCAGCGCGACGGTCGACGTGATTTCGCCATACAGATAGGAGAGGCCAGGGCGGCTGTCTTTGAATTTCATCCGTAGCGCCTCGTTCGGTTGCTCGTTGGCGGCCACGTGCTCCGGTGTGAAGAAGCAGACGAGATTGGCATCGACCAGCACCGCACCCTGTACCGCATCCGGATGCCGGGCGGCATACAGCGTGGCGTAGAAGCCGCCCAGCGAATGCGCGACCAGGATCAACTTGCCGTCATAGCCCAGCGCCTTGAGCCCCTTTTCCAGATCGTCGAGATTGTCTTTGATGCTATGCCGGTTCGTATCCAGACCGCTCTTGCCGAAGCCCGGTCGGTCATAGGCGATCAGGGTGGTTTGCGTGAGGTCCGCCAGTGGCGGCAGCAGGTCGTGCCATACCGTCTCGTCATCGCCGCCGCCGGATTCGAACAGGATCGGCGTGCCATGGCCCTTGATCACGTGGAAGTGCAGCTTGTAACTGCCGACATCCACCATCGTGTCGGTGGCCGGTTCCGCCGCGAAAGCCGCGCCTAGCCAGGGCAGCATCAGGATGACCTGGAACAGCTTCTTCATGAGCATATGCCCCCCACGACGATCAGCCGGACAAAGGTGATGGCTTGGATGCAGCGGGGGCGCCAAGGGTTTAACCGGGGTCGCATCGGCGCAGCCGCGGCGAGTGCGCGGAGAATGAATGCTTAGCGCTTGCTCGGCCCGCAATAGGCGTCGTGCAGCGCTTGCAGCACACCGATAGCCGGGCCGGGCTGCAAGGAGTAAAACACCGCCAGGGCCTGGCGCCGTGCAGTGACCAGCCCGGCTTCGCGGAGTACGGCGAGGTGCTGGGACAGCGCCGACATCGACAGCGCCGACAAGGTTTGCAGTTCGGATACCGGGGCTTCGCCCTCAACGAGGCGGCAAAGCACTAGCAGGCGCGCGGGGTGGGCCAATGACTTCAGCAGGCCGGCGGCGTCATCCGCATGCTTGGCCATCGCCGTCATGTCCCCGCGAAGGGCGGTCATGCGTGTCCGGGAACGGGTAGCCACAGGA
This sequence comes from Dyella koreensis, assembly GCF_044904565.1. Taxonomy (NCBI): domain Bacteria; kingdom Pseudomonadati; phylum Pseudomonadota; class Gammaproteobacteria; order Lysobacterales; family Rhodanobacteraceae; genus Dyella; species Dyella koreensis. The sequence continues at coordinate 508,562 of NZ_JADIKD010000009.1, read as the reverse complement.
TTGACTTCTAGTTTAGATAAAACTAATTTAGCAATATCTAAAATACGATGCAAGGGCTGGCCCATGTCACTGCCAAACCGTTCGCACCCTGAGGTCAAGGCGTTCTTTCACGCCGACACGAGCACCTTTACCTACGTCGTCCACGAAGGGCGAGCCGCCGTGGTGATCGATCCGGTGCTGGACTACGACGCCACCACCGCGCGTACCGCGACTACCTCGGCGGATGCGGTCATCGCCTATGTGCACGAGCATCGCCTGACGGTGGAATGGATTCTGGAAACCCATGCACACGCGGACCACCTGAGTGCCGGCGATCATCTGCGCGACGTGTTCCGCGCGCGGCTGGCCATCGGCAAGGGCATTACCCAGGTGCAGGCGCGCTTCAAGGCGCTGTTCGGTCTGGGCGAGGATTTCGTACCCGATGGCCGCCAGTTCGACCAACTGCTGCAAGACGGCGATGAACTGCATGCGGGCGTGCTGGACATCCGCGTGATGGCTACGCCGGGTCACACCGATGACGGCCTGACCTATCTGATCGGCGACACCGCCTTCGTCGGCGATACCGTGTTCGCACCGGAGACCGGCACAGCGCGTTGCGATTTCCCCGGTGGCGATGCGGCGCGCTTATACAGCTCTATCCAGAAGATTCTGGCGCTTCCCGCCGATACCCGCCTGTTTCTCTGCCACGACTATCCGCCCGCGATACGCACACCGGCCGCCGAAAGCAGCATCGAGACGCAACTTAGGGACAACGTGCACGTAAAGCGGGGCGGCAGCGAAGCATCGTTCGTCGCCATGCGCACCGCGCGCGATGCCACACTGGCGCCGCCTCGGCTGTTGCTGCCAGCGCTGCAGGTAAATATCCGCGCAGGCCGCCTGCCGCCGGTGGAGGAGGATGGGGTGCGCTATCTGCGTTTGCCGCTCAACCGTTTCGGCGGCAAGCCGTGACCGCCATGCTTTATGGCCTGCTCGGAGGCGGCATGATCGGCCTGGCGGCCACCTTGCTGCTGTGGTTGAACGGCCGCATCGCAGGCATCAGCGGCATCGCTTTTGGTCTTGCCGATCGAGCGCGAAGCGACACAGCTTGGCGCGTCGCTTTTCTTCTGGGTCTTATCGCGGCGGGTGGGCTTGCGCTGCAGCTGTGGCCGCATGCGCCGCCGCGAGAGGAGTTTCCGCGGCTGCTGCTGATCGTGGCCGGCTGCCTGGTGGGCGTGGGCACCAGCATGGGTGCTGGTTGCACCAGCGGGCATGGCGTCTGCGGCCTGGGGCGACTTTCGCGGCGTTCGCTGGCGGCGGTGGTGACCTTCATGATCACGGCTTTCATCACCGTGTTCGTGGTGCGCCATCTGGTGGGGGCGTCCGCATGATGTCCCGCTTGCTTGCCGCGCTGGTTGCAGGCGCCCTATTTGGTTTCGGCTTGGTCGTGTCGCAGATGAGCGATCCACGTGTCGTGCTCGGTTTTCTCGATCTGGCCGGCGCGTGGAATCCGGCCCTGATTTTCGTGCTCTGTGGTGCGGTGGGCGTTACCGTGATCGCATTCCGTTTTGTGCTCCGGCGATCAAGGCCAGTGCTGGACGACACTTTTCATCTGCCGCGCACGCAACACATCGATCGCCGGCTGATCCTGGGCGCAGCGATTTTCGGTGTGGGCTGGGGCCTGGCCGGTTATTGCCCAGGCCCCGCGCTGGTCACGCTCGGTGCCGGCCTGCGCGAAGCGTGGTATTTCGTGCCGGCCATGCTGGTCGGCGGTATCGGTTATCGCCTTCTGGCGCGCCGTTGGAGCTGATCAATAGGCCAGCTTCGGCCGCCAGTCCGCGCCGCGCCCTTCCGGCGTGTAGTCGAGCAAGTTCCATAGCGGCCAAGCCATATCCACATGGCGGGGATCCTGCCCCGGATCCGCCGGCACGAACATCAGCTCGGTAGCGTAGGTGTGATACACGCGCCCATCGCGGCGCGTAAACACATTGAGTATCGGCATCTGGCCGCCATCCGGGCGCTCGCCGTGATAGTCGGTGTTGTAGCTGTTGTTGGCGGACGAAAGCAGCGGCAGATTCACCCAGCCGCGTCCGCGCGCGAACTCCTGGATGCGTGCGACAGGCGACTTGGCGACCACCGCCAGATTGACGCGCTGAAGCGCATGATGCGCCGCGCCGTTCCAGCCTTCGAGAATAGAGGTACAGGACGGGCAGGCGTTCTGCATCGCCGGCCCATACATGAAGCTGTAAACCACCAGGCTGTCCTTGCCATCGCGGAATAGCTCCGACAAACGCACCGTCGGCGCGGCATCCTGATCCTGCGGACCGATGCCGGCCCGCTCGAATACATAGTCCTCTTTCACCTCGCCGCCCAAGGGTAGATGGCGCCGCATCGCTGCGACGGCTTCGATCTGGCGACGCAGGTCGATCTCGGCTTGCAGCAATTGGTCGCGGGCAGTGCGGTAGGCGGCGCTTTCTTGCGGAAAGCGGGTGGCATGCAGTGGCTGGTTCATGGGTGCCTCCGGCAGTTCGACGAAGGTGAAGTGGCGACACGATAGTCGCCCGACCATGAAAAACCCGTATCGGAAAACGCGTCAGCGCCGCCGCGAGCCGCGCAGGCTCTCCACCGAGAAACTGGCGATTTCGCCACCGTCTTTGGCGCGGCGAGATTGCCCCGGCGGCGGACCCCAGGCGTGCGCGGTCACCACTTCCCAGGTTGCGGGAATGCGTCCATCGAGGCGCATGGTTTCGTAGGCCGCAAGCATCTGCTGGTAGTGGCGCTTGCCGGTGAGGCCGCGTTCGCGGGTGGTGTCGGCGTTGGTCGCACCCAGGCCCTGCAGCTCCTTCAACAGCATTCGCGGTTCGCTGTAGGTCAGCGTGTAGCGATCTACGTCGAGCACCGGATCGCGCAGGCCCGCGGCAATCATCGCGTCGCCCAGATCGTGCATGTCCAGAAAGCGGCTGACGTGCGGCTGCTGATCCGCGCTGGCCCAGGCCGCGCGCAATTCCTTCAGCGTATCGGGACCGAAGGTGGAGAAAGTGAGCAGACCACCTGGCTTGAGCACGCGCGCGCATTCGCCGAACAAGGCTTGCAAGTCGTCGACCCACTGAAAGCACAAATTGGAGTGCAGCACGTCGACACTGTGATCGGGCAGCGGCAGCGCGGTGGCTTCGGCGCACACGCGCTGGAACGGCTTCAGCCAGCTGGCGTGCTGTTTCGCGGCGCGCAGCATGGGCAGCGCCAGATCCATCGCGATCACCTGTGCCTTGGCGTAGCGTTTCTTCAGCAGCGCGCTACCGCGGCCAGTGCCGGCGCCGACGTCCACCACGCGCTCTGGAGTTTCCAGATAGAAGTCCAGACGCTCCAGCAGCACGTTCTGCACCTCGCGCTGCAACGCGTCGTGCTGTTCGTAGGTGCGCGCGGCGCGACTGAAATTGCGCCGCACTTGCCGGCGGTCGACGTGAAACTCGCTCATCGGTAAGCGTCCAGCAATGGGGTGAGCGCCTGCACCACGGCATCGACATGGCCAAAGAAGGGCGCATGTCCGGCGCGATCAATCTCATGATAGGCACCACCGCATTGCGAGGCCGACCATTGCATGGCCTGCGGCGGCACGAGCCGATCGCGGTGTCCGGCGATCCAGGTGCTGGGCACGGCCAGATCGGGCAGTGCTGCGCGACGGTCGCTGGTTTCCAGGATGCGGATACCTTCCTGCAACACGCGCAGATCCGGCTCGCCGCGAGCGAACACCAGGGTGCGCAGATGGCGCAGCTCGGCGCGCGGATCGACGCTGCCCATCGCTTCCAAGGTCAGGAAACGCTCCAGCGTGGCGTGATAGTCCGTTTCCAGATCGGTCGCGAGTTCATGCACCAGGTCGGCGCTGTTGCCATAAGGCCAGCCGGCATCGCGTACGAACTTCGGCGTTGCGCACAACATGGCCAGCCCGCGCGCATGCGCGGGACGTTCCAGCGCTGCGGTCAGTGCAATCAGTCCGCCGAGGGACCAGCCCAGCCATAGCGCCGGCGGCGTGGCTTTGGCAATGGCGGCGGCGCAAGCGGAAGGCTCCAGCGGCAAGCCGCAGTCGCGGGAATAGCCATGCCCCGGCAGATCGACCACATACATCGTGCAGCGATCTTTCAGCGCCTGTACCAGCGGCTCCAGCACGCCACCGTGCATCGCCCACCCGTGAAGCATCACCAACGGCACCGCACCGGTGCCGTGAACGTCGACATGCAAGCTCATGCGTCCGTTTCCTTCTTCTTGTCGGAGAGGACGCTGTCCGCCGGAGCAAGTTGCCTGTCCACTGCGCCGCGGTCGTCGAACACGAAACAGTCGCCGCGCCAGTGCGCGCCATCCGTTTCCTCGAAATACTTCAGGATGCCGCCTTCGAGCTGGAACACGCATGTCATGCCGATGTCCTGCATGTGCAGCACGGCCTTTTCGCAGCGGATGCCGCCGGTGCAGTACGACACTACCGTCTTGCCATCGTATCGCTCGCGATCAGCGGCAATGGCGGCGGGGAACTCAGTGAAGCTCGCGATGCGATAGTCCACGGCCTGTTCGAACAGGCCCACATCGGTTTCGTAATCGTTGCGCGTATCCAGCAGCACCACTTCGCGGCCGTCGTCATCGCGGCCCTGGTCCAGCCAGCGACGCAAGGTGGCTGGCGTCACGGAAGGGGCGCGCGCGCCTTCCGGACGGATCGCCGGCATGCGCATGGTGATGATTTCTTTCTTGAGGCGTACCCGCATGCGGCCGAACGGTGCGTCGTCGGAGATCGATTCTTTCGGCACGATGTCCGCAAAGCGCGTGTCTTCATGCAGCCATGCCATGAACGCATCGGTCGCTTCGCGCGGCCCGGCCAGAAACAGGTTGATGCCTTCCGGCGCAAGCAGGATGGTGCCCTTCAGCGCCAGCGCGTGGCAGCGTTCGAGCACGCGCTCGCGCAGCGCTGGCAGGTCATCCAGGCTGACAAATTTATAGGCGGAGAGATTGACGGTCGGCATGGGAGGGTACGGCAGCAAGCCCCGTATTATACGGGCGCGGCCAAAGCGAGGCCGGACAAGGCCTCCAGCAGCCGGTCGATGTGCTCTTCCTCATGCGCGGCAGACAGGGTGATGCGCAGCCGCGCCTTGCCCTGCGGTATCGTCGGCGGGCGGATGGCACCGACCAGGAAACCCTGTGCTTCCAGTGCCTGCGCCGCATCGAGCGCGGCTTGCGCCTCGCCCAGCAATAGCGGCTGGATCGCGGTGGGTGAAGGCATCAGCGGCAGGCTGAGTTGTCTTGCGCCATCGCGAAAACGGGCGATCGACGCCGCCAGTTTCTCGCGCCGCCAGTCTTCCTCGCGTGCCACGCGCACCGCGGTGAGTGCGGCGGCGGCCAGGGCCGGCGGCATCGCCGTGGTGTAGATATAGGTACGCGCGGACTGCAGCAGGCCATCGATCAACGCCGACGAGCCGGCGATAAACGCGCCATGGCAACCCAGCGCCTTGCCTAGCGTCGCCATTAGCACCGGCACTTCGCGTTGACCCAGTGCCAGTGCGCTGAGGCTGCCGGCGCCGTCGTCGCCCAGCACGCCCAGACCATGCGCGTCATCGACCATGAAGGTGGCGCCTTCGCGGCGGCATAGCGACGCTAGCTCGCGCAGCGGTGCGATATCGCCATCCATACTGAATACGCCATCGGTCGCCAGCAGGGCGGCGGCCTCGCTGCGGCTGGCGAGCTGGCGCGCGGCGCCGGCCACGTCGGCGTGGGGGTAGCGCTTCAGTTCCGCACCCGCGAGTTGCGTGCCGTCGAGCAGGCAGGCGTGGTTGAGCTTGTCCTGCACGCACACATCGCCATCCTGCAGCAGCGCCTGCATCACGCCGAGGTTGGCCATGTAGCCGGTGGAGAACAGCAGCGCGCGTTCGCGCCCGGTCCATTCGGCCAGCGCTTCTTCCAGCGCGGCGTGTTCGGCGCGATGGCCGCAAATCAAATGTGCCGAACCGCTGCCTACGCCTTCGTCGTCCGCAACACGCTTGAGCGCGGCGATCAGCTGCGGATGTTGGGCAAGGCCGAGATAGTCGTTGCTGCAGAACGACAGCAGCCGGCGTCCATCGCTCTCCAGCCACGGCCCTTCCGCATGCTCGACCGTGCGCAGGCGGCGCAGCAGTTGAGCCTGTGCGCGTTCGGCGGTGCGCTGGGCGAGGCGGTCAATGAGTGCCGGACGATGGCTCATGCGGTTTCCCTGTAGGAGCGCACCCTGTGCGCGATAGCTTTTGGCAGCGACCTGCAAGAGCATCGCGCACAGGGTGCGCTCCTACATCGATCATCAGGCGTGGCAGGTTTCCAGAATGTCGGCATGCACGGTGCCGGCCTCTTCCACGACCTGCAACGGATGCAGATCCAGTCGCTCAAACAGGCGGCGATCGTGCTCCACGTCCGGGTTGCCGGTGGTCAGCAGCTTCTCGCCGTAGAAAATCGAGTTGGCGCCAGCGAAGAAGCACAGCGCCTGCACGGCGTCGTCCATCTGCTGGCGGCCGGCCGACAAACGCACCATGGAAGCCGGCATCAACAGGCGCGCGACCGCAATCGTGCGCACGAACTCGAACGGATCGAGTGCGTCAGTACCCGCCAGCGGCGTGCCTTCCACCTGCACCAATTGATTGATCGGCACCGACTGCGGATGCTCGGGCAGATTGGCCAGCGTCTGCAGCAGGCCGGCGCGCTGCGCGCGTGACTCGCCCATGCCGACAATGCCGCCGCAGCAGGTTTTCAGGCCGGCTTCGCGCACGTGTTCCAGCGTATCCAGGCGATCCTGGTACTGGCGCGTGTGGATGATCTCGCCGTAGAACTCTGGCGCGGTGTCCAGGTTGTGGTTGTAGTAGTCCAGGCCGGCGCTCTTCAGTGTCTGCGCCTGTTCGCCATTGAGCATGCCCAGTGTGGCGCAGGTTTCCAGGCCCAGTGCTTTCACCGCGGAAACGATCTCGGCGACCTTGACCACGTCGCGGTCCTTCGGGCTGCGCCAAGCCGCGCCCATGCAGAAACGGCTGGCGCCGGCAGCCTTGGCCGCCTGTGCGCGTGCCACCACCGCGTCCACGCTCATCAGCTTCTGCGCCTGCACGCCGGTGTCGTAACGCGCGGCCTGCGGGCAGTATGCGCAATCCTCCGGGCAGCCACCGGTTTTGATCGACAGCAGAGTGGATACCTGCACGGCGTTCGGATCGTGATGTTCGCGGTGCACCGAGTGCGCGCGATGCAGCAGTTCGTTGAACGGCAGCGCAAACAGCGCGGCGACTTCGTCGCGGGTCCAGTCGTGGCGGATGGCGTGGGCCATGGGGCTAGCTCTGGGGTGTGGGGAGCCGACAGTGTGGCAGCGGCTTTTTGTCTGTCAACTTCCAAAGGTCATTTCTTGTTGACGATGCGCCGGGGTATGGCTGCGTTACCATCGGCCCCAATCCTTTCGGAGTGATTGATATGAGTGCAGGACAAGGCAGCAGCGGCAACGTACTCGCAGCGATCTGCAGCTTCTTCATCCCCGGCCTCGGCCAGCTGGTGCAGGGACGCCTGCTGATCGCCATCGTGATGTTCGTGCTGGCCGGCATCCTGTGGATCGTATGGCTGGGCTGGATCATCCATCTGTGGTCGATCCTCGACGCCGCGATGTTCAAGCCGCGCGGCTGAGCCGCCCGCCATGCGCACGGATGCGCTGACCCAAACGTTTCGAGCCGGCCTCGCCAGGCTACAGGCCGCCTTGCTGCCGTGGCGCTGCCAGCTCTGCGGCGCGCCCGGCCAGGACGGCTTCGACCTCTGTCACGCCTGCGATGCGGAGCTACCGCGCAACCGCAGTTGCTGCGCCCGTTGCGCCCTGCCGCTGCCGCATGCTGCCGAGCTTTGTGGTGAATGCCAGCGCCGCATGCCGCCATGGGATGCGGCCTGGGCTCCGTTTCGTTATGGCTGGCCACTGGATCGATTGGAGTCGCGCTTCAAGTTTGGCGCAGACCTCGCGGCGGGGCGCACGCTCGCCATGCTGTGGCAGCGCGAATCGATGCCGGTCGGGAGGCCCGAGCTGATCGTGCCCGTGCCGCTGCACCGTGGGCGGTTGCGCCAGCGTGGATACAACCAAGCTCTGGAGCTGGCGCGTCCGCTGGCCGTCGCATTCGGTATCCCCATGGGCCACGATGTTCTGCACCGCGGGCGGGATACCGCTGCGCAGACCGAGCTCGATCGCCTGGCACGCCGCCGTAATGTGCGCAATGCCTTCAGCGTGCGTAAAAACGCCGTCCTGCCCGCGCATGTCGTCCTGCTCGACGATGTGATGACGACAGGCGCCACGCTTTCAGCGTGCACGCGCGAGCTCAGGCGAGCCGGCGTGCAACAAGTAGACGTATGGGCGCTGGCTCGCGCGCCATCCCGTTAACGCGCCGGATTCAGATAGACCGGATTACCGATCAGCAGCGGCTTGCCGGATGCATCGCGTACTTCAACACGCAGCCAGTGAGGCTTGCCATCACTGGTCCATTCAAAGCGATGACGCAGGTCATCGCTATCGATCGCCATGCCAGCGGTTGCGGCGAAAGGCTTGCCATCCAGCAGCACGACCAGCGTCGCGCCCTTGCCGTGAGCAACATGCGCTCCGAAAGCTACCTTCTCGCCGGCCGCGGCACGCAGCGCGTCGCCCATCTCAGCCTGCCGGTCGCTGGCTTCGGCACTCAGCTCCAACAGCCGATCGCGACTGCCTTCCGTATCGATAAACACGTGTCCCGCGCGGATGCCTTCGAGAATCGCCGGCATCGACAGTTCGTCCGCATGCACCACGGTGGTGGGCACGCCGGTGGGATTGGAGCCGATGCGCGGCTCGTTCTGGAACGCCTCGTGGTTGTCGCTGCCACCGATGGCGGTGAGGCGATAGCCCTTGGCCAGTTGCTGCTCCCAGAACGGGACACCGGAGATGGGCGTGCCGGCATCGCTGCCGTTGACCACTTCGATGGCCTGTACCAGCGCCATGTCGGCCGGCGGTTGAGCCGTCCAGCCGCAACCCATGCAGGCTTCGCCGCTGGGGCGGATGGCGTGGTTGATCGAGATCACGCCGTGCAGCGGCGCGATGGCGCGTAACAAGGCGTTCCAGTCCGGCACGTCTTTGCTGCCCACGCGAAAATCCACCGGTGCCGTGGTGCCGAACAAGTTCGCGTGACCAGTGAAAGTGGTGACCTCGCGACCCGGAATCAGCAACAGGCGATCGAAGTACGGTTGCAGTTCGCGCATGGCGTTGGCATGCGACACCGTGTTGTGGTCGGTGATCGCGATGAAATCGAGTCCGCGTTGCGCCGCGCCCTGCACCGTGAAGAACAGCGGGCACGGTATGCGCTGGCCGCTCTGGCTTTTGCAGCTGCCGTCGCTGTGCGCGGTGTGCATGTGCAGATCGCCGCGATACCAGCCGGCCTCTTTGCGCAGCGGCGGGTTTAGTATCGCTGGCTCCCACGCGGGATCGCCGGGACGGCCGAACCAGATGTTGGCGGTATAGCTGGAGTGACTGTCTTTGCGGATGTTCGGAATGCCCAGCAACAGCTGCCAGCGTCCCGCGCGGATCGGTCCTGGCAGATAGGACGGCGTAGCATCCGTGGCGGCAACGGTGAACAGCTTCTTGCTGCCGCCGCTCCAGCCGCGAAAACCATCCTGCCCACGGAAACCGTCCGGTCCAAGCAGGCCGAGATCGATGGTGGTGTGTTCTTCGCGTCCGCTGTAGTCGAACTGCACGGTAATGCGACTCACCCCGGCCGGTACGTCGAAGGGCAGACTGCGGTAGGTCTGGTTGTCCTTGCCGCTCAGTTCGCCGCGCAACACCAGATCGGGTGCCGTTTCCACGGCTCGCGCGGTGGCGACGGCGCCGAGCAGCAGCACGAGGCAGGCGAGCGTGTTGATGAGCAGATGACGAAAGCGAAGATTCATGGCGTAGCGCCGGATTCGGTTGAGGGGCAGTGGGAGGCGCGCACCGGATTGCAGCGCGCCGCCGCTGCTCGCGGCAGCTGCACGCGGTAATCGCTGAAACGCGGGTCGGCTTGCAGGTAATCGGTGGAAACGTACTGGGCACCGCTGGCGAAGGCGGCTTCGCGCCGGCGCGTATCGTTGCGGCGCGCCTCGGCAGTGTCGGCGTCAGCGCGTGTGCGCACCATGAAGCCGGCGGCGACATCGCGCGCGATGCGCTCGCCTTCACGGACCGGATCGTTCAAGGTCAGATAGGCTGCGGCGGGCGAGCGCTCGTCCGTGTTGACGAACATCGCGCGTCCTTCCAGCGACGATCGGTGCCCGCGATAAGCGGCTACTTTGCGCGCATCCTCGTCCAGCACGAAGAAGACTTTGCCGCGCGCCTCGCCGAGAGCTGGCCATTGTCCGGCCAGCACCGCATCGCGAAGGGTGGGGTAGTGGCCCCGTACGTCGTCGGGCGTGACCAGCTCGCCGCGCCGGAATACGGACAGCACTTCAGCATCCAGCGCATCGAAAGCCTTCTCATCGAAACGCAGCGGCGCGACGGCACCTGGTCCGCCTCCGCCGTCCTTGGCATTGAGCAGAAGCATGATCGGTACATGCCGTGGATGCGCGCGCGACCAGTCACGGATCAGCGTGAGGCAGGCCACGAAAGTTTGGCAGTTGCTGCGAAAATCGATATCGGCCAGATGCATCACCTTGAAACCGGGGCGCAGCATCTGCGCCGCCGCTTCCGGCGTCCAGGGCGAGGTTGCGTAGCCCTTGCGCAGTGCGCCGGGCGGATGCGCATAGCGTCCGCCGGCGGGGTCGTAGTACACGTCGATCTCGATGGTGCGCGCACCGCGATCCAGTTGCTGCGGAATCGGCGGATGACCGTAGTCGATGCCATCGGCACCTTTCGGATCGCGCGCGCGATGCGCCGCCAATTCTTCCGGCGGCATGGCCTGCTTGTAGCTGTTGTGGGTGCCGACGGTCTGCAGATCATTCATTCGCAGCTGCCGGTCGAAGGTTGCGAGATCGCAATGAGGGCTCGCGGTTTCAAGATCGCAGGCAACCACGGCATGACTCCAAGCAAGCAGCAGCGATACGAGCGAGAGCTTCGCCACTGCCCTAGCTCCTCCCCCTGCTAGCAGGGGGAGGCTGGGAGGGGGTAAGCCCTTGAGACGGCGTCGTGGACCTGGAGGCTTGACCCCACCCCAGCCCTCCCCTGCTGCACGCAGGGGAGGGAGCCGGTTGTCCCGGTGCAAGCCGCGAATGGATGTCGAAGCGGTTTTCTTTTTCATCGGCAAAGAGCCGGCAAGCTCCTCAGAACCGATACATGATCGCCGCGCGATAGGCGCGACCAAGGATCGGGCGGGCGATAAAGGTATTCGCACCCGCGTCCGCACTCTGCAACTCACCGGCACGCGGATTGCCCTCGGTCAGACCCAGCGAGTTGGTGATGTTGTCGGCGTAGAAGAACAGCGAACACATCTGAGAGATGTCGTAGCGCGCGCTGGCGTTCCACACGTCATAGGCCGGCAGCTTCACCGAATTGGCCGTGTCGACATAGCGCTTGCCTTCATGCTCGTAAGCCACCTGCAGGCGGAGCTTGCCGCCCAGCAAATTCAGGCCCGGCACCACGCGATAGCTTTCCTTCGGCACGCGGATCAACTGATTGCCTTCGTAGTCGCGCAGCACCGGCGCACCGGCGACCAGCTCGGTATAGCGCAGGCCCTTGTACTGCGGGTCTTGCCAAGTGGCGGTGATCTGCACGTCGAACCAGTTCACCGGGAACCAGGTGCCTTCCAGTTCCAGGCCCTTGGTCTTGGTATCGGCATAGCCCTGCTGCACGGTGGAGCTATTGCCCTGGGCGTTGAACACGTAGTTGCTGAAGCCGACGTTGTTGTACTTGGTGTAGAACGCGGTGGCGTACAGATCGACCTGGCGGTCGGTGTATTTGTAGCCGACCTCGCCCAGCTTCATGGTCTGGATCACCGGCGTCGCGGAGGGGTTGGTGATGTAACTGCTCAGGTTGGGCAGGCGGAAAGTCGGTGTCCAGCGCGCGAACACACCGGAGCGGTCCGAGAACTGCCAGTTGGCGCCCAGGGTCCAGCCCAGTTTGCTGAAGGTGTGATCGAACGGCACGAACTGGCCGGTGCCGGTCCAGATCTGTGATGTCGCCAGGGTGCCCAGATTGAGCTGCTGCTTCAGTTCGGTCTTGCCAGTGGTGTTCACCTGTTCCCAGCGTGCGCCTGCATCGATGCGCAGCTGGTCAGTTACCTGCCACTCGTCGGAGAGATACACCGCATTGGTGGTGGACGTGCCAGTAGCGTTCTCCCACTCGTAACCGTAGCGGTAGATGCCGTGGTCCGTCAGCGAACTGATCGGCTGGCCCGCGGCACTCACCGCCACCAGGTCGAGCAGACGGGCGTTGTCCTGTACGTCGAGCAGCGCCGTGGACGAGTAGCGGCTGAAATCCTGGTCGAAGCGCGCGTAGTAATAGCCCAGCGTCACGTCATGGGTCTGGCCACCCAGCTCGAACTTGCGCATCAGGCGCGTGTCGTTGATGAACTCCTTCACTGGCATCGTTACGCCGCGCAGGCCGCCGACCACCACCAGGCCGTTGCCGTTTTGCCCGGCGGTGTCGAACACCTGCGACGGGTTATCCACGTAGCGCAGCTGCAGGCCAGCCGCACCCGCTGGCAGATACTTTTTGTTCTGCGAGAGGAATGAAGTGGCGCTCTGCAAGGTATTCGGGAACATGCCGTTGCGCTGCGTATGCGTGTCGTCATAACGCATCGACTCCGCCAGCTTCCAGTCGGCGCCCAGGTCGTAGTCGAACTTCAAGGTCAGCTGATCGCGCTTGACGTGCGTCCCCTCGCTGTTGTCGAAGTTGTACAAGCCGCCGTTGGCCTGCTTCATCAACACATGCTCAGTTTCAGGGCCGGCCAGCGTGCCGTAGTTGCCGTCGAAACCCGGCACTGCCTTGATATCGCCGTTGGGGTAGGTGCGCATGGGAATGCCCAGGTACAACGCCACCTTATCGTCCAGGTGCTTCACGTCAGCGCTGAAGCTGCCGTGCTCGAACTCGCGCGACAGGTTCAGGCGGATCTGGCCGCCATCGTTGGCATTGAAGCCGGGGTCGCGGATGCCGCTGTCGGTGCGATAGAAACCGCCAATACCCAGCTTCCAGCCGCCGCCCACTGGCGTGCCCAGCCAGAAGTCGCCGCGGGTCAGGCCGTAGTCGCCCACGGTGAACTTGGCGATGCCTTCCGCCTTATCGCCGACCTTGCGCGGAATGAAGTTGATCGCACCTGCCGGCGCGTTGGAATAGAACACCGACGACGGACCGCCGCGTACCACCTCAATGCGCTCGATGGTTTCATCCAGACGGAACGCCTGGTCGGCATTGAGGTAACCCAGCGCTGGGTCGTGCTGCACCGGCACGCCGTCTTCCAGCAAATTGACCGAGCCGAAGCCATCCACCGGAATGCCACGCGCGCGGATGTTGCCGCTGGCTTCGCCACCCGAGGCCTCCACCCAGAAACCCGGCACCGATTTCATCGCCTCGGTCACTGAGGTCGGCGCCTGCATGCGCAGTCGGTCTTCATCGATGGTGGTGATGGAGTAGCTGGTCTCGGCCTTGGTGCGGGTCTCCACACCGGAGCGCGCGGTGACCACGATGCCATCGAGGTTCTTCGCTTTGTCGGCGGCCGGTTTGCTGGCGTCGCTTGCGTTATTGGAGGTGTTGTCCTGTGCGAAGGCGTGCGGCGCGAAGGTGGAAAGCAGGCCGCCCAGCAGGGCCAGGCCGATAGCGTGGCTGATCGGTGAGGTACGCAAGGTTGTGACTCCGGGGAAGAGGGAATGACGGAGCCATGCGTTCAGTGCAACCAAAACACAGCTGACACCGTGCGCAGTGATTCCCGAGGAATCGCGCTAGTGTCCGCGTAGAGGCTTCCCTGGCCCTGACACAGGCTCTGACCCGCGCAGACTAGGTCAGAGCTGTGACGGTGGCGTGCAGGAAGCATGACGGCTTATCGACAATCTCGATTTAGACGTCTAAATCTGTCACATGAATCGCAACTTCCCGGCAGCGGAGCGTTGCGCTTCCGCTGCCGGAGAGTGCTTCACGTCGCCGGGCAGGAGCGGGATGGCTCGGGCGTTGTTCGGAGTGCGGGAGTGGTCTGCGGATGCGGTTTGCGCAGCAGCACAAACGAAAGTACCGCCAGTCCAGCGGTGAGCCAGGCGAGGCCAATGAGCAGGCTGCCGAATGCGTCGACGTAGGTATGCAGCAAGGTGGCACGACCGATGGCTGGCGCCTGTGACGCGGCGCGCAGCAAGTTGCCTGTCGCCAGATTGCTGGCCGCGGCCGCTGCTTGCGCAACAGGTTGTCCGGTCAGGCGCAGCTCGATCACGGTGGCAAGCGCGGCACCCGTCGCCGCCATCGCCAATGCTTCACCTGCCACGCGCGTGGTGGTGAAGAAACCGGTGGCCATGCCCGCGCGCTCCTTCGGCACTACGCTCACGGCGAGATCGTCCATCAGGCCCCAGGGCAGGCCTGCGCCGGTGCCGATCACCAGCAGCGGCCATGCAAGGGTGCCCCACGTCGCGGCAGGGTCGGCCATCGCCACGCGCAACCAGGCCAGGCCGATCGCGGCGACCACGAGGCCTATCGCGGTAAGCGTGGCGGGACTCAGCCAGCGGGTGAGCAGGGCGCCGGCCAGTGGCACCACCAGCATGGGTGCCGAGAGCGGAATCATCAGCAGGCCGGCCGTCACTTCCCCGCGGCCTTCTACGCCCACGAAGCGTAATGGCAGGAAGATCAGCAGCACCACATAGCAAAGCGCCGTGGCGATCGGCAGCACCTGCGCACCCAGGAAGCGTGGGTTGCGGAACAGCGAGAGGTCGAGCATCGGACGCCGTACGCGCTGCTCCACCAGCACGAACAACACAAACATCGCGAGCGACGCGGCGAACAGTGTGATGGTCATGCCGCTGGCCCAGCCGCGCTGCGGTGCCTCGATGATCGCGAAGGTAAGCAAGGCCAGCGCGCCGGTGAAACTCAACGTACCCGGCAGGTCCAGCCCTTGCGCCTCCGGGTCACGGGTTTCGCGCATGCGAGGTACGCCGAGCACCAGCACCGATACACCCATGCCCGCAATCGCGACGAAGACCGAGCGCCAACCGAACGCATCGATCAGATAAGCCGACAATAACGGGCCGAAGGCGAGGCCCAGTCCAAACGTGGTGCCCAGCAGACTATAGGCGCGCGTGCGCGCACGCCCTTCGAACTCCTGCGCCAGCGAAGCCGCGCCAGACGACATGGTGAGCGCGGCGGCCACGCCCTGCAGCGCCCGCAATACATCGAGCGCGAGCAGGTTGGGCGATAGCGCGAGCAGCAGCGAGACGGCGGTAAACAGCGCGATGCCCAGTGTGAAGATGCGCTTGCGGCCGTATTGATCGGCCAGCGTGCCGCTCGCCATGACGAAACCGCCGAAGGCGAGAATGAAGGCGTTCACCACCCACGACAGCATGATCGGCTCCGAACCCAGCGCACGGCCGATGGCCGGCAGCGCGATGGCCGGCCCCGTGAAACAGAGCGGCATCGCCAATCCCGCCAGGCAGACCGATGCGAGTACCAGCAGCCGGTCGGCCAGCGTGTGAGGTTTGTCGATGGGGAGAGCGTCAGGCATTGGCGCCACCGTCCACGGTGAATGCCGCGCCGTTGGCGAAGCGGCCTTCCTCGCTGGCCAGCCAGGCCACGATGCTGGCGATGTTGGAGGCGTCGCCGTAGCGCTGGATCGCCATGCGGGCGCGTTGACCTTCGGCGCGCGAGCCGTCGGCGGGATTCATGTCAGTGTCGGTGGAACCCGGCTGAACCAGATTTACCGTGATGCCGCGCGCACCGAGATCGCGGGCCAGACCCTGGGTGAAGGCGGTGAGCGCCGATTTGCTCATCGCGTACAGCGTCATGCCCGGCGCCGGCACGCGCTCGCCCAGGTTGCTGCCGATGCTGATGATGCGGCTGCCTTCGCCCATATGCCGCGCGGCCGCCTGCGACGCCACGAACACCGCACGCACATTGATCGCCATGGTGCGGTCGTAGTCTTCCAGCGTGACCTCCTCGAACGGCCCGCCGACGTAGATGCCAGCGTTGTTGACCAGGATGTCGAGCCGCCCGAGGTCCACGGCCGCCTGATCGATCGCGGCGCGCAAGGCGGCAGGGTCGGCGCCGTCCGCGCGATAGGCGCGCGCGTTGCCGCCTCCGGTCACGATGTCCGCCGCCAGCGCCTCGGCCTTGTCGGGTGCGCTGACATAGGTGAAGGCCACGGCCGCACCTTCCTTTGCCAGCCGTCGCACGATCGCCGCGCCGATGCCGCGCGAACCACCCGTCACCAGCGCCACCTTGCCTGTCAGGTTACCCATGTCGTTCATCCTTTATGTAGTGATCGATACATAATTAAGGACGGACTTGACGCGGGCTGTCAAGGACTTTATGTATTGACCACTACAGAAAGGTGCGCCGATGACGGCTACAGCGAAGGAGCGGGGACGCCCGCGCAAATTCGACCGCGACCATGCCCTGCATCAGGCCATGGAGGTATTTCTCGACCGCGGTTACGACGGCGCGTCGCTGGGTGACCTCACCACGGCGATGGGCATCAACGCGCCCAGCCTGTATGCCGCCTTCGGCTGCAAGGAGGCGCTGTTCCGCGAGGCGCTCGATCTTTACGTGGATACCGCCGGTCCGCGGACGCTCGATGCGCTGGGCGTGCGGGATGTCACCGCCCGCGCCGCGGTGGAGGCCATGCTGCGCGAGGCGGCGCGCCGTTTCGGCAACGGGCGCGGCTGTCTGGTGGTATTGGGCGCCACGCATCGCACGGCCGACAACGAGGCGGTGTTCCACGATCTCACCGAACGCCGTGGGCAGACCCAGGTGCTGATCCGGCAGCGCCTCAAGCAGGGCATCGCCGCCGGCGACCTTCCCGCGGGAACGGACATCGGCGCCGTGGCGGCCTTCTACACCACCGTATTGCATGGCCTCTCGCTGCAGGCGCGCGACGGCGCGCCGCGCAAGCAGCTCATGGGCATCGTGGATTGCGCGATGAAAGCATGGGATGGCCTGGTGCCGGCGTAGGCTCCGCGGGAATCACGCGCAGGCGTTCCGATTTACTTGACCGCTAGGGCCAGCACGATACCTACCCAGAGCACCATACCCAGCCAGTTGTTGTTGCGGAATGCCCACAGGCAGGCGGCGCGCTCGCGATTGCGGATGCGCCAGAGCTGCCAGCCGAACAGGCCTGCGGCGCCGACCAGACTCAGCCAGTAAGGCCAGCCGAGCGTGGCGCGCTGGCCCACGAACAGCATGGCCAGCAGGAAGGTGGCAATCAGAATGCCGAGGATCGGCAGATCGGCATCGCCGAACAGAATGGCGGTGGACTTGGCGCCGGCCTTGATGTCGTCGTCACGATCCACCATGGCGTACTGCGTGTCGTAGATCACCGACCACAAAATATTGCCGATGAACAGCAGCCAGCCCACTGGCGGCACGGTGTTGCTCACCGCAGCGAACGCCATCGGGATCGACCAGCCGAACGCTGCGCCCAGCACCACCTGCGGCATATAGGTATAGCGCTTGGTGAACGGGTAGATCGCCGCCAGCGCCGCACCGGCGAACGAGAGCTTGATGGTCAGCGCATTGGTGAACAGCACCAGGATGAACGCGAACGCCAGCAAGGTACCAAACACGATCAGCGCTTCGCGCGGCGTAACGCGGCCGGCGGCGATGGGACGCCCCGCCGTGCGTTCCACTTGCGGATCCAGCTTGCGATCGGCGTAGTCGTTGATAGCGCAACCGGCCGCGCGCATCGCGAACACGCCGAGCGTAAAGATCACCAACGGCTTCGCTGGCGGGAAATCGCCCGCGGCCAGCCACAACGCCCACCAGGTCGGCCACAGCAGCAGTAGCGCGCCAATCGGGCGATCCATGCGGGTCAGTACCAGATAGTCGCGCGCCTTCTCCTGGATATGCGGCGGCAACTTCTGCAGCAGGAAGTCAAGCACGCGCATGGCGCGCGTCGAACTATCTGCAGGTCGTACCGCTGCCTTGGGCGCGGCCGGCCGCGGTCGCGGGGTGCCGATGGAAGAGGGAACGCGCCGCTGGCGCTTGCGGGAAGGAGAGGCCATGCACCGAAGTTTAGCGTGGGACAGCCCCGTAAGCGGCGTGACCCAGCGCCGCAAACCGCGACGCCCGTGTTGTTGCCGCATTGTTACGACGGCGCATTCGATGGAACGGAGACTTGCATGAAGAAGGATCGATGGCCTGCCGCCACCCTGTGCCTCGTAGCGGACAGCTTCTCCGCCGGCGCGCCGAACTCCAGCGCGCCGGCGGTCGCCGCTAGAACTTGAAGTCGAGCCGCGCGTAGTAATAGCCGCCGTTCACACCGAACGGCAGGGTCTCCCAGCCATAGGTGAAACCCAATTGCGGAAAGGGAGCGCCGGTCTTCGGATCCCACTTGTCCGGATAGGTATCGAACACGTTGTCCGCTCCCACCGTCAGCTTCACGTTGTTGGAGAAGCGGTAACCCACGGCCACGTCCGCTAGCCATTTGCCGCTCCAGGTCTGCTTGATCCCCGGTGTGAAGCCCTGTCCGGTGACCGGGCCGAAGTAGTTGCCGCGCAGGGTGAAGTCCCATGGGCCGGTGCGATAAATGCCCTGCAGCACGTCATGCACGCGGGGCTGGCCTTGTTCGATCAGGGTCACCTGGGTGTCGTCGAACAGTTTGTCCGGCGGCAGAATCGCGGACTGCGACTTGCGCTTGGTGACCTTGGTCTTGTTGTAGTTGAGCAGCGCGGTGAGATCGAGCGTGGAACTGTCGGCGAAGCGGAAGCCCTTCTCGGCCACTACATCGACACCCTGCGTCTTGGTGTTGATTGCGTTGGTGAAGAACAGCACCTGACCCACGCCGAACGGCGCCAGGATCGCGCGGATCGGACAGTTGGCGTTGTTCGCAGCGCACGGATTGCCGTCGGTACCCACACTCTCCGGCACGATGTTGCTGGAGAAGATGATGCGGTTCCTGATGTCGATGCGGAACACGTCGACGGTCAAGGTGAAATCATTGCCCGGTTTGTAGACGATGCCCGCGGTACCGCTTTGTGAGGTTTCCTGTTTCAGCGGCTGAATGCCGAAGGCGCGGGTTACCGCGCTGTCCTGTCGGGCGGTCAGCGTATCGGTGAGCTTGCCGCTGGGGTCGAGATTGGTGGAGCGCTGGCTGTAGAACAACTGCTGCACACCCGGTGCGCGGAAGCCCGTAGCGAGTGTGCCACGCACGGCGAATTCGTCGCTGGCGTCGAAGCGCGCCGACAGTTTGCCGGTGGTGGTGCCACCGAAGTCGGAGTAGTGCTCGTAGCGCACCGCCGCGCCCAGCAGCAGGCGCTGGGTCATCTGCGATTCGGCGTCGACATACAAGGCGTAGTTGTGGCGCCCCATGTTGACTGCCTCGGTGGGCGAGAAGCCCGGGAAACCCTGGATGCCGGGCTGTGCGATATCGCCCGTCTGGCCGACGATCGGAATGTTTCGGTTATTGGTGCGACCGTAGGCGTAGGACACCGGGTCGCCTGGCAGGATCTGGTAATTGTCTCGGCGCCATTCGACGCCGGTGGCGAAGTTCAGCGCATCATGGCCCACGCCCCAGTCGATCGGGCCACGCACGTCGACGTTGAAGGTGGTTTCGTTGAGGCGCAGGGTGCCGGTGTTCGCCGAGGTTGGCGAGGAACCATAGATACCGGCCGCCGGATTGGCCGGGTCGCGCGGCTCATACCACCAGCTCACGTTGGCGGACTGGTGCTCGTTGAAACCGAACTGGCTGCGGCCGTGGATCAGCGAGATGTCGTAGTCCCACTTGTCGCCCAGCGGCCCGCGATAACCGACCGCCAGCGAAGCATCTTTGACGTTGGTGGAAATGTTCGGCAGGAAGCCATTCGGATACAGCGCGGGAATCGTGCGGTTGTCGCCGGCCGAGCGGAAGAAGCCGAACGAGTCGCCCTTGCGCTGCGAGATACCGCCGAACCAGTACAGTTCACCGCGCGCGATCGGTAGGCCGCCGTTGAGCCAAAAGTATGCGTCCTTGGTATCGGAGTCGCCGAGCCTCTGGGTAACGCGCGGCGGATTGACGCGCAGCATGTCGGGGCCGGCGCGATTGGTGGGATCGCGATGCCGGTACTCCGCCGTCAGATCGAGATAGCCGTCGTGGCCGAGACGCAGGCCGGTGTTGATGCCGCCTTGCCGCGTGAAACCGTCGCCCTTGTAAGTCTTGCCGCCGGTCAGCGAGACATTGGTGTCGCCCACCTGCTTCTTCAGCACGATATTGATCACGCCAGAGATCGCGTCCGAGCCGTACTGCGCGGCGGCGCCATCGCGCAGTACTTCAATGCGTTCGATCGCCGAAATCGGGATCGCGTTGATGTCGGTACCCGCGGAGCCGCGGCCGATGGTCTGCTGCACATTGACCAGCGCCTGCTGATGCCGGCGCTTGCCGTTGACCAGCACCAGCACCTGGTCGGGTCCCAATCCGCGCAAGGTCGCCGGGCGGATGGTGTCGGTGCCGTCGCTGACAAAGGTGCGCGAGAAATTGAAGCTGGGCTCGAGCATCTGCAGCGCCTGGCCCACTTCGACTACACCGGCGCTTTCCAGCTGCTCCCGTCCAATCACGTCGACCGGTGCCGGCGTCTCCGCCGCCGTGCGGTCTTTGGCGCGCGAACCGACCACCTGCACGCCTTCGAGCGTCTTTGCCTTCTGTTGATCGGATGGCGCGGTGTCCTGCGCCCAGACGGTAAGGGTCATCGACAAACCCAGGGTGGCCGCCCCCCAGCGGCACGCACGAGCCAACACGCGTCCTCGCGGACGCGACACAAACCGACATGACATGAGCTTCTCCCGTCCAGCCGTACAAAAACGACGACCCGGGACGCTGCAAATTTCGCAACGTCCGCCTCCCGCGCTGGAAGCTGCGCCGCAGGGAAAGTCATGTCAACACGAATATCGGAAAAGCGCGAACGCGTTCATCAAATGAGCACGGCGTTCACAAGAACATCGCGTTATCTGCAGCAACGTTGTTACGAAAAACTTGCTTCAGCCTGTCGTGCTTTCGTGTCGAACAGAGGTATGCGCGCTAGCTCTGCGCCATCTCGCGCAATTTTTGTGCTGTGGCTTCGTCCGCCGGCACAAAGGATTCCAGCGCGAGTTCGGCGAGGGTGATATCCACCGGTGTGCCGAACACGGTGGTGGTGCTGATCATCGACAGCACGCTGCCGCCGACTTCCAGCAACATGGGCACGGCGATATCCGTGCCGGGACCTTCGATAGCATCGGCTTCATCGAGTGCCGGCGGACTCAGCGCACGCAGTTCGCGCAAAAGCTCGATGAGCTGTGGGTCGTGGCTGGCGTCGATCTGCCGCCGCAGACGATCGAGCAGATGCGCGCGCCACTGTGCCAGGTTGCGGATGCGCGGTGCGAGGCCGGCAGGATGCAGGCTGAGTCGCAGCACATTGATGGGCGGCGTCAGCAACGCTTCGGGAATGCCGGCCATCAGGCGCAGGGTGGCCTGATTGCAGGTGACCAGGTTCCAGTGTCTATCGATCGCCAGCGCGGGATAGGGCTCAAATCCCTTCAACAATAGATCGATCATGCGGCGCGCTGCGTTCAGCGCGGGATCGTCCATGGGGCGCTCGCGAAACGCGGGTGCGAAGCCGGCGGCAACCAGCAGGGCATTGCGCTCGCGAAGAGGTACATCGAGATATTCGGCGAGATGCAGAATCATGTCGCGGCTCGGTTGTGAGCGCCCGGATTCCACGAAGCTCAGGTGCCGTGTGGAGATCTCCGCCTCGGCGGCGAGTTCGAGCTGGCTGAGGCGGCGATGCCGCCGCCATTCGCGGAGCAGGTCGCCAACGGGACGGTGGGAGTGTGGGAGCGCTGCGTTCATTGAGTGATCTTAGCGATTGGCGAAGTGTTGCTCCTCCCCCTGCGAGCAGGGGGAGGAGCAGGTCGTTTCATCCTGGACACTCAGGCCGCCATCGGCACCTTGTCCAGAAAGCCATACACCTGGCGGATGCGGCCGTTGTCCAGCGCCGCGACATCGAAGCCGATCACCAGCGGCTCGTCTGCGCCCGGCGCGGTGAGATGCCAGTGGAAGCGCAGCGTGTCGTGATGCGCATCCACCTGGCCACCCAGCTTAAACACATGGCCGGGGAACATGCCCTGCACCGCGGCGATGGTGGCGTCGATGGCTTCCCAACCTTTGGCCTGGATCATCGGATCGGTATAGCCGGCCTGTTCGGCGTAGATGTCTTCGATCAGTACGCGGCGACGCAGCGGATCGGTCTCGTTCCAGCTCTGGATGTAACGGTCAACGAGTTGATGAGCGTGAGTCATGGCGGTTCTCCTTGGTGGTCGTTGTGTGCGACCAGAGTGCGCGACCAGGCGCAGCCAGGCGATTACCTCGGAGGTAATGAGATGCCGGCCTGCATCGCGCGCGCCCATGACTGGTGGGACTGCATGTCCCGATGCGGGCCAGCTAGGCTGCGTCGTGAACTCGACGACCTGTCGGGAACCCGGAGGCCAGGTATGCGTTGGCGGTTCCTTGTGGTTCTGTTCGCTGCCACGTTTCCGCTGGGAGGCGCGGTGGCCGCGTCACCGTCGGATGCAGCTATTTCCCGCCAGGTAGAGGCCGTACTGGAACAGGCGGCGATGCCGGATGGCCCGGGCGTGGCGATACTGGTCGCAAGAGGCGACATCGTGCTGTTCCGCGGGGCGCGAGGACGTGCCGACATTGAACTCGGCGTTCCGCTTTCGCCGGACCAGGTGTTCCGGATTGCTTCCGTCACCAAGATGTTCACGGCGGCGACCGTCGTGAAACTTGCCGGACAAGGCAAGCTGTCGCTCGACGATCCGTTGGCGAAGTACTTTCCCGCCATTCCCGGAGCGGCGCAGATCACCTTGCGGCAGTTGTTGAATCACACGGCGGGCATCTCCGATAAGAGCGTCATGCCCCAGCCCGGTGTATTCCGACGCGAGGTGAATACTGCCAGCCATCTCGCCGAGATCGGCAAACGCCAGCCCGACTTTCCGTCCGGCACACGCTGGGCTTACTCCAATGCCGGCTACATAGTGCTTGGCGCTGTCATCGAGAAGGTGACGGGCGAAGCCTGGTACGCCACGCTGCAAAAGCAGCTGCTCGATCCGCTCGGCCTGCAACACACCCGTTATGGCGACACCGCTGCGCTCATTGCCGGGAGGGTGCACGGCTATACCACCGACAATCCCGGGCGCCAGGTCAACCATGCCGCGTTCATCAGCGCCAGCGTGCCGGCCGCGGCGGGCGCGCTGGTATCCACCCTGGACGATCTGCGACTCTGGATGCGTGCGCTGGCCAGTGGCCGCGCCATCGGTCGTGACGGTTTTCAGAGCATGATCGCGATGACATCCGATTTGCCCGGCGCATCACCGGCTCGTCGCTATGGCCTGGGCATGTATCTGTGGCGCGTAAGGGGCAGCGCCATGGTCGGCCACACGGGTCAGATCGATGGCTTCGCGTCGGCCGTGGGCTATCTGCCGAAAGAAGACCTCACCGTGGTGGTTCTCGCCAACGACGATGACTTCGACGCGCGCACCATGAGCCGCCGTCTTGCCGCCATCGCGCTGGGCAAGCCGTACCCCGATGTCGTCGCCGTGGTTTCGCCGGAGGAGACATTGCAGGCGCTGGCGGGCAAGTATCAGGACAACGAGACGACCCTTTTCACACTATCTGTCAAAGAGCACGCACTCTACTTCCAACGCGGCGAGCGGACGCCCATCCGTCTGCAGGTGACCGCCGATCAGCGGCTGTATTTCATCCCCGACGAGCTCAGCTATTTTCAGCCGGTACGCGATGCTTCGGGCAAGATCGTTCGGCTGGATTACTTTGAAGGCGGTGACGATCCGCCCAAGGCGATGCCGCGCATGGCGGGGTCGTAGTCGCAGCGTTGCCGTAGCGGTTACGCGCCGAGCAGCAAGCGATAGGCGGGACTCTCGCTCTCGTCCCAATGCGGATAACCCAGCGTGCGCAGGAAGGATTGGAACATCGCGCGTTCGTCGGAGGGCACCTGGATGCCGACCAGGATGCGGCCGTAGTCGGCGCCGTGGTTGCGGTAGTGGAACAGGCTGATGTTCCAGTCCGGGTGCATGTGGCCGAGGAAGCGGGTGAGGGCGCCGGGGCGCTCGGGGAATTCGAAGCGATAGAGCAGTTCGTCATGCGCCAGCGGCGAGCGGCCGCCAATCATGTGGCGCAGGTGCAGCTTGGCCAGTTCGTCGTCGGTGAGATCGAGCACGCCGAAGCCTTGCGCGTGAAACGCGGCGGTCAGCGCTTCGCGTTCGTCGCGGCTGCGGATCTGGATGCCGACGAAGATATGCGCTTGCGCGGCATCGCCGATGCGGTAGTTGAATTCGGTGATGGCACGTTGGCCGAGTGCGGTGCAGAAGCGCAGGAAGCTGCCGCGTTCTTCCGGGATGGTGACGGCGAACACGGCTTCGCGCTGCTCGCCCACTTCCGCGCGCTCGGCGACGAAGCGCAGGCGGTCGAAATTCATGTTGGCGCCGGAGACGATGGCCACGAGCGTTTCGTCGCGCAGGCCATGTTCGGCTGCGTACTGCTTGAGGCCGGCGAGGGCCAGTGCGCCGGAAGGTTCGGGGACGCTGCGGGTGTCCTGGAACACATCGCGGATCGCGGCGCAGATCGCATCGGTGTCAACACGCAGCATCGCGTCCACATGACGCTGGCATAGCGCGAAGGTCTCCGTGCCAACTTGCTTGACTGCCGTGCCGTCGGCGAACAGGCCGACCTCGTCCAGCGTGACACGCGTGCCGGTTTCCAGCGAGCGTGCCATCGCGTCCGAATCGACGGTCTGTACGCCGATGACCTTGATCTCCGGCCGCAAGGCTTTGACATAGGCGGCGACACCCGCAAGCAGGCCGCCGCCGCCGACCGGCACGAAGATCGCGTGCAGCGGGCCCGGATGCTGGCGCAGGATTTCCATGCCTACCGTGGCCTGGCCGGCGATCACGTCCGGATCGTCGAACGGATGCACGAAGCTGTAGCCATGCTCCGCCTGCAAGCGCGCGGCTTCTGCCTGGGCGTCACTGTAGGAGTCGCCGGCGAGCACCACCTCGACCCAGGCACCACCGAGGCGTCGCACGGCGTCGATCTTCACTTGTGGCGCGGTCACCGGCATCACGATGACGGCGCGCATGCCGAGTTTCGCGGCCGCCAGCGCCACGCCCTGCGCATGATTGCCGGCGGATGCGGCGATCACGCCACGCGCACGCTGGGCCGCATCGAGACTCACCATCTTGTTGTAGGCGCCGCGCAGCTTGAATGAGAACACCGGCTGCTGGTCTTCGCGCTTGAGCAGTACCTGTTGGCCCAGGCGGGCGGACAGCAACGGCGCGGGTTCCAGCGGCGATTCGCGCGCTACGTCATAGACGCGTGCGCCCAGTGTGCGGCGCAGAAGGTCGTGGTCCGCGTTGTCGGCACTCTCCGGCCGGCTGGTGACTACAGCGCTCACCGCATCTCGTCCGCAGCCGGATGGTTCACCTCGATCACATCGACCAGTTTGCGGGTCTGCTTGATGAGCTGGTCGACGGAGGCATCGGCACCATGCATCACCAGCGTAAGCTGCGAGACTGCCGGATCTTCCGTCGCCGCGACGGTCAGCGAATCGATGTTGTAGCCGCGGGCCGAGAACAGGCCCGCGACCCGGACCAGCGCGCCGGCTTCGTTCTGCAGAAGAATGGAAAGCGTGTGTTTCATGGCGGTCTCGGGTGTCAAAACATGTCGCTCGCGGTGTCGCCCGTCTTCGCCGGCGCTTGCCGTGAAGCGATGTGGTCGCCCGTGATCATCTGTGCGTAGGTCGCGCCGGGACCCACCATGGGATACACGCCCGCGTCGGGATCGATCATCACTTCAAGGAAGGCGGGGCCAGGGTGTGCGAGGAAGGCGGCAATGGTGTGTGCCAGGTCTTCGTTGCGCTCGAGCCGCTCGGCCCACTCGAAACCGTCGGCCTGCGCGGCCTTGATGAAGTCTTTCCGGTGCAGGCTCTTGTCGGAGGAAGCGAAGCGGCCGCGGAAGAACAGCTTCTGCCACTGCCGCACCATGCCGTCGCCGATGTTGTTGAGCACGACCACCTTTACCGGCAGGCCGTAAGTGGTGACGGTTTCCAGCTCGCCCAGGTTCATGCGGATGCTGGCATCGCCGTCGATGTCGATCACCACCGCGTCACGGCGTGCGAACTGCGCGCCGATCGCCGCCGGCAGGCCGAAGCCCATCGTGCCCATCGAGCCGGAGCTCAACCAATGGCGTGGCTCGCGGAAATCGAAATACTGCGCTGCCCACATCTGATGCTGACCCACGCCGGTGCTGATGATGGCGCGGCCCTGGGTGTGGCGGTTGATCTCCTGGATCACTGCATAGGGCTGGATCAGCGAACTGGTGCGGTCGTAATCCAAGGCATGCGTGCGCTTGAGTGCTGCGATGTGCTGGTGCCATGCCGTGTACTGCTGCGCCAGCTTTTGACGAAAGCCATGGCGCTCGCCCCAGTGGCGCAACTGCTCGAGCGTGCGCGTGAGGTCGCCGGTATGGTGCCAATTCACCGCCTTCACCTTGCCGATCTCGGCCGGATCGATGTCGACCTGTGCGATGAATTTGGCTCCGGGCGCAAACTTGTCCGGCACACCTGCGACGCGGTCGTCGAAGCGCGCGCCGAGTGCGAACATGAAATCGCAATCTTCAACGGCATAGTTGGCATACGCCGTGCCGTGCATGCCCAGCATGTGCAGCGCCAGGGGCTCGGTGGTGTCGTAGGCGCCCAAGCCCATCAGCGTCGTGGTGACTGGCAAGCCAAAATCGGCGACGAAGGCGCGCAGCTGATCCGCCGCACCGGAAGCGATCACGCCGCCGCCCGCGTAGATCAACGGCCGGCGTGATTGCGCCAGGGCTTCGAAGAACGCTGCGCAATCGCCTTCGGCCAACGTGGCCTGTTCCAGTTTTTGCAGACGCGCACGGTAGCCCGGCATCGGCAGCAGGCCTTCGCCGCGGAATTCCAGCGGCGTGTTCTGCACATCCTTGGGAATATCAACCACCACCGGACCGGGACGACCGCTGCGCGCGATTTCGAATGCGGTGCGTAAGGTGTCTTCCAGCTTTTCGGCATCGGTGACCAGGAACACATGCTTGGCGCAGGCGCTCATGATGTTGCTGATCGGCGCTTCCTGGAATGCATCGCTGCCGATCGCCGTGGTGGGCACCTGGCCGCAGATCACCACCATCGGAATGGAGTCGGCCATCGAATCGCGTACCGGCGTCACCATGTTGGTGGCGCCTGGGCCGGAGGTGACGATGGCGACGCCGACCTTGCCCGATGCGCGCGCATAACCCGCCGCCATGAAACCTGCGCCCTGCTCGTTGGCCGGCACGATCAGTGGCATCGGCTCGCCGCCGTTCGGCGCGAGGTGCGTGGCGTTGTAGCGGAACACCGCGTCGTACACCGGCAGGATGGCGCCGCCCGAATAGCCGAACAGTACGTCGACGCCTTCATCGGCAAGCACCTGCACCACCACCTCGGCACCGCTCATGCGCAGCGCGTTGAGGGGGTGGGTGGCGTCGCTTTCCGTGGCGGCGTCGATGATGTCCGGCAGAAGCGCATTCATGGTGGAGCGGGTCCTTTGATTAGTCGTTTCGTGCGGTGAGAGAGGGATGGGTTGTCGCAAGGGCTTTACCCCTCCCCAAACCCTCCCCTGCATGCAGGGGAGGGAGCACGGTGTCGCAAGCTTTAAGCTCCTCCCCCCTGCTTGCGACGCGAAGCTAGTCCCGTGGGACAGGGGGAGGCTGGGAGGGGGTAAGCCCTTGCGATAACACCGCAAGGCTCGCGAGCTTCACCCCACCTTCTTCAACGGCTCTGCAGCCGGCTTCGCGGCGCCCGCCTGCAACCACGGCATGCGCGCACGCAGCTTCGCGCCGACCTGCTCGATCGGATGCTCAAGATCCGCCTGCTTGAAGCGCTTGTAGTTCGGCAGACCGGCCTTGTGCTCGGCGATCCAGTTGCGCGCGAAGGTGCCGTCCTGGATATCGGTGAGCACGGCCTTCATGCGCTCCTTGGTGCCGGCGTCGATCACACGCGGGCCGCTCACGTAGTCGCCGTACTGCGCGGTCTCGGAGACGAACTCCAGCATGCGGGCGATGCCGCCTTCGTAGAACAGGTCCACGATCAGCTTCAGTTCGTGCAGCACTTCGTAATAGGCGATTTCCGGCTGGTAACCCGCTTCCACCAGCGTCTCGAAACCGGCTTGCACCAGCGAGCTGGCGCCACCGCACAGCACGGCCTGTTCGCCGAACAGATCGGTCTCGGTCTCCTCCTTGAAGTCGGTCTTGATCAGCAGCGCGCGACCGCCGCCGATGCCGTCGGCATACGCCTTGGCCTTGGCTTCGGCGTGGCCGCTGACGTCCTGATGCACCGCCCAGATGCACGGCACGCCGCGGCCGATTTCATACTCGCGGCGCACCAGCGCGCCCGGGCCCTTCGGCGCGACCAGGATCACGTCGATGTCGGCGCGCGGCTCGATCTGCTTGAAATGCACATTGAAGCCATGCGCAAACAGCAACGCGGCACCCGGCTTGATGTTGGGTTCGATCGACTCGTGATACAGCGCCGGCTGCACCATGTCGGGCGTGAGCACGGCGACCAGGTCGGCGCCGCGCACCGCTTCGGCCGGCTCGGCCACGTTGAAGCCTTCGGCGCGAGCTTTCTCCCACGACGGGCCGCCCTTGCGCAGGCCGACCACGACATCCAGGCCGGAGTCGCGCAGGTTGAGAGCGTGGGCGCGGCCCTGGCTGCCAAAGCCCAGTACAGCGATGCGGGCCTGAGCCAGAGTGTTGTTGGAAGTGGTGCTCATGCGGTGACTCCTTCGGTAGCGGTGACTTGGACGTGTTTGGGTGTAGAGACAGCAGTGTCGGGATGCGTGGTGGCGCCGTCGGAGGCGGAGCCGACCAGGCGCGCGTATTTGGCGAGCGCGCCGGTAGTGACCTTGGGTGCGGGTGGTTTCCAGTGCTTGCGGCGCTCGATCAGGTCGGCGTCCGTTTCGATCTCGCGCAGGCCCGCGTCGATGCGGATGAGGTCGCCGTCATGCAGCAAGGCGATGGGACCGCCGCGCGCCGCTTCCGGAGCGATGTGGCCGACCATGAAACCGTGCGTGGCGCCGGAGAAGCGGCCGTCAGTGATCAGCGCGACGTCGTCGCCCAAGCCACGACCGATCAGCGCGGCGGTGACGCCGAGCATCTCGCGCATGCCGGGGCCGCCGGCCGGACCTTCGTTGCGGATGACGATCACGTCGCCCTTGGCGATGCCGCCCGACTGCACGGCGGCGAAAGCCTGCTCTTCGCTTTCGAACACGCGTGCGGTGCCTTCGAAATGACTGGCGCCCTTGCCGGCGAGCTTCAGGATGCAGCCTTCCGGCGCGAGGTTGCCGTACAGAATCGAGTAACCGCCGCGCGGCTTCAGCGGCTGGCTAACCGGATGCACGACATCCTGTTGTTCCGCACGTGGCGCAGCGGCCGCTTCTTCGAACAGGCTGCGGCCGGTGACGGTGGGTGCGTCGTCGAGCATGTCGGCGGCGATCAGTTCCTGCGCCACGCGCGCGCTGCCACCAGCGCCGAACATCTCGACCGCGGTGTAGCGGCCGCCCGGAAGCAGGTCGGCGATCACCGGCGTGTGCTTCGATGCGGGTTCGAAATCCTCCAGCGTCCACGGCGCGCCGGCTTCGCGCGCGATGGCCAGCAGATGCAGCACCGCATTGGTGGAGCCGGCCGTGGAGGCGACCATGCGGGCGGCATTGCGCAGCGAGGTGCGGTTGATCAGGGCGCGCGGCGTGCGCTGCTCGCGCAGGCAATCCATCACCAGCTCGCCGCAGCGGCGAGCAGCGGCGGCCTTGGCCGGATGCGTGGCCGGAATGTCGTTGAAGCCCATTGGCGACAGGCCCAGCGTGGTCAGCACCATCGCCATGGTGTTGGCGGTGAACTGGCCACCGCAGGCGCCGGCGCCGGGGCAGGCGTCGCGTTCCACCGAAGCGAGTTCGGCATCGTCGATCTTGCCCGCGCCGTGCGCACCGACCGCTTCGAACACCTGCTGGATGGTGATCGGATGGTTGTCGTGCGTGCCGTGCGCGATGGTGCCGCCGTAGAGCGCGACAGCGGGAATATCCAGGCGCGCCATCGCCATCGCGGCGGCAGGAATCGTTTTGTCGCAGCCACACAGCACCACCATCGCGTCGAGGCAATGGCCATCCACGGCGAGTTCGATTGAATCGGTGATCACCTCGCGGCTGATCAGCGAGGCGCGCATGCCCGGCGTGCCCATGGCGATGCCGTCGGTGACGGCGATGGTGTTGAACTCGATCGGCGTGCCGCCCGCGGCGCGGATGCCTTCGGCCACGTGTTCGGCCAGTTCGCGCAGGTTGAGGTTGCACGGGCTGACGTTGGACCAGGTGTGCACCACGGCCACCAGCGGTTTGCCGATGGCGTCGTCGTCCAGCCCGGTGGCGCGCAGCATCGCGCGCGCGGGCGCACGGTCGGCGCCGGTCTTGATGAGATCACTGCGCATGAAAAGTCTCGTTGGCGGAACAGTGGAAGGTGCTCTCCCTGCGTGCAGGGGTTTCGCGGGACAGGGCGCGGGGAGTGGCGGACACCCGGGGCAAGGTGTGCGGCGCCCTCGTTGCCTGCTGCACGCAGGGAGAAGCAGAGGTTGCGAAGGCCGTATGGCCTTCGCGTGGATTCATGGCGGCCGAACTTAGCCGCATGCGCGCGCTCCGGCGAAGAAGGCTTCGGAGGCGGCGGCATGCACTTCGAACGCCACCAGCACGGCGTCGCGGACGGCATCGGTGCCGGCCTGGCCGCCGATGTCGCGCGTGTGCGGGCCGCGTTCCAGCACGTCCGCCACCGCGGCTTCGATAGCGACGGCTTCATGTTCGAGGCCCAGCGAATGACGCAGCAACATGGCGGCCGACAGGATCGCGCCCACCGGATTGGCGACGCCCTTGCCGGCGATATCCGGCGCGGAACCATGGATCGGCTCGTACAGGCCGGCTTTGCCTTCACCCAGTGAAGCGGAGGGCAGCAGGCCCAGCGAACCGGCCAGCGCAGCGGCTTCGTCGGTGAGGATGTCGCCGAACAGGTTCTCGGTGACCACCACGTCGTAGTGCGACGGCTGGGTCAGCAGCAGCATCGCCATCGAATCGACCAGCTGATGTTCCAGCTTCACGTCCGGATAGTCGGCAGCGACGCGCTGCACGGTGCTGCGCCACAGGCGCGAGGTTTCCAGCACGTTCGCCTTGTCCACCGAGGTGACCTTGTGGCGGCGGCCGCGCGCAAGCTCGAAGGCGCGACGGGTCACGCGCTCCACTTCGGCGACGGTGTACTTGCACTCGTCGGTGGCGGTGTCGGTGGTGCGCGTCTTCGCGCCGAAGTAGGCGCCGCCGGTCAATTCGCGTACGAAAAGCACGTCGACGTGCTTCAGCTTCTCGTTCTTCAGTGGCGACAACGCAGCCAGCGCGGGATGCACCTGCAGCGGGCGCAGATTGGCGTACACACCCAACGCCGCACGCAAGGCGAGCAGGCCCTGTTCCGGGCGCACCGGTGCGTGCGGATCGGACCACTTCGGGCCGCCCACGGCACCCAGCAGCACCGCATCGGCGCTCTTGCAGGCTTCCAGCGATGCGGCCGGCAGCGGTTCGCCGGTGGCATCGATGGCGCAGCCACCGATCAGATGTTCCTCGTAGCTGAACTCGTGGCCGAAGTGTTCGGCGACGGCGTCGAGTACGGCAACAGCGGCGGCGGTGACTTCCGGGCCAACGCCGTCGCCGGGCAGGGTGACGATGCGAGCTTTCATGCGGCGTGCTCCAGTTTCTTCTCGTAGGTGGTGATGGCGTCGGCGTGTTGCAGCAGGTAGCCAAGCTGGTCGACGCCGTTGAGCAGACAGTGGCGGGCGAAGGCTTCGAGCTTGAACGGCACATGGCCGCCGTCGGCCAGCGCGATGAATTGCCCGCGCACGTCGATGGTCAGCTCGATACCAGGATGCGAAAGCAGCCAGTTGTGCTCCGCCTCGGAAATCACGATGGCGAGCAGGCCGTTCTTCAGCGCGTTGTTGCGGAAGATGTCTGCGATCTCGCTGCAGATAACGGCCTTGATGCCGTAATCCAGCAATGCCCAAGGCGCGTGTTCACGCGAGGAGCCGCAGCCGAAATTGCGGCCGGCGACGAGGATCGAGCAACCCTTGGCCTCCGGCTTGTTCAGCGGGAACGCCGGGTTGTCGCTGCCGTCCGGCTGATAACGCCAGTCGTGGAAGCACAGCTTGCCCAGGCCAGCGCGCTCAGTGGTGGTGAGGAAGCGCGCGGGGATGATGCGGTCGGTGTCGATGTTCTCGTCCGCCAGCACGGCGGTGCGCGAGTGGATGCGGGTTACCGGATTCATGCTGCGGCCTCCGTCAGGTATTCGCGCGGATCGGCGATCACGCCGGCCAGCGCGGAAGCAGCAGCGGTGGCCGGGCTTGCCAGCACCGTGCGTGCGCCCTTGCCCTGGCGGCCTTCGAAGTTGCGATTGGAAGTGCTCACCACCAGTTGACCCGGCTGTGCCAGGTCGCCGTTCATGGCGATGCACATTGAGCAACCTGGCACGCGCCACTCGGCGCCGGCTTCGGTGAATACCTGGTGCAGGCCTTCGCGTTCCGCATCGCGGCGCACCGCTTCGGAACCCGGCACCACCAGCATGCGCACGCCGTTGGCAACGCGACGGCCGCGCAGGATGTTGGCCGCCTCGCGCAGATCGGACAGGCGCGAGTTGGTGCAGCTGCCGACGAACACCACGTCCACCGGCGTGCCCTGCATCGGTTTGCCCGGCTCGCTGTGCATATAGGCGAGTGCGCGGGTTTCCTGCGCGGAGCGCGCGGCGGGCACGGGCTTGTCCATCGCGATGGCCATGCCCGGATGGGTACCGTAGGTGACGGTGGGTTTGACCTTGCTGGCGTCGATGCGCACTTCGCGGTCGTACTGGGCGCCGGCATCGGTGCGCAGTGCGCGCCACTTCGCCACGGCGGCATCCCAGGCGGCGCCCTGCGGCACGCGCGGACGGCCTTTCAGCCAGTTGAAGGTGGTGTCGTCCGGTGCGATCAGGCCGGCGCGCGCGCCGGCTTCGATCGACATGTTGCAGACGGTCATACGCTCGTCCATCGACAGCGCTTCGATGGCGTCGCCGCGGTATTCGATGACGTAGCCGGTGCCTCCGTCCACGCCGATCTCGCCGATGATGTGCAGGATCAGGTCTTTCGCGCCGACGCCTTTCGGCAGATGGCCGTCCACATGGATCGCCAGTGTCTTTGGCTTGCGTTGCAGCAGGCATTGCGTGGCCATCACGTGACCGACTTCGGTAGTGCCGATGCCGAAGGCCAGCGCGCCGAACGCACCGTGGGTGGATGTGTGACTGTCGCCGCAGACGATGGTCATGCCGGGCTGGGTGGCACCCAGTTCGGGGCCGATCACATGCACGATGCCGCGGTCGTCGCTATCCCAACCATGCAGCTCCACACCGAACTCGCGGCAGTTCGCTTCCAGTTGGGCGACCTGCGCTTTCGCTTCGTCGTTCGCGTAGGGACGCTCGCCATTCGCGGCGGCGGGCAGGGTGGGTGTGGAGTGATCCAGCGTAGCCAGCATGCGATCCGGACGGCGCAGTTTCAGGCCGCGCTCGCGCAGTTCGGTGAAGGCCTGTGGCGAGGTGACTTCATGCACCAGATGCAGGTCGACGTAGAGGATGGCCGGTGTGTCGTCCGTTTCCGCTGCGACGACGTGCGTGTCCCACACCTTCTCGAAAAGGGTCCGCGGACTCATGCAGAAGCCTCCATCGGAGAGTGCTGTTGGTGAGAAGTGCGGCCATGGATGGCCGCTTTTTGATCTTCGCGGTCAGGGACGACCGCATCAGATACCGGTGTGAGCCAACCCCAGCGGTCTTCCGTGCTGCCGTCGAACAGCCCGAAGAAGGCCTTCTGGAGGGCGCGCGTGACCTGACCTGGTTTGCCGGTGCCGACCGGCTTGCGATCGACCGAACGCACCGGCGTGATCTCGGCGGCGGTGCCGGTCATGAACACTTCGTCGGCGGTGTACAGCGCTTCGCGCGGCAGGTCGCGTTCTTCGACCTTGATGCCCAGGTCTTCGGCCAAGGTCATCACCGTGTCGCGGGTGATGCCGGCGAGGATGCCGGCGCTGGTCGGCGGGGTGAGCAGCTTGCCGTTCTTCACCACGAACACGTTCTCGCCCGCACCTTCGCTCAGCAGGCCGTTGTGGCCCAGCGCGATGCCTTCGGCGTAACCGCCGCGGCGCGCTTCCAGGCCGATCAGCTGGCTGCTCAGGTAATTGCCGCCGGCCTTGGCCCAGCTCGGCACGGTGTTCGGCGCGGGACGCTGCCATGAAGACACGCACACATCGGCACCGTTCTCGCGCGCATCGCCGAGATAGGCGCCCCATTCCAGCGCCATGATCGCCACGTCCACCGGTGCGCCGTCCTTCGGCAGCACGCCCAGGCCACCGGCGCCACGGAACACGATCGGGCGCACATAGGCCGAGCCCATGCGGTTCGCGCGGATCACTTCCATGCAGGCGGCGTTGATCTGGTCTTCGGTGTAGCCGATCTCGATCTCGTACACGCGAGCCGACTCAAACAAACGGCGCGTGTGATCGGCGAGGCGGAAATAAGCCGGCCCTTGCGGCGTGGCATACACGCGTTCGCCCTCGAACACCGAGGAACCGTAGTGCAGCGCGTGGGTGCTGACGTGGACGGTGGCTTCCGTCCACGGCTTGATGTGGCCGTTGTGCCAGAGAAATGGCGTGGTCATGCGGAGGCTCCTTGGACTTGCGGTGCGGCGACAGTGGCTTGCGGCGCCTGTCGCTCGATGCGGTTGACGATGGCGAGCGCGGCCAGCGCGGTCGCTTCGACGATGTCGGTGCTGACGCCGTTGCCGCGCCAGTCGCGCGCGGCGTGGCGCGCGGTTAGCTGGGCCTGGCCCTGGGCATCGCCGCCTTCGCTCACGGCGCGCACCTGGAACTGGGTGAGTTCGAGTGCGGTACCGGTAGCGCGCTGGAAGGCGCGCAGCACGGCGTCGACCGGGCCGTCGCCGATGGCGGCTTCGCCGATCTCGCGGCCGTCGTCATGGGACAGCCGCACCGAGGCCGACGCGCTGCCGCCCAGATGCGAGGCGGTGTTGAGGTGCACCAGATGCCATGGGCCGGCAGCGTCCGGATCCTGGCCCAGGGCCAGCGCTTCCAGATCCTCGTCGTGGATTTCCTGCTTCTTGTCGGCCAGTGCCTTGAAGCGGGCGAACACGCCGTCCATCAAGCTGTCGTCCAGCTCATGGCCCAGTGCCTGCAGGCGCTGACGCAGCGCGTGGCGGCCGGAGTGCTTGCCCAGCACCAGTTTGGTTTCGGCGATGCCGACGTCCTGCGGGCGCATGATTTCGTAGGTGCCGCGGTGCTTGAGCATGCCGTGCTGGTGGATGCCCGATTCGTGCGCGAATGCGTTATCGCCCACGATGGCCTTGTTGCGCGGCACAGCCTGGCCGGTCAGCTGCGTCAGCAGGCGCGAAGTGGGATACAGCTTGCGGCTGTCGATGCGCGTGCCCACGCCGAAGTGCGGTGCGCGTACGCGCAGCGCCATCACGATTTCTTCCAGTGACGCATTGCCGGCGCGTTCGCCGATGCCGTTGATGGTGCATTCCACCTGACGTGCACCGGCGCTCACCGCGGCCAGGCTGTTGGCGACCGCCATGCCCAGGTCGTCGTGGCAATGCGTGGAGAACACCACGCGCTCGGCGCCTTTCACGTGCTGGCGCAGGTAAGCGAACAGCTCGGCCATCTCGGCCGGCGTGGTATAGCCGACGGTGTCGGGAGCGTTGAGCGTGGTGGCGCCGGCGGCGATGGCGGCGCTGAAGACTTCGGCCAGGTATTCGGGTTCGGTGCGCAGCGCGTCTTCGGCGGAGAATTCGACTTCGTGGCACAGCCCGCGTGCGCGTTCGATGGCGGCGACGGCGGTATCGATCACTTGCGACTTGCTCATACCCAGCTTGTGTTCGCGATGCAGTGGGCTGGTGGAGAGGAACACGTGGATGCGGGAGTGGTGTGCCGCTTCCAGCGCGCGGCCGGTGGTGTCGATATCGCCGGGCTGGCATCGCGCCAGGCCGCAGATGGTGGAGTTGCGCACGACCCTGGCGATCTCCGCGACAGCGGCGAAATCGTCCGGCGACGCCTGCGGAAAGCCCGCTTCGATGATGTCCACGCCAAGCGCTTCGAGCGCATGCGCCATGCGCAATTTGGCGCGCCGATCCATGGCGAAACCAGGCGCCTGCTCGCCATCGCGCAAGGTGGTATCGAAGATACGCACGCGGTCGGCAGCTACGTCACTCACGTCGCTGCTCTCGCTGTTGGGTTGATCCTGGGTCTTCATCATTGGCTCCGCTGAGGCGTCGCGGAGGGCAATAAAAAACCCCGCATCCGTTTCCGGGTGCGGGGTTCTTCGGGGTATCTAGGTCAGTTTTGCTTTACCTGGACACAAGCCCTCAGCCCGCACCTCCGTTGGTAATAAGGAGTACGAGTACGAGGGTAAGAAGGAGGTTGCCGCGCAGTCGCAGCAGGCCGTAGAGCGTCGGAGGACGACTCTTTTCGGCGGTGCTGAGGTGGTTGTTGCGCTGCGACATGTGATCGAACGTAACGGCCCCCGCCGGGGCTGTCAACAGTTTCTTGTGAAATAGTTTGAAAAAGTTTGCTCGATCACATTTAGACGTCCAGATGGCTGGATGGAAATGCGCATATGTGGCGCATGGCCCGCTGTGGCGTACGTCGGCGTATTGAAAAGCGGCGTTGGTTGCTTCTGAAACCAGGGCCGGCCGTTGCCGGGTTGCCGGCAACGGCCGAAGACTCAGGCGGTCTTTCGCGCGTCGGTGCGGGTATTCGATGCAAGCAGCCACTGCTTCAACGCTTCGTCGCTGGCCTCCAGCGGCTCCGCCTGCGCCGACCGGTCCAGCATCGCCGCCAGAGCCGGTGGCACCGGCACGGCACGGCCGATCAGTGGCTCGACCACGCTTTCGAACTTGGCCGGATGCGCGGTGGCGACGACGGCCCAGCCTTCCTGTTCGCTACGCTGGTCGAGTCGGTGCATTGCGGTGGCGGTGTGCGGGCAGAACACGTCGTCATGTTCCGCGGCGTGGCGAAGCACGGTATCGCGGATGGTGGCGTCGCTGACACTGTGTGCGTTGATCAGGCCACGCAATTCGTCGTCGTGCGGGAAGGTCCAGCGCAACCGCTCGAAATTGCTGGGGGCGCCCACGTCCATGGCGTTGGCCAGGGTGGCGACGGCTGGGCGCGCTGTGTACGGCGCACCGGCGAAGAAGTCGCTGAGTGTCTCGTTGGCATTGCAGGCCAGTTCGACCTCGCCGATGGGTAGACCCATCTCGCGCGCCCAGAGGCAGGCGAGCGCATTGCCTAGGTTGCCGGTGGGTACGATGAAGTTGAGCGGGCGGCCATGCTCGTGATGCCAGCGCAGCGCGGCGTGCGCGTAGTAAGCCATCTGCGGCAGCAGGCGGCCGAGGCTGATGCTGTTGGCAGAAGACAGCGGGCGCTGCGCCTGCAGCGACGCGTCGTTGAGCGCGGCCTTCACCATGCGCTGGCAGTCGTCAAAGCGGCCGGCTACGCGCAACGCCTGCACGTTATTGCCGAAGCAGCCGAGCTGGTGTGCCTGGCGCGGCGAGACCAGGCCGTCGGGGTAGAGGATTACTACCTGTACGCCGGGCTGCCGATGGAACGCCGCTGCCACGGCGGCGCCGGTGTCGCCGGAGGTCGCGACCAGGATAGTCAGCGGCGGCTCGCCCGCCTTGCGCAGACGGCGGAAACAGCTGGCGAGGAACCGTGCCCCGAAGTCCTTGAACGCCGCGCTGGGTCCGTGGAACAGCTCCAGCATCGAGGCGCCGGGATGGGATCGCAGCGGCCGCAGCGGCGCCTCGAAATCAAATGCCTCGGCGCAGATCGCCGGCAAGGCATCGGCCAGTGCGTGGCCCGCGAAGAACGGCATCAACAGGCGTGTGGCGGTATCGGCCAGGCTGCCATCGGGATCGAACGCAGCGGGATCGAGCCGCGGCAAAGCCTCCGGCACATACAGGCCACCATCCGGCGCGAGGCCGGCGGCGATCACTTCGTCGATGCGTGCGCCGGACCGGGCACCGCGCGTGCTGTGATAAAGCAGGGGCTCGCTCATGCCTTCCTCGTGGCGTCGATAAGCGTGGCGGCGGGGCCGTTGATGGGCGAGACGAGCACGTCGCTGTCGAGGCCGGCTTCCGCGAACGCGGCGGACATCGCCGCGGATGCTTTCAGGGCGTCGTCGCGCTGTTCGAACCAGCCAAACACGCTGGGGCCGGCGCCGGAGATGCTGGCGCCGAGTGCGCGGTGGTCCATCGCCGCCTGCTTTACGCGGTTGAAGCCGGGGATCAGTGGCGCGCGGCGCGGTTCGACCAGCACGTCTTTGAGACCGTCGCGCACCAGCGCCGCTTCGCCGCGATAGCAGCCGGCCAGCACCAGCGCGAGGTTGGCGCTTTGCGCGACGAATTCGCCGAGTTGGTAATCGCCGGCCAGGGCCGCGCGTGCCTTGCGTGTCTCGAGCACCATGTGGGGATGGACCAGCGCGCAGTGCCAATGTTCCGGCACCGGTACGCGCACCAGGCGATCACGCGTGGCGAGCACCAGGCCACCCAGCAGCATCGGGCCCACGTTGTCGCCGTGACGGCCGCCGCTGGCGACCGCTTCGCCTTCCAGCGCGAAACCGTAGAGCGATTCGGCGGGAAGCGGGCGTTCCAGCAAGGCGTTGGCGGCGACCAGCGCGGCCACGCAGGAAGCGGCCGAGCCGCCCATGCCGGAGCCGAGCGCGATGCCCTTGTGCAGCACGATCTCGAAACCGTGCCGCAGACCCAGCGCCTTGCGCAGTGCCATCAGCGCCATGCCGGCGGTGTTTTTCGCGGCGTCCATCGGCAGCGCATCGACGCAGCCATGGATGGCCGCAATGCGCACGACGGGTTCGTCGATGCGGCGCACTTCGGCGCGATCGCCGGCGCCGGCCACGCTATGGCCGAGGATGTCGAAACCGATACCGACATTGCCGACGCTGGCAGGCGATTCGGCGTGAGCGGAGAGGGCGCGTTGCGGCAAGACAGACATCGATTCCACCAGTTGAGCGTTCATGCGCGGGCCTCCAGCGACTCGGCGATGCGCAGCAAATCGCCGAACACCCCGGCCGCCGTCACTTCCGGCCCGGCGCCCGGTCCCTGCACCAACAGCGGATTGTCGTGGTAACGACGCGTGGTGAATTGGACCACGTTGTCGGTCAATCGCGTATGGGCGAACGCATGAGATGAGGGCAGTGCGGCCAATTTCACGCTGGCGCGGCCATCGCGATCGAGGCTGGCTACATGGCGCAGCACACCGTTCTGCGCACGGGCCATCGCGAGTTGCGCGGCCATCGGGGCATCAAGTTCATCGAGCCGCGCCATGAAGTCGTCAACTGAAAGCGCGGCGAGTTCGGCCGGTACCAGGCTTTGCACTTCCACGTCGTCCAGCGAAAGCGCCCAGCCGGCCTCGCGGGCCAGGATCACCAGCTTGCGCGCCACGTCCATGCCGGAGAGGTCGTCGCGCGGATCGGGTTCGGTATAGCCCAGCGCATGCGCCTCGCGCACCAGCGCGGAGAATGGCTGGCTTCCGTCGTGGCGATTGCATAGCCAGGCCAGCGTGCCGGAGAACATGCCATCGACGGCGAGCAGTTCGTCACCGGTATCGAGCAGGTCGCGCAGCGTCTGCACCACTGGCAGACCCGCACACACCGTGGCTTCATAACGGAAACGCATGCCGGCGCGACAGGCGGCGCGAATGGCTTCCCAGCGCGACAGCGGACCGCTGCCGGCGAGCTTGTTCGGGGTGACTACATGGACGCCTTCGGCCAGCCAGTCGGCGTAGTGCGAGGCGACGAAGTCATTGGCGCTGCAGTCGATCAGCAAGGCATGGCGGTTGTCGTCACCGCGGATATGTGCCGCGAACTGATGCAGATCGGTGGGGCGCCAGATCTGGGCGCGGTCGCAGCGATAGTTGAGGTCCGGGTCGTCGCAGTCCAGCCACATGCGCTTGCTGGCGGCCACGCCGCAGAGTTTCAGCTCGAGTCCCGCTTCGGACAAACGTCCCTGCGCCGCACGCAGTTGGGTGAGCAGGGCGCTGCCGACACGACCGGGGCCGATCAGACCCACGGCCAGCGTGCGGCGTCGTGGAGTGGTCGTCGGCAGCGCACGTTGGAGCAGCGGTTGTTTAGGTGGCTCTTGATGAGCCTGGTCGAGTTGCGGTGCGAGGGCGTTCACGGTGGTCTCCTGGGTGGAGCCCCGTCTCGCTGGCGGTTCGGTGTGTGCCGGCCCGCCTCATCGAGGGCGGGGCCGTTGCGTGTGAGAGATTACTCGCGCGCTGACACCCACCCGTAGCCGGTGGTACCGGTACCGGTGGTAATAGTCGTGGCGGAGATAGCTGCTGCGATGACGCCGCTGCACAACGGCATGCGCCCGGCGGAAACCGGGTTGAGGTGCATGCGTGCTGGCGCGGATAGCGGCGACATGGCGTTGACCATACGAGCCATGCTGCACCGCAGTCAACAGGTTCATCTGAAACTTTAGGGCGCGGGATCCCCGGCCCCGGCCGCCTGTGGCGGGCTTCGACGGCGGCATGGAAATAAGGGCGAATTCCGTCCTGTTACACGCCTAGCTTGATGCGGGTGGCGTCCTTGATGCGGCGCCGGCACCCCATCCACCCAGGAACCCGCCATGACCATCAAGCCAGGATTCGCTGTTGCCGTTGCCATGCTTCTGCTGTCCACCGCGGCTCCGCAAGCGAGCCACGCGGCCCAGACCGGTATGCCGGCGACGCGCGACGGCTCCCACGATCTGGACTTCCTCCGCGGCGGCCCCTGGCAGGTGCACAACCGGCAGTTGCCCAAGCGCCTGGTGGGTTCGCATGACTGGATCGAATTCGATGCCACCGACGAGTTCATCGCGCTGCCCGGCAATCTCGGCAACGAGGAGCACTACCGCACCGACCATTGGAAGGATTTCG
Organism: Dyella koreensis; assembly: GCF_044904565.1. NCBI lineage: Bacteria > Pseudomonadati > Pseudomonadota > Gammaproteobacteria > Lysobacterales > Rhodanobacteraceae > Dyella > Dyella koreensis. The sequence continues at coordinate 467,395 of NZ_JADIKD010000009.1, read as the reverse complement.
TCAGCGTCGCGCTCCAGCTCTACAACCCGAAGACCCAGCAATGGAATGAGTACTTCGTGGAAAACCGCAGCGCGCCCGGCGTGCTGCAGCCGCCGGTCACGGGTGGCTTCACCGGCGATGTCGGCCATTTCGAAGGGCAGGACACCTATGCCGGCAAGCCGATCACCGTGCGCACCACCTGGAAGCGGCTCGGCCAGAACCACGTGACCTGGGAGCAGGCGTTCTCGCCGGACGGCGGCAAGTCCTGGGAAACCAACTGGATCATGGACTTCACCCGCTGATCCATCGCGCTATTTACTCAAGGACCATCCATGAATCGCTTCGAACGTCTTCTGGCCGGCACGTTGGCCTCCGTCATCACTTGCGCCGCCGCTGCGCAGGCAGCACCGGCCCATAACGCATCGGCACAGGCCGAAAGCGTGAAACACCTGTCCAGCTTCCAGACCATTGAGCTGCGCCGCTACACCACGACCGATGGTGCACGCGAGCGCTTCGCCAAATACTTCGACACTTACTTTCCGGAAGCCTTCGAGCAACTTGGTGCGATGGTGTTCGGGCAGTTTCTCGAGCGCGGCAACCCCAATCACTTCACCTGGCTGCGCGGCTACAAAGATCTGTCGGCGCGTCCGGTGGTTTGCGCGGAGTTTTATTACGGCCCGCTATGGAAGGAGCACCGCAGCAAGGTCAACGCCATTCTGCCCGACAGCGACAACGTGATCCTGCTGCAGCCACTGCATCCCGAACACGGCCTGCTGGTACTGCCCGCCGTCGATCCCGTCGAGGAAACCAAGGGTGCGCAGGGTGTGGTGGTGATGCAGATTTTCCCGGTGAAGAAAGGCAGCGAAGAGGCCTTCGCGAAACAGAGCGAAGCGGCGTTTGCGCACTATCGCATCGACGGCGTGCACGAAGCGGGCGTGCTTATCTCGCTCGATGTACCCAACAACTTTCCGCAGTTGCCGATACGCACGGACGGTCCGTGGTTGGTCTGGGTTGGCGTAGTGAAAGACAACGCGATGCTGGACGCGAAAGTTGCCCCGGCGATGAAGGCCGCCGAGCAATCGCTCGCCGCTACTGGCCTGCTGCGTGGCGAGATCGAACGTGTAGTGATGGACCCGACGCCGCGCTCACGACTGCGCTGGCTGGAAGGTGGCCATCCGTCGCCGTGAATTGATGGCGTTCGATGGGCGCTATGCGTGGAGTGGCGAAGCGCCTACTTGCCCCAGCGCCAATGAGGCGGCTCGCCTTTCCACCAGCAGACGGCGACCAGGAGAGCGGTCCACAGGGCCACGCTCCCAAGGAAGGCGGCGTGGCGTAGGGGAAGCAACCTGGCGGCCGACACCGCTATCAGCCCGGCATACCCCAGCAGTACGACCCAGCCCTGCCAGGTGACAGGCAGTCCCCATCCCCACCCGTAGCGCTTGGCGGGAAACCAGTAATTTGGTTGTCGCGACATGGCTCGGCTTCCTTGAGGTGGCTGAGCGGTGAGCCCGGAAACCGAGCATCGCAGAAGGCTCAGGTGTTGGAACCCCCGGCCCCGGAATCCATATCCATTCACACAGGATGGCCCAAAGTAATCTGGCTGGGCCGCCTTCGTACGGTGACGCCGGCATAACCAGGCGCAGTGTTGAATGCGCTCACCTGACGGACGGAGGGACGCACATGAAGAAGCGTATCGGCGGTATCGCAACAACCGGCCTGGCCATCGTGCTTGGCCTCGCATGCAGCACCAGTGGCGCGCAGGATCTGGGCAAGCTTGGCGGCCTGCTTTCCGGTGGCGGTGGCTCGATGAGCTCGGGCAGCATGGGTAATGTGGCCGGCCTGCTGCAGTACTGCGTGAAGAACAATTACCTGGGCGGCGATTCGGGCGCGTCCGGCATCAAAGATCAGTTGCTCGGCAAGCTGGGTGGTGGTTCCTCCGGCTCAAGCAGCAGCAGCGACAAATCATCGGGCACCAGCGACATGCTGGGCGGCTTGCTGGGCGGCAAGAAAAAGAAGGCCGCCGCAACCAGCGGCGACCCGACCAGCGATCCGGGCTACCTGAGCGGCGCCAAGGGCATCCTGCAGACCGGCAGCGGCAAGAGCATGGATCTGTCCAGCCTCGGTGGCGGTAGCAGTGGCGGCGCGGGCGACCTCAAGTCGCAGCTCACCCACAAGGTTTGCGACACCGTGCTGAAGCAGGGCAAATCCTTCATCGGCATGTAACCGGCGAAGGGGCGGGGCATCGCCGTGAGCGATGCCCCGCGCGCGACATTCATCGCGACAGATCGATGGCGTAAGTCGCCGTGCCGTCGCCATGATCTTTCACCTGGCGCACGTTCTTGACACCCGCCGCCTGCGCCACCGCCTGCTTGCCGGCCGCGCCCTTGAAGACCACCGGGCCGCGCGTTTTCAGCGGTGCGAAATGCCATGACGTCGCCGGCAGATCCTTCGCGGCGATGTTGCGATGGCGTTCGATCCAACTGGCGAGAATCTCGCGCGTGCCATCGGGTGCGCTAAGCACAATGTTGCTGCCGTCGAGGCCGGGGAAGTTACCGCCGCCGCTGGCGCGGTAGTTGTTGGTGACCACGATGAAAGCCTGCTTCGCATCCACCGGTTTGCCCTTCCAGCGCAGGCTGGTGATGCGTTCGCCCACGGGCTTTGAGATATCGATGACGTAGGCGATATCGCCCTGGATCTGGTCGAAATTGAAGCCGGGCTGGCGCTCGTTGATCAGCGGCTGTTCCGTGGTCTGCGCCGGATCGATGCGATTGAAGCGCTCGGCGGACTTTTCCAGCCAGGCCTTGAGGCCCGCGCCATCGATCTTCACCGCGGTCAGCGTGTTCGGATAGATGTAGAGATCGGCGGCGCTACGCAGGCTCAGCGAGCCGGCGGCAACGTCGGTGTAGTCGTCCGGGCCGCCGAAGCCGGTGCGGAACGCGGCGGCGGAGGCGAGCACCGGCACGTTCGCCAGCTCCGGGTGCGTCTTGGGCAGTTCCGTCATCACATAGTCGAGCTGCGCGGCGTTCACCGCGGCCAGTGCGGTCATGTTGCCGACGTCGGCGAAGTAGCTGCTCATATGCACGCGGCTCTCGCTGATCGGCGTGTTCACATGCGCGAGCGCGGCCTGGTGCGCCTTCGCCACCAGTGGCGCAATGGCCGAATCGGCGGGCACGCAATCGTTTTTCTGCGGGCAGATCGGGCGCACTTCGCTATGCGTCTGCTGCTTGTCGATCACCCACTTGCCGTCCTTGCGGGTCAGCGCCAGCTTGACCACGCCAAGGTCCTTGCCGAAGAAGCCGCCCATCACGGCGGGTGTGCCGCGCACAAAGCCGCGTTCGGCATCCACTTCATTCATGCCTTTGTAGTGCGGGCCGGGGAACTCGGTGTGCGAGTGGCCGAGCAACAGCACATCGACGCCCGGCACGGCGGCGAGATACCAGCCACCGTTCTCCATCTCGTGGGTATAGGTGTTGGTGTCGAGGCCGCCATGCAGCACGGCGACGATGAGGTCGGGGTGCTGCGCCTGCAGTTCCGGCAGGTATTTCTTTGCCGCCTCGATCACGCCGGTGACGGTGACCTTGCCTTCCAGGTTCTGCTTGTCCCACTCCATGATCGGCGGCGGGGTGAAACCGATGATGCCGACCTTGAGCGGCACACTCATCTTGCTGCCGTCCGGTGTATAGGCCTCGACGTTTTTCTCCACCACGGTCCATGGCTTGAAGATCGGCGCACCGTCGCGCGCGCTGAACACGTTGGCCAGCACCAGCGGGAAGTGCGGGCCGGCGCAACGGTCGCTGCGGCCGCCTTCCACGTTCATCGGCGTGCCGGTGACCTGCGACAGGAAGGACAGGCCGTAATTGAATTCGTGGTTGCCGGCGGTACCGCCGTCGTAGCCGAGGGCATCCATGGCGGTGTAGATCGCCAGCTCCTCATCGCAGGCCACCGGCTTCACCTGGGCCTGGTAGTCGGCCAGCACGCTGCCCTGGATGGTGTCGCCACTGTCGAACAGGAAGCTGTTGGGAAACTCCTGCCGGGCGCGGCGGATCAGGGTGGCGGTGCGCTCGTAGCCCAGCGAGCTGTCGGGCTTGAGCTTGTAGTAGTCGTAGCTCAGCACGTTGGCGTGGATGTCGGTGGTTTCCAGGATCGCCACATCGGCGCGCGCCCCCTCGGGCAGCTTGCCGGGCTTGAAGCTCTGGCTGGCGCAACCGGCCAGCAGTGCGGCGGTAAGGGCGGCGAAGGGGAGCAGGCGAGGTGTCATGGGATTCCCTAAGAACTTGCGAGCCATAAAAGCTAGCAGATCGCCGTGACGCTTCGCGGGAAGAAAACGGGCCAACGCCGGCTGAATCCTTTTCTGGCGCCATTTGGCCGTTACCTCCGGTTCTGTCTGTGACCGTGGCAAGACCGTAAGATGGCGCCCCGATGACACACCGGCCGGACAGGGGGCCTTGCGCAACATGCAGGAAAAACCGTTTCGCATTACGCGGAACAGCGGCGTGTGGCTGTGTGCCCTGCTTTTCTTCGTCGGTTGCGTGCGCGCCACCGCCGGACAGGAGCCAGTGCTGCAGCAACAAGGTTTCGTACTGGCCCTGATGCTGTGCACCTTCGGGGTGCTGCTGTTCGCCTTTGCCCGTGTGGCCACCGCCCTGGTGGTTACCGGTGCGCTGTTCCTCGGCCTCAGCTTTCTGTCCGTGCTTAAGCAGCGCTATCTCGATTCGCCGCTGATGCCGTCGGACTTCGTGTACTACATGCGTTCCAGCTTGCTGGAGACGCTGGGGCATTACCCGCATCTGTGGGAGCTGAGCCTGGGCGTGGTGGTGCTGGTGCCGCTGGGTCTGTGGCTGGTGTGGCGCGGCGACCGCCGTCTGCTGTCCAGGCTGGCGCCAGCCAAGGCGCTCGCCGTGCGCGTGGGTGGTGCTGTCCTGTGCGCGCTGGCGTTCTGGTGGTGCCTGTTGCCGGTGGGGCCGTTCGCCCAGGTACATGCCAAGGATGTGTGGCAGAAGCTGTCGGATGACGCGCAGCTCACCAACTTCTTCATCAACTTCCGCGACTCCGACGTCACCCTGCCGGCGATGACCAGCGACACGCTGGCCGAGCAGGAATGGAGCGCCACTGCGCAAGGCGGCCCTGGCTCGGTGCAGCCGCCGTATCCCGACATCGTGCAGGTGCTGGAAGAAAGCACCTTCGACCCCTCCAACTTCACCGCGTGCAACATTCCGCAGTGCAAGGTGCAGATGTTCAAGCCGGACGAGCACACGCTCTCCCACGGCCCGCTGCGCGTGCACACGTTCGGCGGCGGCACCTGGGTGAGCGAGTTCGCTGTGCTCACCGGCATGCCGCAGGACATCTTCGGCCCCGGCGGCATGTACGCGCCCTATGTGCTGGCGCCGCACGTGCGCGATTCACTGCCGCAACAGTTGCAGCGCCTGGGCTATCTGACGATCGCGATCTATCCGACCAATGGCGCCTTCCTCAATGGCCGCAATGCCTACAAGGCCTACGGTTTTGACCATCTCTACGACGCCAAAGAACTGGGGCTGGACGAGTGGGAAGAGACCGACGCGCAGATGTTCGATGCGGCCAAGCGCGTCTACGACAAGGTGAAGAAACCGGGCCAGCCCGTCTTCATGATGATCCTGACCCTGGCGCAGCACGGCCCGCACGATATGGATCCGCTGTCCACGCTGCCGGCACCGTTCAACCGCGGCCTGATCAAGGGCGTGCCGGAAAAGCAGGCACTGAACCTCAACACCTATCTATCCAACCTGCACAACTCCGACGTGGCGATGAGTGGGCTGGAGAAAGACTTCCTGGATCGCCCGGAGCCGACGGTGATCGTGCATTTCGGCGACCACCAGCCCTCGTTCGGCGGCCTGATCCGCGATATGCCGCGCACTTGGCCGGCCGCCCTGCAGCCGTACAAGCACTACCTGACCTACTACATGATCAAGAGCAACGTGCCCGGCCGCAGCATGCCGAGCTATCCGATGCTCGACATCGCGCACCTGCCCAACATGGTGCTGCAGGCGGCGGGCGTACCGGTGGACCCGTACTTCTCCGCCGCCACCGTGTTACGCACGCGCTGCAATGGTCTGTACAGCGACTGCATCGACCAGGATCTGGTGAAGTCCTACCACGCGTGGACCTTCAACCATCTGCACGTCTACGAGGAATGATCACTTCCGCTCGGGGCGTGCCAGATCGAAATAGGTATACGTCTTGCCGTCGGTCTGCAGCTGCTTGAGCTGCACCACGAAGCTGTAGCTGCTGCCTCGTGACGCGCTGCCGTCCACACGCTGCATGGTCAGGCCGCTGGCCGGCTGTGCGGGGCGAAGCTCGGCTGGCTTGAGCTGGTAGGCGTCGAGCGGACGCGTGAGCGTGCCACTCAGCGCTTCGTGCAGCACGCGGCCTTGCGCCTGCGGCAACTTCAGATCGAGCAAGGCGGCGATAGTCGGCGCCACATCCACATTGCCGCTGGGCAGCGCGTCGCGGAAGCCGTTGCGGAAGTTGGGACCGGCCGCGAGCAAGGTGTTATGCACATCGATCGGGCTGAAGCTGCCGTGCTCACCGCGTTCGCTGGGGAGATCGGGGAAGACGGTGGAGTACTCGGTGCCGCGGAAACCCTGGATCACCGCATCGGCATCCCAGGCGTAGCTGACGATGATGTCCGGGCCACGCTTGGCGTTTTCCAGATGCACATTCTCTGCCGGCAACGTACCCGGCAGGTTGCCGTAACGCTTCGCCACGAACACCGCCGCCACGTACTCGCGCGATTGCAGGAATCGCACGGCGCGCTTCACCACGTCCGCATTGTGTTCCGGCTGATAGAAGTATTCGGTGCCGCCGTTGGGCGCCGTGACCAGCGCGCCCTTGGGCAGCTGCTCCGGCACCACATAGCTGGGCGTGGTGTACGCGCCGGGCTTGCCGCACAGGTGACCATCGTCGTCGTAGCGCGTCGGCATCAACTGCGTTCCGTCGGCGCGGAGGCCGCTCATCACCGGTGCGTAGACGCAGCCAAGACCATCGAAGGTGGGAATGTGGGCGCGGGTAGTCAACTCATGCGCCATGCGGATGCCGCCGGAGACGGAGTAACCCCAGTCGTTGTCGATACCGGCCACGCGACCGTCATTGATCTGGCGCAGCGGAAACAGGTCGCGCGCACCGGCGATATTGCTGTGGCCGTGATCGGAGACCACGATGACGTCCGTGTCCTGCGCCATGCCCAGCTCCTGCAGCTTCGCTTCGAGCTGGCCAAGCAACGCATCCTGCGCCTGCAGCGCGAGATGGAATTCCGGTGAGCCGACGCCGTAGATGTGCTGCGTGGTGTCCGGATTACGCATCCACACCACGCTCAAGTCGGGGCGATGCTTGGGCAGCACTTCTTCCAGATACACCTTCATCATCCACGCGTTCGCCGCAGTGGGTGGCGTGTCGTTGCCGGCGGTGGCATCGCTGGTGGCGCCATCCTTGAGTAGGGCCGCCTTGCCGCGGTCGGTGGGGCTGTCGTTGTCTTCGCGCAGCGCCAGTTCGCCGTCGCCATAGGTGTTGGGAGTGGTCTTGGGCAGCGGATAGCCGGCCTTCTGCAGTTCCTGCGCGAAAGACAGCGGCAACGCGGTCTTCTCATCCAGCAGCAGGCCGACGCGGTCCGGATCGCCGTGATTGGGCAGACGGTAGTTCTGCAGAAAGGCCGCGCCGGATTTGCCGATGGCGGCCGTTTTCAAACCGGCCTTTTGTGCGGCGGCGAACAGCGTGGGCAACTCAAGCAAGCCATCGCCATCGCTGGCCTTGTCGATGCCGCGCAGGACCAGATCGTCCTCGACATAAACCGCATTGCGGAAATTCACATCCTCGCCGCTGGTGCTGCGCGCCTTGGGCAGCGTTTTCAGTCCCGCCTGCGGGGTGGCCCAGAAGCGGTTGCCGTAAAAGCCGATCGTGCCCGGGAACGCGCCGGTGGCGAAGCTCGACGCATTCGCCATGGTGAAGGTGGGATAGGTCGAGTGGTTGTCCTCGAAGAAGCTGCCGCGCTGAGCCAGCGCCAGCAGATTCGGTGTGTCCTCCGCGCTGATCGCATCGGGGCGCATGCCGTCCCACACAAACAGGATTACGCGGTGCGGTGCCGCCAGAGCGGGGCTCACGGAAACGGCGGCCAACAGGGCAGCGGCCACGGCCTTCAGGGCGCAGCGATGGAGCGGGGACATCGGAACCTCGGCGAATGGGGTGAACCAAACCGGTCATGCTGGGTGAGGCGTGTTGCAGTTTGGTGTCGGCGCAAGAAGTCCTCACTTGACGCCGGTCGGGTGCGGCAACTACCAATGGCCCTGGCCCGATGGATTGCCACGGCTCGCCCTGGACCGATCCAGGCACACTCACGGAAATGGATACCAAGACCATGACGCGGACATGCGGTTATCGATATGCGTGGTTGTTCATCGGATGCCTGCTGGCTTCCGTGGCGCAGGCGGCGGAGCCCGCGGCAACGCTTCGCGTCGTGGTGGATGGCAAGCCGGTCGTGTTCGACCAGGCTGCGCTGGCGGGTCTGCCGCATACCCGCGTGACGGCCGCGGCGCACGACGACAAGCCCGCGCTCTGGAGCGGCGTCGGTCTCGATGAGCTGCTTCGCCGTGCCGGCGCGCCGCTCGACAAGCCGCTGCGTGGGCGCGGCCTGGCGCGGTTCGTGCGCGTCACGGCTGGGGATCACTATCAGGCGGTGTTCGGGTTGGCTGAGCTGGATCCTTCCATATCGCGCACGACGGTGCTGTTGGCCGATGCACGCGATGGCCAGCCGCTGACGAGTGATGGTCCGTTCCGGCTGGTGGTGCCGGGCGATAAGCGTCCTGCACGCTGGGTGCGTGGCGTCATCGCGATTGAGGTGGTGGATGCGGGTACTTCAGGCGGGCCCTGAGAGCCTGTTCTGCTCCATCCCTTTGCGCGCGGGGTGGGCCTTTAATGTTGGGCTATCGCGACCTGGCCGCTTACGCAGCGGGCGTTCCGACTCGCTGCCGCGAGCCGGGTCACTTTCTCTTTGCTGGCCCAACCCCCCGAGGGGGGGCCTAGAGAGAAAGTAACCAAAGAGAAATGGCCTGAAGAGCAGGCGGTGGGCTTTTAGCTGCGCATCTTCCAGTGCCAGACATCCGGATGGCTTCGTTTCTTGCTCCGCTCTCCTCTGGAACTGATTGGCGTCGTCAGACCCGCGCTTTTCTCCTCCCCCTGCTCGCAGGGGGAGGCCGGGAGGGGGTAAGCACTTGAGAAAACCTATCCCGAAACGCTTTCTCAAGTACTCACCCCTCCCCAACCCTCCCCTGCGAGCAGGGGAGGGGGCAGGAGCAAACCCGACGTCTGATACTGGGATAAGTGTTGCTACGAAGCTCGCCGCGCTCTTCTAGACCATTTCTCTTTGGTTACTTTCTCTTTGGGTCAGCAAAGAGAAAGTGACTCGGGCGCCGGCAGGCGTCCGAAATGCCCGCTGCATAAGCGGCCAGGTCGCGATAGCGCAACGATTGTCGCAACCACAAAGGACAAGGCATCTGCTTAATCAGGCAGCGTAATGGACGCCGCCGACCCAGGTCTCTCGCACATAAAGATCATCATCGAGCACAGCGAAGTCCGCACGCTGCCCGGCAACGATGCGCCCCTGCTCGCGATCCAGCCCCAGCCACGCGGCGGGATAGCTGCTCGCCATGCGCGACGCCTCGGCCAACGGCAGCCCCACCATGTTCACCAGGTTGCGCACACCGGTCGCCATATCCAGCGCGGAGCCGGCGAGTACGCCCTCATCGCTCTGGCAGATGCCGTCGCGCGCAACGATGGTCTGACCGTTGAGCACATAGCTGGGATCATCGGAGCCCACCGGCGGCATCGCGTCGGTGACCAGTACGCTCTTGCCGCGTGCCTTCGCCGCGATGGCGATGCGCAGGCTGACGGGATTCACGTGATGGCCATCGACGATCAGCCCGCACCAGCTGTGCGGATCGTCCAGCGCTGCGCCGACGACGCCAGGGTCGCGGCTGCCGAGCGGTGTCATCGCGTTATAGAGATGGGTGAAGCCGCGCACGCCGGCGTCGAGTGCGGCGCGCGTGGTGTCGTAGTCGGCAGCGGTGTGGCCGGCGACGACGATCACACCGGCTTCGGCGAGCTGGCTGATGGTTTCCAGTTCGACGCGCTCGGGTGCCAGGGTCATCATCACCACGCCGCGATGTTTGGCGGCGAGCGCAGCGATGTCGCGGGCATCGGGTGCGCGGAACAGGTTCATGTCGTGGATGCCCTTGCGCGCGGGTGCGAGGAAGGGGCCTTCCAGGTGGATGCCGAGGATGCCGGGCACGCCTTCGGCGATGGCCGCATCGACAGCGGCGAGCGCGGCGTACATCACGTCGGCGGTGTCGGTGATCAGCGTGGGCAACAGGCCGGTCGTGCCGAACTTGCGATGCGCGGCGGCGATGCCGCGCAGGGTATCGACGGTAGGTGCGGCGTTGAACAGCAAGCCGCCGCCACCGTTGACCTGTACATCGATAAAGCCCGGCAGCAGCAGCTTGCCTTGCAGGTCGTGCTGCTGCGCTGTGGCGACGCGCTTGTCGGCGGCGAGGGCGACGGCTTCGATGCGCTCGCCGCGCACCAGCACCGCCAGGTCGTCCAGTACACCGTGATCGGTGAGGACGCGGCCGTTGACCAGGGCAAGCAAGGGCTGTTCGGCATTCATCACATGGTCTCCGTCACCTTGCGCAGATGCGGCGGTACGTCCGGATCGTAGCCGCGTGCGAGCGCGAGCGCACTGGCGGCACGATAGAAACTTTGCACAGCAAGCAGCGGCGTCACGATCGGATCGATACCCGCCGGCAGCGGCAAGGTATCCGGTACGTCGACGCCCGGTGCCGCCACGAATACGCGTGCGCCGCGAGCGCGAAATTCATTGGCGACGGCGATGGTGTTGTCGAGGGTGCCGTCGTCCTGGGCGAAGAACAGCACCGGGAAACCGTCGCCGACCAGCGCCATCGGACCGTGCTTCACTTCCGCCGCGCTGAACGCTTCGGCGTGCAGGCCGCAGGTTTCCTTGAGCTTGAGCGCGACTTCCAGCGCCGCGCCGAAACCGTAGCCACGGCCCACCACAAACAGGTTCTGCGTGTCGTAGAGACCGTCGACCAAGGCGCTCCAGTCACCGCTCCAGCTCTTGCGCAGATCGGCTGGCAGGCGCGCCACGATGGCGTGCAGCGAGGCGTCATTGCTCCAGTGCGCAGTGAGCTGCAGGATCGCCGCGAGCGTAGCGAGGTAGCTCTTGGTGGCGGCCACGCTCATTTCCGGGCCGGCCTTCAGCGGGATCACCGTATCGGCCAGTGCGGCCAGCGGCGAGTCCTCCACATTGACCATCGCCAGCACCAGTGCGCCGGCATCCTTCGCGGCCTGCGCGCTGCGCAACAGGTCGGGGCTCTTGCCGGATTGCGAGATGGCGATGAACAGCGCGCCGTCGAGCTTGAGGTCGGCGTCGTAGATCGACGAGATCGACGGCGAGGCCGATGCGGTGATCAAACCCAGCCGGGTTTCAAACACATACTTGGCGTAGGCCGCCGCATGATCGGAACTGCCGCGCGCACAAGTGACGATGAACCGCGGCGGGTTGGCGCGTAGCCGTTCGCCGAGCGCTTTCAGCACGGCGTCATTGTCGCGGAGCTGGCGTTCGATGACGTCGGCGGCCTCGTGGGCCTCGCGGAACATCAGGGTGTCACTGGCTTGCTTCATGTGTAGCGTTCTCGATGCATGTGTGCCGCGGGGCGTATGCCCTCAAGTTTTGCGCGGCGGGGTGTTGTTTTGCGGTGGGGCGGTGGAACCGCGTACCACCAGTTCGGGGATGAAACATTCATTGGACGGCGCGCCATTCGACTCGCCGGTCTCGCGCTGCAGGTCGGCCATCAGATGCAGAGCGGCATGGCGGCCGATCTCGCTGGTGGACTGGCGCGCAGTGGTCAGCGCCGGCCAGGCCTGCTTGGAGAACGGGCTGTCCTCGAAGCCGGCGATGGACAGATCCCACGGCACGTCCAGTCCGCTGGAGCGCGCCGCGGCAAGCACGCCGGCGGCAATCTCGTCGTTGCTGCCGAAGATCGCGGTGGGCGGATCCTTCAGCGCGAGCAGTTTGCGCGCGCCGCGGAAGCCGTCGTCGAAGGCATAGCGGCCCGGCAACACCAGCTTCTTGTCGAGCGCGATGCCGTAATCCTTCAGCGCATTGGCATAACCCTGATAGCGCTCGGGACTCGAACGGTGATGCGGTTCGCCCCACAGGAAACCGATGCGCTTGTGGCCGAGCTGGATCAGGTGTTCGGTGATCGCATAGGCCGCGCTGCGGTCGTCCACGTAGACGCAGGGCGAACCGTCATGCGGATCCTCGCGCGAGGAAATGATGCGCACGAAGCTGATGCCCTGTTCCATCAAGGTGGCGACCAAGTCGGCCTGCTCCGACATCGGCGGCGCCAGCACGAGACCGGCGAGCCGGTTGCGTTCCACCAGCGAGCACAACTCGTCGGCGAGGCCGGGCGAAGTGGAATCGCATGGGTGGATCTGCAGGCCGAAGCCGCGCTCGCGGCACGCCGACAGCACGCCGTCCTGCATGCTGATCACGTAGTGCGCGTTCGGGTTGTCGTAGACCAGGCCGATGGCATAGGCGTGCGTGCTGCGCAGGCCGCGTGCGGAGGGGTTGGGCTGATAGCCCAGCGCCTCGATCGCACGCTCCACTTTTTCGCGCGTGTCGGTACGCACCGAGGCTTCCCGGTTGATCACGCGGGAGACCGTTTTCAGCGAGACGCCGGACCACTTGGCGACGTCCTTGATGGTGGGGTTGCGCAACGCGGGAAACTCCGGAGAAACGGTAGACCATCGTAGCCCAGCGGATCGGGCGGGTGGTTGCGGGGCCATGACGCGGGGCCATGACGATCAGGCCCCGCCAAAGCGTCTATCAGTGGGCGTGCTGGCCCACCCGATGGCCGCGCAGTCCGTAAAAGAGGATGTACAGGTAACAAGGCACCATCAGCGCCATGAAGACCAGCTGGAAATCGAAGTACTGCTTCAGGTGCACGAAGGCTTGCGGAATCAGCGCACCGCCGGCGATACCCATGATCAGCAAAGCCGAGCCGGCTTCGGTGTGACGGCCCAGGCCCTTGATCGCGAGCGGGAAGATCGCCGGCCACATCATGGCGTTGGCGAAACCGAGCGCCGCCACAAAGGCCACCGAGGCGTAGCCGTGGGTGAGATAGGCGCCGAGCGTAAACAGCACACCGAGCACCGCCGACACCGCCAGGTAAGCCTGCTGCGAAACGATTTTCGGGATCAGCACCAGGCCGGCCACATAACCGGCGAGCATGGCGATCAGCGTGTACGAGGTGAAGTGTTTGGTCGCGTCCAGCGGCAGGTCGAAGCCGCGGCCGTAAGTGCCGATCGCATCGCCCGCCATCACTTCGACGCCGACGTAAACGAACAGGCACACCACGCCCAGCCACAGATGCGGAAAGCTGAAGATGCTGCCTTCGCCATGACCGATCTCGGCCTCGGCATTGGCGCCGGACGGTTTCACTTCCGGCAGCGCGGAGCGCACGACCCACACGGCCAACAGCACCAGCAGGCCGGCCATCACCATGTATGGCATGTGCACCTTGGCGGCGAAGGTATTGAGCAGCGCTTCGCGCGCTTCAGGACTTGGCGCTGCCTTCACCTGTTGGTCGAAGGTGTCGATGCCGTTCAACACCAGCCAGCCGAACACCACCGGAGCCAGCGCACCGGCCACCTTGTTGCAGATGCCCATGAAAGCGATGCGCTGCGCCGCGCTGTCGATCGGGCCAAGAATGCTGATGTACGGATTCGATGCGGTCTGCAGCAGCGAAAGGCCGGCGCCGATCACGAACAGCCCGGTGAGCGCGCCCGGATACACGCGCATGGTCACGAACTGCCCGAACAGCACCGCGCCCAGCGCCATCACGAACAACCCGAGCGCCATGCCCTTCTTCATGCCAGTGCGGCGCAGCACCCATGACGAGGGCAGGGCCAGGAAGAAATAGGAGAGATAGAACGCCATCGGCACCAGGAAGGCGTTGACGTCGTCCAGGTCGAAAGCCAGCTTGACGAAGGTGATCAGCGGCCCGTTGAGCCAGGTGACAAAACCGAAAATGAAAAACAGCACGCCGATGATCAGCATCGGCAGCATGCTGCTCGACGTTGGTTGCTCGCCGGCGGCAAGCGTTGTGGACGACATACCTAAACTCCCCGAGTGTTCTGTGGGCTGCCACGAAGGGCCATTCTGGCGCTGTTTTCGTGTTGCCTGTTGTCGACGGACGGCTCGCTGGCCGCGTCGCCCCCGGATCGATTTATCCGCGCTAACTAGCAACGTTGTCAATTGCCATGACCCATTGGACATTCCGGGGGCCATGCTTTTCGGCACAGTCCGGCCCGTCCCGCCAGCACCCGTGGCGCAGCGCGGCAAACCCGCATCGAAGCTGGCAAAAACCGTGCTAACCGGCTTTCCTGCTGGCTTTGACGGGCTTTTCACAAACGCAGTTTCTTGCCCTTCCAAGGGGCTTTGCTGCGTCGCGAAAAGTCCGGGCGGTGACTAGGAAATTTGACCAGTTGACAACGTTGTCATCCGTTACCAGACTCCGGCCGAAATCGGGGGCTGTTTGACAACAGCATGACGTCCGCATGACGGCGTCCACATTGAGAGGGGAGAGGTTGTGGCGGAACTGGCCAACCACGGCAGCGTGCAGAGGGGCGCATTAGAGCCTGTTCATGGTCTCCCCGTGGCCCGCGCCGGGATCTGTTTGCGCGCAGGGCAAGGAAGAGTGAGGGAGTGTACGTCCGTACACGACCGAGCGATGACGCCGCCATGCGGGCAAACAGACCCGGCCCTTCGGGTTGTCGTTGAATGGCCGCCATGCGGCAGCGCGCGGCTTGGCCTGGCAGCCAGCCAGGCGCTGCGCCACGCGCTACCACCTGACAGCCATTCAACGACAACGCGGGCTACGGGGAGACCATGAACAGGCTCTTTCAGGGCATGCCTTTCCTGGCGGCGGACGTCGGCGGCACGCACGCGCGCATCGGTCTGGTAAGCCAGCACCCGGACGGTACGCGTCCGGTCACGGTGCTGCAGTACCACCGCTATGCCTGCGCGGAATGGCCCAGCCTGACCGCTGTCCTCAAGGATTTCGTCAGCCATCTCGGCAACTCGGTGCACGTGGATCGCTGCGCCGTCGCCAGCGCCGGTTACGTGCTGGGCGACGCCATCGTCAACGACAACCTGCCCTGGCCGGTGTCGATCCGCGATATCCGCGACAGCCTCGGCATCCGCCAGCTCGCGGTGATCAACGACTTTGAAGCGGTGGCTTACGCCACCCAGTTCCTGGCCCAGGCCGACACCACGCCGGTGATCGAAGCCGAAGGCCCACCCGCGAACGGTCCGGTGCTGGTGATGGGTCCTGGCACCGGCCTTGGTTCGGCGGTGCTGTTGCCGGGCAAGCCGCACGCCACCGTGCTGGCGACCGAAGCAGGGCAGATCGCGCTGTCGCCGGGCAACGAGCGCGAGATCGCAATCCTGCGCGAGCTGGCGAAAGAGCGTCCCTATGTCTCCTTCGAGCACGCGCTGTCCGGCCCGGGCCTGCTCAATCTCTATCGCGCCATCAGCACGCTGCGCAATAGCGCGGCGACGCTGGTGCGCCCGAGCGACGTGACGCGCGCCGCGCTGGAGCGCAGCGACGAGGCCGCGGTCGAGGCGCTCGATGTCTTCTGCGGTCTGCTCGGCAGTTTCGTCGGCGATCTCACGCTGCTCTACGGCGCGCGCGGCGGCGTGTTTCTCGCCGGCGGCATCCTGCCGCAGATCCGCGACGTGCTGGCCACCAGTTCGTTCAAGCAGCGCTTCTTCAACAAGGGGGTGATGCGTGCCTTCTTGCAGCAGGTTCCCGTTCGCCTGATGGAACACGGCCAGCTCGGCGTGATCGGCGCGGCCGGCATGTACCTGGATGGGTACAGCACCCAGCCAGGAGACAGCACCACGCAGTAGTCATCGCAGCATCCAGGAGCAGGGCTCCCCGCCCCGCCAGTCACACCGTCATGGATACCCCACAAGGATCTCCGGCGGTCAAGCCTTTGAGGGAGTAAGCACATGTCACACCGCAGAACTTTGCTCGCCGCGAGCATCATCGCCAGCCTCTGTATGGCCGGGGCATTGCACGCGCAGGACAGCACACAGACCAGCACCAAGCCGAAGAGCGCGGAAGAGGCCAAGGCCACCGAGCTGCAGGCCGTCACCGTTACCGGCATCCGTGCCAGCCTGCAGCAGTCGCTGGATACCAAGCGCAATGCAGACGCGGTGATCGAAGCGGTCACCGCCGAAGACATCGGCAAGTTTCCGAACACCAACGTCGCCGAAGCGATGGCGCTGATCCCGGGCGTGACCATCGACCGTCAGTTCGGCCAGGGTGACCGCGTCAGCATCGACGGCACCGATCCCAGCCTCAACCTGACCTTCCTCAACGGCCAGCCGATTTCGCAGACGCCGTGGCAGTACGGCGCACAGCCGAACCGTGGCTTCGACTTCACCATGCTGGCGCCGGAAGTGGTCGGCCGCCTCGAGGTGTACAAGAGCCCCGAAGCCCGCCTGCCGGAAGGCAGCCTGGGCGGCACCATCCTGCTGCATACCCTGCAGCCGCTCGACCTGCCGGCCAACACGCTGCGCGGTTCGTTCGGCGTGAACTACAACGACCAGGCCAGCAAGCAGCGGCCGTCCGCCTCGGTGCTGTACAGCTGGAAGAACGACGCCAAGACCTTCGGCATCATCGCTTCGGCGCAGCACTTCGAAGAGAAGATCGACCGCCAGGGCATCGAGATCTTCGGTTACCACCCGGTCTCCGACTACGCCAGCAGCCCGGCTGTCGCCGCCGGCATCGCCAACGGTTCGCTCAACCCGAACGCGAAGGTGCCGGACGAAATCAACTCGGCCTTCTTCCAGCAGACCCGCAAGCGCGACACCGTCACGCTGGGCGCGCAGTTCAAGCCGAACGAGCACTGGGACATCGACTTCAACAGCCTGTTCGTTCGCGAGAACTTCAACAACTGGAATCAGTCGCTGTATCCGTTCACCCACGCCACACCGGGCCAGATCACCGGCTTCAACCAGGGTGGCAACGGCGTGGTGACCAGCGGCCATGTCTGCGGCAAGTTCGATGACCCGACCTGCCCCGACATCGCCCAGGGCACGCTCGACAGCAACATCCGCAAGTCAGTGGTGAAGACCACCGCGTTCGATCTCAAGTCCACCTATCACGGTGACGGCTGGAGCATCGGCGGTGCGGCCGGCTACAGCAAGGCCGACAACAACGACATGTCGCAGGTGGCGATGGAGCCGGTGTACGGCGGTGGCTACACCTGGGATATCCGCAAGGGCTTCTCGTTCGATAGCCCGGCGGCAGCCGCCAATCCGGCCAACTGGCACATGGGCGACGCTCCGGGACTCGGCGGCTGGCCGGGCAACTACGGTGTGTTCAAGGCCAGTGCGAAGGATCAGTACGCGCAGCTTGATTTCACCAAGGACTTCGACGGTTTCGTCAATACCTTGCTCGTCGGCGCGCGTTACAACCGCCACGAAGAGAGCATGGAACAGCATGTCTACGGACCCAATGGCGCCATCTCGCTCGCCAATCTCGGCACGCTGGGCCTCTCCGATACGCTGAGCGACTTCTCCGGCATGATGGATGGCGCCAAGCACCACGTGCAGCCCGATCCGGCCAAGGAGTGGGCATGGGTGCGTGCCACCAACGGCGGCAACAACGACCCGGGTTCGTTCGTCAACGGCACCTGGAAGATCGTCGAGAAGACCTGGGCGGGCTACGCGCAGATCGATTTCGGTTCCGGCCCGTTCCGCGGCAACCTCGGCGGCCGTTACGTGCACACCGTGGACGACGCCAGCGGCTACAACTACAGCGGCGTGCCGATCTACCCGCCGCCGTCCAGCTGGTACCAGACGGTGTCCACCACGCACAACGACTTCCTGCCGTCGCTGAACCTGTCGTATGACGTGACGGATTCGATCGTGCTGCGCTTCGCCGCCGCCAAGGTCATCGCCCGCGCGCCGTACAACATGCAGGTGAACAACCTGTTCCTCAACGACTCGGTGCTGACGGGTTCGGGCGGCAACGCCAAGCTCAATCCGTACAAGTCGAACAACTACTCGGTGTCCGCGGAGTGGTACTTCGCGCCGCAGTCGGTGCTGGCCCTGACCGGCTTCTACAAGGACATCAGCAACTACATCTTCATCAACTCCGCGATCGAGCAGCACTACAACTCGGCCAAGGACAACGATCCGGCCACCTTCGCCAAGCAGGTCACGCAGGGTCTGTGCACGGCCGACGGTTTCTGCGGCTACTCGGTGAGCCGCCCGCGCGACACCGGTGCGGGCAAGGTGAAGGGCTTCAGCGTCAGCTATCAGCAGCCGCTGTTCGATACCGGTTTCGGCCTGGTGGCCAACTACACCTACGCCGATGCCACGCTCGCCAGCGGCGGCGCGCTGCCGTACAGCTCGAAGAATTCGTACTCGCTGAGTCCGTACTACGAGAAGGGTCCGTTCAGCGCACGCCTCACCTACAACTGGCGCAGCAGCTACCTCGCGGGTGGCTACATCGCCGGTGCGCCGCCGGCCACCACCGGCAGCTACAAGGATCTGGGCGCGTCGCTCGGCTACAAGATCACCGACAACATCTCGCTCTCGCTGGATGCGATGAACCTGCTCAATTCCAAGTACACCCAGTACCTGGCGACCAAGGATCTGCCGGTTGCCGAGTACACGACGGGCCGCCGCTACATGGCCACCGTCCACGTGAATCTGTAAGCGCAGGTGATGAAAAACGCGCGAGGCCAGGGATGGCCTTGCGTGATTCGAACGGGGCGGGCGGTAAGGCTTCCGACGAGTCTGGAGCTATTGCACGGAAGGTTCGGCTAAGCACCACCGCGTTCCGTCGTGCGTCCTTGGGAGGGGAGCGGCGGCAATGCAAAACCCGCCATCGGAACGCGAAGGCGGGCGGCAACACGGTCAGAGCACATCAGGCAGGACGCCCAACCATCCGCCATTCCAAGCGCCTCTGAGGGGGGGACACCATGTCGTATCGCAGAACACTACTTGCAGCCAGCATCATCGCCAGTCTCTGTATCACCGGCACGGCCTATGGCCAGGATGCCGGCACGACCAGTACGACGCAGCAGCAGACCAAGGCGGATCGCGCCAAGGCCAAAGAACTCGGTCAGGTCACCGTCGTCGGCATCCGCGACAGCGAAGCCGAATCGCTGAACCTGAAGAAAGAAGCCAATTCACACGTCGAAGTGATCACGGCCGAAGACATCGGCAAGCTGCCCGCCAAGAACGTGGCCGACACGCTGCAGCGCCTGCCGGGCGTCAACATCAGCTCGTCCAGCGCCACCGAAGGCGGCTTTGACGAAAGCGACCGCGTGAGTCTGCGCGGCACCAACCCCAGCATGACGCAAACCCTGGTCAACGGTCACACCGTGGGCACCGGCGACTGGTTCGTGTTGAGCCAGGTGCAGACCGTGGGCCGCAGCGTGAGCTACAGCCTGCTGCCGTCGGAGATCGTCAGCGAAGTGGTCGTGCACAAATCGTCCGAAGCCAAGCTGCAGGAAGGCGGCAGCGCGGGCACGGTCGACATCATTACCCGCAAGCCGCTGGAGTTCGCCAAGCCGCTGACGGCTGAAGCATCGATCGGCGGCGTCTATGCGGATCTGCCGGGTGACACCAAGCCGCAGTTCAGCGGTCTGGTCAACTGGAAGAACAACGACAACACCTTCGGTGTGATGGCCCAGGCGTTCTACGAGAAGCGCAGCCTGCAGCGCAACGGCCAGGAAATCGTCGGTGGCTACAACCAGATCGGCGCCAAGGATCCGATCGCTGTCGCGCATCCGGACCTCGCCGGCGTCTACTACCCGAACGAAACCGGCCAGACCTTCTTCACCCAGACGCGTGAGCGCAAAGGTGGCGCGATCGATCTGCAGTGGAAACCGCTCGACAACCTGACCCTGAACCTCAACAGCTTCTACTCCAAGCTCAAGGCCGACAACTACAACCGCAACTACATGATGTGGGCGAGCAAGTTCGTGCCGAGCGGTGCCGGTCTGCAATCGGGTTATCAGGTCAAGAATAACGTTCTTACCAATGCGAACTTCGCGGCGCCTGGCCCGACCGATGTTTGCGATGCTGCCAGCGGCACGTTGTGCAAGGACACGCCCTACGGTGTGTACGACATGATCTCGCGTCCGAAAGCCTCTTCATCATCCGCGTACACCACATTGGATGCCGACTGGCGCGCTACTGACCACCTGACCTTCACCGGCCAGATAGGCACCACTCAAGGTAAGGGTGACAGTCCGACTCAGGATGTAAGCGAGCTCGGCTTTGGCGCCGGTGCAGGCGCCAACTGGGCTATGCGTGGTACCGGCTCGCCGACCAACTGGGGCATGGGCGGTGACAACAGTTCCCCATCCGGCATCCTGCCTTCCCAGGGCTGGATCTTCGGTGGCCAGGACATCCACGTGAAGGACAAGGAGAACTTCTACCAGGCCGATGGCTCGTTGGCCTTCGACGATTCCAAGTTCTTTCTGTCGTCGCTGGATTTCGGCGTGCGCTATTCCGACCACACGCGCGAGAGCAAGAGTGAAATCGCCCAGGGTCCGAAGGGAGATTGGACGAATCCGGCCAACTATCCGCAATCGTTCCAGCACTATCCCAGCAGCTTCAACAGCGATCTTGGCGTCAATGCCCCGGGTCCGGTGTGGTTCTACAGCCCGGGTGCGCTGGCCGCATTCAACGCCAAGTATGCCAACCGCGACCCGGTAGCGCGGTTCTACTGGCCGGATCTGTACAAGGTCAACGAGAAAGACACGGCACTGTATCTGCAGGCCAACTTCAGTGGCGATCGCTGGAGCGGCAACTTTGGCGTGCGTTACGTCGACACCAAGGAAAACATCACCTACAACACCCCGGTTGCGACGCAGTACAGCTCGTCGGTTCCGATCACCGGTTCGGCGTTCGGCGACTACTACAAGAACGTGTACAAGCACAGCTACGGCAAAGTGCTGCCCAGCGTGAACTTCAAGTTCAACCTTACCGACGATTTGCTGGCGCGCTTCGCCGCGTCGCAGACGATGACCCGTCCGGATTATTCAGCCCTGGCTGGCTCGGTCTCGTTGGATGACCTGACCCACACCGGCAGCGGCGGCAACCCGCAGTTGAAGCCGCTGATCGCCACCAACTTCGATGCGGGGATGGAGTGGTATTTCGCACCGCGCGGCCTGGTATCGGCCGGCGTGTACACCATGCAGTTGAGCGACTACGTAACCTTCGCCAACCAGAACATCCTGTTCAAGGATCAGCAGGCCAGCAACAACGCCGGGCATGATGTTTTCTCCAACTACCAGGTCAGCGTTCCGTCCAATACCAACGGCAACGTCAAGGGCGTGGAGCTGAACTACATCCAGCCGATCGGCGAGAACTTCGGTGTGCAGACCAACTACACCTACGCCAGCGGCCATGCTGACGGCAACAAGCCGCTGCAGGGCACCTCGAAGCACACCTACAACGTGTCGGGTTACTTCGAGAACAGCCTGTTCAACGCCCGTCTGAGTTACACCTACCGTTCGTCGTTCTTCGATGGCGTGAGCCGTACCGATACCTTCTACCAGGCAGGTATCGGCAACCTCGCATTCTCGCTGGGCTACAACATCAACGAGTGGATGGCGCTCTCGTTCGACGCCATGAACCTCAACAACCCGAAGTTGAAGTACTACACGGTCAATCCGGCATATGGCCGCCAGCCGTCGGCGTTCTACGTCAATGGCCGCCAGTACTACGTGAACCTGCGCTTCAAGCTGTAAGTGGCAAACTGAGCAACAAACCTCCCCAATTGGGCCCGGACTTTGTCCGGGCCCCTCTTTAAGATGGGGCGGTGATTCGATCAAAGGAAGGATGTCCGGTGACTCTTGCAAACCGTTTCAGCAGAACACTGCTGCTCGCCACTCTGGCACTCCTTTCCACCACGGCCCTCGCGGCCGGCGACGGCGCCCAACCGGCGCCACCATCGGCTTCGCTGTCACTCATCCCGATGCCAGCCAAGCTGACAAGGTCGGCGGGATCGCTGACTATCGATGCCGATACCGTCATCGTGGTCGACCGCAACGATGCCGCGGCCAAAAGCATCGCGACCTACCTGGCGGCACAACTCAAACAGAGCCGCGGACTCGATCTGCGTATCGCCGACAGCGCCGGTACGGCGAAAGCGATCGTGCTCAAGCGCGACAGCAAAGCGGGCACGCCGGCCGAAGGCTACACACTCGATGTCAATGCCAAGGGCGTGCGCATTCACGCAGGCGATGACGCGGGACTTTTCCACGGCGCCGTGACGCTGTGGCAGCTGCTGACGCAGAACGAAGCGCACGGTCCGGTCGAACTGACCGCCTTGCATATCGAAGACGCGCCGCGTTTTCGTTGGCGCGGCCTGATGCTGGATTCCGCGCGCCATTTCCAGAGCGTCGACGAGATCCGCGCGCTGCTCGATCAGATGGCGCTGCACAAACTCAACGTGCTGCACTGGCATCTCACCGACGATCAGGGCTGGCGCATCGAGATCAAGCGCTATCCCGAACTCACTCGCATCGGCGCGTGGCGCACGCCACCCGATGCCAGCCGCGACGGCGAGCCGTCACGCTACGGTGGCTATTACACGCAGGACGACATCCGCGCCATCGTGGCCTATGCCGCCGAGCGCCACATCACCGTGGTGCCCGAGCTGGACATGCCCGGCCATGCGCAGGCCGCCGTGGCGGCGTATCCGGAGCTGGGCGTTACCGGCAAGCGTCCGCCTGTCTCGCCGGACTGGGGCGTCAACACCTATCTCTACAACGTCGACGATGCCACGTTCGCCTTCATCGACCATGTGCTCGATGAAGTGATGGCGTTGTTCCCGTCGTGCTACATCCACCTCGGTGGCGACGAAGCAGTGAAGGACCAGTGGCAGGCCTCGCCAGCGGTGCAGGCGAAGATGCACGCGCTGGGGCTGAAGGACGAGAACGCGTTGCAAGGCTGGTTCATCGCCCGCGTCGGCCGCTATCTGCAGGCGCACGGCCGCCGCCTGATCGGCTGGGACGAAATTCTCGAAGGCGGTGTGCCGGCGAGTGCTACGGTGATGTCATGGCGTGGCGTCAAGGGCGCCATCGAGGCAGCGCAGAAGGACCATGACGTGGTCTCCTCGCCCGCGCCGGATCTGTATTTCGATCAGTTGCAGAGCGACCGCGCCGACGAAACCACTGGCCGCATTCCGGTGCGCGATCTCGCCAGCGTCTACGCCTTCGAGCCCGTGCCCAAGGAACTCACCGCGCAGCAGGCCGCGCACGTACTCGGTGCGCAGGCCAATGTGTGGACCGAACACATGCCGAGCGCCACACATGTGCAGCACGCGGTATTCCCGCGCCTTGATGCGTTGTCGGAGGTACTGTGGTCGCCAGCGTCCGCACGCGACTGGTCCGGCTTCCTCACGCGCATGCCGACACAGCTGGCCCGCTACCGTGCGCAAGGCATCGTTTATGCGGATAGCGCATTCGCGCCGTCGATCGAGGTGGACCGCAACGCGGCGCTCGTCAGCGGCAAGGCTAGGGTGACGCTGGCCAACCAGGCCGCTTACGGTGAGCTGCACTACACGCTCGACAACAGCACGCCGACGGCACAATCCCCGCTTTATCAGGGGCCGTTCGAAACCAGCCTGCCGGCGACCGTGCGCGCGGTAGCGCTGGATGGGCAAGGCCGGCCGCTCGCCGCGCCGCGCAGCCGCGTACTCGACGCTGTCAGCCTGCTCAGTCGCGAAAGCGCAGAGTTGCCGAACTGCCCCGGCAGCGATTTCCGCCTCCGCGTGCAGCCCACGCCGGACGCGACCACCCTTGCGCCTGCCTACAGCATCAACGTATTCGATACCTGCCAGTTCTTCCCGCAGGCGCGTCTGGATGGCGTGACCTCGATTCACGTGGAAGCGGCACGTCTGGAGCGCAACTATCAACTGGCCCACGAAGCCAGGCTGGTCGTGTCGCGCCCGGCGAAGACCGAGTTCGGCGAGCTGGTGGTGCATCTCGATACGTGTGACGGGCCGGCCCTCGCCAGCATGCCGCTGCCCGACCCCGCGACCAACCCGCGCCGCTTCACGCTGGCGGCGGGATTGCCGGATCACATCGGTACGCATGATCTCTGCCTGATCTTCACCGCGCCCATCACCGGTCCGCTCTACGGACTGGAGCGTGTCAGCCTGACTCCGAGCACGGTGAAATGAGCGCGACAGGGCGGCTCGCTTCGGTCGACGCTCTGCGCGGCTGCACC
Source organism: Dyella koreensis (assembly GCF_044904565.1). Taxonomy (NCBI): domain Bacteria; kingdom Pseudomonadati; phylum Pseudomonadota; class Gammaproteobacteria; order Lysobacterales; family Rhodanobacteraceae; genus Dyella; species Dyella koreensis. Next base: position 443,040 of record NZ_JADIKD010000009.1, on the reverse strand, counting down.
GTGGCCGCGATGTTGCTGGTGAACGACCCGGGCGATTGGGGGCACGTCTTCGCACCACTCGAGCATTCGGCATGGAACGGCTGCACACCGACCGATCTGGTGTTTCCGTTCTTTCTGTTTGTGGTCGGTGTGTCGGTGGCGCTGGCGATCGGGCCGCGGTTGGAGCAGGGCGCGGATCGCCCATCGCTGATGCGCGCGGCATGGGTGCGCGCGCTGCGCATCGTGGCGCTCGGCCTGCTGATCAATGTGCTGGCGTGGCTGATCATGCCCGGCACGCATCTGCGCTTCCCCGGCGTACTGCAGCGGATCGGCGTGTGCTTCGCGGCGGTGGCCGCGTTCGAGATCTATACGAGCCCACGTGCGCAATGGGCTTCATTCGCCGCGCTCCTGCTGGGTTACTGGGGATTGTTGGTGCTGGGTGGCTCGCTGGAGCCGTGGAGCAATGTGGTCAGCCGCTTTGATAGCGCGGTGTTCGGTCCCTTTGTGTATCAGATCGATGCGGCGAGCGGGCGTGGCCACGATCCGGAGGGCTTGCTCGGCGTACTGCCTTCCATCGCAACCTGCCTGTTGGGTCTGCGGGCCGGGGACTGGCTGCGCCGGGGGCAGATCAAGGCATTGCTGTTCGGCGGCGTGATGGCTTTGGCGCTGGGTGCGCTGTGGTCGCTGGTGTTTCCGCTCAACAAGAATCTTTGGACGTCGTCGTTCGTGTTGTGGACCGGTGGGTGGGCCATGTTGGCGCTGGTGCTGTTCCATGTGCTGGTTGATCAGCGTGGGTGGCCTGCGTGGGGGCGGCGGTTCGGGGTGAATGCGGTGGCGGCGTATGCGGGGTCGGAGTTGATGCAGATTCTGTTGCCTGGGTTGGGTTTGCAGGAGCCGCTTTATCGGGTGGGGTTTGCTTCGTGGATGGTGCCGGTGGCGGGGCCGTATGTGGCTTCGCTGGCGTTTGCGGTGGTGTTTGTTTTTGTGTGGTGGGTGATTGTTTGGGTGATGGATAGGCGGCGCTGGTACTTGAAGCTCTGACTTCCTCTCTCCTCGGGAGAACGCTCGATCCTTGCGACATCTCTCCCTACTCCGTCATTCCGGCGCAGGCCGGAGGCGCTTTACAACAGCGAAGCTGGTCATCCAGTAGTGGTGCGCTTCGACTTTCGCGTCTGCGTGCCCTGGCTCGTCTGCCGCGGGCTTCCGAACCGCTGCCGCGGTCCGGGTCACTTTCTCTTTGCTGGCCCAAAGAGAAAGTAACCAAAGAGAAATGGCCTGAAGAGCAGGCGGTGCGCTTCGTAGCGGCGCCTTCTCCAGTGTCAGACGTCGGGATGGTTTTCTTCGAGGCCTTCACTGCTCCACTGCGGACTCGAAGATCCAGAACGATGTTGCTCCTGCCCCCTCCCCTGCTCGCAGGGGAGGGTTGGGGAGGGGTGAGTACTTGAGATAGCGTTTCCCCGCTTCCCGCATGAAGTCACGAAGTGACATTTGCCTGGGCTATCATCGCCCGCTTGCTGACATCAAGCTGACGAAAGGGGCTCTCTGATGAATCATCTTCCACGGCTCGCGCGTTGCGGGCTGATGCTCGCTGTGACGGCTTTGCTGAGTGCTTGTGCGAGTCAGGCGGTGACGCCGCCGCAGGGTTCGCGTGCTGCGGCGATCGATGTGCCTGCGATCCAGCGGCCGGATGGCGAAACGCCGCAGTGGTGGTTCCGCAATGGCGCGGCGCAGGCGGTGCAGGCTTCGGCGCAGGCGAATGCGCGGGGGCAGAAGGCGAAGAATGTCATTGTGTTTCTGGGCGATGGCATGAGCATTCCCACGATTGCGGCGGCGCATGTGTATGCGGGGCAGCGCAAGGGTGTGGATGGCGAGAGTTACCGCTTGAGTTTCGAGCAGTTTCCGTTTAGTGCGTTGAGCCGTACGTATGAGACGGATCAGCAGACGCCGGATTCGGCGGGCACGATGACGGCGATCATGACGGGCGTGAAGACGCGCGGCGGTTTCATCGGTGTGTCGCAGGTACCGCGCCGCCAGGATTGCGCGGCGAGCAAGGGACAGGAGCTGGTGACCACGCTGGAGCTGGCGGCGGCGGCGGGCATGAGTACCGGCGCGATCACCACCACGCGTATCACGCACGCTACGCCGGCGGCGACTTACGGCCATCTGCCGGAGCGCAACTGGGAAGTGGATGCGGAGCTGACGCCGGAAGCGAAGGCGCAGGGCTGCAAGGATTTCGCCGCACAGCTGGTGGATTTCCCCGCCATCGACGGCCTCACCGTCGCCATGGGCGGCGGCCGCACCGAGTTCATGCCGGCGGGTGAGACCGATCCGGAATATGCCAACAAGGTGGGTCAGCGCCTCGACGGCCGCGATCTGATCGCGGAGTGGAGGGCGAAGCATCCGGGCGGTGCGTATGTGTGGAACGACAAGCAGCTGAAGGCGCTGGATCTCGCGCATACGCCGCGCCTGCTTGGCCTGTTCGAGCCGTCGCATATGAACTTTGAGCACGAGCGCGCCAAGGACAAGGCCGGCGAGCCGAGCCTGGCGGAGATGACCGCCAGCGCCATCGAAGTGCTGAAGCAGAATCCGAACGGTTTCTTCCTGATGGTGGAAGGCGGCCGCATCGATCACGCCCTGCACGCGGGCAATGCGTATCGTGCGCTGGACGAAACGGCGGCGTTCGCCGATGCCGTGTCGGCGGCGCTGGCACATACCGACCCCGCCGATACGCTGATCGTCGTCACCGCCGATCACTCGCATACGATGACCTTCGCCGGCTATCCCAAGCGTGGCAACGGCATTCTCGATGTGGTCAAGGGCCACACCGACAGCTACGACGAAGAAGGTGGCGCAGGCATGGCGCGCGATGCGGCCGGCAAGCCGTACACCACGCTCGGCTTCGCCAACGGCCCGGGCTACACCGGCGCCAGCAACCGCCAGCCGGAAGGCAGCAAGCGCTATCCGCACAATCCCAGCGAATACGAGCACATCAGCAAGGGACGCCCGGATCTGAGTAAGGTCGATACCACCGATCCTGACTACATGCAGGAATCCATCGTGCCGCTGAAGGCGGAAACGCATGGCGGCGAAGATGTGGCGGTCTTCGCCAATGGCCCGGGTGCTCAGGCCTTCCACGGCGAGATCGAGCAGAACGCGATCTTCCACGTGATCGTGCAGCACTCGCCGCTGATCCGTGCCGAGTTGTGCAAGCTCGGTAGCTGCAATGCCGATGGTGTGCCGGTGGATCGGCCGGCCTATCAGGCATGGCTGAAGCAGGTAAATACGCCTGCGGTGAAGCAGTAGAAGCTCGCGAGGCGCCATGGCGGCCCATCGCTGGCCGTCATGGTGTCTTTAGCAATGTTCTATACCGCGCCGAGCTATCCCAGCAGCAGTTCGGGGTGCGGATTGGCGCCGAAGGGCGCGCGTTCGCCGAGACGCAAGGCCGCGGCGACATATGCCCAGAGTCCATCTGGCGTGGCCGCATCCTCGGGCGGTGAGCCGTCAGGCTGCTGACGTCCCGCGCTACCGGTTTTGACGTACTTGCCGATGACCGTTGCTGTCCCGCCTTTCGCGTGATCCGATCCGGGCAGGGTGCGGCTGAACTCGCCTGTCAGCAGCGTCACCACATTACGCCCGGGCATGGCCATGACGCGGCTGAGGAAGGTGACGAGTGATGGCGTAACCGGAGCCATGATCTCGCGCGCGGCCTTCCCCACGTCATCCTTGTGCGTATCGAACTGGCGATCCTGTCGTCCGGTGTAGGCGGGCTGCGCAAAAATGACGCCGGTCCCCGCGTGGATCAGCGCTTCGACGCTGGCAAAGGTCGAACGTTGGTCGTTGATAGCGATGCTGCCGGCAGGAACGCCGTAGACATGACGAATAGCGTCGAACTCCGGCATGGGAAAGGATCGGCGCGCGTCATTGAGCTTCTCGATGCGTTCGAAGGCGATGGAGCCCTCGGCCGCGGGATTCGCAGAGACGCCCACGGGCAGGCCGAGATTGTTGACGATGGCGCAGGGGGTCGCGCTATCCGGCATGGCTGCCGCCATGCGCAACAGCTGGCTGCGCGAACCTGTCTGCAGTACCGCGGCGCGCGAGTCATTGTGGGAATAGAGCCCGTGCCGGAACGGGATTGCTGCCATATGCGCCAGCGCTGGCGAGGGCAGCATGCCCATTGAGCCGGCGTCGACATAAAGGCCATTGCCCAGGGCGCGAACATTGTTGGGCGTGACGCCGAACGCGCCGTTGGCAAGAAAGGAATCCGCGCTGTTGAACAGGCCGGCCGGCCCGCCATTCAACCAGAACACCACCAGGGTCGGCCGTTCGCCGGCGCGAGATTTCGCCTGGAGACCAAGATCGCCGAGCGCCAGCGCTCCGGCCAGGGCAACGCCGGCCTTGAGTACGGTGCGCCGCGTGATGATGGGTGTGCTCATGGGTGTCTTCGCCGACCGTTGTTGCGGTGACTCCGCAGGTTCAGACTTAGCCTAGCCCTGTCCGTATACAGAGATGGAGTCATCCGATGTCGCGTTTCAGACAGTACGTGCGGCGTGTGTCTTCATGGCCGATGACGGCGCTCGCCAAGGATTACCCGCGGGGCTGCCATATCCCGAAGCATCGGCATCGGCGCGGGCAACTTATCTATGCCGCGTCGGGCGTGATGCAGGTGACGACGCGCGAAGGCATCTGGATCGTGCCGCCGCAGCGCTCGCTATGGGTACCGATCGGCATGGCGCACGAGATCCATATGGAAGGCCAGGTGGCCGTACGCATGCTGTATCTCGATCGTGATACCAGCGCGTTGTTTGGAACGCATTGCAGGGTGCTCGCTGTGTCCGCCCTGCTCAGGGAGCTCATCCTTGCGGCCGTCCAGGCGCATGGGGAGAAAGACGGCGAGCGCATGGAGGTGATGGCACCGCTGTTGCTGCACGAGCTGCAAGAGGCGGACGAAACGGCTTTCCATATTCCCGTGCCGTCCGACCCGCGCCTGAAGAAAGTCTGCCAGCGGCTGCTGGATGAAACATCGCGCGTGGAATCGCTGGAACAACTGGCCCAGCGCGTTGGTGCAAGCAGCCGGACACTGGCGCGGCTATTCGAAAGTGAGTTGAAGATGTCATTCGTGCGCTGGCGGCAGCATGTCCGCCTTGCCCGGGCACTCAGCCAGATGAGCCTGGGCCACCCCATCAAGACGGTCGCACGCGATGCGGGCTATGCGAGCAGCAGTGCGTTCTGCAGCATGTTCCATCGCATCATGGGTGCTACGCCTACCGACTATCTGAGTCAATCGGCCGTCTCTCGCGGAGCGCACTCTGCCTCGTAGTGCGCGGCGCGTCATCGCAGTGTCAAAGAACGTACACGTAACAACTCCACGATAAGCGGTCCCCGCGCTCCACCGGCGCCGCTTCAACTGGAGTCTCCCTACATGCAGAAGAATCTGCTGGCTGCGGCTGTAGCCATCGTCCTTGCCAGTGTCGTTCCCGCTGCTTTTGCGAACGATGTCGATCAGCCCGCCGCTGACGCGGCCACCGCGAAGCCGGATACCGCCAAGAACCTCGAAGGCGTCTCCGTGATCGGCCAGGGCGAAACGCGCCAGGTGCAGCGCGTGACGCCGGCGGATACCACCGTGTTGCCGGCCGGTACCAGCATCCAGAAGGTGCTGAACCGCATGCCGGGTGTGAACGTGCAGTCCAACGATGCGTTCGGCGCGAACGAGGAATCGCAGACCATCAGCCTGCGCGGCTTCAACGGCCAGCGCCTGGGCTACACGCTGGATGGCGTGCCGCTCGGCGACAACGCCTACGGCAACTACAACGGCCTCAACATCAGCCGCGCACTGATCTCCGAGAACGCCGTGGGCGCCGAACTGGCGGAAGGCATCGGTAGTCTCGGCATCGCCTCCACCAGCAATCTCGGCGGTGCGATCCAGTACTTCTCGGCCGATCCGGAAGCCAAGTTCGGTGGCCGCTTCGGGCAGACCTTCGGCAGCGACCAGAACCGCCGCACCTATCTGCGTCTGGATACCGGCGACTATCACGGCTTCTCGATGTACCTCTCCGGCATTCGCGCCACCGCCGACATGTGGGCGCCGCCGAGTTCGCCGACCACCACCAAGCAGTTCAATGCCAAGGCGGTGTATCAGTTCGACGGCGGCCGCATCACTGCATTCGCGGATACCTCGCGCACCTCGCAGGCCGATTACGCCTATCTCTCCAAGAGCGGCATGGGGCGTGGCCTCGGCTGGGACTGGAATCTCTACGCGCCGGACTGGAAGCGTGCGCTGGCCGCGGCGTACTGCTCGCCGGCTTACACCATCAAGGGTGCGAAGGACGCGCGCTGCGGATTTTCCGGTGGCGTCGACAATATCGATGACGCTTACTACCAGAGCCGTGCGCTGCGTCGCGACGATCTGTACTACCTCGCCGGCGACTTCAATCCCAGCGAAAGCGTGACCCTGCATGGCCAGGTCTATCACCATGAGAACGCCGGTCAGGGCCACTGGTGGTCGCCGGGCCAGAAGTCGAATCCGGGTACGGCGCAGGAGCTGCCGATCTCGATCCGCAGCACCAACTACAAGATCAACCGTACCGGCGCCATCGCCTCGCTGGGCTGGGACATCGGCGGGCATCACCTGGAAGGCGGCGTGTGGTACGAGCAGAACCATCACAACGTCGAGCGCAACTTCTACTACATCCCTTATACGATCAGCACCAGTCCGATCAACGACGACACTTACCTCAGCAACCCGAACCGCCGCCTGTTCAGCCAGGCCTACGTGATCACCACGCGACAGGCGTATGTGCAGGACAGCTTCAAGCTGTTTGACGACAAGCTCAGCGTGGATGTGGGCGTAAAGAGCCCGCACACCACCATGACCGCGAAGCAAGCCACCGGCAACTTCGAGGCGCCGGTCGCCAATGGCACCCTGAAGGCGGACAAGAATCTACTGCCCCAGATCGGCCTGGGCTACAAGATCGACGCGAACCAGGAGCTGTTCCTCTCCTACGCGAAGAACATCGCCGCGTTTCAGGGCGGCGGCGCCAGCGGCCCGCTGCTGGTGACGCAGTCCTCGTTCAATGCCACGCAGGGCAACCTCAAGCCGGAGCAGTCGCGCACCATCGAAGGCGGCTACCGCTACGTGGAGCGCGAATTCGAAGCATCGGCGGCGCTGTACGACGTGAAGTTCGACAACCGCCTGCTCTCGCTCAACCCCTGCCCGAGCATCCAGCAGGGCACCACGCCAGCGTGTACCACGCGTTTCTATAACGTGGGCTCGGTAAGCAGCAAGGGCGCGGAGTTCACCTTCATCTGGAAACCGTTCGAGCATTTCCAGTGGTACAACTCGGCGTCCTTCAACCGCTCCACCTACGACAACGACTATGTGCAGAACGGCATCACCGTGCCGACCAAGGGCAAGGTCACGGTCGACACGCCCAAGCGCATGTTCGCCAGCGAAATCAGCTGGGTCTACGGCCCGTGGAACGTGAGCCTGCGCGGCAAGTACACCGGCACGCGCTACTACACCTATACCAATGACCAGGGCTTTGGCGGCTACACCTCGTTCGACTTCGGTGCGGGCTACGACTTCGGCGCGGCATGGTTTGCGCAGGACATTCGCCTGTCCTTGAACGTCACCAACCTCACGGACAAGCGCTACGCTTCCAACCTTACGGCGTTCGCCAACACCGATCCGAACGGGCGGCAGCTGGCATTCCACGCGAGTGCGCCGCGGCAGAGTTTCCTGACGTTGGATGTGAAGTTCTGATCGGGCGTCGCAAGGATTCACCCCCTCCCAACCCCCCCCTGCAAGCAGGGGGAGGAGCTAAAGCTTGCGATGGCCAGCTCCCTCCCCTGCTCGCAGGGGAGGGTTGGGGAGGGGTAAGCCCTAGCGATACCGCCGCATTCCTTGCGCTAACCAATCACCTCGGATCCGCCCATGAAACCGCTATGCTGGATCGCTCTCGCTACCTTGGGCTTGGCCTTGCCTTACGCCGCTCACGCTGTTGAAAAGCCCATCGCCGCCAAAGTCCTGGTGATCGGCCATCGCGGTGCCAGTGCGCTGCGTCCGGAGCACACGCTGGCTTCCTACGGCAAAGCCATCGCCGACGGCGCCGATTTCATCGAGCCGGATCTGGTGATGACCAAGGACGGCGTGCCGGTGGCGCGTCACGAGAACGAGATCAGCGGCACCACCGATGTCGCCAGCCATCCGGAATTCGCCGGGCGCAAGACCACCAAGACCATCGATGGCCATGCGGTCACCGGCTGGTTCACGGAAGACTTCACGCTGGCCGAACTGAAAACCCTGCGTGCGCGCGAACGTCTGCCGGAACTGCGCAGCACCAAGTACGACGGCCAGTTCCAGATTCCCACGCTGGACGAGATCATCGATTTCGTCGCGACGGAATCGGCCACGCGCGAGCGTGTGATCGGCATCATTCCCGAAATCAAGCACGGCACCTACTTCCAGAAGGCCAAGCTGCCGATGGAAGACCGCGTGCTGGCGATTCTCGCCGCGCATGCGTACACGCGCACGGCGCCGGTGGAAATCCAGTCGTTCGAGATCGCCAACTTGCGCTATCTGCGCGACAAGCTCGGCAAGAGCCATCCGAACATCCACCTGCTGCAGTTGCTCGACGACGCCAAAGAGCAGCCCTACGACGTGGTCGCGGCCGGCGGCAAGCTGACCTACGGCGAGATGATGACGCCAGCCGGCCTGCGCGACATCGCTGGCTATGCCGATGCGATCGGTCCCAATATCCGCGCCATCATTCCGCTGGCGAAGGACGGCACGCTCGGGCAGCCGACGTCGCTGGCGCACGATGCGCATGCGGTGAAGCTGGAGCTGCATCCATACACGTTCCGCCCGGAGAACCACTTCCAGGCGAAGAACTTCTGGCAAGGCAGCGATCCGAAGGCGTTCAACGAGGCCGGCTCCATCGCGGAGATCCGTGCTTATCTCGATGCCGGCGTGGATGCGTTCTTCACCGACGATCCGGCCATCGGTCGCAAAGCCGTCGACGGCAGGTAATGGTTTTTGGCGGCGCGGCCGATGCGGGCGGGGCTTGTGTCGGTCCTTGCGATGACGGCACGGGGCTTTTGTCATAGTCATGAAGACGCCGCCCCTTTCTTATCCAAACGGACTGGCGTCCTTTGCGTTGCGCTGACGATTTTCTGTATGGCAGGTACGAGAGCTCTCTGATTGCGCGCGAAGCTTGTTGCTGGACAATCGCGCAGGCGCCAACTATCCAGACAGAATCAGATCGACTACTTGTCACCGCCAATGGTATTCACGTACACGTGAGAGGGCGGCTGCCGCGCTGTTTGAAGTGCGGTACTTTCCGGCAGTCGGGTGCGTTCTTTTCTTCGCTTAGCTTGATTCCTCAGGGTTATGATCAGGTCCGCAATTGGATGCCCTGATAAAAATCATTGAGGAGAAGGAATTGAAAAGACGCGAAATATTAGGATTGCTTCCGGCGGCCATGGCGGCGCCATTCATTGCGCCCTCAACCGCTCATGCTCAATCCGCGGCAAGTACATTCGTCAGTGTAACGACATTCGGTGCCGTGGGTGACGGTGTTGCAGACGATACCCAAGCCATACAAAAGGCGATAGATAATTCCTCTGGATGCACACTTCTCTTTCCCAAAGGTGAATATAAAATCACCTCGCCGATAAAAATAATGCGTCCGATTACCCTCTACTGCACGAGGGGTGCCGCAGAAATTGTGATTTCGTCCCCTGGCATAGATGCTTTTGTCGTTGGTGATGGAACAGCTTCAGGAGCAGCGAGTTCCGCAAATACCGTTATCGACGGCTTCAACTTCGTTCCCGGGTCAGGGGTGGCGCCGTTCACTACGGGATCGTGCATTAACCTGAAATACACCTACTACATCACGATTCAGAACTGCGATTTCTATGGAGAGTCTGTGGGTGGGGCGCCCTTGCTTTTCAACGGCATCACCGTCTCCAACACTACCACTTTTTACATCAAGCGCTCTTGGTTCAATTTCTTGAACGGTGCGGGAGTCTCTTTGTCGGGAGACCCCACAAATATTGCCCTCCGCACCGTGGATGGATACTTGGATGAGCTCGAATTTACGAGTATTGCCGGTCATTGCGTTGACATGGGCTCCGGTTGCGCCGGAATCGTAATTAACAGAGTGACGGCACAGTCGTACAGTCAGTTCGGGATTCACATCAAAACGAACCCGGTTGGCGGTTCAGGGCAAAATATTTTCATAGTACAGCCCGACCTAGAGGCGGATGGAACGTCTGGCGGGATATGGCTCGAATACGCGGAGCGAGTGCAGATCATAGGCGGCTGGATCGGTGTTGCGAACCCGAGTTCCCAGGCGATCATGTTCGATGCGAATGCTGATAGTTGTGTCGCTCATGGGGTTGCCATCGCGTACGGATCGGTGGTGATCAATGGTCCAGCCAATTCTTTGCTTGATTGTGAAATCAGCGGATCTCCAACGGGTACCTTTGCATACGGGGTAACCGTAAACGGGACCGCATCAGATACGAAAATATCGGATTGCCGGATACGGCAGTTTGGGGTCGGCGGAATTAACTTTGTCAACAATCCACCTCGTTGCATGGTGAGCGATTGCCATTTTCGGCAGGTTCACAATGAAATCTCTGGGCAATCGTTTACACCACAGGCGCTGCCACCCGTAATTACCGGTGGGCAGACGGATGCGCCGTTCGATAGGACTGCCGCTGCAAGCATGCAGTTGAGCTCGGGACGCAACTACTACCAGTTTTCCGGTGCCACGGTGATGATTGCTAACCTGTCGAACCTGGGGCAAGGCCAGCGTGTCACCGTGCAAGCAGGTGCCGGCGGCATAACATTTGTTTCAGCGTCTGGTGGGAATTTGCAGCTGAAACATTCGCCACGAGTCGTACCACAGTACGCGACCATCTCCTTCGTGAATGATGGACAGACTTGGTTTGAAGACGGTTCCAGTTTTTTTGACGCATCAGTCGGGTAGCCGATCTCAGCCAACATTAACGACCAGGGGGGCGACCATGTATGTCTATATGGCCGCCCATTCGGGACGATCGAAACAGAGCGTAGTGGTGCACTATTAAGACGGAGACGGGATGGCATTCTGGTCCCGGCTTTGATTCTGCCGCGCCGACTGCGCGGCGCTCGGTCGCCTTTGAGTGCTTCCAGTCGATTGCTTAGCGGAACGCGGAGAAAGTCGGTGTCGCGGTAACGTGCAATTGCGTCAGTTCACCAATCGCAGAATCGACGCGTCATGGGCCAGGGCACTTCAGCACCCAATGCGCAAAAGAAGGCCGAGACGTTACGCGCTCCTGTCATCAGCCTGAAACCGCCGCCTCTTTCACTCGGCAGTTCTTCATCTGCCGGTAAACCCATGCGCACCTTCACTCGCTGCTTCGCCGCCGGTCTGCTCGGCCTGGCCTCCATCGCCACGGCACATGCCGTGCCTGTCCTGCTGATCTCCATCGACGGCCTACGTCCAGCCGATGTGCTCGAAGCGCAGAAGCACGGTCTCAAATTGCCCAATCTGCAGCGCTTCATGAAGCAGGGCAGCTATGCCAGCGAGGTACGCGGCGTGCTGCCTACGCTGACCTATCCCAGCCACACCACCTTGCTCACCGGGGTGTCGCCGGATGTGCATGGCATCGGCGGCAATCTCACCTTCGACCCCAGCAACAAGAACCAGCAGGGCTGGGCCTGGTATGCCAGCGATATCCGCGTGCCGACTTTGTGGGATGCCGCGCATGCGGCGGGTCTCAGCACGGGCAATGTGCACTGGCCGGTGAGCGTCGGTGCGACGGTGGACTGGAATCTGCCGCAGATCTGGCGCACCGGATTGCCGGACGACCGCAAGCTGCTCGCGGCGCTGGCGACACCGGGTCTGTTGCCCGCGCTGGAAAAAGACCTCGGGCCGTATGCCGATGGCATCGACGAAAGCCTGGCTGGCGATGAGAACCGCACACGCTTCGCGGTGAAGCTGCTGGAAGAGCGCAAGCCGGCTTTCATGACGGCCTATCTCGCCTCGCTCGACCACGAGCAGCACGCCAGCGGTCCGGACACGCCGGAAGCGAAGCGCACGCTGGAGCGCATCGATGGTCTTGTCGGCGAGCTGATGAGCGTGGCGCAGCGGGTGCATCCCGATGGCGTGGTCGCGGTGGTTTCCGACCATGGTTTCCTGCCGGTGCAGCAGGATGTGAATCTCTACGCGCCCTTTATCCAGGCCGGACTGATCACGATCAAGGATGGCGCGGTGACGGAGTGGCAGGCGATGCCGTGGAACGACGGCGGCAGTGCGGCGATTGTGTTGCGCGAGCCGGGCAATGCTACGACGTCGGCGAAAGTATCCACCCTGTTGACGCAGCTGCAGGGCAATCCCGCCTACGGCATCGACCGCGTGCTCGACCATGCGCAGTTGGTGAAGCAGGGTGGTACGGCGCAGGCCAACTGGTTCGTGCTGTTCAAGCCGGGCTATGAAATGGCCATCAAGCCCGATGCGCCACTACCCACGTCGAGCCACTATCGCGGCATGCATGGCTACGATCCGTCGCTGTCGGCGATGCGCTCCACCTTTCTCATCGAGGGCAAGGGCGTGCCGGCAGGAACGAATCTTGGCGCGATCGACATGCGCGATATCGCACCGACGCTGGCGCGACTGCTTGGCGTCAGTTTGCCGAAAGCTGAAGGCAAGGCATTGCTCACGCGTTGAGCAACTGCCGGGAACGGCGCACGTATCTGCGAAGTTGTTGCATTTATATGGACGTCCATAGACCGCGTGACTTGAGAATGTAAATTCGCTTTAACAATCACGCTCCATGCTTGTGAGTACGGCTGCTGGGGGTGTGTCGCGCACGGCGCACACCGCTAGGGGGGCAGCTCCCAGTTCCATCCATTCACTCATTTGATGACGTGGCTTCCCGCCAAGGGGGACGGCTGCGCAAAGGAAATGTACGCATGTCAGTTCGCAAGGGTTCCATCCGTATGACCGGCCTCGCGCTTGCGTTGTTCGCGGCGCTGCATGGTGTGGCCGTTGCCGCCGACAACGATGCGACGCCCGCGGCGGCGGATGCCGCTGCCGACAAGGCCAAGACGCTGGATTCGGTGTCGGTGATCGGCCAGGGCGAATCGCGCCAGGTGCAGCGCATTACCGTCGAAGACGTGAAAGTGCTGCCGCCGGGTACCAGCCCGCTGAAGGTGCTGGCGAGCAAGCCGGGCGTGCATTTCGAATCGGCCGATCCGTTCGGTGCGTATGAATGGTCGACGCGCTTCAGCTTGCGCGGCTTCAATCAGAGCCGCCTCGGCTTCACGCTGGACGGCATCCCGCTCGGCGACATGAGCTACGGCAACAACAACGGCCTGCACATCAGCCGCGCGCTGATCGCCGAGAACCTGGGCAGCGCGGAGCTGGCCGAAGGCATCGGCTCACTCGGCACGGCATCGACCAGCGATCTGGGTGGTGCGGTGCAGTTCTATTCTTCCGATCCCACGCCGAACTACGGCCTGACCTTTGCGCAGGGCATCGGCACGGACAGCGCGCGCCGCACCTATGTGCGCCTGGATACGGGCAACAAGGACGGCTTCGCCATGTATCTGTCCGGTGCGTACTCCAATGTGGACAAGTGGAAGGGCGACGGCTCGCAGGAGCAGATGCAGTTCAACGTCAAGGCGACCTATGACTTCGGCGACAGCCGTATCGGTGCGTTGCTGACCACCTCGGATCGCGACGAGACCGACTATCAGGATCTGTCGCTGGACATGCTGCATCGCCTGGGCTGGAACTGGGACAACTACGCGCCGGACTGGAGCCGCGCGGTGAACGCGGCCAAGGGCATCTACACCGGTGGCGTCAACAATCCGGACGATGCGTATTACGCGGGCCGCGGCGTGCGCAAGGACCGCATCGCCAGCGTGTTCGGCGATTTCGCGCTGGCCGAAGGCCTGCGCCTGAAGGCCACCGGTTACTACCATTACGATCGTGGCCAGGGCCACTGGTTCACGCCGTACCAGGCGTCGTTCCCGGGCACGCCGCAGGCGACGCCGATCTCGATCCGCACCACTGAGTACGGCATCGATCGCGCTGGCGCGACCGCCGCGTTGAACTGGGACATCGGCTCGCATCACCTCGAAGCCGGCGTGTGGTACGAGGACAGCAACCACAACGTGCAGCGCAACTTCTACTACATCACCGGCCCGGTGGACGACCGCAAGTTCCTCAAGAACCCGGACCTGCGCCTGTTCTACCAGCACTACGAAACCACCACGCGCCAGTACTACATCCAGGACAGCATGCATCTGCTCGACGACCGCCTGTCGATCGATGTGGGCTTCAAGGCGCCGGACACCAAGGTGGAAGCGCGCAACATGCCGGGCACCATCAAGACCTACGCGACCGGTGACCTGACCGCCAAGAAGAACTTCCTGCCGCAGGTGGGCGCCAGCTACAAGCTGGGCGACGGCTACGAAGTGTTCGCCTCTTACGCGAAGAACATCGCAGCGTTCCAGGCCGGTGTGACCGGCCCGCTGGCGACGACCCAGGTGGCATTCGACACCTTCGGCAAGAAGCTGAAGCCGGAACAGTCGCGCACCATCGAAGGCGGCGTGCGCAGCGTGACGGATTTCTACGAAGCCTCGCTGGCCCTGTATGACGTGAAGTTCGACAACCGCCTGCTGGTGATCTCGCAGTGCAGCGGCATCGTGGGCTGCCCCAGCGGCTATGCCAACGTAGGTTCGGCCACCAGCCGCGGCGCCGAGCTGGCGTTCAACCTCAAGCTGACGCCGGAACTGCGCTGGAACAACTCGCTGTCGTACAACCGCTCGCGTTACGACGACAACTATATGGACGGCAACACGGTGGTGCCGACCAAGGGCAAGACCGTCGTCGACAGCCCCAAGCAGCTGTTCTTCAGCGAACTGGCCTGGGTCCACGGCCCGTGGGACCTGCGCGTGTCGGCCAACTACACCGGCAAGCGCTACTACACCTATACCAATGACGCCTCGGTGCCGTCGTACTGGCTGTTCAACCTGGGCGCCGCGTATGACGTGGGCAAGGTCGGTGTGGTGCAGGACCTGAAGTTCGCCCTCAACGTGACCAACCTGGCCGACAAGAAGTACTTCGGCTCCATCGGCACCAACGGTTTCATTGCCAACGATCCGCAGGGCCAGTTCGCCACCCTGCAGGTGGGCGCCCCGCGCGCCGCCATGCTTACGGCAACCTTGCGCTTCTGAGCGGAAGAGGCCGCCTTCCGGGTTCTGTGAACCCGAAAGGCGGCAGTTTGCTCGCCACTGCAGCCATGCGGTGGCGCCTTGGCTATGATCCGCCGGACCACCTACCGGTTGCATGCATGGCCGTCCTATCTACCGCCGTACCGTCGTACGCAGCACTTCGTTGGCTTAAGGCCACGCTGATGAAGTATCGCCATCGTCACCCGCCCTGTCTGTTCGCAGGCCGCAGGGCCGTCGGCGAAGGCAGACTGGCTGTCTGTCGAGACGGCGGACCGAAGGCATGCGGACAGACAGGGCGGGCCCCACGTATAAAATTTAAGGATGGGGTGATGCCTGGAAGGCTCGCAGGCACCGCCGCGCGGCTTGCCAAGACGGCCAGTCTTCCCTGCGCCACGCAGCGGTGCCTACGAGCCTTCCAGGCATCATGACGATGGCGATACTTCATCAGCGTGGCCTTAATTTCGCCACCCTCTGCCTTGCCCTGGGTGCCATCGCTGGCGGCCTGCTGGCGGAGGACACTTCGGACTGGTTGTGGCTGCATTGGGTATGTAAGCCCTTGGCCACCGCCGTGGTGTTCTGGATCGCATGGCGTGCGCCGGCTCCTATCTCTTCGCGCTATCGCCAATGGGTGCTGGGTGGCATCGGCCTGTCGCTGGTGGGCGACGTGCTTCTGATGCTGCCGCAGGATCTGTTCGTGGAAGGCCTGGTGGCCTTTCTGTTTGCGCACCTGTGTTTCCTGGTGGCGCTGAGCACCGATGTGCGTTTCGGTGTGCGGCCGCTTGCCTTGCTGGGCAGTCTCGCCTATGGCGCGCTCACGCTGTGGTCGCTGTGGCCATCCGTGCCGGAAGAATTGCAGCTGCCCGTAGTGGTCTACACCGTAGTGCTGGCCACCATGGGCGGGCAGGCGATGGGGCGAGCATGGCAGCACGCCTTGCAGCGCGATGCGCTGGCGAACCCGGCATGGCTCGCAGCCTGTGGCGCCGTGCTGTTCATGGCCAGCGATACGCTGCTGGCGTGGAACCGTTTCCGTATCAGCCTGCCGTGGGCGGTGCTGTGGGTGCTGGCGGCCTACTATGGTGCGCTGTGGCTGCTGGCGCGTTCCATCGCCAGCGCTGAACCGGATGAGTTGAACTCGCCTCCTTGAACATGCCGAATTCGAGTACTCAGGAAGTCATCATCACCTGGGCGACGCCGGTGTTCTTCGCCCTGATCGCGCTGGAGCTGCTGGTGGCGCGCTGGCGCGGACGTCGCGTGTATCACGCCAGCGATGCGATCAACAGCCTGGGCCTGGGTGTGATCTCGCAGATCGTGGCGGTGTTTTCCAAGCTGTTGACTCTGGGCATCTACGCCTGGTGCGTGGCCCATCTGGCGCTGTTCGCGCTGCCCGCCGATGCGTGGTGGGTGTGGGTGAGCGCGTTGCTGCTGTACGACTTCTTCTATTACTGGCTGCACCGTGCCGGGCACGAGGTGAACATCCTGTGGGCCGCGCATGTGGTGCATCACCAGAGCGAGGACTACAACCTGAGCACCGCGCTGCGCCAGACCGGCAGTGGCGTGCTGCTGGGCTGGATCTTCTACCTGCCGATGGCGCTGCTCGGTTATCCCTTGCAGGTGTTCGTGGTGGTGGCGCTGATCGATCTGCTTTACCAGTTCTGGGTGCATACCGAACTGGTGGGCCGGCTGGGCTGGTTCGACCGCGTGTTCTGCTCGCCTTCCAACCATCGCGCGCACCACGCCGTGAACGATCGCTACCTGGACAAGAACTACGGCGGCATCCTGATCTTGTGGGATCGCCTGTTCGGCAGTTTCGTGGAAGAGAACGACGACGATCCGCCGATCTACGGCACGCGCGCGCCGCTGCGCAGCTGGAATCCGCTATGGGCGAACGCCGAGGTGTACTGGGCGACGCTGAAGGATGCGTGGCATGCGCGGCGCTGGCGCGACAAGCTGCTGGTGTGGATCAAGCCGCCCGGCTGGCGTCCGGCCGATGTGGCTGCACGCTTTCCCAAGCCGGCTTTCGATATCCAGCGCGAGCGCTACAGCCCGCCGCTGCCTGCCGCCCTCGTTGTCTATGGCGTAGTGCAGTTCGCGCTGCTGCTGGGGATGGGAGTGCATTTCCTGGATCTGGCCAAGCGGTTGCCGGCGTCGGGGTTGCTGGCCTACGCGGGATTCTTGCTGTTGAGCCTCGCCGCGCTCGGCGTGTTGATGGAAGGACGGCGTACCGGGTTCTGGCTGGAGCTGGCGCGCCTGGCGGCCACGGCCATGTTGGCTTTGGCCATGGACGGTTGGTTTGCCATGACGCAACCGACGGTTAGTTTTGCGATAGCGGCAGTTTACGTATTGGGTGCTGCGGTACTGGTAGCTCTTGACCGCTGGCCTGTGCGCAGCACGGACAGTGAGCTCCGAACACTCTAGCTCGTCATTCCGGCGCAGGCCGGAATCCAGTAGAGACAGCGCCCGGGCAGGTGAGAGCGCATAGGTTGCGCTTCACCACTGGATTCCGGCCTGCGCCGGAATGACGGAGTAGGAAGGCCGCTACCGACTGGCCACTTCCGCGCAACCGCAGCATGGCGCCAGTGGACGCATTCGCTATGATCGCCGCTTCGTTGTCCGGGATCTCTGCGATGAGCGTTGCTAGCAAGCTGTTGCGTCACAAGTCGGTCGAACAACTCCAGGCGGAGGCCGGCAAACGCGGGGATTTCCGCCGCGTGCTGGGCTTGTGGCAACTCACCGCGATCGGTATCGGCGGCATTATCGGCGTCGGCGTGTTCGTACTGGCAGGCCAGCAGGCGGCGTTGAACGCCGGTCCGGCCGTGGCGCTTTCGTTCCTGATCGCCGGCATCGCCAGCGCAGCGGCCGCGCTGTGCTACGCCGAGTTCGCCGGCATGATCCCTGTCACCGGCAGCGCCTATACCTACGGCTATGCCGTGCTAGGTGAGCTGGCGGCCTGGTTGATCGGCTGGGATCTGCTGCTGGAATACGCACTGATCGTCGCGGTGGTGGCGATTGGCTGGTCGGGCTATGTGCAATCGGCGCTGGCCAGCATGGGCATGGATCTGCCGGTATGGGCCAAAGGAGCCATCGGCACCGGCGAAGGCCATGTCTTCAATGTGGTCGCCGCCCTGGTGACGCTGGGGGTATCGGCGTTGCTGATCTTCCGCACGGAATGGGGTGCGCGTTTCAACACGCTGGTAGTAGCGATCAAGGTTGCGGCCGTGGCGCTGGTGATTGGCATCGGTGCCTTCTACGTTAATCCGTCCAACTGGGTGCCGTTTATTCCCGCGCGCGTCGTCGGCCCCGACGGCATTGGCCATTTCGGCTTCCAGGGCGTGGCTTCCGCGGCGGCGGTCGTGTTCTTCGCCGTCTTCGGCTACGACACGCTCACCACGGCCGCCGAGGAGTCGAAGAATCCTCAGCGCGACTTGCCGCGAGCGGTGCTGTTGTCGCTGGGCATTTCGATGGCGATGTACCTGGCGGTATCGCTGGTGCTCACCGGCATTGCTCACTACAGCACGCTAAAGACCGACGCACCGGTAGCCGATGCCTTCAAGGGATTGGGTCTGCATTGGGTGGCGCTGACCGTTTCGGTATCGGCGGTGTTCGGACTGATCAGCGTGCTGTTCGCTTTCATGTTGGGCGCGACGCGCATCTGGTTCGCGCTGGCTCGTGATGGCTTGCTGCCGGGCTGGTTCGCCAAGGTGCATCCTCGCTACGGCACGCCGCACCGGCCCACCATTGTGCTGGGTGTGTTCACTGCGCTGGTGGCTGGGCTTCTACCCATCGAGGAAGTGGCGAAGCTGGTGAATATCGGTGTGCTGTCTGCCTTCATTGTGATCTGTTCGTCGGTGCTGCTTCTGCGCAAGCGCAAGCCGGATCTGCATCGCTCGTTCCGCACGCCGCTGGTGCCGTTGATTCCGCTGATCGGTATCGGGTTTTCGATTTGGCTGTTGGCGGAGTTGCCGCTGATCACGTGGAAGGTGTTTTTGATCTGGGTGAGCTTGGGGCTGGTGGTTTACTTTGCTTATGGCATTCGCCATAGCAAGTTGGAGAAGGGCGCTTAAGCGCGCGCTTTAGCCCTCTCCCGCCGGGAGAGGGTTCGGTCTTACGATGTCTTACCTGCTTCGTCATTCCGGCGTAGGCCGGAATCCAGAGTGGTGCGCTTCGGTTGTCGCGTCTGCGTGCCCTGGCTCGCCTGCCGCGGGCTTCCGACTCGCTGCCGCGAGCCGGGTCACTTTCTCTTTGCTGGCCCAAAGAGAAAGTAACCAAAGAGAAATGGCCTCAGAGCAGGCGGCGTGCTCTGTAGCTGCGCCTTTTCCAGTGTCAGACGTCGGGATGGGTTTTCTTCGGGGCTTATCGTCCAACCCTCACCGCTTCGAGATCAAGAGCAAAAGCTGCCTTGGCACATCCGTGTGTGTCGGAGTGATGCGGGTCACGGAAAATTTCTTTGATGCGGACTGACGAGTACATGCTCTTTGCATGCGTGACGAATGGCATGCGGTGTGGCTTGTGCATCGGCCTAGGATCGGGCCGTTGTGTCCACTTGGGAGTTGCCTGTTATGTTCGCTAGGGCTTTGCTGAGTTGGTCGGTGGTGGCGGCGTTGGGTGCTGCGAGTGTGCAGGCGGCGCCTGCGGAAACCGAGGCGATGGATCAGCCTTATCCGGGGACGTTGACGCTCAAGCTGGATCTGACGGACGCGCCGAAGAAGATTTTCCGCGTCACCGAGAGCATTCCGGTGAGGCCGGGGCCGCTCACGCTGTATTACCCGAAATGGATTCCGGGCGAGCATATTCCTTCGGGGCCGGTCAACAACGTCAGTGGGTTGATCATCACCGCCAACGGCAAGCAGCTGCCGTGGCGTCGTGATCTGCGTGATATGTACACGCTGCATCTGGAGGTGCCGGAAGGTACGGATGCTTTGCAGGTCCAGTTCCAGTTCCTGTCGCCGGGCGAGCAGGGTGGCGGTCTCTATGGCGCGGGTGCTTCGGCGACGCCCAAGCTAGCGGACGTGGAATTCAACCAGGTCGTGTTTTATCCGGCCGGTTTCTACGCCAGTCGCATCGAAGTGCAGCCGACCGTCACGTTGCCGAAGGACTGGAAGTTCGCCAGCGCACTGGAGGTGCAGAACCAGGCTGGCGCCGAAGTGGCGTTCAAGCCGGTTAGCCTGGAGAAACTGGTCGATTCGCCGTTGGTGACCGGCGAGTACTTCAAGCGTGTGCAGCTGGGCGCGGACAGCAAGGGGCCGGTCTATCTGGACATGGTGGCCGACGATCCAGCCAGCCTGAAGTTGAGTGACAAGCAGGAAGCGCAGCACAAGGCGCTCGCAACGCAGACCGTCAAACTGTTCGGTGCACGCCACTACGCGCACTACGATTTTCTGCTGACCCTGTCGGACCACAACGGCTCGTTCGGCCTAGAGCACACGCAATCCAGTGACGATCGCCTGCCGGCCAACTTCCTCACCGACGACAACGTTTATCAGTGGGCGGCGTTCGTGTTGCCACACGAGTTCGTGCATTCCTGGAATGGCAAGTTCCGGCGCCCGCACGATCTGTGGACCCCGAACTACAATGTACCGATGCAGAGCGATCTGCTTTGGGTGTATGAGGGTCTCACCAACTATTACGGCGAAGTGCTCACGGCGCGCTCGGGGATGTGGACGCCGGAGCAGTATCGCGAGTGGATCGCCGAAACCCAGGCGGGCATGACCTATCGCACCGGCCGCCAGTGGCGTTCGATGCAGGACACGGCCGACGCTGTGCAGCTCACCGCGTTCCAGGGTTCCAACTGGCTGAATCGTCAGCGCGGCACCGATTACTACCCCGAAGGCACGTTGCTATGGCTGGACGTGGATACGCGCATCCGCGAGCTCAGCCACGATAAGCGTTCGCTCGATGATTTCGTACGCGCTTTCCACGGCATCGAAGACGGCAGCCAGGTGCCGCACACCTACACCTTCGACGATCTGGTGGCGACCTTGAACAAGGTGCAGCCCGACGATTGGGCTGCGTTCCTTCACGAACGCCTGGATTACACCGGCGACCAGCTACCCGAGCATGGCGTCGAGCACGCCGGCTGGAAACTCGGTTTCGAGGAGCAACCCTCGTCGTTGCAGAAGGCGATCGAGGCGGTGCGGCACTCGCTCAACCTGGCCTACTCGATCGGCTTTTCGGTGAACGGCGAAGGCAAGCTCACCGACGTGCAGTGGGGCGGCCCGGCATTCAAGGCGGGGCTGGTGCCAGGTGTGAAGCTGGTGGCGGTGAATGGCCGCGACTATTCAGCCGATGCGCTCAAGGACGCGATCAAGGCGGCCAAGGGCAAGGGCGGGCCGATCCAGTTGCTGGTGAAGAACAACGAGTTCTACAGCACCGTATCGGTCGACTACCACGACGGCATGCGCTATCCGCATCTCGTGCGAGCGACCGGGCAGGATCGCCTGGGACAAATCGCGGCACCGCTGAAGTAGGCCCCGCAGCTACTGCAAAAAAAGAAAGAGGGCGCCGCGAGGCGCCCTCTTTGCTTTGCACTTCACCGCTTGCGCGGCACGCGATGTTCCATGGGAACGGTTCGCGCTTAGAAGCGGTACTCGACCGAAGCGGAGTACGCAGCCACGTTGGCGTTGGTCTGCGACTGGTTGCTGCCGCCGCGGCCGTACTTGACGTGGTAGTTGTCGTAGTTGATCGCTAGGGCGACGTTCTGGGTCACGTTGTAGCCCACGCCCACGCCGCCATACCAGCCGTTATTCCAGCTGCGCTCGGTCTGGCGCACGTCGCCGACGGTGACGCTGCCGACGCTGCGCGAACGCAGGTAGCCGGCGTGGCCGCTGACGAACCACGGGCCGTAGAAGTCGTACTTGGCGTTCACGCCGAGCAGGACGGCCTTCGGCTGCACGCCGATGGTGGCATTGCCGATCTTGTCCTTGGCCTGGCCGAGCGAGGTGAAGCCGGCTTCGGCGCCGACGATGTTGTTCCAGCGCCAGCCGAAGCGAACGCTCTGGAACACGTCCGACTTGTCGGAGATGCCGCCAACGCGGTAGTTGCTCTGACCGAGGTTGCCGGTCACGAAGAAGTTGTTGAGCTGGTTGCTGCTGGCGTCATCGGCCTTGGCAGCAAACGGGGACAGGGCAGCGACGGCCAGCACGGCCGAAAGCAGAGTCTTGTTCATGGAGAACTCCATCTTCTTTTTTGTGGTTGCCCGGCGCGACGCATAGGGGGAGTCGTCGCGGCGGCCCGCGCGGGGTTCGCGGGGACCGGAAGGATAAGGGCGTTTTTACATTTCAAAACCCCTCAGAGGGTTCCGAGATAGGCGAGGTTCAGTCTTGTGAATCCGGCTCCCGGGCCCGAAAAGCCCGCGCCACAGGGGCTAAAGCGGGGTACTTCATGACCTCTGGCATGGGGTGCGGCACGCCGTCGCGGTCTAGCATCGGCCAGTCATATGCCGTTCAACGTCCGGTCACGGACGCGCGGGTTCTGCCACAGGAGATCGTTTTGAAAGCTTCACGCCTCGCTTCCGCCATTGTCGCCACGGCCCTCGGCCTGGGCAGTTTCGCCGCGCTCGCCGACGTTCCGGCACCGCAGGACGTCCCGTTCAACGGCATGCTGAAGATCAGCGTGGACGCCACCGATCTCGCGCGCCGCATTTTCCGCGTGCATGAGGTGATTCCGGCACAGGCGGGCCCGCTGACCCTGCTGTACCCGCAGTGGCTGCCGGGCAATCACTCGCCGACGGGCCCGATCGACAAGCTGGCCGGCCTCAAGATCACGGCCAACGGTAAGACGCTGAAGTGGACGCGCGATCCGCTCAATGTGTACGCCTTCCACGTTGACGTGCCGGAAGGCGCGAGCGATGTGGAGGTGGAGTTCCAGTTCCTCTCCGCGCAGGACCGCAGCCAGGGTCGCGTCACCATGACCCAGGAGATGCTCAACCTGCAGTGGAACACGGTGAGCATGTACCCGGCCGGCTACTACGCCAGCCGCATCAAGGCCGAGGCCAGCGTGAAGTTTCCCGCCGGCTGGCAGTACGGCAGTGCGCTGGAGCTGGCTTCGCGCAATGGCGACACGGTGAACTTCAAGCCGATCGACTACGACGACCTGGTCGACTCGCCGATCTACGCCGGCAAGTACTTCAAGCGCGTGGATCTGGACCCGGGCGCGAAGACGCCGGTGTTCCTCAACATCGTGGCCGACGATCCGAAGTACCTGGAGATCAAGCCGGAGCAGTTGAAGCTGCACCAGAACCTGGTGCAGCAGATGTACAAGATGTACGGCGCGCACCACTACGACCACTACGATTTCCTGTTCTCGCTCAGCGACAAGATGAGCGGCAACGGTCTGGAGCACCACCGCTCCAGCGAGAACGGCTTGCCGCCGGCCTACTTCACCGAGTGGGACAAGGGTGTGCTCGGCCGCGACCTGCTGCCGCATGAGTTCAACCATTCGTGGGACGGCAAGTACCGCCGCGGCGCCGACCTCGCCACGCCGAACTTCAACGTACCGATGCAGGACAGCCTGCTGTGGGTGTACGAAGGCCAGACCCAGTTCTGGGGCTACGTGATGGCCGCGCGCTCGGGCCTGTGGAAGGAAGACGAGGCACGCGACATGCTCGCCATGGTCGCCGCCAACTACGACAAGGGCCGTCCGGGCCTGCAGCAGTGGCGCAACATCCAGGACACCACCAACGACCCGATCATCGCCCAGCGCCGTCCGTTGCCCTACCGCAACTATCAGATGAGCGAGGACTATTACTCGGGCGGCCAGATGATCTGGCTGGACGTGGACGGCAAGCTGCGCGAGCTGTCGGACAACAAGAAGTCCATCGACGATTTCGGCAAATCCTTCTTCGGCATGAAGAACGGCGAGTGGGACGTCAACACCTACACCTTCGAAGATGTGGTGAAGACGCTCAACGACATCCAGCCTTACGACTGGGCCCCGTATCTGCGTGAGCGCCTGGATGGCCACGGTCCGCTGATCGGCGGCATCGAGGCCAGCGGCTGGAAGCTGGTCTACAACGACAAGCCTTCCGCGGCGGCCAAGGCCGCCGAAGCGCGCTTCGGCGGCGCCAATCTGGTGTATTCGCTGGGCATCTCGCTGGGCAAGGGCGGCGACATCTCCGACGTGCTGTGGGACGGCCCCGCCTTCAAGGCTGGCCTGTCGCCGGGCATGAAGCTGATCGCCGTCAATGGCAAGGAGTTCTCCAGCGATGCCATCAAGGACGCCGTGACGGCGGCCGCGAAGGACAAGAACCAGCCGATCGAACTGCTGGTGAAGAACTTCGACCAGTACCAGACCCTGCGCATCGACTACCACGATGGCCTGAAGTACCCGCATCTGGAACGCGTCGCCGGCAAGCCGGATCGCCTGGCGGAGCTGCTCAAGGCGCGTTGATTTACCTGGGCGCCTTCCCTGCGAGGGAAGGCGCCCGTGCGTCCGGGCCCGCTGCATCCGCAGCGGGCTTTTCTTTTGGATGGCGGCCATTTGGGCGCGCGGCGGGGGCCGTCCCATCGGCGTAGCCAAGTCCGCTATACTTCGCGTTCGCCGCGCAACTGCCCAGCATTGCAGCGGTCCTGCCGCATCACGCGCCCGTAGCTCAGCCGGATAGAGTAGTGGCTTCCGAAGCCATTGGTCGGGGGTTCGAATCCCTCCGGGCGCGCCATTTCCCTTGTTCCGATCATGCTTCGCGCGGTCAGTTCGCATCAGCCCATCGTTTAGCGCTGGCCGATTTCCTCGCTGAGCGCCGGCTTCATATCGATGATGGGCGTGCCATCGAGCGCTTCCAGATGGTTAACCCGCACTCGCGTGCCATCGATGGCCATCACCGACGTCTGATGCAGGCCGATCGGGTTCGGGCGATGCGGTGCCCGCGTGCTGAAAACGCCTTCGGGCGCTCTCGTCCGGTCTCCGCGCGGATGCACACTCAACACGTCGCGGTGTGCGCGGTCGAGCCAGGTGATAACGATGACCGAATCGCCGGGCTGGATGTTGCGCAGGCCTTCGAGCATTTCCGGCTCGAACACGAGCCAGGCTTCGGGCGCGCCTTCGTCGGGCTGGCGCGGGGCCGATGCAAGATCGGTGAGTGGCGATTCGACGATGCCGATAGGCTTCATTTCGAAACGCGGCATGCAGCTCTCCCGATCAGTGCAAGGTGCGGATATCGATGAGGCATGCGGTTCCTAGCCACCGGCACCTGCCCGCTGCGCGGCTTCATGCGTAAAGCGTCCGGCGCCATCGTCCATGCGCACTGACACCACGCGATTGCGTCCGTCGCTCTTGGCGCGATAGAGCGCGTGATCGGCGTTGATCAGCAGATCGCGCACTTCGTAGCCGCAGCGAAGGGTGGTGGCCACGCCCAGGCTGGCGGAGATCACGACGTCGCTCTCTTCGTCGATCAACGGCGTGGCGGCGATCGCGGCACGGATTAGTTCGGCGCGTGCCAGCGCCTGGTCGGCGCCGCAGTCATGTAGCAGTACGCCAAATTCCTCGCCGCCGAGCCGGCCGAAAATATCGCGCGGTCGCAGATGCGGCTGGCAGGCTGCCACAGCGCGCCTGAGCACCTGGTCGCCCACGGCATGGCCGTAAGTGTCGTTGACCAGTTTGAAATGATCGAGATCGATAATGATCAGCGCCGCCTTCTGCCCGCTCTTCTGCGCGTGATGCAGTGCATGCTCGGCTTCCTCGAGGAAGTGCTTGCGGTTGCAAATGCCAGTGAGGCTGTCCAGCCGCGATAGCCACATGAAGCGCAGCTGCGAACGCTTCAGGCGATAGATCCACAGCGCAATGAAGGCAAGCACCGTCAACAGAAGAATGATGTAGAGCCGGCTGTTCTCCACCGCCTTGCGGTCGAGCGCCTGCTCCAGATGCAGGATCTGGTTCTGCTTGTTGAGCGTGTCGAACTGCAGCTTGCTCGCCTGCACCTGCTGCTTGACCACCTGATAGGCCAGCGCCTCGGCACTGACGTTGTTCAAGTAGCCCTTGTCAGCGGCCAGGTACTTTTCGTGATACGCGAGCGCGGCGCGGTAATTGCCCTGCTGATTCTCGATCCGGTAGAGCAGATCGTAGGCAATGCTCAGGGGCTCGGTGTACTCGCCCTTGATGGAACTATCGATCGCCGCCAGCGCGAAATTGCGCGACTGCACGGGTTCGTCCACCTGCCAGAAAGCCTGTGCCAGCAGCGCTTCGAACTGGGAAATGAGGCTGGGGTACTGATCGCGTTTGACGCTCGCGTAATTGTTCTGCAGCAAGGCGATGGCATGCGCCGTCTGCCCATGCTGGATCTCGAAGCTGGCGATGTCGGCGCGGATGGCGTTGGCGAACAGCGTCTCGCCAGTGTTGACGCACAGCTCGACGCCTTCCTGGAACGCTTTGTCCAGCGTCTGCATGCCGCCACGGCGGAATTGCGCGTGAAGCTTGTAGGAGGTGGCCTTGCAGGCAGTGTCGCCGGGAGGAATGTTCTCCAGCATCTGCTCGGCATAATTGACCGCGAGATCGTACTGGCCTGCGGAGATCAGCATTTGCGAGGCTTCGCCCAGGCCCTGGAAGCGCGCCCTCTTGTCGCTGATGTTCGGCAGGTCGTCGATCAGATGGCTCAGATGCGTGAAAGCTTCTTCGTAGCGATGTCCGATGCCGAGGATATTGATCAGCGTGGCGGTCGCGCGGAAGCGCAGGACCGGATCGGTGACTTCCCTGATGATGGCGTTGAGCTGCAGTCCGGCGCCTTCATAGCTGCCCTCGTAGGCCACCTGCCATGCATCCAGATAGCGCAGGTACGAACGTTGGTCGGCCGGCAGGCTTGCCGCGCGAGCGTCCAACTGTTTCAGCAGCGACAGGAATTCAACATGGTTGGAGGTCTTGATGCTGTCCGCACGACGGAGCATGTCCAGCGCATCACTGGCTTCGGGCACGGCGGCAGCAGCCGTGCCCGCGAACAGGCCAACAAGCAGGACAAGTCCCGCCAGAGCCGCTCGATGTATGCCGCTGGCCATCGGTCGCCGGTGTTTACGGCGCAGCGGCCGCAAAACGCGAACTGACTTTCTGCGAAGGAGCGTCTTCCTCTTCCCTGCCGGGTTCTTCTTCCTTGCCAGGTGCTTCCTCTTCCTCGCCGGGTTCCATCTGGGTGGCGAACATGGGCTGCAGCTTGAGCAGGTCGTACAGATCCGACATGTCCTGGGCAAGGATGGCCGAACTCAGCGGCGCGTCGATCCGCGCATCCTCCAGCGCAAGCTCCATATCTTCGGGCGAGGCGTGGCGCAGCTGCGCGTCCCGGCCCATCTTTTCCAGAAACTCAATGACGTCCGACATGTTTTCCCCCTAGTTGGTCAGCTGTTCTCAAAATCATTCCGGACCATTGCGATGCGTGGTTTCCCCCTCGGAAACCACATATCGCAAGTGTCCCTGTTTCATCGGTCCGGGCGTTCCCGAGCAGGGAACCTGGAATGCTTCATCCGCCGAACCTACTCGCCCCTCTGCAACGACTCAATCTATCGGCCGGCTGACGCCATGGACTATGCCGAAACGGATACCACGGCCTGGGCCGTCGCCTATGCTCCGAAGAAACCTGCGCCAGAAGGCGCGGTGGCAAGATGGAGCGCGGCGGTTTTCAAGCTGCTGTGGCGAGAGGTTTCGCCGCGCTCCTTTCCGCAGTTTGTTCTACGACTCAATAGCGCCGGGCATCATCAGTGTGGCGAACAGCGGTCCGTCACCGAGCAGGGTACGCAATCGCTCCGGATCGCTGGTGAGCACTGCGGAGCATTGCTGCGGCTCGATCTGTGTGTCTGCCAGGGCCGTCCCGATCGTGTCCTGCGATGCATAACGCAGTTGCGCGTCCTGGCCCATCCTTTCGAGAAAATCGATGACATCCGACATGGGATTTCCCTCCCGAGCTGGTTGTTTCGCCGAAGTATCCGGTTATCCGCACCGCCAGCCCTGAAAAAAGGGCCGACGCTGCGACCGGAATCATAGCCCCCTTCGTCCCGTCAAATCCCGCTGCGTCAAGGAGAGAGCCCCTTAGTAGCAATGCAGCTCACGTGCCAACGGCATCGGCCCGGACCATGTCCAGCGCCGCCAGCCGGGCCCGGGTCACGGGATCGGGTTCCATCGGGGTGGCAGGTGGAATCGCCAGCGTATCCGCCGCATCGAGTGTCAGGTGCGGCATTCGCGCCAGGGTTGTCCGCTCGATGCGGGGCGGATGGATGGGCAGGGTCGCTGCGCGGTAGGCGATCACCTCGTGCTCCAGTGGATAGTCGCGGGCTAGTACATCGACCAGCACCTGCAGGTAAGCCGTATTGGTGGAAAAACGGTTCTGGCCGTGGTCGCCGGTGATCCCGATCTGCCACAGCACCAGCCACGCGCTGGGATCGAGGCGGCGGCGGTAATACATCAGCTGGCTCGCCTCGAAATGCTGGCAGCCCCGCGTGCCGGGGTCGATGCCCAGATCCGCGTAAAGGCAGTCCTCCGCCGAGATGCCCGGTTCCATATGCGCGCGATATCCCTCGGCGCGTGCGGTTTCGATGGCTTTGTGCGGGGCCCAGGCAAAGACGCCGGGGTGGCCGTAGAACACGCCGCAGACACGTTTGCCCGCGCGCACTTCGGTCAGCATGGCGTCCACCATCTGCCGATAGGTCTGCATGCGCGGCTTGCCGGTCTGATAGAACGGCTGCAGGCTGCGCACGTCCGGATGCATGCGCTGCACCCATAGTTCCACCAGACCGTCGGACACGGCGACAAACACCACATCCGCCGTTTCGATGTGGCTGCGCGCCAGCGGGCTGATATGCGAGCCGAGCGTGATGCCGATGCCGACGCACACCAGGCTGCCCGCGGGTGGTTGGGTATTCATGCGGACTCTCTCGGCTGGCCGGGCGCTGTGACCGCCGAGTATCGAACCGGTTTTGACGCGCGGCAACCGCGCGCAACGAAAACGGGGCCGCTTGCGCGGCCCCGTTCTGTTTTGCACGGTTCCGGGCTAGGCCCGGGCTCCGCTGCTTAGTGCACGATCGGATGTGCGATATCGCAACGAACGGTGTCGTTGGACCAGGTGCTCTGCATCGCGTAAGTGCCATTGCCCATCACGACATTGGCGCTGGCGCCCTGGCCGCTGCTGAGCCACGCACACTCGTCGCCATTCTCCTGACCCTTGTAGGTAGAACGGGTGTGGTTGGTCCAGCCGCCGGCCGGGTTCTGGTCGGTGACGGTCTCGGCGTACTCATGGCCTTCCACGATGGAGAAGCCGTCGAGGTTGCCGGCGGCGCCGCTGTTGACGAAATTCTGCCCGCAGCTGGTGCCCATGTCCTTCACGTACGGCATGTTGGTGAAGGCGATATCGCCATACGGCGAGGTCACGCCCGCATCCTTGTTGTAGTCATGCCATGCGCAGAACTGGCCGGTGGAGGTGTTGAAACCATCCGGGTGCGTGCCGGTCGGCGACAGGATCACGTACTGCACGTAGCGGTTGGAGGCGGCCGTGGTGTTGCCGAAATGCGCGGCGGCGTTGATCGCTTCCTGAGCGAGCTGCGCAGCGGTGGCATTGGACGGGGAGGCGACGGAGTTGTCGTACCAGATGCCGGCGAAGGCGCCGCCGGTCGGATAGCCGATGTGCGTCACACCGCTGGTCGGGCAGCTCGTAGCGAGCTTGGCCACGGCGCCATCGCAATACTGGGTCATGACACCCGACCACAGCTCACCGCCGGTGCCCAGGCCCTTGAACAGCTGCTGCAGGTAAGGCACGGCGCCGAAGGCATCGCCCGAAAGCGTCATGTTGCCGTTGGCATCGGTACCGGACGTACCCCACTGGCTGCCGTACACCACCAGATACACCTTGGGCGTGCCGCTGGTGACACCGATACCGTCGATGCCGCCGCCGTAGCTGAGCGTCTTGGTGCTGGTGGTGCCTGCGTGCATGGCGGCGTACTGCTTCATGCGCTCATGCGCCTCGCGCGACGGCACGGCGCCGTGGCGATACGAGTGTGCATAAGACGGAGCAAACGGATTATCCGAACCGGTGTCATCCGACGCGATAGCGGAGCTGGCGCCCAGACCAGTCAGAGCCAGGGCGGTGACAGCTGCAAAAAGACGAACATTCATGCATTAACTCCCCGTTGAGTTATTCCAGAGCGCACGACACCGATGCGGCAGCGTGGCCCCATGCAAAGAACCGCACTCGCGTGCGGCATTGGATTGACGTGCGTAATGCGGATTCCCACTGATCCAGCGCGGAAAGCCTCCCGGGCATTCCCTGTCAGGCCGCGCGGATCAAAAGAAAGGCGATGCATCCTCCCCAGCACACATCGCCCCGGAACCGTCCGTTATGCCCCCCGGTTGATAACGGACGCGCAGACGCTAGGCACTTTCCATTCGTCGGTCAACTGGAAAAAACCTAATTTCGGACACGGGAAATAAAAATAGGAAGCTTGAATCGATTAAACGCAAATTGATGCGGAAAATCGCAAGAAATAAGCCCTAATAAAGGCAAATGAGAATCGATTTTCACGGGATTTAGTCGTGTGGAGCTGACGCGTAACTTGCGTATTTGTTCTGGTAATGAAAAACGTATTGCGGCCGCGCTGCTAAACCGTAGGGCCGAATGCCTACACACCTGCCAAGTAGCAACGCGCTCCCGAGCACCCACCCCTCACCCCAACCCTCTCCCCGGAGGGGAGAGGGAGCTGTTGCTCCGAAAGGCGATGCGTCAGCGAGCCCGTAACGGGTCCCCTGTGGAGCGGTGAGGGTTGGACGAAAAGGCCCGTAGGGGAACCGGCATGGATGCCGGTTCCTTTTCGACAGGACATGGATGTCCCGTCGAAAAGCCCGGCCAACCCTCACGGACCCGTAGGCGAAGCCGGAGGGCGCGCAAGAGGGGTGCCCTTCTCTTTGGTTACTTTCTCTTGGGCAAGCAAGAGAAAGTAACTCGGCTCGCGGCAGCGAGACGAAAGCCCGCGGCAGGCGAGCCCGGTCGCGATAGCGCGAACATCGAAGCGCATCACTACTGGATCCCTGCCTACGCAGGGATGACGAAGTAGAAAAGGGTGTCACTAGACCAAACCCGCACTCCAACCACCCGTCGGCCATCCAGCTACCACCAATGGCCGCGTACAACCCCCACAACAACATCCCCCCACAACCACGCACTTCCCAGCACCACCACAAGCATTCACAGCAAAAAAAACCAACGCGATGTACCGCTCGATATAGGCCTTATGGTCTCGTCAGCCGCGAAAGCCCCCGGTGTATTGTGATTTCGCTCACATTTTCCACGCACCGGATATCCATCCATGAAGATCCACCGCCATCTTCTCGTGTTGTGTTCCGTCCTGTGGCTGACCGCATGCGCCACCGGCGGCGGCGTCTCCACGCCGCCCTCGATCAACCCGCAGGCGCAAGCAGTCAACACCTATCGCATCGGTGTCGACGACCAGCTGCAGATCACCGTCTGGCAGAACCCTGATCTCAGCGTCAGCGTGCCGGTGCGGCCCGACGGCAAGATCACCGTGCCGCTGATCGGCGATGTGATCGCCGGCGGCAAGACACCGGAGGAAGTGGCCGGTGATATCAAGGGCAAGCTCACCGCCTATGTGCGCGATCCGCAGGTGGCAGTGATCCTCACCGCGTTGCGCAGCCATGAATACCTGTCCCGCGTGCGCGTAACTGGCGCGGTGCGCACACCAGTATCCATTCCGTATCGCCAGGGCATGACCGTGCTCGACGCCGTACTCGCGGCCGGCGGCACTACCGAATTCGCCGCACCCGATCGCACCGAGCTGTATCGCGCGGACGCCGGCGTTACCACGCCTTATGCGATCCGCCTGGACAAGGTGCTGCAACAGGGCGATCTGGCGACCAACTATCCGGTACAGCCGGGCGACGTGATCACGGTGCCGCTGCGCGTTTTCTGACGCGGAAGCACGGGAGAAGGGGGGCAAGGGACATCATGAACGGGGAACTCACACCTCTAGGCAGCTTGCTGCCTGCATTGGCCAGCGAAGCACGCCGGCGACGGCTCGCGATGGGCCTGGTGTTCGCCGCCATCGCGCTGGCCGCGCTGGTCACCGGCATGTTGTGGCCGAAGAAGTACGAGGCGTCGACCACCATCCTCGCGCAGGAAAGCATCATCACGCCGCTGATGGAGGGCGTGGCCGCGCCGACCGGCAACAAGAATCGCGCCGGCATTGCGCGCGACGTGATCTTCGGCCGCAAGGTGCTGGACCAGATCCTGGTCGGCGGTGGATGGATGGCCAAAAACCCCACGCCGCTGGAACAGGACCGCATCATCGAGGGGATCAAGGGCCGCACCATCGTCAAGACCGGCAACGGCAACCTGATCACCATCAGCTACTTCGATTCCGATCCGCATCGCGCCTACGACGTCACGCGGCAGTTCGCCCAGCTTTTCATCAGCGAAAGCCTGGCCTCCAAGCAGCGCGAAAGCCGCGAGGCGTACGAGTTCATCAATAGCCAGGTGGAGACGTATCGCAAGAAGCTCACCGACGCCGAGTCCAAGCTCAAGGCGTATCGGGACAGCAATGCCGACGCGCGTCCGGGCAGCGAGGCCGACACCAACGCACGCATCAGCCAGCTGCGCACCCAGATCGAAACCGCGCGCATGGACATGATGGACCGCCGCTCGCAGGCCTCGTCGCTGGCCTCGCAGCTTTCCGGCGAATCCGAAGTCAACGCGGTACAGACCGCCGACGGCATCTACCAGACCCAGCTGGCCGAACTGCAATCGCATCTCGACAAGCTGCTGCTGAGCTACACCGAGGACTACCCCGACGTCGTGCGCACGCGCCACCAGATGCAGGATCTGAAACAGCAACTCGCACAGTCCGAGCAACGCAAGCTGCAAGCGCGCTCGGTCGGCGCGCCGGCAACGGAAAGCGTGGTGAGCTTCAACCCGGTCTATCAGCAGATGCGGAGCCAGCTTGCCACCGTGCGTGGCGATTCCGCCGCCGCCGCGGCACGGCTTGGCGCGAGCGAATCGATGCTGCAGGCCGAGCTGGAGCGCAGCAAGCGCATCGCCAACTCGGAAAACGTCACCGCCGAGCTGACGCGTGACTACAACGTCAATCGCGATGTCTATCAGGACCTGCTCAAGCGCCGCGAGAACGCGCGCGTGTCGATGAACCTCGACGCCGAGCAGCGCGGCCTGACCTTCTTGATCCAGAACCCCGCGATGCTGCCGCTCACACCGTCGGGCCTGCGCTTCATGCACTTCGGCCTGGCTGGCCTGACGCTTGCTGTGGCGATACCGCTCGGCCTGCTGTTCGCCCTGGTGCGTTTCGACCCGCGCGTGCGTTCAGTGCAGCGGCTCGAGCACGACACCGGGCTCGCGGTACTGGCGACCATTCCGTTCTATCCCACGCCACGCGACCGCCGGCGTGAGCGTCTGCACAACAGCATGCTGGCGCTGACCATCACCGGTGTAGCGGTGGTGTATCTGGCGATCCTCTGGCTGCGCTTGAAGGGGTAAGCGATGAACGCCAAAAACAACGAAAAGCTGCTTCCCGACCATGTCGAAGACGTACTTGAGGCAGCGGCCCGGACACTGGAAAAGCGACCTTCGGCCAGCCACGCCATGATCGCGCGCATGCACGATCACGCCGGCATGCTGGCGCCGCTGCAGCTCGAACAGAAGCGGCTGATCCATCGCGATGAATCGGTACGCCGTCAGTCTGATGCTTTCCGCGAAATCCGCACACGCCTGCTTGGCATGGGCGGCCAGCAGAATTTCGTGACGCTGGTGGTGTCGGTGAGTCCGCGCTCGGGCAGCAGCTTCGTCGCGCGCAACCTGGCCGCCGCCTTCGCGTTCGACGAAGCCAAAACCAGCCTGCTGATCGACTGCAACCTGCGCTACCCGGACCAGCATCGCGCGCTGGGCGTGGATCCGGTCACCGGCGGGTTGATCGATTTGCTGGAGCATCCGGCGCTCGGTATCGAACGCATTCTGTATCCCACCGGCATTCCGCGCATGCGCCTGATTCCGGCCGGCCGTGCGCACGAGAACATCGGCGAGTACTACTCCTCGTACCGCATGAGTGCCGTGCTCGACGCACTGCGTTGCCGCTATCCGGACCGCTACCTGTTTCTCGATGGCCCGGCGATCAAGGGTTCGCCGGATGCGCGCATCCTTTCCGATCTGGCCGACTTCGTGGTGGTGGTCGCTGGCTACGGTCGCGACACGCCGGCGGCGATCAGCCAGGCGGTGACGAACTTCGATCCGGCGAAGCTGGCCGGCGTCGTCTTCAACCAGGTCCCATAGCCATGAGCGCGTACCGGGAAAGGAACAAGCCGGCGCACTCGACACTCGCCCGAGCGATCGCGCTGGCACTGCTGGTCACCACCGGTGCTGCTTCGGCCGCGCAGTTCGACTACGCGCTGTACGCCGGCATCGAGCACAGCGACAACATCACGCTGAGCACGAACAACCCGGTGAGCCAGAACGTATTTATTCCGGGCGTCAACTTTACTTATTCGCAGCTCGGTTCGACGGTGCAGGCCAAAGTCGCGGGCAGCCTGGAATACCGCGACTACCTGGGCAACACGTTCGACAACCAGACACAGGGCCAGCTCGCCGCGCAGGCCAATTGGACGGTGATGCCGCAGCGGCTGGACTTGTCCGTCGAAGACTATGCCGGCATCCAGCCCGTTGACTCGCTGGCCAGCAACGCGCCGAACAATCAGCAGCAGACCAACGTGCTGTCGGTGGGCCCGATCCTGCATTTTCGCATGGGCGACGCCATGCGCGGGCAGGCCGAGGTGCGCTACGTGAACAGCTATGCGTCGAAGGTAAAGGACTTCAATTCCTCCCGTGGCGTGGGCGCATTCCGGCTATTCCGCGATCTCAGTCCGACCGCGCAGATATCGGCCAACCTTGAGTACCAGCACGTCGACTTCAATCAGAGCCTGAGCGGACCCAACTACGACCGTATTGAAGGCTATGCGCGCTACACCAGCAAGCTCGCGCACTTCACTACCGATGTCTCGCTGGGTTACTCGCGGCTCAAATTCAAGCAGGGTGCGGGCAGCGATTCCGCGCCGCTGGTGCGGCTGGCCCTGGGTTGGCAGCCGAACCTGCACAATGAAGTGATCCTGTCGGGCTCCTATCAATATGCCGACGCGGCGCAGGACATCGCGCAACAGCCGTACCAGCCGTTCCTCGACCAGAACCAGCCGGTGGCGGCAACCCTGCAGGGTGTGAGCGTGGGTAATGTGGTGGTGAGTTCCCAGGTGTACCTGGAGCGCCGCCTGGATCTGTCGTACGCCTATCGCGGTGAGCGTTTCTCGGCGGGCGTGACACCCGGCTATCGCCGCCTCGGTTACATCAACAACCGCACCTTGAACCAGGCGGGCCGCAGCCTTGGCTTCAACGCCGAATACCGGTTGCGTCCGACACTGACTTTGTCCGGTTTCGCTTATGGCGAGAAGCTGGACTACAGCACGCTCAACCGTACCGACAAAACCTATCGCTACGGTCTCGACCTGGCGCATCAGTGGACGCCGCACTGGAGCTGGCATGCCTCA
This sequence comes from Dyella koreensis, assembly GCF_044904565.1. NCBI lineage: Bacteria > Pseudomonadati > Pseudomonadota > Gammaproteobacteria > Lysobacterales > Rhodanobacteraceae > Dyella > Dyella koreensis. The sequence continues at coordinate 407,327 of NZ_JADIKD010000009.1, read as the reverse complement.
GTAACGTACCAGCGTCGCAACAGCGACGCGGTGAACCAGAGCTACCACGAGACCGCGTTCTTCCTCGGTGTGGTGTACCGGCGATGAGCGCGCGCATGGATAGCGAGTATCCCTTCTTCTTCGGGCCGGGCAGCGAATTGTTCGGGCTGTATCACCCGGCGTCCGGCCGCGCGAACAAGGCGGCGCTGCTGTGCCCGCCGTGGGGACAGGACCATATCCGTTGTCACCGCCTGTATCGGCAGCTCGCCAACGCGCTGGCCGCCGAAGGCTGCGCGGTGCTGCGTTTCGATTACTACGGCACCGGCGATTCCGCCGGCACCAGCGCGGAAGTGGACTGGGACCGTTGCATCGCCGACACCTGCGCCGCCGCCGATGAGTTGCGCGCGCGTAGCGGCGCCCAACATGTCGTCGCTTTCGGTGCGCGGCTTGGCGGCAGCATCGCGCTGGCCGCGACAACGCGTGCGCGGCTCGCCGACGTGGTGGTGTGGGATCCCGTGGTGGACGGCTGCGCCTATATCAAGCAACTCGATGCGATGCAGGCCGCCTTGCGCCAGGACCCGCACCGCTTTGTAGAGCCGCGCGCGGTGGACGAAACAGCGGCGCAATGGCTCGGCTTCGCGATCAGCCCGCGCTTGCGCCATCAGTTGGCTGATCTGCGGCCCGATACCGCGGGCTCCCCGTCGCTGGTGCTCGACTCGCTGCCGCCGACCCCTGCGCATCGCTGGAAAGGTCTGGTCGCCGCGCATGCCAAGGTGAAGGAGTTGCATCCATTCACGCCGTGGGACGACCTGCGCCGGCTCGAACAGGCGATCCTCTCGCACCCCTTGATCCAGGCCGTCACCCACCACTGGCAGGGAGGCCGCTGATGCAGGAGCAAGCCTTCCGTTTTGGACGTGCACGGCATCTGATCGGCGTCGCCGGCCTGCCGCCGGCGCCGCAGGGCGCGGTAGGTGCCAGCACCATAGGCGTGATCGTGCTCAATGCCGGGCTGGTGCATCGCGTCGGTCCGTTCCGCCTGCATGTAGAGCTGACCCGGCGCCTCAACGCCAGCGGTTATCCCACCCTGCGTTTCGATTTCTCCACTGTGGGTGACAGCGGCGCGAGCGGTGAATCGCAATCGCGCGAGCAACAGATCATTGCCGATGCAAACGACGCGATGACCTTGCTGCGCCGGCAGGCGGGCTGCACGCGCTTTGTATTGATCGGCCTGTGTTCCGGCGCGCAGAACGCGCACACCGTGGCCTGCGTCGATGACAAGGTGGCCGGCGCAGTCTTTCTCGACGGCTATGCGTATCGCACGTTCGGCTATCGCCTTCGCCATTACCTGCCCAGGCTTATCGATCTGGCGCGCTGGCGCCGCCTGTTGAGCCTGCATCGCCGGTCCGCGGAAAAAGTCCGCGGAGAACCTGTCTTCAGCACCGTGCCTTCGCCACAGACCGTGGTGCGCGCCGATCTGGCCGGCATGGTCGAGCGCGGCATGCATCTGTGCCTGATCTACAGCGGCGGCATCAACATGTTCTTCAACCATGCGCGCCAGTTCCGCGAATGCTTCGGTGAGGTCATGGTGCATCCGCGGGTCAGCACCCGCTTCGTGCGCGAAACCGATCACACCTATGTACTGGTCGACGATCGCAAGCGATTGATCGACCAGATCGACGGTTGGCTACTCAGCAACTTTCCCCTTGCACAAGCCGCCGCCGCGCCCGTAATGCGCGCCGAGCTGGAGACGTTGCCATGAATGCTGTACTCGTTACCGGAGGCGCGGGCTATATCGGTAGTCACGTGGTCCAGCAACTCGCCGAGCGCGGCGAGCATGTGGTGGTGATCGACAATCTCTCCACCGGCTTCCGCGAATCCGTGAAGGGTGCCGAACTGATAGTAGGCAATGTGGGCGACCCCGCGCTGGTCTCACGCGTGCTGGCCAAGCATCGTGTCGGCGCCGTGCTGCACTTCGCGGCGCACACGGTAGTACCGGAATCGGTGCGCGATCCGCTCAAGTACTACGGCAACAATACCTGCAGCACGGAGAATCTGCTGGCCTGTTGCGCGGATGCGGGCGTGGACAAGTTCATTTTCTCCTCCACCGCCGCGGTCTATGGCATGACCGACAACGGCGTGGCCGACGAGGAGACGCCGACGCACCCGATCAACCCCTACGGCACCTCCAAACTGATGTCGGAAACCATGCTGCGCGACTACTGCGCCACCGGCGCGATGCGGCATGTGATCCTGCGCTACTTCAACGTCGCCGGCTGCGACCCGGAGGGGCGCATCGGCCATTCCACGCCGCACGCCACGCTGCTGATCAAGGTGGCCTGCGAGCATGCGGTGGGCAAACACCCAAGTCTGTCGATCTACGGCACCGATTACGACACGCCCGATGGCACCGGCATCCGCGACTACATCCATGTGGAAGACCTGGCCGCCGCCCACCTGCGCGCGCTGGATCATCTACGCGACGATGGCGAATCGCTCACCCTCAACTGCGGCTACGGCCACGGTTACAGCGTGCGCCAGGTGATCGACTCAGTGACGCGCGTCAGCGGCCGACACCTCAATGTGATCGAGCAGCCGCGCCGCGCGGGCGATACGCCGATGCTGATCGCGCGCTGCGGTCGCCTGCAGCATCTGCTCGGCTGGCAGCCGCGCTACGACGATCTCGACTTCATCGTGCGCACCGCTTTTCTGTGGGAGCAGAAACTGGCGCAACGCGCCGAGCATGTCTGAGCACATGAAGGTCCGGCAGACATTGCGACTGCTCTGCCACGCCGCCGTCTGGCTCGTCGTTTGCTCCGCATGCCCCGCTCAGGCTTTCAGGCATCACGCCGCGCGCACTGGTGCGAGCGCGGCGGACCGCGAGAAGACCTTGTCGCCAGAGCTGCTGCCCGACCAGCGCATTGTGGTGCACCGTAATGCCGGCCACGGCAACAACGTTGTCGTTTCTGTCGGTATTCCGCTGCCACCAGGCGCGTTGCGCGACGCGCGTCAGTTGCGCGTGCTCGACGAACACGACGAGGAAGTACCGGCCGCCGTGCAGACCCTGCTGCGCTGGCACTTCAAGGACGGCAGCCTGCGCGCGGTGCGTGTGCAGTTCCGCACGGCGCTGAGCGGCGATACGCAGACCTATTACTTTGCATTGGGCAAGCCGCGCCAGCGCGATCTGCCCGGCTGGCCTTACGCGGAAGGCTTGGTCGACGGCGAGCAAGGCCTGCGCGTACCGGCCGCGCTGGCGACATTGAGCCCCGCGTGGCTATGCGCCTCGCTAATTGCCGGGCCGCAGCAGCCGGCCGTGCCCGGCGAACCCTACGCCGAATACGTCGCCGCTCAATTCCAGTGGGCGCGCAAGTTGCCGGTGGATGACGCCTCGGCCTGGCTGTTCGATCGTCCGTCCACACTGTTCAAGGCTTATGTGCGCACCGGCCGTGTCGATTACTTGCAGGCGGCCGACCTGAGCTATCGCTTCTATATGAAGTACATCCGCCGCGATGGTTTCCCGATCAGCCCGTCGTGCGCCGGTGGCTGGCTGCTTGGTGACAAGCCTTGCGACGTGAAATACGTCTACGTGGAACCGATCCTGCTCGCCGTAGCGCTTACCGGCAACGATGGCGATCACGACAAGGCCACCGTGCTCAACATGATGACCTTGTGGGGCAATGGCGGCTGGAACACACGGCCCGGTCCCTACACCAAGCCCTCGCAATACTTCACCGAACGCCTTGCCGGGCTGGGTCTGCTGGAAACCGTGAGCGCCTACGAACTCACTGGCAATCCGGATGATCTGGCGCGCATCAAGGAGCGCATCGGGTGGCTGGACGAGCACCAGCGCAACAACCCCGACCAGCTCGGCAACGACGGCTCCTGGCGCAACAGCTGGAATCTGCACGAGAACGACTCGTGGAATCCCGAGACCGACGTACGCGGTAGCTCACCATGGATGAGCGAAAACATCGTCGATGGCTTGTGGCATGCGTGGCTGGTTACCGGCGACGCACGCATCCCGCCGATGCTCACCGCGTTCGGGCGCTACCTGGAACGCTACGGCTGGATCGATGCCAATTTGTTGGTGTCCCCGCACGACTGGCGCAACTCCTGTTCGGGGCCTGACGGGCAGATCGCCTGGTACTGGTCGTCGGCGCATGCAGGCACCAAGGCATTGAGCGCGATCCAGGAATCCGAGGGCTGGTACAGCGACGCGCATAACGTGGAGCTGACCCTGCCGGTGGCCGCTGCCTGGTACTTCGAGCGTGATCCACAGCAGAGCGCAGCCTTGAAGCGACGCCTGGAGAAACTCACCAACTCCTATAACGTCGCCTGCGCTACAGCGAGCGACACGCTGCGCCGCTTCAACTGGAACAACCGCGGCAGTGGCGTGGTGCAGTGGCTGATTCGCCAGCCGGCCGGCAGCGGCCTGCTGCACGGCCCACCGCAACTGGCCGCGCGGAGCATGCCATGAACCGCCGCCTCGCCGTGTTGCGCAGTGTCACTATCGTCTCGGTATCGAGTTACATCGAGTACGCGCTCGGCCTCGTCGTCAGCATCTGGATCGCACGCGCGCTGGGGCCGGCGGACTTCGGGCGCTATGCCTTCACGGTGTGGCTGTGCAGTTGGTTGATCACCTGCAGCAACCACGCGCTGACGACATCGTCCACCAAGTTCATCGCCGAAGCCGATGGTGCCGGCACGCCGACAGTGTCCTCGCATATCGCGCAGCATCTCAATCGTGTGCAGCACCTCAGCTCGCTCTTCGTTGTTGTGTTGTTCCTGCTGGGCGTGGCGATCCTGCGGCCCGACGAATGGCGCGACTACCTGCTGCCGGTGACGGCATTGGTACTTGTCGCCACGGTGGCCAAAGCCAACTACGGCATGCTGGTGGCGATCGAGAAAGGGCAGGAGCATTTCGAGCCGGAAGCCATCGCCACGGTGCTGGCGGGTGCCATCGGCATCCTTCTGGTGATCGGCGCGACGTTGCTGCACGCCGGGCTACTCGCCTTCGTCGCGATCTTTGCGGTGTCGCAGTTGCTGCTCAATCTGCTCAACCGCCTGGCTTATCGCCGCTACTGCCAGCCGTTCACCGCCGGTGTGATTCCCATCGATATTCGTGCTCGTCTGAACCGCCATCTGCGCTTCACCGCTGTGCTGGTCCTGCTCGGCGCGTTCAAGGCCGGTACCTTCGAAGTATTTCTGCTCAATACGTTCGCCACATCCACCGCGGTCGGCTTCTTCGCCATCGCCGTCACCCTCACGCGTGGCGCGGTGCAGTTGTTCTCGGTGGGGCTTACCAGCACCTTGCTGCCGTACATGGCGAAATCCTTCGGCGAGCATGGACAGGAGCGCACCGCGCATTTCCTTGGTGAAGCAACGCGCTTCTACTGGGCCGTCGGCCTGATGATCGCCGGGCTCGGTCTGGTCACCACACCGCAGATCGTCGCGCTGCTCTACGGCAACCGCTATACCGCCGCGATTCCCGCCATCGAAGCCTTCCTTGTGCTGGCCGGCCTGCTGCTGATCGTCAACGGCATCGTCGCCTTCCAGACGGTGGTGGACCGCCAGGACGACCGCGTGCGCATCAGCGTCACCGCCCTGATCGCCAACGCCACGCTCGGGTTGCTGCTGGTGCCGACGCTGGGTCTGCCCGGCGCCGTGCTCGCTTATGCCGGCACACGCCTGACCGAACTCGCGCTGGCCGTGTTCTACCTGCGACGCGCGACGCGCCAAGGTCTGCCGATTGCGCCGATGGCGCGCTTGTTCGGCGTAGCCGCTATAGCCACGGCGCTGGCGTGGCTGGTCACTGCATGGCTGCCAAGCCACTACGGCTTTATCGCCGGCAGCGCCCTGTTTGTCGCCGTGTTCCTGCCCGCTAGTGTGTGGGTGCGCTACTGGAGCGGCGACGACTATCGCCTGATGGGCAGCATCGCTAACCGCCTCGGCCCACCTGGCCGCGTGCTGATGCGTGGCCTGAATCTGTTGCATCCCCCGAGCGCGCGGAGCCTGTCATGACCCTGCCGCGACCCGCTTGCGTGGTTCTCGACACCGCCGATGCCGTGCGCCATTTGCGCGACGAACTTGCGCGTGTGGCCGAACGGCCCGGCGCAGCTTCAAGCATCGTGCAGCATCCCGACTGGCTGTTGTTCGAACTGGAAAGCCGTAACGGCGCTGCAACGCCGTACGTCGTCGTTGCCAGCGGCGACAACGGCAAGCCCATCGGCTATGCGCCGTTCGTGGTCGAACACCATCACGCGCGCATCGCCGTCGGTGACCGGCGCGTGCCGATCTACCAGGGCCGCGCGCTGCGCCTGCTCGGCGCCGGCGTGGTGGCGTCACTCCATGACAGGCCTGCAGCCGAAGCCGCCATCGCCGAAGCACTCAAGCGCGACCGCAGCATCCATGTCCTGCGCATCCGCGAAACCGAATTGCCCAACACGCTTGCTCATGCCGTATCGACGGGACCGGCGCACTTCACCACCGTGCAGGCGAACCTGCTCGACCAGATCAACTGGACCATCGAGCCACAGGAATCGCTGTCGGCCTATTTAGCGGGCCTCGGCTCCAAACGCCGCAACGACCTCACTCGTCGCCTGCGCAATGTCTACAAGAAACTCGGCGAGCAAGCCCAGCTGCGCATCGTCGATACACCGGAGCAAGTCGACGACTACTGTGCACTGATGAACCAGGTCTACGCACGTAGCTGGCATGCGGACGCCGTAGCGATCGACTGGGCACTGCCCGCACGCCGCGCCCTGTTTCGCCAGCTCGCCAGCGAACGCCGCCTGATCGGCCACCTGCTGATGCTCGGCGAGCAACCCATCGCCTATGTCCACGGCTACCGCCTCGGCGGCCGCTACCTGCTCGACGACACCGGCTACGACGAAGCCTTCGCCGCGCACGGCGTGGGCTCGGCCTTGGTATTCCAGGCCATACAGGATCTGCTGGAGCGTTACCCCGGCGAAGTCATCGACTTCGGCTACGGCGACAACCAGTACAAGCGCGTGCTGGCGAACCGGCACGTGCCGTGCGGGGCTTTATATATGGTGCGCGGGGCAGAGGCGCGGTTGCGGTTTGGGATGATTGCGCCGTTGCGGTGGGTGTATCGCGGGATGCGGCGGGCGATGCGTCGGGAATAGTTTGCTGAGAGACGGAGCGTGGGAGCAGCTCCCTTTGCGATAGCCACTTCGTCGTGGCTGTGTTCCTTTCGCCTTCTAGTATTTCCTGACCTCTGTACGCATTCGCTGACAGGGATTGTCAGCGACAGCTGAACTTCACCTTCATCCCCCAACTTTCCGATTTTTCATCGTACCTCCGTGTGTGTGCATATTCCCATTCTTTCCCAATGGCGCTTCTTCATGTAGCGGCATCACTGGCTGCGCCGCATCGACAAGACATCGCTCGATGATTGGCGGTGGTGCACCGCAAGCCGTACGGGCGGGGTGGCTCCCCGCCCGTACGCGTCGATCAGTGCAGCTCTTCCAGCGAGGGATCGCGAAGAATCTTGAAGACCTGCGCTGGCGGTGTATTGGACTTCATCAGCTTCAGTCTCAGGTTCTTTGCCTGCTGGCAGGCATTGGGGCTGTCGAGGAACACGCCGCCCTGTTCACACTTCCACTCGTAGAAGTTGGCGATGCCGCCGGCGAGCTGCAGGCTGTAGTCCGTACTCTGCGCTCCCGGGCTGAACGGCACGCCGGCCTCCTCGTTCTGGAACCAGCGCATCCATTCCTTCGAGCCTACGGGTGGCACTTTGTCCGGTGCCTGGAAGGTGGGATTCATCGGTGCCAATTGCGGGCTTTCCGCGGTCATGTGGCAGCTCATGCAGGCGCTGATGGGGTTATCCACCGGGCCGTCGAGGCGTCCGTTCCAGCCAAGATGGGTGGGCGGCAACTCTTTGGTGTTGGCGTTGATGGCCGTCTGTTTGAGGTTGGGGTTGATCTTGGTGACGGTGGGTTGCTTGTTGGTATAGCTGTCACCGGTGTCTTCCGGATCGTTGCCCCATTGCACGCCGACCGGCACCAGATTGTCCCAGCCCGATTTGCCGGTTACCGCGCCGTTGTACTGGAAGGTGCCGAAAACCCAGCCGGTGCCAGGAACACGCGAGTCACGCACCGCGAAATCCATCTGGATCAGCGCGACGTTCTTGATCGTGCGGTTGGCGGAGGCGAAGGTGTCGGTGATGTACGCCTGCCACAACACCGGATTCACCAGGAACGGCACCTGCTTGAGATCGACGTCAGCAAACAACGGTTTGCAGACCACCGTGCCGTCATGAAAGCTGTTGGGCTTGGACGTGAACGAGGGATCGGGGTCCTGCGGATTCTTCCAGACCTCACCGAAGGTAAAGCCGCCCACGTCGTTGTAGATGCCGACGGCATACGTCTGGCCAGTGCTGGTCTGCGTCGGCGCCAACTGTTTGACCTGAATCTGCGCTTCCTTGGTAAGGCCGTGAATGCCTTCGCGGCCTAATGGCCCGTAGTGTTGCCACGGCGCGTGATACCAATGGCGAACGGTGTTCTTCTGTACTACCCAATCATTATCGACGTTGCCTTCCAGGCAGTATTTCCTGGCTGCCTCGGTGTAGGGACGCCATTTCTCGAAGTCGTTGCTGAGCGGACTTGGCAACAGCTTGAAGAAGGCCGGCAATGGCGCCTTGGGCAGTTGCTTCGGATAGTCCTGACTAAGCCGGAATAGCGTGCCCTTGTAGCTGGACGGCGGCGCGTAGCCGAAATCCGGAAACGTGCCCGCATTGGCCGCGCCAGTACACAGCATGAGCACCGCGACGGCACCCACGGTCTTCCCTCGTAAGAAACGCATGATCAACCCCCTGTTGAGTACGTTGATTCCCTCACGCTGGCGCGATACCAGCGTGTAACGTGCCGACTGCAGATGCCCCCCTGGGCCAACCGCGCGCTAATCAACCGGCGACATAAGTCGCCAGGATGCATGGCTGATTGACTTGGCTTGCCCCCTTGGTTGCCACTGACGCGGCCGCGGTAAGGTCTCGCGGAGGTCGTGCATGGAATGTGACGGGAGGGTGCAAGCAGAGCTTCACGGCATTTCCGCGAGTTTTTGCGGGTCTTGCCCGCTCCCGAATCGAAGCAAGCCCTGCCTGCGTGTACCGGTTCCACCCTGTCTGTCAGGTCTTGGTGACGTCCGGCAACAACTGTCTGACGGCGTCGTGCACCGATTTCCTGAGGCTCATCGTCCCTCCCAGATTGCTCCACAGGCGAAGCTCCTGGAGGCTCGGATGACCGGCCAGGCAACGGAACGCGTCGACGTCGAGTTGCGGCATGCCCGCGATGGTGAGCTGCCGCAAAGCGGGCGCCGCCGCCAAGGCGGATAGCTCGGTAAGACCCTTCATGGTCTCGAGGGTGACTTCTTCGAGACGCGTCAGTGCGTCGAGGCTCGGCAGGCAGGTGATGTTACGCATCGCATCGAGATCGAGCGTCTTGAGGGAGGTGAGCTTCGCCAGAATGGAGAGCTCGTCGAGCTTGTTGACCCGCAGCACGCTGAGCGCCTCCAGCTTGGGCAGCTCCACGAGATGAGCGAGATCCCGCGTGCCTCCGAACGAGAGGCTGAAGCGGGTGAGCTCGCGTAGCGAGCCCAGCAGGGAGAGATCAGGCAGCGTGATGCGCTTCAGCCCCAGCGAACCCAGCCGCGAGAGGCGACTGACGCTGGCGATGTCTTTGGTGTGGCCTTCCAGGAAAAGCGTCTCAAGCGCAGGCATGTCCTGCAGGAACTTCAACGAGAACCGCTTTTGGGTGCAGCCGAAACTGAGGAGTTCAAGGCTGTTGTGCAGATACGAGAATCCACGGATGTCCTCAATGTTCCACAGATGCACACTCAAGCGCCGCACGAAGGGGAAATGCTTGAGGAACTCCAAGTCCGGGCGAGACGAGGAGTGACAATGCAACGTGACGTAAGGACGCCCATGGAGCAGGCCGGCTACTTTTTCCAGCTCGGCGGGCACCATCGATGGCTTAATTGCGACCCGCGTGCATTCAGGGCCAAGGGGTTCAAATGAATCCCTGCCGTGACCGAAGGAGCGATTGCGTTCGGGTCTTTCAGCTGCCCTGCGGGTGTCGTCCATCAGCGCACCGTCTTGCGGACCATCAGAAGGGTTACGTAGGCCTGTGCTGGGAAAGACGCCACGCGTACCGATCGATACTACAGAATCCCACGTGACAGAAAGTAGCGGCGCGCCTACGACCGCGGCATGGCAGGCAATTTGCCTGCCATATGCTGAGAGATCGGCACTGTCCCATGGCCAGGGATCGAAAGACAGCGCCGAACGGGGCGGTCAGGCCGTCCGTTCGGCGGACGCGGGCGCCATGCGCGATTACTTGAGCCGTGTCAGATAAGCCTTGAACGCGGTTACCCAGGTTTGGCCGCCGTCGCGGGAGTAGAAAATCTCAAAGCGATGGGAATCGGGCTTGATATCCGACCAGACGCCGCGCACCAGAACCGAGCGCCCCTTGTACGTGGTCGTGCCGAACAGCTCGCCGCGACCGTCCTTGAAGCTGCCGATGGTCGGGGCCTCGATCTCGCCCGAGTCGCTGTCGATATAGGTTTGGCTCCATTGCCCGGCCTTGGCGTTATAGACGAAAAGCGTCGCGCCTTCCCAATGCCCATTCGGGCCATCGGCCTCGATTTCCTCGAGCCAGGCCCGGCCGTTCCATATCGGCCGCGCTGTCTTCGTACCATCCATGGTCACCGTATGAGCCCCGCCATCGAACGGGTCCTGTACTTGCGTGGCATGCGTATGCCAGGTCCCTCGAGCGAAGTCGAAATCATGCGAGCCATCCCGGGACGGCTGGGCGCTCGCATTCAACGACACGCATGCAAGAGCACCGGTAATCATGACTCCACGTAACAGCTGCTTCCACATCATTGCGCTCTCCGTATCTCCAGACCCATGGCCAGACTTTAGAGAAAACCTGCTGCGCCAGAGGGGGCAGTCGGAGCAAATTCAGGTGGTCCACTTCGCCGGGCGCGAAACCCGGCCATCTATGACGACACGACCGCAAGCCGCGTCGAAGTGGCGCGCATGTTTTCCCGGAAAGTGGCCTCTATAACCCGGCGTGCAATGGAAATAATGCGGCCCATGATCGATTCACTCACGGCAATACCGCCTGGTTCATTCAACACTTAGGTGCTCCCTATGATTAAGCATGCAAGGACATGGACAATCTCAGTGTTATCCGCGGCGATCTTCTTCGCGGCAGGGCCGATAAAGGCGGCGGAGCGCGATGGCCAGCACGACTTCGACTTCCATTTCGGCACCTGGAAAACCCACGTATCGCGGCTTGTGCATCCACTGACGGGCTCGACAACCTGGACCGAATACGACGGCATGTCGGTGGTTCGCAAAGTCTGGGACGGTCGTGCCAGTCTTTTTGAACTCGAGATAGAGGGGCCGGCCGGGCATATCGAAGGCGTCGGGCTTCGCCTGTACAACCCGCAGTCACGTCAGTGGAATTTGAACTGGACCAATAGCAGCGTCGGCATGCTGGATGGGGCAATGGTCGGTGAGTTCAAGGACGGGCGCGGAGACTTTTATAGCCAGGAGACTTTCAATGGACGACGTATCATGGTGCGAAACGGCTTCTCCGACATCAAGCCAGACTCATCCCGCTTCGAGCAAGCGTTCTCCGCCGACGGAGGCAAAACCTGGGAGACGAACTGGATCATGACGTTCAAGCGCTAGAGCGCGCGCCGTAACGCCTTCAGACCCTGCTCGATATCCTTGAGGTCGACGGCGCCGTAGCCGAAAACCAGGCCTTCTGATGTCGGCGCACCCAAGAAATAGCGCTCGAAGGAATGCAAATGCACGTTTGACTCCAACAACCGTGCGGTGACGCGTTCGAGGTGTCTAGTCAGGGTCGAGAACGCCGCCACATGCATGCCGTAGTGCGACGGTATCGGCGCCAGCTCGCCTGAGAAGTCCGATCGAAGTATCTCATTGATGAGATTTCGTCGCTCCCTATAGATGTCACGGAGCTTCCGCACGTGCCGCGCCAGGTACCCGTCCGCGATGTAACGGGCGACCGCCATTTGCGTCAACGTCGGACAATGCCAATCGAGACAGTTCTTCGCCGTCGTCAGTGTCGGCATGGCCCATTGGGGTGCCACCACGAATCCCAGCCGCAGTGCGGGGAGCATGCACTTGGAGAAGGTGCCGACGTAGAACACGCTATCCGCGGTCGCGGTGGATCGCAGCGCCTGCAGTGGCGTGCCGTCGTAGCGGAACTCGCCGTCGTAATCGTCCTCGACGATGACGGCGCCATGTTTGCGGGCAAAGCTGAGTAGCGCTGTCCGGCGCTGCGCGGACATGGATACGCCAAGCGGGAACTGGTGTGAAGGACATACGCAGATGATCTGCACCGAGGTTGGCAGGGCGTCGACCACCAACCCTTCTGCGTCCACCGGAACAGGCACGACCTTGGCCCCGGCAGCGAGAAAGGCAGCGCGCATCGGCGGGTAGCCCGGATCTTCGATGGCGACCGTCGTCACGCCAGGGGTGACCAATACACGAGCGAGAATGTCGAAAGCCTGCTGCGCACCTGCGGTCACCAGCACGTCCTCGGGCTCGCACACAACGGCGCGTGAGATGCCGATGTGCGTCGCGATAGCGGCCCTCAACGGGTAATGCCCTTGATTGCCTTGCGGACTCTTGAAGGCGGGAGGTTTCAATTCCATCCGCCGGAGTTGCTTGGCACTGATCCGGCGAAAGATGTCGAACGGAAACAATCGTGGATCGACCAGCGCCGGTCGAAAATCCAGGAATGCAGCCGCCCCTGGCGCACTCGTCCGCCGATTGTCGTGCCAGAAATTCAGTGTCTGGGCGAGATCCGGCCGACACCACAACGCATTAAGACGTGGGTCGGGGGTTTGCTGTGCCGGAAAGCGCTCGCGCCGCGGGCGGCTTTGCTTCGGCGCCACATACGTTCCCGACCCTTGCCGGGAAAGCACGAATCCTTCGATCGCCAACTTCGCATAAACCCGGGCGACCGTATTTCTCGATACACCGAAAAAGACCGCCGACTGCCGCTCCCCTGGAAGTTTGGACCCAGAAACCAACCGGCCATCAAGGATCGCGGCGCGCAACTGTGCGTAGACGGATTCCGCGGATCGGCGGCTCCCTTTGGGCGGAGGGGCAAAAGCAATTTCGAAGAGACTACTCACACCCTCCCCATCACTTGCCACAAGCTTTTCCTCCGAAGTGGCTCAATAGCGCGAGGCCGTGAAGAAGCTACCTGCAGTTTCATGCCATGGATCGTACGCGAGCATGACATGCACTCGTGAATTTCCAAGGGCATCTTAACCACCCTCGCTCCTGGCTGCTCAGCGGCCAGGGGTGGGATACCTCATCCTCCACGCCCGGGATGTCCTGCCTGGGGTTCGGAGCCGCAATGCGACGGCCGATCCGATGGAGGCTGCAGCGGCTGTGGTCAACGGTCCGCTTTCAAGTATTCTCCGCCGACTAGCAGAGGCATCTTGGCGTGGAGGTTGGCGCCCAGGCAAAGTCTTTAGTTATTCCTTGGGGGAGGAATGTCATGGCGTTTTCGCCCGGTCCAAACGACTACTACTATCTCGTCGCCCGCCACAGCGGCAAAGTGCTCAGTGTCGCGAACGCTTCGAGTGCGTCCGGTGCGCGTATCCAGCAGGCGGAGCCCGCGGACGAGAAGCACCAGCATTTCAAGTTCGACGCGGTCAGTACGCGGCTGTTCGCGATACGTGTGAAGCACTCGGATCTGGTGATCGACATCGATGGCGCCCATACGGTGGATGGCGCAAACGTGATCCAGGCCGGGTGGCACAACGGTGCCAACCAGCGGTTCCGTCTGGTCGATGCGGGCGATGGGTACTACTTCATCGAAGCCGAGCACAGCGGCAAATGCCTGGATGTCTACGGAGCGACCGCGACGTCCGGCGCGAGCGTGGTGCAACATCAGAATCGCTACGCTGGCGATGCGCATAACCAGCAGTTCAAGCCGGTGCTGGCCACCAGCGAGATCGGCCTGGCCATGCTGCCGACCTTCAAGCGCCCGCTCGACTACCTGCGCGAAATCACCATAGGCGGCATAGGCCTTATTCCCACGGCGGGCGGCGCGATCAAGTTCGTCACCGCCGCACTGTGGCCCGACAACTCGTTGCAGATGGTCTGGGACCAGATCACGGCGTATATCGACAAGCTCGTCGAATCAAAGCTTTCGGCAGAACGCATCACAGCGCTGAAGCTTGCGCTGGATGGCGCCAAAAAGAATCTGGACGAGTACAACGGCCTGCAGCCCGGCACGGAGAAGGCCGGCTACATGAACTCGGTCATCGCCACGCTCAATACGAGCGACCGCGCCTTTTTCCGCAAAGAGGAGCCGGAGAAGACGGCGACCTATCTGATGACGATGGGCACGCTCAAGCTCACCCTATTGCGCGAGCGCGCACTCAACTACGCAACGATCGCCAAGGTGGACAAGGATCCCAATCCCGACGGCCATCTGGCGTCGCTCAAATCCGCCGTCGCGGAGTACACCAAGGCCGCACTGACATTCCGCGCCGGCCTGATGGAGCGCCGGCTGAAATTTCTCTCCGGCGTCACACGCCATGAAGCGACCCGGGCGCAATTCATCGACTATGTGGTGAAAGACGCGGCCGACGAGAGAGAGGGGCGTGCCGCGACCATGTATGTATGGCGGGTCTTTCCGCCCTTCGACAGGGAGCAGCAGCGGACGGCGGAGACCAAGCTGTTGCCGGCCTGCAAGGCGTTGGTTACCGCGCAATACGGTGCGCAGCTCGATGCGATGTTCGCTTCGGCGCGAATCTGGAACTCGTATATCCCTGGCCAGGCTGCACCGACGTCCAGGACGGTGCGCGCCTCCGTCGGACCGTTTGGCGGCGGCATCGGTACGGCGACCGATCTCACCCAGGACAAGCCGATCGAGGGCGTGCGCATTTACTTCGATCGGCGCATTCGTGGCATCCAGGCAAAGCATGCCTCCGGCTGGGGACCGCTGGTCGGCCGCGCGGAAGGCGCCTGCCGCGAACTCCTGCTCAAGAAGGATGAGCGCATCGTGTCCGCGTACGGACAGGCCGATGGCCAGCTTGCCTCCGCCAGCTTCGAAACCAGCTTCGGCGCAAGCATCCGCACGTCCGTCCCTTCTGCCGATGGCAAGGTGTGGAACGCGGACTTGCCGCCGGAACTCAATGCGACGCTGGTACGCATCAGCGCCTCACCCGGAGAGCAGGGCGTCGAAGGAATCACGCTGCATTGGGAGTACGCGGTGCTGGGCGATTATCCGGTGGCTCTGCGTGGCAGCGCGAAGTCGGAAGGCGCAGCGGCAAAGATGGCACGTAAAAAGGGCGGAACACGATCAGTAGGCGACAAGACGAGTCGTTAGTTCGTCTTTAGCCAGATTTTATCTCGCTAGCGTGCGTCTGATTGTCCAGCGCTTCGTGGGTGCACTTGGAGCCTTCCTGATTGTTCGCTTTTGAAGAGGCTTTAACGCAGCGGCGTACCAACGATGCTGCAAACACGTCTTGATTGGCTATGCACACTGAAAGCATTGAATCCTGCTCAACCACAGAAAACCAGACCTGTTGCGCAGGCTGAATAAGGCGCTACCAGGTGACCTCACTCTGAAGGAGCTCTCATGTCAACGTCGACCCAGGTTAATCCTCAAGTTACCGATGCCGTAGTGCAAACCAACCCCTCCACCCCGGGCGGTGCGCCAACGATTTCCCTCAACCAAATCTATATGGCCACGGCGCAGGCCTTGATGAATGCCGCGCACAATGCCGTCAATAGCCAGCAGCAGAGTTTCGTCCTGATGCAAGCGGCGACAACGCAAGCCGTGATGCAACTGTTGTCGATCGATGGCGCAGGCAAAGCCGCGCCACTCGATGCAAGCAATGCTTCTGGCGTGACGGCGGCACAAGTGGCCACAGCCTCGCCTGATGCCTCGGCGCATATCGAGCGGGTGAGCGAGTTGCCGAACAAGCTCGGACTCGACAACGCGGGTCCATGGTCCCATGCGGTGCGGGAGATCATGAACACGCTAGCCAGCGCCTTACGCGAACTGCAGAGCGCGGCACAGGAAACCGATATGGCCATGGTGAAGCAGGCGGCGATAGCAGCTGTGTTGACACGCATGATCAAGGCCCCCGATCAACGGGAGCCATATCAGAAGATCCTGGAGTTGATCGAGGGACTCTAGCGCAGCCGCGCGGAGGCGCTTCTTCAAGAGCAGCGCCCTCCCTGCGAGAGGGGAGGGCGTTGGCAGCTCGGCTGTTCAAATAGCCCGCCTACTTTTCCACGGCGACGACCGAGGCAGGGTGCTCCAGCAACTGTTCCTTAGCGCGAACGAGAAGACATCGATGTGTCGATTGGTGGTCGTGTGGGGACTTGGTATCGCAGCTGCGCTGAGCCCTTTCATTTCCGGGTACGCCGCGTGCTTGCCTGATGATCTTGTCGGCGTTTTGAGCCAGCAGCATCCGGGATGGAAGGTAGTCGGACTCGGTGACCTGAGGGTTGACGATCAGGCGATCCTCAGGCGATTCCGCCTGGACGAATGCCCCGGTGTTGCAAAGGGAAGATTCAATGGCCGGGACGATGCCTATGCAGTGACGCTATTCGATAGGAGGGGTGGCCTGAAACAGGTTCTGCTCGTCTTAACGCCGTCGACTGCCTCGGGAGTGACGCACGTCGATCTAATTTCGCCTCCCGAACGCGTGGATGTTTTATCGGTGGTGTCACGCGCACCGCCGGGAAATTTTTCTGGCGTCGATGGATCGCAAGTACGCATACGTAACGACAGTATTAAATTTGAAACGCTAGAGGCGGGCTCACTGGTCTATTACTTTGATGGACGAAGCTACCGTTCCATGCAGATCAGTGAGTAGCGCTTGGGTCATTCGCAGATCGGTGATTACGGCGCAATGTCTTCTTCCAACCCATAGATGACATCCCGATTGGCTAGTAGCTCCATCCAGGAGAAAAAATGCAAAGCGCCGTCGGTGAGTTCCTCGATGATTGGCTCGTTGTGAACGAGGTGATGGCGGTAAGGGATGGCGATCTTGTCACCGCACGCCTTCTTTCGACCAAGAACGGACATTTTGAGGATAGGGATATGCTTCGAATCGGCGTTTCTTTTTGCCTGGCCTGTTGTGCTGGAGCTGTAGCGGCTTCCACGCCCCCGCCCGCGCCGCCCATTAGCGAGATGACGTGGCCGTCGACGTCTCGCGGCGCACCGGTGGATGGACTCATGCTTGGCCCAATTGCCGTGCATTTTGAGAAGACGACGCTCGGTGACGTCGTTGCTGCCAACCACCTTGGCGTGATTGATCATCGGGGCGATGCGGGTGAGAGCGAGTACTGGCTCTGCTACAGCCTGCCTCAGAAGGGACAGCGGATCTGGATTGTTTCGAGCGGGGAAATGGGTGGGAGGGAACATCTCGTGACGAGCTTGGTCGGCGAACAAACGGATACAGTCAGCGCCAGTAATGACTGCCCAGCGCTACCAGCGACAACAACGGTGGCACTGCTCGACCGCCAGGGGTGGCTTGGAATGACGTCGACCGACGTAAAAAAACAGTTTGGGGCGCCTTCTCACCGATCAGGCGCGTGGCAAGCCTTCAATTTCGACGGAAAGGTCAAGAGTGTCTGCTCCGGAGGAGCCGACAGGAGCAACTGGCTCTGGGTCGAGCTGCTTAATCAGCACGCGAACGTGATCATTGCGGGCCAGGTGACATCCTGCTGATGGACTGCATCACATAACGTAGTGTCCGCTTTCAACTGCGACTTCAGGCCAGGATGACTATGAAGAAGAGGTCTCGCGTATCAGGCATGGTGAAAGCCGGTTGCCTACTTGCGGTGGCGGTTGCTGTTTTCGAGGCTGCGGCGACTAGTGGGCCAGATGAAGTCGCGATTACCTTGGAGCGGTCGGCTTGTTTTGGTTCCTGCCCGGTTTATAAGGTCACGATCCATGGCGATGGGCACGTGCAGTTCACGACAAACACTTCACCTGTTGATGAAGTTGATGGCGTTCATAGGCAATTTTCCCCCTCAGGTGGAGTGCTGCTGCCAGGAGCGCATGAAGATCGCGTTCGACCCGAAGCTGTGAAGGCATTGGTCGCGCAGTTTGAAGCTGCCGATTTCTGGCATCTCAAGGATGAGTATCGAGCTCAGGTAACCGATGTGCCTACCCAAGTCATCACCTTGGTGGTTGGTGGCCGGAAAAAAGCCGTTGTGGACTATATGGGAACGAAGGCCGGGATGCCTCAAGAGGTGAAGGACCTGGAGGTGGCGATCGATCGCGCTGCGGGCACTGATCGCTGGGTATCGGGTGCTCCCGGCCTTGTTTCCTGGCTCGAGCAGACCGGGTTCGATTTTCGATCGGCCCATGCAACTGAACTGGCGGTTTCTGGCGAAGTCGGTGAAGCAGACGAAGTCACCATCCTTTCGCTCATCGACCATGGTGCGCCTTTGGACCAGTCAGTGGCGCCCTCAAGAAGGTTTCCCGGTAAGGTGAATATCGCCGGCATGACCCTGCTCGAGGGCTCGATCTGGCGGGGGCATGCGCGCGTGTTCGAGCGTCTCGTGACATATGGATGGCTCGATCGACTGGGCAAGGCGAAGGCAGCTGAAGTCTTTGCCGAGCACGCGGCGGGTTGCTCGCCTGCAATGGTCGACGCTGCGGCCAATGCCGGCGTGGACATCGATCTTGCCGTCTTTCATAGGGACGATGCCGATGAGGAGTCACAAGGAAAGACAGCGCTTGCGGAACTTGGAGCGTCGTACGCCTGCTACCGCGATGAGGCGGCACGTGTCCTGACGGCCAAAAGCCTGCTTGCGCGGGGGGCAGATCCCAATCATCGGGACCGGCTGGGGAGAACGCCATTGTATGGCGTGGAAAACCTGGAGCTTCTGAACGTTCTTCTAGCGCACGGCGCCGACCCATCCGTAAAGTCCAAGGACGGGAGAAGCATGCTGTTTGGTAGCTGGACCGATGCCATCGTGCTGCGGCTGCTGGAGGCCGGCGCGAGCCCCGTCGGGCGATATGACTACGATGGCAAGACGCTTGCCCAGCAAGCCAAAGCTAGGGACATGCCATTGGTGGCGCAGTGGTTGGTTGCCCATCCGGAGGCGTTTCGTCGCTGATGGGCGTTGCGCCTAACCGTCTGGCCACGGAGTGGCCGGACCTTGCCGTATGGCAAGGTCGATATGTCTGCTTCCGACCCAAAGCGGACACCCTCGGCGAATGTATTTCGCACCCCGCATGTCCAATTCACTTCTATCGATCCGCACCCCAAATTACCCTTCCCGCTCGGATCGTGTCGCGCACACGGGCGAAGGCGGTCGGATCTTTGGCGGGGTCGCCGTTCAACAATACAAGATCGGCATCCATACCCTTTGCAATCCGACCTTTGCGGGAGATGTAGCCGAATCGCTTGGCCGGCGCGGTGGTGAGCGAGGTCAGGACAGCCCGCCAGTCGAGGGCGCCCGACATCAGCTTGTATTCCTCCGTGGGGTCGAAGACATCGATGTAACCCACGTCGGTGCCGAACAATATCTGGCCGCCCGCGCCAGCGTAGTTTTTGACCTCTGCTGTGATGACCGAAATA
Organism: Dyella koreensis; assembly: GCF_044904565.1. NCBI lineage: Bacteria > Pseudomonadati > Pseudomonadota > Gammaproteobacteria > Lysobacterales > Rhodanobacteraceae > Dyella > Dyella koreensis. The sequence goes on along the minus strand of NZ_JADIKD010000009.1, from coordinate 387,722 downwards.
GCGTTCGCCAGATCGCTCGGGCTTTCGTGGAATTTCTTCGCCTCGACCTCGAACAGCATCATGGTTGGAATGAGAGCCATATCATGTGCGCGCAGTCGGGCGATCAACTCTGGCGACCACCCGCCCGAGTCTCCCCCATCCATGGCTGTGGTATGAGCAAGGATATCGACCCCTGACTCAATCGCCACGTTTATCCCAGCGAGGCTGGCTGGATGAGCGAACGCGGGTTTCTTCCGACGATGTGCCTCGTCGACGATCGCCTTGGCGATGTCAATCGGCATAGGAAGAACGCCGATCTTCCCGCCCACGACCGCACCGGCGAAGATCTTCACGCCATCGGTGCCGTTATCAAGTTGGCGAGCCACGCGAGCAGCAGCTTCTTCGGGTGTTGAAACTTCTTCATCGGGCGCGCCATGTGCCCGCAGATATTCGCGAACATAGATTGGCGTTCCGCCTTTTGGATAGAAGGGGTCGCCAACTGTCAAAATCATGGGGCCCGTGATCTCACCCGTTTCCACGCGGCGCCGAAGTGCGATCGCGTTCTCGGTCGATGAGGCGATGTCAAAAATGGTGGTGAAGCCCCAGCGAGTGAGCATGGTCTCCAAGCCACCTTGCAAGGTTTCGGCTTTCGCTGCAGTTGCGCCGAGAAGGTTCGGTGTCATCAGGTGGACATGGCTGTTCCAGAAACCTGCCGTCAGCACTGAGCCGCGCGCGTCTATTTGACGAACCCCACGGGGAACGGTGATCTGCCGGCGTGAGCCAACACCGACGATCTTCCCTCCACGCACGAGAACGACACCATCGTTGATGGGTTCACTATCGGGTGCTGGGTAGATTCTTGCCCCCACAATGGCAAGATCAGCTGTGTTAGGAGTCGACTCATGCGCGCTCCCATCAGCAATGAGAGGCAGCCCGACGATCAGTCCGATCAACGTGCTGAGAAACAATGCGCCAATTCGATATCGAGGGCTTGATGCTCTTGCCAATAAGCGGGTCATCTTTCTCTCCGAAGCGGTCAGACTGAATAAGATTCAATGCAGTGCCGTAGCGCCGTGCGATAGATCGTTTTGAACTGCGCCTCACTCGAAAACCGGTTGGCGCGATGCATGGAGACCAGGCCTTGGGCGAGAGCCGCGAGTGACAGTGCAACGTCAAGCGCAGGCTTGTTGCCAAACCATCCGTTGGACTTAGCCTGATCAATTCGCAAGATGACCATCGCCATGACGGGTGAGCGCCCGACTGCGAAGTCATCCGGAAATTGGCGTGCGCTGGGCGCTGGGAGCATGAAAGCCGCATCGAAACGGTGCGGCTTGGTCAGTGCGAAATTTAAGTACGCCTCGATCAGCTCCTCCAGCCACGCCATGGGATCCTCGGCTGATATGGACGACACGATCTTGCCCCACGTTGCCAGACCGTCATCCATAAGGGCATCGAGCAAGGCGCTTTTGTCCGCAAAATGCCGATACATGGCCATCGGCGACAACTTGGCTCGCGCGGCGACCTTGCGAACGGTGAGTCCGGGGACGCCCTCGCGATCGAGGACAGCTCTTGCGGCGGTGAGGATGGTGTCTCTTGTCATATGTGTACACTGTACGCGCATAAGTGTACTATGTAAACAGCTTCGCTTTCGAAGCATGTTTGAAGTTGACTCACTCTAGGAATGAGTTTCGGGATGCCATCCCGAGCTAATCGTGTTACCCCGGTTAGAGACACATTGAGATGTCCGCTTCCGACCCGAAGCGGGCATTTTCATCGGCGCGGCAATCAATAAAAGGAGCCGGAGGTAGTTAAGGGTCTCAAGGCGGGCGTATAACTACCTCCGGTCCCTTAAGGCCTGCCCAGAGCGGACACTCAAAATTAGGAAGATAGGCTGATAAGCCTCTCGTTCGTCGTGGTCTCTTATCATGGTGGAAGCAAGGATGAGTACCGATCGAGATACCGTGAGGTCCTATGACATGGTCGCGGCGGAGTACGCTGCCGAGGCCGCGGTCATGCCCAAATGGGTCGCGATAGAGATTGACGCGTTTGTGACCGCGCTGCATGGCTCGGGAAGAGTCCTGGAGATCGGAAGCGGCGGCGGGCGTGATGCGCTTGAGCTTGAGCTGAGAGGCATTAACGTCCGTCGGACCGATGTTTCGAAGGGTTTCGTCGAACTGCTTCGCCAGAATGGCTTTGAAGCCGACCAGTTGGATCCACTGACTGAAGACATGGTCGACCCACAGCGTCCCGACTCGCCGTACGACGGGATCTGGGCCTGCGCCTGCCTGATTCATGTCGCGCGCAAGGATTTCGGCACTGTGCTTGGACGACTTGCAGGCGCAACGCGAGCCGGTGGCCAACTACACGTCTCGGTTAGAGAGGGCGATGGCGAGTGTGTGTCCGCACGCGGCAGCGCTGCGGCAACTCGGCGTTACGTCGAGACCTACTGGCGCGAGCCTGACTTACGATCCGCGATCACAGACGCTGGCTGGATAGTCAGCGAGGTACGTCGTTGCATGGGGAGGCCCGATGATTGGTGGCTGAGCGTTCGGGCGAGTCGGGCATAACGCGTACAGAGTCGTTTGCTACTACTGCTTTGGCGAGTTTGCACCTGATGCCATCAGCGCGTGTGGCCGATAGCGGACACTGAGAGCGGAGTGGGCAACCCATAGTGCTAATGTCCGCTTGCGACCCAAAGCGGACACCCAGGGCGGAATTGCCTGCGTAGCCTTAGTGACAGCGAAGACCGGTTGCCTCCCAAATTGTCAGGGACCTGCGGTAGCCGCCTGATTGGGACGCAAACGTGGTCACCGACTCGTTTGGCGCCTGAATTCAGGGACAATGCGCTGCGCATCGCCCTTTACCTGCCCTTACCAGCTCGATATTTTCACCGGATGATAAATAACGCCAACATTCCGGCCCGGCGCATTCCCAGACAGCACCGTTCACGACAAACTGTGGAGGCTGTCCTTGCTGCCGTCCCCTTGGTGATGAAACGCCACGGGGCCGCATCAATCACGACGAACCGCATTGCCGAGGTTGCGGGAGTCAGTATCGGCTCCCTTTACCAATATTTCCCGGACAAGAGGTCGGTTTTCAATGCTTTGCATGAGCGCCATGTCGGGGACGTTCGAAATATGCTGGAGCGCAGTATTGCAGCCCACAAATCATCGTCTTTCAGCGAATTTGTGGTCGATCTCGTGGAAGATCTTGTCGATCTTCATTCCGTCGAGACAGAATTGCACCAACTAATTTCCACATCGGTCAATGAGGGCCCGGAGCACTTTCGCCACGCCCTGCGAGCGGTATTTGAGAAGGCCATCGCCCAGTATGGTTCGGAAAAAGCGAACCGCATCCTGTTCGTCTTGCCAAGTCTGGTCGAAGGCGTCGTCCACGGGGTGTCATTGTCGCCATTCGCAAACCGCGAGGCCAAGGGCGAGGCAGTGAAGGCGATCCTCGCCTACCTGTCCGCTCATCCCGAACTGGGACGATAACTCGCCTTGAGCAATGTTGAAGCAAGGTGCAAGGTCATCAGGATCGGCCCTTTCTTTTGGCAAAGTAGCTGACGTTCTCGCCAATCCAATCGCCAAAGTTCTTGGGCGTGCGCCCGAGCAGTTGCTGCAGGCCATCACTGACGGTGGCGAGTCGACCCTCGCGAATGGTCCGCCAGATATCGACCAGCGCCTCGGCATAGGCGTGATCGGTCCACGTGAACGCGCCCGCCATTGCATCGGCATCAGACAGGGTTTCATAGCGGACAGATTTGCCTATCGCTTCACCGATAGCCGTGGCCATCTCTCTGTAGCTCAGAGCTTTGGGGCCCGTAATGACTAGCGCGTCATTTGCGGCTGCCCCATGAGACAAAACTGACACTACGACGTCGGCGATGTCGTCAGGGTGTATAAAAGCGATCTTCCCTTCGCCGGTCGATGAAGAAAGCACTCCATCCGTGCGGATCGAATCCGCCCAACTCAACGCGTTTGACATAAACGCTGATGTCTGGATGAACGTGTGGCGCACACCACTCTCTCGAATGGCATCCTCGCCGCGCGCGTGCCAGGGACCGGTTCCCACGCCGGTTTTGACGTCAAGCGTTGAGAGTTTGGTGAGATGGTGGACACCTGCATCGCGCGCCGCCAGCGCGCAGGTGCGGTCCCGCTCTCCCAAGTCGGGACCAGTGTTGACCAGGAAAAGAGCGTCACACCCTTGGAACGCGACCGTCAAATCATTGCGGGAGCTTGCGAGGTCGCCCACCCGGATTTCTACACGGTCGCCAAATAGCTTCCGCGCTTTCTTGGCATCGCGGACAAGCACGCAAGGCGTCTCGCCTGCGTCGAGAAGACGCTGTGTGACCAGTGATCCAATATTCCCAGTCGCCCCAGTGACGAGGTGTTTCATCACGACTCACACCAAGCCCGAACTATCTCGAAAGCGACTCTCTGATGCCCCGCTAGCGTGAAGTGAAGCCCGTCCTCCATCAGCAATTCATTCAACGATGAAGCACCAATCCGTTGAAACAAATCGACAACCGGATCACCGAAGCCGTGCATGGCTGTCGCAACCTGCGCGATGTCTTCGTTGCGAAAGCTCACGCCGAAGCGAGACAACGCCCAATGTTTGGACACCTGGTTCTCATTCACCGCAACTGGTGTGACCCACAAACATCGCGCCCCCGTCTCACTTGTGACACGGGACCGGAGTTCGGCAAGATTTCGGGCAGTCTCTTCGTGATTAACAATCGTCTTGGTGGGTTTTGGGCCCTGCATCCTTGCGTCGTTCAGTCCGAGGAAGAACAAGACCCAATCCGGGCCGCCGGCGAGCACTTCACTGATTCGGACCAGACCGTGCGTAGTCGTATCGCCGCTGACGGCACTTGCCACCACCGAGATGTTGTCGTCAGGCCGCCGCGCCGAGATCAACTCTTGCAAGATGACCGCCCAAGACTGTGGATCCGACGTCCGGCTGTCGCCAAAAGCGAAGACTCGAGCATCTTTGCGCAAGGGGAGCCGATCAATCATTGCTCCAATAGCGGGTTCCGCGAGGAGCGTTCGCGCCGACGCTTTCGCGCCCGCAGTGAGTTTGGCAAGCTCTGCTGAATAGTAGTCCGGGTCAAGCCCCAGCAAAGCGGCACGGGCCTGCACAGTGAGCGATGCCGCTCCCGGAAGAGACGCCACGGTCCTCTCGGGTTGAAAAACTTTCATCATCCAGTGCATTTGTTCTTCTGACATTTTCATCAGGATGGCTCCCCAGGTTTTGACGAGATTCCAGTAGGTTATCGATCAAGCGACCGATGGTCAGCTCGCGTTTGGGTGCCGAAAAAAGCCGTTGAAACAGATGCAGGAAGGAAGCGCTACTCAGATTTTCCTGCGCCGAGCGTCCCGACGAGAATGATGTTGAGCGGTATGGCTGTATGTTCGGCGTGCGGTGAGGGACGAGGCAATCTGTCGACGCTGGATGGTCACGGCGTTCGGTCACTACGTTCTGGCACGTTTGCTCGCAGCAGATGACCTGCTACGGTCGGAACCGTAAGGTCCGCTTGCGACCCATAGCGGACATAACCGGAGCCAGTGTGGTCGGACAGGGGGATTTGATGATCGGTCGGTATGTGCGAGCCGGCCTCCATTGACGAAGCAATCGTCCTTGAGGGCATGGCGGGGACATTCCTCATTTTCTTTGCTGTATCCCCAACTGGGGCAGACCTCGGTGTCGCTGTGTTGGAGTGCGTCGGTTGTTCGGCAACCCGGTTTGGTTTTCCGAACGACGAAGGACGACCGGAGCACGATCTATGGAACGACGGTCTCGGGGCGCTGGATTATCCGGTAGCCGAAGTGTCCGACTCCAACTGGGCGCTTCAGCTATCTAAGCAGGCACTTGCGTCCCGGAGTCGAATTTGGGGAGACCAAAGCGAGGCGGCCTTTCCGAAGCCGCCTCAGCCGAGGCGGCACTTCATCGTTTTGTTGAAAGAACAAACTTTTGAGTGCGTTGCACGGGAGTTGAAGGTGCTTAGCTTCCACTCATCGTTTCCTGCGGCGTGCGGCGTTGCGTTGTCACGTCTGGGAGCGGCAGAGTAGTCGGTGGCGACCGTGGCCTCCTCAGTCTGGCCGAGCTTACGCCAAGAACGGTCGCGAAGATTGCCATCTCAGGATGGCCGCGAGGAGATCGGCCAAGTTATGGGTCAACCGGGTGGCCAGGTTATGGGTAAGTGCACAGCGTACGTGGTGCTACCGGCGATTAGCGGCAGCTTTGACGCTTCTTGCTGGTAGCGGTATTGACAGCTTTTGCTGGTAGCCGTGGTGCATTACACCTCTCTCCTCGACTTCTGATCTTGTCGGGAGTAGCCCCTTTCTTTGGCCGCTCACTGGACCAGTATCGAGCTTGGTCAATTTGGTGCCCTAGCGGAGTTTCGCTCTTAAACGTTTGAAGTAGGGATTATTGTGGCTGTTGACGTCATTGACGAAGAAGATCGGCACCTCAGTGCTTTGGCTTCTTATCCGATCCAGCTTGTTGCGCCACCGCTGCGCGCGCCAGCTCAAGCGCCTTATCTAGAGCAAGTTCCGGCGCCGTAGGTACATCCGGCTTGACTCCCGCACCCTGCCAATCCGTGCCAGTGATGGGATTGATCGAACGCATTTCCGGCAGCTTGATCAGAAAATGATCGGAGAGGCGTCGACGTTCATAGGGATGTGCGCCACCGCCACTTGCTTCGCCCACGACGGTGATGCGCTTCATGGCCTGCAGGTCGTAAGCGAAGGCCTCGGCTGCGGAGAAAGTCTTGTGTGAGATCAGCACATAGACGGGCTTGCTGCCGCCGAAGCGACGGCCGGGCACCCACACTGGCGACATGGTGCGCGTGAGTCGATTGCTGGGGCGGTCGTAGATGGCGCTCATTTCCGCCGGCTGGTCCAGCAGATAGGCGGCCATCAGCAGATCCATGCTGCTGTCGCCGCCGCCGTTATTGCGCAAGTCGATGATCAGGGCCTTGGACTGCGCCAGCAAAGTCATGGCCGACTGCAGCATATCGGCGGCGATGCGTGGCGGTGCGAATACGCGCAGGTCCAGGTAGCCGATATCGCCATCCAGGCGCCGCACACTTTCGAAGCCGTGATTGATCGCCGGGCCGGCCCAGCTGTCGTCGTCTTCTTCGTACTGGGCGGATGCATTTGCATCCGGCAGCGGGATGAGCTGTGCGCTGTAATTGATGCGGAAATGCCCGTCGTCGGAAACGCGGCGCAGCTCGGCGGTCAGCGCCTGGGCGAATGTCTCGGGATCGTGATCATGGGCGAACGCATCGGTACTAGCCTGCCGCCGAATCGCCTGGGCGATTTTGCGTCCCATCGCAGAATCCACGTAGCGATCCTGAATCACCTTGGCGGCCTGTTCGATCACCTCGTGCTGAGTTCCTGCGGTTACCACGGCAGTGTCGAGATCGGCGGCACTGGCGCAGCAGGAGGCGAATGCCAACGCTACGGTCAGCAGGATGCGTTTCATAGTTGGCGTCTTTCCAGAAGTGGCTATGAGGCTTGCGGCAAGTACTTCTTCTCGCTGCTACGCATCGCCGGTCCGTTTCTTCTTGGCGGCGTTCTTGCCTGATTCGGCACGTCGTTTTCCTGCAGCGCTTTTAGCCGAACGAGTTCCCGCACCGGACAGGCTGGCGCGCGCTTTCGTCACCCGGCTACCGAACGATTCCTCGCTCAAGGCCTTGATCGCTTCATCGAGGGATTGCGATAAAGGCCGCGGCAGCGAGGCGTCGAGGCTGTCGGCGGCCATCTGGGTAGCTTTCCAGCAATCGCGCAGCTTGGACAGCATGGCGCGACCGCGTGGCGACAGGCGTATCTGTCGCTGACGACTGTCGTCCGTCCCGGGTTCGGAGACAATCAGTCCTTCCTTGACCATCAACGCGACCGTCTGGGTGGCCGCGGGCTGGCTGATCTTCGCGGACTCCGCAATCTGTCCGATCGTGCTTGGCTCGCACGCCATCAGCGCGCGCATCACCGGTGTGAATCGCGGTCGATAGCGCAGGCCCGCCGAGGCGTAGGCCTCTTCCACGGCTCCGTCGAGCAGTTCGAGCAGATGGCGGAGTTGTGTACCTAGGCCTGGCGTCATGTGGACATATATATAAGCGCTTATGTAACGTGTCAAGCGCAGTGGATGAGAGGTCCGCTGTGAAGAGCATTCTGTCGGCGAAAAGGCTGCATGCCCGGGCGGTTGTCGCCCGGCGCAGGCCCCCACTTTCCATTCCCCAGGAGCAGAACATCATGCATGACACCACATTCATCACCGCCGGCGACGGATGCCGCATCGCTTACCGTCTCGATGGCGCAGACGACAATCCCGTGCTCGTGCTGTCCAATTCCATCGGCACGACGCTGCATATGTGGGATGCCCAGATAGCGGCGCTGACCGAGCACTTCTGCGTGCTGCGCTACGACTTCCGCGGGCATGGTAAGTCGGATGTTCCACCAGGTGCCTACTCGATGGATCGGTTGGGTCGCGACGTCGTCGAGCTGCTCGATGCGCTCAACATCGGCCGTGCGCATTTCCTTGGCTTGTCCCTTGGCGGTTTCGTGGGCCAGTGGCTTGGCATCCACGCCTCGGACCGGATCGATCAGCTTATCCTGAGCAATACGTCGTCCCGCCTGGGGCCGGTCAGCGAGTTCGATGCGCGCATCAAGGCATTGAAGACTTCGCCCGATATGGCCGCCGTGGCGGAGGGCTTCCTGGCCGCCTGGTTCCCGCGGCCCATGCTCGAAGTCATGCACCCGGAGGTGCAGCCATTCCGTGACATGCTGCTCTCTACTCCGCCCCAAGGGTTGGCCGGCCTCTACGCCGCGGTGCGCGACGCCGACATGCGCCGAACGATCGCCCTCATCGACCGGCCCACGCTGGTAATCGCCGGCACGGACGACACCGTCACGCTTGCAAGCCACGGCGAGCACATCGCATCGACGGTGCCGGGTGCGCGACTGGTGATGATGCCGGCTGTCCATCTGCCCAACATCGAACATCCGAAGATGTATGCACGTACGGTGCTGGACTTCCTGCGGGAAACCGAGGTTGCCTGACCGATGGAAATGAAGTCAGATTCACTCCGCGGTATCGCCGGGTGGATCTGGCTTTTGTTCGGAACAGTGAGCTGGGGTTTTGCCATCAACCCATGGCGGGATCTGGTGTCAGTTCGTGAAGGGGCCTGTGGATCTAGAGCAGTTCAAATAATGTCCGCTGTCGACCCAGAGCGGACACGGCTCGCCCATCGCTTTTGTCGAATTTTCGAATCTAAGGATCTCCGCCATCATGCGCAAACCTCTTCTGCCACGATCAGCATTCCTGCCCCGAAGGGACTCACTTTCCTTAAGGGGCGTGACGTGCCTAGATTGATCGCGGTCGCGGTGACTTTCATCGCCTTCGCCGCTGCAGCCGACGAGGTAAAGATCAGTAAAGAGCTTCAGGCTGCCATGAAAGATATAGCCGTCCATTCTCAGGTCGTCACCGTAGATGGAACAGGAGCCACAGTTGACAACTTCCATCAAGACTCCAACCCGACAACACTTCAAATTGTGATGTTGACTAAGCCTTCTGATGGGGTCGCACAAGTTTCCAGTGATGGAGAGGTCATCTTTTTGCAAAAGGATACTTCGGACAAAGAGATGCAATCTTTGTTTGCGACAGCCTTCTATCTGAAAGCAAAAGCGCGCGAGGCCGCTCAGCGGTCGGCTGCCGTGACCGAACCTTCTAGGCACAAGGACCTGTAGGCATCGGCATTTAAGGTCCGCTTTCAACCCGAGGCGGGCATTGCAACAGAGAGGGAAATCTATGGCTGCCCGCGTTACGGTCTGGACATACTGCTTTCTTGCGCTCGTTTGCTTTGGCATCTTCCCCACGAGTGCTCATAGCGAGCAACCTGTTCGAGTCACGGTCTGCCAACTACTCGCAGACCCGGGACGCTACAACCATGCCTTGGTCGAGGTCTCCGGTGACGTGGGGCATGGCTTCGAAGACTTCACCCTAACCTCCGGGCATTGCGATGAATCAAGCCTCGCCATGGGTGTATGGCTCGAGTACGGCGGAAAACAGGCTTCGGGCACTATGTATTGTTGCGGTGTCCAAGCGAACCGCACCAGGCCGGAGGTGCTCGTTGTTGACGGGGTCACGACGCAACTGAGAGACGATGCGGTCTTCCGGGACTTCGACCAAATCATCCAACGTAGACCCTACGCCAAGGCTAATGCCACCTTGGTCGGCCGCTTTTTCTCTGGAGAGCCGCAACAGCTCTGGAAAGGCAAGTGGGCTGGCTATGGGCATATGGGCATGTTCACCTTGTTGGTTATTGAGCAGGTTCTATCCGTCACGGGACAGCACAGTGAGAATTGAGTGCGCTCGCGCCTGATGTCCGCTTCCGACCCAAAGCGGACTTGAGCGAAATCGTAGTTGAGTCAAACGGCATAGGGGAATCAATGGATACGTTCGACCCGGCGGCGCACATAAACGACGCCATGCGAGAGGAAGCGAAGCGCAACCCGAATGGCTGGGTATACGTGATCACCGGATCCTATGGGCCGAGCGACGGCGTGCCACCGGAGGCGATCATGGGGGCGTGGAAAGTCGATGGCGCAGGGGCGATCATCGATGGCAGCTTCGTGAAGAATCCGAAGTACAAGGGCTGATGAAACTGTCCGCTTCCGACCCGAAGCGGACATTTCCAAGAATCGGATTTCGAGAGGTGTTATGGACCTGGTGCGGACGATCACAGGGGACGAACTCTCTTTTATCGCTGGGCTCGACTACGGTCAGGACCAGGATAGGCATGAGTCGGCGCTACACCTGGTCATTGACCAGCAGGGTGGCCAGTTCAATGAAAGCCAGCGCTGGTTTCCCTATGAAGTAGTGGAGCTAGGGGCTCACCACCTACAGATTGGCCACGAAAGGGAGTTTGTAATCTGCACCCTTCTAGTGATCCGCTCAGTCATTGCTGGCTTCGACAAGGCAACCGACCTCGCCGAGAAGAAGATCACAATGGAGTCCCGGTATCGGATGCTACCGGTGGGGCTCCGTGAGGTAGTTGATGCGGAATATGCTGTTGCGGGTCAGGGCTAGACAGTCCGCTTTCGACCCGAAGCGGCCCCTCCGATACCCCATGTGGAGTCTAGGTATGTTCGAGCACCCCTAGAGCAATGGTCACCCGGCCTTCGCCCTGAGGTCTGGAATTTCCCGGCGCACGCGAACCCGGGTTCTGGCCCCTTCCGAAAGCCATTTGGCTATTGCCGCTTGAGTCAATCCACACTCAACGCGGACACCGTTAAATTTTCCCCCCATGCCTTGTCGAATTCCGGTTCGCCCGTTCGTCGACACCGTGAAGGCAGCCAATCAGCGCCTGTCACGGGCTGACTGAAACGTACCCATCGTCAGGAGGAATCCCATGCAAAAAGCAAAGCGCGTCATCGAAGTCATGAGCGTTGTACTGCTTGCGATGTTTGGCGCATCGCAGCAAGCGGTGGCGCAGGATGCGCCGAAACCCGGGGTAGCGCCGTCTTATCCGAAGATGGCCCCGGTTGACCAATACCTCATGGCGAACCGGGAAGACGAAATAGCGCTGGCGCGCAGTGCGGCGCCGGAGTCCATTTCCCGTGACGCTACGGTCCTGGTTCTGGGGCGCAAGGGTTACGAGAAGGCGGTCGAAGGCAAGAACGGGTTTGTCTGCGTGGTGGGTCGAAGCTGGGGAGGGCCGTTCGACTGGCCCGAATTCTGGAACCCGAAAATCAGGGCTGCCGATTGCCTGAATCCCCAAGCCGCACGTTCGATCATCCCCATCTTCAATCTGCGCGCAAAGATGGCGATGGCGGGTAGTTCCAAGGCGGAGATGCTGTCCGCACTCCACGCCGCGTACAAAAACAAACAACTGCCGGAACTGGAAAGCGGCGCCATGGATTACATGCTGTCGAAATCGTCGTATCTGACCGACGAGGGAGACCACAACATGCCTCACCTCATGTTCGACACCCTGGTCAAGGACGGTAAGGATTGGGGCTCCGGCGCAGAGGGCTCACCGGTGATGTCCAGCCCCTATTGGTTCTTCTATCCGGACAAACAACCCCAGATGAAAGGTTTGCCGCCCATTCTCGTGTTCCTGGTCGGGGTCGGAAGCTGGTCCGACGGAACGCCCGCGGGCATGCATAGTCACTGATGCCGGGCGGTTGGCGTCGGGGACATTCTCGCGCGTTAGCGACCTTCTGCAGCCATCTCTGTGCGAAAGCTGCGGAAGGCCGATCGAGCGATATCTAAAAGAGGGACATCACGATGAGCATCACCATTACCGCGTTTGAACGGTCGCCCGACGGCGGCAAGGGGTTGGCGCGCGATACGCGTGTTCGCTGGGCACTGGAAGAGGTGGGCCAGCCCTACGACGTCCGGTATGTGTCGTTCCAGGCGATGAAGGAACCCGCGCATCTGGCGCTTCATCCATTCGGCCAGATTCCAACCTATGAGGAAGGCGATCTGGCCTTGTTTGAAACCGGCGCGATCGTCTTCCATCTCGCCGATCAACATCCGGGCCTGTTGCCGAAGGATGCCCATGCGCGCGCGCGCGCGATCACATGGATGTTTGCCGCGCTGAACTCGGTGGAGCCCAGCATTCTGGAGCTCGTGATCGCCAAGTTCCAGGAAGGCGATAAACCGTGGAGCAAGGAGCGCCTGCCGCTGGTCGTGGACCGTATCCGCCAGCGTTTTGGCCAGCTGTCCACTCGCCTTGGCGATGCCGAGTGGCTGGATGGCGCCTTCAGCGCAGGTGACCTGATGATGGTGTCGGTGCTGCTCAGGACGAGGCCATCAGGCATCCTGGACGAATTTCCAAACCTTGCGGCGTATGTCGCCCGCGGCGAGGCGCGGCCAGCCTATCAGCGCGCTTTTGCGGCGCAGTTGGCGGCTAACACCGGCAAGCCAGCTGCCTGATCGAGCCAGGCGCCGGGCTCAGTACCGCCGTCAGAACCTTGGTTCGCTTTAGTAGGTCTGGCCTGCGACGGCCAGTTCCGAACCCTTGCCCATGACTGAGACGCCGTTCTCTTGCAGCCTAGCGCCGAATCATTAGATTCGGCCCATGGGGAAGGGGCACATGGCTATGCGCAGCATCGCTTCGCGGCTCGCTCTTTGGGTTCTGATCGGTGCCACGCTGGTTGTCGTCGCCGGCGGCACGCTGCTTTTCCAGCTGGTCAGCCGGCAGATTCTCGAGCATGCCCATCGTGAATCCGGAGCGCTGGCGAACGATGTCGGCAACCGCATCCAGGGACGCCTCGACAAAGTCACCGATATCGCTCAGATGCTTGCCGCGCTCATCGGGCCGCGGCCGGACGATGCGCAGTCGCTGATTCACGATGCCATACAGCACAACCCTGACCTGGCGGGTCTGGCGGCGGCATACATTCCCCAATCGAAGGCCGCTCGGGCCTCCGGTCAATCGCCTTTCGTCAGCCGGCTCGACGATGGCTCGCTGGTCAGCCGCGACATGCTGCAGGACCCATCGCCCTATTGGGAGCGCCCCTGGTTCCGCACGGGACTGACCTGCATCGACGGCTGTTGGCAGCCGCCGTTCGTCTCCCAGTCCAGGCATCGCAAGCTGGTCAATTACTCGTCGGCCATTGTGGTCGATGGCCAGGCCATCGGCGTGATCAATGCGGACGTCACGCTCGAATGGCTTCAAGGGGTGCTGAAAGGGTTGAACAAGCCTCCCGGCATGGAGGCTTTCGTCATCGATCAGCAGGGTATCTATCTGGCGGATGACGAACCTGCCCGGGTCGGCCGGCAGGCGACGCCCCGCTTGCTCGATGCGTTGAAACGCGGCGACGTCGAACCTGTGCGCCTGACATCACGGGCCGAAGGGCCGGTGTGGGTCTATCACGCGCCCATCCAAGGCACGCACTGGCAATTCGGACTCGTGGTGCCGGAAGTCCGGATCTATGCCGGCGTCAGACAGGCCTTTCTAGGCGCGCTCGGCGTGGGTGCGTTGGCGCTGCTGATACTGGCGATACTTATGTTTGCGATCACCCGGCGCATCATGAAACCGTTGGGTGTGCTGACGGAGCGGGCCGAGCACGTGGCTCGCGGCGCACTCGGATTCGCCTTGCCTGCCGTGCGCCAGCGTGACGAGATCGGCCGGCTCACGCATGCCTTCGATCGCATGCGCCGCGAACTGGCCGGGCACTTGGCCGAGCTCACGCGGACGGCGCGCGAACAGCAGCGTCTCGCCAGCGAGCTGGAGATCGCCCATCAGATCCAGACCGCGCTGCTTCCCGGCGCGCACTATCTGGACGCGCGCTGCAGCAACTTCGAACTGCATGCGGTGCTGCAGCCGGCGCGAAGCGTCGGCGGCGACCTGTACAGCTATTTCATGCTGGATGACCGGCACTTCTACATCATGGTCGGCGACGTTTCGGACAAGGGCATCCCGGCAGCCTTGTTTATGGCGCGTGCCATCACGCTCGCCAAAGCGTTGGCACCGCGTGCGCGGTCGCCGGAGCGGCTGCTGCAGCTGCTCAACCAGGAGCTTTGCCGCAACAATGACGGCTGTATGTTTGTCAGCCTGCTATGCGGTTTGCTGGATACGGGCAGCGGCAACCTCATCATGGCGAGCGCCGGTCACGAACCTCCCGTTCTGTGGGGAAGCGACGCGCCGCACTTGCTGGAGTTCGATACCGGTCCGGCCCTTGGCCTGGACGATGAAGCGGTCTATCCGGTCCACCGCCTGCAGCTTCGTCCCGGGGAAACTTTGCTGATGTACACCGATGGCATCACCGAGGCGATGGATAGCGCTTTGCAGATGTACGGACAGGAAAGGATGCTCGCCTGTCTGGCCGATCAAGATAAGGCTGGGGATGGAGATCCCGCGAGCCTTCTGCTGGCCGACGTCGAGCGCTTCGCAGCCGGTCATGGCCAGGCCGACGACATCACGGTGCTTGCACTACGCTGGCATCATGCCGGACTGGAAAGGAGCGCGTCCATGCTGGATCTGACCATCACCGCCTCCATCGAGAGCGTGTTCGACACGCTTTCGCGCTGCGATGACGCATTGCGCTCGGCTGGCATCGAGTCCGGTGTCCGCGAGGATGTGCGACTGGTACTCGAAGAATTGATGGTCAATATGGTGCAGCACGGTTACCGCGAACCGAGCGATGGAAAGATCACGCTGCGCCTGACCATGACGGAGGACGCCATCCTGGTCGAACTGCATCATGACGGCCAGCTGTTCGATCCGCTGCAATCGCCGGAACCCCTGCTGTCCGGAGACATCGCGGACTATGACAAGGAAGGCGGCCTCGGCATCCATCTGGTGCGCGTCATGGCCAGCGATTTCAACTACGCACACGATGAGCAGGGCAATCACCTCCAACTTCGCTTCATCTATCCCCCAGCGGCCGGAGCAAGATCATGACGTTCAGCCTGCACATTGATAGCACGTCGCCCCAACGATCCACGCTGCATCTGCACGGCCGGCTCGATGCCATGACCTTCGGTGAATTCGACGAAGCGGCCGCTCCGGTGCTGCACGGCATGGCCGAAGGGGGCACGGTGGTGCTCGACCTCTCCGCGCTCGTATACATAAGCAGTGCCGGGCTAAGGAGTATCGCCAAGATCCGCAAATCGATGCGGGCGCGCCATGGCCATACCCTGCTTCTCCATCCACAACCTCAAGTGCGCAAGGTGTTTGATATCGTGAAGGCCGTGCCGGTCAGCGAAGTCTTCTCCAGCACGGAGGAGCTGGATCAGTATCTGGATCGGATCCAGCGGAAGATCGTGGAGGGGGATGAAGACGGCGATTGAACGGAATGCGCTGTCAGTCGGGCTTTGAGAGAGAACAAGATGATCAGGACGATTTTCTTTGACTACGATGGTGTGCTCACGACGGATAAGAGCGGCTTGCTCACGACGTTCCGATATCTGAGCGAAGCCAGCGGCATCGCGTTATCAACGATCAACGATGCCTTCAACCCACACATCGGTGGCCTGCTCTTGGGTAGAGCGAGTCACGCCGAGATCTGGCGCCATGCCATGGGCGGGGAAATGGATATGGGCCTGCTCGCCAGAGCATTCGAAAGCACGCCGCTGAACAGGCGCATGTTTTCGTTGGCTCAAAAGCTGAAGGTCAACTATTCGATCGGGATCATCACGGACAACAGTAAAGACCGGATGGATCACCTCAGGAAGTACCAGGAACTGGATTCGTTGTTCAGTCCCATTGTTGTCTCTGCGGAAGTGGGTGGCGGGAAGCGCGAAAACGGCATCTTTCTGCACGCGGCATCCTGCGCGGGTGTGGCGCCCGATGAAAGCATCTTCATCGACAACAGCGAAGCCAACCTCGTGGTGGCGCGTGCTGTGGGCATGCATACCGTCTTCCACGATGATGACAGGAACGACATCGGCGCATTGATGAAAGAGCTGGCGCTGCTGGGCGCTCACGTCGGTGACGACATGGACATTCATCCATCGGGTGACGGAAAAGACGTGTTGAGCGGACGGATGCCGGCATCAGCGTGATTCGTCCGTCAGCAGCCATGTGAACCCGACAAGCTGGTCGCGTACGTCACACCGCTTCTCCCGTGTCGAGCAGGATGCATCGCCCGTCTGTCAGGCTTTTTCTCGCATCGATGTGGCAAGGATGTCGGCGCGATGCCATTTGCTTTCCCAACTACGGGGTGCGGGTGGACATCCCGTCCGACCGATTTCAGGTTGGAAGCGCCGTTTGCGGCCCTTGTCGATTTTCCTCATGCTCGCTCGTCGGTAAGGTGCCGCGGTAATCCCGCCGCGGCTACACATCTATAGGTCAAATAATGAGCAAGATGATTTTCGTTAACCTGCCGGTGACCGACCTGAAGCGATCGATGGCGTTCTACGAGGCCGTTGGCGCGGTCAACAATCCCGCATTCACCGACGATACCGCGGCGTGCATGGTGCTCTCCGACACGATCTACGCGATGCTTCTCACCCACGACAAGTGGCGCCAGTTCACGAGCAAGCGGATCGTCGATGCGCACGTGGACGCGCAGGTGCTGCTGTGTCTGTCCGCGGATAATCGCGATGAGGTGTCCAGCCTGGTCGATAAGGCGAGTGGCGCCGGCGGCAAGGCGGACCCCACGCCCGTGCAGGACTTAGGCTTCATGTATGGCCGCAGCTTCGAGGATCCCGATGGCCATATCTGGGAAGTGATGTGGATGGACCCCAGCGCCATCCCGCCGCATGGCTGAGTATGCTTTCAGCGAGCGGGCGTCTCGCGTTTAGTCGCGTCGGCCGGAAAGTCCGCTTCCAACCCGAAGCGGACACGCGCGACCCTGGATTTGAAGGTTGGAGAAGGCATGGTGAAAGTCACGAAGCAGACATCCACGACCCACGCTGATCGCTTGCAGCGGTCCGCCCCGTGAAGCCTGAGGACCTGCAGCGACTGGTCACCATGACCATGCCCTATGGCAAGTACCAGGGTCGCCTCATTGCCGACCTGCCTGGCGCCTACCTGGCATGGTACGCACGCAAAGGCTTCCCGCCTGGCGACCTCGGCAACCTGCTCGCACTGGCGCTCGAACTCGATCACAACGGCTTGAAGCGTCTGCTCGATCCGCTGAGGAAGGGTTAGTGGGCGGACTGGCGCATGCGGGCTTGAGCGATCCGCGAGCAACTCAAGTGTGGTTGCGTCGTGCTCGCGACCCTACACAAACTTACATGGATGTAAGCATGGCGATCAGCGCGCGCAGGCCGCTCGAAACGTGGCGGTGACCCGAGTAGTACAGGCATAACCCTGGAAACGACGGACACCAATCGTCCAGCACGCGCTCGAGACGACCATCATGCAGTGCCTCTGCGGCGAGATGATCGGGTACGAACGCAATGCCGATGCCATCCATGGCGGCGTCGACCATCAAGGGCTGGTCAGTCAGGGTGAGGGGGCCAGACACATCGATTCTCTCGGTATGGCCACGGCGCTCGAACTCCCAGCGATAGAGCGCTCCGCTTTCAAACCGGAAGCGGATGCAGTCGTGCTTGTACAAATCCTGCGGCGCAATCGGCCGACCGCGTCTGCCGAAATAGTCCGGCGATGCGACGGCGGCGAAGCGCACGGACCCATGTAGCGGAACGGCAATCATGTCCTGTGGCACGGCCTCGGCCAGTCGGATGCCCGCATCGAATCCGTCCGCGACAATGTCGCCTAGCCGGCCATCGCTGACGATATCGAGATGAACCCGCGGGTAGGTGCGTAGAAAGCGCGCCAGCACCGGCTGCAGGACCAAGCGGATCGCACCTTCGCTGGCATTGATCCGCACGGTGCCGCTCGGCTCTTGACGGAAGTCGTCGACCTCTTGCATCGCTTCCATGATGGACGTCATGGCGGGCCGGAGCTTCGCGGCGAGTCGCTCGCCAGCATCGGTCAGTGACACGCTGCGCGTCGTTCTATTGAACAGGCGAACAGCAAGACGTTGCTCGAGGCTCTTGATGGAGTGGCTGATGGCTGAGGGCGTCACTTCAAGTTCGACGGCCGCCGCGCGAAAGCTGCGGTGTCTCGCGACCGCCAAAAACAGGGTGAGCGTGAACAAGTCGCCGCTCTGAGATTGGTGAGTAATATTCATCGTGGCATCAAGAATTAGCGAGATTGTTTGAACAGTCAACGATTCCTAGACTGGGACGCGTCGTCCACTGTGGAGATTCAACGTGTCCAAGCACGGTAACTACACCTCAGAGAAGATCACTTTTCCGTCCCATGGGGACGATGTCGTTGGCGTGCTCTATCGCCCCCGGGGCGAAGGCCCGTTTCCCGTGGTCATCGTGCTGGGGCCGTACTCTTTCACGAAAGAACAGGCTCCAACCCAATACGCCACGCGGCTGGCCGATGAGGGATTCCTGGCACTGGCTTTCGATCCACGCACCGTAGGTGAAAGCGGCGGCATGCCGCGTCGGCTCGAAAATCCCAAAATGAAGAATGAGGATGTGGTCTCGGCGCTCGACCATCTCCTGACGCGCGCCGATGTCGATCCTGCCCGGGTCTTTCTGCTTGGCATTTGCCAGGGTGGTCCGGAAATGCTCGACATCGCCTCCTACGAAGATCGCGTCAAAGGAGTGGCCTGCGTGACCGGGTATTACCGCGACCGGGAAACCGATCTGTTTATGATTTCCGCCGGTGTGACCGAGAATCCGTTCGACACGGCAACCGCACCGTCGGCCGAACAACTCGAGGAGCTGCTGCAAGCGCGCCTGGAACGCGCACGCGATGCGAAGGTACGTTATGAATCAACTGGCGAGGTCGTGTACCAGCCTTTGGTTTCGCCCAGCCTCGGCGATCCCATCAAGGGGTCTGACGCAGGCCTGCCCGGCCCGCTGGTGTGGAGCTGGTACGGTCCCTGGACACTCAAGGGCTGGGATAACCGCTACGCGATCATGAGCGACCTGGACCATTTCGATTACACGACCGTGCCCGGTGTCGCCAACCTGAAGAAGCCTGCGCTGATTGTCCATTCGGACATGTGCATGAACCCGGCTGCCGCACGGCGGCACTTCGAGTCGATCCCTACTTCCGACAAGAAGCTGATCTGGGAAAATGGTACGAACCACTTTCAGTATTACGAACAACCGGATGTCGTCGATCGCACAGTAGGCCATGCGACAAGCTGGTTCCGTGATCACATGGCTTGATAGTGCAGTTCAGGGCAGGGCGCGTCAGTAAGCGTCTCGCATGCGCGGCTCGTGCGGCACGCATGGGTGGCCGCCGTGATGGGATGGGCGATGTGCGCCCACCCCAATGCTTTCCTTGGTCTTGCCGATGGGCTTTTGCGTTAGGGATTCACATAGCTCTGGCAACTAACGGGGCCGCCGCCGACGCTCGTGCATGCCATGGTTGCCGATGAGGACGATATGACTGCGGTGCCGCCTGTCAGTATGCCCATTCGCTGAGTCCAGTTCGTCTGATCGCTAGCACTGGTAGCCCATGACTTCGGTCGAAAATCGTAGATATGGATGCCATTGGGTGGAGCAATCTGATCCGCGGTGATCGGAACAGAGTTGCCATTGGAGTCCCTGGTCTGGCCGAACCTTGGGTCGGTTACCCAGCCATTCTGGGTGTACACCAGGCTGAGCCTGCTGCCGTCCATGAATTGGACGACCACATAGAAGCCGGCTTTGAAGCTAGGCGTGACAGACACACTGCCATTCTGGCCTTCGATCGATACCTTGGCGCTAAACAGGTTGCTGAGGCGCGATCCGATGCTCTGGGTATTGCCAACGGTACTGTTTTGCACATAGTTGACGATGGTGTTATGCATCGGCGAGCCATCATCCACGGTGTTCCAGACATTAAGTCCGGGATCGGGGTAGGGTGGGAGCGTAGGACCACTTGCCATGGGTTTGGCGATCCCCATCGGATTCACGATTCTTGCGGAGAGCGAATCCGGGCCAGGCCCAATCGTTTTCTCCCATCCCACGGGGGCCAGGTTGTAGAACTCGATAAGCGGCTGCGTTATGCCATTGGCGCGGCCATCGTCGGCGAAGGGTTCCAGGTAGAACCACTGGTTGCCGCGACGCTGCGTCGGAGTCAGGCTGCCGGGGTCCTCCGGGAAATAATTGACATTGAAGGCAAGGACTTTCTGGTTGATGCCGTCGATGGAGAACCATTTCTGGTCAAGGCCCACTCCGTTCTCATCGAGGATCTTTTGTTTCGCCTGCCTTGCGGTGCATCCATCGCATTGGGACAGATAGACGTTCTTTGTATCGGGCGTTGCGTGGGACGTGCCGGGCACTGAAATCAGTGCGATGAGACCAAGCGCCGCGATGCCATCTGTAAATTTCATGTCCATTCCTTTTTAGACATTCCACGACTACTTCCTCCAACGACACGAGCTGGCAAGGCGCGCGCCTATAGGCTGCGGGAGGTCCATGTACGCCGGACGGGCACAATCCGGGCAACGTTGCTCACGCGCGTTTTCTGCACGGTGCATCGGCTGGCGGACAGCCATCGGATTCGCCGTACGCCAACATTCTTTCTTCTAATGCTTTCCGTATCTATTGGATGGCGTCGCTACGACGTGCGGGCGATCCCTGACAGCACGGAAGCGTTCTACACGGCGTGGCATATGCAGGTCATGCGAGTCGCGGAATTGGAGATGGTTGCCGGTCGTAGCGGCTTCGGGTCGGATCCGCTGATGCAAGTGGATGCAGCCAGGTTCTGTCTACAGTTCACCCTTGACTTACCCACGCCGACGGCGACACTGAGGTGGCGAGACGCTTCAAGGCACAAATGATTGGCTGACACGGGGACACCACCGCGCGGTCAGCGCATTACCGTTGCCACGGCGAGACTTCACCCAGGGCGTGCCAACCCTAAGCAAACGTTCCCGAAAGGTGCCGCCACGTGCCTTGGGCCGGGTGCCTGGAAGCGCGAAAGTAAAACGACCACTGCTGCTTGAGTTCGATATGGATAACGCTAGTCCAGCTTTCTGTGCCATCTACCGTTGGCGCCTGCATCCAGGATCCGAAGCGTCCTTTGTCCGGGCTTGGTCGCGCATAACGGAGCTGCTCCTGACCGAGCGGGGATCGCTGGGCTCACGCTTGCACCGCGGCCCCGACGATATCTGGTACAGCTATACGCAGTGGCCATCCGCGGCGGCGAAAGCGGAAGGTCTCGCTCGTCCGTCGGTTGATCCGGAAGCCTGGCAACAACTGCGGGATGCCATCGCCGAGAGTCTGCCGGAGTTGATCCTCGAGCCCGTATCCGACTTCCTGGCGCCACTTCCACAAGACGGCCTGTCAGGTAGACCGGCGAACTAAGTCCTTCCAGAGCGTGTTCTCGTGTCGCGGGTAGGGTAGAGGCAAGGCTCAGCGATTCGGTGGACATCCGAAACACTCGTGGGCGGCATGGCCATGCGCCTGCAAACAGGTCCCGCTACTGGATCCTTTTCAACCACCAGATAGCGCGCCGCACCCAGGCAACGGCACGGTCCGGGCTCCATACGAAAGTCGCCACGCTTTGCGGCGGCATCGTGTATTCAAAACGGGCCTGACCCTCCGCCACCGAGACGCGGCGCGCCTCCGCATTGGTGTTGACCATCACCAGAACGATCGATCCGTCAGCGGCATTCTGGAAGGCCACATTGGCGATGCCCTTGTCGGCATCGGTGTCGGTGGATGTCACCCGGACGGCACCAGGCAGGACGAATCTACTGAAGTGCGCCAATGCGTAGTATTCGTCGTTGCGAGTCACCGTCCCCGTCTGCGAGTCGATCGTGACCACGCCCTTGCAGGCATCGCAGCCGCCGAAGTGCGGGCCGTGATTCTCGTCGAGCGCCAGGTTCCAGTACACGACGCCGCGAGCCCACTGCCGGGTCCCCGTAACCAGCAGGTTTCGCGTGAACCAGAGCAGCTCGCCGTTGATGCTCGACGCCCAGTCGCCCCCGCTGCACTCGGTGATATAGGTGTCCTTCTGGGGATACGCGCGATGCACGCGGCTCTGCGCGTAGGGGCTGCCTGCGTAGCAATGCCAGGCAACGCCATCGATATAACGCGCCGTATCGGGGTCGGCCAGCACGCTTGATGGCTGCTCCGGGTGGTTCCAGTTGTGGTCCCATTCCAGAATGCCGACTTTGGGTCGACGGCTCGCCAGTTTCGGGCCGAGATATTGCGTGACGATGCGTGCCCGCGTCGTCGCCGTCATTTCCATGCCTGGATAGGTGATCGGTACGAAGTTGGGCTCGTTCTGCAGGGTCAACGCGAAGATGGGGATGCCATAGCTGCGGTACGTATCGAGGTACTTGACGAGATAGTCCACGTACGTGCTTTCGTACTGCTCCAGCAACGCACCGCCAATCAGGTTCTGGCTGCTTTTCATCCACGCGGGCGCGCTCCATGGCGACGCGATGATCTGCAGCCCCGGGTTGATGGACAGGGCCTCGCGCACCATCGGTATCACATCTTGCACATTGGACGCGACGTTGAAATGCAGCAGCTGCGGATCGCTCTCGCCGAAGGCAACATCATCCAGGGTATAGGGCTTCAACGAGAAATCGGAGGCGCCGATGGTCAGGCGCATCATGTTCAAGTTGAGGTTGGGCGGTGGGCCATACAGCTCATGCAGCAAGGCATCGCGCTGCGACTCATTGAGTTTGTTCTGGAGCAGCCACGCCGACGAATCCGTCATCGCCGCTCCGAAACCGACCATGGTTTGGTACTTGCTGTGGACGTCGATAACCACATCGGCGGGCAACGAACCGTCGGCGCTCATTTCAATGTCAGGCTGCGGCGCCAGCTTCAGCCGGCGATCCGCCGTGCTCAGCCATAGTTCGACGATAGGCATCACCGGCCGCGTCGAAGGAACGAACTTGGGCACCGTCGTGGGTGGCTTGAAGCGCGGTGCGTAAAGGGCGGCTAGCGTGAGCAGGGCAATCAAAGCGATGAAGACGGGGACCGCCCGATTGGAATCCGGCCCTCGCTCATCCATGGCGCGCACACAGTCCATTGCTTACGTTGTCGTTCACTTGGATCACGAAGCTCCCGGGTTTCCGCATCAAAACAGGGGGCGGGATCGATTTTCGACACACGATGGGATTCTTTTCCTTCAAACCCCGGAGTAACCCGACACCATGGTTGCAGCATAGCGAAACTGGCGCCGTTTTGACTGAAAGGGGCGCGGTTGCGGCATCTCCCTTGGTCTGTGCTGGGGAGGCCATCCGTTACGGCCCCGATGCGCAACTGGCCGCCGTCCAAGTTCGTCCGGCAACACACATGGTTGTTAGCTGGAACCGGTACCCATAAGCTTCTCGCAAGTAAGGGGCGGCGACGTTGAGCGCAGCAAGGCATGTCAACCGGATCCAGCAATCCGTCTATTCAGCGGATAGATGCGCATGACCGATGAGTTCATCGAGCCGACGTCTCGTGGGCGACGCAATCTGGTCGTGCTCCTGGTGATGGGCGGCATGCTCGCCATCGTGTATCGGCTGTGGCTGCAACCAGCGCTTCTTGGTCATATCCATTCGCTGCCCCTTTGTGACCAGCTCCCCTGGTGGCGCGGTTTACTGATCAGCGTCCTGGCATCGCTTCTCTTCGTGGCGCTTCTCTTGGCCTGGCATGCTCGCCAGCTTCTGCGGCACGGCCAACTGCCTCCGCCCGGCACGTGGGTATTCCGCCGCACCAAAATTCAACGTGGCGTTGCCGTGCGAAGGAGGGCCTACTTACTTCTCGTCTTTTCCACGTTGGCTGTTCTCATGACCTGGTATGGCTGGCAGAACCTCTCCGCCACCCCCTTATTTCACCCGCTGGAAAAATGCGCAACGCGTCAGGCGATTCCGTCGGCGGAAGCGTCTGCGGCGCGCCATCACTGAAGGAGCATTCTCGATGCCTGACTCACCACCTGATGGTCTTCCGTCCTATCGATTGTTGACGGGTAAGGATGATGCAGCGTTTTGCCACCGCGTTTCGGAAGCGTTGAGCCTCGGCTACAGGCTGTACGGCTCTCCAGCGGCGACGTTCAACGGTGAGCATGTGATAGTCGCTCAGGCGCTACTCTGGCCGGAAGAGGACTAGCTTTTCTTGCTGTCGGTGGGCGTTGTGCCTGGGTTGGACCATGGGATATCCCGGATGTCCGCTCTTGATCCCGGTTGACGTTCCGTCCTCGTCTCGCATCGACTTGCTGTGCCGCGTTAGATCACACGCAATGCGAGTGCCTGGCCGGAATGCCGCGCATCGTCGGTAACCTCGTCGCCCACGAAGTCAGGCGGTACATAGCCGGCCGCTTCGCCTTCGGACTCAAACTCGATCTCAAAGATCGCAATGCCTGGGAGCTTCGGGTAGACGTCGATGCTTCCGCCAGCGATGGCGTAGCGGTGCTTGCTGATGCTCTTTCCCTTCAGCACGGAGAGCGTTCGATATTCAACTTCCGAGAGGTAGATATTGGTCATCGGGTTTGCCAACGACGCAACGCGTCCGTATTTCTTGCAGAACTTATAGATCACTTCGCCGCGCGAACTGCTCATCTTGCGCAAGCGAAGCTGCGTCCCTTCGACGTATAGATCCTCCACAACCCAGTGGGGCAGGTTTTCGAGCTCAGTCAGGAAGCCCGGAGAAACGAGCCATCGGCGCTCTATTTCCGCGAGCGAGTACTTGGGATGTGCCATGGCCGGCCGTCCGAATAGAAGGGGTGCCATTTTGACCATCGAAAGCATCCATGAATACCCGAAGCACAGGAATGTCCGCTTTCGACCTGGACCGAACATCTCCGGCTGGCGTTAGACCAACCCTGAGACATGTAGCCATGAGTCCATGAAGCATGGTTGATCCGTCAGTGACGAACGGCCTATGACCTTCGTTCGAACATCGTAAGTCATGTTTTTTGCTTGCATGAGCAGCGGTAGATTCATCCCTCCACTACAGCATACGTGAGCCGGATAGCGCCTCAATTCAGGGCTTGGCGCTCTGCGACGCGTCGACCCTGGAGGACTTATGCAGCACACCCAAAATGCTACTCGCGCAACACCCACCGACAGTCCCGCGCAAGCGGACGCGCTCACGCCAGATCGACTGCTTCAGCTCGGCATGGGTTTCTGGGGCTCCAAGACGATGCTTTCCGCCGTTGAGCTTGGTGTGTTTACGCACCTGGCCGGAGCGGGCCGAACCGCGAAGGAGCTCGAAGCGCTGACGGGTTTGCACCCGAGATCATCGCGCGATTTTCTCGACGCCCTGGTTGCATTGGGTGCCCTGGAGCGGGATGGCGATATCTATCGAAATGCGCCGGATGCCGATCTGTTCCTCGACAAGGCGAAACCGAGCTACGTGGGTGGCCTTCTCGAGATGATGAATTCCCGCCTCTATGCCAACTGGGGTTTGCTTACCGAAGCGCTTCGCACCGGCGAACCGCAAAATGAAGCAAAGCATGGAGCTTCGCCATTCGACGAGCTCTATCGTGATGAAGCCTCGCTACGCAATTTCCTTCACGCAATGACCGGCGTGAGTCTGGGGGCCGCGAAGGCCATCGCACAAAAATTTCCCTGGCAGAACTACCGCACGTTCATCGATATCGGCGCGGCGCAGGGGGCTTGCCCGGCGCAGATCGCCCTTGCGCATCCGCACCTGCGCGGTGGCGGTTTCGACCTGCCGGTGGTCGCCCCCATCTTTGAAGATTACGTGGCGTCGCATGGCCTGCAGGATCGGCTGCGTTTCTATCCGGGCGACTTCTTCAAGGACCCGTGTCCTACCGCGGATGTGCTCGTCATGGGACATATCCTTCATGACTGGGATCTTGAGCAGAAGAAAGCACTTCTCGCGAAATGCTATGAGGCGCTGCCACCCGGCGGCTGCCTGATCGTCTATGACGCGATCATCGACGACGAGCGCAAGAAAAACGCCTTCGGCCTTCTGATGAGCCTGAACATGCTCATCGAAACCCCGGGTGGCTTTGACTATACCGGCGCAGAGTGCCGCGAATGGATGAAGGACGCCGGCTTCCGCGAGACACGCGTGGAGCCGTTGCTTGGTCCCGACTCCATGGTCATCGGCATCAAGTAAGGCTTGGTCGTGCCTCGCCAGAAGGCACATCGGCCCATGTCTATTTCTGTGAGCAGGGATTTTGATCAACAGGCGAAAGGAGCCCGTGTGAACGCCATTCCAAAAGAACAGTTCGATCACATGATCGACCGCCACTTCCGTTTCGAGGCGGAGAACGATGTCGACGGCGTGCTGAGCACGATGGTCGATGATGTGGAGCACGAGGTGGTGGGGTCTCCCGCCGGTCCGCTATGCGGACAAAAGGCAGCGCGTGGCTTCTATGACGCACTGTTCGCCGACCTGTCCGGCGAGAAAGTGACTACGTTGCATCGGTACTACGGGCCGGACTTCGTCGTCGACGAGAGCCTGTGGGAAGGTATGGCGCCAGGCACGCCATTCGGTATCCCCGGCGGCGGCCGGCGACTCGTATTTCGCCTGCTGCATGTGTTCAACATGGCGCCCGACGGCAAGATCAAGCGCGAGAACGTGTGGATCGACCTCGCTTCGATCCTGCAGCAGTTGCAGTCGCCCCCGTCCGCGACGGCTGCCTGACCCCCTTTCCACCGAGGAGAGCGAGATGACCGACAACACCCTTAGCCGCGCGTGGTTCCGCGTGGCCGCCATCTACTTCGTCATTGCCGTCGCACTGGGCATCATCATGGGGGCTTCCGGCGACCACTCGCTATTGGCCGTGCATGCACACATCAACCTGCTCGGTTGGGTGTCGATGTCGCTGTTCGGCCTGATCGGCCTGGCCTACCCGGCCATCACCCAGGGACGCCTGGCCGTGTGGCAGTTCTGGCTGCACAACATCGGCGTACCCGTGATGCTCGCCGCACTGTCCGCACAGCTCAAGGGAGTGGCGGGGATCGAGCCGCTGATCGGCATCGCGTCGATCGTCGTGGGCATCGCCGTCGCCCTGTTCGCCTGGCTGGTGCTCACTCGCATCGCTGCGCGCTCAAACACCGCTGTAGGGCGACGCGTGCCGTAGATGGCACGCGCTTCATTCAGAGCAGGGCGCGGCAGAAGGCGCCCTTGCTGCTCACGGTCGGCAGGGGAAAGCTGAAAAGCGTCCGCTTCCGATCCACGCGATGAGATGGACTCCTCCCCGCCCTCGGCATCGATGATGGCCAGACTGGAGTGGTGAATCACCAGCCAACGGCGAAGAGGCGTCCATCTATGAAGCGTATGCGCATCGGGATCGGAGGCAGATCTATCGATGCGTCGCTCTGTATCCACTACGGGATACAGCCGCCAACTTGATCAAGTGGGTCACCTTGATGCGGCATGGCGGCCACAAGATCTGACCTCGGTCCGCCAACCAACTTGCCCGCGATGTCTTTGCCGCTACTTCAACGTATAAGTCAGCGTGCCATATCCAAGCTGGTCGAATCCGCCGCTATTGGGGCCGTAGTTGCCGCCACCACCCTCGGGGCGCACTTTCTCGGCGGCCGTGCGGAGATAAGGCGCATCCAGTCCCTTGAGCACCACGTAGTGGTTGTAGAACAGCTCCCACACCGGGCGTGTATTGCCGCGCCCGTTACTTGAGATGGTTGGCTGCGTTACATCGCTGTTGCTGTAGCTTGTGTAGGGAACGTCTTGCCCGAGGTTGTATTTGGCGATGTATTCGACGCCCTTGAGTGCGCGATTTTCGTCATAGCCGAACAGGTCGTCGTGTTGATTCCAGGCCATTTGGCAGAACGCACCCAATAGCGCCACGTTGAGGGTGTTGTGCCCCTGGTCGCGCCCGCTTTCCTGGGTCTGCCCAAGGCCATCGGGATAGATCTTCCACACCACGTGTTCGATGGAACCATTGCCTGCGCCGTGCTTGAAGTATTCGACGGCCTCGTCGTAGATATCGTGACGATCCGCCAGAATGCCGATGGCCAGCATGGATGACATGTTGGCGAGATCCCAGTTGGCCCAGTAGTGATCGATCTTCGCGCCGTTGTGATGCACCAGGAACTCGTGGTTCATCGGGTAGAAGACGTTGAGCATCATGGTCTTGAAGCGAGCGAGATCTTGCGCCGGCCAGCGCTTGTAGCTGCGCATGATCTCTGCGGCGTTGGCGAGCTGGTAGCCGTAAATACCTGACGCCAGAAACTTGTCGGATGTACCGTCGATCCCGGTCAACGTCTTGGACCACGCGTCCAGAATGGCGACGGCCTTGTCGGCATAGGCGTCGTCACCACTCACCTTCCAGCGCAGGGCAAGCGCATACGCCGCGGCGGCGTCGTTGAACAGCACCGCATAGTTCTCCCGGTGAGTGCCGTCATAGCCACGGTAGATCATGGCCTGAGGGCGCGGTGTCCAATTCAGTGACGCATGGGAATTCTTGATCAGCACATCCCAGCCATCCGTCCAAGGCTGTGCGTGTTGCGCCACCTGCGTCTTCATGCGATCGAAATCGGTCTGCGTATGCAAGGCACCCGGGTGAACGAAAGAACTTGCCATCACCGACGGCGCCATCAGTGCCAGCGCGACCGATAGGCCGATGGAACGGCCCAGGTTTTTGAATGAAATGCTCAACGTCTTCAACTCCGAACGAAGGGGCTTGTCTCTACAGAACGCACGTCATCAAGGTTCAGCCGACCTTGCGCCGCGGCGATCGCTGCAAGCGTAAATTGAAGCGCGTTTCGGCGCGGAGTCAACGCGATGACATCGTGGCTGACGCCGATGCAGTGTGGCGCGAGTCATGCCTTGGGAAAACATGAAGCGGGTGCGCGATTTCATAATGGCCCGGCATGGCGCGAGATCAGGAGACGCGGCTCACTCACTACAAGCACTTCGTGGCGCCACCATGACCTCGACGCATTGGCATGGTGTCAATGCGCAATAGCGGAGGAGGTCTTGTATGACGCCGGAGGAATTCGAGAGTTCAGTGGGACGCCGAGTGATGAGAGCGTCATTTCATACGTTCCACTATAAGCAGTACGAAATTCGTTCAGTAACCCAAGAGGGAAGTAGCTGGTTTGCAGCGACTGACGTACATGCAGCGGTGGCGCCAAGGACGGGGACAACGCTGGAGATGGACCTGGGTGACATCCCTGATTCGCTAAAAGCGCAGCATTGCTTCCAGGGGTTGGGGGGATCGGAGTGGGTCTGCGCGCTTACCGAGAATGGCGTGCATTTTTTACTCGGTCTCTATTACGGCCACAGTGCTTCGGTTCGAGTGTTTCACCGTTGGTTTGTTCAAGATGTCGCGCCAGTGATTCGCAGGCTTGGCCTGCAGGGACTGCTGGCACGAGCTCATCTCGCCCGGGCACTGGCATGCCATGCCGGTGAACAAGTATCCAGCGATCTATTCCGGGCAGTTCTAGCCGACGAGGCACCACTCCAATCGGCGGGCTATCTCGTGAATCTGGGGCACGATGGCTTACCCATGACGACATTCGTTCCTGATGGCGCACGCCTGATAGAGCCTGGGCGATTACTGGACGCTTTGAAAACAGGATTCATTGATCGCAGGCTTCTTAAAGAACTGGTCGCCGCAGGGAAGCGCGTGTTGGTCAGGCGAAATGACTGGCCCAAGCGGCATCCTGGTTCCGATGTTGCACCAGGAGCTACGCCTGACTGATGGAGTAAAGGAACGGATTCATCTTCTTCCATTTCAAGAACAAAACGGGCGCGATGGTGTGCTCTCCATCGCGCCCGTTGCTTGTCGCTTTACCGAAAACTCAGAGTCCAATAGCCGATATACGTGTCGCCCAGTTGCCTAGGGCACCGCGTGTACCGCCGCATTGGAATAGCGGAGGGGTCAAGTACTGGGCCAGAGTGCACGTGTGTGCGATGTACTCGGATGCGAGCCAGATCGTGTTGCCGTCAGCCGCCGCCGCACCATAGTCGCCCCAGCGCGGCCGGCCACCGCCGAGGTAGGGGATGCCGGTAAAGCCGTCCCAGGGACCTGCGCCTGCCGCGGCAATATGGACGTCGCCCGCACCAACCTTGGCATCCAGGCCGGCGTAGCCAGCGCTTGGATAGTCGTTGGGTCCAACCACGGTGAATGCGATGACGCCGCGTCCACTTTGCGTGACGGCCGCGGCACCGTAGGTCAGATTCGCGTCGGGCAAGGACAGCGTGCCGTTGGCAAAGATGCCGCCGGAGTTCGGATTGATGACGAAGTAGTTGATGCCCGAGCCATGGCTGCCGTCGCCCAGCAGGACGTCGGTATCCAGTGTTCCCCAGAGCTTGCCGTTGGCGTAGCTCACCTGCTGCATGCGCGAATCATTCACCGCCAGGTCGCGCGGTGCGGGGTAGACGATGCTCGGGTAGCCGAGATAAACCGGCGCGCAGCTGGGCAGGGCAAAGCAGTCACGCAAAGGCGTGCTACCCGGCTTCTGGTGCGCCAGGCTGCTCGGCACCGCATAGGGCTGCACGGTCAATGGCGCAACGTTCAGCGCCAAGGCCGACGGCATGGTGTCGATCGCCTGCGTGTTCGACACTGACCAGAGCCAGATGGTGTTCGACGTACCCGAGTCGTAGAACACGGCGTCCGAACTGAGAAGGTATTCGGTACCGCCATGCGCGCCGGCATACTGCCCGCCGGACGAGATGGCCGGCCACACCGTAAACGCGGGCGCCGGGATGCTCGGATCGCCACCATTGAACAGCACGACATTCGCCGTGCCGCCCGACGCCAGTCCCTGCTTGGAGATGGCGTAAATCTGCGCGCCATAGAAGCCAGGGCCGAACAGTGCGAACTCGTTGGTGGTCAGGAAGATCGCGTTCGCGTCAGCGCCGATGTGGGGATAGTCACCCAGGCAGAACCCGCCCGCACAGCCGTGATCCGGGGTGCCCTGCGTACCGTTGTTCTGCACCGGCAAGTGATAGATGTTCCATGCACCGGTGGGGTCGGCGGTCTGACTGACCGCGATGTCGAGGTGATTGGTGCCCGCCAGCGCCGACGTCGTGCCAATACGGTCGAGCGTCAACACCACCTGGAACCAACGCTGCGTGCTCGCATCGTAGTAGCAGGACGGGTCGGTGATGCTGGGGCCGTATGCGCCGGTGCTGCGATTGATCGCTGCGGGGTAGCCGTAGAACGTGTTGAGATCGACCGGTCCGACGAGTTTGTTGCCGGCGCTGCCATAGATCGCCAATACGTCGTTGACGCTTTCCATGACGAATCCATTGCCGGCGCACAGCCCTTGATCGGGCGGCTCCACCGAGAACTGATTGCCGCCATTGGAGTAGCGCTGGTCGTGGAAATTGAGGCCGTCGAAGCCGCCAAGGAGTTCGGGGCTCGACTTGGCGCGCTTGGCATTCCCTATGCTGTTGCTGCCGGCGTGCCCATGGGCAATGCTGCGATTCACTACCGGTGGCGCGCCGAGGTCGCCGCCGTCGCCCGAATCGGCATCGCCGGCCGCCATCGCCGGGTCCAGTTCCAGGCTTGCCAGCGGGGCTCCCCCAACGGGTGTGGTCGTGGGTACTGTGGTGCCCCCTCGTTGCAGTTTGAGGGTCGTTGGAGATGCGCCTAAGGCGCAGGTAGCGAACGCCATGACCGCCACTGCGATGAGCAGTCGAGTCTTCATAACACTGGTCTCCTGTTCGTTTCGTTAGGTGACCGCGCCCCCGGTGGAACGCCGATACCGGTCGTGCCGATAAGCGTCCGCGCAAGTACGCATATGGAATATGCGTTGGAGGACGATAGGCGCATTCGTAAGAGGTCGCCATCGTCCATAAGACCAGGGTCGCCCCTGGCCTGGAGAGGGGGTTATTCCCAGGCTTTCCGGACCCGGATGGCTCGCCACGCTCGACTGGAAATCCGGCGAAACCCGCCGTAAACCGCCATCACCCCGCCCTGATGAAATCGACGAATGCCCGCAGCGGCGCGGGCAGGTGGCGGCGCCCGGAGTAGTAGAGGAACGGACCGGTGAACGTTTGCCACCATGGTTCCAGCACCGGTTCGAGTGCGCCGCTGTCGAGGTGAGGGCGCAGCCATTCCTCAAACAGGTGGATCACACCCAGGCCACCCACAGCGGCTTCAATGGCCAGATCCACCGCGGCGCCCAGGCGGACCATCAGCGGACCGGTGGGATCGACGCGCACGATCTCTCCACGGCGTTCGAATTCCCACGTGGGAATCGCGCCGCTGGCGAATTGCCCGCGCAGGCAGGCATGACTCAGTAGATCGCGCGGGTGTTCGGGGCGGCCCCTTGCACGGAGATAGTCCGGTGACGCCGCGGTGGCGAAGCGCTGAACGCGCGGGCCGATGGGTACGGCGATCATGTCCTGCTCCAGCCGCTCGTCGTAGCGGATGCCGGCGTCGCAGCCCGCCGCCAGCACGTCGACGAAGCTGTCCTCCACGATCACTTCCAGCTTGATCTCGGGGTAGGTCTTGAGAAACGGCGTGACGATCGAAGGAAGCACGAGACGCGCAACAGTGGCGGGCACGTTGAGCCGCAGCGTTCCCTTGGGGCGGTCGCGGAAGCTGTTGACCACATCCAGCGCGGCTTCGACCTCGCCGAACGCGGGCACGAGCCGTTCGGCCAGGCGAGCGCCGGCTTCGGTCGGCAGGACACTGCGGGTGGTGCGATTGAGCAGGCGGACGCCAAGACGCGTTTCCAGGCGCCGCACCGCCTCGCTCAGTCCCGAGGCGGAGGTGCCGCTGATACGGGCCCCTTCGCGGAAGCCCCCCGCCCGCACCACCGCCAGGAACGCAAAGAGATCCTGGTGATCTGTCGCCATTGTTCGCCACCTCGCACAGCCCGTGCCGATTTGACCGGATTATCGCGCAGTCAGTCCATGCCTATAGTCGCCCCCGGCCACATTCCGACCGCACTTTTCCTGGAGGCCATATGAGCAACGTAATGAAATCGGGGACGTTTTCGCTGGGCGACCGCAAGGTGACCCGGCTGGGCTACGGCGCCATGCAACTGGCGGGCCCCGGCGTGTTCGGGCCGCCGAAAGACCGCACTGCCGCGCTTGCGGTGCTGCGCGAAGCGGTGGCTTCCGGCGTGGATCACATCGACACCAGCGACTTCTATGGGCCGCACATCACCAATCAGCTGATCCGCGAAGCGTTGCATCCCTACGCACAGAACCTGGTAATCGTGACCAAGGTCGGCGCGACGCGCGGCGCCGACGCGTCATGGCATGCGGCGCAGAGTCCCGCCGAGCTGACGCGTGCAGTGCACGACAATCTGCGCAACCTCGGTCTCGATGTGCTGGACGTGGTGAACCTGCGCATCATGGGTAATGTTCACGAACCCAGCGAAGGCTCGATCGAGGAGCAGTTCACTACGCTGGCGGAGCTGCAGCGGCAGGGACTGATACGCCACCTTGGCCTGAGCAACGCGACCTCCGCGCAGGTGGCACAGGCGCATCGCATCGCTCCCGTGGTTTGTGTGCAAAACCACTACAACCTCGTGCATCGCCATGATGACGCGCTGATCGATGAGCTCGGCCAGAAGGGCATTGCCTACGTTCCCTTTTTTCCGCTCGGCGGTTTCACGCCACTGCAATCCGAGACTTTGTCGGCTGTCGCCCAACGCCTCGGTGCGACGCCGATGCAGGTGGCGCTCGCGTGGCTGCTCGCACGCGCGCCCAACATGCTGTTGATTCCGGGCACGTCGTCAACGAAGCATCTTAAGGAAAACTTGGCTGCCGCCGATCTGGTGCTTGCCGATGATGTGCTTGGCGAACTGGAAGCGATCGGACAGAAGCGCGGGTAAGGCACAAGCTTGCGAAAATCTTCACTAGTAGTGCTCTTCCCCTCCCCCTGCTAGCAGGGGGAGGTTGGGAGGGGGTGAGCCCTTGAGAAAACCTTTCCCGGAGCGCTTTCTCAAGTACCCACCCCTCCCCAGCCCTCCCCTGTCCCACGGGACTAGCTTTGCATCGCGAGCAGGGGAGGGACTCAAGCTGAGCTTCGACGCTAATCAGGTCTGAGCCAAGGAAGGCCAGGCGGCCGTAAAGACTTCCCGATCATCCGGGTTTTATTACACCGCCCCCGGGTGAAACCACTTTCACGCCCTGGCGCACAGTTCGCAGTGCTGCTCCACCCCGGCACCGCCACTGCGCTAACATGCCGGGTCACGGTGCGTGCTTCATTGGGGATGGACGCACCCATCGACGATCCACAATCCAAGCTGGTCTGGCGTCAGGGATTCCATGAGGGGTGGAGTGATGCAGAGTAGACCGTGGGCAGGGGCCCTTTTTCGAAACATAGCGATTGCCGCCTCGTATGGCGCTGCGCTGGTTTTGTTTCGGCAACTGTCGATCCCGCACTGGATCATCCTGACAGGCTTTCATCTCAGCGTTCTGTTGCTCACCCGATACAAGTATTGGCCCGCGCTGATCGTCGGCGGCATGGCGCGCATGGCGTACATAAGCATCACTTGTTATCCGCAGTTCGGGCTGGTCTGGTCGCTGGTCAACCTTATTCCTTCGATCTGCTATTTCATCCCGGTGGTGTGGTTGTTCCGCCAGCGCTGGGATCTGTTCCCGAAGAGCAGCGCAGTGAACATGCCGGCGCTGCTGTTGTGTTCGCTTATCGTTGCGGGCATCGCAACCCTGGTGACCATCGGCCAGGTTCTCCTTACGCCGCTACCGCCAGGATATGTATTGCATTACGGCGAGGTCGGCGCACGGCTGGTCTTGGGTAATTTCCTCGGCATCCTGACCATCACGCCGATCAGCCTCGTATTCCGTCAGCTGTTCATCGACGCGCAGGGCCGGTGGCGGGAGTGGGCGCACGAGGTCGTCGAAAGCCGCCTGATGGTCGAAGGAGTTTTGCTGACCGTCCCCATGCTCGCCTTCCTGGTGTGGTTGGGGCTTCATGATCCGCGTGTTCGCGAAATCGCGCAGATGGCGATGTTCCTGCCTGTTATCTGGCTCGCCTTGCGCCACGGTTGGCGGGGCGCTGCGATGGGCGGCACCTGGGCCAGCTTTGCGATAATGGCGCTGATGCCGGCGCGCAACGACTACGCGACGCTCCAGGCCGAAACGCTGATCGCCATGGCGATCAGCACCATGTTGCTGGTGGGCGCCCGCATCGCCGTGCTGGACCGGCGCGCGGAGCAGGGGCATGCCGACATGCGCCGCGCGCACGCGCTGGCGCAACGCAATGTCCATCTGGGCGAAGCGCAAATGCGCGTCACCGCGCAGGCGCTGGATCAGATCCGCGAGTCCATCGACAACGTGTTCTTCAGGATGCTCGGCCGGCTGCGTCATCTGCAGCCGGTGATCGAGGATGCGGGTTATCACCGGCAGGCGCTGAGCACACAGGACCAACTGTTCCGCGTGGCCGATAGCCTC
Source organism: Dyella koreensis (assembly GCF_044904565.1). Lineage (NCBI taxonomy): Bacteria > Pseudomonadati > Pseudomonadota > Gammaproteobacteria > Lysobacterales > Rhodanobacteraceae > Dyella > Dyella koreensis. The sequence continues at coordinate 352,001 of NZ_JADIKD010000009.1, read as the reverse complement.
TACCCCTTGGCACTGCGCGAGCGCGGCCTGATCAGCGCGCTGCGGGAAGGCGCCCTGGCCCGGACCCTGGCCGAGGCCGGCATCTATTTCTGGTGCGATGTGCGCGGACCCCTGAGTCTCTTCACGCAGTCGACCCACGTGGCGATCTATCGCGTCATCGGCGAAGCCATTGCGGAGGCCTGCGCCCAGCGCGACATCTCCGACATCCTCGTCAAAGTCCGGTGCGGGACGCGAGGAAGGCTATGGGTCGTAGTCCAGGTGGACGCGCGCGCGAATCCTGTTCATTTGCCCCACATTCAATGGGACGAACTACTGCCCCGGCTGCGTCGCAGCACCAGCGGACTCGGTCGCAAAGCCATCGTCGATCGTGCGGCCACGTTCGAGGGCCAAGTGCGTGAGCGACCGTTGCGCAAGGGGCGACGGCTTGTCGTCCAGTTGCTCAACCCGCCCCATCCCGACGACTGACGCCGCCGGGATGGAGGCGCAGATCACTGTGCCTTGATGTTGCAGTCAACCGGGTCGCATACCGCCTGAGTGACGGCCTGGGTCTTCATCTTGATGTTGCAATCGACCGGATCGCATACCGCCTGGGTCTGTGCCTTGATGTTGCAGTCGATCGGATCGCATGCCGTCTGACTCGCCGTCAGAGTCTTCGCCTTGATATTGCAATCGACCGGATCACACGCCGTCAGGGCCTGCGCCTTGATGTTGCAGTCGACTGGATCGCACGCCACCGCAGTCTGCGCCTTGATGTTGCAATCAATCGGATCGCATATCGTCTGTGACGGCGCCGCGCGAAGCAGAACGGTGCCATCGGTCATCGGCGTTGCCGTCATCGCCGTCGCGCCATCGTTGTAAACCATGGCCGATGCGGCGGTGGGTTTGGCACGCGTGGCCACGGCAGCAGGCTGTTGCGGCGTAGCGACCAACTGTGCAAACCGGCCCATGGGCAGCGTGATGAACTGTCCGCCCGCCGTGCCGACGGCACCCAGAACGTTGCCGTTCGCGTCGTTGACCTGAAGGTAGCGAATGCCACCCAGCGTGAACGCGTACACATGGTAATTCGGATGCGCACTGACATCCGTGGTGTTGGGCCACGCCTTACCCAGATCGGTGGATGGAGTAGCAGCCATACCCGCCCCCGAGACAAATACAGCCAGGGCGGCGAACACGGCACGAGCGAATGACTTCTTCATAGGTGAATCCCCTCGGTTGATGGTGGGTGTAACTCGCTGTTGCGGGAGTCAATCTAGCATCGGACTTCGAGTTGAAACGGTGATGGCACCGCGTCTGGAATGCCCTCTATGCGAAGAACCATGCGCCGTTGGGTGGCGATAGTGAAAGCACGGGATATCATTTCCCGCGACACGCTCGTTCAGAGACAGTCAGGGCAGTGCGGCCTGGACTTCAAGGTCCGCCCCCGGGACCATGGCGGATGTCTGTCTCTGATAACTCTAAAATCACCTGTCGCTTCACGGCATCCGAAGGGCGATGCGTCGCGTTTGACCCCAACGTTGCTGCACAAAAATCAGCACTCGCTCATCCCAGGAGATTACCCATCGTCCCGCATTACTCCGGCCCTCTTCTCACTCGTTCTCTCGCCGAGACTCTGCTGGCCGTACGCGATGCCGGCACGGGCGAGTGGACCGGGTCATTGGATCTCGGCCGCTCGAACGGCAGCGCGCTGCTGCACGCGGAGTCCTGGCAATGGAAGGGCCAGCACTACCCATATCCCAACAAACTGAAAGACCGCACGATCTATTACTGGGACGGCGATGAGTTCGTGCCGGTGTCACGCTTCTCCGGCTCGCTGATCAAGCTGGTGCCCACCGAGTGGGGCGCGCCTACCTTCGAGATCGACGGCATCAAGATGCTGCCCACCGCGAAGGAATCGCCGTTCGAGGATGCGCGCCGCAAAGTGGCGCTGGTCGAGCCGCGCGGCAAAGTGCTGCTCGATACCTGCGGTGGCCTCGGCTACTTCGCGGCGTGTTGTCTGGAAGCGGGCGTGGCGCGCATCCACTCGTTCGAGAAAAACCCCGACGTGTTGTGGTTGCGCACACTCAATCCGTGGTCACCGGACCCGGATGAGCCAGCCAACGGCGGACGCCTTCAGCTCACGCATGCCGATGTATCGCAGGCCATTGCGCAACTCGCCGACGCTTCGGTGGATGCATTGCTGCACGACCCGCCGCGTTTCGGTATCGCCGGCGAACTCTACTCACAGGTGTTCTACGACCAGCTTGCGCGCGTGCTCCGCCGCAACGGACGCCTGTTTCACTACACCGGCAGCCCCAACAAACTCACCAGTGACCGTGACGTGCCGCGCGAAGTGGCGAAGCGTCTGGAGAAGGCGGGTTTCAAGGCGCAGCTGGCGCTGGATGGGGTGCTGGCGACGCGGCGCTAAGGCCGCGCTCAATCGAAGTAGTGCGACTTGTCCGCAAAGGCTTTCACGGCCTGCTTGTCGGCAAAGTCCAGTTCGATCATCTGCTTGATCGCGGCCTGCTTGTCGGGTGCTTTCTGGTAATACGCTTGGCAAATGGCATACCCCACGTAGTAGCCGAGGTCGCGCACACCGAACGGGTTGTTGGTGTTGTTGTAGAGCCAGCCGCTGGTGTCTTCATCGGCCATGTCCTTGACGAATGCGGTCTTGATAGCCTCGCCGTGTTTCGGGCCGTAGTCGATGTAGGGCAGCTGTGGCTTGCGGCCGGTGACCTGTTCCGCGACGAAGTCGGCTACGCCCTCGTAGATTGCCTGGCCGAGCAGGTTCTGGCCTGGTCCGCGTTCCTGCGTGTGCACAAACTCATGCACGGTCAGCAGCACCATGTTGTCGAAAGGGCGGCTGTGGAAGTAGGTGGTCAACCATGCCTGCATCTTCGGTGTCATCTCGGAGATGTCGACGGTTTCGTCACCCGTAGCCAGCTCGGCGCCGATGAGGACTTTGTCGCCCTGTGTCGTACCGCCGGATTTCAATGCGCCCACAGCGAAGTAGATGCTGCCGGGCCGTAGCTCCGGGTAAAGCGCCTGGAACTTGCGCAGCTCCGGCTCCAGCGCGGCGATGGCCGACGGCGCGCGCAGGGTATGTGACCGGATGGATGCCCAGTAACGCGGATAGCTGCGAATGGCGTCCACATAGGACTGGGCGGTATAGCCCTTGGCCTGCATAAAGGCCTGTAGTCCGGGCGTGCCGCGATCGATATACAGGCGCTGCAGGATGGCACGCTGTTGGTCCGGGTCGTCCGCCTTGATGGCGGCGTCATACGCCTCCCAGAAATGCCCGATGTCCACGGAGGACACCGTTGGACGATAAGTCGCCTCCGTCGCGGAGGCGGTCGTCACTCCAAGCGAAAGCAGGCAAAAAGCCGCCAACCTGGCAAGCATGCGCGTCAATGTCATATCGAATCCCCCATCCCAGTGGACATGCCGTAGCGTGATCAATCCGACCTTGGATGCGCTGGATGAGGATTGGGTTTAATGGGTTGCAAGGCGAGGCACTGGATGCCGCCGCGGGATGCCAAAGGGTTCGCAGTGATTGCCAATCCTCGGGCTGATCCAAAGACCAGGCCGGACTGGAAACGCGGGCTTGCGGACGGCAGCCTCTTAGGCGGCGGCGCCAAAGTGCTTGACCTAACCCTCAGTTGACTGACGGCGCGGGCCGCTGCACGCTCAACGCCGTACCGGCGGCAGCCACGATGATCGCCACAATGGCCAGCCACTGCAGCAGGGTGAGCCGTTCGCCCAGCAGCGCCACGCCGGCCATCGCCGCGACGGCCGGCTCCAGGCTCAGTAGTGTGCTGAAGGTGCGCGCCGGCAATCGGGTCAGCGCGATCATCTCCAGCGTGTACGGCAGGGCGGAACTGAGCACGGCCACGCCCAGCGCATACGGCAGCAGTGCCGGCGACAGCAGCGCGCTGCCCGCATGCGCGGCACCGAACGGAATCGCCAGCAACGCACCGATCGACGTACCCAGCGTTACCGCATCCCCGCCGTAGGCCGCGCCCGCTTTCTTCCCCAGCACGATATACAGCGCCCAGCCCACGCCGGCGGCGAGTGCGTACATCACGCCCACCGGATCGAGCGCCTGCGCCTGTGCATGCAGCGGTAGCAGCAAGGCCAGTCCGGCAATCACCAGCGCAATCCACACAAAGTCGATCAGCCGGCGCGACCCGAACAGCGCGAGCGCGAGTGGCCCGGTGAATTCCAACGCCACCGCGATGCCCAGGGGGATCGTGCGCAGCGACATATAGAACACCAGGTTCATCGCCCCGATCGAAAGGCCATAGCCCCATAGCGAGCGCCAGTCGCGCTGGCTGCCCAGCCGCCGCCACGGCCGCCGCCACAACAGCAGGATCAGCGCGCTGAGACCCAATCGATAGGCCGTCGCGCCCTGGGCACCGACCTGCGGGAACAGGTGCTTGGCCAGCGATGCGCCGCACTGGTACGAAACCATGGCGATCACCAGCACGCCAACCGCAAGCGCGACGGGAGCAACGGCAGAACGTGACGACATGAGCGGGGAGCCTGGGGAAGCAGTCCATCCATGATGCCCGCAGGGGCGGAGGAAACCTACTGGGTAGACCGCCTCGGCGTGGCCATTGCTGACAGTAGGTGGCAGTAATCAGTGGCGCGTCGCGTGGGTGTCTGGATTCAAAGCCTTGGACCAGCGATCGGGTATGTCACTTGGCGAGTTCGTTATACGGCACAGATCAACGTTGAATCTCAGTCGGCGCATTTCTCCTCCCCCTGCTCGCAGGGGGAGGGAGCAACGCGCAACTAGCTACCCCTTGATCCCATGCGCCCGCAGCACATCACCAATATCCACACGCCAGATATTGCGCGAACCATTGAGTGGCCCGTTTAGCCGTTTCTGTAACGACGCCGCGTCGTCGCGCGCTTTTGGAAAATGCACTTCTTCCTGCCGATTGCTGGATACATACAGCTCCCCGAAGCCCGGCCCCAGCGTGGGCGCATTTTCCAGACTTGCGGTGTTCACGTCGCCGCCCAGGTGTTCGGGTTTGCCCCAGCTGCCGTCGCCCTGGCGGAAGGCGATATAGATGTCCGCGCTGCCGAGCGAGTCGCCTTCATTGCCGGCGAATAGAAGAAAGCGACCCTGCGGGTCGACGCAGGGGTCCATGCGGTTGTGCGTGAGGTCGCCCAGCTCTACGCGCTGCGGCGCGGAGTAGCCGTTGCCGGTGGGGTGCACGACGTAGATCTGGTAGAGCTTGCCGGCGTCGGGACGGTGCGCGGAGAAATAGATATCGCCATTGGCCGCGACCGAAGGGTTGTAGAGCATGGCGCCTTCGTTGAGCGCGCCTTCCACGTGCACCGGCTCGCCCCAGCGGCCATCGGCCTGGCGCTCGACGTACCAAAGGTTGGTTCCGGCGAAGGTCTGGCCGCCCATCTCGGCGGTCACGGGCGCCTCGCCCGTATGCGGCGGACGGTTGGAGACGAAGTACAGGCGCTTGCCGTCCGGCGCGTAGGCCGGTTCGGAGTCGTGCCACTGGCCGGAGAACGAAGCGACCTCCGGCGTGGACCAGCTATCGCCGCGGCGGTGCGCGACCAGGATGGTGTCGTCTTTCTCGGCAAAGTCGGAGCGCAGGAAATACAGCGTCTTGCCATCCGGCGACAACGCCGCAGTGGTCTCCTGCAAGCCGGTGGAGATAACACCGGCACCGAGCAGCTCGGCGGCTTTCACCGGCCCGCTGCAAGCCAGCGCAAAAGCCGTGGCCCAGGCAAAGGTCTTCAATGTCATGCGTGCTCCCTGTCAGTTGACGGATCGATACGACCTGCCGTCATGATCGGAGAGGCGAGCGTCGCGCGCTGCTGTTTTGTGACGAGCGGTGCCCGTGGTGTGGCGAGCGGTCGCGTGTGTGCGTGGCCGGCTCAGGCCATGCCGAGCGCACGCCGCGCGTGTGTGCGAAAGCGCCGGCTCAAACTCAGGCGCGTGCCATCGCGCAGCACCACGTCGGCATTGCCCTGGAACAGCGGATGGATTTCGCGGATGCGCTCCACGTTGACCAGCGTGCCGCGATGGATACGCAGGAAGCGCGCCGGGTCCAGCGTATCCAGCAAGTGCCGTAGCGTTTCGCGATGCAGATAGCTGGTGCCGCTGACGTGGATCTGCACGTAGTTGCCGTCCGCGCGGATCCAGTCGATGTCGTCGGTGGCGATCACGCGGATGCTCTCGCCGATGCGCACACTGATGCGTTGTGCATGGCCCGGGGCAGGTGGCGCCTGCAGTGCTTCCGGTCTGGCGGTGGCATGTACCTGCATACCCAGCCACTGCTGACGCACGCGCGCCATCGCCTGGTCGAAACGCGCCTGGTCGATAGGCTTGAGTATGTAGTCCAGCGCATTCGCGTCGAAGGCGCGCAGCGCGTGCTGGCCGTAAGCGGTGGCGAACACCACCATGGGCAGCGTCTCCGGTTTCAGCCGATGCAGCAGCTTGAAACCATCCATGCCGGGCATGCGGATATCCAGAAACAACAGCGTTGGCTCCAGTGCAGCGATAGCCTGCATGGCTTCGGCAGCGTTGCCGCATTCGCCCACGATCTCGACATCCGGATGCGCGGCCAAAGCCTGGCGCAAAGCCAGCCGCGCCAGCACTTCGTCGTCCACCAGCAGGGTGCGGATCGGCGGTGGGTTCATGCGGCGGGTTCCGTGATGTATTCGCGGAACGGGAAACGCAGTTCCACGCGCGTGCCGCCTTCCGCCTTGCGTGCCAGCGCCACGCTGGCGTCGCTGCCGAACAGCACTTGCAGGCGTGCGCGTGTATTGCCCAGGCCCAGCCCTTCGGACATCCCTTCCGGCAGACCCAGGCCGTCATCGTCCACGCGCAGATAGAGCTGATCGCCTTCGCGACGGCTCACGACCTGCAGCTCGCCGCGCTCGGGTTTGTCCAGCAGGCCGTGGCGCAGCGCGTTCTCCACCAGCGGTTGCAGGATCATGCTGGGCACCGCCGCGTGCACGGTATCCATCGCCACATCCAGGTGGGTGCTCAGCCGGTCCTGAAAGCGCACCTGCTGGATGTCCAGATAACAGCGCAGCAATTCCAGCTCGCGCGACAGCGGCACTTCCAGCGCGTGGCGTTCCTCCAGCGTCAGGCGCAACAGGTCGCTGAGGCGGGCGATCATCAGGCGCGCCTGGATCGGGTCAGCCAGCGCGAGCGCGGAAATCGCATTGAGCGTGTTGAACAGGAAGTGCGGCTGCAATTGCACCCGCAGCGTGCGCAATTGCGACTGCGCCAGTTGCGATGCCAGCTGCGCATTGCGCAGGCGTTCGTCGCGCAGGCGGCGCTGCGAATCCAGGCCGCGCAGCACTACCAGAATCACCCAGTAGATCAGCAGGGCGAAGTGATAACTGAAGGCGAGTTGCATGCGCAGGAAACCGCCGAACGTGCTTACCGGCGCGCGCCCCGGGCCACACACGGTCCAGTAGATCGTCAGGTGCACCAGCACTTGCGCCAGCGCCACGAGCAAGCTGGCCGGCACATGCACCGCGGCGAAGCGCTGCCAGCCCCGGCCGGCACTCGCGCGCCCCAGCCAGGCCACCAGCGGTACCAGCGCCATCCACAGATAGAAATCGGCGAAGTTCCACACCAGCAAGCGCGACCAGTTCGCCACCTGGCCTTCGCTGATCGAAGACAGCCCTCCGCTGAGCGCGTACGACAGCGCAATCAGGGTCCAGAACCCCAGCATCAGGGCCGGCATACCCAGCCGGTGTGACTTCAAGCGTGTGAACACTTCACCCTCAATGACGGCCGCGACAGGTCTGCGTCGGGGCAGTGTGTGACGGCGAACGTGCGCGGGAAAGTGCCTCACGGCCTGGTCGGGTGCTGTTCCAGCCATGGCGCCAGCGATACCTGCCAGATATTGTCGCCCTGCCGGTTCCAGTCGGCGGTTTCGCCGGGAACGCGACGGTCGCTGTAGAAATAGAGCGTGCGGTGGTCCGGGCCGAGTTGCGCGCCCATCGCATGCGTGCCCTCATTCACGGCGTCGCCGAGATCCTGTGGCGTACTCCAGCCCTGCGGCGTGGCGAAAGCGATCGCCAATCGATGCCCCTGCTTCGGTGCGCGCTGGATGCTGACCACCATGAAGGATTGATCAGGCGCAACGGCGGGATCGCGGATCTGCGCATCGGTGTCGCCCAGCGCGACCAGCTCGGGTGTCTGGTAGCGGCCATCGCGGAACGTGGCGTGTTTCAGATGCAGGCTATCGTCCGGCGCGCAGCCGATGTAGTACAGGCTGCCGTCGGCGGCGATGCTCGGCGCAAAGCTCATGGAGCAGCTGTTCACCGCATCCGGCAGCCGCACCGGCGTACCCCAGCCGCTGCCTTGCCGCGCCACCCGCCACAGATTCATGCCATGGCCGGGCGTGCGGCGCGTGCCGCGCACCGCGTCGATCGGTGCGCCATGGCCTGCGGCGGGGCGATTGGAAACGAACACCAGATACGAACCATCCGGTGCCATCGCCGGATCGAGATCGCGCCAGTGGCCGGAGAACGGTGCCGTGCGCGGCGTCGACCAGCGCGTGCCGATGCGGTGCGATTCGAGGATGTCCCCGCCATCGCCCACGCTGTGCATGAAATACACCGCGCTGCCATCCGGCGCGAAAGCGGCCGCGCCTTCATCGTCGGGGCCGGAGACGACGCCCGGCGCGAACACCGTAGGCGCGGCCACCTGCGCGGCGGCAACGGCGCCGCTCATGGTGAGCAGGAGCGCGAGCATCGGCAAACAGTGCATGGGCTTTCCTCGTCGACGGATCGCCGCGAGGCTAGACCAGGTTTATGCCGCCGTCGCGTTCGGTGTGACAACCGGTGTGTTTGTGGTGATGAGTGGTGCTGTGCTCGGCTTGTGTGAGCCTGGTCGAGATTTTTAGGGGGTAGGTGTGTGGGTTCCTATTTTGATGGTGTTGGGTTGTTGCGACCTGGCCGCTTACGCAGCGGGCGTTTCGGACGCCTGCCGGCGCCCGAGTCACTTTCTCTTTGCTGACCCAACCCCCCGAGGGGGCCTAGAGAGAAAGTAACCAAAGAGAAATGGTCGGAAGAGCGCGGTGTGCTTCGTAGCCACGCTTCGTCCAGTGTCAGACGTCGGGTTTGCTCCTGCCCCCTCCCCTGCTTGCAGGGGAGGGTTGGGGAGGGGTGAGTACTTGAGAAAGCGTCTCGGGAGAGGTTGTCGCAAGGGCTTACCCCCTCCCGGCCTCCCCCTGTCCCACGGGACTAGCTTCGCGTCGCAAGCAGGGGGAGGGGAAGAGTGCGTGTGGCTCTGACAACGCCAACTCGTCCCGGAAGAGAGCGGAGCAAGAAGCGAAGCCATCCCGATGTCTGGCACTGGACGATGCGCAGCTACAAAGCCCACCGCCTGCTCTCAGGCCATTTCTCTTTGGTTACTTTCTCTCTAGGCCCCCTCGGGGGGTTGGGCCAACAAAGAGAAAGTGACCCGGCTCGCGGCAGCGAGGCGGAACGCCCGCTGCGTAAGCGGCCAGGCCACAACACCCTACCCTGGAGAGCACAAACCAAGAGCTACCCCCAGCCCCCTTGCGACTGAAGGGGGGGGGCGAGACAAGCATAGGAGGCAATGCAACGCCAGAAACTTCGAAGACGCGCCAAGACACCGTCGTCAGCATTAACCGCTGTCTGGACACACTAGCCGATGATCAAAGAGAAGCACCAAGCCTGGCGACGATAGCCGCATAGATTTCGCTGAACTCCCGCCCAAGCTCGATCAAACCATCCACGCCGTATTTCGAGAACAACGCTTCCGGATCGTGCCAGCGCAACATGACCTTGCCCGACGCATCGGCCATCACAACGATCTTCAGCGGTGCTTCCAGCAAGGCCGAGGGATCGAGGCCGAGCAGGCGGACCATGTAGCGCGGATGGAAGAACAGAATCTGCCGGGTCTGGTGGATCGCGTAGCCGCCTTTCTTCAGCAGCATCTGCGGATCGATCTCGTGGACGATCCACAGATCAGCATCCAGCAGTGTCTCGCGTACGAGCTGCAGCGTTTTCTCGAAGTCGTGGCCGGTGGTTGCCGATCGCTGGAAGGTGTGATGCTGGATCTGGCCGTAATCAACACGGCGCACGGTATCTGTCGTGGTATTCACGTTGTACCTCGGTGAGTCGAATTCACGGGGTTCCACTGGTAAAAGGCTTCACGGTACCGAACCGCCCGGCGTGATAATCGGTCGTTACCTGCTCGATCTCCTCGAGACTGTTCATCACGAAGGGACCTTTCTGCACGATAGGCTCGTTGATCGCAGGCCCCGCGATGGCAACAAACCTGACGCCGAGCTTCACTTCGCTCGCCGAGGCGCGCACCTGCACGGTCCCGGCGGCCTCGGCCGAGATGGCGGCGGCAGCGCCGGAGGGCAGTTCGACGCTCTTGTTGTCTTCCGCTGCGCCGAGTCCCAGCGCGCTCAGGTCGCCGTCCCTGGCATAAAGCCAAAGATTCCAGCCGGCCGGCAGCGGAAGATTGGCGCAGGCATCGGCATCGAGCCGGCCATCCACGATCAGGATCGGTTCGGGCGTCGGAAGCGGAGACGTCTTGCCGCCAAGGGAGCCGGCCAGCACGCGCAAACGCACTCCCGGCTCCTCGATCACCGGTACGTCGTTTGCCTGTATCAGCATCGTGGCGGGTTCGGTGCGCTTGAGCCGCTTCGGCAGGTTGACGAACAACTGCAAGCCATCGAGCCGGGCGTGCGTGCCTTCCGGCTGCTGTGTATGCACGATGCCCTTGCCGGCCAGGGTCCAGTGCAGATCACCGGGTTCGATCCGGTGATCGTTATGCACACTGTCATGGCTGCTCATCCAGCCAACGGTCTCCTCGAACAGCACGGTCACCGCCGACATGCCCGCATGCGGATGCAATTCAAATGTCGGGCCGGTCATTACGAAGTGGTCAGCCAGTACCAGCGGGCTCATCGCCTGCTCGAAGTCGGTGTGACGAAACTGGCGGATATGGCAGTGCGTGCCAACGGCATGCGGCTCGCGCGTCACTGCGCAAGAGAAACGCAGGCCGCTTGGCGTGAGGATGGAAGTCGACATGCATTTTCCGTGGGGATGGTGATGCGGGTGGGTGGGGTGCGCAAGGTATACGGAACGCCGCGCGCCGCGCACCCAACTAAAGGCAGGGTGATGTGCGGTCCATGTCGATCAACAGGAAATAGGGCGTCGCGTATCGGCTCTCGGAACGAGCGGAACCACCACATTTGAATGGTCGCGACTGTTTTCGACAGGTTGAAGCAAGTTAGCGAGAGTGTGAGAGGTGCCGCAAAAAGACCTACGCCACGTCCGCGTTGTGGCACGTGATCGTCGCGTTACTTCCTGCTTGCGATCGAGTTGTCGGATACACCACAACGCGAAGGCTTTCAGCGCCGCCAGTCAACTGGCGACGCTGGCGCGGATCACTCGGGTCCGCCCAAGGTACGCAGGAAGAACAGCCTCACATCGTCGTAGTAGTAGCGGCGCGCCTGATCCTCGGGCGAATGGGTTTCGCCGGGCATTACCAGCAGCTCAAAGCGTTTGCCGGCCTTGATCAGCGCATCGATCATGCGCAGCGTGGTGGAGAATGGTGCATTGACGTCGGCGGTGCCGTGCATCAGCCGCAGGGTACCGCGCAGGTTGGCGGCGATCAGCATGTTGGAGCCGTCGCGATAGCTGGCGGGGTGCTGGCCGGGAAGGCCAAGATAAGGCTCGTTGATGATGGCCTCTTCTTCGAACGCGCCAGGCGCGCCCGCATAGCCGGCCTTGAAAAAGTCCGGCGCAGTGAGCATGCCGCGCAGCGCAAAGTAGCCGCCCCAGGAATGGCCGACGATGCCGGCGCGGTTCAAATCCATATAAGGGCGGCGGACCGCGATCTGCTTCAGGGCCGCGACGTGGTCGGGGATTTCGGTCTGGCCGATGCGGCCGTAGTTGGCGTCCTGAAATGCTTTGCCGCGCCCCGGAGAGCCGCGTGCATCCAGCACCACCGTGATGAAGCCCATCTGCGCAAGCGCGCCGGCGACGAGCGATTCCACCGAACCGACCGAACTCCATGGCACCACCGTGGTAAAGGGGCCGCCGTAGATGCAATCGATCACGGCGTAGTGCTTGTTGGAATCGAAGTCCCACGGTTTGTAGATCACGCCATACAGGCGGGTGGTGCCGTCGGCGGCCAGTGCGGTGAAGGGCTCGGGCGGCTGGTAATGAATGCCGGCAAGTGCGCTGGCATCGGCCTGTGCGTAACGGAACGTGCTGCTGCCGTCGATGGCTGCGACTGCCCATATGCGCGGCTGCGTGCGGCTGGAGTATCCATCCACGAAGTAGCGCCCGGATGGCGAGGGAAACAAACGATGTATGCCGGGTGAGGACGCCAAGCGCACCATGGGGTTGTCGCTGAGCGAGACACGATAGGGAAAGCGCTCATAAGGCGTATCGGGCTCGGCCGAAGCCTGGATCAGCAGGCCATCGTGCTCGGGCGTTTCCGCCAGCACCTGATGCACCGGAAAGTTTCCGCGCGTGATCTGGCGAAGCAGCTTGCCCGTGTAGTCATACAGATAGGCGTGTCGCCAGCCATCGCGTTCCGACATCCACACGAATCGCTTGCCATCGGCAAGCGGAAGCAGTTGCTGCTTCCAGCCGTCCATGGCGAAGTCGAGTCCGCCGACAAAGCTGCGCGGGCGTTCCTCGCGCAGAACCAGGCGTGATTTCCAGTCCCCGTTAACGGCAAGCAGATCGAGCCGCTTGCCGTCGCGCGATAACTGCAACACCAGCATCTCGCTGCCGTCCGGACGCCATGCGGCCAGCCAGCCGTAGGTGTCGGCGGGCAGTGTCATCGCCAGCTTCATAGTGCCGCCAGCGGGATCGGCCACATACAGTTCGCGCCGTGGCAGCGGTGTGCCGCTCTTGGCGTACGGAACCATCGTTACCTTTTCCAGCGCATCGCTGGTATCGACGATCGGGATGGTGTGTACGTTGCGGTTATCGACCCGCCATACCGCGAATTTCCGCCCCTCCGGCGACCAACCCTTGCCGGGAAGTTCCCAGGTTTCGTCCTTGCCTGCCTCGCGCGCAAGTCGCACTTTGCCATCGCGATCGATCAGGGCGAAGCCGTCGCCACGCGGTGTAGCGAGGATGCGCGCTTCGGGCGACCAGGCGCTGTCGCGCGAAAGGCCGAGGGCCATCGCATCGTTGGCGGCGACGGTCTCGACGCGCCTGTCGGCCAGGCCAAGCGCGGCGACTTTGTTGCCATTGCGGAAAACGATGCGTCGCTGATCTGGCGTCAACGCGAAGAGCGGCTGCATCGGCGGTGGATCCGCCTTGCCGGCTGATCCGGCCAGTTCGTTGCGCAGCGTGTCGGGCATGGGCACGGGTGTGGATTCGCCGGTGCGCGCATTCACCATCACCCAGCCGCCGTGGTGCGGTCCGGTGGCGGCCCAGGTCACGAAGCGCTCGCCGTCGCGCAGCCACTGCGGCGGCAGCCAGGTATCACGGATGCGTTCTGGATAGTGGAGGTACGCGTCGGCTGCATCCAGTTTCGCGCGCAGTGCAGTGTCTGCCTGCAAGTTCCAGTCGCGGTCACTCAACCCGACGTCGGCGGCGCGGGCGAGGGGTGACAGCCACAGCGATATCGCCAGCAACACGCTGGCACGGACACGGATGTTCATACGGTAGACCCGGGCGAGTGGAGTCAGCGCGGGCGGTGGCCGCGGCATGCCTTCATGCTAGGTGGCCGCATTGTGTATATCCAATATATCTTTGCTACTCCATCGATATGCATAAGGTCTCGATCATGGAGTTCCGGCAATTGCAGCTATTTGTCGCGGTGGCCGAGGAACTGCACTTCGGCCGTGCGGCCGCGCGCGTGCGCATGGCGCAACCACCCTTCAGTCAGCAAATCCGCAAGCTGGAAGACGAGCTGGGCGTGCAACTGCTCGCGCGTTCCAGTCGCCGCGTAGCGCTGACCCCGGCCGGCTCGCAGTTGCTGGAGCATGCGCGCGGCATGCTCGCCAAACGCGCCGAAGCGGTTACTTCTGTGCAGCGCGTGGCCGAAGGGGAGACGGGCGCATTGCGCATTGGTTTCGGCGCGTCGTCCGCGTTTGGTGTGTTGCCCGGGCTGATCCGCCGTTTTCGCGAAAAATACCCCGGCATTGCATTGCGCATGGAGGATCGGGAATCGCTGGATATCGGCCATGCGCTGGCAAGCGGCGAACTCGATGTCGCTATCGTGCGTGCGCCGTTCCGCTACACAGGCGTCAAGACCGAATCGCTGTTGCGTGAGCGTTTCATGCTTGCCATGCCGGAGGGACATCCGATGGCGCAACGCCGGCGCATCGCCCTGGCGAGCTTTGCGAACGAGCCGTTCGTCCTGTTTCCGCGCGATACCGCGCCCGGGCTGCACGACACCATTGTGAGCATCTGTATCGAGGTGGGTTTCTCGCCAACGGTGACGCACCAGGCCGGCTCATGGCCGGCGGTGATCAGCCTGGTCAAGGCCGGCCTGGGCGTGACCATCGCGCCCGCATCGGCGCAGGCCGTGCTGCCGGGTGGCGTGGTTTTCAGGCATTTGCCGGGTGTGACGACCCAGGCCGAACTGCTGCTGGCTCATGCGCCGCACGCGCATTCCGCGGCGACTGAGCGTTTTCGCGCCATCGCTTTGGGTATCAGGATTTAGTTCCAGGCTTTAGATGCCGATGCGCCGGCAAGCCATCACCCGATCGCCGGCTCCAGCACTGCCACGCTCGAGCGCTCCGACTTCGGCCTCGGCACGTTCGTGCCCAGGTCAGCGACGAAACCACCCGCCACATCACCTGTCAGGCCAATGAAGCCAAGGGCTACACCGCGTATCTGAAGGCGGATGCCGAGGAAGCGGCGGCGGAAGCCAGCAAGGCGGCCAGAAATAACTACGGATTCCCTTGCGGTGATATGTGGCGCCCGGCAAGCTAGAACACTTTTAGCCAAATGGGTGTGCCATGTCGGACCAGGAAACCATCATTCAAATCATGCCCGCCACCGGTTGGGTGGCTGTATACGACATGGACGGCGAGGAAACCGCCGAAGCCATCGTCTGCTTCGCGCTGGTCGAAACCATCGAGAACGGCGTGAAGCGCCGCGATGTCCGTCCCATGTGCGCCGACGACAAAGTCATCGACTTCGCCGATGACGCCGAAAACTTCCTGCGTGTGGAAGAGCTTTCGGAGTTCGAGGAAGAAGACGAAGAGGATGAGGAAGAAGTCGAGGCGTAAGTAGAAGAAGGGCAGCGTCGTTCGCCGGTCGCCGGAAACGGCGCTGCTCCCGCTGAACTATGCTTCGCAAGTGTCTCCGTGACCCGGTGCCTTGTCCGATGCTACCCAGCGAACCTTTGCGTTACCCGGATCACTATCCGCCCACGGATCGATGGAAGAAGTTCTTCATCGGAGTGAGATGGCTTGGTCCCGACCTTTCGTTCTTTGAGCATCTCCGGCAGCAACAGGCGAGTCGGACGGCAGAGCTGATGGACATCTGGGGCGGCGGCGAACGCCAGTCGCTCGCGCTTGCCGCGGGCGGGATTTTCTCCCGCTATCTTCACTGGACAAGTCCTTACTTCATTCCCGATGACCCGCTGTCAGTGGTGGCAGGTGGGCCGAGGTTTGGAGTGATCGATAGCGACATCGATATAGGCGATGCGCTCGGCGAAATAGAGGAAATGCTGGGTGCCCCGTTGGGCTCTGCGTTCTGGCGCGATGCCGCTACGTGCACGATGGGCGAGCTGGTGGATCGGTTGTTGGAGGCGGCGGCCCACAGGCAGTAACAAAGTCAGGGCGCCCGCCCGTGCGACCTCAAGCCTCCCCAAGCCACCGCCTCCGCACCAGCCGGTAAAGCGGCCGCGCCCCGCGCTTCAACGGCTTCTTGAGATTCCACGTCAGCCACTGCCGCTGGCGCAATGCATCGGTGCCCAGGGCCAGCGCGAGTGCGTTGGCGGATGGCATGTCGCGCCATAGCGTGTAGCGGCCGAATACCAGGCAATCGTCCACGCGATGGGTGCGGATCGTAGGTTCGGAAGTGAAGAGATGGCGGATGCCGGCGCGAGCGGCGGCCTGCACCACGCTGCGCGAATAGAAGCCGCCGGGAATGGAGGCGACGGTGACCGGTTCGCCGAGGATCTGTTGCAGGCGGTCGACGCTCTCTCGCCATTCGCGATCCAGTGCCGCTGTGTCGAGGCGGGAGATTTCGGCGGGATGGGTGTGAGAGTGGCTGCCGATGAGGTGACCTTCGGCGCGTAGCGCACGCAAATCGTCAGCGCTGACGAAGCCTGGGGTGCCGATGCGTGCGGTGGTGATCAGGAAGTGGCCGGTCATGTGGCGCGCGCTGAGCTCCACGCCGACGGATAGCGCGCTGGCGCCACCATCGTCGAAGGTAAGCAGGCAACTGCGTGCGTCCAGCCGCGGCGCGGCGGTGACGGGCACGAAGCGCAGACCGCTGTTGGCGAGTTCGCCCAGATGGCGGAAGAACTCGCCGGTTTCCAGTTTGTAGTGCGCGGCGGCGGCGCCGGGAAAACCGCTGTCGTCGTCGCGGCCTGGCGCGACCACGTCGTGGTACATCAGTGCGGCGATGTTCATGGCACGGCCATGCGCGCGGCGGCGTGTTGCCAGCGCAGGTAACGGGTGAACCACGGCTGGCCCCAGGTGGCGCTGGCGCGGTCGCGGGTGTCGAGCGGCTGCGCGCTGCCGGCGGCGATCTCGGCGAAGCGTGTGGCGAGGGCCCCGAGGTTTTCCATCACCACGCGGTACTGGATCACCACGTGGGATTCGTTAAGCTCGTCGAAGGCGTAGCGGTAGTAACCGTAGACGGGGCCGGTGTCGACACCGGCGTCGACTTTCAGCAGGGTCATGCCGACGCGGTCCAGATCGCGTTGCGCCAGCGCCCAGAAGCAGCCGTGCGCATTGCGGTATTCCGGACAGATGCCCGGATGCAGCACAAAGCAACCCAGCTTCGGCACCGCGATCAGCTTCTTCTTGAGCAGTTGCTTGCAGCGCGCCAGCACCAGGTCGGGCTTAGCCTGGCGCAGGAAGGTAAGTACCTTAGCGTCGTTGACGTCGGCGGCCATGATCTGCGGCACGTCGGGAGCCGGGCCGTAGCGCCGCCGCAAGGTGGCCAGCGCTTGCTTCAACCAGGCCCGGTCGCGTCCTGCGAGTGCGACGCGTTGATAGACACGCATGGCGACGACGTCGACGAACCGCAGCAGACCGACGCGGCGCAGTTCCCTCCGCACCCGCGCACGCCGTTGCGCGCGGGTTTCATCCAGCACCACCACGCCGGCGAGTTCGGTGAACGACGCCAGCCACGCGGCCAGCCCTTCGCGGTCGAATGCGTCGCTGGCGTGGCAGATCAGCACACTGCGCATGATCGTTCCCGAGAGCCTGCCTCATATCTCCGCGTAGCCCGCGTTGATGAGCCATGGGCGCCAGGTGGTGGGGCGTGGCGCAGTGCCTGGCTGGCCGCCAGGTCAAGCCGCGCACCGCCGCCTGGCGCCCATGGCTCATCAACCCTTCGGGCCAGGTCTGTTTGCGCGCAGGCCTGCGTCATCGCTCGGTTGTGTATTGACATACACGCCCTCCCTCTTCCTTGTCCTGCGCGCAAACAGATCCCGGCGCGGGCCACGCGGAGATATGAGGCAGGCTCTGGGCCAGGCAGGGCGGTGGCTGGATCTCGAAATCGCGCCATTCGCCAGGGTTGCCGCGCTTACCCGCCTCGGCGGCCTTGGCGATGTTGTACATCTCGCGCGCGGTCACGTAGTGCAGCACGTAGCGATCGCCATCGTTGTAGGCGCGTTCGAGATGGTCGTGCATCGCGTGCATGGCCGGACCCAGCAGGGTATCCATGTCGCGTTCTTGCGTGCCGTGCGTATGCACTTTGACGAACACCCATTCAGGGCGTCCTTCGACATGAATGCCGGTGCGCACCCAGGCATCCACGCGCGCCGGCGTGGGTGGGCATGCGCGGCGCACATCGGCGTTCTCGATACGCGGAATCAAGCCATAGCGCCGCTCGCGCCAGTTCAGGCCGAGCGGGCCCTGGATGATCATCAGGTCACCGCTGGGCTGGCCGCCGACGCGCACCGGCACGCCGCTGTCGTGCGAGCGTGGCTGGCCCGGTTTGTCGGTGGCGTAGTAGATCGCGTTGACCATGCTTGTCTGTGTGTCGCTGGGCGCGGAGGGCAGGGTGAAGTCGGCGTAGCAGCCGAGCTCGCGCAACAGCACCAACTCGTTGTTGATGCCGCACCAGCGGCCGTCCGCGCGCGAATTGCACAGGCTCCAGTTGCCGTGAATGAAACCGAAGCGCAGCAGGCCGGTGCGTGGATCGCGTGGCAGCGCGCCGTGTTTCGCGTGAAGCAGTTCGTTGAAGCGCTTCAGGGTGGCGACAAAGTTCTCGGCGTGGTCGTTATCGTGGTGCAGGTGGATCTCGACCTCGCCGTAGCCATCCGCACACAGCGCGGCTACCTTGTCGAGATGTTCCTCGAGGTATTCCTCCTCGGGATAGAAAAAGGTGTGCTGCGGCGGGCAGCCATCCGCATCGCGATGCACCGCGGCCAGTGCGCGGTAGTCGTGGCACCAGCGGTCCACGCGCCGGCGCTGCGTGGCCAGATCCACCCGGCCCCAGGCCGGCTCGAAGTGATCGACGAAGCAGAACATCACATGCACCGGGCCATTCACTTCTGGCGGCCGACGCCGGCGCAGATAACTGCCCAGCCAGATCTGCATATGGCGCGCGCGGATGGCCCAGGCGAGCAGGGCGATGGCGGCACCCATCAGCAGCAGGAACGCCAGGGCGAGGTAGAGCATCACGACTGGCCTCCTGCCGGCACCAGGGTCAGCAGTTGCTCGGCGTTATTGCGCCACTGTCGCTCGCGCACGATGTAGTCGCGCGCGGCACGGCCGATGCGGCGACGTTCGTCCTCGTGCGCGGCGAGATCGAGCACACGCTGCACGCAGAGCGCGGTCTCGCCGCGCGGGAACAGCCAGCCGGTGTTGCCGTCTTCGATCACCTCGGCCACCGGCGCGTAGTCGGGCGCCACCACGGCCACGCCCATCGCCATCAGCTCGAACAGCTTCATCGGCGAGCCGTACTGATTGGAGTCGGGCAGCACGGCGTAATCCATGCAGGCGATCCAGCCGGCGATCTCGTCGTGCGGCACGCGGCCCGGCAGCAGCACGCGATCCGACAGGCCGCGCTGCGCCACCAGTTCGCGCACGGCAGGCAGCGTGCGGCCATCGCCGACGAAGACCAGGGCCAGCTCCGGCGCTTCCGAGAGCCGCGCCGCGATGGCTTCGACAAAACCGTCCACACCATGCCAGTGCGCGAATACGCCGATATGTCCGCACACCACGCGCCCTTCCAGTCCGTGCTCGGCGCGCAGGCGGGTACGGTCGAACTTGTCCGGGTCGAAGCGCGAGAGATTCGCGGCGTTGGGCGAAATCACCGACGGCGCCAGCGCGCCGTAGGCGACCTCCGCGTGGTCGCGGAAATAGTTGGAGATAAACACCAGTCCCGTGGCGTGGCGCAGGCACCAGCTTTCGATACGCCGTGCCAGTTTCTTCAGGCGCAGTGGGCGCACGCGTTGCACCAGCGCGGAATCGTTGATCTCCAGCACCAGCGGAATGCCGTGCCGCCGCGCCAGCCACACGGTGGCGAACAGGAACAGCGAATAGCGCTCGTAGATCAGCTGGGGTCGAAGGCGACGGATCGCCGCGCTCAGGCGCAGCAGCGTCACCAGGTTGTAACCGAGCTCTAGAATTTCAAAAAGCACGCCAGGCAATCGCGCGATGGCGCTGCCGAGCCGCCCGCGCTTCGCGTTGACCTGCACCGCCGGCTCGTGTTCCGGATCGGCGCCGGGGAACGAGATCACCGTCACCTGGTGGCCGAGCTCGCGCAGCGCGTGCACGATGCCGCGGATGTGCACGCCTTCCACATGCCGTCCTTGCGTGCGGTGGTGATAGATGATGTTCATGGCATCACCTCGGGCAAGACGCGGAATCGATGGCCCGCCGTGAGCCATTCCGGCAAAACGATGCGCAAGGCGTTGGCCGCCTTGTCGCTGTCGTCGTGCATCAGCACGATGTCGCCAGGCTGCGGCGGCATGGTGCGCAGGCGCGCCAGCAAGGCTTCTTCGGAGGCTTCCTGATAATCCAGGCTGTCGTACGACCAATGCACCAGCAGGCGCCGGTGCATGGCGAAGTACCACAGCAGCGACGGTGCCATGTCCCCGCGTGGCGGGCGCATCGGGTGATGACGCAGGCCGTCGAAGGGATAGAGCAGTTCGTCGGTGTGGTTGATCTCGTACAGCTTCTTCTCCAGCGACATCGGCCGGAACGAGTAATGGCTGTACGAGTGATTGCCCAGTCGATGCCCCTCATCCACGATGCGCTCGACCAGTCGCGGATGCCTCTCCACTTTTTCGCCAATCAGGAAAAAGGTGGCATGGACATGGTGCGCGGCGAGCAGATCGAGCAGGCGCGGTGTGTGGTCCGGCTCGGGGCCATCGTCGAAGGTGAGATAGCGCGCATTGCCCGCGCGCGGGCCACGCACCATCACCAGTGACTCCGGCAGCAGGCCCAGTAACTGTTGCTTCTTTGGCCTCATGTTCATGCGGGTGCACCGATAGAGGCAGCGGCTGGCGCGATGGCCTGTTGCAGGATCGCGGCCAGCCGGTTGACGTTGTCTTCCCAGCGGAAGTTCGCGGCATGCGCGGCGATCGCGGCGCCGTCCCACGACCGTTCGCTCGCCTCCAGCAAGGCAGCCGACAAGGCGACGCGGTCTTTCACGGGTACCAGGATGCCGGCCTGCGCTGGAACCACTTCCGGAATGCCGCCCACGCGCGTCGCCACCACCGGCGTGCCGCAAGCCATCGCTTCTAACACTACATTCGGCACGCCTTCGTTGTGGCTGGGGAGGCACAGCAGGTCGGCTGCGCGGAACCAATCGCCCAGCGCGTCGTGTTTGATCGCGCCCTTGAGCTCCACGCGTTCAGCGCAACCCAGCGCGGTGGCGCGTTGCATCAGCTCCGCGCGGCAAGGGCCTTCGCCGATGTAGAGCAGGCGCGCCTGTGGTTTCGCCGCGAGCAGGGCGGGAAACGCTTCGAGCAGATCGATACAGCCTTTGCTCGCCTTCAGGTTGCCGACATAGAGCAGCAGAGGCGCATCCGCGGAAAGTTGCAGGCGTTGCCGCGCTTCGCTTCGCGGGCCGGGCGCGAACCGATGACTGTCGACGCCGTTGTAGAGCACATGGACATGCGCCGGATCCGCGCCCAGCGCGATCGCCTTGTCCGCCAGTGCACGACTCACTGTGACGACGCCATTCGCGTGACGCAGCGCCGAACGGATTTGCATCCGGCGCAGTGCGTAGCCGGCCTGCACGTTGATGTCGCTGCCATGCAGTTTCACTACATAGGGCACGCCCAAACGGCGCGCGAGCCAGCTGGTGGCGACAGCGTCCGGGTAGGCCCAGCTGGCGAGCAGGCAGTCGTAGTGGGTGGTGCGAAGTTGACGGCCGCGCTGCCATAGCAGGGAGAGCAGCCAGCAGATGGCGTGCAGGCTGCGGCCGATCAGCGGCGGGTAGAGGTAGATGAAGTGGTCGGTGTGGAGATGGGCGATGTTGAGGTCGCTGCGCGGGTTGGTGAGTCGTTCGCGGAAGTCGACGGCGGTGAGTACATCGACGTCGTGGTCGCGGGCCAGGCGTTCGAATTGTTGGCGGTTGAAGGGGGCGCGGTGGGGGGCCCAGGGGGTGGGGAAGAGGTTGGTGAGGGCGAGGATTTTCATGGGCGCCTCGCTTGGGTGTTGCTTTGCTCCCTCTCCCTTCGGGAAAGGGTTCGGCTCTTGCGACATTCCCTCCTACTCGTCATCCCTGCGTAGGCAGGGATCCAGTAGTGGTGCGCTACGGTTGTCGCGTCTGCGTGCGCTGGCTCGCCTGCCGCGGGCTTCCGAACCGCTGCCGCGGTCCGGGTCACTTTTCTTTGCTTGCCCAAAGAAAAGTAACCAAAAGAAAAGGCACCCCTCTTGCGCGCTCTCCGGGCTTCGCCCTCCGAGTCCGTGAGGGTTGGCCGGGCTTTTCGACACGACATCCCTGTCGTGTCGAAAAGGAACCGGCATCCATGCCGGTTCCCCTGCGGGCCTTTTCGTCCAACCCTCACCGCTCCACAGGGGACCCGGTTACGGGCTCGCTTCGCATCGCCTAGCTGAGAAAAAGAAAGAGCAGCTCCCTCTCCCCTCCGGGGAGAGGGTTGGGGTGAGGGGTGGGTGTTCGGGATCGCGCTGCTATTTCGCGGGCTTTGGTGAGCGCCTGCACATTCGAGCATCGCTGCATGGGCCAGCCACCTATCCATGCTGCCCCCTCGCCACGCCGCCTTCATAAAGCTGCGCATAGCGCTTCGCCATTGCTTCCAGCGAACCGTGCTGTTCCACCCATGCGCGCGCGGCATGTCCCCACGCTGTCGCTTGTCCCAGTTCGTGGAGCATGCCGAGGATGGCGTCGGCTAAGGCTTGCGGGTTGTTGGGGGGGACGATGCGGCCGGTGCGGTGGTCGTGGACGATTTCGGCGTTGCCGCCGACGTCGGTGGCGATGATGGGGAGGGCGACGGCGCAGGCTTCGAGCAGCGCCATGGAGTAGCCCTCGGTGATGGAGGAGAGCACGAACAGGTCGAGGCCTTGCAGCAGGTCGTGGACGTCGTTGCGGTCGCCGAGGAAGTAGACGCTGTCGGCGACGCCTTCGTCGCGGGCGCATTGCTGGAGTTCGGCGCGCAGTTCGCCGTCGCCGATCAAGACCAGAGCGGTGTCGGGCCGCTGGGCGTGGACGTGACGGAAGGCGCGGATCAGGCCGCTCTGGTCTTTGGTCCAGTTGAGGCGGCCGACGTTGCCGATCAGGCGGCGCTGCGGCGGCAGGCCGAGAATTTGCAGCAGGCGGTGGCGCATGTCGTCGGTGGCGGGCTGGAAGCGGTCGACGCGGATGCCGTTGGGTACTACGCGGGTTTTCTCGCGCGGCAGGATGCCGCGTGCGATGGCGTCGCGGCGCGAGGCTTCGCAGACGGCGACCACGGTGTGCGTGCCGGCGAGCGCGCGGCGATACAGCCATTCGCGCCGGCCGGAGCGGCGGTTGCCGCCACCCATGCCGTGGCGGGTGTTGAGTATGTGTTTGATGCCGAGGCCGATGCTGGCCAGCACCGCCTGGTAATGCGCCACCGCGTTGTGGGTGTGCAGTACCTCGGTGTGGTGCTGACGGATGCTGTGCCGCAGCCGTAGTAGCACGCCCATATCCAGGCCGTCACGCTTGCCGCAGGCGATCACCGGGATGCCCAGCGACTGCAGTTCGCCGGCCTGCGCACCAGCGTCGAACAGGCACACCACCAGGCAGCGATGGCCTTGGCGCTGCTGCAGCTTGACCAGCTCCAGCACCATGCGCTCGAGACCGCCGCGGTCCAGGTTCTCCACCACGTGAGTGATGTTCATGACGACAGCTCGGAGACGGTGACACGCAGCTTGCCGCTCGGCGTCAGCGGAATGTCGTCGACGAAATGGCAATGCAGTTCCACTCGCCCGCCCAGTACTTTGCCGGCCTCGCGGTGGATATAGGCCAGCGAGTCGTCGTTGAAGGCGCTGCCGCGCACGATGGACAGATCAAGCCTTTCCAGCCGCCGCTGCACCAGCTGGAAACGCTCGACACCGGCGACGTCCTTCAGCATGTGCGGGAAAAACTCGCCCGGAAGGTAATGACCGTCCGGTGTGCGGATGGCATCGAGCACGCGCCCATCCACCCGCTCCAGCAGCGGCAAGCCGCGGCCGCAATCGCAATGGTGCGAAGCCGCCGTCGCCATGTCGCCATTGAGATAGCGCAGCAGCGGCATGCCGTAATTGAACAGGTCGGTGAGCACTACTTCGCCCGGAAGCGTACTCCCAGCATCCGGCTTGAGCAGTTCCACTACCAGATGATCCGCATTGATATGCAGACCCTGCCGATGCTCACATTCCGCCGCGATCAACATCACCTCGCGGCAGCCATAGGTGTTGTACGCCGGGCAGCCAAAGGCCTCCTCTACGATGCGTCGCTGAAATTCATGCAACGCTTCCGCACCGCCGATGATCGCGCGCGGCCGATGGATCTTCCGCCCACTATCGATCAGCCACTGCGCTAGCCGTACCAGCGGGCCCACATAAGCGACGATGATCTCCGGCCGATAGCGATCGATGGCATCCGCATACTCCGCCATGTTCGTATCGGTCATATGGAAACTGTTGAGCACACGCCGCGCAAACGCCGCGTTGAACACCCGCTCCTTGAACTGATGCGCCCGCGTTGGCTCCCCCACCGCACCGCCCCACAGATACAGCGTGCGCCGCCCCATCCGCGAACCCGCCCACTCATAACCACGCCACATCACCGCCGTGCGCCGGTCATTACTTTCACGCGTATACCCGAACCGTACCGGTTCGCCGGTAGAACCTCCCGTCGCCTTGTACAACAGACGATCGCGCAGAGACTCCGCCTTCAACGCCTCAAAGTTTTGGCGGATATCCGCTTTCGTCAGCAACGGCAGCCGTGCGTAATCATCGAGACTGCGGATATCGGCCGCGGTGACGCCGAGCTCGCGCCAGCGATGGCGATAGAACGGAACCTCGCGTTCGCAATGTTCAAGCAACCGCTTCAGCCGCTGCCATTGCAAAGCCGCGATCCGCTCCGGCGACAGCCATTGATCGTGCTGGTAGTCGGCGAGGTACGAGAGAGTATGGCGGCGGCGAAGGCCGCTCTCGTATGCGGGATAGAGCACACGCTGGAAAGCCGTCTCGTACCAGCCGCTCATGGCACATAACTCCCGGCAAAGCTGCGTAGCTGCGCTTTTTCGAGGACCTGCATTTCACCTTGCGCTTCCCGATCGCCCCACGTGCGTGGATCGCGCACAGGGTGCGCTCCTACAGGCGTTCCGTAGCAGCGTTGTTCCGAGCACCCGCCCCTCACCCCAACCCTCTCCCCGAAGGGGAGAGGGAGCTGTTGCTCTGAAAGGCGATGCGAAGCGAGCCCGTAACCGGGTCCCCTGTGGAGCGGTGAGGGTTGGACGATCAGGCCCCGAAGGGGGCGGCGGCATGGATGCCGACGCCTTTTCGACAGGACATGGATGTCCTGTCGAAAAGCCCGGCCAAGCCTCACGGACCCGCCCCACGGGACTAGCTTCGCGTCGCAGGCGAAGCCGGAGGGCGCGTAAGAGGGGTGCCTTTTCTTTTGGTTACTTTTCTTTGGGCAAGCAAAGAAAAGTAACTCGGCCTCCGGCAGGAGGACGAAAGCCCGCCGCAGGCGAACCAAGGCACGCAGACGCGAAAACCGAAGCGCACCACTCTGGATTCCGGCCTGCGCCGGAATGACGAAGCATGAGAGCGCGTCACGACCACTCACTTCGCCGTCCTCAACAAAATCGCCGCCAACACATACAACGCCGTAATACTCCCCATCGACGCCGGCACCCACCTCCACCACCCCTCCGCCAGACTGAAAGCCGGCAACGCAGGCTCCCGCTGCCGCGCCCCCACGTAGTAACCGGTGACCATCGCCGCAATCAGATAAAGCACGATCATGTAACTGCGGCTAAGGAAGAACGCCGCAGAAAACAGACCGCACAAAGACAGCAGCAAGGTAAGCGCCATACGCTTTTCGGTTTGGGTTTCCAGAGTGGACACGGGCGGCTGATAACGCAGCACACTCAGCATCATCCAGAAGCTGTAACCCACGAAAGCTAGCCAAAGGAAGTAGCCGACAAAGCCAGTCTCGGCCAGCACCAGCACGAAGGAGTTGTGCGCGGTGAGTTCGTTGTAGTCGGTGAAATTGCCCGCCCCCACGCCAAACACCGGGTTGGACAGGAACATGTGCATGCCTTCGTACCAGGCTTCGACGCGGCCATTGGCGGATTCCTCGCCGGCATCCAGCTCTTGCATGCGCGACGACAGGAACTGCATCGCGACCAGGCCGACCGCACCCAGGCTGGCGGCAGTGAACAGGCCACGGCGATACCAGATGTACCCGCCGGCGACGACCAGCACCGCGAGCAGGGCGCCGCGCGAGTTGGTCAGGTACACGCCATAGAGCAACAGCGCGGCGCCCGCATACCACAGCAGTTTGCCGATGAAGTGGCTGCGGTTGGCCAGGAAGCAGGCCATAGGGAGGGTGGCTACGAACAGCAGGCCGAGGTCGTTGGGGTCGTTGAAGATGCCGACGTACTGGATGCGTCCTTCGTCGCCCAGTGGCGTGCCGGTCCAGCCCACGCCGGTCTGTGCCTGGCCGACGCCGTGCAGTGCCAGCAGCACTGCGCACAGCACGAACACTTTCATCGCGGTCACCACATGGCGCTGGGTGGTGCAGCCGGCGGCGAACACGAAGAAGGCGATGACGGCCGGGCCGAAGCGCTCCAATTCATCCAGCGCACCGCCGCTCCAGCCATTGGTTACCTGCGAGATCATCAAGGTGACCAAAAAGGCGGGCAGCAGCAGGAACTGCGGCGCGGCATACGTCTTGGCGCTGGAGAACAGCCAGCTCAGGAAAGCGAGCCCGAGCACCGCCGGCAACAGCGGCACACCGGTCAGCCCTGGCAGGTAGTCCTGCGGGCGCACGATGGTGAGCACCACATAGAGCAGGATCAGGGGAAACATGAAGGCGCCTCGTTCATCGCGTGCGTGCGGTGGACTGTCGGATAGCTCATCAGGTGCGGCATGGTCAGCATCGCGGCGAACCAGCCCAGGCCCATGTTGCGTTCCACCGGCAGACGGTTGAGTGCGTAGCGGTTGTTCTCCGGATGGGGGTTGGTGCCGGAGATATACGCGCAGGCCAGCTCGTAGCCGGCGGCGCGCGTGGTCTCGATCACCCGCGCATTGAAGGCGCGATCGCCGCCCACCGGGTACGACATCAGCATCGGCGACGGGCCCAGTTCGCGGTCGAGCGTGGCTTTCGAGTGGCGCACTTCGTAGGCCATCTCGGTCGGTGGCAGCTTGGACAGCATGCGGTGATGCACGCCGTGCGAACCGATCTCGAAACCCGCCGCATGCATCTCGCGCACCTGCGCCCAGCTCATTGGCAGGCAATCGGCCGGCGCGCTGTCGGAGGGCATCTGCCAGGCCTCTTCCATCCGCGCGATCAGCGCCGACTGGGTGATGGCATCGAGCTCCTTCATATGCGTCAGCACGCTGCCGGCCAGCGCGCGGCGTTCCGCGCGCGACGCCGGCAGCGGCATGTCGATGCCCAGCTCCGGCAGTTGCAGCCGATCGGCGCGGGTGCGCAGGATCATGTGCACCACCCAGTCGTAGGCATACGGCCGGCCGCTGTCGATATGGCCGGTGGAGACGAAGAACGTGGCCGGCACGCCGAGTTCGCGCAGGATGGGAAAGGCGATGCGGTAGTTGTCGATATAGCCGTCGTCGAATGTCACCACCACGGCATCGGCGGGCACTTCCTTGCCAGCATTGATCAGTGCGGCCACATCGCTGAGCCGCATCGGCAGGAAGCGCTGTTTCAGTAGCTGCATCTGCTGGCGGAACTGCTGCGGCGTCGCACTGATCAGTTCCAGGTCGAAATCGAAATGCTCCGGGTCGGGCAATTCCATCACGCGGTGATAGGCCAGGATGCGCAGATCCCGGCGCCACCACGAGCGCATGCGCTGCAACGTATGCAGCAGGCCACTGCTGTAGCACAGCTCGCCCACTCGCCCGCGCAGACCGGCCGGACGCCCACTGTCTTGCGCCTGGATCATCACCATAGGTGCAGTCCCCGGTTACGCGCGAAGGCGATCAGCGCCTGCGCAGCGAAAAGGTTGAGGTAATAGAACGCCACCGCGAGACGCACTGGCAGCCAGCGCCCCAGCATCGGCAGCAGGCGGCCGGCGATCACCAGCAAGGCACCGGCGGTCAGTGCCGCCAGTGTCAGCGCGCACACCAGATGACGTGTGGCCAGCAGCGCGGAGGTCGCGGCCAGGCCCAGCAACAGCCACGGCGCCAACAGGCGCAACAGCTTGTGGCTGACGAAGCGGAACCACAGCGGATTGCGCCATGGCGACAGCAGCCAAGGCGCGAGTTGGATCAACTGACAATTGCCGGCGAGTGTGCGGATCTTGCGGCGGCGCTCTTCCACCGGTTGCTGCGACATGCGATCCCACGCCAGCGCGCGCGGCTCGAACACCACGCGGCTGCCGCTCGCCACCACATGCATTGGAATCAGCACGTCGTCCAGCACTGTGCCGTGCGGAATCGGCCAGTACAGTTCGCGCCGCAGCGCATACAGCGCGCCGCTGACGCCCACGGTGGAACCGGATTGGCTTTCCGCGTAGCGGATCAGTTTTTCGTAGCGCCAGTACGCATCCACGCTATGCGCGAAACCGGTCCGCGCATCGGCCAGCAACAACTCGCCGCTGACCGCGCCCACCTCGGGATCGCCCAGGTTGGCGACCAGCTCGCGCAAGGCGATCGGCGCGAGCTTCTGGCGCACATCGGTGAACAACAGCACTTCACCTTGCGCGGTGGCGATGGCGTCGTTGAGGCAGGCGGCCTTGCCGCGCCGCGCCACGTACTTCAGCACGCGCACGCGCGGGTCGCCGAAGCGTTCGGCCAATCGCGCGGTGGCGTCGCGGCAGCCATCGCAGGCGACGATGATTTCGATGCGGTCGCGCGGGTAGGCGAGGGTGCCGAGGTTGGCGAGTTTGGCCTGGATGTAGTGAGCGCCGTCGTGGACGGCGATGATGATGGAGACGGTGGGAGTGATGGCTTGCCGGTGGATGGGTTGGGGGCGCAGGCGGGCTTGCAGCCAGATCCATGCGGGGTAGCCGATGAAGATGTGAATTAGGAGGAGGGTGCAGGTCCAGTAGGTGGCGTAGATAAGGGTGCTCATGAGTAGCGCCTCTCTGCCTTGAGATGCGCCTTCCTACTCGTCATCCCTGCGCAGGCAGGGATCCAGTGGCGTTGTCGCTTGGTTGTCGCGTTATCGCGACCGGGCTCGCCTGCGGCGGGCTTCCGCCTCGCTGCCGCGAGTCGGGTCACTTTTCTTTGCTTGCCCAAAGAAAAGTAACCAAAAGAAAAGGCACCCCTCTTGCGCGCTCTCCGGGCTTCGCCCTCCGAGTCCGTGAGGCTTGGCCGGGCTTTTCGACACGACATCCCTGTCGTGTCGAAAAGGCGCAGGCATCCCTGCCTGCACCCCCTTCGGGGCCTGATCGTCCAACCCTCACCGCTCCACAGGGGGCCCATTACGGGCTCGCTTCGCATCGCCTGTAGGAGCGCACCCTGTGCGCGATCCCCGCGCGCTGGGCGATCGGGGAATGTGAGGGATGATGAGTGGGTGCTCGGGATCGCGTGGCTACTGTGCAACTTGAAGTTGGCAAGCCAACTTCCGCGTGTATCTGCCACCCCCCATGGCATCGGGTTGGTCATGTCACCGCCTCCCGAACAACCCGCGTAATTTCTGTCCCAGTGATTCGCCTTTGTCCGTTTTCGCCGGTGCGTGATCGAGTTCGGCGGCGAGGGTGGCGAGGGTGCCGTTGGCGATGTCGAGGAGGTTGAGGCGGATGCCGGTGTCGCGTTGGACGCGGGTGGCCATTTCGACGGCGAGAAGAGAGTGGCCACCGATGTCGAAGAAGTTGTCGCTGGTGCGGATGGTGTCGACGTCGAGCAGGGTTTGCCAGATGGCGGCGAGGCGTTGTTCGCCGGGGGTTTTGGGAGCGGCGTCGATGAGTGGCGCGGATGTGGCGGATGGCGCGCTGTCGTCGTCGGCGATGAGGCGTTCGCGCAGGGTGCGGATGCCGTCGAGGGTGTGCAGGGCGTGGATGGTTTGTTGTGGGTTCTCGCCGATGCGTGTCATCAGGCTGAGGTAGTTGTCGCGCAGGAGGCGGGCGGTGTCGGCTTCTAGGATGTCGGCGTTGTAGGTGACGCCGCCGAGCATGCCCTTGGTGTTTTCCAGGAACCACAGGCCGAGGTCTTCGGTGGCGCCGCTCTGGAACAGCAGGATCTGCTCGTGGCGCAGGCCGCCCCAGTCGACGATGCGCTGGCGTGCGTCCTGGAAGGAGAACAAGGCCTGGTACAGCACGGCGCCGTTGCCATGCTCGCTGCGCAGTTCGCGTTGCAGGTATTCGAGCGGCACGTCGGGATAGCCGAAGCTTTCGATGGCGGCGGCTTTGACCTGGCGCACGAAGTCGATGAAGGGCAAGGACGGGTCGACGCTCATGTGCAGCGGCAGCAGGTTGTTGAAGTAGCCCATCACGGACTCGACTTCGGTCTGGTTGCGCGCGCGCACGGGTGTGCCCACCACCAGGTGTTCCTGGTCGGCGATGCCGCTGAGCAGCACGTAGTACAGCGCCAGCAGGGTCATGTTGAGGGTGGCGTCGGCCTGGCGCGCGACTTCGTGCAGGGTGTCGGTGACGGCCTTGTCTACGCGGATCCATTCGGTGCGGCCGACGCCGGACATGCCGGGGCGGCGCGGATGGTCGGTGGGTAGCGCACGGGTGGTGGCGACCTGGGTCAGGCGTTCGCGCCAGAACGCGAGCTGTTCCTTGAACTGCGGACCTTGCAGCCACTGCGCATGCCATGCCGCAAAGTCGCCGTAGCTCACCGGCAGCGGCGCCAGCGGCGAAGGCTCGCCCCTGGCGAAGGCGCGATAGATCTGCGACAGCTCGGCGTACAGGATGTCGAACGACCAGCCATCCCAGATGATGTGGTGCGGCATGAAGAAGAACACGTGCTCATCGGCCGCCATGCGGAACATGTGCGCGCTGAACAGCGGTGCGCGGGTGAGATCGAACGGGGTATCGGTGAGTGTGCGCAGGCGCTGCATCAGCACCGTCTCGCGTTCGCTCTCCGGCAGCGCGGAAAGGTCTTCGGCCGGGAACAGTGGCAGATCGATCTGCTCATGCACCACCTGCACCGCTTCGTCGCCGTGACGCTGGATCGCGGTGCGCATGCTGGGCTGGCGCCGCATCAGTTCCTGCATGGCGCGTTCGAACGCGGCTTCGTCCATCGGGCCGCTCAGGCGGTGCGCGGAAGGTGCGTTGTAGGTGACGCGGCCGGGTTGCAGTTCTTCCAGCGCCCACAGGCGCTGCTGCATCAGCGACAGCGGCGCGCGGTCCTGTACGGCGCGGCGCAGGATCGGCGCGGCGGCGCTGGCCTTGCCGCTGGCGCGCTGCTGGTCGATGGCGGCGGCGAGGGCTTCGATGGTGGGCGCGTCGAACAAGGTGCGGAACGACAGGGTGATTTCGAATTCGCGGTTGAGCCGCGCGGTGAGTTGCGCGGCGAGCAGCGAGTGGCCGCCCAGCGCGAAGAAGTTGTCGCGCACATCCAGCTCGGGCAGGGCCAGCACGGTTTCCATCGCCGTCGCGACGCGGCGCTCGGTGTCGTTGCGCGGCGCCACACGCTCGCCGCGCGCGGCGAGCGACTGCACCGGCGGTGCAGGCAGCGCCTTGCGGTCGATCTTGCCGTTGGGCAGCAGCGGGATCGCCTCCAGCATCATCAGGTGCTGGGGCAGCATGTATTCGGGCAGGCGCTGTTTGAGGCGTGCCTGGAGTTCGTTCTCGTCGAGGCTGGCGCCGGCACGCGGCACCACGTAGGCAACCAGGCGCACATCGTCAGGGCGATCCTCGCGCGCCAGGACGACGGCGCGCGCCACGCCGGGGACATCGGCGAGCACGGCTTCGATCTCGCCGAGTTCGATGCGGTAGCCGCGCACCTTCACCTGGAAATCCAGCCGGCCCAGGTGTTCGAGCTGGCCGTTGGCGAGCCAGCGACCGCGGTCGCCAGTGCGGTACATGCGTGCGCCGGATGTCGCCGCGAACGGATCGGGCAGGAAGCGTTCGGCGGTGAGTTCGGGACGGTTGAGATAGCCCAGCGTGACGCCGGCGCCGCCGATCACGATCTCGCCCGGCATGCCGAGCGGGCATGGCGCCTGCCGCTCGTCGAGGATATGCACGGTGGTATTGGCGACCGGCTTGCCGATAAAGATGCCCGCGCGCGGTTCGGCCACGCGCCAGTAGGTTGAATACACCGTGGTCTCGGTGGGGCCGTAGCCGTTCCACACTTCGCCGCAGCGCTGCAGCAGCGCTTCGGCCAGATCCACCGGCAGCGGTTCGCCACCGGACACGGCGCGGAAACCGGCACGGCCGTTCCAGCCGGATTCGACCAGGATGCGCCAGCCTGCGGGCGTGGCCTGCATCATCGTGGCGTCGCTGTTTTCCACCAGCGTGCGCAAGGCCGCGCCATCGCGCACGTCGTCGTGATCCGCCACCACGATGGCGGCGCCCACGCTCAGCGGCAGCATCAGTTCCATAAAGGCGATGTCGAAGGACAATGTGGTCACCGCCACCAGCCGATCATCGGCGCCGATGCCCGGCACGCGCTGCATGCTGGTGAGGAAGTTCGAGGTACTGCGGTGCGGCACGCGCACGCCCTTGGGACGGCCGGTGGAGCCGGAGGTGAAGATCACATAGGCGACGGAGTCGGGCGTGGCTTCCGCTTCATCGCGCGGCAGGCGCGCGTCGCTCGCGCTGGCGATCTCGGCGTCGTCGCGTTGCAGCGACAGCACCTGCGAGGCCGGATAGTCGAAGGCCGTGGGTACGGCGTCGTCGACCACCAGCGCGGCGAGCGCCGCGTCCTGCGCCATAAAGGCGAGACGATCCGCGGGGAAACAGGGATCGAGCGGCACATAGCCGGCACCGGCTTTCAGCACGGCGAGCACGGCGGCGACCATATCGGTGCCGCGCTTCAGCGACAGTCCGACCAGCGCACCGCGCCCCACGCCACGTGCGCGCAGCACGCGGGCGATGCGATTGGCGCGCGCTTCCAGCGCCGCATAACTCAACGGCAGGCCGCGATGGATCACCGCGGTGCGCGCGGGGGCCAGATCGGCCTGCTGCTCGAAATACTCATGCGCGAGCTGCCGATCGGGATACGGCGTGGGCGCGGCCTGCAGCGATTGCAGTGCGCTGCGTGCATCCGCGGACATCAGGCCGAGGGCGTAGGCCGTGTCGTCCGGCGTCGCGATGGCGCTGCGCAGCAGAGTCTCGTACGCATCCAGCCAGCCGCGGATGGTTTCCGCGCGGAACAGGTCGCTGTTGTACTGGCACTCCAGCCGCACGCCGCCGTCCACCTGCACAGCGTTGACGAACAACTCGAAGTTTTCGAACGCGCGCGGATTGCCGGCGAACTCGAAGCTCAGTCCGGGGAAGCTCACCGTGCGCTCGTCCAGCGCCTGGTCCAGATTGAACAGCACGCTGACCAGCGGCAGCCGGCTCGGATCGCGCGGCAGTGCCAGGCGCGCCAGCAGACTGCCGAGCGTGTATTGCTGATGCTCGAAGGCATCGAGCAGATCGCCGCGCACCTGTTTGAGCGCGTCGGCGAAGGGTGCCTGCGCATCGATCGATACGCGCAACGGCAACACGTTAACGCAATGGCCAATCAGCGCGTCATGACCGCCCGCGGCCTGGCCGGCGGAAGGAATGCCGATCACCACATCGTCCTGTCCGCTCAGGCGCTGCAGCAGCAGGCCGAAGCCGGTAAGCAGGCTCGCGTAGAGGCTGGCGCCGCGCGTCGCGCCCATGCGCTTGAGCTCGCCGATCAGGGCGGCATCCAGGGTGCGGTCTTCGCGCTGGGACGCGAAGCTGCGCTGGCGCGGGCGGACACGGTCGGTAGGCAGATCCAGCGACGGGCTGCCGCCGCCGAAGCGCTGCAGCCAGTACTGCTCGGCAGCGCGGCCGTCGGCGCTCTGCGCATGCGCAGCCTGCTCCAAGGCGAACTGTGAGAACGGATCGGCTGACGCAGGTGCGCCGCCACGGCCGCTGTGCTGCGCATAGAGCGCGGCGAGATCGCGCACGATCACGCCGAACGACCAGCCGTCGCAGATGATGTGGTGCGCGGTGAGTACCAGCAGATGATCCTGCGCGCCCAGGCGCAACAGTTCGGCGCGCAGCAGCGGGCCGGCTTCCAGATCGAACGGTTCGGTCACCGCGCGTTGCAGCGTGGCGGCGATTTCGATATCGCGGCCCGCTTCATGAAGTGCGCTCAGGTCGCGCAGCGGGCAGGGCAGGTCGAGCTGGGCGGCGATATAGAGTTCGTCGCCGTCCGTGCTCAGAGTGGAGCGCAGCGCTTCGTGGCGGTCGGCCAGCCCTTGCACCGCGGCTTGCAGGGCGGCGACATCCAGCGGGCCGTGCAGCCGCAGCGATACCGACTCGTTGTAGGCCAGCGACGCCTCGCGTTCGAGCTTGGCAGCCAGCCAGATCTCGCGCTGCGGCGCCATCGCTGGCACCACGCGGGCCAGCGTGGTGCCGGCGAACGGGTCGTAGTCCACCGCCACTGAAGACGGCGCGGTCGCGCCCGACATCTCATGCGCGCTCATGCACTCTCCCTCCGTGCTTCCACCTTCATGTATTTGCCCGGCGCTTCCGGATTCGGCACAAACCAGGCCGGATGGCCCTCGGCATCCTTGCCGAGGCGCGCACCGGTAACCGGCGGACGGCTGGCGTCGAATGCCAGCGCTTCAACGTTCTTGTGGCGCGGCAGGAATTCGGCCTCCTGCAGTTCCAGCACGGATTCGCGGAACGCGTTGGTGATCGCGGCGAAGTCCTGCTCGCTGTGCGACGTGGTGAAGAAGCAGGGGAAGTTGTCCAGCACGTGGATGCCGCGGCTGCGCATCATGGCGAACAACAGCTCTTGCAGCGGATGGTCTTCGGTAAAGTTGACCTTCCACACCGACGCAAAATGCACCAGCTTGATCGGCGCGCCCACGCTGGCGCAGAACGCATTGAGCCCGTCGATGAACGCGCCAGTGCGCGTATTGAGCCGCTCCTGCAAGGCCGAGCCGTTGGCCTTGAGATGCGTGAGCACGGCATGCGCCGCGGCCAACGCCAGCGGGTGGCGCACGAAGGTGCCGGCGAAGTAGGTGACGCCGACGGTGGGGATGGAGGCGTCGCCGTACTGCCAGCCGCCGCCGTCCAGTGCATCCATGTATTTGCGTTTGCCGGCGATCACGCCGATCGGGAAACCGCCGCCGACCACTTTGCCGTAGGAGGCGAGGTCGGCGTCGATACCCAATACCTGCTGCGCGCCGCGCGGATGTGAGCGGAAGCCGGTGACCACTTCGTCGAAGATCAGCAGCGCACCCGCGTCGCTGGTGATCGCGCGCAGCTCCTTGAGGAATTCGCGTGGCTGGAAGTCCGGCCGGCGGCTCTGCACCGGCTCCACCAGTACGGCGGCGATGGTGTGGGCGCGCTCGCGGATGATCGCCAGCGATTCCGGCGTGCCGTAATCCAGTACCAGCACGTTCTCGGACGTGTTGCGCAGGATGCCCGGCGCGGCCGGCACCGAGTGCAGCTTCTTGGTGCCGCGCACGATCACTTCGTCGAAGATGCCGTGGTACGAGCCGGTGAAGATCACCAGCGTGTCGCGGCCGGTGACGGTGCGCGCGATGCGCACGGTGCCCATCACCGCTTCGGAGCCGGTATTGCACAGCGCGGCGCGGTCGAAGCCAGTGAGCTCGCAGATCTGCTCGGCCACTTCGCCGGCCAGCGGATGCTGCGGGCCGATCTCGTAGCCGGCGTCCAGCTGCTGGCGCACCGCATCGAGCACGAAGTCCGGCTGCCAGCCGAACAGGTTCATGCCGAAACCGTTGAGTGCGTCGACGTATTCGTTGCCGTCCAGATCCCATACGCGGGAACCCTTCGAGCGCTCCACCACGATCTGGTAAATCATTTCCTTCAGCAGCGGACGGAAGCCGTTGACTACGCGCGGGTCGGCCAGATGTCCGCGATGCTTCTCGGTGTACGCCTTGGAGCGCTTGGTGCGCTCGATATAGCGGCGCATGAAGGCATCCAGCCGCGCGCGCTGGCGCTCGCTCAGTTCGGTCTGGGTGGAGTGGATGCGCGCGATGGCGCCGAAGGCTTTCTTGACGTCGTAGGTGGTGTGCGCGAGCGCGGCTTCCTCGTCCTGCGCAGGGACTTCCGCGGTTACGGCGGCGGGCGCTGGAGCAGCGACGGGGGTGGGATTCGCTGGCGCGGCGACAGGCACGGCGGGTGCCGATGGCATCTGCATCTGCATGCCGGCGCCGGCAAGCAGGGCGAGTTGTTGCTGCATGATCAGCATCTGCTGCTGGATCACCTGCTGCATCGCGCTGCCGGCGGGCATCGTCATCATCGGCATCGTCGCGGCCATCGGCGGCGTGGCCTGGGCCGGCATGGCGGGCGCGGCCGGTGCGCTGGTTTCCGGCGGCAACAATTGGTCGATATGCATGGCGAGTCGCTCGAAGGAAGAGAAGGACTCCATCAGTTCGCGAAAGGTGATCTTCAGCGCGAAGGTTTTCTGCAACTGCAGGGCCACCTGGGTCAGGGCCAGCGAGTCGAGGCCGAGTTCGACGAAATGGGCGGCGGGATCGGCATCGGCGAATTCGGAGCCGGCGACGTCCTCGAACAGTTCGGTGAGTTGGGCGATCAGGCGCCCGCGACGGTTATTGCCGGCGCTGGCGCCGGAGAGGTTGGCTTCCATGGGGCTCTCCGCAGGAGGTGCAGGTGGTGCGAGGTAGGTGACGGTGGCGAGTGGTGCCGCCGCGACGGCTGATCCAGCGCATCCTGCGCCCGCGGCACTAGCGCATCCATGCGCGTCGGTCGCCGGTTCGATGGGTAGTGATTCGACCGCGGCGCTCACGCCGGGCCGCGCATCGATCCAGTAGCGCTTGCGTTCAAACGGGTAGGTGGGCAGCCGCACGCGCAGCTTGCGCTGGCGATGGTCGAGCTCGGCTACCTCCAGCGAGGCGCCGAAACTCCACAACTGGCCGGCCGCATCCAGCCACGCGGCGCGCTCGCTCTCCGGCGCGTCGGCCAGCGAGGGAAGCACCATGCGACCGCGGCTCAGCGGGTGCTGGCGCAGCAAGGTGGTGAGTGCGGTGCGCGGGCCGACTTCGAGGAAGGCATGTGTGCTGTCGTCGAGCAATAACGTGACAGCGGACGAGAAACGCACCGTACCGCGCAGGTGACTGGTCCAGTAGTCGACCGAGGTCGCTTCGCCGTCGCTGAGCGGCTGGCCGGTAAGCGTCGAGACGATGGGGATTGACGGTGTGATCAGCGCGATGTTCGCGACTTCGCGGTGGAACGGTTCCAGCGCGGGGTCCATCATCGCGGAGTGGAACGCATGCGAGGTGTGCAGCAGGCGGCTGGCAATGCCGGCGCCTTCGAGTTCGGCGCGGAAGGCTTCGACCAGCGAGGTTTCACCGCTGACCACACAGGCGTTGGGTGCGTTCTCGGCGGCCAGCTGCAGGTTGGACGGAAGGCGTTCGGCAAGCTGCTTCGCATCCATGCGCACCGACAGCATCGAACCGCCCGGCAGCGCCTGCATCAGGCGTCCGCGCCGCGCGACCAGGCGTGCGCCGTCGGCGAGGCTCATCACGCCGGCGATCACCGCGGCCACGAATTCGCCGACGCTGTGGCCGACCATCGCCACCGGGCGGATGCCCAGGCTCATCCACAGCCGCGCCATCGCGTATTCGATGGCGAAGGTGGCGGGTTGGGTCAGCGAGGTTTCGCGCAGCGCATCGGTGTCATCAGCAAACAACCGTTCGCGCAGGTCGAAGCCCAGTTCACCGGCCAGGATCGCCGCGACGTCGTCCAGGGCGGCGCGGAACGCGGGTTCGTTGGCGTACAGTGCGCGGCCCATGCCGGCGTACTGCGAACCTTGGCCGGGGAACAGGAACACGATGCCGGGCGCGGGTTGCGCCGCGGTGCGCGCGGCGGATGCCGCGCCAAGTTTCTCGATGGCTTCCTCGACGTTGCCCGCCACCACATGCAGGCGTTGAGCGAAAGCCTTGCGACCTACGGCGAGGGTATGTGCCACATCGGCGAGATTCGCCGTGGGTTCGTCGATGAGGTGTTGGCGCAGCCGTGCAGCAGCATGCGCCACGGCTTCCGGCGAGCGTGCCGAAAGCAGCAGCACAGACGCGCCGGCTGCTTCATCGGCGGCGGCGCGGCACGGCGCTTCTTCCAGGATCACATGCGCATTGGTGCCGCCCACGCCGAACGAACTGACACCGGCGCGCAGCGGACCTTCTTCGCTTTGCCACGCGCTCAGTGTGTCGTTGACCACGAATGGCGAGTGCGCGAAATCGATCTTGGGGTTATGCGCGGTGAAATGCAGCGACGGCGGCAACTGGCGCTCGCGCAGCGACAGCGCAGTCTTGATCACACCCGCCACGCCCGCGGCCATCACGGTATGGCCGACATTGCTCTTCACCGAACCGACCGCGCAGAAGCTGCAATCGTCGGTGTGCTGGCGGAAGGCCTGGGTGAGGCCTTCGATCTCGATCGGGTCGCCCAGCGGCGTCGCGGTGCCGTGGGTTTCGACATAGGAGATCGAACGCGCGTCGACGCCGGCATTGTCCAGCGCCATGGTGATTACCGCTGCCTGGCCCGCGCTGCTCGGCGCGGTGAAGCTGGCCTTGACGCCACCGTCGTTGTTCACCGCCACACCGCGGATCACGGCGATGATGGCGTCGTCGTCACGTTGCGCGTCGCTCAGCCGCTTCAGCAGCACCGCGGCGGCGCCATCGCTGAACACGGTGCCACGCGCCTCGGCATCGAAGGTGCGTGTGTGGCCATCCGGCGACAGCATCGAGCCTTCCTGCGACAGGTAACCGCTGCGTGGCGGGCAACTCACCGACGAACCGCCGGCGAGCGCCATGTCGCAAAGGCCCGCGCGCAATGCCGCCACCGCCTGGCAGATCGCCACCAATGAGGTGGAGCAGGCGGTGTTCATGCTGATCGCCGGCCCGGTGAGGTTGAGCTTGTGCGCCACGCGAGTGGCGAGATAGTCCTTCTCGTTGGCCAGCATCACCTGGAAGGCGCCGAACTTTTCGATCAGGTCCGGCCGCGTGCTGAGATGGCGCTGGAAGTAGGTGGCGTTGTGCATGCCGCCGAATACGCCGACCGGCTGCTGCTGCGCATCCGGCACATAACCGCCGCGCTCCAGGCATTCCCAGCACAGCTCCATGAAGATGCGCTGCTGCGGATCGGTCAACTCGGCTTCGCGCGGCGACATGCCGAAGAAGGCGGCGTCGAACATATCGACGTCGTCGATCACACCGCGTGCGGCGACGTAGTCGGTGTCGTTGCGCTCGGCCAGCGGAATCGACGGATCGAGCCCGTCGTTGCCGAAGAAGGTGATCGACTCGCGGCCTTCGCACAGGTTGCGCCAGAACGTTTCGACATCGCCCGCACCCGGCAGGCGCGCGGCGGCGGCGATGATCGCGATGGGTTCGGCCTGGTCGGCGCCTTTGCCGCGCCCGATGCGCGCGGCCAGCGCGGCGCGACGATCGGCCTTGCCGTCGATGGCGGCGGCGAGTGCGGCCGGCGTGGGATCGCCGAAGAACATCGGGATGGTGGGGATCGTCGACAGTTCGGCATGGATGCGTGCGACCGTCTTCACCGCGAGCAGTGAATGGCCGCCGAGGTCAAAGAACTGATCGTGGCGGCCGACCTGATCCAGCCCCAGCATGTCGGCGAACAACGCGCACAGGCGCTGTTCGAGCGGGCCTTCCGGCGGCACGTAGGCATCGGCGAGTTCGGGGCGGCGACGGTCCGGTGCTGGCAGCGCGCGGCGATCCAGTTTGCCGTTCGCCGTCACCGGCAGTGCGTCGAGGCGCAGGTAGATGGCCGGCACCATGAATTCCGGCAGCGCCTGCGCCAGCTGTTCGCGCAGGCCGCGTGCGGTGACGTTGTCGTGTTCAGCGACGTAGTAAGCAACAAGGCGCTTCTGGTCTGGCCGGTCCTGACGCGCCAGTACCGCGCAGGCGCGTACGCCATCCAGGCGCTGCAGGGCTGCCTCGATTTCGCCCAGCTCGATGCGATAGCCGCGGATCTTTACCTGATGGTCGGCGCGGCCGATGAACTCGATCACGCCTTCCGGCAGCCAGCGCACCAGATCGCCGGTGCGGTACAGGCGTTCGCCGTGCGCATCGAACGGCGCCGACACGAAACGTTCGCCGGTCAGCTCGGGGCGGCCGAGATAGCCGCGCGCCAGACCCGCACCGCCGATATACAGCTCGCCCGCCACACCGACCGGTACATGTTCGCTGCGCGTGTTCAGCACATGCAGCGTGGTGTCGGCGATGGGACGGCCGATCGGCACCGAGTGCAGCCCCTCATCCAGCACACGCGGAATGGGATACGTGGTGGAGAACGTGGTGCACTCTGTCGGGCCGTAGCCGTTGAAGATGGT
Source organism: Dyella koreensis (assembly GCF_044904565.1). Lineage (NCBI taxonomy): Bacteria > Pseudomonadati > Pseudomonadota > Gammaproteobacteria > Lysobacterales > Rhodanobacteraceae > Dyella > Dyella koreensis. Next base: position 311,802 of record NZ_JADIKD010000009.1, on the reverse strand, counting down.
CACGTCAGGCAGCGCGACATAGGCCTTGCGCACGTGCGCCACCGATAGCGCCTCGCCACCGATCAGCAACTGGCGCAGGCCGCGCAGCTTGCTGGCGTCGTCGTCGACGATGGCGTTGAACAGTGCGGCGGTGAGCCAGGCGATGCGCGCATCGTGCTCGCCGATGGTGCGCGCCAGGCCGCAGCCGCTGGGAATCTTTTCGTGATGGATGATGCAGGTGCCGCCGTTGAGCAGCGCGCCCCAGATCTCCAGGGTCGATGCATCGAAACCGAGCGGCGCCGCATGCAGCAGGCGCGGGTGGTCGCCGAGATCGACATAGTCGACATCGCACACCAGGCGGATGATTGCGCGATGCGGGATCTCGGCGCCCTTCGGCGTGCCGGTGGAGCCGGAGGTGTACATCACATAGGCCAGCGCGCCGCCGTCGAGCGTGGGCATCGAGGCCAGCGGCGCGCCGGATTCCAGTTGCGACATCGCCAGCGTGGGTACGTCGATGCCTTGCAGCGCAGCGGCGCCTTCGGGGGCGATCACCAGCGCGGCGTGCGCATCGTTGATGGCGAAGGCGAGGCGCTCGGCGGGATGGCTGGCATCTAGCGGCAGGTACGCCGCGCCGGCCTTGAGGATGCCTAGGATGGCGACAATCGCTTCCGCGGAACGATCCAGCAGCAAAGCCACTGGCGTACCGACGCCGACGCCCGCGGCGATCAGTGCCGCAGCGACGCGATTCGCGCGTGTGTCCAGTTCGGCGTAGGAGAGCGAGCCCCCGTGCCATGTCACCGCGGGTAGCGACGGATGCTGTTGCGCTACAGCGGCGAATAGCCCATGCACGGTGTCGCCGGCATGGCGCGGTACGGCGGTGGCGTTCCAGTCGTGCAGCAGCTGACGCTCGCGCGGTTCGATGATGTCGATGGCGGCAAGCGGCTGGTCGTTCGCCAGCACGAGTGCGCAAAGGGCGCGCTGCACGCAGGCCGCGAACAGGTCGATCGATGCGTCGTCGAACGGTGCGTGGAAAACGACGTGCAACGCGCCGTCATGCAGATGCCAGTGACTGAAGCTGGTGTCGTCAGCGTCGCGCTCGGAAACGGTCCAGGCACTGCGAAGGCGCGGCGCGGTTTGCGCGACGTCGCGTAGCGCGGCCTGCCATGCATGGCTCCTCGCATCGCGTGGCGCATCGACCCATGCCTGGGTGGCCATCGCGCCAGCGCCGCGTGTGGCGATCACGCCATCGGCGCCGGTGAGCAGCGCTTCGGTGAGCGCGAGTGCGGCGTACAACCGTTCGGTATCCGCTGCCTTCGACGCCAGCGCATAGCTGCGCTGGCGCCAGCCGGCATCTGTGCTGCCGCCGCGGCCCGGCAATACGTCGAACAGTCGCATGGCGACGGTTTCGACATCCTGTATTTCGGCCATGCTCGTGTTCATCACGGTTCCGCGTTGGTGAGGAGGTTCAATGCATGCAAAGCGTCTGCATGCGGTCACGGCGGGCGAGCGCGATGCTGTACACAGGGCCCAGGAAATACCTGCCGGGAGCAATCCATCCGCTGAGCGGACGCGATGAGGCCTGCAGGCGGCGCGCGACCTGGACGCGCCACGGAGCGGCGGGTTTACGGAAGAAATAGATGAGTGCGACCGTGCTGGCGTTCATGGCTTCCACCCTCCCCTTTGCGGCGGAATCGACCGGTGTCGGAATCGGTGACGCTGTTGTTACGGTGCGAATCGATGGATGTCGGTGGAGCCGATATGTCAGGGATTCGGCTTGGATTGTGGGGTATCCGGGGTGGGATTCCTTTACGTCATCCCGGCTATGCCCGGACCTATTTCTTTCTGCCTATGGGGTGTGTTTTTCGCCCTTTTCCCTCGGGTAAGGGTGCGCACTTGAGATACGTCTTCCTGCTCGTCACCCCTGCGCAGGCAGGGGTCCAGTGGCGTTGTCGCCTGGTTTTAGCGTCTGCGTGCTCTGGCCGCTTATGCAGCGGGCATTTCGGACGCCTGCCGGCGCCCGAGTTACTTTCTCTTTGCTGGCCCACGCACCCGCAGGAGCGGGTGCGAACAGCGCAGCTGGCCCGAAGGGCGGAGGGCATGGATGCCCGGAGTCAAGAGAAAGTAACCAAAGAGAAATGGCCTGAAGAGCGGGCGGTGTGCTTCGTAGCTGCGCATCTTCCAGTGCCAGACGTCTGGATGGTTTTCTTCTGGGCGGATCGCCGCGCTTCGCCTTTGCTCCCTCCCCTGCTTGCAGGGGAGGGCTGGGGAGGGGTGTGGGTGCTCGGGAAAGCGCTGCTATGGAGCGGCTGTAGGAGCGCACCCTGTGCGCGATTCACGCGCGTGGGCGATGGGAAAGAGCGGTCGCCCACAGGGTGGGCTCCTACCCATTCGCGTTTTCAGGCATCGGCTTCCACTGGCGCCAGCATGCGATGCACGCGTTGGCCCAGGCGTGCGAGGTTGCATTTGGTTTGGTCGATGAGGGCGCTTTTGCCGATGGGGCGGGGGTGGAGGCCAAGCTTGCGCAGTCTTGCGTTAAAGCGGTGGGCGTCGGTCCACATGTCGGATTGACGGGTGCGGAAGGTGAGGGCGAGGGAGATGGAGAGTTGGGGGCCGGTGTGGACGCGGTGGGGGGCGATGAAGGGGTGGTGGACGCCGAGGCCGGGGCTTAGCTGGTAGGTCATGGCTTTGGCTTCGAAGTCGGGACGGTAGCGGGGACGGCTGCCGATGCGGGAGAGGAGCAGGTCTTTCTGCTCGGGACTCATGATGTCGTCGTCGTCCTGGTCCCACAGGTGCACGGTTTTGGCGCCGCGGATCTGCAGCAGGAAGTTCATTTCGCGATCCATGTGGTAGGGCGTCACGGCGTCGCGGGTGGAGATGAAGATGTAGGTGGAGTACCAGCTGATCCATGGGTCCATGGCATCGGTCTGCGCGGCGACTTCGCCGAGCAGGCCTTCGATGATGGGTTGGTATTCGGGATCGCGCTCGGGGTTGTTGATGCAGATGTAGGCCTGGCGTTCCTCGAAATGATCGAGGGTGTCGGCGAGGGTGAGGTCGCGCTTGTAGCGGTCGTAGGAGGTTTCGAGCTCGGCGTCGCCGGGGATATTGCCGAGGCGGAACAGGATCTGTTCCTGCGGCATGCGGCGGCACAGGGTGAATAGCGAATCCAGCGAGAACAGCGGATGGGCGGTGAGCTGGTGCTGCACTGTGAACGGTCTGCGGTTGTAGCTGCTGCGCATCACGTCGGGTTCGAAGTGCAGCAGCGAGGCGCTGCGGTGCTGGCCGCGCGCGAGCAGTTCGGTGTAGTTCTCGGCGGAAAGGAATCGGCCCAGCATGGTTGCTCTCCCTGTAAGGCGGATAGGCGGATCAGGTCATTTGGCCTGGAAAGCGAAGAGCCAGAGGATGGCGCCCTGGATCGGGGAGCCCACCCAGCTGACGTGATAGGTGCCGGCGGCCGTGACTTGCCTGGAGGCGATGGCGACCTGCACGCCGCTGTTGTCGGGTAGCAGCAGGTAGCTGTCGATCACGGTGAAATCGTTGTCGGGGCGCGCGGTCATGTGCTTCACACCGCCATCGCCCCACCACACTGCGACCAGGGTTGCCGGGCCGGTGGTGGTGACGTTGCCGCTGGTGAGCACCAGGCCAGGCTCGGGATAGTTCTGCGCGACATCCTGCAATACACCGGCCTGCTTCACCTCGATGAAGGGTACGGAGATCTCGCCGCCCGCATTGCCGGGTTTGTCGATGCGCACCGTGTGTTGCGCGCCGCCCTTGGCATTCAGTGCGACGTAGGCGCTGACATTGAAGCTGCCGCCGTAGCCGTTGTAGTAGACGCTGCGCCCCAGTTGCTTCCAGCGGTTGGCGTAGCTGTCGACCGGGCGTGCGTCATTGCTGGCGTAGCCGCCGTTGAACACGATCAGCGAGCTGCCGCTGGGCTGGGTGTCGAGCGGCTCGGTCACGGCCGGGCTCTTGCCCATGCCTTCGGAATGGGTAAGCAAGGTGTGCGCGCCGAGCGCCGGCGCATCCGTCGCCTGCGCGGCGGCGGAGCCGACGAGCAGCAGGGCGACGATGGCGCGACGGCGAATCAGCATGCAGGGTTCTCCTTTTGCTTCTTCTCCCTCTCCTGCGTGCAGCAGGGGGAGGGGCAAGGCGGGAAGAGCGAGAGGCGAGTAGCGAGGGCGCCGGAATTCATGCTCGGCCGGTTAACCGACAAGAGCCTCGCCACGCGCCATGGGCTGACTGTGCACGCACAGGCTTGTGCCCTCGTTACTCGCATCTCGCTCCTCTTCACTCGTTTCTCATCTCGCTCCACGTCCAAACAGAACAACCTCCACCGTCTGGATAAGGATCAGCAGATCGAACAGAAGATTGTGGTTCTTCACGTAGAACAGGTCGTACTTGAGTTTCTCGGCCGCCTCTTCCACCGAGGCGCCGTAGGGGTAGCTGATCTGCGCCCAGCCGGCGAGGCCGGGCTTGAGGCAGTGACGCACGCTGTAGTAGCGGATCTTGTCGGTGAGATCGGCCACCAGCTGCGGACGTTCCGGGCGCGGACCGACGATGCTCATGTCGCCCTTGAATACATTCCACAGCTGCGGCAGTTCGTCGATGCGCAGCTTGCGGCTGATGCGGCCGACGCGGGTCACCCGATCGTCGTTCTTGCAGGCCCAGCGCACGATGCCATCGCATTCGGCGTCGGTACGCATACTGCGGAACTTAAGCAAAGAGAACGTCTTGCCACGCTCGCCGACGCGTTCCTGCCGATACAGGATGGGTTGGCCGGGACCGGACTCGATGCGTATCGCCAGCGCTTCGATGAGCATCAGCGGCCAGCACAGCAGCAACAGCATCAGCACCATGGTGAGATCGAAGCAGCGCTTGCTGAAGCGGCGCAGCAACGTGGCGTTGAAGCCGCCGGAAAACACCAGCCACGACGGGTCCAGTAACGTCAGCTGTACGCGGCCGGATTCACGCTCGAAGAAGGTGGTGAGGTCGGTGATGGTCACGCCGATCTGACGGCATTCGAGCAGCTCGTCCATCGGCAGATGGCCGCGACGGTCGTCCACGCTCACGACGACTTCATCGACTTCCTCGCGCAACACCAGCTGGCACAGCGATTCGTCGTGCGAGAGCACGCGTTCGCCCTCGACAGCGATGGGTTCGCCCCGGTGCGGCAGATAGCCCACCACGTAGAAGCCGCGACGATCCGAGCGGCGGCGCATCACGTTGTGGAAATGCGCGGCGCGCGTGCCGGCGCCGAGAATGAGGACCCGGCGCTTCAGCGCATCGAGCTCGACCAGACGCATGAAGATCAGGCGGAACGCCGCCACCGCGATGAAAGCGAGCACCAGCGCGATGCTAAGCACACCGCGCCCGACATAGGCCTGCGGTACGACGTAGTAGGCCACGACCAGGCCAGTGCCACCCAGTACGAAGGCCACGGCCTGCCGCGCCAGGAGGTCGAAGCGGGTCATGCGCATGTGCGCCTGGTATTGGCCCAGTGCGACCATGGCGAGCACGATGATCACCGCAAACACCAGCGAGCGCTCGGGCATATGCACCGAGAACTCGGCCAATTGGTCCGCCGAACGGTAGTAGCGCAGATACATCGCTAGATTCAGTGAACCGGCCAACAGGACCAGCTCACAGGCTCCCAGCAGCAGGAGCCAGCGCGAAGCTTGGCGTCGCAGGAAATGGAGCATCCGACTTCCCCTTGTACTAAACCCGGATGCGGTGCGGGATCCGTCCGGCGGATGCTCAGGCTATGTCGGGGCATGGGGGGTGTCGATGTAACTTAGGTAAGAGTTGGGTAGGCCGTAGGTGGGTTGCCATGTGGGTGTTGCGGGGGTGATACATGTGCTCTCGCTTTTGCTCTCTCCCTCTCTCTTCGGGAGAGGGGCGGGGTGGGGGTTGGCTCTCGCGATATCTCTTCCTACTCGTCACCCCTGCGTAGGCAGGGGTACAGTGGCGTTGTCGCTTGGTTGTCGCGTTATCGCGACCTGGCTCGCCTGCCGCGGGCTTCCGAACCGCTGCCGCGGTCCGGGTCACTTTCTCTTTGCTGGCCCAACCCCCCGAGGGGGCCTAGAGAGAAAGTAACCAAAGAGAAATGGCCTCAGAGCAGGCGGCGTGCTTCGTAGCCTCGCCCTTTCCAGTGCCGGGCGTCGGGAAAGTTTTCTTCAGTGTCAGAGCGCAGCGCCTCACCTTGCTCCCTCCCCTGCTCGCAGGGGAGGGCTGGGGAGGGGTGATGGGTGCTCGGGACAGCGTTGCTATGGGACGCCCGTAGGAGCGCACCCTGTGCGCGATTCACGCGCGCAAGACGATGAGAAGAGTGGTCGCCCACAGGCGGTGATGTTTTGCCGTTCTCAAATCTCCTCCAGCACATGCACTGCAAAACGCTGCACAGAGATCGGCAACGCCACGGCGCCTACCAATTCTGTCGGCAGTATCAGATCGGACACGCGGCAGGGTGGTTGGGCGGCGGCGCTGAGTGGTGGGTTGATGGGGGTGTTGGTGGTGATGGGGAAGGTGGAGGGGGCCAGGGTGAGGCCGATGCCGAAGGCTTTGAGGGCGGCTTCTTTGCGGGTCCACAATTGCAGTAGCGCGTGTTCGCGGTCGCTGCGGGGCAGGTCGTGGAGTTGGTTGGCTTCCGCGGGGGTGCAGACGCTGGCGAGGAGGTCGTCGAGGGCGACGGGTGAAGGAGTGCGTTCGATGTCGACGCCAACGCTGCGCGCGCCAGCGATGGCAACGGCGACCCAGCGGCCGCTATGGCTGAGGCTGGTGGCGAAGCGGGTGCCGGGCAGCAAGGGCTGACCGATGGGCGTGCTGGTGAGGGGGACATCGGCGGGATCGACGTCGAGGCAAATGCTGAGCAGCAGGCGCCACATCGCATGCGCGAGGATGTAGGCGGCCTGGTCGTGGCCATGGCGGAAGCGCGCGGCGCGCATGCGCTCGCGACTGTCGAGCAGGGCGTGCGCGGCGGCGCTGTGGGGGCGCCAGCGGATACTGTCGAAGATCAGTATGCAGGCTTCGCCTTCGGCGGGCGTGGTGAAGGTGGTGCCGGCGATGGCGCGGTCGGTGGCATGTTCGAAATGCCAGTGCGCCAGGTCGTCATCGCTCTGTGTGGGTATGACGAGCCCATCGACGAGTGAAATCGCATCGTGAAAGGGCGAGGGGGGTTTGTACTCATCCATGGCAGGCGGCCTACAACATGCCCGTGCTTGCGCAGGTCATCAGCGCACCGCGCAGATGTTCGGCCAGGCGCAGGCTCAGGGCGACGATGGTGAAGGTGGGGAAAGCCCAGCCGCCGGTCGGAAACACCGAGCTGCCAGCGATGTGCAGGTTGTCGATGCCGTGCACGCGGCAATGGCGATCCACCACACCGGTGCGCGGATCGTCGGACATGCGTGTGGTGCCGATATGGTGCGCGGTGCCGCGCACCAGTGGCATGGTGTCTTCGGTAACCCACGGCTCGGGCTCGAAGCGCCCGTTGCAGGCTTGCGCGAGTTCATTGCCGAATAGCGTGGCGGCGGTGCGGTAGGTGCGCAGGTCGAGCGGGGTGAGCCGCCAGTCGACGCAGACTTTGCGCTGGCCCAGCGCATCCCGCTCGTGACTGAGGGTGATGCGGCTGTGGGGATTGGGCGCCTGTTCGAAGTAGCCGACCAGGTCGACGTGGGTCGCGCGTACCGTGGGCTTGTCGGTGACTTTGTGAAGAAAGGCCTTGACGATGTCGCCGGCGCCAAGGCCGAGGCGCAACGCAAGCACGCCGATGCTTTCCTCCGGCATGGCCGCGGCGCCGTCGAGGCGCGTGGAGCCGTTCTTCATCGCGGCACACAGGCGCGCCTCCAGCAGCGCGCCCTCGTCACGCACGGGCGGGCGCAGTGCGGCGCGCAGGTCGCGCAGTGCACGGATGCCTTTCGGTGTCGGTCCTTCGACGGCGAAGGGATGCACGCGTCCGTTCAACAGCCGGTGCGTTTTCTGCGCTTCATGCGCCAGGCCGATCTCGGGGAAGGTGGGCCTGGGGCCTTTGCCGAGCTCGCGATCGTAGGGGCGGGTGAGGCGGTGCGGCTGGTCGGTATGCACCGTGCCCAGCTTGCCGCTGGGATGATCCATGAAGAAGCGCCCGACCAGGTCGTGCTGGTTGCCCAGCCCTTGCGGCACGGTGCTGTCGGAAAGCAGCAGCAGCCGCGCGTTCTCGATACCGCCGCAGGCGAGCACGTAGTGGCGTGCTCGCACCACGCCGCGGTGCCCGTCGAGCGTGGCGATGTGCGCTTCGCGTACGCAGGAGCCGCCCGGCGATGCGTGCAGTTCGAGCAAATTGGTGTGCAGCAGTATCTTGATGTTGGGCGCGTGTTCCAGCTGCTCGCGGTAAGCCTCGCCGAACAGGATCGGGCTGCGCGCAAAGATCTGATTGACCAGTTTGTCGTCGTCGAACGGCAGCGGCGGACGCGCCAGCGGCGTGAGAAAGGAACCGTCCTCGAAGTCGTGGCTGTCGATCTGGCAGAACGAGCGCGCGCGTGTGTAGTAGGGCTTGAGTTCGCTGTACGACAGCGGCCAGCCGCTGTGCGGCACCCATTCGCGTTCGCTCAGGTCCTGTCGGCTGAGCGGAATGCAGCCGCCGCCCCACAGGTTGCAGCTGCCGCCAAACACGCGCATGCGCGAGGTGCCGGGATCGAACGGCGGCGAGCCGACCGATGCGCCTTCGTAGAGTGCCTGGTTACGCTGCTCGCCGGACAGGCCACCACTTTCGATCATGCACACGTTGACCGGCGTGCCGATGAAGCTGTGCGCGATGGCAATGCCGGCGGCTCCCGCGCCTATGATGCAAAGATCAGTCTCGATGTCACCCGGATGGCTTGCGCTCTGATAGTCGATGATCACGCCATCCCATCCTTTGCTGACTTGAGTGGTTTCGCGTCGCCCGCCCTGACCGCGCAGGTCACGTGCCGTAGTAGTCCAGATACCAGCGTACGAAGTTATCTATGCCGGTTTCTATGGAGACTTGCGGCCTATACCCAACGGTCTGTATCAGGCTCGTTACATCCGCTTCGGTATCCGGTACGTCGCCCGCCTGCAGCGGCAGCATTTCCATGGTGGCCTTGCGGCCGAGGCATTGCTCCAGCACGTCGATGTACTGCATCAGCTCCACCGGCCGTTCGTTGCCGATGTTGAAGAGCCGGTACGGCGCCACGCCGCTGCATGCGGGATCCGGCGCCAGGCTGTCCCAGCGCGGATCCTTGGCCGGGACTGCATCGAGCGTGCGTAGCACGCCCTCTACGATGTCGTCGATGTAGGTGAAGCTGCGCTTGTGCCGTCCGTGGTTGAAGACCTTGATCGGCTCGCCTTTCAGGATCGCCTCGGTGAACAGGAACAGCGCCATGTCCGGCCGGCCCCATGGACCATAGACGGTAAAGAAGCGCAGCCCCGTGCATGGAATGCCGTACAGATGCGCATAGCTGTGCGCCATCTGCTCGTTGGCTTTCTTGGTCGCGGCGTAGAGCGTGAGCGGATGTTCGGCGGAGCGATGTTCCGAAAACGGCATATCGGTGTTGGCGCCGTAGACCGAGCTGGTGGAGGCGAACACCAGATGCTCCACCAGATGCTGGCGGCAGCCTTCCAGTATGTGCAGGAAGCCGGTGACATTGCTGCTTACGTAGACATGCGGGTTCTGCGCCGCATAGCGCACGCCGGCCTGCGCGGCGAGGTGCGCCACGCGCTGTGGCCGGTATGTGGCGAAGGCGTGTTCCATCGCCGCGCGATCGGCCAGGTCGATCTGCAAGTGCGTGTAATGCGGATGCTCGATGAAGCGCGCCAGCCGTGCGCGTTTCAGTGCGACGTCGTAGTAGTCGTTGAGGTTGTCCAGGCCGATCACGCGCTCGCCGCGCGCCAGCAGACGCTGCGCGACATGGGAACCGATGAAACCGGCGGTGCCGGTGACCAGGACGCTCATGGCTATAGTCTCCCGTCCACCTCGCTGCGCGGCAGCACGTACTTCACGTCGTAGATCACTGCGCCCGGCTTGCCGTAGGCACGGATGCCGGCCGCGCCAAGCGCGACAAATTCGCGATGGCCGACGGCGACGATCACGGCGTCATAACTGCCGGCCTGCGGCTGCTCGACCGGCGTGATGGCGTACTCGTGTTCCGCCTCGGCGTGATTGACCCAGGGATCGTGTACGTCGATGTCGGCGTTGTAGCCGCGCAGTGCCTGCACGATGTCGACCACGCGCGTATTGCGCAGGTCCGGGCAGTTTTCCTTGAAGGTGAGGCCGAGCAACAGCACGCGGGCACGCACCGGGTTGATGCCCTTGCGCACCATCAGCCGGATCACTTCGCCCGCGATGTACGGACCCATGCCGTCATTGGTGCGGCGCCCGGCGAGGATCACGTCCGGGTGATGGCCGACTTCCTGCGCCTTGTGCGTGAGGTAGTACGGATCGACGCTGATGCAGTGGCCGCCGACCAGGCCGGGGCGGAACGGCAGGAAGTTCCACTTGGTGCCCGCCGCCTGGAGTACTTCCAGCGTATCGATGCCGAGCTTGTTGAACAGGATGGACAGATCGTTGACCAGGGCGATATTGAGATCGCGCTGAGTGTTCTCGATCACCTTGGCGGCTTCCGCCACCTTGATGCAGCTGGCCTTGTGCGTGCCGGCGGTGATGATCGAACCGTACAGGCGATCGACGAAGTCAGCGGTTTCCGGCGTAGAACCCGACGTGACCTTGAGAATGCTGGTGACGCGGTGTTCCTTATCGCCCGGGTTGATGCGCTCCGGGCTGTAACCCGCGAAGAAATCGCGGTTGAACACCAGGCCGGAGCCTTGTTCGAGGATGGGCACGCACACTTCTTCGGTGCAGCCGGGATAGACCGTGGATTCGTACACCACGATGTCGCCGCGCTTGAGTACCTTGCTCAGCGATTCGCTGGCGCGGATCAGCGGGCGCAAGTCCGGCCGCTTGGCGGCGTCGATCGGCGTGGGCACGGTGACGATGTAGACATTGCGGTCGCGCAGATCGTCCAGCGCGGCGCTGAAACGCAGTTGTCTGGCGCCGGCGAGTTCGGCGGCATCGACTTCAAGTGTGCTGTCGCGCCCGGCGCGCAGCTCGTCGATGCGCGCCTGGTTGATGTCGAAACCGACGGTGTCGTAGTGCTTGCCGAATTCCACGGCCAAGGGCAGACCGACGTAGCCCAGGCCGACGATGGCGAGCTTGGTGTCTTCCAGATTCCGCATGCAAACCCCTGTATGTGCGGGTCGAGTTTCGGCGAAGGCTAGCAGGTCGCGTGCGCGTTCCCTGCTAGGCCTTAGGGCGTTGGCCGGATGGCCGATGTGTGCGGCGGAGGAAGGCTGGTAAGTCTCACCGAAGCGTGGAACTGAGGGCGGTTTGTAAGTTTCGCGTCAGCAAAACGACGCCGGGAACACGCATTCGTCACGAAAAATTGGCATAACTAACCAAATTTTGATCCCCTGTTGGATCGATTCGCTAGACTCGATGCGGCCAGCGATACCCGGTGCGTGACTCCCGGGCGTGCGGTCCGGTTTTGTCCAGGAAGGGACGGAATCGAACGAGTTTACGGTGGTTTCGTAACTTGCTTCGGTCATCCACGCGGTATTCGCCGTTCTTCGCTGGTTACCCCAAACGGTTGCTCCACCCGCCCCCCTTCGTCCTCGCACGAAGGGTTAGGGGAACCGTTGTATGGACGATCTTCATCAGTGCTCGGACGAGCACGACTAAGCCCGGTACCGCCGACTTTCTACGCGGTGCCGTCGTCATGTCGTGGCAAACCTTCATGCGTCACCGCCACTACTCCTAATCGGGGAATGGATCGCCCAAGTACGTGAAAACCAATCAATGAATAAACTCACTACCGCAGCAAAGACGTTTATTGCACCTGTCGCACTATCGCTCGCTCTCTACGCCGCATCGGCACCATTGTCGACCAACGCGAACGCACAAGCGGCCACCACCATCAAGGCACCGATCTACGGTGTCACGCTCGACGATCTCTCCAACATCAACGCGATCATCACGTCGCTGACCAAGCTGCCTTACAAGCCCACCGTTCGCGTGGTGTTCGATCCGGGCACCAGCGCCGCCGAGTACTACCCCGCCCTGGTCAAGCTGCATACCGTTGCTTACGTGATGGGCGAGATCATGGACTCGTACTATTTCCCGACCGACATCAATACCTACACGGCACGCACCAAGGAACTGGTCAACGGTCTGAATGGCACCGTCGACGTGTGGGAGATCGCCAACGAGATCAATGGCGAATGGCTGCGTCCGAACCCGAGCGGCAGCAACACCACGGTGAATGCACAGGAGACCGCCATCGGACAGATGGTGGCCGCGGCCAACTCGATCGTGAAAGGCGTCGGTGGCAAGACCGCGATCACGCTGTACTACAACGATGACAGCAAGGGCACCAATTGCTGGGAGAAGCCGCAGGATTACTGGAAGACCTGGCCGATGAACTTCCTGCCGGCCAGCGTGCGCCAGAGTACCGACTACGCGCTTTTCAGCTACTACCCGTACCAGGACTGCCCGGGACTGTCGCCTTCGTGGGGAGCGGACTTTGCCGCGCTCGAGACCATCTTCCCGAACGCCAGGGTCGGTTTCGGCGAGATCGGCACATCGAGCCTCAGCGCGCCCACATCGGTGCAGACGAACCTGATCAAGACGTACTACCCGATGGTGAATACCTTCAACGATCCGCGGTTCATCGGCGGCTTCTTCTGGTGGAACTATGCCGAGCAGATGGTGCCGTATACCAAGACCTACTGGTCGACGCTCAACCAGACCATCGCGCCGCTGAAGGTGCCGCAGTAACGCTGTAGCAAGCATCGGACCGATCGCTCTGCGCGACCGGTTCGGTAGGGAAGCAAAACGCCTCCTGATGGAGGCGTTTTGTTTTTGTGCCTACGGATGCCCAAACACATCCGCCACGCCAGGGAGATAGCGCAGTTCGAAGAATGCGCTGTCCCCTTCGCACGGCGCGCGCTGCGCCAGCGCCGTACCGGCTTCGGCGGCGGGCAGGGCGGCGGCGGTGAATGCCTTGTCCTCGCCGGTCTGGCGGAAGATTTCATAGACCACACCGTGGGCATGCGAGCCCGCGCATTGGTTTGCCGCGTCGAGATACAGCGCGCGTTCGCCGCCACCCAGGCGGCCGGTGCCCGCACCGTCCTGCACCCAGGCGCGTACGCCGGCGTGCTCGATATCGGCCACCAGTTCCGCGTAGCGCGAGGGCGTCATGTTGCCGGCGAAGAACGAGGTGACGTAAACCGGCCGAGGCAGGATGCCATCCAGCTGCCGGCGTTCGGTGGCGAGGTAGTCCTGCAGTTGCTTGCGTGCGGCCGGATCGCGCCAGCGGCGGTCGTCGACCTCGATCGGCAGGTACCAGCCGGCGACGGTGTCGCTTCCCAGCTCGCCGGCCCAGCGTTTCGCGATGGCGGCGTTGTGCCGCGACAAGGTGAGCAGGTAATCGTCCAATGCCGACGGCGCCGCTTCCTGGCGCTGGAAGAACGCGGGATCGCTGCCCAGTCCCAGCACGATGCGCAAGCCCGCGGCACGCGCATCGCGTACGCGCTGCAGCAACCATGCATGCCCGGCCGGGTCGGCGAAGGCGTCGCCGTATTCCGTCCATTGCACCACCAGCGTGTCGAAACCCTGTGCGCGTACTTGCGCGAACAGGGCAGGCCATTGCGCCTGCGGCACCGCGCGGTCGCGCAGTTGCGGCTGATAGAAAATCGCGGTCGTCGCACCGGCCAGCAGCGGTGCCAGCAGAAGCGCCAAACCCGACAGCCAGCGCAGGACCTTCTTCACCATTGCGTCCTCGCGATCAGGAACACGGCATTGTTTTCGTGCAGGTAACTGGTGAACGCATGCTGTCCTTCCACTGCGATGCTGAAGCGGTGCGGATAGGCGTCGTAGCGGGTTTCGCCGTACCACAGGTTCCATTGCAGGCCGAAACCGATGCGCGCATCCCGCGCGTAACCCGCGCCGTGCGAGCGATCGATGCCGGTGTATTGCAGATGGACGTACGGCTCGACGGTCTGTCCGCCGAAGATCTTGCGGTGCCAGCCGAGCTGGTAGTCGGCGGTGAAGACGGTCTGCTTCGCGCGCAGGTAGCGTGCGATGTCGACGTAGAAGTTCTGGCTGAACCAGCCCGTGCCGGTGGCATGCCAGTCGTCGCTGAGCTTTGGTCCGAACGACCACGAACCCGCGGCGCGCAGCATGGTGTCATTGCGGGTATTGCGGTTGTTGCTCATCGGCGTCTGCTGCTCCACCGACAACACGATGTTCTGCGAGAGCAGCGGCTTCCAGTGCATGCCCACGCCGAGCATTGGCGCATGCACGGGCCATACCGCGCCGCTGGCGCCGCTGCCGGCGAAGATGCGTGCGTAGGCGGCGAGCGTATTGATGTCGCCGCCGGTGAGGTGCGGATCGAGGCGGTATTGCGCCTCCAGTTGCATGTAGCTGCGATAGGAAACGCCGGGCGCGGCCGTGTTGGCGGCCGACGACACGGTGTCACCCAGTGTCATGTCGGCATTGAAGCGCCACTTGCGGCCGAGATCCTCATGCAGGCGCCGCAGGGTGTAGCGCTGTTCGTCTTCGTCTTCCTGCGCCTTGCCGCCGGTGGCGGTGCTGTTGTCGGACGGACCGAGCTGATCGATCGCCTGGGCGGCGTAGGTCCGCGCCTCGGCGTTGTCGCCGAGCTGCTGATGCACGTAGAGCAGTTGCCGGGTCAGTGCCGGATCGTCGGGATTGGCCTGGTGCGCGCGTTCGAACTGGACCGCCGCTTTGTCGGGTGCGCCCGCCTGCAAATAAGCGTAGCCCAGCGAGGCGGCCAGCTTGCTGTCCTCTGGCGCGAGCACGCTGGCGCGCTGAAGCGACGCCAGCGACTGCTGCGTCTCGCCGGCGTGGCTCTGCAGTGTCGCGAGGCGTGCGTAGTAGCGCGGATCGGGATGCGTGGCGACGGCATTTTCCAGATCGGCTCGCGCGAGCGCCGGATCGTGCGCCTCGTCGGCTTGCGCGCGCAGCCACCAGTAGGTGTGGTCCTGTCGTCCGCCCTGTGCGACGTACGTGTCCAGCCACGCGCGGGCGACGGAGGGTTGGTCGACCGTGAGCGCGGTGGTGGCGGCGGCGATCAGGTCGGTGGTCTTCATGTGCGCCACGGGTACCGAGCGCCAGGCCTGCATGGCCGTCGCGTAGTCCTGCGCGCTGTAGGCCTGATATGCCAGTGCGCGTGTCACGTCGCTGTCGGGTTTGCGTTTGTTGGCTTCGGCATAGGCGTACTCGGCGAGGCCGGGATGGTCGTTGCCATAGCAGTCGCCGAGTTGCCGCCACAAATCGGCGGGATAGTCCGGCGAGAGATCGGCCATGACCTGCCGTATGCCATCGCAATCGCGCAGCGCGCTCAGGATCGGGATCTGCGCCATGCGCAGCGGCGCGCTTTCCAGCGGGCGCCGCAGGCGAGTGCGGTCATCCGCCGAAAACAGCGCTGGCTGCTCGCCGGCCAGCACGGCCAGGCGCGAGAACAGCGCGGCCGAGCCGGAGTTGCCGGCGAAGGGATAGGCCGCCAGCAGCAGTTGCTTCGCCTCGCCGCGCGCGCCGGCTTCCATCAGGCGATAGCTGAGCGGATCGAGCAGGCGATGTCCCTCCGGCTGGGCGATCAGTGCCTCGGCCTGCTGCCGGGCTTCGGTATAGCGGCCTTGCTGCAGGTCCAGGCTGAAACGGTCTTCGCGGAAGCTTTCTTTCGGCAGGCGCGACAGCATGTGCCCGGCCGTCGCGCTGTCGCCTCGCGCCATCGCCAGCGGTAGCGCCAATCGTGCTTGCAGTGCCGCGTTGGCGGGGTAGTGCGGGGCATATCGGGTCAACAGCTCGGGGTGGTCGCGCGCCGTTGCTGCCAGCAGGTTCAACCATTGCGCCTCGTCTCTTTCGTTAGCGAACGGCGGCTGGCGCGATACCATGTAAGACGCCAGCGCCTTGCGATCGCCGCTGTTGCTCAGGGTCTGGGCGATCGCCAGATCCTGCGCGGGCGCATCCAGGCCGCCGCGCGCCTGCAACTGACGCGCCGCGTCCACTCTGCCGAGTTTGAGCAACAGGTTGAACCATTGCGTGCGTTCGTCCGCACTGAGTTTGCCGGCGGCATCCAGTGCGGCCAGTTGTGCCTCGGCACGCGCGTCGTCGCCGAGATAGATCGCGCGTTGAACCAGCGCGTGACGCAGCGCGAGGCCTTCCGGGCTGCGCGCGAAATCCGGTGCGTCGAGTTCGGCCTGGGCCTTGGCCAGCTCGCTCGATTGCAAATCGGCGAAGCCGCGCTGGGCGCGGCATACGGGCCGGTTGTCGCGGCTGCAATCGACCGCCGCCGCGATCGGTTTGAGCGCGAGCAGGCGCGGATCGCCGGGCGTGTAGCGCCGCTGATCGTCCAGCACCTTCTGCGCCTGGGCCGCGTGGCCGAAATGACGGTAAGCCTCGGCCAGGTCCAGTGCCGTATCGATGCTTTGCGGCGCCAATGCGCGCGCGCGTTCGAACTCCGCTATCGCCGTGCGCTCGTCGCCGGCGCGCAAGGCGGCGTAGCCCGCCTGCCGATGCGGGTACACCATGAATTGCTGGTAGCGCGTGGCACCGCCGGCCTGTTCCTGGGCCACCGCGCACAGCGGCCAGGCGGGAGCCATCGCAAACAGTGCCAGTGCGAATCGGGTTGGCCATGGTCGTTTCATGCGGCACGCTCCGCGGGTGTGGTTCGCGGTGCCGGCCAGGCCCCCTCGCGCTCGAGGAGCGCGGCGATGCTCGGCTGCAGCGCGGCCTGTAAGGTCAGCATGCGATCCAGGGTTTCGCGGCTGATCACGCCTTGGGCGACGAGGAATTCACCCAGCGGTTGTCCGCTGCGCGCGTGGCTCAGCAGCAAGGCCTTGAAGGCGACTTCGTCCAGGTGACCTTGCGCGACCAGAATCTCGCCCAGCATGACCTGCTGCGATACGTAGTCGCGCCACAGCGCGGGCACGCGCTCGCCGTCGATGCGGCCGCAGTGCGCGGCGATGTCGAGCAAATGGCGCGGGTCGTGCTCGCGCACATGCGCATACCAGTGGCGCAAGCCCACCGTGACCTGCCCCTTGTGCGCGATCACATAACGTACGGGACGCTCGAGCCTGCGCGCGATGGCGGCCAGCGACACCGGATCGACATAAGCCTCACTGGCCAGCACCAGCGTGCCGCCATCGACGCGCAGCGGCATTACCGCGTAGTGCAGGGCGACGTCCGCCGGCACCGCCTCGATCAACTCGTGCGGAAGCTTGGCGGAGTCCACCGATTCGCACGCCACGCCGATCTGCTCGGCGATCGGGCGCGCCAGTTGTTCGGCGGTGATCAAGCCGCGATGGATCATCGAGCTGCCGAGTTGCAGGCCGTCGATACGGTGCTGCTCCGCCTCGTGCAATTGCGTCGCCGACACGGAGCCGTTCGCCACCAGCATTTCGTCCAGTGAGCGTTTGGCGTGATTCTCGCCGCCCAGGCTGGGAAAGTCGTGCGTGGTCTTGTCCCAGGCCACGCGATGCGGATCGCCGTACTGGATGATCTGGCGGATCGCGCGCCAGTTGGCCAGGAAGTTGACCAGGTTGCCCCAGAGCAGTCGCGGTATCGACAACAGCCCCTGCTTCAGGCCGTAGTAGCCGGATACGAAGATGATCCGCTGCAGCATGCGGTTGCCCATCAGGGCGACGTTCGCGGCCAGGATGCTGTCGAACCACGGTTGCCCTTCGAAGATCGACACGAAGCGCGGGGCCGCGGGCCATGCCAGTTGCAGCAGCCAGATCATGATCAGATGGAGCAGTACGAGCATGGCGGCGAAGCTGACGAAGTTGTTGATCGCCCCCTTGCGGTCGCGCCACAGGAAGTAGTTGAGCACCAGCCCATGCTTCCAGCCGTGCGTGCGGTAGCCCTGGTAGACGATGCCGATAATCCAGCGCGACTTCTGGCGCACCGCCGTCGTCAGGCGGTCAGGGAAATACTCGCGCACGCAGATCACGTTGGACTCGCGCCAGCTTTGTCCCACATGGCTTTCATGGATGGGGTGGCGGCGATAGCGCAGCACCGGGAAGCGCACGAAGATCTCGGCCATGCCGCGCGTCTTCAGGCGCAGGCCGATGTCGTAGTCCTCGGTAAGGCTTTGCACGTCGAATGCGATGCCGTTGCCATCCTCGATCAGCGCGAGCACGGCGCGCCGGCTGAAACAGGTGCCCACGCCGGCGCTGGGCACTTGCCCCGCCAGCGCCTCGCGTACCGGCACGTCCTTGCCGTGCAGTTCGGCGAACTCGTCCAGGTAGTGCAGGCTGGTGAAGTTGTTCCACTGCCGCTCGAACGGGTACACCGGGATCTGGATCAGATCCTTGCGGCCCACCAGAAAGTTGAACAGCCGAAGTTCGAGCTCGCAGACCACATCTTCGGCGTCATGCAGGATGAAGCCCTCGAACGTGATGTGCGCGCGCCGCTCGAATTGGAGGATGGCGTCCAGCACGTTGTTGAGGCAGTCAGCCTTGCTGGTCGGTCCGGGGCGTGCGCACACCACTTTATGGACGTTGGGAAAACGCACGCACACTTCGTCGACGTCGTGCTGGGTGTCGGCATCGTTCGGATAGGTGCCCACGAAGATGTGATAGTTCTCATAGTCCAGCGTGGTGGCGGCCAGCTCGGCCATATGTCCGATTACGCCGGTTTCGTGCCAGGCGGGCACCATGATCGCCAGCGGTTTTTCGGCTGGACGGTAGAGCTCGTGGTAGTACGTGTGCTCGTGCTTGCGGTAGACCACCAGCGATTTCCATAGCCGGCGCGACCAGTACACGATGTCGATGAACAGATCGTCCAGTCCGCTGAGCAGCATCAACAGGGCGATGACAGTAACGACGACGCCGAGACCGTAGAGATACGTCGAGAATGCGTCCAGCCACCACATGGTTCTGGCCTCTGTCGCGCTAACTCGCCTCGCGCTGGCGCTCTTCGTGCGCCAACTCCTTCTGCAGCAGGTCGACAATCCGGATGCAGGCCCGGCCGTCACCGAAGGGATTGCCCGCGCGCGCCATCGAGGCGTAGGCGTCCGAGTCCGTCCATAACTCTTCGATCTGCTTGACGATGGATGCACGTCGCGTGCCAGCGAGACGGGCGCAGCCGGCTTCGATCGCTTCCGGTCGCTCGGTTTCCGTACGCAGTACCAGCAGGGGCACGCCGAACGTAGGGGCTTCCTCCTGCAGACCGCCGGAGTCCGTGAGTACCAGCCAGGCGTCGAGCAGCGCGCGTTGCATCTCCAGGTAGTCGAACGGCGGGCACAGCCGCACGTTGGGCAACTGGCCGAGGATGGCGTGCACCGGCTGCTTCACCACAGGGTTCAGATGCACCGGGAACAGCACCTGCAGTTCCGGGTGGCGGGTGGCGGTGTCGGCGATGGCGTAGCAGATCTCGCGCAGGTCGCTGCCCCAGTTCTCGCGGCGATGCGCGGTTACCAGCAGGTGGCCGCGTCCTTCCGCGGCGCGATGCATATGGTGCTGCCGCACCACCCAGTGTTGTGCGTCGATGACCGTGTTGCCGGTGACGAAGACGCGGTCCTGGGGGATGCCTTCCGAGCGCAGAGCCACGGCCGCGCGCCGGGTCGGCGCGAAGTGGTAGCTGGCGATGCGGCTGACCATCTGGCGCAGTCCTTCCTCCGGGAATGGACGCTCCAGGTCATAAGTGCGCAGGCCCGCTTCGACGTGGGCGACCGGCACATGGCGATAGAAACCGCTCAGGGCGCCGAGAAAGGTGCTTTCGGTATCGCCTTGCACCACGACGAGCGACCAGGGATGGCTCGACATGACGCCGTCGAGCAGGGTGCGGCAGCGGGTGCTGAATTCGCCCAGGCCGTCGCCGCCCCGCTCAAGCACGATATCGGGAACGATGTCGAAGCACGCCAGCATCTGGCGCGCCATTTCGTCATGCTGTCCGGTGTGCAGCCATCGCGGGCATGCCCATCCGCTGGCGCGCAGGCTGTGATACACGGGCGCCAGCTTGATGATTTCCGGACGCGTGCCGCAGATGATCAGGATGTCCTGCATAGCCCCTCCCTCCGCAGGATGGCGACGCGACCCTGCTACCCGGGCATCCTGGCCTTGCCTCTATGTGCTCCTTCGGGAGCAGCGAACCGCGGATGCCCCGGTCGGGGCGCCCGCGATCAGGCCGGCTTCAGCAGCTGAGAGACTCAGCGCAATGTTCATTTTTGAGAACTAGGCGTTAAGTTTGGGGGAATTATTGACGCTATACCCCTCTAACGACACTTGACTGAAAGTACTATATCTAGTAGCCACTGACCATTCAGGTTCTTTGGACGTATGCTCGCCTCGGAAGGCGAGGCTTTCCCTTTCACGGCAACAGGGGCCTGAGCATTCGGGACGTAATCGCACTCCGGCAGCGCGCGAGCTGCCCGGCAGCCATGCGCGTCGATTCCATCACTGTGTGTGAGGAATTCCCCATGGTCAGGTCAACGCACCTCGAACCTTTCGCCTTCAGGTCGATTCTTGTCAGTGCTCTGCTGGTATTCGCCGCGGCATCCGGTTTCATGTCGGCCGCCCATGCCACGCAGCTTTCCTCTACGGCCAGGTCCGGCATGCTGCCGTCGCCGCCACCACCCTCGGGTGCGGCACTGCCGACCCGGATCGCGCTGGCCGCGCCGTCGACGACAACCACCACAACGACAAGTCGCAACTTGCTGGCGTCCGCGCTGCTCTCGGCCCCAAACGCGTTCGCCGGCGCGCCAGGCGCTAACGCCAACCAGAACACCCTGGTGCTGTACGACAGCACAGGGCAGTGGGGCTGGCTCGGCGAGGCCTATGCCGTGATGGCCGGCAACCTCGTTACGCATGGCAGCAAGTACACCATGCATGCCGCGGTGAACTATGTCGCGGGCGAACTCAACGGCTATACCGGGCTGGTCTACGTCGGGTCGACCTATGGCGAGCCCTTGCCGACGCCGATGCTCGACGACGTACTGGCGACGACCAAGCCGGTGCTCTGGATGAACGACAACATCTGGCAGCTCTCCGCGCGCGCGACGGACTTCGCCGGGCAGTATGGCTTCACGCCGATGTTCTTCGACTTCAGCAATGCGCTGACCGTGACTTACAAAGGCGTGGCATTGCAACGCAACGCGCTGACGGTTCCATCCGGCTTGTTGCAGACGGTGATCAACGACCCGACCAAGGCCCAGGTACTGGCGGCGGCCACCAATGACGTGGGCGGCACCATCAACTGGGCGACACGCGGCGGCAACCTGACTTATATCGGTGAGATTCCCTTCGCCTATACCGGGCCGAACGATCGCTATCTGGCCGCCGCCGATCTGATCGGCAAGGTATCCAACCCGGCCATGCTGTCGCGCAAGCGGGCTCTGGTGCGCATCGAAGACGTCGGGCCGGACGCGGATCCTGCCGAACTGCGCGCGATCGCCGATTACCTGTTCAGCAAGAACGTGCCTTTCAGTGTGGCGGTGATCCCGTTCTACGTGGATCCGAATGGCGTCTACAACAATGGCGTGCCGGTATCGCGGCACCTCTACCAGGCACGGGGAGTGGTCAACGCGCTGCACTATATGCAGTCCAGGGGTGGCACGCTGCTGATGCACGGGTACACGCATCAGTACTCGAATATCCCCAATCCTTATAGCGCGGTCAGCGGCGACGATTTCGAGTTCTTCCGCGCGCATATCGATGCCTCCAACTTCGTGATCTTCGATACGCCAGTCGCGGAAGACTCTGCGATGTGGGCACAAGGCCGCATCACCAAAGGTCAGCTGGAGTTCGCGGCTGCGGGTTTCCTGGCGCCGACGATCTTCGTGCCGCCGCACTATGCGGCGTCGGCGATCGACTATCAGGTCTTCAAGGCCTCCTTCGCCTCGCGCTATGACCGCGGCCTGTACGCGAGCGGCTGGTGCCCGAACGGCGCCTGCGGCACCGGCACGCCGGACTACACCCGGATTTACGGTCAGTTCTTCCCCTACCTGGTGCGCGACATCTATGGCTCCACGGTCGTGCCGGAAGAGCTCGGCAACGTCGAGCTGGTGGCGTTCAACAATAATCCACCGCGATTCCCCGCCGACATCCTGTACAGCGCCAACTGCAATACGGTGATTCAGGACGGCGTGCAGAGTTTCTTCTTCCACCCTTACCTGGACATCAGCTATCTGAAGCAGATCGTCCAGGGATTGCAGGCGATGGGCTACACCTTCGTTCCTGCGAACACCGTCAAGCAAGGCTGACCTTGACGGTAAACGGCTGGCAGGCCGCCGCGGGAGGCGACGGTCTGCCCAGGGCGGCGCCACGGCAGCGCCGACCCGGCATGCCGCCGTCCTGTGTCTATCGGCACGGGCCAACTTTCGACACTTGAGCGCCTTTCTTTCTTGCTGCTAGGTTCCACGACCATCCGCGGGCCGATCGATGACGGCCTCGGAGTGGGGGATCGGTGCGGGTGGCCGATCGAGGGGGACAAGGTAGTCAGTTCCGGGGCCATGACCTCGGCGCACAGGGAAGGTGGGGACTTTATGCACGGCCGTAAACACCACAGTCGCTGGATATCGCCGGTCACATGGACGGCTAAACCGTCGATGGAGCCGGCGGGTTTGTATTTTCTTTGATGAAATCGGGGGGATTCCATGAAGGGTTTTGAACGCTTCAAGATGGGCGGCCGTGCGCGCCACGCTGGCATTTCTGCGGCAGTGGCTGCGGTTCTCTGTGGCGCGGCTGCATTGACGGCGGCGCATGCGCAGGGCACCACGGCATCCATTTTTGGCCAGGCACCCGCGGGAGCCACGGTCACGGTGAGCAGCGTGACGGGGCTCCATCGTCATGTCACGGTGGATGCCAAGGGCCGTTACAAGCTCGCGCTGCCGGTCAGTGTTTATACGGTGATGCTGGAGAAGGACGGCAAGGCCGTCGACACGCGCGCGAATATCCCGCTGACGGTAGGCAGGGGCATGGAAGTCGATTTCGCTTGCCCGAATGATCAGTGCGCGGCATCTGAAGGCGGTTGAGCTCGTCGGGTCCGTTTCGCTCGCGATACAGCATGCCCGGCACGGAAACGTGCCGGGCATGTGAGTTTCGAGGCAGGTGCGCTATGCCACGGCAGGCGGTCCGAACCAGGTGGTCAGCGCGTCGGCGAGTCCAAGATCTGTGCCTTCTCCCACCCATGCCACGTAGCCATCGGGCCGGATCAACACGGCGGTGGGAGCCGTGACTGTCCCCAGTGCCGGAAGCTCCCACGTGCCTGTGTATTCGGCGTCGATCGACTGAACCCGATCGGCCCAGGGCGTAATATCGAAGTGGCCGGGCTCGCCAAAGTTGAGTAGTACCGGACGGGCAGTGTGCAGCAGGGCGAAGACGCGCAGCGGGCCGTTGGCCGTGGCCAGGTCGAGATCGGGCATGCGGCGTCCGAGCAGCGGGTGCCCCTCGCCGAAGTCGTAGTGGATGCCCAGGCCGGACATCATCGCGGCGAACTGTTGGCGTGGCTCGTCCATCCCGAGGAGCTCGGCGATGGTCTCGCGCACTGCCTTGGTCCGTTCGTCCGGACGGCGAAGCGCGACGGCCGCCATGGTGTTGCGCAGGACGCGGGCCGCCACCGGATGGCGCTCGGCATGGTAAGTATCCAAGAGGCTTTCGGGCGAGGTTTGCTTGATCACCTGCGCCAGTTTCCAACCCAGATTCACCGCATCCTGCACACCGGTGTTGAGGCCATGTCCGCCATCCGGCGCATGCACGTGTGCGGCGTCGCCGGCCAGCAGGACTCGTCTGTCGCGGTAGGCCGCGGCCTGCCGGCTCATATCGGTGAACCGGGAAATCCAGGTGGGGTTGTGGACGCCGTAATCGGTGCCGCATGCGGCGATGAGTGCTTCACTGAGATCGCGCAGGGTGGGTTCGGTTGTGGGGCCGACGTGTGCTTCGGTCACCATGACGCCCACCGGTCCCTTATCGATGTAGATCACCTCGCCATCGCGGATTTCGTACTCCAGCCTGCCGAAGGAGTGGATGCCAAAAGCGTTGCGATGGATACCCCATGCCGGTTTCTCGGTCATCTCGACCTGGGCGATCAGCGCGCTCGTCGTCGGATCCCATCCCGGAAAATCGATGCCCGCGGCCTTGCGGATCAGGCTGCGCCCGCCATCGCATCCGACGAGATAGGCGGCGCGCAGCGACTGGCCGTCGGACAGCGCGACATCGACGCTGGTGTCGTCCTGCGCGAAGCCCGTCACCTCACATCCGCGATAGATCGTTACCGCGAGTTCGCCGACCCAGCCAGCGAGAATGCGCTCGATGTGGTTTTGCCAAAGCCCCAGTCCGTAGTTGTGTCGGGTGGGAAACCCGCTGATGTCCAGCGACACACCAGCGAACCCCGCGACCTGCGCCGTCTTCCCCTCCGCCAGGAACCGATCGGCGATGCCGCGCTGGTCGAGAACTTCGATCGTGCGCGAGTGCAGGCCACCGGCGCGCGAGCCCGCGAGATCCTGGCTGGCGCGGCGCTCGACCATCGCAACGTCGATGCCGGCCAACGCCAGCTCGCCCGCCAACATCAGCCCGGTCGGACCGCCTCCGACGATCACCACCGCATGCGCGCTCATCGCCATGCTCCGGCCGGTGACACGATGCTCGACGTCAATGCATCACATCGCTTGATACCGAATGTCTGCAACAACACGTTCATATCGCCACTCCTGATTTCGCAGGTTTATTTCGGCTGGCGATTGAGCGCCACGACCGGGGGCTTGCCGCAAGCCCCCGGTGGACTAAGATATTGATAGTGGCAAGAGCGGATTTTCCTCATGCCGGTTTCGTCCGCCACGGACGAACAGCCTTCCGGCGCAGCCGCGGAGCGCAAAGCACCCCACTCACTTCATCGGTTTGCCGGAGCAAATGTCTTCGGCACGTTGGCGTCGATCCAGTCGGTGATGAACACCTCGAGCGTCACGCGCGGCGGCACGTCGATACCGGCTTCCCGCACGAACGCAGCGGCTGCCTTTAGAAACGACTGCTTCGACACATTGGAAGCCTGCCGCGCCGCGGCCTGTTTCTGGCGGAGCTGGACGATATGCGCTGAAGGTCGGCCCGGTTTGGCGAATTTCTGATAGCGGCGCAACTCATCGGCCGCCAGTTCCGTGTCGAACGCCGCCTGCAGTCGTGCCTGCTGTGCTTTGAGCAGCTGGATCAGCCAGCCGGCGGCTTCCGTCAGCGAGCGGGTTCCATCCGGCGTCAAAAGTATCCCGGCCAATGACGAAGGCAATGAGGTCTCCGCAGTAGCAGGCGTTGCATCGGCGAGAAGCTCAAGCTGGCGCAGGAAAGCGGCGTGAGGGAAGGGCGTCTGCGTTGCCATGGGGAGCCTGATGCTGGGGAAGGTGGACGATAGATCTTGCTGGCGCGCGTCGCCAGCCATCGTGTGCAGTACCCTCGGCGCGACAAGCCATCCGCAACGGAGGTTAGTGATATGCGCGCACCAGCCGGTTCGATCGTGGGACTTTGTGCAGCCTCCGCCACCATGTGCGCGATAGGCATGGCGTTCCTGGGCTACTGGGGGGTGCACGAACCCACACCATGGCACTGGAACGAGGTGTTGGTGGTCATCCTGGCTTTCGCGGGTTTTGCGGTGCTGGCAGCGACGCCTTGGATCGTCACTACGCCGGTCGAGGATGAGAGCGCTGAGCGTGTCGTTGCCGCCAGGCGCACGTTTGCCATCGGTACTGCCTTGATCTGGCTGGCTGCGCTGGTTGCCGTTTTTGGGTAGGCGTGGGTGTCAGGTGGTTGGGGATGGCTTACGTCTGGTGTCGTAAACACCCCTCTGTTTAGCCGAACTGACGGTGAGTTTCGAGCCGGCTTTCAGCGCAAGGCGTGTGCGAGTTTGGAAGGTCAGCCTTGGGTTGCGACTGCGTATTAGATGCCGGCATACCATTCGTAGCCTTGATCCTCCCAATAACCGCCCTGACCGTCGCCGATATCCTCGAACGAACTGACCAGTTCGATGCGGGCCAGGTATTTCGCCTGTTTGTAGCCGAGCTGACGCCCAATTCGCAGGCGAAGTGGAGCGCCATTCGGCACAGGCAGCGGCTTGTCGTTCAATGCGAAGGCCAAGAGGGTTTGCGGATGTCTGGCCTCGGCGATGTCGATGCTCTCGTAGTAAGGCGTGTCTTCTTCCATGTCGTCAAAGCAGTGGAACACCACAAAGCGTGCCCGCGGATCGACGCCAACGTGATCGAGCACGGCGGAAAGCAGCGTTCCCTGCCATTTCCCGATGGCGCTCCAGCCCTCCACGCAATCGTGCCGGGTGATTTGCGTGCACATGTTGAGGCGCTTGAGGTCGTCAATCGAAAGCATGGCCGGCCGGCTCACCAACCCGTCCACCTGTAATTTGTAATCGCGAAAATGGTTGGCCATCAGAGCCTGATAAGCAGGCGTGGTCGGCATGGTGGTGCCATTGGGATGGAACACCGCCGATATGTCGGCTTCGGTGTATTCCTTTGCCATGCTGCTGGATGGCGATAGCAAGGCTTGCACGCGGCGATTCAGGCCCTCCGCTTTGCCGAGCACTTTAGGGCCCCACACGGTTCGTGAAATGCGGTCGCAGCCGGCAACGAGGATGCCAGCCGCGCCCACGATGGCCATACGCAGGAACGATCGGCGGTCAGTCATGGGGGCGTTCCTCCGGCGGTGCGGATTCACTGGGAGTGTCCTGACTCGGAGCACTCGTCTCGACGTGCGTGGTGCTGATCGCGAAGTAGCCGGTGATCATGCCCCTCAGCTGGTTGAATACGCCGCTGATCAACACTTCGAAAAGATGGATCAGTACAAAAACGACGAAGCCCCAGGCGATGATGAAATGGATGGTCCGGGCTGATTGCCGACCGCCGACGGCTTCGACCATGGGCGAGAGCACAGCATCCATGCGTGGTGACATGGCCAGACCCATCAGCACGATGCCCACACCGAATACGAAGATCACGATCAGGTAGGCAAGCCGCTGCAGAATGTTGTAGCGCAGCGCCTCTTCACCGTGCGGGTGTTTAAAGCGCAGATGATCGACAATGGAGCGCCCTATGCCGCGCCAGTCTGCCCCGGTGGGCCACAAGTCTCGTTGCAAGTGTCGCGTCGCCATGGCGTAGCCGACGTAGCACAGCCCGTTCAGCACAAACACCCAGGCAAAGAAGAAATGCCAGCGGCGCCCCATCGCCAGCCACTGCGGGCCGGGTACGGTGAGCCAGGATGGAAACCCGCGCACTTGAGGGTTGCCATCCTTCCCGCTCGAGACGCCAAGCACGCCGGTAGTGACGAACTCATGCCGCCCGATACGCGTCACACCCACCAGGTTTCCCGCCGCATCGTGGCGGGCGTCCAGGGCCAGAATTTCGGTCCCTTCGTCGGATCGATTGCCCCAGTACAGGCTCGGGTGCGCGTTGAAGATCTGCAGTCCGCTGAAGAGCATCAACGTCAGTGCAACAACATTGATCCAGTGCATGATCCGAATCGGCAGCGAGTGCCGATAGATGACCTTGCGCGATTCCGAAACCGCGAGGGGAATCGGAGGAGATACACCAGCATCAAGGCCTTCCGCACTCATAGCCATACTCCAAGGAAGCAGGGCAAACCGAACGGCACGCGGATGAGTTTACTCGCGCCTCGGGCCTGGCGCGCCGATTTCGTCAGGGTCTTTGGAAAGGCCGGACTGCGCCCCGGCTTATTGGCGCAGACATGCCACTGCCGAACCTCGACATCCTGGATGCTCCCCGAGCATGGTTTGATGGGTGCCGGTCCCCCAAATTTTCCGGACGACTTGTCGAATTCGGTTTCCGTCGTTCGACGTGATAGCGAAGGCCGGCAATGGCTCGGAGCCGGCATGATCGTGATTCGCTGCGTTTGGCGAAAACGAGTGGCCGGAACCGATGGATTTGGCCCGCTCCTGGGTCGGACTGGCGCGAGGAGAAAGCAATGAGGAAGTTGATCCTGTCCATGGCTATGTCGCTCGATGGCTTCGTAAGCAGTGCCGATGGCAACAACCAATGGGTATTCAGCGGTGACCAGGATGCCATAGCCTGGAAGGTGGAGAACATGTGGAACGCCAGCCTGATCATCATGGGCAGCCGTTCCTTTCAGGACATGGCCCCGTTTTGGCCAACGTCCACCATGGTGTTCGCGCCGCCGATGAACCAGATCCCCAAGGCGGTCTTTTCAAAACGGGGGCCGGCGATTCTGGAGACGGCTGCCAAGGGAATCAGGGACGCCCAGGCCGGGCAACTTCAACCCGGCGCGGAAAGCTGGGCGGAGGCTTACGTGGCCAGCGGCGACCTGGCCGAGGAAATCGCCAGGTTGAAGGCTAAGGACGGCAAGCCGATCATCGCCCTTGGTGGCGCCAGCTTCGCGCGTAGCCTCGTCGCCCAGAACCTGGTCGATGAGTACATGCTGATGGTCTATCCGATCGTGTTGGGCAAAGGCCTGCCGATCTTCTCCGACCTGCCTGCGCCGAGGCCGCTCAAACTGGTCAGCTCGAAGGTCTTTCCGCTCGGCTCGATGGCACAGATTTATCGGCCAGCCTGACCGTGTCTGAAAGCGAGCGCTCAGTACGGGGCGCGGCATGGCCACCATTCTGCACTCAGAGGTCGTGCCGTACCGTTTCAATGTGATGAAACGTAATCCGACGCCGCTTGCTCAGGAGGTATCGCAAAGGCCTCCCTCATGCGCCTCACTTCCGCCAGGGGTGGCAGACCGAAGAGCCGTTTGAACTCTCGATTGAATTGCGACGCGCTGGCATACCCCACGGCATAGCCAGCTGCCTCCGCCGTCATGCCTTGGCGAACCATCAACAGGCGGGCCTGATGCAGGCGCGTCGACTTCAAGTACTGCATCGGCGAGGTTCGGGTTACCGACCTGAAATGGCTGTGGAACGTGGGCACGCTCATGTCAGCCTCTCTGGCCAGTTGCGCCAGATGGATCGGCTGGGCATAGGCAACGTGGATGTGGCGAAGTGCCTTTCCTATCTTGCCGAATGGCCCCTGCATTCCCAGGGCTGAGCGAAGCGCCGCGCCCTGGGCACCGGTGAGCACGCGGAAATAAAGTTCGCGCAAGAGACCTGGCCCGAGAATCGCTGCGTCCAATGGTTGGCTCATGGCCTCCAGGAATCGCAGAACGGATCTCCGCAGCGCCGAGTCCATCGGGCTGGACATCATGCTGAGCGGCGCATCCTGAGCAAGGGGCGATGGATGATGAGCGATCTGGATCATCAGATCGGCGGCCATCCGAAAGTCCAGATGCATATAGATGGCCAACAAGGGGCGCCCAGGAGTGCCATCGGATTCCATGGTGAACGGGACTGGCACGGCGACAGCCAGGTAATGCTGCTCGTCGTAAACAAAAACCTGGTCGCCAAAATATCCGCGCTTGCGACCCTGGCACACGATCACGATGCCGGGGTCGTACAAGACCGGCGTCCGGGACAGGGCGCGATCCGAGCGCAGGATGCGCACGCCAGGCAGCGCCGTAAGGTTGTATCCCTCCTGCGGTGCGAGCAGGAGGGCAAGGTCCGCCATGCGCCGGCTTTCGTCTATCGGCTCAAGACCCTTCGCGGGGATGCGGCGGCTCATAGGAATGGGCAAGAAGTCCAGAAGATCTGGCGTAAAAGATGCCTCCGCCAATGGTTATTGTGCAAGCCACATTCGCGAGCCAGAGGACCATCGCCATGTCGGCAACCCAAACTTTGCTAATTACCGGGGTCACTAGTGGCTTCGGCAGAGCCTTGGCACAGGAAGCGCTGACGATGGGTCATCGCGTGGTTGGCACCGTGCGAAGTGAGCAGGCGCGTCATGAGTTTGAAGCGCTTGCGGCAGGAGATGCCATCGGGCGTGTTCTCGATGTCACTCACTTCGATGCGATCGATGGCGTTGTTGCCGACATCGAGAAGACCGCTGGGCCCGTCGACGTGTTGGTCAACAACGCTGGGTATGGACACGAAGGCATTCTGGAGGAGTCATCGTTGGAAGAGATGCGGCGACAGTTCGATGTGAATGTCTTTGGCGCCGTGGCCATGATGAAGGCCGTGTTGCCCTACATGCGTCGTCGACGCAGGGGACATATCCTCAACATCACGTCGATGGGTGGCCACAACACGCTGCCTGGCATTGCCTACTACTGCGGCAGCAAGTTCGCGCTGGAAGGTATTTCCGAAGCCGTCGGCAACGAAGTGAAGTCGCTTGGCATTGCGGTGACGGCGGTGGCTCCTGGCTCGTTCCGCACCGACTGGGCCGGACGTTCGATGGTCCGGGCGCCTCGTTCCATTCCTGATTACGACGGACTGTTCGATCCGATCCGTGAGGCGCGCAAGCAAAAGAGCGGCAAGCAGCTTGGAGATCCCGCAAAAGCAGCGCGAGTAATGCTCGATGTGATCGCCAGCGACTCGCCACCAGCGCATCTATTGCTCGGAAGCGATGCGATCGATCTGGTTCGGCAGAAATTGTCTTTGCTGACCGCGGAGATCGACCGATGGGAGGCCGTCACGCGCTCGACGGATGGTTGACGAGGCAGGCCGAATTGCCGCCAAGCACCAGAGCAATGCCTGTCGCGGACCGCGATGCGCGCAGACTAGCGTGCGCCGGAGGGCGCCAGCCTTTTCAGTCCACTCGCCACGATGTCGCTGAAGACTTTGGGATCGCCATAGGCCCTTGCCGCCAACATGGCTCCATACACCATGGCCATGAACGACTCCGCCTCCTGGCGGGCGGATCCCTGCAATTGAAAGCGCCCCAGTTGCGCGCCTCGGGTCATCACGAGTTCCAGCCAATTGGACAAGTCGCGAAAGTGCGCGCGCACTTCGTGAGCAAGGTCCGCAGGCAGCGTTGGCAATTCGCTGGCGAGCATGCCCGCTACACAGAACGGCGCGGAGGCATCGGCAATGCACTTTTCCCAATATCCGGTGTACATGCGGAGCTGCTCATCGGGATCAAAGGCACTGCCGTCGAGCGCATGCGCCTGCTCCACGATAACCGCACGGGACTGTTCCACCACCGCCTTCGCCAGATCGGACTTGGCCGGGAAGTGGTGGTGGATGCTCGCCTTGCGTACCTGAACCTCTTCGGCGACATCGGCGTAGCTAAAGCCGTTGTATCCGCGGGTCTGGATGAGGTGGCGGGCCGAATCAATGAGTTTCTGTTGCGTTGTCATTGAGGCCATTCTACCACTAGGTAGACCACTCGAAGGCTCATGGCTTCCCATAAGACCTTCTTGACATAAGAATCTACCTACTAGTAGGTTGTCATCTCTTATCCACGGACACTCCCCATGAACTCGCTTCGTAACTTCTATTTCCTCCGCGCCGGCGCCGCCTTCGCCTGGGTTGCGCTCGCTTCCCTTTCAGCGTCGGCGCCGGCGCTCGTGGTGGGCGCGCTGCTCGTGATCTATCCCGCCTGGGATGCGCTCGCCAATGTGATCGACGCGCAGCGAAGCGGAGGGCTTCAGGTCAATCCCGGTCAGAAGTTCAACGCACTCACCAGCATCGTCACCGCGGCGTGCATGGCCGTCGCCTTTGCTCTGCGCGGCAACGCAGGCGGTGTGCTGGTGTTCGGCGTCTGGGCGCTCCTTGCAGGCCTGTTCCAGCTGGCAGTGGGCATTCGGCGCCGCAAGCTTGGCGGCCAGGCTTTCATGATGATCAGCGGTGCGCAGTCGGCCCTGGCGGGCGTTTTCTTCGCCGCCAAGTCTTTCGGAGCGGCGCCCACTATTGCCCAGCTAGCGCCCTACGCTGCGTTCGGCGGCCTGTACTTCCTGTTGTCCGCGCTCTGGCTGACTTTCAAGCGGAACCGCACGGATGTGGCTATCGGGTGATCGTGGCAATCCGGCGGCCATGTCCGTTCTTCGCTTGATGGCATGGGACGGGCTTGCCGGTTGATGGGCGATCTATGGAGAGGAGTCGCCCATGAGGTTCACGAGGCTGGCCTGTCCGCTTTGAATCGGAAGCAGACATTGGCGCCGTCGAACGCTGGCGCGCGAATGAGCGACTGCCTCCGCAAGACACTCTCAGGGCGAGTGTCTTCGGGGCTAAGGGGCCTGCTTACTTCGCGTTCCGCTTCTTTTCCTGCTTGGCTGCCTTCTTTTCCTTCATCGTTTTGGCCGGCTTTTTCTTTTCGCTTTTCTTTGAATCCATACCCTTGCTCATGTCACTTCCTCGGTCATGGTCATAGTCTGTCGAGTCGCGCCTTGGACGTCTCATTCCCAGGTTGCCGTGGCGGCATCTCGCGAGCGGTAGATCGCAGCCAAACTGCAAATCCGTAAAGCTCTACAGATAGGGATCTTCGCACCATCGCAAAGATCCCAGGTCAATCCTGACGAACTGTCAGGCTTTCACTGGCACTACGGCAGCCTGAACTTGCGAGTGGCGCGCAGCGGCCAGATGGATGTGAAGCGGGTGCCGCCTGCTACGCGGAAGGCGGCTGAAACGCCGTTCAGAACGCCCAATTCTTCCAGAACGTCTTTTGCGCGCCGAAAGGAATGTCGCGGGTCAGATGCGAGCATGAAAAGATTGATCTCCTTGGGGCTGACATCGTAGCCCTCCAGTTCGACGGCATTGCCCAATGCCGCCTTCAACTTGCCCTCCATCGCTGCGAGAAAGGCTTCATCGGCCAGAGACTTGCGCCAGAACTTGATGACAAGCTGATAATCCATCGGGTGATTGTAGGCCCAACTGCCCCATAGGGCGGCCCTAGCGGGTGCCATCCTCAGTTCGGATGGAACGTCAGATTCTCCATATGCGCATGTTGACCCCGCTACTGAGGTTACTGTGCACCACCAGTCCATTTTGGCCCGCTATAGGTCGACAGCAGTCGTCGCCAGATTGTCCGGCAGTCCAAAAGCAGCGCAAGACTTCGTCGATCAGCTTGACGCCCGCCTTGCAGTTACGCCACTTTCGCGGATCTGGATTGAGTCATGCGACTGCCACTATGCGACGCGAGATCGCCATCGTCGTTTTTCCGGGTTTTCAGCTGCTGGATGCCGCTGGCCCGGTCGCCGTATTCGAGATGGCGGAACGTTTCCGGCCGGACAGCTACGCGGTCAACATGCTCGCCCCTGGCGGCGGGGTTGTGCGCAGTTCGTCGGGTGTGTGCCTGACGGCTGCACCGATTGAGCAGAGGCGTTTCGATACGGTGATCGTATCGGGCGGCAACCTGGCGCAGGTCGAGGAGAATCAGGCGGACATTGTGGCCTGGCTCGGTGATGATGCGTGGCGCCGGGCGGCGGGCGTTTGCTCCGGGGCGTTCTTCCTGGCAGAAGCCGGGTTGCTCGATGGTCGGCGCGCTACCACCCATTGGGCCGCGGCCGAGCGCTTCCGGCTGCGCTATCCGGACGTGCGGCTCGATGCCGACCGAATGTTTGTCAGGGATGGCAATGTGTGGACCTCGGCAGGCATTTCGGCAGGGATCGATTTGGCGCTGGCGCTCGTCGAAGACGACCTTGGTCCCGGCATCGCGCGACGCACGGCTCAGCAGCTAGTCGTGCACCAACGACGGCACGGTGGTCAGTCGCAGTACTCCGCATTGGTGGAGCAGGGCGGCAAGACCGGGCGGTTCGGCGACCTGATCAACTGGATGCGCGCGCGCATTGCCGAACCGATGACGGTCGAGCGACTGGCTGAGCGCGCCGCGATGAGTCCCCGCAACTTTGCTCGTGCCTTTGTGGCCGAGATCGGTGCGACGCCGGCGAAGGTGGTGGAAGGCCTGCGGCTGGAGGCCGCCCGCATCGCGGTCGAGACCAGCCACCTCAACCTGGACCACATTGCCGCGTCGACGGGTTTTGGCGATTCGAGCCGCATGCGACGCGCCTTCGTCCGCGCCTTCGGCATGTCGCCCCAGTCGCTGCGCCGAAGCGTGGGCGCCTGATTGCAGTGAGTCGCACACAGGGGTGTGCGGCGCGAAGCACCGCATAGGCGCGGAGCCCCTTCGCGCTGGCCGTTTTTGTCCGGAAATTGTCCTTGCGGGTGCCGGCCGGACCGACCATAAAAGGGCGCCTTGGAGTACTTCGGCCGATCGGCATGTGCGTCGATTGGCTGGTTGATCCGGCATCGGCGAACCGTTGCAGCGAGCGTCATGGCATCCGCGGCTTGCCCAAGAGAACCATCACCGTCTTTCACATGAGGATTCGCATGCGCTCGATCCTGTTTGTTTCGGCATGGCTGCTGTGTCTGGGGGCCGCGCAGGGCGCGACATCGGCACCCACACTCGCACCCGCACCGGCCTCCACCACGCGACTCGACCACATCCTGCTCTGGGGACGCGGAATCGATCAGGTCACGTCGGTCATGGCGGTCAAGCTGGGCTTCCAGGTTCGGCCCGGGCGTGATCCCGGTGGCGTGGCCAACCGCTATATCCGGTTCTCGGACAGCAGCTTCATCGAACTGCTCGGCATCACCCGGCCCGACCCCACGTTCGATCCGGGTATGAAGGAAGACCAGCAGGCGCTGAAGGGCGGGCCAGGCGCGCGCGCCTTCGGTTTCCGTTCCTCATCGCTCGATGCGATCCATGGCTCGTTGCAGGCATTGCACTACGCGGTCACGCCGTTCTTCTCCGGCCCTGACAGCGCAAAGCCGGGCTGGCGCCTGTTCGCGTTCGACCATGCGCCGTTGTCGAGTAGCACTTTCTTCATCGACTACGCCGCCGACTACGCCCCCGACCAGTTCGACCCCGCCAATACCGGTGACTACCGCGCGACGCGCGAGCATCCCAACGGGGCGCGCGAGCTCTCGTCGATATGGCTGGTATCGGCCGATGCCGATGCCGATCGCCGGCAGCTCGAGAAGATGGGCTTCGGCCACGCGGTGCCGGTGAAGCTGCCCGCGGTCGGCGCGAAGGGATTCTGCGTGCCGGTCGGTCCGACCGCGCTGTTGGCGCTCCAGCCCGACGGCGCGGGCCTGGCCGAGCAGACCATGACGAGCGGCGGTCCGCGCATTCTGGGCGTGAGCTTCGGGGTCGCCGACATCGGGCGTGCGCAGCGCTGGGCCGAGCGCGGCTACGAGCGCAAGCTGGCGACTTACCGCGGCCCGTTTGGCGAATCCATTCTCGCGCCCACGCAGGATGATCTCGGCTTGTCTATCGAGTTCCACGCGATGCAGCGGAGCAGTTCGCCTTGTTCGGCGGCAAGTCTTTAGAGCACACCTGACCAAATCACCGGGTGTTTAGCCACCGACGGAGCGAATGAATCGCGCTGGATTTCCTCCGACCAGGCTATTCGGGGGAACATCTTTGGTGACTACCGAGCCTGCAGCAACAACCGAGTTCTCACCCACCGTCACGCCACCGATGATGGTTGCGCCGGCTGCTATCCAGACGTTTCGTTCAATCACGATGCGCTTTCCGATGGTGACGGACCGGCGCTGCGACGGGTCTAAAGGATGGCCCGTCGTGATGAGACTTACATTTGGCCCGACCATCACATCGTCCGCGATGTGGAGGCCACCAAGATCGTAGAAGGTGCAGTTCTGATTGATGAAAACATTTCGCCCTACGCGAATTTCGTCGCCGCCGGCGGTGTAGAAGGGCGGAATCAGCATGAAGCTCTTATCTACCGGCTGACCGATGAGCTCGCCGAACAAGGCGCGAATGTCGTCAGCATCGTTGAACGTCAAACGGTTGAGTGCGGCGGTGATCATTCCCGCTCGTTTGACATTGGCCACCATCTTCGCGGATTCCGGCGTTTTCCCTTGGACTATCTTGGTGCGATCGTCATTCGTCATTCGGTATTTCCGTATCCATGCCGACCACAGGTTTGGCTTGATTTCGCCATGTGTGCTTCGGGTCGGAAGCCTACATCGAACGCCTGGACTAAGCCGCGCCGCGAGCTGGCATCGTCTCTAAATAGGGCTCAATGTTCTTGAGCGCATTAGCAACAAAGGCCTCTTTCTCCCCAACGGGGGCGACGTAGTGAAGCGCGTCAGCTGCGGCTTCCAGTCCAACGCTCCGCGCAATGATCCAGCCGGCCAGGTAAGCAGACGCAAAACAGCCGCCCGCGGTAGCCACGTTGCCGCGGGCAAAGAACGGTTGATTGAGAACCTCTACACCGGCTTCTTCTACCCAGGGTTTGGTGGTGAGGTCCGTACACGCCGGGACATTACCCAATAGTCCAAGTTTGGCCAGGATCAGCGTACCCGAGCATTGAGATGCGATCAGTTGGCGATCTGGCTGCAGCTTGAGTCGACCCATCAATTCGGGATGACTGACGATCTGCCGTGTCTGGATTCCGCTGCCGACAATAACGGCGTCGGCTGAGGCGGCGTCCTCGAGGGTGGACTGAGCGCGTACTGTCACGCCATTCATGGACGTAACCTCGGGCTCCGGGCAGGAAATCGTGACTCGCCAGTCCGGCCTCTTGATCCGATTCAAGATGCCGTAGGCGATCAGTGAGTCGAGCTCGTTGAATCCCTGGAACGTAAGAATGGCGATGTGCATGGGCGACGATGTCCGTGAATGTGTTGCGACGTCTCGCGCATCTAGGCCGAGCACAAGAGGTTCAGAGTCATCTTGCGCACAGTGGCTTGCGTTGGAGTATCGAGGGTGCCGGAGGCGTCAACGTTGTACGCAGGACAGTCCGCGTTCTCTTCGCGATTGTCCTTGATGGCGCATTCGGCTCTGAGGTTGAAATCCACGTGGCCTTTGTCGCTTGACCTGACGACAGAGACATTCCGGCATGTCTCCAGCGCCCGTGCCAACACCATGTCGTTGTGCAGTACGAACGCAAGCAATCCATCGTCGGTTCTCAAGTCTTCGCTGGCGAAGCTGGCGGAAAAGGGCCAGAGGGCAGCGAGGAGAAACACCGGAACAATGGATGCCGTACGAACCCTTCCCTTCATTGTCATCTCCCGGAGCAAGCTTTTTTGGGGTCGCTGGCGAATAGCCAGCCGTGGATCTGGTTGATCGAACTTAGACCAAGCTTCTGCTGCGTGAGTGGCTTAACCAGGGCGAGAAAGTGTTCGTTTTGGTCCAGAAGCGGACATCCGTAATCCTTTCTCATTGCCAAGCTGAGTAGAGCAAGAATCCTGCAAGTGGAATGTAGAAAGCCAGCATCACACGTGCGACATAGAGGCCGATTCGCACGAACTGTCCGAAGTCGCGCCCTGGAAGATCGCCGTCAAAAAGCATTTCCAAGATCGCCATGGAAGTCTCCATGCCTATAGGCAGATTTCCGTTCTCGTCACCAGCCTCGAAGTAACGGGGTATCTGCCGACTAATCTTGGCCAACACGGCTCTAGCAAGGAAGTGGAAAATGAATACGTAGAGCACCATGACGAAGATGGCGCCTCTCATGCTAAATGGCCAAGAAAAGTCGGGCATTGATTACCTTTCAGTTAGCCGCGCAGCAAATATCCGCTACGGGTCGAAAGCAGGCGTAACCACGCTTGTGTTGCCAACGGAAAACCCCAAGTCCGCATACGCCGGTCCATCTACTGACGCTTTCTCAGCGGATCGAGCAGCGGCTTCAAGCCGTTGTGATCCAGCTCGAGGGCCAAGGCGAGCAGGTTGCCGAGATTGCCGGGCGGGAAGCCTTTGCGCGCATACCATGCCAGATAGGCGCCGGGCAGGTCGGCGATAAGGCGGCCCTGATACTTGCCATAGGGCATGGTCATGGTGACCAGCCATTGCAGGTCTTCAGGTTTCAAAGATCGCGCCTCCAGATTTGCCCCACCAGATCATGCCCAAAACTGTGGTGGCGTTCTTCTTTGACCAGCGCAAAGCCTGCGGCTTCGTAGATGCGGCGGGCTGAGGTGAGGATGTCGTTGGTCCATAGCAGCATGCTGGTGTAGCCGGCGGCTTTGGCGAAGGCCAGGCATTCATCGACGAGGCGTTTGCCGACACCGAGGCCGCGTGCTTTCGGATCGACGAGCAGGCAGCGCAGTTGTGCGGTGTTCGGGTGTTCCTCGTTGCGGACGACGAAGACGCAGCCGACGCGCTCGCCATCGACTTCGGCGATCCAGCAGCGCTCCGTGGCGGGATCGTGCTGGGTGGCGAACCGTGCGAACAGGGTGGCCACCAGGGCTTCGAAGTCCTGGTTCCAGCCGAATTCGTCGGTGTAGATTCGGGCGTGGCGTTCGATGGCCCAGCCAATGTCGCCGGCACGGTAGGTGCGAATGGTCAGCGTGCCGTCGCCTGCTTCGGGCGACAGCGTACGCTGGAGGTCCTGCATCAAGGCCAGGACGCGCGCGCGGCGCGGTGTCGACAGGCCCGAAAGATGTGCCGCGGCGACCGCGTGAGATTTCCGATCGAGGTCGCGGAAGGTCTTGCGTCCCTCGGCGGTGAGGGAGAGCACGATCTGGCGGCCGTCTTCGGGCGATGACTCGCGGCGGATGAGTCCCTGCGAAGCGAAGTTCTGCACGATGCGGCTCAGATAGCCGGCATCCAGACCCAGCACATCGCCGATCTCGCGCGCTGTCACCGTCTTGCGGGTACCCAGCTCGAACAGCACCCGCGCCTGCGTCAATGTAAACGGACTGGCGAGAAGCCCCTCGTCGAGAACCCCGATCTGGCGGGTGTAGAACCGGTTGAAGCCGCGAACGGTTTCGGCCTGAGCAGTCAGCAGATCATCGGTCATGGCGCACCTCGTGACGGCGAGGCGCCAGTTCACCCCATATAGTTGACCGAGTCAACTATATGGGGTGGCGAAAACAGAGGCTTGTCAGCCCTTCGCGGCGACGCGGAGTGCGGGCGGTGCGACGTGCGCGGCGAAGCCGACTTCGCCCGGCGTGATGTCGGCGCGCAGGGTGCATTCCGGGATGTCGTAGGCACCGGCGTTCTGCGGGTGAAACGGAATCGGCAGTGTCTTCCATAGGTCATCGAGGCGATGGCCCAGCGCATCGCAAATCGTCGAGAAGCGCGTCTCGTCGGTGCGGCCGGTGCGATAGACCACGTACGGCGGCAGCACATCGAAGCCAGGGTAGTAGAGGATGCCGTGCTGGATGGGAAACAGCAGGTCGTCGATGGGGCCGTTGATGCCGCGCGGGCTGTAGTGCGATTCCCAGCCGCCGGCGGTGACGATCAGCATGGCGCGTTTGCCGGCCAGCGTGCCTTCGCCGTAGCGATTGCCCCAGCGCGTGTCGGAGTGTTCGCCCACGCCATAGCCGAAGCCGTAGGCGTAAACGCGCTCCACCCAGCCTTTCAGGATCGCCGGCATCGAGAAC
Source organism: Dyella koreensis (assembly GCF_044904565.1). NCBI lineage: Bacteria > Pseudomonadati > Pseudomonadota > Gammaproteobacteria > Lysobacterales > Rhodanobacteraceae > Dyella > Dyella koreensis. Next base: position 272,642 of record NZ_JADIKD010000009.1, on the reverse strand, counting down.
CACCACATCGGAAACTGCAGGATGACGGCATCGGCCCAGCGCAGCTTGTCCTGTTCGCGCGCGATATCCGGGGTTTGCAGGCCGTTCTCGAAGGCGTGCTTGGAGTCGCGCTCCGGGTGGAAGGGTTCGCCGTCCTTTCGTTCCAGCGTGTCGTCGGCGTCGAGCGTGGCTTTCCACTGCATCGCGTACAGGTCGGAAACCTGCACGGTGTGACCGGCCGCTTCGAGGCGCTTGACGGTGAAATCCTTGAGCGCGCCGTTCAACGACTGGGGCTCGGGGTGGGCGTAGACGAGAAGTACATGCATGGCGGAACCCTCAGGCTTGGACGAGGGCAAACTAGGGTGCCGACAGGTATATTGGAAATGAATTTCCAATATTTCAGGTATAGCGATGAATAATCTTCGCCGGCTGGATCTGAATCTGCTGGTCACGCTGGATGTGCTGCTGTCGGAGCACAACGTGACCCGCGCAGCGCAGCGTCTGAACTTCTCGCAGCCTTCAGTAAGCGTCCATCTGGCCAAGCTGCGGGATATCTTCGGCGACCCGCTGTTGCTGCCGGGGCCGCGCGGCATGCGGCCGACGGCACGGGCCGAAGCATTGCGTGAACCTTTGCGGCTGGCGCTCGATGCGCTGGAAAGCGCAGTGTCGCCTGCAAGCCCTTTCGATCCCGCCAAGGCCAGCGATACCTGGCGCGTTGCCGCATCGGACTACGGTGAATCGACCATCGTGTTGCCTGTCTTGCGCGGGTTGCGTTCGGTGGCGCCCGACACCCGGCTGGCGGTGCTGGAACTCGCGCCACAGCGCATCGCACGACAGGCGGAGCAGGGCGAGATCGATCTCGCGTTTCACACCACCGATGGGGCGCCCTCCGGTATGCGGCGCCGACCCCTGTTTACGGAGCGGTATGTGCTGGTGGGACGCGCGGGCCATCCGCGCCTGAAAAGGCGGCCGACGCTCGCGCAGTTCTGCAAACTCGATCATGTGATCGTGTCGCCGGATGGCGGGGGCTTCGGAGGTGTCACTGACGAGGTACTCGCCCAGACGGGTCTGAAGCGGCGGGTGGTGCTTTCAGTGCCGCACTTCCTGTTTGTGAGGTCGGTGCTGGCGAATACCGATCTGGTGGCGATGCTGCCGGCGCGACTGGTCCGCGATGTCAGCGCGCTGCAGGTGGTGGAGCCCCCGGTGGAGGTGCCGGGTTACCAGATGGCGATGCTGTGGCATGAACGCTCCCATCGCGACCCGGCGCATCAGTGGCTGCGCGAGTACATTGCCGGCGCGGTGTGATTCGCGTGGTGTTGCCCAAGAGTGGCCTAGCGCCGGGCGCGTAAATGGCTCTTCCCGTCCCCGTCGAGGGGGCGCACTTTTTGCGCTGGCTTCCGATGGAAGGTGGGCGCATGGCTTTCTCCCGTTCGCTGGCGCGCCGTGGCGCGTTGATCGTTGTCTTCGCCGGCATCGGTGCCGGGTGTTTGCTGGCGGCGCCAACGCCCGCCATGCCGGCGGCCGATGCGGTGGCCAAGCCGGCGCCGGCCGTCGACCACGTGCATGACTTCGATGGTTTTTTCGGTGCCTGGCATTCGAAGCAGCGCCGTTTGAAGGAGCGGCTGGCGGGCAGCAAGGAGTGGGTGGAGTTCGAGGGGACACAGGTGGTCCGCCCGTTGCTCGATGGGCGCGGCAACATGACCGAGAACGTGTTCACCATGCCGGACGGCACCGTGCATCGCGGTGTCACGCTGCGTGCTTTTGATCCGGTATCGAAGCAATGGTCGATCTGGTGGCTGGATGGAAACGATCCCACCAAGATCGATGTGCCGGTGGTGGGCCGTTTCGAGAACGGCATAGGCACCTTCTATTCGGATGACAGCTTCAACGGAAAGCCGATCAAGGTCCGCTTCCAGTGGTCGCATATCACGCCCACCACGCTGCAGTGGGAACAGGCCTATTCGGCCGATGGCGGCAAGACCTGGGAGACGAACTGGATCGCTTATTTCTCCCGCACGAGTTGAGTCTGGCGGCGCTGCCTGGTGCCGATGCTCCCCCTCCTTATCCCCAAGGTGAAACCATGCAGACCGACAATCCCGATCGTCGCCGCGTCATCCAGTGGTCGCTCTCGGCGCTTCCGGCACTCATAACGCTGGGCAGTGTGGATCTGGCCTTTGCGGAAAGCGCGACCAAGTCATCGGCAGGCGGGCAGGGCCCGCAACATGACTTCGATTTCTTTCTCGGCGACTGGCATGTCAAACATCGCCGGCTGAAGCATTGGCTGGTGGGCAGCGACGAGTGGGAGGAGTTCGACGGCAGCACGAAGTGCCAGTCGCTGCTCGGCGGTATCGTCAATTTGAACGAGAGCGTGGTGAACCGCGCGGGCGGCACCTATCGCGGCATGGGGCTGCGCGCCTTCGATGCAAAGACCAACACCTGGGCCGATTGGTATCTCGACGGGCGCAATCCCACGAGCATCGATGCGCCGGGTCTGGGCCGCTTCATCGACGGTGTTGGCACGTTCCTCTCCGATGACACCTTCGACGGCAAGCCGGTCAAGCTGCGCGGCCTGTTCAAGCCGATCGACCATGCGACCTGCCAATGGGAGCAGGCGTACTCCGCCGACGGGGGCAAGACCTGGGAAACCAACTGGGTGATGCGCTACACGCGCATGGCTTGATCGGATCGGCTTCGACGACTCATGGCGGGAGCGACAGATGGCGGCTGACATGAAAATCCGTTGGCTCGGCGTGCTATGCGCGGCGAGCCTGATCCTGGGTGCCGGTGATGTCTTCGCGCAGACCGGTGCGGGCAAAGCAACCGCTCCCGCCCAACGCGACGGGCAACACGATTTCGATTTCCACATCGGCACCTGGAAGACCCACGTCAAACGGCTGCTTCATCCTTTGAGTGGCTCGCAGGCATGGGCCGAGTACGACGGTACCACCGTGGTGAGCAAAGTGTGGGATGGCCGCGCCAATCTGGTGGAGCTGGAGGCCGATGGCTCAGCCGGGCATCTCGAGCTGCTGTCGCTACGCCTGTACAACCCGCAGGCGCATCAGTGGAGCCTCAATGTTGCCAGCAGCAAGGGCGGCACTTTGGGCACGCCCACGATTGGCGAGTTCAAGAACGGGCGTGGCGAGTTTATCGATCAGGAAACTTTCAATGATCGCGCGATTCTCGTGCGCTTCGTGATTTCAGACATCACGGCGGACTCGTGCCATTTTGAGCAGGCGTTTTCCGATGACGGCGGCAAGACGTGGGAAGTGAACTGGGTCGCAACGGATGTGCGGGTAGGAGTGAAGTAAGCAAGGCTGGGGATCAGCGTATGTCCTTTAGCCTCTCCGCCAGCCAGTCGATGAATACACGCAAGCGCAATGGTTGCTGGCGCTGGCGAAGGTACAGCACGTTCAGCGGCAGCACGGGAGGCGGAAACGCCGGCAACAGCTCACGCAGATCGCCGCGGGCCAGCGCGGGGCCGATGCGATAGCGCGGGAACTGCGCAATGCCAAGGCCCGCCTCACAGCAGGCGAGGTAGGCGTCAGCGCCGTTGACCGTGACCTGCGACGGCATGATCACCTCGCGCAGCTTGCGCCCGACCCGGAATTCCAGCGGTGTGGAACGACGGGTGTTGGGTGAGGCCCAGTTCACCGCGACGTGTCCTTCCTGCAGTGCGGCCAGGGTTTCGGGCATGCCGTGCTTTTTTACATAGGCGGCGCTGGCCACGGTGATCTGTTCCAGCGTCGCGACGCGGCGCGCGACCATGCTCGAATCGCCTAGTTCGCCGGAGCGCAGCACGCAGTCCACGCCCTCCTGCACCAGATCCACAAAACGGTCGCTGGTGCCGATGTCCAGCTCGATCTGCGGGTAGCGCGCAAAGAAGGCGGGTAGCGCCGGCACCAGCAGATGCCGCGCCAGCGTGCCCGGTACATCTACACGAATGCGTCCTTTCGGCTGGATGGCCGCTTCGCGGAAATCCGCTTCGACCTCATCCAGGTCCGCCAGCAGGCGCACGCAATGGCCGTAATACATCTCGCCGTCGCGGGTGGGGCGGACGCTGCGGGTGGTCCGTTGCAGCAGGTGCGCGCCCAGCCGCGCCTCCAGCCGCTTGATGGTGTGGGTGAGGGTGGCGCGCGGCAGGCTGAGGTCGTCGGCGGCGCGGGTGAAGCTGCCGAGTTCAACGATGCGCGTGAACACCCGCATGGCTTGGAGCTGGTCCATGGATTGTTGGCCATTATGAAACAGATATGTCGATTATTGAGCATTTATCGACAGGCTGTGCAAGCGCAGCATAAGCGCACTTTCCCACCACCGGAGTCCATCTGATGCAAACGCGACTGCTCGGCAAACACGGTCCCAAGGTTTCCGCCCTCGGCCTGGGCTGCATGGGGATGAGCGAGTTCTACGGCGTGCGCGACGACGCCGAATCCATCGCCACCATCCACCACGCACTGGAACGCGGCTTCAATCTGCTGGATACGGCCGACGTCTACGGCCCGCACACCAATGAGGTCCTGGTCGGCAAAGCGATCCGCGATCGCCGCGACCAGGCTTTTGTCGCCACCAAGTTCGGCATCGTGCGCCGACAGGACGACCCGCAATTTCGTGGCGTCAACGGTAGCCCCGACTACGTGCGCACCTCCGTCGAAGGCAGCCTCCAGCGGCTGGGGATCGACCATATCGATCTGTATTACCAGCACCGCACGGATATCAAAGTGCCGATCGAGGAGACCGTCGGCGCCATGGCCGAACTGGTGGCCGCTGGCAAAGTGCGTTATCTCGGCCTGAGCGAAGTCTCCGCTGCCAACCTCGAACGCGCACATGCAGTGCATCCCATTGCCGCGGTGCAGAGCGAATTCTCGCTGTGGACACGCGATCCGGAAGAGAACGATGTGCTGGCAACCTGCCGTCGCCTAGGCATCGCCTTCGTCGCCTATTCCCCACTGGGACGCGGTTTCCTCACTGGTGCCATCACCACACCCGATGATTTCGAAGCCGACGACTACCGCCGCAGCAGCCCGCGCTTCCAGGGCGAAAACTTCGCCCGCAACCTGGTCCTGGTCGAGAAGGTCAAACAACTCGCCAACGACAAAGGCTGCACCGCTGCACAACTGGCGCTGGCCTGGGTGCTGGCACAAGGCGACGACATCATCGGCATTCCGGGCACCAAGCGCCGGGACCGTCTCGATGAAAACCTCGGCGCGCTGGATGTGAAGCTCAGTGCAGACGAACTCGCCGCCATCGACGCGATCTTCCCGGCAGATGCTGTAGCGGGGCCTCGTTATACGGAGGCGATGATGAAGTTTCTCAATAACGCTTGAGGTTGAGAGGGCGTCGCAAGGGCTTACCCCACCCCAACCCTCCCCTGCGAGCAGGGGAGGGGGCAGAAGAAAAAAAGGCGATGCGTAAGCGAGCCCGTAACGGGTCCCCTGTGGAGCGGTGAGGGTTGGACGAAAAGGCCCCGAAGGGGGCGTCGGCATGGATGCCGACGCCTTTTCGACAGGACATGGATGTCCTGTCGAAAAGCCCGGCCAACCCTCACGAACTCGGAGGGCGAAGCCCGGAGGGCGCGCAAGAGGGGTGCCTTTTCTTTTGGTTACTTTTCTTTGGGCAAGCAAAGAAAAGTAACTCGGCCTCCGGCAGGAGGACGAAACCCCGCCGCAGGCGGACCCGTGCGGGGCAACGCGACAACCGAGCGACAACGCCACTGGATCCCTGCCTACGCAGGGATGACGAAGTAGGAGAGTGTGTCGCCAGAACACGTTCCCCGCCGCGCATTCCACTAAAATGCCCGCATGACAACCCCCGAACACTCCCCCCTCGGCAAAACCACCATTTACGCCGACCGCTACGACCCCAGCCTCCTGTTCCCCATCCCCCGCAGCCTCAAGCGCGAGGAAATTGGCGTAAGCGAGCCGCTGCCATTCCATGGCGTCGATATCTGGAACGCCTATGAGCTGTCCTGGCTGGATGCGCGCGGCAAGCCGATAGTGGCACTGGCTGAGTTCCGCGTGCCGGCGACGTCGCCGAACATCATCGAGTCGAAGTCGTTCAAGCTCTACCTCAATGGTTTTGCGCAGGAACGCATCGCGAATGCGACGGCGTTGATCGATACGCTGAGCCGCGATCTCTCCGCCGCGGCGGGCGCCACCGTGGATGTGCTGCTCAGCGCGGCGAGCGCGCAGGGTCACAGCATCGCCGATCTGGATGGCGAGCTGATCGATATGCTGGAGATCGATATCGACGACTACGGCCCACCCAAGGCGGACTATCTGCGTACGGGCGCGCCGGGCGATGTGGTGGAGGAGACGCTCGTGTCGAATGTGCTGCGCTCCAACTGTCCGGTGACCGGGCAGCCGGACTGGGGCAGTGTGCAGATCCGCTATCGCGGCGCGCGCATCGATGCAGCGGGTTTGTTGCGTTATCTGGTGTCGTTCCGCAATCACAATGAGTTCCACGAGCAATGCGTGGAGCGCATCTATGTGGATGTGATGGCGCGCTGTGCGCCGCAGCAGTTGAGCGTCTACGCGCGCTACACGCGGCGTGGTGGATTGGATATCAATCCATTCCGCAGCAGCGTGGATGCGGTGCCGGACAATCCGCGCGGCGCGCGCCAGTAAGCTGAATTGATACGAACGCATTCGTAAAGGCGATGTCGTCGCCGGATATCTGGCTAACCATAACTTCATGCCAGGAGTCCTAGTTTCTGTGACTTGGGGGCGGCCGGTTTCCAGTTCCGGTCGCTAATGACTCATCGACCTAAAGGATGCCGCCATGAAATCTTCCATCCCCCACGTCGCCCTGTACGCCACCACGCTTGCCGGTCTGCTAATGCTCAGCGGCTGCGGCAAGCACGAAGAGACGCCGCCGGCCGCGAGTGCGCCTGCCGCACCGGCAAGCACCCCGGCCACCACACCGCCAGCGAATCCGGCACCGAGTAGTACCGCGCCCGCGCCGAGCAGCACGACCAATTCACCAGCGACGAAGCCGGCTACCAGCGGCACGTCGCCGACGACGGCGGTGCCCGCCAGCACGGAATTCCGTATCGCGGCGGTGACGATCGGCAACCAGGTTGCCGACGATCATCGCGTCAGCGAAGCCAGGAACCGATTCGCGCCGAGCGACAAGGCCATCTATGCCAGCGTAGCTACTCAGGGCAATACGAACGGTGTCACGCTCAACGCCACCTGGACGTATCTGGATGGCCAGGCGCGGCCGATCACCAGCACCAGCCAGTCGATCGCGACCGATGGTCCGGCGGTGACGACGTTCGAGGTGCGCAACCCGAGCCTGTGGCCGACCGGTAAATATCAGGTAGTGATTTCGCTTGACGGCAAGGCGGTGAGTACGCAGGGCTTCGAAGTGTCGAAGAGCTGAGCGGGGCGATAGAAACGCCGCGGGCCGGATCCGGCTTGCGGCGTTTTTTATGCGCGGAGTTTCAGGTTGGCGCGCGCCTGCCTTGTAGGAGCGCACCCTGTGCGCGAAAGCTCGGCGAGACGAGTTCTGGCGAGGTCAGGTCGCCCACAGGGTGGGCTCCTACGGTGCCAGTGCGGGTACGTGAGTAGGTGAGCCGTTGGAGTCGAGCGCGACCATCACGAAGCGGCCGGTGGTGCAGACGCGGCGGTCGCCGGTAAGCGGATCTTCGGCGGTCATTTCCACTTCGACGTGCATGGAGCTGCGGCCGACGCTGACAATGCGCGCCACCAGTTCCACCAGCTGACCTTTGCGCACGGGCACACGGAAATTCACTTCCTCCGAGCGCGCGGTGACGACGGTGCGACGGGCGTAGCGCGAAGCGACGATGAAGGCGGCCTTGTCCATCCACGCCAGCGCCTGGCCACCGAACAGCGTGCCGAGGTGGTTGGTATGGTCGGGGAAGACCATCTCCAGCAGGCGGGCTTCGGGCAAGGGGCTGGTGGGCTCGGTCATGGCGGGTCCTGGGGGTGTGAGCGGTTACGATGGCCGAAAACGCAAAAGGAGGATGCGATGCGTTATTGGCTTTTCATGGCGGCCGCCATTCTGACCGAAGTCGCCGGCACCTTGGCGATGAAATACGGCGCCCATCACGACACCCGCACCGCAGGGCTGGCGGTGATGTACGCGATGCTCGTGCTCTCCTACACCACACTTGCGCTGGCGGTGAAACGCATTCCGCTGGCGGTGGCCTATGGCGCGTGGGAGAGCCTGGGGCTGGTGCTGATCACGCTGTGCAGCGCGTGGTTGTTCGCCGAGTCGCTCAACCTGACCAAGGTGGTGGCGATCGCGGTGATCATCGCCGGCATCGTGCTGCTGGAGCACGGTACGGAGGAGGCGCCGCGCCGGCCGAGCGAGGGTGGGCATCATGCTGCCTGAGTTCGTGCCCATCCATTTGCTGTATCTCGCCATCGCCATTGCGCTGGAAGTAGTGGCGAATGTGTTGATGAAGTTGTCGCATGGGTTTGAGCGCAAGGGGCCGGCTGTTGCTGCGATCGCCTGTGCATTGGCGGCGTTTACGGCGTTGAGCTATGCGATCGAGGGTATTCAGTTGTCGGTGGCTTATGGGGTTTGGGGTGGGGTGGGGCTGATGGCTACGGCGGTGCTGGGAATGGTGATGTTTGGGGAGAGGTTGCGGGGGAGTGGGTGGTTGGGGTTGGGGTTGATCATGCTGGGTGTGATGTTGATGAAGTTTGCTTGACGCCTATCGTTCGTCATCACCCTCCCGGCCGTCATCCCTGCGTAGGCAGGGATCCAGTAGTGGTGTGCTTCGGTTGTCGCGTTATCGCGACCGGGCTCGCCTGCGGCGGGCTTCCGCCTCGCTGCCGCGAGTCGGGTCACTTTTCTTTGTTTGCCCAAAGAAAAGTAACCAAAAGAAAAGGCACCCCTCTTGCGCGCTCTCCGGGCTTCGCCCTCCGAGTTCGTGAGGGTTGGCCGGGCTTTTCGACAGGACATCCATGTCCTGTCGAAAAGGCGTCGGCATCCATGCCGCCGCCCCCTTCGGGGCCTGATCGTCCAACCCTCACCGCTCCACAGGGGACCCGTTACGGGCTCGCTTACGCATCGCCTAGTAAAGCTTCTGCCCCCTCCCCTGTTTACAGGGGAGGGTTGGGGAGGGGTGAGTACTTGCGATCGCCTTCCCCCTTCCCACCAGGGACTTCTGGCAGGGGTCGGCCCATGACCTCCGGACTACGATCCATGGGTTTGGATGTGTCGGCCACGGCGGGCCATCGCGGTAACGCCTTTCCTTGGGGAGTAGAAGCATGGGTTTGAAGATGGACGGGTCGCGCCTGTTGGGCGCGCTGGTGCTGAGTGCGTTGTCGGCTGGCGCGGTGGCGCAGACGACGACGCTTACGGCGGATGATTACGCCAAGGCCGAGCGCCTGATGGGTTACAACACGGTGCCGCTGGTCGATCATGCGGTACAGGGGGTGGCGTGGCTGGATGATGGCCATTTCGGCTATCGCGAGCATGACGCCGCCGGCGATCACTATCTGCGCATGGATGCTGCGGGCAAGGCTTCGCCGGCGTTTGACCAAGCCAAGTTCGCCGCGGCGTTGAGCAAGGTGTCGGGCAAGACGGTGGATGCGAAGAAGTTGGGTATTACTGACTTCAGCGATACCGCCGATGGTCGCCTCGATGTGAACCTGCGTGGCAAGCATTACCTGTGCGATCTGAAGGCGGAGGGTGTGTGTGTCGCCGGCAAGGGCGCCAAGGAGTCGTCGGCGAAGGGTGGCAACGAGCCGGGTGTGCTGTCGCCCGACAAGAAGACCGAAGCTTTTATCCGCAACTGGAATTTGTGGCTGCGCGATGCCGGTACGGGTGCGGAAACGCAGCTCACCACCGATGGTGTGGAAGATTTCGGTTACGCCACCGACAACGCCGGCTGGAAACATAGCGATGAGGCGATCCTGGTGTGGTCGCCGGATTCGAAGCAGATCGCTACCTTCCAGCAGGATCAGCGCAAGACGGGCGAGATGTATCTGGTCACGACGAATGTCGGCCATCCCAAGCTGGAGAAGTGGAAGTACCCGCTGGTGGGCGATGAGCATGTGACGATGATCGAGCGCGTGATCATCGATGTGCCGGCCAAGAAAGTGGTGCGCCTGAAGATGGCGCCCGACCAGCACCGCTCCACGCTGTGCGACGACGTGAGCTGTGGCCGCGATGGCGGCTGGGACGATGTGCAGTGGGCAGCCGATGGCAAGACGCTGGCTTTCGTGTCGTCCTCGCGCGATCACAAGCAGGCCTGGTTCCATATCGCCGACGCGGCGACCGGTACCGTGCGCACGGTGTTCGACGAGAAAGTGCCGACCTACTACGAGAGCGGCAACGGCAAGGTCAACTGGAGCTATCTGCCGGAGACCAACGAGGCGATCTGGTTCAGTGAGCGCAATAACTGGGGCAACCTCTACCTGTACGACCTGAAGACCGGCAAGCTCAAGCGCGCGATCACCACTGGCGAAGGCAATGTCACCGAAGTGCTGAAGGTCGACGCCAAGACGCGCACGCTGTGGTTCCGTGGCGTGGGACGCACCGATGGTGTGAACCCGTATTACCAGCAGTTCTGGAAGGTGAGCCTGGACGGCGGCAAGCCGACGCTGCTGACGCCGGAGGCTTCGGACCATGCCGTCGTGCTGTCGCCGGACGGACGTCTGTTTGTGGATACCTATTCGACGCCGATCGTGCCGCCGGTGACGGTGCTGCGCTCAGCGCTCGATGGCAGCAACGTGGCCGAGGTCGCCAAGGCGGACATCAGCCGCCTGCTCGCTTCCGGCTGGAAGGCGCCAGAGCCGTTCACGGTGAAGGGGCGCGATGGCAAGACCGATCTGTACGGCCTGATGTTCAAGCCGACGAACTTCGATCCGAGCAAGAAGTACCCGATCGTCGATTACGTGTATCCGGGTCCGCAGACCGGATCCGTCGGCACGCGCAGCTTTACGCCGGCGCGCGGCGATCATCAGGCACTGGCCGAGCTGGGTTTCATCGTGGTCGCCATCGATGGCATGGGTACGCCGTGGCGCTCCAAGGCGTTCCACGATGCGTATTTCGGCAACATCATCGACAACACGCTGCCTGACCAGGTCGCTGGCCTGAAGGAACTGGGCAAGCGTTACGCGTGGATCGATCTCGACCGCGTAGGCATGTGGGGTCATTCCGGTGGTGGCAACGCCACGGTGGGTGCGATGTTCATGTACCCGGACTTCTTCAAGGTCGGCATCGCCGAGAGCGGCAACCACGACAACCGCAACTACGAGGACGACTGGGCCGAGAAGTGGCAGGGCCTGCTGGTGAAGGACAAGGACGGCAACAGCAATTACGACAAGCAGGCCAACCAGGTCTATGCCGACAAGCTCAAGGGCCACTTGCTGCTCGCGCACGGCACCATGGACGACAACGTGCCGCCGTATCAGACCCTGCTGGTGGTGGATGCGCTGATCAAGGCCAACAAGGACTTCGATCTTTTGCTGATTCCCAATGCGCACCATGGCTACGCCACGGCCGGTTATTACATGACGCGCAAGCGCTGGGATTACTTCGTGCGCAACCTGATGGGCGCGACGCCGCCGAAGGAATATGCGTTGAAGCCGCCGAAGATGGATTGATGGGCGGACGGTAAAAGAAAACGGCGGCCATCATGGCCGCCGTTTTTGTTGGTGTCTGCGTAGCGTGTCAGTTCGCGCTGGCCGCTTGCGCCACGCCCTTGGCCAGGGCTTCGTCCATCAGCTTCCGCAGTTGTTCGTTGGCTTGCGTGGTGGCGCGTTCCTGGCGCTTGCTCAGCGCTTCCTGCTCGGCGCCCAGGGATGCCTGTTGTTTGCCGAGCACGGTTTGCTGGCGGCCCAGCGCTTCCTGCTGGTCGCCCAGCATTTTCTGTTGGGCTTCGAGCTCTGCCTGGGCGGAGGCCAGTTGCTTGCGTCCCTCCGCGATCTCGCTGGCCGGCTTGCCCTGGGCTTCGAGGGAGGCGAGCTCGGCTTCGCGGCTGGCAAGCATGGCCTGCTTGCTGGCCAACGAGCCCTGGCGCGCACCCAGCGCGCCCTGTTCGGCGCCGAGCTTGCCCTGCTGTCCACCGAGCTTGCCTTGCTCGCCGCCAAGTTTGCCTTGCTCGTGGCCGATGGCTTCCACTTCGGCGTAGGCGGCCTTGGCTCGCGCGACGTAAGCGGGATCGCGGACCACCCATGCTTTGTCGCCGCGGCGGAACCACAGAAAAGTGGATCGTTTGTCCTGCAGTTGCTGGATGGTGTGCAGGTCCTGCTCGGAGCCATTGATGGTGACCGAGTCGCCGTCGATCAACGCGAAGCCCTCGTTGGCGCCATGGGTATGGATGGAGATATGGCGGCCGGTAAGTCCCGCCGTATAGGCAGGCGGCGCCGGTGGCGCTGGCGGCGGAGAGGGTGGCGCAGGCGGTGCCGGCGGCGTAGGTGGCGTTGGCGGCACGTAGGTGCTCTGCCAGCCAGACGCGCTGGCGCTACCGAGAGGCATCAGGCAGAGCAGGGTGACGAGCGCCGCCGATATCCAGCGTGTGCGGGATGGCGAACGAAGAGGCTGGTAGCGCTGCGGCATGGCGAGGAATCTCCTGGGAAGAGTGGGTGGATCGCTTAGCGGCTGCCCGCGGGTTGTGCGACGCCTTGAGCCAGCGCTTCATTGAGCAACTTGTCCATTTGTTCGTCCACGCGAAGCGTCATCTCGCGCTGGCGCTTGGACATCTCCAGCTGTTGGCGTGACAGATCGGCTTGCTGCCGGTTGAGTTCGGCTTGTTCGCGATTGAGGTCGGCCTGCTGACTGGCGATATCCCTGAGCTGGCTGTCGATGCCGCTGAGGCGTCCATCGATCGCGGCGTTCTGCGCGTCGGTACTTGCTTCACCACTGACTTGCCGCGCGAGGCTCAGGCTTTGGCGCTCTTGGTTAATGGCCATGCGGCGCGATTCGAGTTCCACGTGCCGCGCGGCAAGCGCACCCAGCCGTGCGCCCAGTCCGCCCTGGCGACCCGCCAGTTCGCCTTGCCGGCCGGCCAGCTCACCCTGCTGGCGTGCCATATCTTTGGTCGGGGCGTAGGCGGCCTTGGCGCGCTGAATGAAGTCGCGATCGTGCACGACATAGGCGGCGTTTCCGCGTCGGAACCAGAGCATCGAATCCGATGACGAGCTACGAAGGCGTTTTGCGATCTTCAGATCCTCGGTATCGCCGTTCATGGTGATGCTGTCGTGATCGAACAGAGCGAAGCCGCGTTCGGCGCCGGTATACACATCGATGTCCATGTGGCGCGCGTCGCCGAGGTCCGCTGCATACGGTGCGGGCGGCATTGGCGGTGTGGGAGGCGTCGGCGGCGTGGGCGGTGTCGCAGGCGTAGCGGGCGTCGCCGGTGTGGCTGGCGTCGCGGGCACGGGCGGTACCGCGGGTATCGGATAGGGCTGCGGTGTCGGCGAGGCCGCGACCATCTCGCGTGGTGCGGGTGCCGGCTTGGGCGTGGCGACCGGAGAGGGGGTGGGCATGGGATGCGCCGCCACACCCATAGGTTTCGCACTGCGCGGCGGCGGGATATCCGGCATCGGCGGGGGCGGTGGCACTTCGTCAGTCGTCGACACGGTGCTGTCGGAGGTGCGCTTGGCTGGCGTCGCGTCCTGCGAGGTTTCACTCATGCCGGGATTGACGTTGCTGTTGTTGATCTCCATGCCGCGCGCGGTGACGCGATAGGGCAGCACGCCGGCCGCCGCCACCAGCGCCACCAGCAGCCAGCCGCGCACGCGCGGCGTGGTGTCGTTGACGGATTGCTGCAACATGAGCAGTCGCCTTTTCAGGTTCTGAAACGTGGGAGATGCACCGGCCAGGCCGGAAGGCACAGGGAAGGCCACACCGAGACGCAGCAACAGACGGCCGTAGTCCTGTGGTTCGGCGCGCGACTGCCGCAGTACCTGCGCATCGCAGGCGGCTTCGCGATGGAATGCGTATTCGCGCATCGCCCAGCCCACCAGCGGATGGAAGAAGAACACGCGCTGCGCGATCGCCGGCACCCAGCCGAGCCACAGATCGCCGCGACGCAGATGAGCCAGCTCGTGTGCAAGCGCCATCGCCGCTTCCGCCGGTGCCAGCGTGTGTTCGGCGGGCAGCAACACCAGCGGACGCCATAGTCCAGTCACCTGCGGCGAGACGATGGCATCCGATTGGCGCAGTTCCGGACAGCGGCGCAGGCCGAGCGCGTGTGCTTGCTGGGCGCAGAGGTCGTGCATCGTGTCGTCGTGGAGCGGCATCGAGCCGCGGATCACGGCGCGCGTCTCGCGCCATTGACGCAGGGCCAGCAGCAGTTGCGCCGCCATGCCGAGCAGCCACAGTGCCACCAGCGTTTCGCGCCAGGGCCACGGTGTGGATGCGGGCGCGATGGTATGCGTCTCGGTCACGATTGGCGCCGCGACCACCGGGGTCTCGATGGCCTGGATGATTTCGGTGCGGTCACGATGCGCTACGGCGACGTTGGCGACATCGGGCAAGGCCGATGGCGGCGCCAGCAATGGGAGTTCCAGCGGCTTGGCCAGCAACAAGCCAAGCAGCAGTTGCAATGCCACCAGCCACCACATCATGCAGCGCATGGCGGGCGACAGGCGCGGCACGCGGCGGCCGATCCACCACAGCGCCGCGATCAGAACGGCGGCCTGGATGGACGTCCAAACGAGGCGGGGGAAAACGGCGTCGGCAAAAGCGCTGAAGCTGTCCATGTCAGCCCTCCTTGCGTCGCGATTGAAGCTGGTTCACCAGTGCTTGCAGCTCGGCCAGCTCGTGGTCGCTGACTTCGGCCTTCTCCGACATCCATGCGACGAAGGGCGAGACCGAGCCGGACAAGGTGTTCTCCACGAATTGCCCCACCGCCTGCCGCATCGCTTCGCCCGGGCCGGTGGCGGTGCTGTAGCGATACATGCCGCTGGCCTGCCGGCGGCGCAGATAACCCTTGCTGCGCAGACGCTCCATCATGGTGAGCACGGTGGAGCGCGCCAGGCCGCGCGGTTCGCCGAAACCGCTGGCGACTTCGCCCACGGAGACGGGTTCGTGTTCGGCCAGGTAGTGGAGCAGGGCGAGTTCCTGGTCGCCAATGGAAGGCTTGGACATGATCGTGACGCCGGGTGACTACAGGTGTAGGCACGCTACGCCTTGACTACAGGTGTAGTCAATAGGTCGGGCGGCAGGGAGGCGATGTCACAAGGGCGTTACCCCTCCCCAACCCTCCCCTGCGAGCAGGGGAGGGAGCAAGTGTCGCAAGTCCTTAGCTCTTTGCCCCTCCCCCTGCTTGCGACGCGAAGCTAGTCCCGTGGGACAGGGGGAGGTTGGGAGGGGGTGAGTACTTGAGCCAACCTCTCAGCTTCTCGCATTACACCCAACGTAATGATGTAGCGAAATCGCGCCACTCCAAATTTTCGAGAGTAGAATCCGCCGCCGTCGTCACCTGCCTCGCGCACTGGAGTGCGCATATGAAGACTTTCGACGTTCGTCGTTCGCTTCTTTCCTCGCGCTGCGTGTCGCAGCCGATCTACGCGCCGCAGCGCCGGGCCATGCCCATCTAGCCAACGCCCTCCGGCGTAACGCCCATCGATTCCTTGAGTGCTTCGGCGTCAGCCGAACGCATCATCACGCCGTGCATTCGCGGCGATGTGGCGCACGCCGATAACCCTTCCCCGTCACCGCACTGGAGTGCCGTCATGAAGACGCTGTTTTCGCGCGCAGCCGACAGCCCATGGCTGTTGCTGCTCTGTCTGCTGTTCTACATCGGTTTTATCGGTCCGCTACTGATCTCCGCGACGAACACGCTTGCCGTGGTCGTCGGCCTGGTCCTGTTCGGCCTGCTTGCGGCGTGGAGCTATCGCTTCATGCGCCGCTTTCTCAGTCACAAGGAATGATCGAACCATGAAACGCCCGTTGATGATGTGTCTCGCGCTTTCGACCCTGATGCTCGCCGCCTGCGACAAGGTGCCGGCGGGCAATGTCGGCGTGAAGTTCCAGATGTACGGCGATGGCAAGGGCTCGCTGCAGGAACTGCCGCCCGGACGCTACTGGGTAGGCTGGGGCTATGAGATGTACACCTTCCCCACGTTCACCCAGACCTATACGTTCACGCGCTCGTCGAACGAAGGACGGCCGGTGGATGAGTCGTTGAGCTTTCAGACAGCGCAGGGTCTGATCGTGAATGCCGACGTCGGCATCACGTATCACATCGATCCGTCCAAGGTGACGCTGATCTTCCAGAAGTACCGCAAGGGCATCGACGAGATCACCGACATCTACCTGCGCAACATGATCCGCGACGCGCTGGTGAAGGAGGCCTCCGGCCTGGATATCGAATCGGTCTACGGCAAGGGCAAGGCTCGCCTGATCGACGCGGTGCAGAAAGACGTCGCCGATGAAGTGGCGCCGGTCGGCATTGTGTTGGAGAAGATTTATTGGGTGGGTGAGCTGCGTCTGCCTGACAACGTCGTGCAATCCATCAACGCGAAGATCCAGGCGACGCAGATGGCCGAGCAACGCCAGAACGAAGTCGCCCAGGCGCAGGCCGAGGCGCAGAAAGTGGAGGCTGAAGCGCAAGGCAAGGCGCAGGCACAACTGACCATCGCGCAGGCGGAAGCCAAGGCAATCTCGCTCAAAGGCGAGGCGTTGCGGCAAAACCCGAACGTGGTGCAGATGTCGGCGATCGAGAAATGGGACGGCCACCTGCCGACCTACAACGGCGGTGGCGCCCTGCCATTCGTGAACCTCACGGCGCACGAAGCGTCGAAGTAAAACCCGCGGCGGGGCGTACGCGCCCCGCCGTCATCAGAAGCTGATTCGCATGCATCGCAACTTCTTGTCGAACTGAACCGACGATCCCAACGAATGGCAGGGTGACCTTGATGTCATCCGCCGCAGGCATACATCCGACTTTGACGTGTCCAGGCCTGGCCGCCGGATATCGAATCCCACATCCCCACGAGGACGCACCCCATGAATCCCCAGGAACAACAACTGCTCGAAGATTTCCTGCAACGCCTCGCCGCCGTGCGCGGCGTTGCCAAAGACCCGCAGGCCGACGCACTGATTCAGCAGCGCCTCGCCAGCCAACCCGACGCGTTATATCTGCTGGTCCAGCGCAGCCTGTTGCAGCAACAGGCGCTGGATAACGCCAAGGCACAGATCGCCCAACTGCAGGCGCAGCTTGGCGGGCAGGGTGGTGGCAGTTTCCTCGGTGGCCAGGCAGGTGCGTGGAACCAACCGCAGTCAGCAACACCGCCACCCGCACAGGCACCGGGTTGGCGCGAGCGCTTGTTCGGTGGCGGCGCGCCAGCGCCGCAAGCACAACCGGCCGCCGCCCCGAGCTTTCTCGCCAGCGCCGCCACCACCGCCGCCGGCGTAGCCGGCGGCATGTTCTTGTTCAACGGCATTGAAAGCCTGATGGGTGGCCACCACGGCGGCGGCTTCTTCGGCGACAACCAGCCGAACGTGGTGGAAAACATCACCCAGAACAACTTCTACGACGACAGCGCGTCGCAGAACGACAGCGATCAGGATTTCGCGCAGACGGATAGCGATTTCAACGACGACATCGGCTTCGACGACAACAGCTGGGCGTGATGGACTGCGCGGCTTAGTTGTTGATCGATAGCCACGTTATCTCGAGCACCCAGACCCCACCCCAACCCTCCCCTGCGTGCAGGGGAGGGGGCAGAAGCTTTACTAGGCGATGCGTCAGCGAGCCCGTAACCGAGGCCCCTGTGGAGCGGTGAGGGTTGGACGATCAGGCCCCGAAGGGGGCGCAGGCAGGACGCCTGCGCCTTTTCGACACGACAGGGACGTCGTGTCGAAAAGCCCGGCCAACCCTCACGAACCCGCAGGCGAAGCCGGAGGGCGCGCAAGAGGGGTGCCTTTTCTTTTGGTTACTTTTCTTTGGGCAAGCAAAGAAAAGTGACCCGGCTCGCGGCAGCGAGACGGAAGCCCGCCGCAGGCGGACCAGTGCAAAACAACGCGACAACCGAGCGACAACACCACTGGATTCCGGCCTACGCCGGAATGACGAAATCGACACGCCGGTAAGACGAAGTAAGAAGGCGCAACTAGAACGACATATCAAAGGCGACCTCGCCCTCAACCCCCACCTGATACGCCGACACCCGCCTCTCAAAGAAGTTAGTCACTTCCTGCACATCCTGCAGATCCATAAAGTCGAACGGATTCTTCGCCCCATACTTCTTCGGCAGATCGAGCTGAGTCAGCCGCTGATCGGCGCAATACTCCAGATACTGGCGCATATCCTTCACCGACAGACCCGCCACGCCACCGGAAAGTACATCCTCCGCGAACTGCGTCTCGCAGGCGATGGCATCTTCCAGCATCTGCTCGATCTGCACGCGCATGGCGTCATCGAACAGCTCAGGCTCCTCCGCGCGCACGGTGTGCACCACTTCGAACGCAAAGCCCATGTGGCCGGACTCATCGCGAAACACCCAGTTGGTGCCCGAGGCCAAGCCATGCAGCAGGCCGCGCGAACGCAGGAAGTACACGTAGGCGAACGCCGCAAAAAAGAACAGGCCTTCAATGCATGCTGCGAAGCAGATCAGATTGAGCAGGAACTGCCGACGTTGCTCGCGCGTTTCCAATCGATGCAGATTCTGGATGGAGTCGATCCACTTGAAGCAGAACTCACCCTTCTGACGGATCGAGGGGATGTTCTGAATCGCGTCGAACGCTTTATGGCGCTCGGCGGGATCGGGAATGTAGGTGTCCAGCAGCGTCAGGTAGAACTGCACATGCAGCGCTTCCTCATACAACTGGCGCGACAGATACATGCGCGCTTCCGGCGAATTGATGTGCTGGTAAAGATTCAGCACCAGGTTGTTCGACACGATGGTGTCGCCGGTAGCGAAGAACGCCACCAGGCGGTGGATCAGATGGCGATCCGCATCCGACATCTTCGACTTGAGGTCGGTGACATCCAGCGAGAAGTCCACTTCCTCCACCGTCCAGGTGTTCTTGATGGCGTTGCGGTACATCTCGTAGAACTCGGGGTAGCGCATGGGGCGCAGGGTGAGTTCGAAGCCGGGGTCGAGGATGCGTTGGTTGCGTTCGGACTGAGTGGACACGGTGGTTCCCGATAGATGTTCTAGTAGGTATATCGACGGCTGGCGCCAGGGGCGCGCTAGGCCGCCGACCGGGAGGTCAGCCACTCGACCGCCTCAGCCGTCGAGTGGACGAAACGGACGGAAGCGTGCGTGGCATGCTCCCGGGCCAGCTCCGCAAAGCGTTCGCCGTAGGACGAGAAATCCTTGATCACCACGGCGACGGGGATGCGGTAGTTGGTGAACTTCTGAAACAGCTCGCCGGCCAGTCCGGTGCTGAGCAAGAAGAAATCCTTCGACACGTCGTCTTCCGTCACCACCAGTCCGTCCGAGCCAAAGCTGGCGCCCACGGCGTCGGCGATATCGCCGCGCGAGTGGATGGACAGCGCTTGTTCGGCAGCGATGATGATCGATCGCTCCAGTGTCATGAAGGGTTCTCCCGGATCCGGCCGGCGATGGGTTACTGGCAGGCTTCGCAGTACTCGGGGTTCTCGAGTGAGCAGAACACCGCAGCGTTGGCCTGATCCTGGTCGACCACGGGTGCTTCGACCTTCGCCGCCGGAGCGGACACCGTCGTCTTGGTGATCTTGGTGGCGGGACGCGAGCGCAAGTAATAGGTGGTCTTCACCCCCGACTTCCATGCATACATGTACATGGAGCTGAGTTGGCCGATGTTCGGGTTCTCCATGAACAGGTTCAGCGACTGGCTCTGGTCGATGTACGCACCGCGCGATGCGGCCAGATCGATCAAGGCCTTCTGCGGCAGCTCCCAGACGGTGCGATAGATCAGGCGCAGGCGCTCCGGAATCGCGACGATGCCCTGGATGGAGCCTTCGGCCAGCTTGATCTGGTCGCGGACTTCCGGTGTCCACAGGCCGAGTGTCTTCAGCTCGTCGACCAGATGGCGGTTCACTACCAGGAAGTCGCCCGACAGCGTTTCGCGTTTGAACAGGTTGCTGACCTGCGGCTCGATGCACTCATAGCAGCCGGCGATGGAGGCGATGGTCGCGGTCGGAGCGATGGCGATCAGCAGCGAGTTGCGCAGGCCGTGCTGCTTGATGCGCGCACGCAGGGCATCCCAGCGCGCGGTGTCGTGCGGCGCGGCTTGCTGCCAGTAATCGAACTGCAGTTCGCCATTGGCTGCGCGGCTCTCGTCGAAGCCCGGATGCGCGCCGGCCTGTTCGGCAAGTTCGTTCGACATCGACAGCGCGTTGAAATAGATCTCTTCGGCGATGCGCGTCGACAGCGCCAGTGCTTCGGCGGAGTCGAACGGCAGGCGCAGCTTGAAGAACACATCCTGCAGGCCCATCACGCCCAGGCCCACCGGGCGCCACTTGCGGTTGGCGGTGGCGGCGGTGTCGATCGGGTAGAAGTTGAGATCGATCACGCGGTCCAGCTGACGCACCGCGGTGCGCGCGGTGGCAGCGAGCTTCTCGAAATCGAACACGCCGTCGACGACATGGCGCGCAAGATTGATCGAGCCGAGGTTGCACACCGCCGTCTCACCCGCGTTGGTCACCTCGAGGATCTCGGTGCACAGGTTGGACAGGTGGATGACGTTCTCGGCCTTGGCCGTCTGGTTGCTGGTGGCGTTGCTGCGATCCTTGAAGGTCATCCAGCCGTTGCCGGTCTGCGCCAAGGTGCGCAGCATGCGGGCGTACAGCTCGCGGGCCTTGACCTTCTTCGCGGCGAGGCCACTGGTTTCGGCTTCGCGATAGGCGCGCTCGAAGGTCTCGCCCCAGCTGTCGACGAAGTGCGGCACGATCTTGGGATCGAACAGCGACCAGTCGCCATCGCTCTCCACGCGGCGCATGAATTCGTCGGGAATCCAGTTGGCCAGGTTGAGGTTGTGCGTGCGGCGCGCTTCGTCGCCGGTGTTGTCGCGCAGTTCGAGGAATTCCTCGATGTCGGCGTGCCACGGCTCCAGGTACACGCAGGCCGCGCCCTTGCGCTTGCCGCCCTGGTTCACCGCGGCGACCGAGGCGTCCAGCGTCTTCAGCCACGGCACCAGGCCGTTGGAATGGCCGTTGGTGCCCTTGATCAGCGAGCCGCGCGAACGCACGCGCGAATAGGCCAGGCCGATGCCGCCGGCGAACTTGCTGAGCTTGGCGACGTCGCCGTACTTCTCGTAGATCGACTCCAGCGAATCGGTGGGCGAGTCGAGCAGGAAGCAGGAGCTGAGCTGTTCGTGCGCGGTGCCGGCGTTGAACAGCGTGGGCGAGCTGGCGATGTATTCCAGCGACGACAGCAAACGGTACAGCTCCAGCGTCTCGCCGATCTCGTTGCCGCCCAGCGCGCAGGCGATGCGCATGAAGAAGTACTGCGGCGTCTCGATGACCTTGCGCTGCTGCGGATGGCGCAGCAGGTAGCGGTCGTACACGGTGCGCAGGCCGAAGTACTCGAAGCGGCGCGTAGCGTGGACGTCGATGGCGTCGTTGAGCTTGCGCGCGTTGGCGGCAACGAAATCGCGCAGGCGACCGTTGAGGATGCCCAGTTCCGAGCCGCGTGCGATCGACTGCGAGAAGCTCTGGATTTCCTGGCCGCTCACTTCCTTGTCGACGTACGCGCCAAGTAGGCGCGCGGCGAGCTGGCCGTATTCGGGTTCTTCGGCAGTGAGCGCGGCGGCAGTGCGGATGGACAGTTCGTCCAGCTCGCGCGTGGTGGCGCCGTCGTACAGGCCGCCGATGGTCTTCAGGGCCACGCGCAGCGGGTCGACCGCGTGCAGGCCTTCGCCGGCGCGGGTCACCGCGCGCACGATCTTGTTGACGTCGACCACTTCCTGGCCGCCATTGCGCTTGGTGACGCGCATCTGGCCGGGGTTGTGCGGGGGAGTGAGGGCAAACGGGGTTTCCGCGATCGCTTCCATCGCCGCGGGCGTGTGGGTGGCAGGGGCCGCCTCGGCGGCGGGGAAAGCGGATGCGTCCGCGCGGTCGTCAGTGCGCTCGCGCGAGTCGGTATCGATAGGTTGCATGGCGGCATCGCTCCAGGCCAGGGAAAACATTCATCAACTACCTGCTCCCGCGCGCAGGGGCTGAGACGATGGCGATTTGCGCGGACGGTCGATCGGCAGGGCAACGCGCCCTGCGCCACGACGCGCTTCCCCGCGGAAGCCGCCATCACTCACCGCGAAGCTCAGTTCGCGATGTGCCGGCAGGTCTTCGGACTCGCAGACATGGGCCTTGCGACCCGGCCTACTCGCTCCCGCTTCCCAGCCACAGTGGGCCAGTGCGATGGGGGCTTTCGTTTCTGCTTACCGCTGCGGGGCAGTTCCGGATTCGCACCGGATTCCCTATTAAGCCAATCCGACCGTGGGTCTGAGAGTGGCACCGACGGGGCACAACATATCGGGTGGGATGGGGTGGGTCAACCCAATAAGTTGTGCATAAGGCGGTGGATAAGTGGGGTGGGGCGGGATGGGGTGCGGGGTTGGCGGGGATTGGAAATTTTTTAGTGGGGGTTCGGAAGTGTGGGGGTGGCTTCCTCTTCCTCGTGGGGGGCGGGAGCGGCCCTTGAGCCATTCCCGCCTACTTCGTCATTCCAGCGAAGGCTGGAATCCAGTAGTGAAGTGCTTCGATTGTCGCGTCTGCGTGCCCTGGCTCGCCTGCCGCGGGCTTCCGACTCGCTGCCGCGAGCCGGGTCACTTTCTCTTTGCTGGCCCAACCCCCCGAGGGGGCCTAGAGAGAAAGTAACCAAAGAGAAATGGCCTGAGAGCAGGCGGCGCGCTCTGTAGCTACGTCTTTACCAGTGTCAGACGTTGGGGTGGTTTTCTACGGGGCCTGTCCTCCAGCCCGGAAGCTCGATCATGGGTTCGCTTCGCATCTAGTGCGTGATCGTGAAATCCACTTCGATCGAATACGGCGCGGGGCTGCTCGGTGGTGCTGGCAGTTTCCAGGTGGCGAAGCGGCTGAGGAGGCAGGTGGCGACGTCGGTGGTGGGGCGGACTTCGACGCGGGTGAGGTTGCCGTCGGGTTGTACGTCGGCGACGAGGGTGAAGGGGGCTTTGTTGGCTTTCGGCAGGGAGCTGATGCAGCCCTTGAGTGCGTCGGTGGTCGGGTTGCCGATTTGGTCCCACAGCTGCTTTTGGTAGGCCGGGCCGGTGGCGCTGGCTTCGGTCAACTTGGCTTGCGTGACGCGCGTTGTGAAGTCGTCGCTGGGGGTATCCGCCGCGGCGGCGGTTAGCAGGGCCAGGATCAGCAGGCTGGACATGGCGGGCTCCGGTCACGGGGAAGGGCGCCACGTTACCAGCATGTGGTGGGTTGACGTGATGCTTCTTGAGGAGGCGGACGTATGTCGCTACGCGTAGGTATATGGATGGCCGCGCTGTTGCTGATCGGTGCCTGGGCGGCGCATGCCTCGGAGCGGCTGACGGTGCCGCGTGCCGACGGCGCGCAGACACCGCTGCAGGTGTATGAGCCGGTCAGCGCAAACGGTTGTCCGCCATTGCTGCTGGTTTCTCACGGCGCGGGTGGTAGCGAAAGCGGCCTGCGTTATGTGGGCGAAGCGATGAGCAAGGACGGCTGGCGTGTGCTGGTGATGGGGCATCGCGAGAGTGGCCTGCCGGTGTTGAAGCAGGACATGCGCAGTGACGGATTCAAGGGTGGTCTCACCGCACTGGTTACCGACGCGCCGGCGTACAAGGCGCGCTTTATGGATGTCGATGCCGCGCTGGCGTGGTCGGAGCAGCGTTGCCATGCATCGTTCAAGGCACTGCTGGGGCACTCGATGGGCGCCATCACGGTGATGCTGGAAGCTGGGGCGCGCAACAAACTGGGGTTGCAGCCGAAAGGCGGTTTCGATGCCTACGTGGCGTTGTCGCAGGAAGGGCCGGGGCCGGTGTTTCCCGATGGCGCATGGGCGCCGATCCGCGCGCCGATGTTGTTGGTCACGGGCACGCGCGATCAAGGGCTGGGCGGCGACTATCGCTGGCGCATGCAGGCGTTTGATGGATTAAGTCCGGGGTGTCGCTGGCTCGCCGTGGTTGATGGCGCGAACCATATGAACTTCGGCGGCGGGCAGTTTGCGGCGGGTGTGCAGCAGAGCACGACGACGCTGGTGGCGGCGTATCTGGATGCCTTGCGGGGTGGTCATTGCGGCACGCCGCCTGTCTTGAGCGGCGTCACCGTGAAGCAGAAATAGTCGCTCCGTAACGAGCTGCTGCGGAATTCTCAATCGGCGCGGTGTTCCGACGCCAGGTATTCCTCGCTCTGCATTTCGATCAGGCGCGATTCGGTGCGGCCGAATTCCGCGCGCAGGCGCTCGCCGTCGTACAGATCGGTAATCGGTGCGGCGGCGGAGAGGATCAGCTTGACGTGACGGTCGTAGAACTCGTCCACCAGCAGCACGAAGCGGCGAGCAGCGTCGTCGGTGTAGATGCTGAATTGCGGCACATTGGAGACGATCACGGCCGGACCGGCCTTGGCGATGGCGATGTAGTCCGCCACCGCGCGCGGGCCTTCGCAGAGTGCATCGAATTCAAACCACAGAATATTGCCGGCCTGCTTGCGCACCGGGATCGGGCGATCGTTGACGATGATTTCGCCGTTCTCGATCACGTCGCCCTGCGCTTGCGTGGTGAAGATG
The DNA here is from genome assembly GCF_044904565.1 of Dyella koreensis. Taxonomy (NCBI): domain Bacteria; kingdom Pseudomonadati; phylum Pseudomonadota; class Gammaproteobacteria; order Lysobacterales; family Rhodanobacteraceae; genus Dyella; species Dyella koreensis. The sequence goes on along the minus strand of NZ_JADIKD010000009.1, from coordinate 248,043 downwards.
CGCGACAGTGAACGCTCGGCCTCGGCGCTGGGCGGGGTGAAATACACCGGTGCCTGGGTCAGTGCGCGCAGGCGCCAGTCGCGCGAGGAGATCATTTCCACCACGCGGCAGTGCTTTTCGATCAGTGCGATGGCGGGCAGGAAGCGCGCGCGCTGCAGGCCGTCTTTATAGAGATTCGCCGGCTGTGTATTGGAGGTAGTGACCAGGCTCACGCCGCGCGCGAACAGCGCTTCAAGCAGGGTGCCGAGGATCATCGCGTCGCCGATGTCGTTGACCAGGAATTCGTCCAGGCACAGCACGCGGCAGCGCGCGGCGAGGCCATCAGCGACCTCGAGCAGGGGATCCTGTCGTTCGCCGAGCTCGCGCAGGCGCTCGTGCACCTCACCCATGAAGCGGTGGTAGTGCCGGCGCAGTGCGACGCCATGCGGGAGGCTGGCGACGAAGAGGTCCATCAGGAAGGTTTTGCCGCGGCCGACGCTGCCCCACAGATACAGGCCGGGCACGGCTTCACGCGCCTCGTTGCCGAGCAGGGATTTCAGCCGTCCAAACAGACCACCGCCGTTCGAGGCCGGTGTTGCGCACAGGGCGGCGTGCATGCGGTCGAACTCGGGCAGCACGGCGAGCTGGGCCGGGTCGGATTCCCAGCGGTGCGCGGCGACGCCTTCGTGATAGCGCGCGCTGGGCGCGATCGAAAGATCTTCACTCATGAGGGGTAATCGAAGTAATGGCTCAGCTGCGCGGCGGCGGCAGCCAGTCGCGCACGTCGTGCTTGATCGCGCCGCGCAGGTCCATCAGACGGCGATGGAAGAAATGGCCGGTCTCGGGCATGCGCACGAGCTTGGGCGGCTGCGCCAGGCTGTCGATCCAGTCGAACACGGTCTGCGGGTCCACGACTTCATCTTCCTCGCCCATCACCACCAGCCACGGGCAGGTGGGAATGGCGATGGCTTCGAACGACCAGCGGCCGGCGGGCGGCGCGATGCTGATCAGTACATCCGCTTTCAGCGCCACGGCGTTGCGCAGGGTGACGTAGCTGCCGAAGGAGAAACCGGCCAGCCACACCGCGTCGCCGGGGCGCACTTTGCGCACCCATGCGACCACGGCGGCGAGATCGTCGCTCTCACCGATACCGTTGTCGTAGCTGCCTGCCGACTCGCCGGTACCGCGGAAGTTGAAGCGCACCGTGTCCAGCCCGGATTCGCGCAGGCTGCGCTCGACCATGGTCACCACCTTGTTGTGCATGGTGCCGCCCTGCACGGGGTTGGGGTGGCAGATGACAGCCACGCCGCGACGCGCTTCGGCGCGTTCGGCCACGTCAGTCATCGCTTCGAGCTTGCCGGCGGGGCCGCTCAGCGCGAAGCTGGCCTCCTGCTCGGGAAAGGCGCTCGGGTCGTTGGGAAGCTCAGTGGGATTCATGCATAAGATGATAACCGCCGGAACGCATTGCCGCCCGCCAGTGGACTCGGAGGCGCTGTGAACCATCTTGCGCACGCCTTGTTGTCGGGCGATGACGACTGGCTGCGGCTAGGCGGGATGATGGGCGACTTCGTGCATGGGCAGCCGGATCCGGCACAACTGCCGGCGCGGGTGATCGATGGCATCCGCTTGCACCGGGCCATCGACGTGTTCACCGACAGCCATCCTGAAGTGCTCGCGGCCAAGGCGCTATTGCCGGTGCCGTATCGCCGCTACGGCGGCATCCTGATTGATATGTGGTTCGACCATGCGCTGGCGCGCGATTTCGAGCGCTGGGGCGGGCAATCGCTGGAGCGGTTCTCCAGCGAACTGCGCGGCATGTTGCATCGGCATGACGCAATGCTGCCGCCCTTGCTGAGGCGCTTCCGCGGCTACATGGATGCGCACGACCTGCCAGCTGGCTATGCGCAGATAGAAGAAATGGATCTTGCCTTCCAGGGCCTGTCCAGCCGGCTCAAGCGCGAAAATCCCGTGGATAGCGCTGTGCCGGTATTGCTGGCGCACGACGCGCCACTGCAGGCGCATTTCGACGCATTCTTTCCGCAGTTGCAGGATTTTGCGGCGGACTGGGTGGCTCAGCACAGAGCCGGCCCTGTAGCGTCGTAACGGTTTGGGCGAGTGTCGTGCTAGCATGTATAGCAATCGCTACACATGGTGCCGCCATGAAGACCGCCATCATTCCACCGCTACGCGTCGCTCCCGAATTCCGTGAGGAAGTGACGAGCGTGCTTAACGAAGGCGAGAGCTTGTCGGCTTTCACCGAGGCTTCGATCCGGGCCGAAGTTCGCCGCCGCACGCTGCATCGTGAGTTCATCGCGCGCGGTCTGGCTTCCTCCGAGAAGGCGCGCCGCACCGGTCGTTACGCCGATGCCAACGAGGTGATCGATAAGCTCGCCGCCAAGTTGAAGGCCAGCCGCCCACGGAAAGGCCGCGAATGAGTTATCGGGTCCGCTTCACGGAAGAAGCAGAAGACGACCTGGCTCGTTGCTTCGATGCGCTGCTGCTCAAGGACTGGTACGCCGCCGAGCGTGCTTTGGCGGCGATCACTAAAGCCATGGATGTACTGAGGGAATTTCCGTTTGCCTGTCGCAAGGCAGATGCCGCCAATCCCTTCCTGCGCGAGCTGGTGATCAGTTTCGGCGACTCAGGGTATGTCGCGTTGTTCGAGATTGCCGACGACACCACCATCAACATCGTGGCGGTACGTCATCAGCGCGAAGACGATTACCACTGAAACACGATCAGGCGGTGTCCCAGGTGTCCGCGCTTCATTCCAGCCCCCCAGGCGGGGAGAAGGGGCGAACGAAAAACGCCGCCCTATAGGCGGCGTTTTGCTCTAACTGAATTGAAGCGGTGCTTACTTGGCCTGATCGACGATCCAGTGCACCGCGTTCTTCACCTGCTCGTCGGTCAGCGACGGATTGCCGCCCTTGGCCGGCATGAAGTTGCCGTCCGGGCCCTTGTAGCCGTCGGTAGCGTGCTTGACCAGCGTGTCCAGGCCCTGCGCGATGCGCGTGGACCAGGCGCCCTTGTCACCCAGCTTCGGCGCACCGGCGACGCCGGCGGTGTGGCAGCTGTGGCACAGGTTGTCGTAGATGGTCTTACCGTCGGTGGAGCCACCGTAGGCGACCTGCGCGGCAGCGGCCTTGGCGGCGGCTTCGGCGGCGGCCTGCATGGCGGCGCGGCCGGTGTCGCCGGCGTAGACGGCGCTGGCCGGCGCGATGCGCTCGGCTACTTTCTGTGCCGCTTCCGGGTTCACTTCTTTGGGTTCGGCGTCGTAGATCATCCAGGCGCCGCCGATCAGCAGCAGCGTCAGCACACCCAGGCCAGCGATCAGCAACGAGAAGCTGCGCATGAAGCTCTGGTCGGATTTGGTCATGGAACCGCTCACGCAAGTACTCCAGTTCGGTGGATGAACCCGGGGCCTGGACGGGCCGGGTTCAGGCAATAAGCGGCGGATTATAGACGAAGCAGACGACAAGTATCAGGCGTCCGGCGACTCCGCACAGTGGCGTGGAGGGAACCGGCCCGCGGACCAGCGGTCCTTTGCTGCGAATGGCTGTAGAGGCGGTTTTTGCCCGATCGCGCGATAGTGGGCGGCCTCCCTGCCATCGGTCATGCGTTACCCCTGTCAACTGGCATTGTCTAATTTCGTTGATCTGCCCCTATCCTTTCATCCGTCGTACAAGTCTGGCGCGCATGCTGCGCCCGGTGGGGTCGGGTGGCCCGCCTTTGAATCCAGGAGTTTTTCATGTCGCGTTTTTGGAAGATCGCGCTGATCGTTATCGCCGTGATCGTGGTGGGAGCGGTCGGGTTTCGCCTGATGCACAAGCCGGGGGGCAATGCCGACGCGGCGGCCCAGGCCGGTGGCAAGGGGCAGGGCAAGGGTGGCGACGACAAGGACACCCCGCCGGTTCCAGTCACGGTCGAACCTGTGGTCAAGAAGGATGTGCCGGTCTATCTGACCGCACTTGGCACAGTGCAGGCACTTAATACGGTGACGGTGAACCCGCAGGTGTCCGGCCAGCTCATGACCCTGAATTTCACCGAAGGCCAGGAAGTGAAGAAGGGCGATGTGCTGGCGCAGATCGATCCGCGCACCTTCCAGGCCAACTATGAGCAGGCCGTGGCCAAGCGGCAGCAGGATCAGGCGCTGCTGGCCACCGCGCGCGCCAATCTCGAGCGCAGCCAGAATCTGGCGCCGCAGGGTTATATCTCCAAGCAGGACCTGGACACGCTGCGCAATACCGTGGCGCAGTACCAGGCCACAGTGGCGGCCGATGCCGCCGCAATCGATAGCTCCAAGGTGCAGCTGGGCTTCACCAAGGTGGTGTCGCCGGTCGACGGCGTCACCGGTATCCGAGGTGTGGATCCGGGCAACCTGGTCAGCACGACCAGCAGCATCGTCACGATCACCCAGATCCATCCGATCAATGTGATGTTCACCTTGCCGGAGCAGAACCTGGAGATGGTGCGCGGCGCAGCGCGCGGCGGCGATCCGCTGGAGGTCACTGCGCTCGACCGCGTTGACGCGCACCCCATCGCCAGTGGTGGTGTGCTGAGGGTGATCGACAACCAGATCGACACCACCACGGGCACGTTCCGTCTGCGCTCCGAGTTCAGCAACGACAAGAACGATCTGTGGCCGGGCCAGTTCGTCAACGTGCGGCTGAAGGTGCACACGGTCAGCGGCGGCCTGGTGATTCCGTCGCAGGCGGTGCAGCGCGGTCCGGACGGCGATTACGTCTATCAGGTGCAGGCCGACAGCACGGTCAAGATGCAGCCCGTGAAAGTGGCCGGCGAAGTCGGCGACAGCCACGTGATGATCGGCACAGGTCTCAATGTGAACGACCAGGTCGTCACCGAAGGCCAGTTCCGCCTGAAGCCGGGCAGCAAGGTCAAGGCGCTCAAGCCGGGTGAAGTGCCCGCCGCGCCCACGGCCGAGGAATTGCAGAAGGCCGGCAAGAAAGGCGGCCAGGGTGGCGGTCGCCGCGGTGGCAGTAACTAAGTCGAACGCCCGGGCAGCAGGCGCCTAACTGCGTCGCTGCCCGGTATCACGCGCAACGCATAGACGTGTCTGCGCTCTAGTACTCAACGGACGGCTTTGGAGCCTGTTTAGTGTCTTTGAATGGCCCGCGCCGGAATCTGTTTGCCCGCAGGGCAAGGAAGAACGAGTGAATGTATGTCGATACATGATCGAGTGATGACGCAGCCATGGGGGCAAACAGATCCGGCCCGGAGGGTTGCCATCGAATGGCCGCCAGGCGGCAGCGCGCGGCTTGGCCTGGCAGCCAGCCAGGCGCTGCGCCACACACTACCGCCTGCCAGCCATTCGATGGCAACGCGGGCTATTCAAAGACACTAAACAGGCTCCTAAGTACCCATGGGATTCTCGACGCTATTCATTCGCCGGCCGATCGCCACTTCGTTGTTGATGGTGGCGGTGCTGTTGCTCGGCATCCTGGGCTACCGCCAGCTGCCGGTGTCGGCGCTGCCGGAAATCGATGCGCCCAGCCTGGTGGTCACCACCCAGTATCCGGGTGCCAGCGCCTCGACCATGGCGGCGCTGATCACCACGCCGCTGGAGCGCAACTTCGGCCAGATCTCCGGCCTGTCGATGATGACCTCGGACTCGTCCGCAGGCCTTTCCACCATCGTGCTGCAGTTCGCGATGGACCGCGACATCGACATTGCCGCGCAGGATGTGCAAGCCGCGATCAGCCAGGCCAAGGGCACGCTGCCGAACAACCTGCCGTATCCGCCGGTGTACAACCGCGTGAATCCGGCCGACGCGCCGATCCTCACGCTCAAGCTCACCTCCGACACGCTGCCGCTGCGCGACATCAACAACATCGCCGACTCGATCCTGGCGCAGAAGCTGTCGCAGGTGCAGGGCGTGGGCCTGGTGTCGATCGCCGGCAACGTGCGCCCGGCCGTGCGCATCCAGGTGAATCCGGCGCAGCTGTCCAACCTCGGCCTGACCATGGAGGACGTGCGCAGCGCGCTCACCCAGGCCAACGTGAACGCGCCCAAGGGCACGCTCAACGGCAAGACCCAGAGTTACAGCATCGGCACCAACGATCAGCTGGTCGATGCGGCTGAGTACAAGAACACCATCATCAGCTACAAGAACGGCGCGCCGGTGCGTCTCTCTGACGTGTCGCGCGTGATCGACGGGGTCGAGAACGACCAGCTCGCCGCGTGGGCCAACGGCAAGCCGGCGGTGCTGCTCGACGTGCGCCGCCAGCCGGGCGCCAACATCGTGCAGACGGTGGAGCACATCCGCGGCATCCTGCCGGAGTTGCGCAGCGTGCTGCCGGCCGACGTGCATCTGGATGTGTTCGCCGACCGCACCATTACCATCCGCGCCTCGGTCGAGGACGTGCAGTTCACCCTGATCCTCACCATCTTCCTGGTGGTGGCGGTGATCTTCGTATTCCTGCGCCGCCTGTGGGCCACCATCATTCCGTCGGTGGCGGTGCCGCTGTCGCTGATGGGCACCTTCGGCGTGATGGCCTTCACCGGCATGTCGCTGGACAACCTTTCGCTGATGGCGCTCACCGTCGCCACCGGCTTCGTGGTGGACGATGCGATCGTGATGATCGAAAACATCGTGCGCTACATCGAGCAAGGCAAGGACGGCAAGGAAGCGGCCGAGATCGGCGCCAAGGAAATCGGCTTCACCGTGCTGTCGTTGACGGTGTCGCTGATCGCGGTGTTCCTGCCGCTGCTGCTGATGCCCGGCGTCACCGGCCGCCTGTTCCATGAGTTCGCGTGGGTGCTGACCATCGCCGTCGCGATCTCGATGCTGGTCTCGCTGACCCTGACGCCGATGATGTGCGCCTACCTGCTCAAGGCCGACGCCTTGCCGGAAGGCGACGACGCGCACGAGCGCCACGCCGCCGCCGGCAAGCGCACGGTGTGGTCGCGCACGGTGGATCTGTACGACCGCACGCTGGGCTGGGTGCTGAATCATCAGCGCATCACCATGATGGTCGCGGCGATCACCGTGGTGGTCACCATCTTCCTGTACATCGTGATTCCGAAGGGCCTGCTGCCCGAGCAGGACACCGGCCTGATCACCGGCGTGGTGCAGGCGGACCAGAACGTCGCCTTCCCGCAGATGGAACAGCGCACCCAGGCCGTTGCCGAGGCGCTGCGCAAGGACAAGGCGGTGACCGGTGTGGCGGCCTTCATCGGCGCCGGCTCGATCAACCCGACGTTGAACCAGGGCCAGCTCAGTATCGTGCTGAAGGATCGCGGCGAGCGCGGCGGCCTGGATGAAATTCTGCCGCGCCTGCAGCACGCGGTCGCCGATATTCCGGGCGTGGCGCTGTACCTCAAGCCGGTGCAGGACGTGACCCTGGACAGCCGTGTCGCCGCCACCGAATACCAGTACTCGCTGTCCACGGTGAGTTCCACCGAGCTCGCCGGCTACGCCACCCAGATGACTCAGGCGATGCGCCAGCGGCCCGAACTGGCCGACGTGGACAACAACCTCGCCGATAGCGGCAATGCGCTGAAGCTCACCATCGATCGCGAGAAGGCCAGCCGTTTCGGCGTGCCGGTGCAGACCATCGATGACACGTTGTACGACGCCTTCGGCCAGCGCCAGATCTCCACTATCTTCACCCAGCTCAACCAGTACCGCGTGGTGCTGGAAGTGGCGCCGGAATTCCGCACCAGCCAGGATCTGCTCAACAAGCTCACCGTGCGCGGCAACGGCAACGGCGCGCTGACCGGCAGCAATGCGACCAGCTTCGGCCAGCTCACCTCGAGCAACTCGGCGACACCGGCGGGTATCGGCAATACCGGCAACGTCGGCTTCCAGGTCGGCGGCGGTGGCACGATTCCGATCGCCTCGCTCGCCAGTGCGGAAATGACCAACGCGCCGCTGGTGGTCAGCCATCAGCAGCAGCTGCCGGCGGTGACGCTGTCGTTCAACGTGGCGCAGGGCTACTCGCTGTCGGATGCGGTCAGTGCCATCCACGAAGTCGAGAAACAGCTCAATTTCCCGGCGCAGGTGCGTGGCCAGTTCATCGGCAAGGCGGCGGAGTTCTCCTCCTCGCTGGGCGATGAAGTGCTGTTGCTGCTCGCCGCCATCGTGGTGATCTACATCGTGCTGGGCGTGCTGTACGAGAGCTACATCCACCCGCTCACGATCATCTCCACCCTGCCGCCGGCCGGTGTGGGTGCGTTGCTGGCGCTGATCCTGTGCGGCATGAGCCTGTCGGTGGACGGCATCGTGGGCATCGTGCTGCTGATCGGTATCGTGAAGAAGAACGCGATCATGATGATCGACTTCGCCATCGAGGCGCAGCGCACCGGCATGAACGCGGCCGACGCGATCCGCCGTGCCTGCCTGTTGCGCTTCCGCCCGATCATGATGACCACCGCGGCCGCCATGCTGGGTGCGTTGCCGCTGGCGCTGGGCAACGGCATTGGCGCCGAGCTGCGCCGTCCGCTGGGTGTCTCCATCGTGGGCGGCCTGCTGCTGTCGCAGCTGGTCACGCTGTACACCACGCCAGTGATCTATCTGTACATGGAGCGCTTCTCCGAATGGCTACGGGTGCGCCGCGAACGGCGTGCGCTGGAGCGCGCCGCTACCGGTAACGGCGCCGCGGCGTAATGCGACGACGACCGGGCAGCGCGCCGGGCGTGCGATATCCAGGGGGCGGGGCCGCAAGGTCCCGCCCCTTTCGGCGTCCTGAGATGGCCATTTGCGGGGCCATCGCCGGTATCGATCTGAATCAACCTCATCCCCTCTGGTGCGTTGAAGCAGTGATTCCCTGCTTCACGCTCCCTGCGCGCAGCCCAGGTTGCCAACGGACTACGCTTAGCTCATGAACATCTCCGGCCCGTTCATCCGCCGCCCGATCGGCACCTCGCTACTCGCCATGGGCGTGTTCGTGCTGGGCCTGATCTGCTACTCGCTGCTCGGCGTGGCGGCACTGCCGAACATGCAGTTCCCGGTGATCTTCGTGCAGGCCAGCCAGTCCGGCGCCAGCGCGCAGACCATGGCCTCCACCGTGGCCGCGCCGCTGGAGCGCCACCTTGGCCAGGTGCCGGGCATCGACACGCTGCGCTCGTCCAGCTCGCTGGGCCAGACCCAGGTGTTCATGATGTTCAACACCGGCCGCGACCTGGATGCCGCCGCGCGTGACGTGCAGGCCGCGATCAACGCGGCGCAGACCGATCTGCCCTCGGGCCTCAACAGTCCGCCGAGCTATCAGAAGGCCAACCCCAACGACGATCCGATCATCGCTTTCGCGCTTACTTCGGACACGCAGTCCAAGCGCGATCTGTTCGATGTCGCCGACTCCATCCTGGCGCAACGGTTGCGCCAGCTTGAAGGCGTGTCGTCGGTGGATATCCAGGGTGCCGCTACGCCGGCGATCCGCGTGGACGTGAACCTGCGTTCGCTCAGCGCGATGGGCCTGTCGCCCGATCAGCTGCGCAATGCGCTCACCGCGGCCAACGTCACCTCGCCGCAGGGTTTCCTCTCCGACGGCAAGACCACCACCACCGTCACCGCCAACGACTCGCTGCACACCGCCGAGGATTTCGCGCAACTGGTGATCGCCTCGCGTAATGGCACGCCGGTGCGCCTGTCCGATGTGGCCAAGGTGTACGACGGTACGCAGGACGCCTATCAGGCCGCCTGGTTCGACGGTAAGCCTGCGATCCTGATGTATGTGTACCGGCAGTCCAACGCCAACATCATCGCCACCGTCGACCGGGTGAAAGCCGAAGTGCCGGTGCTGCGCGGATACCTGCAGCCGGGTACCACGCTCACGCCTTACTTCGACGGCACGCCGACCATCCGCGCCTCGCTGCATGAAGTGCAGGCGACCTTGCTGATCAGTCTGCTGATGGTGATGCTCACCATGGCGCTGTTCCTGCGCCGCCTGGCGCCCACGCTGATCGCCACCGCCGCGGTGCCGCTGTCGCTGGCCGGTGCGGCGGTCGCCATGTACGTGCTCGGCTTCACCCTCAACAACCTCACCTTGCTGGCGCTGGTGATTTCGATCGGCTTCGTGGTGGACGACGCCATTGTGGTGATCGAAAACATCGTGCGCCATATCGATCAAGGCATGACGCGCATGGATGCCGCGCTGGCCGGCGCGCGCGAGATCGGTTTCACCATCGTCTCGATCACCGCCTCGCTGGTGGCGGTGTTCCTGCCGCTGCTATTCATGGGCGGTATCACCGGCATGTTCTTCAAGGAGTTCACGCTGACCCTGGTGGCGGCCATCGTGGTGTCGGCCCTGGTCTCGCTCACGCTTACCTCGTCGCTGTGCGGACATTTCCTGCAAGGGCACGAGAATGACAAACCGACCACACGCCTGGGGCATGCGCTTGAAGCCTTCCAGGCCGGCATGTTGAAGGTCTACACCAAGGCGCTGGATTTCTCGCTGCGCCACGTACTGGTCTTCGCGTTGTCGCCGCTCGCTTTGATCGTGGCCACGGTGTTCCTGTTTGGCACGGTGAAAACCAGCCTGTTCCCGCAGCAGGACACCGGTCTGATCCGCGGTCGTGCCACCTCCGGCGCCACCGTCTCTTTCCAGGATTCGGTGGCGCGCCAGCAGCGTCTGATCGACATGCTGCTGAAGGATCCGGATGTGGCGACCGTCGGTTCGCGCCTGGGCAGCAGCCGCCAGGGTGCGGCCGGCTCTTTCGACATCGAGCTGCGGACCCACGCGCAGGGTCGCAAAGGTGACACCTTCGCCGTGTTGTCGCGCCTGAGCGCCAAGGCGGCGCGCTATCCCGATCTCAACGTGCGCCTGCGCCCCATCCAGGATCTGCCCAGTTTCGGCGGCGGCGGTACCAGCCAGGGTGCGCAGTACCAGGTGTCATTGCAGGGCGACAGTTCGGACGAGCTGCAGGAATGGTTGCCCAAGCTGGTGACCGAGCTGAAGAAGAATCCCAAGCTTCGCGACGTCGGCAGCGATATCGACGATGCCGGCCTGCAACAGAACATCGTGATCGACCGCGACAAGGCGGCGCGCCTGGGCGTATCCATCGGCACGATTGACGGTGCCTTGTACGACTCGTTCGGGCAGCGCTCGGTGGGCGTGATCTATTCCGATCTCAACCAGTACCGCGTGGTGATCAACGCGCTGCCCAACCAGACCGCCACGCCCGAATCGATCAACCAGATCTACGTGCGCAACAACAGCGGGCAGATGGTGCCGCTGTCGTCCTTCGCGCGGCAGGAACCCGGGCTGGCACCCACTCAGGTGCAGCACCAGGATCAGTACACCACGATGAGCCTGAGCTTCAATCTCGCACCGGGCGTGACCATGGGCGAGGCGTTGCCGATCATCCAGAACACCGCGAGCAGTATGCGTCTGCCGGGCGACATCCGCATCAACCTGGGCGGCGATTTCCGGCGCTTCCAGCAGTCGCAGAGCGGCATGCTGTGGCTGCTGCTGGGTGCCATCGTCACTGTCTACATCGTGCTCGGCATGCTGTATGAAAGCCTGATCCACCCGGTCACCATTCTGTCCACCTTGCCGGCGGCGGGTGTGGGCGCGTTGCTGGCGCTGTGGCTGAGCGGCACCGAGCTTTCGATCATTGCGCAGATCGCGCTGGTGCTGCTGATCGGCATCGTCAAGAAGAACGCGATCATGATGATCGACTTCGCCCTGGTGGCGCAGCGCGAACATGGCAAGCCGCCGCTTGAAGCCGCGCGCGAGGCGTGCATCGTGCGCTTCCGCCCGATCATGATGACCACCATGGTGGCGATCCTCGCCGCGCTGCCCATCGCCATCGGCCTGGGCGAAGGCTCCGAGCTGCGCCGTCCGCTGGGTATTGCCATGATTGGTGGCCTGATCTTCTCGCAGAGCCTGACCCTGCTCAGCACGCCTGCTTTGTACGTGATCTTCTCCTGCCTCTCGGCGCGCTGGAGCAGCTGGCGCGCCCGTCATCGCACAGCGCGCCGCGTGCAGCCGGCGTTGCCCCGGGCCTGAACCCGCACCCTGGCGGCATCACAACTCGTTAACCATCGAGCCGGAACACTGATTATCCCTTTCGGGACGGAGGAGTGTTCGATGGGCAATGAAACGGGCAAGCCCGATTTCTCAAACGTACAGAGCGATGTCAAATCCACGGCGCCCGACGCGCCCAAGGCTGACTTCAGCAACGTGGAGAGCAAGGTCGTTTCGACCGCGCCAGATGCGCCAGAGCAGACCTACACGGTCCAGTCCGGCGACAACCTTTCCAAGATCGCCAAACAGTTCTACGGCAATGCCAACGACTGGCACCAGATTTTCGATGCCAATCGCGATCAGCTGGACAACCCCGACCGGATCAAGCCCGGTCAGGTGCTGAAAATTCCCGCCAAGGCCTGAGGAGGGCGACGCATGAAGCTCAACCGTATTCCGTACGTGATGGCATTCTCTTTGGTCGCGGCCCTGGCGCTCAGCGCCTGCGGCAAGAAGGAAGAAGCGGCCGCACCGCCTGCCGCCGCCACACCACCGGCAGCCCAGCCGGCTCCCGCCGCACCGGCGCCGGCCGCGGTCAGCGTGGCCTCGATCGACCTCGGCAGTGCGGTCGGCGCGGACCAGAAGGTCACCACGGCCACCACCAGCTTCGCCACCAAGGACACCATCCATGCGGCGGTCAGCACCACGGGCAGTGGCACTGCAACCATCGCGGTGAAATGGACCTACCAGGACGGCCAGACGGTGAAGGAGGACAGCAAGTCCATCGCACCGACCGGTCCGGCCACCACCGAGTTCGAGATCAGCAAGCCGGACGGCTGGCCGGTGGGCAATTACAAGGTGGACGTCTCCTTGAACGGACAGCCGGCGGGAAGCAAAGACTTCTCGGTGAAGTAAAGCCACGTGTTGGCGATGACAAAGGGCGCGGCAATGCCGCGCCCTTTGTCTATGTCCCCCGGCCCCGCCATTCACTGCATGGTGGTGCCCACCGCGTAGGCACCGGGCCCACGGGAAAGACATCCGGTACCGTGATCTGGCTGCCGGCACGGCCGGCGTAGAACACGATCAAGGTCGCGGCTTCATCGCCGGTATAGCCGCGATGCACCTGATCGACGAGCTCGGGCAGGACATCCCCGGCGATCAGTGAGCAAGTGGTCGGTCCATCCGCGGTGTGGTCGTGCTTCTCGACCATGAGCCGACCTTGCTGCACATAAGCCGCATTGATCACCGGGTGGTGATGCCATGCGAGCGTGCTATGCGGCGGTATCACGATACGCAGCACGGTGATCTCGGGCTGTCCCTGCGGGTAGGCCGGAAAGGCGGTGCCATCCCAGGACCTCGTGGTCTTGAGCAGAACTGTGCTTTCTGCGGCGCCAGCGGGCGCGACGCCAAGCGCGATCAAAAGAACGAGAGCGACGAATAAACAGGAGTGGTGGCGTACGGACATCATGACCTCCTTGCGTCGCGTCAGTGGGGTGCTGCTTGCCTGCGGATGATCGCGTATCGCGATTGCCCCCAAGTCGTTGGCGCAGCGTAGCGCGTAGAGGCGCGTTCTTGGCAGCGCTGGCGCGTCGTTCTTTGTGCGGCCGGCGATCTTCTTCTGGGGAAAGAGGCAGGCCGGAAGCACCGGCTTTCGTAGAAATCTGATTGAACGCACTGCGCCCTGACGACCAGGATCGCAGGGCCAAGGTGTGCTCTCCATGCGTAATCGAAGCCTTGGACCCGCACCTTTCTTATAGCCTCGTCCAAGGATTCGACGACATGGATCGTTTATTACGTGCACACATCGCCGCTTTTGCCGCACTTGCTACGCTCGCATTCAGTGCCGGAGCGCAGGCCGACGAACTGCAGGCCCGAGCCAATGCCCTGTTCAAGCCCATCCCGGCGCAGGCGCCGGCCTTGCCGGGAAATCAGGCGACAGCCGCACGTGTCGCGCTGGGCAAGGCGCTCTATTTCGACAGGCGGCTGTCGAAGAGCCAGCAGATCAGCTGCAACTCCTGCCACAGCATCGGCGCCGGCGGTGCGGACCAGCAACGCACATCTATTGGGCATCATTGGCAGCGTGGCGTGCGCAACTCGCCAACCACATTCAACTCGGCATTCAACTTCGTGCAGTTCTGGGACGGCCGTGCCAAGGATCTCACCGAACAGGCCGGCGGCCCGATGCAGAACCCGGTCGAAATGGCCAATACCCCGGCAGCGGTGGTAGCGACCCTGAAAAGCATCCCCGGCTATCTGCCACGCTTCAAGGCCGCGTTTCCGGGCGAGGCGGATCCGATTACTTTCGACAACACGACCAAGGCGATCGCCGTATTCGAAGCGACACTGACTACGCCGAACGCACCGTTCGACAAGTTCCTTCGCGGCGACGCGAACGCGCTCACCGCAGCGCAGAAGGAGGGGTTGCGCACGTTCATGGACAAGGGCTGCATCGCCTGCCATCGCGGCGTGAATGCCGGCGGCGAAATGTACGCCAAGTTCGGGCTGGTGAAGGCGCCGGGCAAGGAGATTCGCCCCGACGCGGACAAAGGCCGCCAGGCCGTCAGCAAGTCGCCCGACGATGCGTTCGTCTACAAGGTTCCGACCCTGCGCAACATCGTGTTGACCGCGCCGTACTTCCACAGCGGCAAAGTGCGCGATCTTGGCGAGGCAGTGCGGATCATGGGCGAGACCCAGCTCGGCCAGGCACTCAGCGATGCGGACGTGAGCAGCATCGTGATGTTCCTGGGTTCGTTGACCGGCGATCAGCCGAAGGTCAGTTACCCGGAACTGCCGCCTTCCGGCCCAGCGACGCCAGCTCCGGACTATCCGTAACAACGACTTGGCTGGCAATCACGAAGGGAGTGGCTCTGCCGCTCCTTTTTTTGTGCGTGTGCGGAACCCAGGCGGTACGGCAGGGTGGTGTCCGTACCATTCCGTACGTGTCGGCGGCCGGAGAATCAGGCAAGCGCTGCACGCTGGGCGGCCTTCTGCGCCGGCCCGCGCTTTCCCCTGTCACCCGAAAACGCGACAATGCATGGCTTTCGCGGACTCCGGCCACCCTTCCGGGCCAGCGAATCGGACGATCCGCGCATCACGAAGCCCCGTGGGCGCCGCATGGCTCCGGTCCCGGCCGAGTCGCCAGCGCCCCGCCCCGTTACCTGTCGTTGCAAGAGAGAGGTCACCGAACACCATGTCGAACGCTCCGAAGATCATCTACACCCTCACGGACGAAGCTCCCTTCCTCGCCACGCATTCGCTGCTGCCGATCGTGCAGGCTTTCACCAAGCCCGCGGGCATTGCGGTGGAGACGCGTGATATCTCTCTTGCCGGCCGCATCATCTCGCAGTTTTCGGACGTGATGAAAGACGAGCAGAAAATGGCCGACGATCTGGCCGAGCTCGGTCAGCTGGCGACCACGCCAGAAGCGAACATCATCAAGCTGCCCAACATCAGCGCCTCGATGCCGCAGCTCAAGGCCGCGATCAAGGAGCTGCAAGGGCAGGGTTATGCGCTGCCGGAGTATCCCGAGGCGCCGAGCGACGTGAGCGACTGGAACGTCCAGGCGCGCTACGACAAGGTCAAGGGCAGCGCGGTGAACCCGGTGCTGCGCGAAGGCAATTCCGACCGCCGCGCACCGCTTTCGGTGAAGAACTACGCGCGCAAGCACCCGCACAAGATGGGTGCATGGAGCGCCGATTCCAAAACGCACGTGGCACACATGGATGGCGGCGATTTCTATGGCAGCGAGAAGTCCGCGCTGGTGGAAAAAGCCACCGACGTGAAGATCGAGTGGTTCGGCAAGGACGGAAGCACCTTCGTGCTGAAGGAAAAGACCTCGATCTCGGCCGGTGAATTGATCGACGCCGCCGTGATGAGCAAGAAGGCGCTGGCCAGCTTCGTCGACGCGCAGATCGAGGACGCGAAGAAGCAGGGCGTGCTGTTCTCGCTGCATCTGAAGGCCACCATGATGAAGGTCTCCGACCCGATCATGTTCGGTGAGGTGGTCACCGAGTTCTACAAGGACGTGCTGGCCAAGCACGCCGACACGCTCAAGACCATCGGCTTCAATCCCAACAACGGTATCGGTGATCTGTACGCGCGCATCGCCGCGTTGCCGGCCGACAAGCAGGCCGAGATGGCCGCCGATGTGCAAGCCGAATACGCCAAGCGCCCCGCGCTGGCCATGGTGAACTCCGACAAGGGCATCACCAATCTGCATGTGCCCAGCGACGTGATCGTCGATGCGTCGATGCCGGCGATGATCCGCGACTCCGGCAAGATGT
Source organism: Dyella koreensis (assembly GCF_044904565.1). Taxonomy (NCBI): domain Bacteria; kingdom Pseudomonadati; phylum Pseudomonadota; class Gammaproteobacteria; order Lysobacterales; family Rhodanobacteraceae; genus Dyella; species Dyella koreensis. The sequence goes on along the minus strand of NZ_JADIKD010000009.1, from coordinate 231,857 downwards.
GGAACGCCGAAGGCAAGTTGCAGGACACCAAGGCGCTGATTCCGGATCGCAGCTATGCCGGCGTCTATCAAGTGGTGATCGAGGACTGCAAGGCGCATGGCGCCTTCGATCCCGCCACCATGGGCAGCGTGCCGAACGTCGGCCTGATGGCGCAGGCGGCCGAGGAATACGGCTCGCACAACAAGACCTTTCAGATCGCCGCCGACGGCGTGGTGCGCGTCACCGACAGCAACGGCACCATGCTGCTGGAGCACAACGTGGAAGCCGGCGACATCTGGCGCATGTGCCAGACCAAGGACGCGCCGATCCAGGATTGGGTGAAGCTGGCCGTGAGCCGCGCGCGCCTCAGCAACACGCCCGCCGTGTTCTGGCTGGACCCGGCCCGCGCCCACGACACGCAGGTCATCAAGAAGGTCGAGCGCTACCTGAAAGATCACGACACCAGCGGCCTGGATATCCGCATCCTGTCGCCGGTGGAAGCCACGCGTTTCTCGCTGGAGCGCATCCGCAAGGGCCAGGACACTATCTCGGTCACCGGCAATGTGCTGCGCGACTACCTCACCGACCTGTTCCCGATCATGGAACTCGGCACCAGCGCCAAGATGCTTTCCATCGTGCCGCTGATGGCCGGTGGCGGTCTGTTCGAGACGGGCGCCGGCGGTTCCGCGCCCAAGCATGTGCAGCAGTTCCTGGAAGAGGATTGCCTGCGCTGGGATTCGCTGGGTGAATTCCTGGCACTGGCCGCCTCACTCGAACACCTCAGCAATCGCTACAACAATGCTGCGGCCGGAGTGCTGGCCAAGACCCTGGATCAGGCCACTGGCAAATTCCTCGACAACAACAAGTCACCGGCACGCAAGGTCGGCGAACTCGACAACCGCGGCAGCCATTTCTACCTAGCCCTGTACTGGGCGCAGGCACTGGCCGCACAGGACGAGGACGCCGCGCTGAAGGCCAAGTTCGCACCGCTCGCCAAGTCGCTGACCGAGAACGAGGCGAAGATCGTCGCCGAGTTGAACGGTGCGCAGGGCAAGCCGGTGGATATCAAGGGCTACTACCGCCCGGATACCGCGCTGGTCACCAAAGCGATGCGGCCGAGTGCGACGTTCAATGCGGCGCTGGATGCGCTGGTGGCCGGATAAGAAGCCACTGTGGAAAGCACGAGAGAACGGGGCGCTTAAGCGCCCCGTTTCTTTTCAGCGCCTGATCACACCTCGGCCTTGAACGTCCTGCCGAGCGCCGAACCACGACCCATGTAGTGCCGGAACAGATAGAACAGCGGCCGGTAAGCTTGTGGGTCGATGTGCTGAGTACCCGGCACCACCACATCGGCATGTGCATGGACGCGAAGCACTTCTAGCTCGAATATTGCGTAGCCTTCAGCGCTGTCGCACCAGGCGTCCAGTGGGCGAAAGAACTCCAGGCGAACGCGCGCCTCCAGTTGCAGCGGACATTCGGCGATGCGTGGCGCGTTTACCGAAAGCGCAGGCGCCGTATGCAGGCCGCTCAATGCAAATTTGTCCGCTTCGTGCCGATAGCCGCGTTTCCAGGACGGCGGAGGATCGCGTCCGGTGGTCGGTGCAAGGCGTTCTACCGCTTCATGCATATCCTCGCCGGCAAGGTTGAGTACGCATGCTCTTTCGCGCCTTAGATTGGCGAGCCCCTGGCCGCCGCCGCTGAGACCGATCACCACGCGGTCCGCCAGTGCCCAGGCTGAGGACATCGGGGTGATGTTGGCGGAGCCGTCGGGGTTGCGTGTGGTGATAAGCACCACCGGTGTGCCGAAGTAGAGAATGGAAGGGTTAATGACGAGCGTGTCGGGTGCGCGATACATGTCCATGTCGACAGTGTCGTCCGCTGCATTGTCTTGATGTTTCGACCTGGAGCGAAACGTTCCTGCAGCGCGAGGATTAGACTGCGCCCATGAGAGACGCGACCTCATTGAATCGCTATCAGCTCGCCGAAGTCGGTGCCTTGCTGGCCGAGCCCGCGCGCGCTGCGATGCTGTTGGCGTTGTCGGATGGCACCTCACGCCCAGCCGGCGAATTGGCGCGGGCTGCAGGAGTCGGCGCGGCAACGGCGAGCGCGCATCTCAAGCGATTGCTGGAGGGTGGTTTGCTCGCGCTGCATGTGCAGGGGCGACATCGTTACTATCGGCTGGCTGACGATGATGTCGCGGCCATGCTCGAAGCCATGGCGATGCCGCGTATCAGTGGCGCAGCACTGCGTCCGGCAGGTGGCGACCCTGCGGTGCGACGCGCGCGTACTTGCTATCGCCATCTGGCCGGCCAACTGGGTGTGGCCTTCTGCGATGCCATGCTCGCGCGTGGGTATCTGCATGCGGCAAGCGAAGGTCTGCAATTGCTGCCTGCGGGAACCGAGGTTCTGGTGGAAGCGGGACTGGAGGTCGAGGGCGTCCATCAGCTGTCGCAGTTGCATGGCCGCGGTTGCCTGGACTGGACCGAGCGTCGCCTGCATGTCGGAGGCCCGCTTGGGGTGGCGATGACGGCGGCGATGCTGGATGCGGGCTGGCTGCGCCGCGCTTCGCAGGGCCGCGCTCTGGTGCCCAGCGCAGATGGGTTGCGCCGCCTTGCCGGGCTGGGTGTGCGGCTGGACGAAACCCCACCGCGCTGACGGCCCCGCCAACTCCCCCTCTCCGATCTGGAGAAGGGGAGTGCGCAGGTCATTGAGTTTTCTTGCGACCGAACAGCTTGGAGATTGCCGCGCCAATCGCGGCGATACCGATGATCACGAACTTCTTCAACGCGAACAGCAGCGCGCCAAGCTTGGCGAACAGGCCTGCCTTGGCAGCGATACCGCCGGCGACGAGCGCGCCAATACCGTAAGCAGCGAGCTTGTCGGTGCTGGCGTTGTAGTCGGTGTAGCGCTGGCCGGCATCGAACTCGGTCATCTCCAGCACCTTGGGCATGTCCGCACGCACCTGGGCCAGCTGGTCCATGGGCGCTACCGCATTCAACGACAGATAACCGCGGCGGCCAAGCACGCGGATGTCGTAGTTCAGCGAACCGGCTTCGCCGCCGCCGTCAGCCTTCTTGAAGCGGAGATTACGCGCCCAATACAGCTTGTGGCTGGCCGAGTCGTAGTGCGGCGGCTCGGCCCAGCCTGCCAGTTCGATGGCGGGATAACCTTGTTTGATGCGATCGGCGTTCTCGTCCTTGGTCGCCGCCTGCATGTCCTTGAGCATGTCGTCGTAATTGATCTTCGCGGCATCGGCATCGGAAACGTAGCCTTCGTCGACGAAGGTCACTACGACCGCCCAGACCTTGTCGTCCAGCAGCACGTGCATGTCGGTGCTGGGCAGGATCATGCCGAGGACGCTTTTGTCCGGCGGGTTGTTCCACAGTCCGGAGAGCACGCGTTGCGCGTCATCCGCGGGGAGAAAGCTGTAGCCCGGTTCGAGTTTGAGCGTGGCCTGCGCACCGGGAATGGTGACGGTGCCGGTCGCCGGATGCAGCGCGCTGAGAAAGGATTCCGCGCTGTTGGCCGTTTCGGTGGCCGCGGGTTCGTCGGCGGGTGCGGCGAAGGCCGGCGTGTTCCATGCGAAGGCCGCCAGCAGGCCGAGTGCTGGCCATAACTTGCTTGTCATAGTGAGTCCCTGAGTGTCGTCCGTGGATACGCGCCCTGTTGGACGGGGCGCGGACCGCCGTTCCCCCATTGGTGCGGCGGGTCAGGGGGCGTTTTAGCAGGAGGGATGGGGTTGCGCCAGTCCTGCACCGGCCGTTTCCATCACGCCACGGCGAGCAAGGGTTTTACGTCGCCGCTTGGCGCGCCGCGCTGCGCATCGGCCAGTATGCGCGGCAGGTGCTCCGCCACGTAGTCGATAAAGCTGCGCATGGCCGGCGTGTGTCCGTGCCGCGAGGGGTAGACGGCGTGCACATTGCCTGGCGGCAGGCTCCACGCGGGAAGCAGCGGCACCAGCTGGCCGCGCGCGATCGGTTCGCGGCAGAGGAAGCGCGGCATCTGTGCCACGCCCAGGCCGCCGGTCACCGCCTGATACAGCACCTGCAGATCGTCGCTGACAAGCGTGGGGTGATACTCGACGCGCTGCGCGTGGCCACTGGCATCGATCAGTGTCCAGAAGTGGCGGCCCTCGGCGGAGATCACGCCGACGCTTGGGATCTCGCGCAGGTCGATAGGCTGTTGCGGCGGGGCGATCCGGCGCAACAGCTCGGGGCTTGCGACCAGCATCTGCGGGTCCATGCCGAAACTGCGCAACACCAGGCTGGAATCCTGCACCGAAGCGCGCACGCGAAAAGCGATGTCGTAGCCATGCGCTACCACGTCGACCTGGTGGTGGCAGATATCCAGGTCGACCTGCACATCCGGATGCTGGCGCAGGAAACCCACCAGCACCGGTGCCAGCAGCAGTTGCGCGAACATCACCGGGCAGGCTACGTGGATGCGTCCGCGCGGGATCGCCTGCGCGTCGTCGATCACCCGCTGCGCGCGATCGGCGGCCGCAAGCATCAACCGGCATTGGTCGTAATAGCGGCGCCCGATTTCGGTGACGTGCGAACGCCGCGTGGTGCGCTGGATCAGGCGTACGCCGAGATTTTCTTCCAATCGCGCAATGCGAAAGCTCAACTGGGATTTGGCTACTCCCAGTGCGCGACTGGCCGCGGTGAAGCTGCCGTGCTCCACCACTTGGACGAAATAGTGAATGTCGTTGAGGTCCTGCATGCCCTGGGTCCCCATGGCGATACGCCGCTTTTTTCAGGCTACTCCAAGCTTTGAGCGGCTGAATGACGCGCCGCGACATATCGCGATTGTTCTCTGATCCTGGACATTCATTTTCAAAGACAGGGCTTATTCCGCTTCCGGCAAGGGTGAATACTCCGACGAGGTGCTGTGTCGATATCGGTTGCATGGTGAGTCGCCGGTGAGGGGCGACAGGGTCGATACGGACGCCGCTTCACGCTAGCCAAGGGGTTTCAAGCCATGCGTGCGAAGTCAATCTGGCTCAGTCCGCTCTCGTCGGCGGTCTTGCTGCTTGTTGCCCTATGCCTGGCGTGCTGGTCGCCGGTGATGTGGGCGCAGCAGACGGCGTCGAGCAGTTCGAGCGGCCTGAGCCAGAGCGATATCGCACGCATGCTGCCGGCTACCGACATGGGAGCGAACGACGCGCGCAATCGCGACCCGCATCTGCGGCCGGTAAGCGACAACCCGGCCACACCATTCGATGCGGCGGCGGTGCCGAAAAGCCCGCTGGCGCCAAACGCCGACGCCGTAGGCGCCAAGACCTGTATCGCCTGCCACGCGCTGGAGAATGTGCAGGCCTCGCATTCCCTGCACGTCGCTTCGTTCCGCGCCGGCGCGGCCCATACCGGACCGCAAGCGGCCTGCGAAAGCTGCCATGGCCCGGGCTCCGATCACGCCAAGAACCCCACCGCACCGGGTTCGATCATCGCTTTCACCCATGACGCCAAGACTTCCGCACAGACGCAGACCGCCGTTTGCCTGGGCTGCCATGCCGGCGGTGCGCGGCAGCACTGGCTGGGCTCGGTGCATGAGAACCGCGGTTTGTCCTGCACCGATTGCCACAACCCGATGGCGCGCCAATCGCCGGAGGGTGTGCTGGCCAAGCCTTCCATCAATGAAGTCTGCGCAAGCTGCCATCAGGACATCCGCGCCAAGTTCAACCGCCGCTCACATATGCCGCTGCCGGAAGGGCAGATGGCCTGCACTGATTGCCACAACCCGCACGGCACCATCACCAAGCCGCTGCTGAAGACCGACACGGTCAACGAGACTTGCTACACCTGCCACGCCGAGAAGCGCGGACCGTTCCTGTTCGAGCACGCGCCGGTGCGGCAGAACTGCCTCAACTGCCACGACGTGCACGGTTCCAATCAGCAGACCTTGCTGGTCGCGCCGATTCCCATGCTGTGCCAGCAGTGCCACACCATGACGCGGCACCCGAACGATCTGCAGACCACCAACGGACTGGGCACCGGGCTGGCGCCGGACGAACGGATCATGGGGCGCGGCTGCCTGACCTGCCACACCAATATCCATGGCTCCAACAACCCCTCCGGTCCCAAGTTCCACAAATGAGGGAGAGGGAACATGCGCAAGCTCCAGCTCCGACTGCTCTCCCTGATGCTGCTGGCCGCGATGCTCTCCAGTGTGGCGGCCGCACAGGTCGCCGATGGCAGCGACACCATGCGCGTGGGCGACATGCAGTACGGCAACGCACTCGATCCGCGCGGTTGGACACCGGTGATGGCGCCGGGGCAGGAGGGTTTCTCCTGGTTGCACAACGGCATGCTGCGGACGCCGACGGGCTCGCTCTATCCCTATCCGCGAGACGCCAGTGAAACACCGCTATCGGCAGGTAGCGACTGGACCTATTGGGGGCTGCTGCAACTGGGTTACATCCATATCAATGGCGACAAGAACGCCGAGTTCTTCCGCCAGTACAGCGACTGGAAGAATGGCTTCGCGCTCGGCTATTTCACGCTGAACTTTGACAACCGGCGCACCGGGCAATACGTGGAATTCCGCGGAAGCCGCATCAGCAGCGACGACCAGTACTATCGCCTGCGCGCCGGCAAGTACGGCAGCTACAAGCTGGAAGCGTTCTATCGCGACATGCCGCACACGGTGTCGACCAATGCCTATCCGGTCTGGAATGGTATCGGCAGCACCCATCTCACCTTGCCGGCTGCGTTGACGCCGGGTGGCAGTACGCCAGCGCAGATTGCGGCGGTTTCCGCGGCGGCGCCTCGCCGCACCATCGGGCTTACCCGCACGCGCACGGGTCTGTCGCTGGAAGGCGAGTTGTATCGCGGCTGGGTGGGCTCGGCCGCCATCACCAATGAGGAGCGCAACGGCACCCGTTTATGGGGCGGCCCGATGTTCTTCAATCTGGGTGGCCTGCCGGGTGGCATCAATGAAACGGTGCGCCCGATCGATTTCTCCACCACCGACATCAATCTCGGCCTGCGTAAGGTGGGCAAGGTCTGGCGTTTCGTCGGCACCTACAACGGCTCGTTCTTCCGCAGTCACAAGGATTATCTGGACTACCAGAGTCCGTTCCAGTTGCAGAACGTGCTTGGCCTGCCGCAGGTCGCCAACATCTATCAAGGCGAGTACTCGCTGGAACCGAACAACGACTATCACAACCTGCGCCTGGATCTGTCGCGGGAGTTGAAGTGGAACGGCCAATTCAACGTCGCCGCGGCCTGGGGCACCATGCGCCAGAACGATGCGTTGCGCGCGCCGGTGACCTGCACGGGCGTGGTCGGTATCGACATGCGACCGATCGGCGGACCCAACTACACCGTGCCCTGCGCCAACTGGAACACCACCGCGGCGCTATCGCAGAGGAACGCCAATGCGCGCATCGACACCGGCCTGTTCGACGCGCGGGTGAACTTTCACCCCAGTGCCAATTTCGGCTGGCATGCTGGCCTGCGTTGGTACAAGGAAGACAACAAGACCCGTTACCTCGCCTACAACCCGCTCACCGGCCAGTACGGCTACATCTCCGAAAACGGTTCGCAAGGCAGTGTGGTGCCGGGTGAGACGGGCATCTTCGATCCACGCAATCCGCTGTACTGGTCGTCCAACGTCACGGTGCGCAACGTGCCATATGGCTATACGGATACGCTGTTCGAACTGGGCGGCGACTGGCAGTTCGGCCGTCGCAACAGTCTTGGCGTTACCTACACTTTCGACCATAACGAGCCGAAATACCGCGAACGCAAGCGGGTGGACGAGCACCGCATCAAGATCGACTGGGTGATGCGCTCCATCGGCGACGCCACCATCCGCGCCAGCTACGAGTACGCGCAGCGTCGCGGCGGTCATTACAACTACGACCCTTACACGCAGTTCTTCTCCGAATCGCTACCGGGCTTCGTCGATCCCGCGACCGGCCTGCCGGCGCATACCGTGGCCGACATGCGCAAATACGACCTGTCGGACCGCAACGAGAGCAAGGCGCGTGTGATCGTGACCTATCCCTTCGGCGACGCCACCACGGTGTCCGCCACCTTCTACGGCAATCGCGACAACTACAGCACCCTGATCGGGCGGCAGAGCACGCAAAGTACCGGTACCACCTTGCAGTGGGACTGGCAGCCGGGTCCACGCACGACCGCCAGCGCGTATCTTGGCGTGGAAACCTCGCGCATGGGTATTTCCAACGTGGGTGACTCCGACGGCGCGGACAACGGCGCCGGACTCGGCACGCCGGGCCAGACCAACCCGAATCTCGGCGGGCCGCTGTATCCGTATGCCAACCAGTGGTGGGAGTTCGACCGCGAGCGCAACACCAACGCGGGCTTCACGCTGACCCACGACTTCGGCCGCGTGCGTGCGGACTTCAGCTACAACTACAGCGGATCGCTGGGCCATGTCGGCTACAACTACGCCACGCTAGGCGCGCTGGCCTATCGCGGACCCGGTGCGGCGGCTGCGGCCGGCGATGGTTTTCCCGACAACAAATACCGCAGCAACACGCTGGAGCTCGGCTTCAACGTCGACTTCACCCGCCGCTTCGGCATGCGCCTATTTGGCCGCCACGAAACCGGCAGCTTCAACGACTGGCATTACCTTGGTCTCGACCAGACCTTGGGCTATGACCACAAGATCTACACCGATAAAGGGCCGCAGCGGAATTACCGCGTGACCCTGCTCGGTGTCATGTTCAACGTGAAGCTATGAGGAGGGCGCCGGCATGAATCTCTCTCGTCCGTTCGCCCTGCTCGCTGCCGGTTGGTTGCTTGCAGGCTTCGTCACGGTCGACGTGCGTGCGCAGGATGCACCAGCCTCAGCGGCAACCACAGCGGCACATCCCGCGCCGATGCTCGATGTGCGTAAGCAGGCACCTGTGCGAGGCAATCCACAGGCCGGCGCCGGCAAGGCGGCGGTCTGCGGCGCATGTCATGGGCCGCAGGGTATCGCCATTGCGCCGAACTTCCCCCATCTCGCCGGTCAATCCACCACCTATCTCTATGTGCAGTTGAAGATGTTCAAGGAAGGGCAACGCAGCGATCCGGTCATGACCGGTCAGGCGGCACCGCTGAGCGAGGAGGACATGCGCGATCTCGCGGCCTACTACGCATCGCTTCCCGCCAAGCCCGCCGGCAAGGCCGATGCGGGTTCGCGCGGCGGCCAGCTCTATCTTGCCGGCGATACGGCGAAGGGGATTCCGCCATGCCAGGGCTGTCACGGACCGGTTGGGCAGGGGCCACGGCCGATCATGAGCAGCGCGCCGCAGCCCGCATGGCATACCTTTCCGCGCCTCGAAGGACAGTCCTCGATCTACGTCGGCAAAGTGCTGGGTGACTACAAAGGCGGCACGCGTGGCGGAAGCACCAACGGCAAGGTGATGCAAGGTGTCGTCGAAAACCTCGACGACGCGGATATCCAGGCGCTGTCCACCTACATCAATACCTTGTAGGAGCGCACCCTGTGCGCGAAACGGCCCGATAGGGCCGTGCTATCTGGCGCATGTTGAAGAGCGCAGCCCTATCGGGTCGTTTCGCGCACAGGGTGCGCTCCTACAGCGGACGCACGCGGAAGTTGCGTCCCTTGATCTTGCCCGCACGCAGACGTTCCAGCGCCTTGTTCGCCAGATCGCGCTTGATCGCTACATAGGCGCGTGTGGCAAACACGTCGATCTTGCCGATGGCATCGGCGTTCAAGCCCGCGTCGCCGGTGAGTGCGCCAAGAATATCGCCCGGACGCAGTTTGTCCTGCCGTCCGGCATCGATCACCAGCGTCTTCATCGGTGCCAGATGCAAGGTCTTGCCGCGCGGTGCGCCGACCTTGAGCGGATGCCAGGGCAGCGGCTTGCCGGTCATCGCTTCGATGTTCGCGGCCTTGGGCCGTTCGCGCGGTGTGCACAACGTGATCGCCAGGCCGGTTTGGCCAGCGCGCCCGGTGCGCCCGATGCGGTGCGTATGCGTATCCGGATCATGCGCGATGTCGTAGCTGATCACCTGCGGCAGTGCGGTGATGTCGAGGCCGCGCGCAGCCACATCAGTGGCGACCAGAATCGAGCAACTACGGTTGGCGAAACGCACCAGTACTTCATCGCGGTCGCGCTGCTCCATGTCGCCGTGCAGGGCGAGGGCGGAGAAGCCACGCTTGTCCAACTCTTCCGCCACGGCATCGACGTCGCGGCGCATATTGCAGAACACCAGTGCATGATCGGCGTGTTCTTTCACCAGCAACTGCGCGAGTGCATCGATCTTTTGCGCGGGATCGACTTCGTGGAAGCGCTGCTCGATCGTCACCTCGTCGTGCGGTGTCTCCACCGTCACTTCGACCGGATCCTTCTGCATGCGTTGGCTGATCGCGCGGATCTCGTCCGGATACGTCGCCGAAAACAGCAGCGTTTGATGATGCTTGGCGATGCGCCCGACGATGTCGTCGATGGCCTCGGAGAAACCCATGTCGAGCATGCGATCCGCTTCGTCCAGCACCAGCGTCTTGATGCCGCCGCCATGCAGGCTGCCGCGCTTCAGATGCTCCTGCACCCGGCCAGGCGTGCCCACCACGATATGCGGGTCATGCGTCAGCGACGCGAGCTGCGGCCCCAGCGGCATGCCGCCGCACAGCGTCAGTAACTTCACGTTCGGGATATTCGCGGCCAGCTTGCGGATTGCCTTGCTCACTTGATCCGCCAGCTCGCGCGTGGGGCAAAGCACCAGCGTCTGCAAACGGATGGTGTCGACATCCAGCGAATGCAACAGGCCCAGGCCAAACGCCGCCGTCTTGCCACTGCCCGTGCGCGCCTGTGCGATGACGTCGCGCCCTTCCAGGATCGGCGGCAGGCTCTCCGCCTGCACGGGCGTCATCTCGCTATAGCCCAGGGTTTCCAGGCTGGCGAGCAGGGCGGGTTTGAGGGGGAGGGTGGTGAAGGCGGTCATACGACATGATCGCATCTGCAGGGCGGGAAGTCTTGACGGGTGGGTATCTTCACGTTGCCAGAATCCGCGAATCCAGGTCTTGCTGTGCAGGGGCACGTGCAAAGGCATGCTCGGCAGCCATGCGCAGCATCGCCGGGCTGACGTGATGCCGATGCACGCGCTCGATCAGCGCGATGTACACATGGCCGAACAGGTTGGTGCAATGCACCCGCGTGCCGAGGGTGAGTTCGACATGTCGCCCGTCGACGATGCGCACACCAATGCAGGAACGGAAACGCAGATGCTTGTCGTCTGCCCCCAGGATCACCTGCGCATAACGGTCGCTCTCGTCGATCGTTTGCGCCAGCACAGGGAAGCGTTGGTCGAAGCGCTCGCAAGCGCGTGACGACAGCAGCGAGGACACGGGGCAGCCCAGCGGCGATGTGCGTAGTCCGAGAGGCTTGACCAGCGCGTTGCGCAGCGCCATCAGCCGGGACACGCTCGAAGGCGGATTGAGCAGGAAGCCGTCGAGCAGGGCGCTCAGCAGGCGAGTTGCCCCTTTTCCTGTCAGTGCAGGGTCGCTGAGTTCGAGCAGGAACATGTCTTCGTGGTGGTGGGCGCCGACGAGCTGATGGCGCAGCAGCGAATCGTCAGGTAGCTCCGCAAGCTGTTGCACGGGGAGCCCGGTGCCTGTCTTGGTGAGAAAGCCGCTCATCGGTCGCCACTGGCTCATGATGCTGCGCAGGCGGCCAAGCCCGCCGCGTATCCGTTTGCAAAGTGCGCTCTGCAAGGAATCGGGGCGCACGTCGAGCGCGAGCGAAACAGTGGGAACATCCGACGGTCGCGGTGCGGCTTTCGCCAGCCATGCCACGACGTGTTCGGGCAAGAGTTCGGTCAGCAGGGGGATGGAGGCCTCACCGGCCAGCACTTGTTGCCGGGTGGCCTCGGCCAGTTCGCCACCGAGTTCATTAGTGTGGCAGGAAAGAGCAAACAGCGCGGGATGGCGGCCTGTGGGATCGCACGGGACGAACTGGTGCCATGTCTTGCCGTTAAAGCGCACGGTGAAAAGGCAGTCGGGCGGAATGTTCACATGATGAAGCGCGCGGACGAATTGTGCCGGGTCATCGGCGAGTTCATCCGGTGTCGCGGTCGAGAAGCGCAGTTGCGCACCGCTGCTGCCCGAAACAGCTGTGAAAACGCGATGGCCGGCATGACGGTGGAAGGGATGCCCGTGTGGACCCACGGAGAACGTATAGAGCGCCGTCGCATCGCCTTTCGCAAAATCGGTACCGCCCAACTGAGTGGATGGTTCGTGGAGAGCATCGATGAACGCGGGATGTGCGCGTTGCCGTGCACAGGCACTGGCATACATCTGGTCGCCGACGCCGTGGCCGAGCTGGGCGATCAGGGTCACCTCAACCGGGATGCCACCCGACGCGGGCACGATGCGCGTGCTGGGAAATGTTGCGACGATCCTTGCCTTGCCCATGGCGCACCTCCCCTGCGGCGGCGCTATGGCATCGCCGGTTGGACTAACGATGATGTGTTCCCCTCAGCCCGGCTTGCGTGTAGCGAGCCGGCGGGATTCGCGTTTCAGCGGACCGGCCGTGGGGCAGATCTCGAAGGCGAAGCCGGTGAGCGTATTCACCAGGTTGTCCTTGTTGATCCGGTACACCACGTATTGTCCGCGCCGTTCGCTGCTCACCAGCCCCGCGCCTTCCAGCAACGACAAATGGCGCGAGATGGCCGGTGCGCTCATTTTGAAACGGCTGGCGATCTCGCCGGCGGTCAGCTCCTGGGCCGAGAGATAGGCCAGGATTTCGCGTCGTGGGCGGGAGGCAAGCGCTTCGAAGATCAGATCGACGGCCATCAGCTTTTAAGCAATTAAGATATTAGTTAAATATATAGACTTTGGTGTCCGCCAAGTCAAGCGGTCAACAAGGTTTCGCTCAATGAAGCGCCGTCACCACTGCGTGCGGTTCGGCAGCAGCCCCTTCAACTCGGCATCGGTCAGGTTGCGCCACTGCCCCGGTTTCAGATGGCCGAGCTTGACGTTGATGATGCGCACGCGGCGCAGCTGGGTGACGCGGTAGCCGAAGGCGGCGGCCATCAGGCGGATCTGGCGGTTGAGACCCTGGGTCAGCACGATGGCGAAGCCGAACTTGGCGATCTTGCGGGTGCGGCAGGGCTTGGTCATCTGGCCGTGGATACGTACGCCCTTGGCCATACCGGCGAGGAATTCGTCAGTGACGGGCTTGTTCACCGCCACCAGGTATTCCTTCTCGTGGTTGTTCTCGGCGCGCAGGATTTCGTTGACGATGTCGCCGTTGCTGGTGAGCAGGATCAGGCCTTCCGAATCCTTGTCCAGGCGGCCGATCGGAAACACGCGCTGCTGATGGTCGACGAAGTCGACGATGTTGCCGGAGACGGTCTGGTCAGTAGTGCAGGTGATGCCCACCGGCTTGTTCAGCGCGATATACACAGCGCGCTTCGCCGCCGGCGTCGCGGCGAGAACGCGCGCCTTGACGATCTCGCCGTCCACGCGCACTTCGTCGCCCTCCAGCGCCTTGGCGCCGGTGGTGACGACTTCGCCGTTAATGGTGACGCGCCCGGCGAGCAGCAGCTCGTCCGCCTCGCGGCGGGAGCAGATACCGGCTTCGCTGATGTATTTGTTGACGCGCATGGTTCAAGGTTTTTGTAGGAGCGCACCCTGTGCGCGAAAACGGGTAGTGCAGGGTCGCGCACAGGGTGCGCTCCTACAGGGGTTACGAGCGCAGTCCAACGCCGCGCTTGAGCAACTGCAACGCAACCGCGGACAACACGACAACGAACAGAAGCATCACCCCAAAGGCCACGCCGATCTGCACGTCGCTCACACCCAGCACGCCAAAGCGGAACGCATTGACCATGTACAGAATGGGATTGACCCGCGAAATGCTTTGCCATGGCTCCGACAGCATGTTCACCGAATAGAACACGCCACCTAGATAAGTGAGTGGAGTGAGCACGAAGGTGGGCACTAGTGCGATGTCGTCGAACTTCTTCGCGTACACCGCGTTGACGAAGCCTGCCAGCGAGAAAATCGTGGCGCCCAGCAGCACCGAGGCAAAGGTGATCAGCGGATGCACCACATTCAGATGGGTGAAGAACAGCGCGATGACCAACACCAGCGCGCCGACAGCCACGCCGCGCGCCACGGCGCCCGTCACGTAGCCCAGCAAGATCACCCAGTTCGGCATCGGCGACACCAGCATCTCCTCCACCGCGCGGCTGAACTTAGCGCCGAAGAACGAGCTGGAGATGTTGCCGTAGCTGTTGGTGATGATGCTCATCATCACCAGGCCCGGCACGATGTACTGCATGTAGGTGAAGCCGCCCTCGATGGTGCCGATGCGGCTGCCGATGAGCTTGCCGAAGATCACGAAGTACAAGGTCATCGTGATCGCGGGCGGAATCAGCGTCTGCGTCCAGATACGCGTGATGCGTGCGATCTCGCGGCGGACGATGGTCTGGAGTGCGACAAGGTTGGCGGAGGCGTTCATGCCGCTTTCTCCACGGCTTTCCCGTTGCGGCCCTGCTCGTTTCGGCCATTCTCCACGAGACGGACGAACAGCTCTTCCAGTCGGTTGGTCTTGTTGCGCATCGAAGTAACCGTAATGCCGTGCGCGGACAACGCCGTGAACAGCGAGTTGAGATCGTGGGCGCGGGACATTTCTGCTTCCAGCGTGTGATCGTCGACGCAACGCAAGGTGATGCCCGGCAGGCTGGGCAGTTCACCCGGTACGTTGCTCACATCGAACACGAAGGTTTCCACGTCCAGCGTGGAAAGCAGGCGCTTCATCGTGGTGTTCTCCACAATGGTGCCGCGATCGATGATCGCAATGTTGCGGCACAGCTGCTCGGCTTCTTCCAGGTAATGCGTGGTGAGGATCACCGTGGTGCCGGCGGCGTTGATGCCGCTGACGAACTGCCACATGGAGCGGCGGATCTCGATGTCCACGCCGGCGGTGGGCTCGTCGAGGATCAGCAGCTTCGGCTCGTTCATCATCGCGCGGGCGATCATCAGGCGGCGCTTCATGCCGCCGGAGAGCATGCGGGCCTGGTCCTGCGCCTTGTCCCACAGGCGTAGCTCCTTCAGGTACTTCTCGGCGCGCTCCACCGCAATCTTGCGCGGGATGCCGTAAAAGCCCGCCTCGTTCACGCAGATATCGAACGGCTTCTCGAACTGGTTGAAGTTGATCTCCTGCGGCACCAGGCCGATCAGCTGCATGGCCTTGCCACGCTGCTTGTTCACGGAGACACCGAACACCTGCGCGTCGCCGCTGGTGGCGTTGACCAGCGAGGAGAGGATGCCGATCAGGGTGGATTTGCCGGCGCCATTGGGGCCGAGCAAGGCAAAGAAGTCGCCGGGCTGCACGGTCAGGCTGATGCCCTTGAGGGCTTCAACGCCGTTTCCGTAGGTTTTGCGCAGGTTGTCGACGACCAGGGCGGGGGCGGAAGAAGAAGGCTGGGTGGGCATGGGCTGCACCGAGGGGGCTAGCCTCTTATTATAGCGGGCTAGCTCCTGCCGGCCGGTTCAGCCGGGCGCACTCACTGTTTCCCGGAATTTCCATGGCCGACCATTTCACGCTCCGTCTCGTTGACAGCCACATGCTGGCGCCCGCCGTACGCCATCTTGTATTCGAGCGTGCCGACGGCCAGCCGCTGGCCTTTGTGCCCGGGCAGTTTCTGCAGGTGCATTTCCATTACGACGATGGCACCGCCACCAAGCGCAGCTATTCGGTGGCGACGGTGGGCGATGGCAGTTCGCCGGTGCAGCGCATCGAAATCGCGGTGAGCTATGTGGAAGGCGGCGCCGCTACCAAGTTGCTGGGCAACCTGCAGCATGGCGAAACCATCGAAGCCAGCGGCCCATATGGCCGCTTCTGCCTGCAGGCGGGCGACACGCATCCGCGCTATCTGCTGCTGGCCACCGGCACCGGCGTTACGCCGTACCGCGCCATGCTGCCGCTGATCCGCGAACTGTTGGCGAAGGGCGATCGCGAAGTGGTGCTGCTGTACGGTGCGCGCAATGAAGGCGAGCTGCTCTATGGCGAGGAGTTTGAGGCCTTTGCTCAGGCGCATCCCGGTTTCACTTTCCACGGCTGCCTCAGCCGCGAAGCCCGCGCGATGCCGCGTCCCAGCGATCGCAGTGGCCATGTGCAGAACGCGCTGGCCGAGCTGGCACCGAGTGCCGAGCGCGATATCGCCTATCTCTGCGGCAACCCCAACATGGTCGATGCGGCCTTCACCGCGCTGAAGGAATACGGCCTGCCGGTGCCGCAAATCCGCCGCGAGAAGTACATCTCCTCACGCTGAACTCAGGGCTTTCCCCTAAGTTGCTGATCGGCCAAAGGATATAGGCCGTTTTTCATGTGATGCGCGTCACATTTTTATGTGATGCCAATCACATTTCGACCACATCCGCGGGAATTCGATTAAAGCCCGGCAAATCACTGCCGACAGAACCTGAAAGCGCCCATCCGTTGTGTGGGCGCAGGAGGGCGGTATGCGGGGCTTGATTCGCAAGACGCTGGCAGGATGCGCAGTCGCTTTGGCGATGGCGTCGTTTCCCGTGTGGGCCGATGGCGGCCTCATCACGTTTTCCGGTGCGATCGTGGAGCCGACGTGTTCCGTAGGTCTGCAACGCATCGATGCTGCCGAAGCTTCGGCCCATCCGTCACTACGCTACAGCTGCTCGGAGTCGGTCGGCGCTACCTCCAGACGGGCCACTCAGTCTTATGCCTTGTCCGTGAGCGCGACGAGTGAAACGCCACTAGCCTCAGATCCCTTAATCGTCTACTTCGCGAATTACTTGAATGCGCAGCCCAAGCTGGTGACGCAGACCTACGAGTGAGTGCTTATTGATAGGTAAGGGTGAAGGTCGCCGTGGCGCTGACGGTGCCTGCGGCGACTGGCGTGGCGGTCTGGTAATAGCGCGCGTAGTAGGTGAGGTTGTATGGACCATTCGGCGTGGTGCCGACCAAGGCCGGCGTACCGAAGGTCACGGGATTGAAAGTCTGGTCCGTCAACTGGACACCGATGTTATTGGCGCGGCCCGTACCGGTTGCCGGCGCAATGACACCTGTGGCGCCGCTTACCGATGTCGCTGTGTCGAACTGAATGTATAGCTGGCTTCCGGCCGAGCAGTTCAACGAAATGGGGACCACCGTGGCCCCGGCGACAGTACCCACACCGTTAAAGGCTGTATTGGACACCGTCGGCAGGGTGACATTGATCGTGCTGGTATTCACCGAGCACGCGGGATACATGAAGGTCACCGAGCTGGCGAGATTGAAATTCTCTACGCGCTTATTGTTGTCGTATTTCCAGTAGCCAAGCGTACCGGAGCTCAGCACAGCGCCGTTGGCGATCGTGCCGGTCTTCACCAACTCAAAGCCGGAAGTCACAGACATGTTGTAGGTGCCCGACGCGATGGAGCCACCGCCAAAGGCTGGCAAATAGCTCGATGAATCGGGATGAGTAACGCGATAGCCGAGCCCCGCCACACCGGTGGGAAAGATCGTCGACGACGTCGAAGGCTGGCTGCCTACGACATTGATGACGCCGGTGCGAGTGGTGCCGCTACAAGTGATCTGCGAAATGGTCGAAGGGGCGAATTGCGAAGAACTGGCCAGGGTGGCGCCAACGGGCAAATTGGGATCAATGGTGATCGTGCTGTTGGAGAAGGAGATATTCACGTCCGATGTACCGCCGCTGCTGAAGCTGCAGCTGGCGTTGGCCGAGAAGGGCAGCAAGCCGAGAGCAAGCAGCAACAGCAGGGCGATGACATGACAGATACGCATTAAGACGGGTTCCCCGTGGCAGCCGTGCAAGTGGCCTCGAGCTGTTGATAAGTGTCAGTCTTGCCCTCCGCGGGCGCCGACAAGCGGTACGGGAAAGAACACATCATCGGCTTGTCGTCCTCGGTCTTCCATTGCACGGTGAGTTGACCGCTGTCCTTGGCGCCACGCACCAGAATACGCCCGGCTTGTCCGACCACACCCAGGGCCTGGTTGTGTTCGTCGACCACTTCGGCGCCGAACGGCACGGCCTTGCCATCGCTCTGGTGCACGCGCACGATCACCGAGCGGCCGCTGCTGGTCTTGAACTTCACCAGCACGACCGCGCCGGCGTGCGGCGCCACCTGGGCGCTGGTGGTATCCAGTTGCACGGCCAGCGGCAGGCCCTTGGGATCGATCTGCACGGTGTTGAGGTTATAGGGCGTGAGGTAAGGCACCAGCGCGTAGCCCGAATGCCCAATGCGCACACCCGATGCATTGATGACGCGTGCACCCGCTGCATCGGGTGCTGCCACGATCGCCACGGTGTCGCCCATAGGCTGGCCGAAAGTGATGCCGCCTGCGTGCGCCACGACCGAGCCGGCTACGCTCAGCGAACCCTGCGAGTAGCCGTTGCCGCCGCCAAAGCTCGCATTGAGCTGTGCGTATGGGCTGCGGTAACCGCCATAAATCGTGCCGGCGTTGCCGTCGCTGCTGCTGTTGCCGCCACTGTCATGCGAAGCCGTGGCGCCGTAGCTGAACTGGTTGTCCACACCGGCCGTGCCGCTCAACGTAGCCTGTTCCAGCGTGTGGCCCGAGCCGTCGCGATTGATATTGGCGCCGAACATCGGCGCATGCAGGCTGTCGCCCAGCGGCAAGGTGAAGCTGGCGAAGAACTGGTTGGTGTAGCGACCGTAGCTGTCGCGCACGCGCGTCGCCGACAGGTTGTAGCTGAGGCGGCGGAACGTATTGTTGTAGCCGAGCTGGAACTGCACGTCGGTGCCGTTGCGGTTCCAGTACTCCACCGCCGAGCCGGTGGCGTAGATCGAACCGCCGTGCTCGCCCAGGCGCTGGCTCACGTTGATATCGAAGCGGCTGCGCTGGCGGTCGAGCTGGCTGGTGTAGGCGGTGAAGTTGTTGGAGTTGCCGCTTGTCAGTGCCTTGCGCTGATCCGGCGTCAATACGTTGTTCACGGTCACGCCATCGATAGTGCTGACCGTGGTGGGATCGACATAGCGATAACCGCGTGCCAGGTCGCGCGCCAACATCGCGTCGCGCAGACCCAGATAGCCGCTGGTGGAGTAGCGATACGTGGCCAGCGTGAACGAGGTATCGCTGCTCGGCAGAATCTTGCTGTAGCTCAAGCGCACGCTCTGCCCGTTCTGGGTGGACTGCCCCGGGATCTCGGTGCGTGCCGCAGTGATGTCCATGGCGAACGCGCCGTAGCGCGTATTAAGCGCGCTGCCCAGCAGCACCGCACCGTAACCCGACGAAGCTACCAGGCCGGCGTAACCGGTGACCAGATTGTTGAAGCCACGCTGGATCGTGGCCTGCGCCAGCGCCGGGTGGGAGTGCAGCGAGGCATCGTGCAGCTCGCCGGCGACCACCGAGAAACGCGTGACGCTCGGGCGCAGCAGCTGCGGCACCGAAGCGTAGGGCACGGAGAACATACGCACGCGACCATCGGCCTCGGTCACGCTGACATTGAGGTCGCCACCGTAACCGGTGGAATAGAGGTCGGAGATGGTGAATGGACCCGGCGCTACCGTGGTTTCGTACAGCACCACGCCGTTCTGGCGGATGGTGACCTTGGCATTGGTTTCGGCCACGCCGCGCACCGTCGGCGCATAGCCGCGCAGCGAGTCGGGCAGCATGCGGTCGTCGGTGGCGATCTGCACACCGCGCACCTTGACGCTGTCGAACATCTCGCCGCCGGTGTAGGAGTCGCCGATGGTCATCTGCGCGCGCAGCGAGGGCAGGTCGCGACGCAGATAGGTATCCAGGTTCTGCCAATGCCGGCGCGAAGGGCTGCCGGCCACACCGGACTGCATCAGCAGGGTGGAGTTATGGCGCAGCTGCCAGCCGCCAAGGTTCAGGCCCGCATTGAGGCCCAGGAACGACGAGGTCTGGCTGACGCCATGGCTGCTGCTGCGATAGCTGTTGAAGTTGTAATTCAGCAGGCCGGCATTGACGCCTCGGTCCCAGTTCTCCGGGCTGACGTAGCCGCGTGCGCGGGTGCCGAGCCAGGCCTGCGGAATGCTCACGTCGAGGCGCAGGTTGGGCTGGTCGAACGTCATCGTCGCCGCCGGAATCAGGTTGCCGATATCCAGGCAACCTTGTCCGTCGGCCAGCTTGGCCTGCTGCTCGGCAGAAAGTTTCTGCAGCGGCAGGCCAAGCTGGTCGAACATCGACTTGGTCAGGCAGGGAATGGCGTTGGCGTCCGGCGTGGGCGAAGCGAAGCGCACGTCGGTATGGCCCACCCACGAGCCGTTGAGAAAAATGTCGGTGCGGTAGACGCCCGGCACGATGACTGCGCCGCGCTCAAAGCGCGACAGGTCACCGGTATTGCGGCCCGCACCCGAAAGCAGGTTGCGGTCGAAGCTGGCATCCAGTGCGGCGGACGCATCGGCACCCGAGGGCGCAGAAGCACCAGGGGCGGCGGCATCAGCTGCAAACGAAGTTGCATTCCAGCCAGCGAGTGCGCCAGCGATCGCCATGCATAGCAACACCCGGCGACAAACGGCATGGCCGTTGACGCGAGCGCTGCCATGGCTGGCGCGCACGGCCTTCACGGCGCGATGGTGCCCGTGAAGGCGGCGGCCGCGCCGTAATCGTTGATGGCGGTGAAGTTGACCGTACTGCCCGTGGCCGGCTTCTGCGCGGCGTCATGCAACGCCAAGTGCAGATCAGACAGCGGCGCGGCCATGCCGAGCTCCGTAGTCACCGGCTTGCCGCCGATATTCACCGCGATCTCGGAGATGGTGACGTGGAACGGCGTGGGGTTATGCGCGACCAGCGCGTAACCCTTGCCTTCGGACACGACTTTCCAGGTCAGTGCAGCCGGTGCCTTGAGCGGGTCACCCTGCAGGCCGGCGGGGCGGTAGAACAGCTTCAGCCGCGAGCGCAGCGCGAGCTGCAGCAGGTTCTGGCCTTCGGCCTGCGGGCCGGTGGGCTTCGGCGGCACTTCCAGCACGTTGAGCCAGAACAGCGACTCGCGGTCGGCCGGCAATTGCTCGTGCGTGTAGACGATGCGCAGGCTCTGTTCCTTCTTCGCTTCCATGCGGAACAGCGGAGGCGTGATCAGAAACGGCACATCGACGGATTCGGGGGTGGAATGCACGTCGCCGCGATCGATCCAGGATTCGACCAGGACCGGGCGATCGTTGTCATTGGTGAGGCGAACGGTGACTTCACCGTCCTTCGCGGGAAACACCACACGGGTACCGCCGATCAGCACATTGGCCTGCGCCTGTGGAGCGCCAAGGCATAAGGCCAACAGGCCCGCGCCAAAAGCGCAGACAAACTTCCTCATGGGATTTCCTCGCTATGACCAGGGTCGCTGCAGATTGCAGCGGTGCGCCGGAACCAGTGCGGTTCCGGCGCTGACTTGCCACTTACTACTTCTTACGACTTGCCAAAAACTTCTCGTCTTACTGGTACAGCATCGTGAACTGCACGCTGGTCGACACGGTGCCGGCGCCAGCGGCGGCGGTCGCGAAGTACTGCGCGTAGTAGTTCAGGTTGCCAGCGCCGGTGGTCAGCGTGGTCTGCTGCGAAGCCTGGGTGGTGGAGGTGCCAGCCAGGTTGATGGTGCTGAAGTCGCTGTTGAGCAGCTGCACTTCGACGCCCGTGGCGGTGCCCGAAGCGTTCTTCAGGTTGCCATCGGCCATGATCGTCGGGCCCGGCTCGAAGAAAGTCTGGGCCTTGGTCAGCGAACCGCAGTTGGTCAGGTTCAGCGCGAAAGCGGTGCGGCCGGCAACGGCGCCAGCGGCGCTCAGCGAGGTGGTGGACACGGTCGGCAGCGCCACGTTGACGGTGGCGGGGCTGTTGGTGCCGTTGATTTTGCAGGTGGAGCTGTTGACGGTACCGGTGATGTTGATGGTGCCGTCAGCGGCGAAAGCCGAGTTCGGGGCCAGAGCGGCGAAACCGAGGGCGGCGATCAGGGCGGTGGCGGTAAGGGTCTTGGTCATGTGCCTTTGTCCTTCAAACGTCTTTGTTATGGATGGTTACAACGGGTGCGAAGCAGTCATCTGGACGCGGGCTCGTACTCTCTCCCCCTGCGTCTGGTCGGCTCTTTGAGGGCTGTGAATACTGTGGATGACGCCCCTCAGATCGCTTGGAGGGGGCCTAAGCAGAACTCGTGCCAAGCCGAAACAAACTGTGATAACCCTCACAGTTTGGTATGAGAACTATCTCACAGAATAATTTGACGATTTGTTAACGAGCGTCAAAATGTCGCCGCTGCCGCAACCGGGTCAGTAAGTGACTCTTTGGGTCCAAGCCCTTGCAAATGCTTAGGAAAAGTCCGACCCAAGTCATGCATGACGTCATGTTTTGTCAAGCATGCTTGACAACATGCCGCAGCACGCCTAGCCTGAGTGTCAAGCAAGCTTGACATGCGCTGATCACGGGCGCGTTTGGGGGAGATCTGGATGGAAAAGGTCATGGAAGGGCTGATCAGGCGGATGGAGGGCCGTCCGTCGTGGCAGCGCTGGGTGCTGGTGCTGGCGGTGCAATGCCTGTTCCTCGGTGGGTTCGTGTTGGCGGTCAGCAAGGTCGGCGTCGTGGTCCGGCTGCTGGCGGTTGCCCTGACTGTCGCAACCTTGCCCGTCATGGCCTACCTGGGGCGCACCTTGACCTGCGAGGGCGGTCCGATGCGCGGTGTGGATCGCCGCTATCTGCGCGAGTTCATCCCGGCCATGGTGGCCTACGTCGCGATCATGATTTTTGTATGGCCGCTGCTGCGACAGGTGGAGCAATCCTGGCTGCGCGCGCTGATTGCCGTGTCGCCATCCCTGCCGATCGCCCTGCTGATCCGGGCGATGGTGCGCTACGTGCTGGGCAGCGACGAGTTCATGCAGCGATTGCATCTGGAGGCGCTGGCGATTGCCGCCGGCGTGGTGGGCTTCGTCAGCATCGCCGTGGGATTCCTGGTCGCCGCGAAGGTGGTCGCACTGGACGGCAGCATGTTGCTGCTGGTTTATCCCGCGCTATGCGTGGTGTACGGCGTGGCCCTGGCCTGGTCCAAGCGCCGCTACCGCGCCTGATGGAAAGCTGCGCCTGATGGAAAACCGGGTTCGCGAATTGCGTGGCGAGCGTAGTTGGTCGCAGGCCGACCTGGCCGAGCGGCTGGACGTGTCGCGACAAACCATCAACGCCATCGAAACGGGCAAGTACGACCCGAGCCTGCCGCTGGCCTTCAAGATCGCGCGGCTGTTCGAGCTGCCGATCGAAGCGATCTTTAAACCGGGCGAAACCGAGTGAGGCGAACCCAAATGAGAGCGAGCGAAACATGAGCATCAAGGGACGAACCGCCGTGCGCATCGGAGCCGTTGTCATCGGGCTCGGCGCATTGGCATGGAATCACTTTCATGCGCGGCCGAATGCGGATGACGCCACCAAGGAAACGGTGGCCGAAAGCACGCCCGCCACCGCACCCAGGACACCAGTCAAGCTGGAAACCTGGAAGCTCGGCTCGCTCACGCTGACGCCGTGCGAACTGGGCCAGCCCAACAGCGGCCTCACCACCGCCGCGTGGTGCGCACCGTTCGAGGTGCCGGAGCATCGCGACGATCCGCAAAGCCGCAAGATCAAGCTCAAGTTCGGCGTGATCCGCAGCAGCGCGCAGTTGGCGAGCAAGGACATGGTGGTGTTGCTGGCCGGCGGCCCTGGTCAGGCAGCCACGGAAAATTGGCCGGCCGTGGCGGGCGCCTTGCAGCCGCTGCTGGCGCACCGGCATGTACTGCTGCTCGACCAGCGCGGCACGGGCGGTTCGAACCCGCTGACCTGCAAGTCGGAGGAAGCGCCAGCCGGCGGGCACGACGATGAAAGCCATTTCGACGCGAACAAGGTGCGCGACGAAGCGTCACACTGTCTGAAGCAGCTCGAGGGCAAGGCCGATCCGCGTTACTACACCACCACCGTGGCGGCGCAGGATCTGGAGGATCTGCGTCAGGCACTCGGTGCGCCGAGTTTCGACCTGGTGGGCATCTCCTACGGTACGCGCATGGCGCAGCAGTACCTGATGCGCCATGCGGACGCGGTGCGCAGCGTGATTCTCGACGGCGTGGTGCCGAATGGGCTGGTGCTGGGCGAGGACTTCGCGCAGAACCTGGATGCCGCGCTGAAGGCGCAATTCGCGCGTTGCACATCGGATGACGCGTGCAAGCAGCGTTTCGGCGATCCGTACCAGACCTTGTATCAACTGCGCGATGCGCTGCGTGCCAATCCGCACAAGGTCAGCTTCCGCGATCCGCAGAACTATCAGACCGTGCAGCGTGTGTTGAGTGAATACTCGCTGGCCAGCGTGGTGCGCATGTTCGCCTATTCGCCGATCACCGCCGCGTTGCTGCCAGTGTCGATCGACGCGGCGGCGCACGGCGATGTCGGTCCGCTGCTGGGGCAGGCGAAGCTGCTGTCGGGCGATCTCTCCGACACCATGAATGGTGGCATGCAGTCCTCGGTGATCTGCAGTGAGGATGCCGACCTGCTGTCACCGCGCCCGCAGGATGCCCACACCATTCTCGGTACACGCATGATCGACGCCTTGCAGGCGGTGTGTGCGGTATGGCCCAAGGGTACGCGTCCGGCGGATTTCCACGAGCCGCTCAAGAGCGACAAGCCGATCCTGCTGCTGTCCGGCGAGTACGACCCGGTCACACCGCCGCGCTATGGCGACGAGGTGCTCAAAGGCCTCGGCAATGCGCGGCATTTCGTGCTCAGGGGGCAGGGGCACAACGTGATCAATGCCGGCTGCGCGCCTGAACTGGTCAAGCATTTCGTGGAGGATCTCGCCCCCGCGAAGCTCGATGCGAAATGCCTGGATCGCCTGCACGCCACACCGCAGTTCATCGATTTCAACGGAGCCGCGCCATGATCGAGGTAAGGGGTTTGCACAAGGCGTTCGGTACGGTGAAGGCCGTGGATGGCGTCAGCTTCACGGCGCGCGACGGCGAAATCACCGGCCTGCTCGGTCCCAATGGCGCCGGCAAGACCACCACGCTGCGCATGCTCTACACGCTGATGGCGCCGGATCGCGGGCAAGTGCTGGTGGACGGTATCGACGCTGCCGCCGATGCGCTCGCCGTGCGACGCCAGCTTGGGGTGCTGCCGGATGCACGCGGCCTGTACAAGCGGCTGACCGCGCGCGAAAACATCGACTACTTCGCGCGTCTGCATGGCCTGCCGGAGAAGGAGTTGGCTGCGCGCCGCGAAGCGCTGATCAAGGCGCTGGAAATGGAAGACATCGGCGACCGTCGCACGGAAGGCTTCTCGCAGGGCCAGCGGGTGAAGACCGCCATTGCGCGCGCACTGATCCACGATCCGCGCAATGTGATTCTCGATGAGCCGACCAACGGACTCGACGTGATGGCGACGCGCGCCTTGCGCCAGTTCATGCAGAAGCTCAAGGCGGAGGGCCGTTGCGTGCTGTTCTCCAGCCACATCATGCAAGAGGTGGCCGCGTTGTGCGATCGCATCGTGGTGATCGCGCATGGCCGCGTGGTCGCCGACGAATCGCCGCAGGCGCTGCGTGAGCAGACCGGTGAGCACAATCTGGAGGATGCGTTTGTGAAAATCATCGGTAGCGAGGAGGGCCTGGCCGCATGAATGCCGTGACCGCCAAGGCCAGGCGCGCCAGCGCCTTTCTCACCGTGTTCCTCAAGGAAGTGAAAGAGAATCTGCGTGACCGTCGCACGCTGACCAGCGCACTGCTGACCGGCCCGCTGCTCGGCCCGCTGCTGTTCGTGATGCTGATCAACGTCGCGCTCAACCGTGAGTTCGAGAAGGCGGAGCAGCCGCTCAAGGTGCCAGTGATCGGTGCCGAGTACGCACCCAACCTGATCGACGCACTGAAAGCCGGTGGCGTGGTGCCGCAGCCGGCCATTGCCAATCCGGAACAGGCTGTGCGCAAGCAGGATGCCGACGTAGTGGTGCGCATCAGCGCGGACTACCCGAAGGCCTGGCGCAAAGGCGAGCCGGTGCAGGTGGAGGTGATCCACGATTCCTCGCAACGCGATACCGCAACGGCAGTGGAGCGCGTCAGCAAACTGGTGGAAGGCTATGCCCGCCAACAGGGCGCGATGCGGCTGGTGGCGCGTGGGCTGTCGCCCAGCACCGCGTGGCCTATCGCGGTGGCGCGGCGCGACCAGGCCACCGCGCAGGCGCGCGGCGTGCTGATGTTCGGCATGCTGCCGTATTTCTTCGTGATCACCATTTTCATGGGTGGCATGTATCTGGCGATCGACCTTACCGCGGGCGAGCGCGAGCGGCAGTCGCTGGAGCCACTGTTCGCCAACCCGGTGCCGCGCTGGAAAATCCTGGCTGGCAAGCTGGCGGCGATCTGCGCGTTCTCCTGCGTGAGTCTGATCATCACGCTCGCCGCATTCGCTGTGATCGGCCCCTTTCTGCCGACCGAGAAGCTCGGCATGGAATTGAACCTCGGTCTGCACTTTGGCGCGCATGTGTTCCTGCTGATGCTTCCGCTGGTGCTTCTGCTGGCTGGCCTGCAATCGTTGGTGGCGGCTTTTGCCAAGAGCTATCGCGAGGCGCAGACCTATCTGTCGCTGCTGCTGATCGTGCCGGCGTTGCCGAGCCTGTTGTTGTCGGTGCTGCCCATCAAGGCGCAAGGCTGGATGTATGCGGTGCCGCTGCTGGGCCAGAACCTCGGCGTGATGCGCCTGCTGCGCGGCGACGGCATTGAGTCGCAGCAGTTGTTGTTCTGCCTGGCTGGCACCCTGGCAGCCGCCATCGTCACCATGCTGATCACGGCGCAGTTGTACCGTTCCGAGCGGCTGGCCATCTCAACCTGACCGCGCTGCGCGATACCATGGGGTCTTCCGTTTGCGAGGAAGACCCCATGCGTCGCCATCTGCTTGCCTTGAGTCTCGTTGCCACCCTGGCCGGTTGCAGTTCGTCCCATCAGGAAACCGCCGCACCGGCTGGTGAGGCCAAGCCCGCTCCGGCCAGCACCGCCGCCGCGGAACCGCCGGCGGCCTCGACCGACGCCGAGTTGGCCAGGACGCGCATGGCCGATTACGCCTCCGTGAAACTCACGGCCGATCTGTCGGCCTTCGACGCGCAGCAGAAGCAGATGATCGCGGTGCTGATCCAGGCGGCCGATGTCACCAACAGTCTCTATTGGCAGCAGGCGTGGGGCGACAAGGCCGCGCTGATGCAGCGCATCCCCGACGAGGACACCCGCCGCTTCGCTGAGATCAACTACGGCCCCTGGGATCGCCTCGACAACGACAAACCCTTCGTCGCCGGCATCGGCGCGCGCCCGTCGGGCGTGCAGTTCTATCCGGCCGACATGAGCAAGGACGAATTCGAGAAGGCCGACCTCAAGGACAAGGCATCGCTCTACACCGTGCTGCGACGCGACGCGCAAGGCAAGCTGGTGACTGTGCCTTTCCACGAAGCGTACAAGGCCGATCTGGAAAAGGCTGCGGGCCTGCTGCGCGATGCCGCCAATCTCTCCGCCGACAAAGACTTTGCGCGCTACCTGAAGTTGCGCGCCGATGCGTTGTTGAGCGACGACTACCGTCCCAGCGATTTCGCCTGGATGGCCATGAAGAACAACCCGGTCGACATTGTGATCGGTCCGATCGAGACCTACGAAGATCAATTGTTCGGTTACAAGGCCAGCTACGAGAGCTACGTGCTGGTAAAGGATCAGGCGTGGAGCGCCAAGCTGGCGCGCTTCGTGAAGTATCTGCCGGAACTGCAGCGTGAGCTGCCGGTAGACGCCAAGTACAAGGCGGAGAAGCCGGGCTCGGATGCCGATCTCAACGCGTACTTCGCCGTGTACTACGCCGGCGATGCCAACGTCGGTGCGAAGACCATCGCCATCAATCTGCCCAATGACGAAGAAGTGCAGCTGAAGAAAGGCACGCGTCGCCTGCAGCTGGAAAACGTCATGCAGGCCAAGTTCGACAAGATCATGCTGCCGATCGCCAAAGAGCTGATCGCCGACGACCAGCAATCGCACCTCACCTTCGATGCGTTCTTCGAGAACACCATGTTCCATGAGGTGGCGCACGGCCTCGGCATCAAGCAGACGCTGACAGGCAAGGGCATGGTGCGTGGCGCGCTGAAGGATCAGGCGTCGAGCTTCGAGGAAGGCAAGGCCGACATCCTTGGCCTGTACATGGTCAGCAAGCTTGCGGAGAAGGGCGAGCTGGACAAAGCCAAGTTGATGGACAACTACGTCACCTTCCTCGCCGGCATCCTGCGCTCGGTGCGCTTCGGCGCCAGCGATGCGCATGCGAAGGCGAACATGGTGCGCTTCAATTTCTTCAAGCAGCAGGGCGCGTTTTCGCGCGATGCCACCACGGGGCGCTATCGCGTCGACTTCGACAAGATGACGGCGGCGATGAACGCGCTATCGGCGAAGTTGCTCACCGTCCAGGGCGACGGCGATTACGCTGCCGCCAAGCAGCTCACCGACAGTATGGGCAATGTCGATACCGAACTGGCCGGCGATCTGAAGCGGCTGCAGAGCGCGAAGATTCCGGTCGATATTACGTTCGAGCAAGGGCTCGACTCCCTGGGCTTAGCGAACCCGTAGGAGCGCACCCTGTGCGCGAAACGGCCCGACAGGGCCGCGCTTTCCAAAAGCCCTGCTAACGCAGGGCTTTCACTCGAGCCCTCCTGGCCCTCGCCCTTCGGGCGGCTTCGCCGTGCAAATCGGCAATCCTGCCGGTTTGTAGCCCACAAGGAGGGCTCCTACAGCGAGACGCTGTTCCAGTACGGGTAGTCGAGTATGTTGTCGACTAAGCCGGCTCGCAGGGGGTTGGCTATGATGTAACTGCGCCGCAGTGATGACACCTTCGTCGCGGCGCAGCGCATGGTCATGGAAGCCACGGGCCCATACTTGCCTGGGGAAGTCCGCACGAAGTCGCTTTGTTGTGACAGCCTTGAAGCGATTCATGACGAGCGAGATGTCATCGTTGGCGCCAAGCTGGACGAGGCCATGCCAATGGTCGGGCATGAATATCCAACAGAGAACCTGCGCATCGCCCCACGTGCCCATATTCAACATGCAGCGCGACGCAGGCAGTGCGAGCGAGTTCATGGGTAGCGAACAGAGGTTGCCGATCTGCCGTGGCGGTAGTGACTAAATAGATCTGCCCGGGAATTGAGCAACGACCGATTCGTAATGAGCGATGGCCAGGTGAGCATGTCATCTGGCCAGTCTGCTTCGTTGCTTGTCGTAGTGCTGTAGGAGCGCACCCTGTGCGCGACAGGCGCCCGGGAGTTTCGCTTCGTAGGATTTTCGCCCACAGGGTGGGCTCCTACAGGTGATTCTGGGGGCTATTTCGGCGCTACATCCCGCAGCTTCATCTCCACCACGCGACCATCGCTCAGGGTCAGCTTCAGCGGCGTCCCCTCCGGCTGCTCCATCCGGGCTTTGCGCGCCTCGCCCAGCCCCATCGACTTCGCCGCCTTGCCGTTGATCGCTGTGATCGCATCGTCTTCCTTCAGGCCTGCCTGCGCGGCGGGGCCGCCCGGCATGATCCAGCTGACCACGTAGCGATCCGGTTGATCCTGCGGTTTGCTGGCGCTGAAACCGGCCATGGCGTAGTGCCGTGTTGCGGGTTCGGCGCGAGGCATCAGCACCATGTGCTGGCGGCGGTAGTCGAAGTGCACGTTGTAGCGGGACAGGACATCCTGGCCTATGTTGCCGGCCTCGCTGGGGTTGCCGGTGGCGCCGGCGTCGGCGCGGGTGAGCATGGCGACGACGTTGTCGAGTTTGTCGCTGCCAAGCTTCATTGACTGGGTGTGCGCGAAGTGCGCCGTGAACTCGCCACCGACACCGCCGGTGGGCACGGGCGCGCCGTTCTCATAGCGGCCGGTGATACCCATGCGCCCGGCCCATTGCGGAAACATCAGGGTGAGGCCGGAGTTGCCGGTATCGATGCCGAAGACGCCGCGATGCCCGTCGATTTCCGCCTCGGTCAATGGCATGTCGTCGGTGAAGCGCAGCGGGAGCACGTTGCCTTGGCGCGCGGCCGGAGCCTGTCCATGGTCGTAGGGCTGCAGGACGAGCTGCCTGCGGTCGTAGTCGAACGTGACGGCGAAGCGCTGGAA
The DNA here is from genome assembly GCF_044904565.1 of Dyella koreensis. Lineage (NCBI taxonomy): Bacteria > Pseudomonadati > Pseudomonadota > Gammaproteobacteria > Lysobacterales > Rhodanobacteraceae > Dyella > Dyella koreensis. Next base: position 201,844 of record NZ_JADIKD010000009.1, on the reverse strand, counting down.
GATTTCCAGGCCGAGAATGCCGGCGATCGGTTCGCGTCCTTCACCGCGCTCGCACATGGCATAGGGATACGGCATCACCAGGAAGGGCAGGTCGCGAATATCGGCGTCGCCCATGCCGAGGTGGTCCACATGCGTGTAGGCGGTGCTCATCGTGCCGGGACCGGAGCCCGCGCTGGCGCCCTGGCCCTGGGTGGCGAACCCGAGCTTCTTCGCGGCGTCAGCGGTGAGAATGGCGTGGCCGCCAGTATCAAGAATGAAAGGCAGGGGTCCCTTGCCGTTGATGCTCACGTCGACCAGCAGAAAACCGCCTTCGAGATGCATGGGCAAGGTCGCCTGGCTGGCGCCATTGGCCATGGTCACGTCGCTCACCTTGTTGGCTGGACGTTGCAACGCGGTGGTCGGAGGGGTGTCCAGCCACTGGTAGCGATCGACGATATCCGTGCCGGTGTTGGCCTCGCTGCCAGAGGCGGTGAGGCCGCCGATGGCGATGCGGAACGGCAGTTGCACGCCGTCTACGCTGCGGTAATCGCTGTACTTCTGCACGATGGTGAAGAAGGAGCTCTGCCAGGAGGCATGATCCAGGCGATGCGTGGCGGGGTCGATCCACAGCGTCACCGCGCGTCCGCCAGTGGGCGTGGCTTCCAGGCGCGCGTAGCGGCGGCCTTTGTCTTCGGCATCCGGCAGGCGGCGGTAATTCACCGCGTCCGATTTGGCCGACAGGAAGCCGAAGCGGCGCAGCCAGTTTTCGCTGGTCGCTACGGTGACAGCCTCATCCGAATCGTAAGGATGAGTGAGGCCGGTGATGTCCTGGTGCCATCGGCCCTGCGCGTCGAAGCCGTCGGCGCCGCTGAAGACGCTGTTACGCGCATGCGAAGCGTAGTAGCCGTTGCGCAGGTCGACGGTTTGCTCCCAACGGCCGCTGAGGCCGTCGACTTCTTCCTTGCCTTGCGCGACGAGCGCGCCATGCCGCTGCAGTGCGGCGGCACCGTGCGCCTGTTGGAGCTGGCGCAGCAGGTCATGGGTGTCGTCGGCGACGGCGAGCGTGGGCAGCAACAGGCTGCCGAGCAACAGCAGATGGGGGAGGGGGCGAAGCTTGAGCATGCGGGCGGTTCCTTGCGGTAGGCGAGCGCATGCTGCCCGAGCCTCACGTCACCGGTCTAGGACGCCTTTGATGCTTTAGGACGCACATTGCAGTTAGAGCCTGCTCGAAGCCTCCGCGTGGCCCTCGTTGAGTCGCAATGGCCGCCAGGTGGTGGGGCGTGGCGCAGCGCCTGACTTGCTGTCAGGCCAAGCCGCGCACTGCCGCCTGGCGGCCATTGCGACTCAACCCTTCGGGCCGGTCCTGTTTGCGTGCAGGGCGGCGTCATCGCTCGGTTGTGTACGGACGTACACGCCCTCGTTCTTCCTTGCCCTGCGCGCAAACAGGACCGGCGAGGGCTACGCGGAGGCTTTGAGCAGGCTCTTCTGCCGAAAGTCACGCGGCGTTTCGCCGGTCACGCGCTTGAACACGCGTGCGAAGTGGCTCTGATCGGTAAAGCCTGCTGCGATGGCGACATCGGCGATGGATGACTCTTCCTCCGCCAGTGTGCGGCAGGCCAGGCGGATGCGCAGCGCGCGGCGATAGTCGCCGACCGACATGCCCTGGGCCTGCTGGAACCGCCGTGCGAGATGCGCCGGATGCACGCCGGCGAGCGCACCCAGCTCCTGTAGCGAGAGATTCGCCAGTGGATCGTCCTGCAGCCGTTCGAGCACGCGTGTCAGCCACGCGGGCTGGTGCTCGTCCTTTCCATTGCGGCAGGCCAGCGCGATCAATTCGAAGATGGCCGACTGCAGGGCCAGCGGCGCGGCATCATCGGTGGCCGCCAGTTCGCGTTCGATGCGTGCCAGCAGACGTGGCGCTTCGGGCAGCGCGAGCGCGCGGTGGTCGCTGAGCAACCGCTGCATGCCTTCGCCGGTCGCGAATTCATGCGAAGGGAAGATGCTCAGGCAGCGCGCGCCCTGTGGCGAAAAGCGGTTGGCGTGGCGATGTCCTTCCGGGTGCACCAGCAGCAGGCCGGTTTCGCAGGCGGTGTCGCGCCCACTGGCCTGCTGCACATAGGCGCCATCCGCGACCAGGCAGAGATACGCCTCGTCATGCTCATGCAGCGGCAGGCTGTCATCGCCGGCATAGCGCGTGGTGGACACCAGCATGCCGCCGATCGAGCGGAGCTGTTGCGGTGATCCGTAGTTGGCGCGGCCGAGATGCTGCATGGCTGCAGTTTACGCAGTGTTGGCCAGCTTCCACGTGCCGTAGGTCAGGGATGCCTTGGTCAGTGTTGCCCTAAGTGCGCGGTGGCCCAGTCCGCTACCGCCTGCGGATGTTCCAGGTGCAGATGGTGTCCGCCGTCGAGATGGCTCACCGCTATATCGTCGACACAGGCCGCGCGCAGTTCCATGGGATGGCTGGGCAGATACGAGGTTGCCGGTCGTGCCAGCAGCAAGGCCGTTGGCGCGCGGATACCGCGCAGCAACGCGTGGATCTGGCTTTCGGCGATGCGCAGCGGTGAGGTGCGGGTCAGGCGTGGGTCGCTGCGCCAGCACCAGCCGTCGGCGACCTCCAGCAAGCCGCGCTCCACGATGGGCCGCGCCAGTTCGGCGCGCAGGCCGCCGGCGATGGCGCGCGCGGCGATGGCTTGCTCGATGTCGCGGAATACACGCAGCCCCTTGTTGTTGGCCGGGGTGGTGATGCCATCGCGGAAACGTTGCAGGGTATGCGAACCGTCGTCACCGAGCGGACCCAGTCCCTCGATCAGCAGCAATGCCGCGATGCGTTCTGGCGCGGCGGCCGCCAGCATCGCGGCGATGCCGGCGCCAAGCGAATGGCCGAGCAGGTCGAACTGCTGCAGGCCGAGCGCATTGGCGGCGGCGAGTGCGGTGCGCACGTAATCGACGAAGTGATAGTGCGTGCCCGCCGGCAGGTGATCGGAATGACCATGGCCGGGGAGTTCGAGTGCGATCACGCGCCTGCGATCGGCCAGCAGTGGCGCCAATCGCGCAAAGCTGCCGGCATTGTCCAGCCAGCCGTGCAGGGCCAGTAGCGGCGGTGCGTCGTCCGCGCCCCAGACCTGTGCGCGCAGGGTGAGCTGCGGCAGTTCGATGGAGCGTTCGATGGCGCCGTTCATGCGCCGGCTTCCGGCCAGCCCTGCATATGGCGCAGTGCTAGCGCGGCAAGACTGGCGACCTGGCCGTCGCTGTCGTTGAGCGCCGGGATGTAGCGCAGCTCCTGTCCGCCCGCCTCGACAAAGAAATCGCGGTTCTGCATGGCGATTTCTTCCAGCGTTTCCAGGCAGTCGACGGCAAAGCCGGGGCAGGCGACGTCGAGCCGCTTCACGCCCTGTGCCGCAAGTTCGCGCACGGTGGCGTCGGTATAGGGATGCAGCCAGCGTTCGCGGCCCACGCGCGACTGGAAGCTCAACAGCAGTTGCGATTCGTCCAGTTCCAGCCGCTCGCGCAGCCGTCGCGCGGTGGTCTGGCATTGCTGGAAGTAGGGGTCACCCGCTTGTACGTAGCGTTCCGGGATGCCGTGGAAGGACAGCAGCAACTTGTTCCCGCGGCCGTTCACCGCCCACCAGCGCTCGATGCTTTGCGCCAGCGCTTCGATATGGCCTGGATCGTCGTGGTAGTCGTTGACCACGCGCAGTTCCGGCGGCCAGCGCAGGGTTTTGAAACTGTCCGCCACGGCGTCGATCACCGAGCCGGTGGAGGTGGCGGAATATTGTGGATACAGCGGCAGTATTAATAAGCGGCGGACGCCGTCGCGCTGCAGCTGCTCGATCTGATGCGCCACCGACGGCTCGCCATAGCGCATGGCCAGGGCAACGCGGATCGGGCCGAGTGCGCGTTGGTCCAGTTCGGTCTGCAGCCTTGCGGCCAGTGCTTCGCTGCCGACGCGTAGCGGGGAACCTTGCGGGGTCCAGATGCGTCCATATGCATGCGCGGAACGCGGCGGGCGTATGCGCAGGATCACGCCATGCAGGATCAGCCACCACAACCAGCGCGGATACTCGATGACGCGAGGGTCGCCGAGGAACTCCGCCAGATAGGGACGCAGTGCTTTTGCGGTCGGCGCCTCGGGTGTACCTAGGTTCACCAGCAACACGCCAGCCTTAACGGCACGGTCATCGGAAACGCCGGCCAGGCCGGTATAGTGGCTGCTGCGTGGCATGGTGACCGTCGTGGCGGGAAGCGCCGTGAAGTCTGCCACAAGCCGTCCGGGGCGCTGCATGACCCGCTGTCGCAGCCTGCCTCATCGAACCCGGTTACAGGAGTCATCCATGATCAAAGCATCACTGCACCGTCTGTTGCTCGCCGCCCTGGTTCTGCTGTTGCCGGCCATGTCGGTCCATGCCGAGGATCCGCCGCTGATGCGCGCGCAGAACTCCGTGCGTGTGCTGAAGGAAATCATGGAGGCGCCGGACAAATCGATTCCGGTCGATCTGCTGAAGGAAGCCCACGCGATCGCGGTGATTCCGGACATGATCAAGGCCGGTTTCATCTTTGGCGGCCGTCGCGGCGAAGGCCTGATTTCGGTGAAGGGACCGGACGGTACCTGGTCCAATCCCAGCTTCGTGACCCTGACCGGCGGCAGCGTGGGCTTCCAGGCCGGCGTCTCGTCGACCGATGTGATCCTGGTGTTCCGCACCCAGCGCGGCGTGGATTCCATCGTCAACGGCAAATTCACCCTGGGTGCCGATGCCGCGGCGGCGGCGGGGCCGGTCGGCCGCACCGCCACGGCGTCGACGGACAGCCAGTTCAAGGCCGAGATCTACTCGTACTCGCGCTCGCGCGGCCTGTTCGCCGGCGTGGCGTTGGACGGCTCGGCCCTGCGCATCGATTACGACGCCAATGAGGAGATCTACGGGAAGGGCATTACCCCCCGGCGCATCTTCGAGGGTGGCGTGAACAAGGTTCCGGGACCGGTGGTCGATTTCCGCGACCGCCTGGAGGAGTACACTCAGCGATGAGTCGGAAAGGCCGGCGCACGGTGTGCGAACGTTTTCCGGTCAATTTCCGCTTTTGAGGCAACCCCATGAGCATTACCCATCTCATTCTTCTGTTGGTTGTTGTGGTGCTGATCTTCGGCACCAAGAAGCTGCGCAACATCGGTGGCGACCTCGGTGGCGCCGTGCGCGATTTCAAGAAAGGCCTGGATGGCGGTAGTAGCGACGACAAGCCCAAGGATGAAGATCGCCTGCGGGCCGATCCGCCGGCCGCCGGCAGCAACACCACGCAGAACCAGCACGACACCACCGAAACCAAGTAAGCGGCGCGCAGGCGATGATCGAGATCAGCTTCGGCAAGCTGGTATTGCTCGCGCTCATCGCGCTGATCGTGCTCGGCCCGGAAAAACTGCCGGGCGCCGCGCGTACCGCCGGCGCCCTGTTGCGCCGCGTGCGCACCGGCTGGGACAGCGTGCGGGCCGAGGTGGAGCGTGAGCTTCAGGTAGAAGAGATCAAGCGGCAGGCACGCGAGGCCGCCGCCCATGCCGAGGCGGCGCAGTCCGAGCTGGACGCCACCTTGCGCCAGATTCGCGAAACCGGTTCCGATGTCATGCAGGCCAAGCCTGCCGACAAGCCCGCAGAAGCGCCGGACGAAGCCACCGCAGCCACCGCCCCCGCCACGCCACCCAGGGAAACACCGCATGGCGGCGCCTGAGCAAGATGAGTCCGAAGGTCTGGAACAAGGCCTGTTCTCGCACCTGATCGAACTGCGCTCACGCCTGCTCAAGGCCGTGGTGACCGTGGTGCTGGTCTTGCTGGCGCTGGCGCCGTTCGCCAATCGTCTCTATGCCGAGCTGGCCGCACCGTTGGTGGCGCGTCTGCCGGAAGGCGCGCACCTGATCGCCACCGAAGTGGCCAGCCCGTTCGTGACGCCGCTGAAGCTGGCGTTCTACGCGTCGCTGTTCATCAGCATGCCGATGATCCTTTATCAGCTGTGGGCCTTCGTCAGCCCCGGCCTGTACAAGCACGAGAAACGCCTGGCGCGGCCACTGCTGGCGGCGGCGCTGGTGCTGTTCTACACCGGCTGCGCGTTCGCCTATTTCCTGGTGCTGCCGGCCGCGTTCCGTTTCCTCACTGCGGTGACGCCGCAGGGTGTGGAGATGATGACCGACATCACGCATTACCTCGATTTCGTGATGCTGATGTTCTTCGCCTTCGGTCTGTGCTTCGAGGTGCCGGTGGCGGTGGTGATCCTTGCCGCGATCGGCGTGGTCAATCTCGAACAGCTGCGCGGCAGTCGCCGCTACGCCATCGTCGGCGCGTTCGCCATTGCGGCCTTCATCACGCCGCCGGACATCACCTCGATGGTGATGCTGGCGATTCCGATGTGCTTCCTCTATGAATTGGGTGTGCTGGCGGTGCGCTGGCTGGTGAAGCCGGCACCCGCATCCGCTAGCGATTGAGATCCATGTCCATCCATCCGCGTGCCGCAGAACTGATCGCCACCCTTCAGCTGCAGCCGCATGTGGAGGGCGGGCATTATCGGCGCTTCCATACATCTACCGCTCCCGATGGCGTCCGCCCGCCGCTCAGTGCGATCCACTTCCTGCTCGCCGATGGCGAGATCAGCGACTGGCATGTGGTCGATGCGGACGAGGCATGGCATTACGTGGAGGGCGCGCCCGTCGAGCTGCTGGTGTACTACGCGGCCGAAGGTCGCCTGGAGCGTCGCCGCCTGGGATCGCTCGCCGATGGCGCCACACCCGCACACGTGGTGCCGGCGCATGCATGGCAGGCGGCGCGGCCGCTGGGTGACTACAGCCTCGTGACCTGCGTCGTGGCGCCCGCTTTCGAGTTCGCCGGATTCCGCCTGCTCGACGATAGCGATGCATTCGCGGCGCGACTGCGCCCGCTGCTCACCGAAGCCTCCACGTAGGAGCGCACCCTGTGCGCGAAAGCCCTGCGTTAGCAGGGCCGCTTTTGCCACATGAAGAGAAAAGATCGGCCCTGCTAACGCAGGGCTTTCGCGCACAGGGTGCGCTCCTACAGTTCCAACTGGGCGCCGAACATCACACTGCGGCCGGGCGCCGGTTCGTAAAAACGCCCGTTGGATTCGTTGACGATGACCGAGCCGATGACGTGGCGGTCGAAGAGATTGTCGACGCGCGCACTGAGGTGGAGGCGGGTCGCGCCCAGATCGATGCCGTAGCCAAGATCGATACCGGTCAACAGATACCCGGGCGCGCGTGCGCTATCGCGGTCATCTACGGAAACAGCGCCAACGCCTTGCCATTCCGCGCCCATACGCCAGCCCAGTGCGCTGCCACGTTCGATGCGCAACGAGCCATAGTTTTCAGGCACGCCGGGAATACGTGAGCCGGCGGGTACGGTGACGGCCGGGCTGCCCGTAAGGAAGCTGCTTAGAAAGCGGGCCTGTACATGCGTTGCGCCAAGCACTACCCGCCAGCTGTCGCCGAGGTCGCCGCGCAGCGACGCCTCGATACCCTGCCGCCGGCTGCGGCCGATGTTGCGGTAGCTGGCGCGACCGCCCGAGTTGTCGGCAACGGCCAGTTCGTTGCGGCTATCGGCGCGGAACAGAGCTGTGTCGAGTTCCCAGCGGCTGGCGGGTCGCCATTTCGCACCGAGCTCGCTCTGCCGGCTGCGTGAAGGACGCAGATTGAAGGCAAGGCCGGCGCCACCATCGGCACGGTAGCCGAGCTCGGCGAATGTGGGCGTTTCAAAACCTTCGCCATAGCTGGCGTAGAAGCGCAGTTTGTCTCCGGGGCGGTACTGCAGACCCAGCACGGGTGTGGTGGCGCCGTAGCTGACCTGCCCGCTGTCGTCGGGATTACCGGGCGCGATGTAGTGGTCGCGCGAGCGGAAATGCACTTCGCTATGCCGCACCCCGGCGAGCAGCGACCACTGCGTGGCGAAGTGCCAGTAAAGCTGGGCATAAGGGTCGAGGTTCCACACGCGGTCATCTTCATCGCGGCGCAGGCGGCCGGTGACGCCGAGTACATGGCCGGCGAAGTTCTCGTAGCCGCGGCGATGCTGGTCCTGGTCGTCGTAACTGAGCCCGAGCACCAGCTCCAGGGGACGGCCGGCGAAAGCGGCACGGCGCGTCCAGCGCGCATCGAGGCCACCGTAGTCGGTGTCCAGATCGACCACGCCACCGGCATTGAGCGGATTGCGTTGCGCGGCCACCGGCACGGACAGCACCTGCTGCACGCCGCGTTGGCCGTAGTAGGCCATCACACGCCATTGCGTCTGGGCGTCCGGTGCGAACTCATAGACCGCGCCGCCCTGGGTTTGGTGCACGCTTTTGCGCGTATCGAACTGATACGCCACGGCGGGTGCCTGCCGCGGATCGGCTGCGGCCTGGGTACGGGTCAGTCCGAGCGGATCCTGCGCCTGTGGCAGCGCGAGGGTGTTGAACACCAGGGTGAGGTGCCCCGCCTTGCCGAGGTCGAAACCGAGCCGCGCGTTGCCGGATTCGCGCCTGGCGCGGCTGTGATCGCGATAGCCCGCGGTCTGGAAATGCGACACGGCGAGGTTATAGTCGAACGGGCCATCGGCGCCGCGCGTGGACAGGCCAAGGCGCATGCTCGCGTTGCTGCCGGCGAACAGGCCCGTCTTCGTTTGCGCGGGCGTGCTTCCCTCCGCACTCCACAGCTGCACCACGCCGCCGGAGGCATTGCCGTACAGCGCGGAGAACGGCCCGCGCAGCACCTCTACCCGTTCCGCCGCGTCCAGGCTGAAATGCGAAAGCTGTCCCTGGCCGTCCGGCATGGTCGCGGGAATGCCGTCGGCATACAGCCGCACGCCACGCACGCCGAAGGTGGAGCGCGCCCCGAAACCGCGCAGCGACAACTGTTCGTCCTGCGCATAGTTCTGCCGGTCGCGGGCCAGGACGCCGGGCACGCCGATCAGTGCCTCGGAGAGATTCACACCGGGCTTGCCGCTATCCGCCGGTGACACGGTAACCACGCTGAGTGAAGCAGGGAGGTCGAACGGAGGAATATCGAGCCGTGCGGCGTTGACCCGCACGGTCGGCAGGGTGGTATCGGCTGCCCAGCTGGAGACAGCGAACAGCATGCATGCCACCGCAATCGTCGCGCCCCTGGCCGCTTTCATCCGCCGTCCCTTAGATGACTGAGCCTTGGATGGTAGCGGAGACTTTGCGCAAGCTCTTAGGGATAATCAGCCGATGCCAACACACCTGCATTCCGCCCGTCGTTGCATCCGCGGCCTGATCGGTGCCGCGATCCTCCTTGTGGGTTTCGCCGCCATGCCGGCGATGGCACAGGATGCCAAGACCAAGGCGGAGCAGGCCGAGGCGCAGAAGAAACTCGCCGACGTGCGCAGCAAGATGGAAGCGCTGGCGAAGGAGCAGGCGGAGACCGCCGCCAAGCGCGACAGCGCCAGCGCCGAGCTGTCCAAGCAGGCCAATGCCGTCGCCGGCGCCGCGCGCGCGGTGCGGCAGACCGACAGCGACCTGGCCGCCAAGCAGCGCGAGCTGGACAAGCTCCAGCAGCAACGCGCCGAACTGCAGAAGAACCTGGACGGCCAGCGCGCCGCCATCGCCGACCTGTTGCGCGCCACTTACACCCTGGGGCGGGGTTCGGACCTGCGACTGTTGCTGGGTGACGAAGACGTGGCGCGGGTCGCCCGCGCGCTGGCCTATTCGAAGTACTTCCAGGAAGACCGCGTACAGCGCGTGCAGAAACTGATGGGTGATCTCGCCCATCTGCAGGATCTTGAAGCGCAGATCACCACCGAACAGCAGGCGCTGCAAGCCACCAAGTCGCAACGCGAGCAGCGGGCCAAGGCGCTGGAGCAGCAGCGCGCGAGCCAGGCCAAGCTGGTGGCGCAGACCGACGCGCAATACAAGGACCAGGCCGAGCGCCTGGCCGCGCTGAAACAGAACGCGCAATCGCTCAACAGCCTGGTCGACAAGCTGCAGAAGGCCATCGACGAGGCGGCCAAAGCCGCCGCCCGCGCCGCTAAGGCCAACCCCACCGAGCCGACGGTGCCGGCCGGCAAGGGCAGCGCAAATATTCGCGGCAACCTGCCGTGGCCGGCCAACGGCGTGGTCAACACCTACGGCAACGGCGTGCTGATCAAGGCCAACGGCGGTAGCGAAGTGCGCGCCGTGGCGCGCGGCCGCGTGGTGTACGCCGCCTTCCTGCGCGGCTACGGCATGTTGCTGATCCTCAACCACGGCAGCGGCTGGATGAGCATGTACGGCAACAACGAAAGCCTGTTGCACGGCGTCGGCGACCAGGTCGAGGCGGGGCAGGCGGTAGGCACCGCGGCGGCGCCCACTGGCGTCAATACCGGCGTCTATTTCGAGCTGCGCCAGAACAACAAGCCGGTCGACCCGCGCAGCTGGCTCAGCCGCCAACGTTGACGTCACACATCCGGCACCGCAGGCTAAGGACGCTCCGAGCCATTCTACGCAGCCGTCACCGGCTCTGCCCGCCCGCAGATGCGTGGTGCGTTGGCGTAGGCAGACTGGCCGTCTTTCAAGCCAGCGTGCCGCGGAGCTGTGGGCGGGCAGAGCCGGCCCTCACAGTATTAGATTTGAATGATAGGGTGATGTGTGGGAGGTCCGCAGGGTGCGGCCCACGTCTAGGCAAGGCAGCCAGCCTTGCCGTCACCGCGCGCCACACCCTGCGGACCTCCCACACATCATGACGGCTGCGTAGAATGGCTCGGAGCGTCCTGTCATTGAATTCCGGCGCGCCATGGTGGTCCAACCGCGACGCGCCCCTTCGCTTTTCCGGAGTACGTTCATGCGGTTTCCCACCCTGAGTCTGATCGCCCTGCTGCTGGCGGCGCCCATGCTGCAGGCCCAGACGGCCCCCGCCGCCAACGCGGCCAAACCCGCCGCGCCGGCCAAGGCCGCGTCCAGCGAAACGCCCGATGCGGTCGATCTCGACGACATCCGCAACTTCAGCCGCGTCTACGAGGTGGTGCGCCAGGCCTACGTGGAGAAGGTGGACAACAAGACCCTGATGAAGGCCGCCATCAGCGGCATGCTTACCGGCCTCGATCCGCACAGCGAATACCTCGACAAGGAGGGCCTCGCCGAATTGAGCGAGGACACCACCGGCCAGTACGGCGGCCTTGGCATCGAAGTGCTGCAGGTCGACGGCAGCCTGCGCATCATCGCGCCGATCGACGACACCCCGGCCTCGCGCGCGGGCATCAAGCCCGGCGACACCATCATCAAGGTCGACGGCAAGACGGTGGAGCCGGAGAACATCGACGAGATGTTCAAGAAGCTGCGCGGCGATCCGGGCAGCAAGATCGTGCTCACCATCCTGCATGAAAAGAGCGACAAGCCGATCGACATGCCCCTGGTGCGCGAGCGCATCTCCGTCACCAGCGTGAAAGTGCGCGAGCTGGAACCCGGTTACGCCTATATCCGCATCAGCCAGTTCCAGGACGATACCGCGGGCGACCTGGACAAGAAGCTCAGCGAACTGATCAAGAAGAATGGCCAGCAGCGTGGCGCCATTCTCGACCTGCGTTCCAATCCCGGCGGCCTGCTCACCGCCGCCGTCGGTGTGAGCGATGATTTCCTCGACAGCGGCACCATCGTTACCACCAAGGGCCGCTTGCAGGACGCCAATCTCAACTTCTCCGCACACCCCGGCGACCTGCTCAATGGCGCGCCGATGGTTGTGCTGGTCGACAACGGCACGGCGTCCGCCGCGGAGATCGTCTCCGGTGCGCTGAAAGACAACCACCGCGCGCTGATCGTCGGCCGTCGCACCTTCGGCAAGGGTGTGGTGCAGACCGTGCTGCCGCTGGACGCCGAGCATGCGGTGAAGATCACCACCGCGCGTTACTACACGCCCAGTGGTACGTCGATCCAGGCGGAAGGCATCAAGCCGGATATCGCGCTGGCGGATCTGGCGGTGAACAAGGTAGACAGCTCGGCCACCCTGATCGCTTCGGAAGCGGATCTGCGCAATCACCTTGCCAATGAGGATGGCGGCAAGGGCAAGGACATCGATAACGATGGCAGCGCGGAGAACGCGAAGCTGGCGACGCAGGATTATGCGTTGTCGCAGGCGTTGAATGTGTTGAAGGGGTTGGCGTTGAATCGCGGTGGGGTTGTTTCGCCTGGCGCGGCTGGCGCTACCAAGCACTGACGCGTTGCTTCCTCTCCTTCTGGGAGAGGGTTCGGCCCTTGCGCCATTCCCACCTACTTCGTCACCCCTGCGCAGGCAGGGGTCCAGTGATGGTGTGCTCCGATTTTTGTGTCTGCGTGCCCTGGCCGCTTATGCAGCGGGCATTTCGGACGCCTGCCGGCGCCCGAGTTACTTTCTCTTTGCTGGCCCACGCACCCGCAGGAGCGGGTGCGAACAGCGCAGCTGGCCCGAAGGGCGGAGGGCATGGATGCCCGGAGTCAAGAGAAAGTAACCAAAGAGAAATGGCCTAAAGAGCAGGCGATGTGCTTTGTAGCTACGCTTTTTCCAGTGCCAGACGTCGGAATCGTTCTATTGACGGCTGATTGGAAGCGCCAAGCTTTTGCTCCCTCCCCTGCTCGCAGGGGAGGGCTGGGGAGGGGTGAGTACTTGAGACATCACTACTACTGCATGCAGTAGTTCGAGGCTCACCCGCATAGCACTCACTGCACCATCGCAGCCTTCGCTTCACCCATCGGTGCGGTCAGCCCGGCTGCCGTCAGTTCGGCTTCAGCGGCTTCCATGTCTTTCTGCAGGGCCGGATTGGCGAGGAATGCCTGTGCCAGTGCTTGACCGAATACGCGTCCTGCAAAGATGTCCTGCGGTGTGTGCACGCCGCGCACTACACGGCGCCAGCCTACGTCACGCGCGTAGCCGGCCAGGGCGTCGGTGCGCTGGGGCAAGAGTTTGCCGAGCAGGACGGCGAAGACGGTGGCGCGGGTGCTGTGGCCGCTGGGGTAGGCGTAGCTTTTCTTCTTGAGGTTCTTTTCGTCGGCCTCGGGATCCTTGTGGCAGGAGTCGAGGGGGCAGGGGCGGTCGCGTTGCCAATGGTTCTTGGCTTCCTTGACGGCCTTGGCGGTTTCTTTCTGCACTTCGGTGAATAGCGCAGCGGTGTGCGGCAGTTTGGTGGCGTCGAAGCCGGGGCCGAGGACGCGTGCGAAAGCGAAGGCGTCGAACTCCTCCTCCTTCTTGGCGAGCGTGGCTTCGTCCTTGCCGCGGGCAGCGGCGTAGGCGCGGTCGGTCACGGCACGGTCGGCGCGGTCTTCGGCGGAGCCGGGGACGGAGGGCGGGGCGATGACGGTTTGCAGTTCGTGCAGCTTGGCGTCGTCGAGGTAGCGCGGCGTGTCGTCGGCATGGGCCGCTGCGGAGACGAGCAGGGTCAGGCCAAGCAGGGCGCTTTTGAGGCGCAGGGACGAAGTCTTCATGGATGCGGTCCTGTCGAGGTCAGAGGGCCAGGGAGACGGAGGCGAACCAGCTGCGGCCCGGGATCACGAGGTAGTACGGCGTGGTGCCCTTGATCGCGTCGATCACCTGCTTGTGTTCGTCGAACAGGTTGTCGACCTGCAGGCGGATCTTGTAGCTCTTGATAAACGAGCCGCTGACGTTCTGGCCGTAGCCGAGGCTGAGCGCGGACTGCCACCAGCCGGTGGTGTGGCCGGTGGCCTTCACCGACGAGGCGATGTCCGGGCTGAAATCGCTGTTGTAGACGCGCTGGCCACCGATGTACTTCTCGGTAAGCGAGCCGAAGAAGCCGCCGATGTCGTAGAGGAAGCCGAGGGCCGCGGTGCCCGACGGCACGGTGGGCATGCGCAGGTTGGAGTTCTTGAACTTGGCGTCGATCAGCGAGCCGTTGGCGTACAGGCTCACACCCTCGCCCATGTAGTACGTCGCTTCGGCTTCGGCGCCGCGCATGGTGGCGCCCTTGGCCATGGCGTAGATCGGGTCGTGGGTGACCGGATCGACCGCGGTCAGTGGGAAGTTCTGGTAGTCGATGTAGAACACGTCGGCATCGGCGTTGAAGCGGTCGGTCTTGTAGACCGTGCCGAACTGGTAGTTCATCGTCTTCTGCGGCGCGACCTTGTTCTCGCCCGGATTCGGCACGTAGAACTGGTTGAGGTTGGGCGTGAGGAAACCCTGCGCGGCCTGGCCGTACACGCTCCACTCGCTGGTGAGCATGTAGTTGGCGGTGAGCGAGCCGAGCGGCTTGTGCCAGGTCTGCTGGTAGTAGAGCGGCAGCTTGGTGGTCTGGTTGATCGGCGCGTCGATATAGCGGGTGGCGCGGTCGTACTTGATGCCCGGCGTCAGGGTGAGCTGGTCGGTCACGCGCCAGGCGTATTCCGCGTAGAGCTGTGTGGTGCGCAGGCGATCGATCATCGTGTACTTGTACGCGCTGCTATCGGGCTTGCCCTTCTTCACGTCGTGGATGCCGCCGAGACCGTAGTCCAGCGCCACGCTGTAACGGGTGTTGTCGATGTACTCGTACCAGGCGCCCAGGCGCAGCTGACCGTGCTCGTCGGTACGCGTGGTTTCCAGCGTGTCGCCCCACGCACGGTAATTGTTGATCTTGTTGTAGCCGCCCATGTTGGTCTTGGACGCGCCGGTGCCCACGTACGGGCTTTCATGGCTGTCGTTGTTATAGGCGTAGGTGTAGAGCTTGTTGTCCAGCTGCCAGGTGTCGCTCAGCGCGCTGCTTACGCCGATGTATTCCAGGTCGGTCTGCTTGGTCTGGTAGTTGTAGCAATAGCAGTCGGTGCTGGTGCGGTCGCGGTTGAGGCCGAAGTTGCGGCCCAGCGTGTCGATCTGCTGCTGGGTCAGGTCGGTCTTGTCCGGGTTGTTGAAGCGAATGTAGTTGTAGTTGCTGAGGAAGGTGACCTCCGTGCTGCTGCCCACCGGCTGCACATACTTGATGTAGCCGGTCTTGCGGCTCATCGGCGAGTTGGTGCGGAAGGTGTCGGTATCGTTGTACTGCGCGCTGGCGATCAGCTTGCCGCCGCCGAGGCTGTCGATACGGCCGCTGTTGAGCTCGAGATGGGTCAGCGTGGTGTCGTAGCTGCCATAGCTGACGGTGGGGATGAACGAGAAATCATCGCGCGCATCCTTGGAGCGCAGCGCCACCGTGCCGCCGAAGGTGGCCTGGCCGATCTGGCTGGCGCCGCCGGGGCCGCGGTCCACCGTGACCTGGCCGATCATCTTGGCCGGGAAATAGCTGCTGGTGTGGTGGCTGAAGTCGTTGGTGTCGCCGAACGGGATGCCGTCATAGGTGACGTTGTACTGGTTGTCGTTGAAGCCGCGGATGGTCATCTGCTTGGCTTCGCCCAGGCCAGGGCCGCTGACGCCGATGGTCGAGACGCCCGGCGCGATGCCGGCGATGGCGGCGTAGTCGGCGGTGGGCGCGACATGGTTACTGATGTAATCAAGTCCGATCACCGACTGCGGCTGGGTGATGGTCAGATCGGCCTGGGTCGGCGCCTGGGTGATGGCGGAAGTCGCCGTGTTGGCGTGCACTTCCACTTCTTCAAGCTGCTTGGCCTGGGGGGTGGTGGTCACCTGCGGGTCGGTGGCCGCGGCAGCGCCGGCGATGCAGAAACTGGCGGCGAACAGCAGCTGTACGGGCAGGCGGCGCAAACGAATGCCGGCGGCCAGCGCGCTCAGTGCAGGAAGGTCCATCTTGCCGCTGCGGGAGCGGAGCTTGCTGTTCGGAGTGTGCATGTCGGGCGCCGGTGTGTTGAGAAGGAGTTAAAGCGCGCCATGCTGGTCGGGTTTCTTGACGGTTCCGTGGCACTTGTGTGACGGTGGCGAAGAAACTGGTATGGCCGTATGGCCGCCCAAATGAAATACCGCAACTTTCTGCGCGACGGCACGCGAGACTTAGTGGTTGCTTAGATTGCGCGGGCGTCGGTTCGCCGGCGTCGCGAATGGGGCGCGACAACTGGTATGGCCTGCCAGGCGCGCCTTCTGAAAGACACCCGTCATTTGGCCGTCCGAATGGCTTTGACGCGGCGCACCAACTGTGTTCTAGTCGAACCACACCCACGCATGTGGCAGTGGTGCCTCAGGCGCCGCTGGGCTTGCGTGTCCCGCAAATCCGTCGGCCGGGGAGGCAAGATGGCTCAAGCAGGAACACCGGCGCTGTACGACGCCGCGTTTGAACATGACAGTTGCGGCTTTGGTCTGGTAGCGCAGATCGACGGCCGTCCCAGCAGTTGGGTTGTGGACACCGCCTTTGCGGCGCTCGCCAAACTTTCGCACCGCGGCGGCGTGAACGCCGACGGCGTGAGCGGCGACGGCTGCGGCGTACTCATTCACAAACCGCAGGCCTGGCTTGCCGCGATGGCTGCCGAGGCAGGACTGTCACTGAGCAAACGTTTTGCGGCTGGACTGGTGTTTCTCGATCCGGTCGGCGGCGAGCTTGCGGTCGCCACGCTGGAAGCTTTCCTGCGCGAAGAAGGCCTGCACGTGGCCGGCTGGCGCGACGTCGCGGTGAATCCCGAGGCTTGCGGCCCGCTGGCCGCCGCCGCGCGTCCGCGCGTGCGTCAGGTGTTCGTGGATGCGGCCGAGGGCGGCAGCGACGACGATTTCGAGCGCGCCCTGTTCCGTGCCCGCCGTCGCACCGAAACCGCGCTGGCCGACGAAGAACACTTCTATGTGGTGACCTTGTCGGCCCAGGTGATCGGCTACAAGGCGATGGCCGCACCGGGGCAGCTGCGCAGCGTCTACCCGGACCTGCAGCATCCGGCGCTGGTGGCGGACGCGGTGGTGTTCCACCAGCGTTTCTCCACCAACACCACACCGCAATGGAGGTTGGCCCAACCCTTCCGGCTGCTGGCGCACAACGGCGAGATCAATACCATCCGCGCCAACCGGCGCTGGATGCAGGCGCGCGAAACCATCCTGCGTTCGCCGCTGGTGGAGCTGTCGGACCTCGGCCCGCTGGTGCGCCAGACCGGTTCCGATTCGGAAAGCCTCGATAATGCACTGGAAGTACTGACGGCCGGCGGCCTCGACCTGATCGCTGCCATGCGCGTACTGGTGCCACCGGCATTCGCCGCGCGCGAAGGCATCGACGAAGACCTCGCCGCGTTCTACGAGTACTACGCACTGCACAGCGAACCCTGGGATGGCCCCGCCGGCCTGGTGATGTGCGACGGCCATTACGCCGCGTGCACGCTCGACCGCAACGGCCTGCGCCCCGCACGCTGGGCACTGTCGGACGACAACCATCTGATCGTCGCCTCCGAAGCCGGCCTGTGGGACGTGCCTTCCGCGCGCGTCATTGCCAAGGGGCGTCTGGCCCCGGGCGAGATGATCGCCGTGGATTTCACCAACCAGCGCCTGCTGCGCGATGCTGACATCGACGACATCAACCGCCGCCGCGCGCCGTATCGCGACTGGCTGCGCGCCGGTGTCAGCTATCTGGAATCGGATCTGATCGATCCGACCCTGGCGGCGGAACCGCTGCCGGCGGATCAGCTGCGCTGCTATCAGAAGCTCTACGGCCTCTCGCGCGAAGAACGCGAGTCCGTGCTGAAGGCGTTGGCCGAACTGGAGATGGAAGCCACCGGTTCGATGGGCGACGACACACCCATCGCGGCGATGTCGCGCCAGGTGCGCCCGCTGTTTGACCGTTTCCGCCAGGCCTTTGCGCAGGTTACGAATCCCCCGATCGATCCCTTACGCGAAAAGCTGGTGATGTCGCTGGTGACGCAGATCGGCGCGGAAGGCAATGTGTTCGACCTGCGCGCGGAAAACGCGAAGCAGATCCTGATCAACTCGCCGATCCTGTCGCAGCGCAAGTTGCGTCAGTTGCTGGCGATGCCGCAGTTCGTCAGCACGCCGCGCTTCGATCTGATGTACGCGCCGGAGGAAGGGCTGGAGTCCGCGCTGCGCCGACTGTGCCGCGAAGTGGCGCAGGCCGTGCGTGAAGGTTGTGCGCTGGTGTTTCTCAGCGACCGCTATCCTGAGCGTGGCCTGCTGCCGATCCATTCGCTGCTGGCCACCGGCGCGGTGCATGCGCACCTGATCGACGAAGGCCTGCGATGTCAATGCAACATCATCGTGGAGACCGCGACGCCGCGCGATCCGCATCAATTCGCCTGCCTGATCGGTTTCGGTGCCACCGCGATCTATCCATGGCTGGCTTACCAGAGCCTGTTCGAGCTGGGACGCGAAGGGCATATCGCCGATGATCGCTTCGAGATTGGTCGTAGCTACCGGCGCGGTATCCGCAAGGGTCTGCTGAAGATCCTGTCGAAGATGGGTATTTCCACTGTCGCCGGTTATCGCGGCGCGCAGCTGTTTGAGATCGTGGGGCTGGCGCCGGATGTCGTGGCGTTGTGCTTCCCCGGTACGCCTTCGCGCATCGGTGGCGCTGGTTTCGCCGAGCTGGAGCACGATCAGCGTCTGCTCGCTGCCGAAGCCTGGAACGAGGCTCAACCATTGCGCGCGGGTGGCCTCTATAAGTATGTGCACGGCGGCGAGTACCACATGTACAACCCCGACGTGATCGCCAGCCTGCAGAAGGCGGTGCGCACCGGGAACGCGGCGGACTATCGCGCCTACGCCGATTTCGTCGACCACCGCCCACCTTCCGCGTTGCGCGACTTGCTGCAGCCGCGTGAGGCGGAGCAATCGCTGCCGCTGGATCAGGTGGAGTCGGTCGAAAGCATCCTCAGGCGCTTCGATTCCGCCGGTATGTCGCTGGGCGCGCTGTCGCCCGAAGCGCACGAAGCGCTCGCCATCGGCATGAACCGTCTGGGTGCGCGCAGCAATTCCGGCGAAGGTGGTGAAGATCCCGCGCGCTACGGCACCGAGAAGACTTCCAAGATCAAGCAGGTTGCATCGGGCCGCTTCGGCGTCACGCCGGCCTATCTGGTCAATGCCGAAGTGCTGCAGATCAAGATCGCCCAGGGCGCCAAGCCCGGCGAAGGTGGTCAGCTGCCGGGCCATAAGGTGGATGCCACCATTGCGCGGCTGCGCTATGCCAAGCCGGGTATCGGCCTGATCTCGCCGCCGCCACATCACGACATCTACTCCATCGAAGACCTGGCCGAGCTGATCCACGACCTGAAGGAGGTCAATCCGCAGGCACTGGTGTCCGTGAAGCTGGTGAGCCATGCAGGCGTCGGCACCGTGGCGGCCGGTGTGGTGAAAGCGGGTGCGGATCTGATCACCGTGAGCGGCCACGATGGTGGCACCGGTGCGAGTCCGCTCACCTCGATCAAGTATGCGGGCACGCCGTGGGAGCTCGGCCTGGCCGAAACGCAGCAGACCCTGCGCCGCAACGATCTGCGCGGACGCGTGCGTCTGCAGACCGACGGTGGCCTGAAGACCGGTCTCGATGTGATCAAGGCCGCCATGCTCGGCGCGGAGAGTTTCGGTTTCGGCACCGGTCCGATGGTGGCGCTGGGCTGCAAATACCTGCGCATCTGCCATCTCAACAACTGCGCCACCGGCGTGGCGACCCAGCATGCGGTGCTGCGCAAAGAGCATTTCATCGGCCTGCCCGAGATGGTGATGCATTACTTCCGTTTCATCGCGGAAGACGTGCGTGCGCATCTCGCCCGCCTTGGCGTGCGCAGCCTGGCCGAGATCATCGGCCGCACCGATCTGCTGGCGCAGGTCGAAGGTTCCACCCCGGTGCAGCATAAGTTGGACCTGCGTCCGCTGATCGACGGTTCCGGCCTGAGTGCGAGCGTGGATTCCGCCTGCACCCTGCCGCGCAATCCGATGCGCGACGAGGCGGCGCTGGCGATGCGTATCGAAAGCGATACGCGCGAAGCGGTGGCGGCGGGCAGCGGCGGTGTTTTCAGCTATCCCATCGTCAATACCGACCGCGCGATCGGTGCACGCCTTTCCGGCGACGTGGCGCGCCGCCATGGCGATCACGGCATGGATGCAAAGCCCATCGTGCTGCGTCTGGAAGGAGCTGCCGGTCAGAGTCTCGGTGCATGGAATGCCGGCGGGGTGCATATCGACCTCACCGGTGAAGCTAACGACGGCGTCGGCAAGGGCATGGCCGGCGGCCGCATAGTAGTGCGCCCGCCGCTGGATTCGCCATTCGCTACCCAAGACGCCGCGATCATCGGCAACACCTGTCTGTATGGCGCAACCAATGGCGAGCTGTTTGCCGCGGGCCGCGCGGGCGAGCGCTTCGCTGTGCGCAACTCCGGCGCGCTGGCCGTGGTGGAAGGCGCGGGCGATCACTGCTGTGAATACATGACGGGCGGCGTGGTCGCGGTGCTGGGCAAGGTCGGCCTGAACTTCGGCGCCGGCATGACGGGCGGCTTCGCCTATGTGCTCGACCTCGAGCGCGATTTCGTCGATTGCTACAACCACGAGCTGGTCGACATCCTGCGTATCTCTCCGGAAGGCATGGAGCATTACATGCAGCACCTGCGCGGCCTGGTGGCGCGTCACGTCGAACTCACCGGCAGCGATTGGGGGCGGCAGATCCTGCGCGACTTCCGCGGCCTGCAATACAAGTTCTGGCTGGTGAAGCCGAAGGCGGCCAGCCTGAGTGCGCTGGCCGAGGAATTGAGGAGTGCGGCGTGATGGTGCTGGCGCTAGGGAACCGGGGATGGGGAACGGGGAACGGATGGTTCGTTGAGAGCCTTGGGCGTTTGTTCCATCCGGTGTCGATCAAGCGAAAACGCTCGATCGCCGTGGACTTTCCTAACGAACTCCGTTCCCCGTTCCCCATTCCCGGTTCCCCGTCCCATGACTGACAAGGCCTTCCAGTTTCTCAACGTCGAACGACAAACCCCGCGCACGGTGCCGGTGGCGATCCGCGTGCTGGGTTATGGCGAGATCGCCGGTGACTTCGGTACGACACAGGCCGGTACGCAAGCGGAACGCTGCATCGATTGCGGCAACCCGTACTGCGAGCATGCCTGCCCGGTACACAACTACATTCCCAACTGGCTGAAGCTGGTGCAGGACGGCCGCATCATGGAAGCGGCCACCCTGATGCACGAGACCAACCCGCTGCCGGAAATCTGCGGCCGTGTATGTCCGCAGGATCGACTGTGCGAGGGCGCCTGTACGTTGGAGCAGACGGCGTTCGGCGCGGTCACCATCGGCAGCATCGAGCGCTGGGTCACCGATGAGGCCTTGCGCCAGGGGTGGCGTCCCGATCTTTCCGCGGTGCGCGAAACAGGCAAGCGCGTAGCGATCATCGGTGCGGGCCCGGCGGGTCTCGCCTGCGCGGATCGCCTGCGCCGCGCCGGTATCGCAGCCGACGTCTACGACCGCCAGGAAGAGATCGGCGGCCTGCTGACCTTCGGCATTCCGCCGTTCAAGCTGGACAAGGGCGTGGTGCGTACGCGCCGCGATGTGCTCGAAGGCATGGGCGTGCGCTTCCTGCTTGGTCATGAAGTCGGGCGCGATGTTGAATTCGGCCAGTTGCTTGACGATTACGACGCGGTCTTCGTTGGTACCGGCGCCTACACCTATGTCGATGCACAGCTGCCGGGCCGCGAGCTGCATGGCGTGCACGATGCCTTGCCGTTCCTGATCGCCAACACCGAGCGTTTGCTGCGCGACGAGTCGGTGCCGCATGCCTTCGACTTCCGCGGCAAGCGCGTAGTGGTGCTCGGCGGTGGCGATACCGGCATGGACTGCAACCGCACGGCGATCCGCCTCGGTGCGAGCTCCGTTACCTGCGTGTATCGCCGTGATGAGGCGAACATGCCGGGCTCCGCACGCGAGGTGAAATACAGTCGCGAGGAAGGCGTGGAATTTCTGTTCCAGCGCCAGCCACTGGAGATCCTTGGTGATGCCGAGGGCAAGGTGCGCGCGGTGCGTGTCGTCGAGACCGCGTTGGTCGATAGTGGCGATGGCCGTGCGCGCCCGCAGAATGTCGAAGGCACCGAGTACGAGATCGAGGCCGACGTGGTGATCCAGTCCTTCGGCTTCCTGCCGAGTCCGCCGGACTGGCTGCGTTCGCACGGCGTGGCGCTGGAGCGTTCCGGCAAAGTCGCCACCGGCGTTGACGGTGCCTTGCCGCACCAGACCAGTCATCCGCGCATCTTCGCGGGTGGCGACAACGTGCGTGGCGCCGATCTGGTCGTGCGCGCGGTGTACGACGGCCGCGAGGCTGCAGGCTCCATCGCCAGCCTCTTGCTGGCTTAATCCGGGCGCTGCTTTCCCACTCGCGGAAAGCGGCGCCTCGTCGATTTCGGGTGCTGCGTGTAAAGAGTACGTAGAGGCGCCTTCGCTGCGCGTCACCTCTCGGCTGTCCTCATTAAGCGTGGAATGCGGCGCGATCTTGTGCTGCTCGACATTTTCTTGCGCTGACAGTCGGCGCGCTGGCAGACGCTTTATCCACACGCTTAGTGAAAACAGGGCACATATAACCCGGTTTTTCACGCATAAATCACATGCGCAAGTAATGGCTGTTGGATTTAGATCGTTATAAGAAGTGTATTTTCAATCGGATTATCGATAACCGCCTTTCTGGCAGAAGGAGCAGGGAAAAACGCTTCCGTGGTAATCGCAAAATGTTTCGATCATCAATGACTTATGACTAAAGTCATGGAACTTGTGAAGCCAACCTTAAAGTGGAAGACTCCACTCCGCCAGCATTCAGCGAGCGCTGTTAATCGCGCGCCCCCACACATCGCTGACGATTAACTGGCGTATTGCAGGCCCTTTACAAAGAGAGGCTATCCCCATGAAGCGCAACAAGCTTGCCTTGACTCTGGCTGGATTAATGCTTGCTCCCGCCAGCGCGGTATTCGCTCAAAGCACGGCCCCTGCACAAACGTCCAATCCGCCGCCGCAAGACCAGGCGAAACAATTGCAGACCATTACGGTGACAGGTTCGGCGATTCCCCGCATTGACGTGGAGACGCCTTCGCCAGTGACCGTGATTACCGCCACGCAGATTTCGCGCAGCGGTCTCACCACGCTGTCTGATGTAGTGCGCTCGATCTCCGCCGACAACAGCGGTTCGATCCCGAACGCTTTCGCCAACGGTTTTGCGGCAGGCTCATCCGGCGTCGCGCTGCGTGGCCTGACGGTGAACTCCACCCTGGTACTGGTCGATGGCCATCGCCTCGCCAGTTATCCGGTGGCGGATGACGGTGAGCGTTCGTTCGTCGACCTGAACTCCATTCCGCTGGCTGCGGTCGAGCGCATCGAGGTACTGAAGGACGGTGCTTCGTCGCTGTACGGCGCCGACGCGATCGCCGGTGTGGTCAACATCATCATGCGACCGAGCTTCAAAGGCGTCATGGGCACGGTCGATCTCGGTACCTCGCAGCACGGCGGCGGCTTCACGCGCAAAGCCACCTTGCTGGCCGGCGGTGGCGATCTGGACAAGGATCGCTACAACGCCTACATGAGCGTGCAGTACCAGAAGGACAATTCGATCAGGACGAGTCAGCGCGGCTTCCCGTTCAATACGGGCGACCTCAGCTCGCTCGGCGGCCCGGGTCTGGGTGGCCCTGCGGCGCGCAATGGCGGTCCGAATGGCGCGATCAGGCCGAATACCCCTGGTTCGTTGTGGCAGCCATTGATGCCTTGCACCACAGGCCCTCAGATCACCGATGACACCGGCAGCTACTGTCGCTTCGATGGCGTGAACAAGTTCGGCACGCTGCAGCCGGCGATGGAGCAGGGCGGTGTGTCGGGACGCTTCACCGTCAAATTGAACGACACCACCAAGGCCTACATGGACGCCAGCTTCATGGAGGCGAAGACCTGGGCACCGGGTGGTCCGAGGCCGATCCAGACCAGTACGCCGAACAACACCAACAACATCACGCTGCCGGTGGGCAATCCGTCGAACCCGTTCGCGGTGCCGGCGCGCATCAGCTACAACTTCGGCGATATCCCCTCGGGCTTCAACTACAACAATCACGCCGCACGCATCATTGGCGATGTCTCCGGTCAGGTTGCCGACTGGAACTATGAAGCCGCTCTGGTGCTCAACCACAGCTGGTTGAACACCACGCAGTACGGCTTCATCAGTTACACCGCGCTGCTCGACGCGGTCGCGAAGGGCTCGTACAACTTCGCTAATCCCGGAAGCAACTCGTCGGCAGTACGCTCTGCGTTGGCCCCGGGCTACAGCAAGACCTCCACCTCCGACATGGATACGTTGGACCTGAGTGCCAGCCGCACCCTGTGGGATATGGCCGGTGGCCCGATGGGCATCGCCCTGGGTGCGCAGTTCCGCCACGAAGCGCAGAACGATCCCACACTTAACCCGAACTTCGAATTCCAGGGCCTGGGCAATGCGCAGACCAAGGGCAGCCGCGAAGTAAGCGGTGCCTACGTCGAATTCGACATGCCGCTGCTGCAGCAGTTGGAAGTGGATGCATCGGGCCGTTTCGACCATTACACCGACGCGGGCAACAACTTCTCGCCCAAGGTCGGCTTCAAGTACAAGCCATTCGACTGGGTCGCGCTGCGCGGCACCTACTCGAAGGGTTTCCGCGCGCCGGCTTTCGCCGAGAACGGTTCGAGCTCGACGCAGGGCTTCGTGACCTACACGCCACCGCCGGCGTTCCAGGCACTGCACAACGGCAGCCCCTACGTGACCATTCCGTATGCCTTGTCGGAATTCACCACGGCGAACAAGAACATCAAGCCGGAGAAATCCAAGAGCTTCACCTTTGGTGTGGTGTTCCAGCCGACCAGCTGGCTCAACGCTTCGTTCGACTACTACAACATCAAGAAGTCGAACCTGATCGTTCAGGCTGACACGGCGGCGGCGCTGGCCAACTACTACGCGGGTCTCCCGCAGCCTCCCGGCGTAACCGTGACACCGGACCTGCCCGATCCCGATCATCCGAATGCGCAGCCGCGTCCGTCGGAACTCATCGGCTCGTACCTCAATGCGCAGCAGTTGAAGACCACGGGTATGGATGTGGACCTGCAGGCCCACTTCGATTTCAACAACAACATCCACTACATCACGGAGCTGACCGGCACCCAGATCTTCCAGTGGAGTCTGACTTTGGCCGACGGCACCAAGCAGTCGTATGTGGGTACCCAGGGACCGTACAACCTGTCCTCGGGCGCAGGTACGCCGCGTAGCCGCGGTTCGTGGGCGAATACGTTGGAGTACGGTCCGCTCACCGTCACTGGCACCCTGTACTACACCAGTGGCTACCGCGAAATCGCCGCGGACGTGGGCGTGAATGGTCTGTTCGATGGCGACTGTCTGACCACCACACCTGCCGGCACCAACTTCCCGGCGAGCTGTAAGGTCGGCGCGTTCTACGATTTCGACCTGACCGGCAGCTACATGATCAACGACAACTTCACCGTTACCGCGTCGGTCATGAATCTGTTTGACCGCAAAGCGCCGTTCGATCCGGCCAACTATGCGGGTGCCGGTGCGAACTACAACCCGACCTGGTCGCAGGCCGGTGTGGTGGGTCGCTTCTACAATCTGGGTGTGAAAGTGAAGTTCTGAGCTTGATACTCCATCGCCCGCCGTAAGCATCGCGACGGGCGATGGCCTGGATCCAGGCAAACGAACTGATCTGCATGGGACGGCGCGCCGAGTAATCGGCGCGCCGTTTTGCATTGGCCTTAGGCCGGCTTGGCAAGCATGCCGCCCAAGATCACGGCGGCTCACTCGATCCTGCGTTGAATCGCTTGTGGTGCGGCTCTTTTCTCGCCATCGTTGTAGCTCGACCGCCGGCTTGCCGGCTCTATGGACGAGTTTCAGGGGAAAACTGCATGCGTATGGGCCTGGCTGCCAACTATCTTCACCATAGCCATGATGAGGCGGCGCTGTTCCGCTGGCTGCGCGCGTGTGGACAAGGCATACGCGAACTGGGTATCAGCCTGCATGCGGTGGGGCGCACTTACGACGCCATCGTCAGCACTGATCTGCTCGCTGGATATGCCGGCCTTGTGCGCTATCCCTATGGGCGCGAGGGTGGCCTGATGAAACTGGTGGCGGAAGTGGTGGGACTGCCGGAATCCGGCCGTGTGCTGGACGGTGCCATCTATCTGATCAACCCGGTCAATCCGTCTTCGACGTTTCCCGAGGCGGTAGCACTCAAGCGCCAATGCGTGATCCATCAGAAGCCGTTTATTTCCACGGTGGCGTCGGCCTGCGACTGGGTGGAACTGGAGCGCATCCACGCCGGCTTCGCCCCCGATCCGAATGCCGACGGTTTCCACGCGCTGGAAACGCAAACGCTGGCACTGATCGCGCATGACGCGATGAAACCGCAGATGCTGGCGTATGCGGCGGAGTATTTCGATTTGCTCTCGCGCTTTGCGCATCGCGTCGCCACTGGCACCACGGGCCAGCGCTTGAACGAGCTGGCCTGGAGTCGCGGCTGGCCGGCGGAACAGAGCTGGGTGCATCGCTATCAGAGCGGCCCGATGGGCGGCGATGCGCAGATCGCGGACCTGGTGCTGGAGCGGCGCTGCCAGCGCGTCCTGTTCTTTGAAGACCCGCACGTGGCGCGGCAACACGAGGCGGATATCCAGCTATTGGAGCGCGCCGTCACCACCGTGACCGACGACGCGGTGTGCACCACCAGCCCGGTAGTGGCGAAACGCTGGGCACAAGCGGCCATCCGGCGCGCGGCGAGCCGGCCATGTTGAGCAGGAGTCGCGCATGTGCCTGATCGCCTTCGCCTGGCAGACGCATCCGCGCTGGCGCCTGGTGCTGGTGGGCAATCGCGATGAATTCCACGCGCGGCAGAGTGCGCCGCTGGCCCGCTGGAGCGATGCACCGCTGATCGGTGGGCGCGATCTGGAAGCCGGTGGCACCTGGCTGGGCGCGACAGATGACGGGCGTTGCTGCGTGGTGACCAATGTGCGCGATCCGCGCGATCCGCAACAGGGCGTATCACGAGGACTGTTGACGACTGACTATCTGCGTAGCGACATGGGTGCGGCCATGCATGCAAAGTCGCTGCTGCAAACCGCGGCGGACTATCGGCCGTTCAATCTGCTGACCTTTGACGCCAGCGACGCGTTCTATCTCGGCAACCGTCCGGCACCGAAAGCGCAGATGGTCACGCCCGGTGTGCATGGATTGTCCAACGCCGATTTCAATACGCCGTGGCCGAAAACGCGCGCCTTGATCGGGCACTTGCAAGCGTGGCTGGCGTCGACGTTGGACGATGGCGATTTCGCACTGCTGTTCACAGCGCTGGCCGACGAGCATCGCGCGCCGGACGAAGCCCTGCCGGATACCGGCGTGGGCCTGGAGCGCGAACGCTGGCTGTCGTCAGCGTTTATCCGCGGCGAACATTACGGCACGCGTGCGAGTACGGTGGTGGCGATGGGTCACGATGGCCGGGGCGTGATGATCGAGCGGCGCTTTGGGCCGAACGGGCGGTTTGAGGGGGAGACGGCTTTGGGTTTTGGCGGAGCGTAGATCAGGCGCCTGGGAAGCTTCCATCCACGTAATACCAGCGCCCCGCTTCGCGCACGAAGCGGCTGATCTCATGCATGCGCTGCGCCTTGCCGCCGCCATAGCGCAGCCGCGCCACGAACTCGACCACGGCATGATCGCCCTCGCTTTCATGGTGCTGCACCGTCAGCCCCAGCCAGGTGGGCGCGGGTTGCTGCGAGCCGAGCTTCAGCGTGGTGGGCCGGGTGCTGGCGTGCCAGGTGGCGAGAAGGTAGTCCTCACGCTTGAGCACGTAAGCGCTGTAGCGCGAGCGCATCAACTGCTCTGCCGTTGCCGCCGTCGCGCCCTCGTGTAGCAGCCCGCAGCAACGCGCATAACCGTCGGTGTTGCCGCAGGGGCAGGGAGTGAGCGTGTCGATGGCTTGCATCAGCGGCACAGGGTACGCAGGGCGTGAGAAGTTCTCGCCATCATGCCACCGCTACGCAGGCTTGGCACCCGATGTCAGCGCCGCTGCCAGATCCGGCAGCGATTATTGGCCGGCATGGCGATGTCCGCGATCAGATCGAACCCGGATTTTGTAGCCAGGGCATCGACCTCTGCCGCGTCGCGGATGCCCATGTGTGCGCCGCGCGCTTTCAGCCATTCATCGAAGGCGGCATTGCTGTCGCTGGTGTAGCGGCCGTCGTAGTTGAAGGGACCATAGATCGCCAGCTGGGCGTCGCCGGTGGTGATCCGCGGCAGGTGTGCGAACAGCGCCTCCACTTCGTCCCAGGCCATGATGTGCAGCGTGTTGGCGCTGAATACGGCGTCGTAACGTTGCGCTGGCCAGTGACCACCGACGTCGAGCTCCAGGGGCTCTGGTGTGTTGGGCAACGCCGCTTCCTCCAGCCACAGGCGAATGCCGGGGAGATTCTCGGCGCGATCGGAACACTGCCAGCTCAGCTGCGGCATCGCTCCGGCAAAGTACACCGCATGCTGTCCCGTACCGCTGCCGATTTCCAACACGCGCTGCCGGTCGGCGAAATGCTGGCGAAGCACCGCAAGGATCGGATCGCGATTGCGCTCGCAGGAGGGGGAGTTGGGTTTCTCCACACCGCTCAGGCGGGTTTGCCGCGCAGCACGCGTGCCGGAAGCATCAGCAAGGCGCCCAGAAAGGAGAACACGGCGGTGACGGTGATGCCGAGCAGACGCAGCGGCAGCGAGATCAGCCACACGATGGGGTAGAGCACCAGCGCCAGCAACGCCAGTGGCCAGCAGAACACCAGCAGTAACAGCCAGAGCAGAAAGGCGGCCATGATCGGGTCCTCGCGGGTCTCGGATACCGGTGACTTTAGCGCGCGCCGGCATCGCGCTGTAGATGACTCCCGTCACCCCTTGTTTTCGCTCTCGTTACCCCATGGGTTTCACGCCGATCAGCCAGGCATGCAGCGCGAAGGCAAACACCGCCCAGCCCACCAGGCCGGCCAGCACGGTGATGGCATCGCCCCTCACCGTACCCGCCGGATAGACCGTGCCGGCCAGGCGATCGCGCCGGCGCGAGACCACAAAATCCAGCACGGCCCACAGCAGGAAGGCGCCGAACAGCACCACGTCATGCAGCATGCCGGTGGCCAGCAGATGGCCGAAAGCCCAGGTCTTCACGCCGGCCAGCATCGGATGGCCCAGGCGTGCCTTGAAGTGGTTGTTCGGCACGTAGGCGGCGGCGATCAGGATGAATGCGATCAGGGTGAACAGCGCATTCAAATGACGCAGCCACATCGGCGGCACGTACAGCAGCACCGGTTGCAGCCGCGCCTGCCCGAAGCCGTAGATCAGCAGCACGAAGCCAACGATGGAAATGACGGAGTAGAGGCCCTTCCACTTCTTTTCGCCGAGCCGCGCAAGCAGCTGTTCGCGCCAGTCGTTGGCGAAGATGCGGATGGAATGTATGCCGAGAAAGAGGACCAGGCCTAGGATCAGCAGCCACATGACGGATCGCCTCCGGGGTAGGTGGCCGGAGTATAGGCGGCTTGGTCGGACGGCGTGCGGTCAGCCGGGGAAATCGATGCCCACTATTTGCCTGGGGGTTCGACAGATACGGCGAATATGACGGTGCTGTCTCTTAGCTCCAGTTCCACGCCCGGCGAAGGCGTCAGCAGCGCGTCTCCTGCGTGCAATACGCCATCAACAGTAACGGCTTCGCCACGGGCGCAGTAAATCAGCACGACGTCCGCGCCAGGCGCGTAACGTCCGGGGGCGTGCCATGCATCGATCCGGCCAACGGCCTGTCCGCGTCGCAGCATCAGATTGAAGTCACGCGTGGCGCCGTTGATCAGCGACACCGCGACGGAAGCCTCGCCCGGAAACGCAAACGGCACATACGGGCGATCCAGTCGATGCGTGTGCGCCCCATCGAGTGTCATGCTGAAACCCGCGCCGTCGAGCAGGGCGATATGCCGGTCGACGCCAGGGAATGCGGAGAACGGTGCGGCGCTGTCCACTTCGGCCACGCTGATGCGCCACAGAAAGCTCGCCATATCCGCGCCCGGCGGGAACACCGCGATCTCGCGCGTGCGGCCCATGCCGTTCTTCCACGGTTGCGGGGGACAATCCTGCGCGCGAATGATGCGCGGACTCATGCGGCGCGCTCGATCACGCGCGCGAACGGTGGCAGGGCATTGAGCATGCGTTCGCCATAGCGCTTGAGTACCACGCGGCGATCCAGCAACACGATGCGGCCATGGTCGGTTTCGGTACGGATCAGGCGGCCGCAATACTGCGTGAGCAGGCGCGTCGCTTCGGGCACGGTCACTTCGATGAACGGATTGCGGCCGCGCGATTCCAGCCACTCTGCATAGGTGGCGCCGACGGGATCGGTGGGTACGGCGAACGGCAGCTGGGTGATCACCACCGTCTCGCACAACTTGCCGGGCAGATCGAGGCCTTCGCCGAACGAGGCGAGGCCGAACAGTGTGCTGCCCTTGCCGGCCTCGATGTCGGCGATATGTTCGTTGACCAATTGAGCCTTGCCCAATGAGCCTTGCGCGCGCACTTTGCGCACGTATTCGATCGGCAGCTTCTGCAGCACCCGATCCAGCTTGGCGCGCGAGGTAAACAGCACCAGATTGCCGGCATCCCAGTCGAGGTTCGCGGCCAGCCAGTCGGTGATTTCCTGCACATGCGCTTCGCGCGCATCGGGCAGTGCTTTCAATGCAGGGACTTCCAGCCGTGCCTGGACGGCGAGATTGAAGGGCGAGGGCAGGCTCAGCGTTACGGCTTCGTCGGGCAGCCCAACCGCATCGGCGAAACCGCGGAAATTGCCGCCCGCACTGAGTGTGGCCGAGGTCATCACCACCGCACTCGCGTTGCCCCACAGCACGCTGCGCAACAGTGCGCCGGCGGAGACGGAGGAGGCGTGGCAAACCAGCTGCTGATCCGCGGTGAGCGTGACCCAGCGGGCCAACGGCGGTGCGCCATCACGATCCTCGCTGGACCACGCGCGCCAGGTGCGCAGCTGGCGATCGATACGTTCCAGCGCCATGCCGAGTTCGCGCGACAGCGCCTCGTTGGTGGGTCCGCCTTCCGTCATCTCCAGCACGGCGCGGCGCACTGCGCCAATCCAGCGTTCCATCTCGCCAGTGAATACGTAGAGGGCGCGCGCATGCTCCACCCACGATTCCGGCAATTGGCCGAGTGAGCCGCGGTACATCGGCTCGTCATCATCGGGGGAGGGCAGCCAGGCGAGGCGGATGTCCTTCTCCAGTTCCTCCAGTGCGTCGCTCAGTTCCTGCAGCTTCTGGTCACTGGCATCCAGGGTGAGCTTGCCGATCACCTCCTTGTCGGTGAGCGAATACGCGGCATGAATCTGTCGGCCCAACCGGCTGAGCTGGCGCACCGCCACGCTCATATGCACATCGGAAGCACCACGATCGATCGCCTTGGACGGCACGTGATGGCCTTCGTCGAAGATGTAGAGCACCTCGTCCGGCTTGGGCAGGATCACGCCGCCGAAACCGTCTTCCTCGCGCGGCATGGTGAGATCGGCCAGCACCAGATCCTGGTTGGCCACGATGATCTCCGCGTCGCCCACCGCGCGCCGTGCGGCGAAGAACGGGCAGGCCATGAACTGGCCGCATTTGCGTCCGGTACAACCGCCCGCGCTGGTGGTGATCATCGCGCGCAGCATGTCGCCGGGCGTTTCGGGCGCGTTGTCGATGTCGCCATCCCATTCGGCGCGGTCGAACGCACCGGCGAGCTTGGACAGCACTTGTTTGTCGCGCTCCGCCGGCGGCTTGGACCACAGCGCCAGGTCGGCATCGAAACCAAGGCCCATCTGCCCGGCGTCCTGCACGCTGTTGCGCGCCATCGCCAGGTTGCGCGGACATAGATAGCGGCCGCGGCCCTTGGCAAGCGCCACCTTGGCCTCGCGTCCGTTGAGCTTGAGGTAGAGCGGAATATCGCGCTGTACCAGC
The DNA here is from genome assembly GCF_044904565.1 of Dyella koreensis. Classification (NCBI taxonomy): domain Bacteria; kingdom Pseudomonadati; phylum Pseudomonadota; class Gammaproteobacteria; order Lysobacterales; family Rhodanobacteraceae; genus Dyella; species Dyella koreensis. Next base: position 170,103 of record NZ_JADIKD010000009.1, on the reverse strand, counting down.
TGTTCCTGCAGCGCGACCGTCGCGGTGGCGATCAGCAGCTTTTTCTTTTGCGCGCGTGCCACTTCCACGCCGGCAATGAGATACGCCATCGATTTGCCGGTGCCGGTAGGCGCTTCGATCACCGCGGCGCCACCTTCCTGCGCCAGGGCCTTGGCGACTTCCGCGATCATCTTTCCTTGCGACGCGCGCGCGCGAAAGCCAGGCAGGCCTTCCTTCAGGCGCGCATAAGCGGCGCGGATCGATTCCTTGGTGTCGTCGGTAAGCATCGGGCCGGCGGGGAGCGTATCGGAGGGGCGCCCGGTCGCCTGGAAGGCGAGGGCGCGGTCCGGCCATTGTAAGCGGCCGGGCGGCATCGCGCCCGGCCGGCGGAAAATCCAGCTCCGATCAGCCTTCCGCGGCGATCTTGCGCAGCGTCTGCTCGAACACGTCCGGCGGCTGGCCGCCCTGGATCAGGTAACGGCCATTGACGATGACCGACGGCACCGCGCTGATGCCTTGCGCCTGGAAGAAGCGCTCCTGCTCGCGCACTTCATCCGCGAAACGACCTTCCGCCAGTACCGCCAGCGCTTCGCCGCGATCAAGGCCGACCTGCCCGGCCACATCGGCCAGCACCTCATGATCGCTCACGTCTCGCCCATCGGTGAAATAGGCGCCGAGCAGTGCATGCTTCAGCGCCGCCTGCTTGCCCTGCAGCTCCGCCCAATGCAGCAGACGATGCGCATCGAAGGTGTTGTAGATGCGGCCTCGCTTATCCATGTTGAACGTGAAACCCACCGCTTCGCCGCGCTGACGGATCGCCTCGCGGTTCTGCGCCATCTGTTCCGGCGTGCTGCCGTACTTGCGCGCCAGATGCTCGGCGACGCTTTCACCCTCCGGTGCCATCTGCGGGTTCAGCTCGAACGGTTGGAAGTGCATCTCCACCGCGACATCGTCACCGAGTTGGCGCAACGCCTGCTCCAGGGAGTTGAGGCCCACGGCGCACCAGGGGCAGACGACGTCGGAGACGAAGTCGATTTTAAGTTTGGAAGATGTCATGACAATCTCCGAGGAGAGGGGGCAGAAGGCCATGAAATGGGGGCGGCCTGATGCCCATCAATACCCGCACCTATCCGCTGCGTCAGCCAAAAAAAATGCCGCCGGAAGTCCGGCGGCATTTCACGGAAATCGCCTTCAGGCAACTGCCGTTGAAGGCTAGTGACTCACAACGAGAAGTCGTACTGGGCCATCAAGCGGAAGTAGCGCGGCGTCTGATAACTGGTGGGTATGTCATAGGTCGTGGAGTAGTAGGTTGTTGGAGTGGCTCCGGGCTGGCGCTCCCCCACTTCGCTCACGGTGATCGGTTTTGTGTTGTTGAAGATGTTGATCATGTCGAGCTTCAAGGTCAGTCCCTTAGCCCAGTTCGGGGTAAAGACGACATTGGGACTCATGGTCCACGTCCATGGCGTACGGCCGCGGCTACCGCGTGGAGCCACTTCACCCTCGCACCAGAAGTACGCCGAGTTGTAACTCGGAATGCCATCCGAGATGGATGCGCCAGGGCCACCGCCAAAGCAGTTCTTCGGACGCCCGGACTGGACCAGCACATTCAGGCCCACCGACCATTCGGGCGAAAACTTGTAGGCGCCATAAGCCTTGAAGCTATGGCGACGGTCATTGGGCAGATAGCCATTGGAGCCGATGCCGAGTTCAGGGTAATCAAAATCCTGGGTGGTACCTGTATCGGTCTGGCCGTTGTCGGATTTCACCAGGCCCTCGGTGTTTCCGTAGTTCCTCGACCAGGTATAGGACACATTGGCGTACCAACGGCTGTTGCCCTTTTCCGCGGTAAGCACAATGCCTTGATAGCTGCGCTTGGCTTTGGTGCCGAATTGATCGGCTGGGATAGTGACGGGGCGGAGTTGGCCGCTTCCGTCCAGATCGAGTTGGAGCGTCAGCGGCTTGCCCGGGTTGTAGATGAAGCAGCCCGGGGTGTTCGGTGGCGGCGTAAACTCGTCGCCATTGGCATCCATGTCCAGTCCGAGCGATTGCCCGTAGCGGTAGAAAGGACGCCAGTCGCAGGTATCGTCGATGGCATTGTTGAGCTTGCGATAGATGGCCTTGGCGCCGACGACCCAGCCGTCGAGAAGATCGTTATCACTGTTGATCTTGTGCTGCACGCCGAGGATGTACTCATCCTGTGAGTACGGGCGCAGGTTGCGGTCTGCCACCGAGCGAGGATCCGGTGTTGCCCCGCTCTCGCCATTCACGATCACTGGATCGCCGATTTTGTCGCCAAGAACGGGCGCGCCGGTTACCGGATCGACACCTGTGTAGGTCCAGTCCTGAATGGTGTAGTAGGACGATGTGGCTGCGCGCAGGGCGACGTTGGCGGCGACAGGCAGCGAATAACGGCCTGCGGTGCCAAAGATCTTGGTGCCGGAATCGCCGAGGACATCCCAGGAGAAACCCAGGCGCGGCTGCCAGATATTGGTTTGCTTCACGAAGCTTTGGCCTGCGCCGTTCTTGTTGTCGAACGAATCGTTGCGAATGCCGACATACGCGAGGAAGCGATCGCTGATCTGCCAATTGTCTTGAAGGTACCAGGACTTCTGGATGATCTTGATCGATCCACCCGTGCGGAAGTTGTAGACCGAGACGTAGTCGTTGGCTACATCTTTGTCCTGGCTCTGGTAATAGTAGAGGGCGCCGCCGGCATAGGTGCTGCCTGCATCCGACTTCCAGTCATCGCGACTATACCCACCTGCGATGCTGTGGTTACCCAGCTTCCATTCGAGATCGATACGCCAGTTTTTGCGCTGGTCCTTGCCACCAAAGATGTCGTTGTTGGTGGATGTGTAGCAGGAGTGGTAGGGGTCGTTGGTAACCGGAGTCTGATTGGCACCTGTTACCGACCAGCGTGCATCAATGACATAAGCACATCCCTGTGCCGGAGAGTTGATGTCGCCGTTGTAGGTGGTGACGGTGCCGTCAGGAGAAATGTAGCGCGACGAGTTGAGGCTGTTCATCCAGCCGTACTGAGCGGAGAGCGTCAGATTGTCCGTCAGGTAGTTGGTGTACTTGAGAATGTCCGTATTGCCGCCGGATTTGACCTGGCGCTGACCGAGGTAGTCGGTGGTGCGGGGTGTGCCACTCTCATCATAGGCGGCGGTGAAGTAGTTGTTGGTCGTGTGCTGCGTATTGTTGAGATGGGTGTACTCGACGATGTTGCTGTCGTTGATGTTCCAGTCCAGCTTGATCAGCGAGTAGGGGTTGTTGAACTTGTTCCGTGTGGCGGAGTTGGGCGTGACTCCCTGGCCGGAGCCGGACGCCGCCGGATAATTGGTCTGGGTTTGCTGCTGCGCCTGGAAGATACCGAACAAGAACAGTTTGTCCTTGATGAGCGGGCCACCGATCCAGGCCGAATAGACGTTGTCGTTGGTCGCGTTGCGCTCGAAGTTGCGGTAGAGCGTGTCGTTCTTTCGGTAAGTGGTGGGTGCGTTTTCACGAGCGAAGTCAGGGGTGAAGACCCAGCTGACGCCGCCCTTCCACTCGTTGGTGCCGCGCTTGGTGACCACGCTGGTGACACCACCCGTGGAGAAGCCGTACTGGGCACCATAGCCGCCGGTCTGCACGTCGAGCTGGTCGATTGCCTGGAACGGGACCTCCGAGAACGAGAGGTTGTTGAAGAGATTGGTGACGTTGAAGCCGTTGATGTAGTAGCTGTTCTCAGCGACCGACGAGCCGCCGAATGAGGGCAGGTTGCCAAAGACGGGATCGCCCTTGATCGTGCCTGGTGTCAACGCGGCGATGTCGACGACATTGCGCGGCACGGGCAGGTCATTGAGCTCGCTCGCGCTGAACGTTGTGCGGGACTCGACGCTGGTGACGTCGATAGCGGCGAGTGCGTTGGCCGACACTGTGACCGTTTCGAGGCTATGAGCCCCGCCAGCGCTGCCCTTCTCTGCGAAGTTGAGCTGTGCGGACTGTCCAGCGACGACGGCGATCTCCTGGCTGCTGACTGTTTGGCCATGATCCTGCAGGTTGACTTTGTAGCGGCCGATCGGCAATGAGGCGACGCGGTAGCGACCATCCTTGTCCGCTTCAACCTGGCGGCTCGCTCCCGAGCCCAAGTTTTGCACCTGAATGACCTGAGATGGAGCGGCTGTGCCGTAGATGTCGCCGACCGTGCTTTGAGCGTGAGCCGAGCCTGCAAAAAGACAAGCGGACAATGCGCTGACCAATGCCGTCTTTCGAGCGGTGGAAATGAGTTGCCTCGATTGCATAGAAAAATCTCCCTCTTCCCCGAGTTGTACATCGAGGTGATGTGTCGTTAGCAGGCCGGTATGGCTGCACAGATGGCAGGCGACCGATGGTCCCCTCAGTCGAAGCGAACGTGATTTGGCGATTCGTTCGCCAAATCGAAACGGAACGCTTACGAACTCACCTGATACTTGTCCGTTCCGATGCTTCGCAATCGGACGCGTCTTAAACTTGGTGAGGTGGTCTGTTGATTGCCGAGGGTTTGGGCAAAGACGTGCCGCAACTTATCCATTGAATGCACGGCGTTGCGTGCATGGCCTACAACAAAGCGATGGTTTGTGTAGGAGGGAGCAATGTCGGTGCAAACTGCTCAAAGTTTGGGCGAGGTGTGCATGCATCCTGGCCAAACTGAAAACGACAGAAACCACCGCATTGCATGAAAGCGGCCGGTGCCTTCATGCAATGCGGTGAGAGAGCTAAGAGGCCTCAGGCCTTACCCATATAGTCCGCCTTCCCCAACTCCGCCCCCGCCACACGCAAAATGTTGTAAGTCGTGGTGCAGTGGAAGAATAGGTTGGGCAGCACGTAGTGCAGCAGATACGCCTGGCCTTCGAAGCTCTGTTCGCCGTTGCGGGTCTTGATGGTGACGGTGCGGCCTTCGCTGCCGTCGATCTGATCGGGCTTGAAGCTCTTGATGTAGTCGACGGCGCGTTCGATGCGGGCGTGCAGCTGCTCGAAGCTGGTTTCGGTGTCTTCGAATTTCAGCGGCTCGACGCCGGCCAGGCGGGCGGTGCCGTTCTTGGTCATGTCGGTGGCGATCTGCACCTGCCGCACCAGCGGGAGCATGTCGGGGATCAGGCGCGTCTGCAGCAACACGTCGAGCGCGACATCTTTGGTCTTGGCGTGCGCTTCGCCCTTCTTCAGTACATGGGTGAGGTTGCTCAGCGCGCGCAGGAACACCGGGACCGAGGCCTGATACATAGAAAGGGTCATGAGGATGGCTCCGTGGGGTTGATAGGAGTGGGGTCAACAGGACGGGTGACAGCGATCGGTGAAAGATCGCCGGGAACGGCGGCCGCGCACGGCTCGGGTTCTTCGCCTTTGTGCGTGGCGAGGTCGGCGGTGCGGCGGGTAATGCGGGCGGCGATCACCGTGCCGATCAGCAGCAGCACGGCGGAGACCACGAAGGCGAGGCCGGGCAGATGCAGTGGCGACGTGGGCGAGATCGAGAACGCGAAGATCTGCGCAAACAGATACGGCCCGAAGATGCCGGCGAAACTCCCCAGACTGGCGATGGCGCCCTGCAGGCGGCCTTGCTCGGTGGGATCGACCTGATGCGTCATGATCGCCTGGATCGGCGGACCGGACAGGCCCCACAGCGCCATCAGCGGAATGCCAAGCAAGAACATCCAGCCCGTGTTCGCCAGCCCCATCAGCAGGAACGCGCCGATACCGCACAACATGCCGGCAACCAGCACGCGCCGTTCGCCGTAGCGCGGCGTGAGGCGACCGGTGAGAAAGGCCTGCACCGAACCATCGCAGGCGCCGACCAGCATCAACACGAAACCCACGGCGCGCGGCCCCCAGCCGTAGCGATAGTCCGCATACAGCACGAACGTGGTCTGCAGCACGTAGTGGGCGAGATAGACCAGGAACATCACGACCGCCAGCCCCAGCACCAGCGGGTAGCGGCGCAGCAGCTTCAACGCGCCCAGCGGATGGGCGCTATGCAACTCGAAGCGTGGCGTGCGGCGTTCTTTCGGTAGTGACTCCGGCAGCACGAACAGGCCATACAGAAAATTGCAGGCCGCCAGACCGGCGGCTGCCCAGAACGGCAGCCGCAGCGAGATGTCGCCGAGCAGGCCACCCAGGCCGGGGCCAATGATGAAACCCAGGCCAAACGCGCCGCCGAGCATGCCGAACGCCGCCGCGCGCTTTTCCTTCGGCGTGATGTCTGCGATGTAGGCGTTGGCGGTGGTGAAGCTGGCCGCGGTCATGCCCAGCACGATGCGCGCGACAAACAGCAGCCACAGCGTTGGCGCCACCGCCAGCACGATGAAATCCACCGCCAGGCCGAGGTTGGAGATCAGGATCACTGGCCGTCGCCCGAAGCGATCCGACAACGCGCCCTGCACCGGCGAGAAAGCGAACTGCACGATGGCGAACACCGTGCTGAAAATACCGACCCACCACGCCGCGTTGGCGATGCCGCCGCCGGCCAGTTGCTCGATCAAATGCGGCAGCACCGGAATGACGATGCCGAAGGCCAGCATGTCCAGCAGCACCGTGACGAAGATGAAGGCGACCGCCGCGCGGCGGCGCGGTTCGGCGACATGCGTAACGGGCTGTTCCATGCGGGGAGTGGAGCCGGGGCTGTGGAAGAGCGAACGATAGCGCAACCCGTCTATCAGGATGGCGACAGTCGTTGCGGCAGCGCATCACACCCGTAGGAGCGCACCCTGTGCGCGAAACGGCCCGTCAGGGCCGCGCTTTTAACGGAATGTATGAAAGCGCAGCCCTGACGGGCCGTTTCGCGCACAGGGTGCGCTCCTACGGGGAGTCGTCCTCAGCCCTGCGGCGGGGCGGTCAGCTCTTTGGCGTTGAGGAAGCCGTCATGGTTGCGGTCCAGCTTGTGGAACTGGCGCCGCAGGTTGTCCTGGTAGTGCTGCAGGGTGACGGGCTTGCCGTGGCCGCCGGGCAGTTCGTCCGCTTCCAGCACGCCGTCGCCGTTCGTATCCATGCGGCGGAAGCCGGCGCTCATGTACTCCACGTATTCGGCTTCGCTGATCTTGCCGTCGCCGTTGGTGTCCATCAGCTTCAGGTACTCGGCCGGCGTGCCGGGGTAGCCCTGGGCCGCCGCCAGCAGCGGCAGTGCCAGCAGCGCGACGATCAAGGATGCGCGCATCAACGTCCGCCGCGAATGCCGATGAACTGCAGGAACTCCGCGCGGGTGCGCGCGTCATCGCGGAAGGCACCCAACATCTGGCTGGTCACCATCGACACGCCGCGCTTGTGCACGCCGCGCGTGGTCATGCACTCGTGGCTCGCGTCGATCACGACGGCCACGCCGGCGGGTTGCAGGTTCTCCTGGATGCACTGCGCGATCTGTGCGGTGAGTTTTTCCTGCACCTGGAAGCGGCGCGCGTAGGCATCGACCACACGCGCGAGCTTGCTGATGCCCACCACGCGGTTGGTGGGCAGGTAGCCGACGTGCGCACGGCCGATGATCGGCGCCATGTGGTGCTCGCAATGGCTTTCGAACTCGATATCGCGCAGCACCACCATTTCGTCATAGCCGGCCACTTCCTCGAAGGTGCGGCGCAGGTATTCACCCGGGTCCACCTGGTAGCCGCTGAACCAGTCGCGATAGGCCTTGACCACGCGCTTGGGGGTGTCGAGCAGGCCTTCGCGCGCCGGGTCCTCGCCGGACCACCGCAGCAGCACGCGTACGGCTTCTTCGGCCTGCTCGCGGGTGACGTCGGTTGGGTGGGCGTGGTCGCTCATGCGGATTCCTTCGGCTAAGACTCAGGCGTATCAGTGTAGCGCCTGCGTCAAGACCCTTCGGCTCGCGGAGGCGCTACCAGGCAGGAAGTCATGACGGGTCGGGCACAAAGCTGCCGGGGAACGGTTCCGGCCGGCCGCGCCGAGGTGGTGTGGCCGGTACCACGCCCTGCGCCACCAGGTGTTCCCAGGTGTCGTAGTACAGCGTGATCACTTCATCCGGGGTGTCACTGGCGCGCTTGAAGTCGACGTAGTTCACCGCCGAGTACTCGCGCTCGCCATGTCCGGTGCCGAGCGGCGCATCGCTTTTCGCCCGGGCGGTAAGGGCTTGTGTTTGCTTCGCTGCAGGGGCCGGCGCATTGGCTTCGGCGGCGGCGGGAGCGGATTCCATCCGATCAGCGGCGCGCGCCATCGGCATGGGAACCGGCATGGGCTGGCGGCGGAACACCGCCACGCCGATCACGCCCACGTTGTCTGGCCGGCCGGTGCGTACGGCATAGCTCTGATCGAAATCGGCGAACACGAAATCTGCCACGTGGGTCAGGCTCTTGCGCCAACCGAGCACATCGGTGCCGGCGTAGGCGTCGAGTACATAGCCAGTCTGCGACCACTGCGCCGTCTCACCGGAGATCGCATTGACCGCGTCCACCGAGAGCACCGCAAGCACATCGTCACCGCTACGGTTGCGCAGGCTCACCTGGTAGCGATGGCCTGGCTCCCCAGCGATGTAGTAGCGGCCATGGTGCTGGTACACCGGCAGGCTGCGCTGGCTGCTGCGGTCGTACACACTGAGGTCCAGCATACGGCCCACTGCCGCGGCGTGTCCGGGATGGGCAAGGCCGGCGACCAGGGCCAGCGTCATCAGCAAGGTTTTCATGGGAGCGGCTCCGGCAGGCATCGCGTCTCGATGCATGTGATGGAACGCGCCTCTTACCCGAACGGGGTTGAAGACTTGCCGATTCATGGCAGGCTGGAGCTGATGGGCCGCCGCTTCATCGAGTGGGCGGCCGAAAAGCAAAGGAGTACCGCATGACCCTCCGTATCAACCGCAACACCCAGCTATGCATGTCGCTGTCCGGCCGGCCGGGCAATTTCGGCACGCGTTTCCAGAACTATCTATACGAAGCGCTGGGGCTGGATTACGTCTACAAGGCATTCACCACACGCGATCTGCCGGCGGCGATCGGCGGCATCCGCGCGCTGGGCATCCGCGGCTGCGCCATCTCCATGCCGTTCAAGGAAGCCTGCATTCCGCTGGTGGATGAAATCGACGCCTCCGCGGCAGCGATCGAGTCGATCAACACCATCGTCAACGACGACGGTCATCTGCACGCCTACAACACCGACTACATCGCAGTCGCGAAGTTGATCGAACAGCACAAGGTGTCGCCGCAAACCACGCTGGCGCTGCGCGGCAGCGGTGGCATGGCGAAGGCGGTGGCCTGCGCTTTGCGTGATGCCGGCTTCCGGCATGGCCATATTGTGGCGCGCAATGAAGCGACGGGACGCAAGCTGGCCGAGGCCAGCGGCTTCGCGTGGGCGCCGGATATGCGGGGCATCGAGGCGGAGCTGCTGATCAACGTCACGCCGCTTGGCATGGAAGGGCCTGAGGCACAGACGCTGGCTTTCACCGAGCAGGAAGTGGAGCGCGCGCGGGTCGTATTCGACGTAGTGGCCTTGCCATCGGAGACGCCGCTGATCCAGCTGGCGCGCACCAAGGGCAAGCCGGTGATCACGGGCGCGGAAGTGATCGCTTTGCAGGCGGTGGAGCAGTTCGTGCTCTACACCGGCGTGCGGCCGGATGATGCGTTGATTGAGCGCGCAGCGGCGCATGCGCGTGGGTGACGGTTAGCGAGTAAGCGTCACGAGGTTAAGCCCCTCTCCCTTCGGGGACTCGAAGGGAGAGGGGTTCAGGCGTTGATCAACCCGGCGCCTCGTCTTCTTCTTCCTCATCGCCATTGACCGGCGTATCGCCCAGCAACTGTTGCACCTGTTCCCCCGGCAGCGATTCCACGTCGCGCAACTTGCGCTCGATCGCGCGGGTACGCACACCCGCCTGATCGATCACGTTGCTCGCTTCAGTGAGCTTCTTGCGCGTCTTTTCCAGCACGCCGGCGAACTTGCCGAACTCGGTCTTCACCGCCGCCAGCAACTGCCACACTTCGCTGCTGCGCTTCTCGATCGCGAGCGTGCGGAAACCCATCTGAAGGCTGTTGAGCAAAGCGGTCAGCGTGGTCGGTCCGGCCAAAGTGATGCGGTAGTCGCGCTGCAACAGGTCCGACAGGCCAGGACGGCGAATCACTTCCGCATATAGACCTTCGGTAGGAAGGAACAGGATGGCGAAGTCGGTGCTGTGCGGCGGCGCCACGTACTTGCTGTGAATGCGCTTGGCTTCCTCGCGGACGCGCATTTCCAGCGCGCGGCCTGCGACCAATGCGGCGTCCACATCAGCGGCTTCCTGTGCATCCAGCAAACGTTGGTAATCCTCGATCGGAAACTTGGCGTCGATCGGCAGCCACACGGGCTGATCGCTGCTGTTGCCAGGCAGGCGAATGGCGTACTCCACGCGTTCCGCCGAGCCGGGCACGGTCGCCACATTGGCGGCGTACTGCTCGGGAATCAGGATCTGCTCCAGCAGCGCGCCCAGCTGCACCTCGCCAAAGGTGCCGCGCGTTTTCACGTTGGTCAGCACACGCTTGAGATCGCCGACCCCGGTGGCCAGGCTCTGCATCTCGCCGAGGCCGCGCTGCACCGCTTCGAGGCGCTCGGAAACCAGCTGGAAGGATTGGCCCAGGCGCGTTTCCAGCGTGCTCTGCAGCTTCTCGTCAACGGTGGCGCGCATCTGCTCCAGCTTCGCCGCGTTATCGTCCTGGATCGCCTTGAGCTTGCTTTCCAGCGTCGCGCGCACTTCACCCATGCGTTTTTCGTTGTCGGCGGTAAGCGCTGCCAGACGCTGCTGCTGCTGTTCGCCGAAGCGGTTGAGCGTCTGCGTGACTTCCTCGCGGCTCTTGCGCGCGTCTTCCGTCAATCGCTGTGCGAGCGATTGCAGTCCAGCGTCCGTGCGTTCCGTAAGCAACTCGAGTCGCTGGCCAAAGCCGCCGATCCGCTCCTGCTGCTGGTCACTCATGGTGCCGAGCTGCTCTTGCACCAATCCACGGAACTGGCCCAGCGTCTGCGCCAGCTCGCCGCGGCCGGCGCGTTGCTCCTGGGCGAGGGCGTCACGCAGGTGGCGGTTGTCGTCCTTCAGCGCGTCCAGGCGTGCGGTGAGCCCGGCGTCGCCGCGACCGCGCAACAGCGCAATCACTTGCAGCACGATGACCGCCAGCACGGCGATGGCGAGAACGGTCAGCAAGGTGTCGGTGGTGGACATGGAGTGTTCCGGATAGTGCAGGGCGCAAGTGTACGCGGTGCGGTCTCAAACGCTGAGAAAAGCCTTTGCCGGAAAGGGTGGTTTCCTCACGTCGAAGCTGTTGCGAAGGCGTCAACCAATCGCTGGACGTCGAGTCGGCCGCGCATGTCAGGACCGATCAGTCGGCAAACGCGCTCTGATCGTAGGCCTTGGCGAAGACCTTCCAGTCGCGCCGCACCTGCTTGGTGCAGTCGTTGGCCAGCTCTTGTAGTTGCGCAGGCCAGCGGCGTTTTCCACCGAAAGCGATCAGCTCGTCCGCGGTCGCCGAGCCGTCGCGGCCGCTGCTGCGCAGATGCGTCGATGCGACGAGTTGGCCCATGGCCTGAAGCACGCCCTCAAGCCGTTCCAGCTTGCCGTTCCATTCGCTGAGTGCGACACGATCCTGCGTGGGTTGCAGGCCACGCAGCACATACGATTTGCGGCCCATGTTCACGGGCCTCAGGAACGCGGGCGATATGGCCTGCATGCGCCGCTGCACAGCTACCACGCGTTCGGCTTCGCTGCGCCATTTCGGTTGGGCGATCTTGAGGTGCGGCGACAGCGACGAAGGTAATGCTTCTTTCAGGTCCAGCAGGTAATTGCCGTCGGGCGAGCCCTTGCCCTCGACCAGGATCACATAGCGGTCAATGCCAAGGCTGCCCGTGCCGGCGATCCGGCGTGCCACATCAAGAACCTTGTAGAACGCTGGGTTGGCCTCGTGCGCGGCGATCTCTTCAATCAGGGCAGCGATCTGGTCGCGTTGCTTGCGGGTGACAGGCAGTCCTTTTTCGCCGTCGGTGCGCAGTGCGCGTCGCTTGCCTTTGCGTTCGGTGCGACTGTCCAGGAAATGCGGGCGCAGGCGGCCGCGCAGGCCGTGCAACAGATCTCCCACCATGCCCTCGGCGATGTCGCGTTCGATCCAGCGCGCCTTGCCGCTGCAGAGGGCGGCCCGGTATGCATCCAGGAAGATGCGGCACAAGGCTTGGGCTTGCGCAGGTTTCAGCTTCAGGCTGTCGGCGCCGATCTGCACGCTGGTCAGCAGCCGCACCAGCTCCCAGGTGCAGGGCGCCAGGGCGGCTTCGTCGAAATCGTTGAGGTCGAAATAGACCAGACGATTGTCGCCCTTGTAGCTGCCGAAGTTCTCCAGATGCAGGTCGCCGCAGACCCAGGTCGGCGGCGCCTTGCTCAGCACTTTGGAGGCGGGCAGTTGCGCATAGAACAGATGGCAGGTGCCGCGCAGAAAAGTGAAGGGGTCGCGCCGCATGGCCGCGTACTTGCGCTGCAGGCGTTCGGGCTCGCGGCCGGTGTTGTAGCTGCGGATGGATTCGACGACATCGACCATGACCCGTTCTCCTTCAGGAGTACTACATCGCGATAGTTACATCACCCGGCAGAACACTGCCTTCAGATAGCGCCCTTCCGGCACATCACTGCGCACCGGATGGTCAGCACCCGCGCCGCGCACTTCCAGCACCTGGATCTCACGCCCGGCATTGAGTGCCACGCGGCGAAGCATTTCCAGGAAATCCTCCTCGCTGACCAGGCCGGTGCATGAGCACGTCAGCAGCAGGCCGCCGGGCGGGATCACGTCCAGCGCCAGGCGATTCATGGCGAAGTATTTCTTCAGCGCGTCGATGACCTTGCTGCGGTCGCGGGTGAGCTTGGCCGGGTCGAGCACCACGGCGTCGTATTGTTCACCGCGTGCCACGGCGCCGCGCAGCCAGTCGAAGATGTCGGCTTGTTCGAATGTTGCGTTGAGCTGATTGGCATCCGCGTTGGCGCGGGCCACTTCCAGGATGCCCGCATCCATGTCCACGCCCGTGGCCTCTTTCGCACCGCCGGCCAGCGCATGCACGGCGAAGCCGCCGGCGTTGCAGCACAGGTCGAGCACGCGGCGGCCGCGCGCCAGTTCGGCGAAGCGACGACGGTTGTCGCGCTGGTCGGCGAAGAAGCCGGTCTTGTGGCCCGAACCAGGCGCGGCATGGAAGCGCAGGCCGTGTTCGTGAACCTCTACCGCGGCGGGCGCTTCCGCGGCGCGGCAGTCGAAGGATTCCTGCTTCTGCACGTGGCTTTCGGCGAACCAGTAAAGGCGCGCGCCGGGGAAATGCGTGAGCAGGGCGGCGTGGATCGCCTCGCGGAATTTCCACATGCCGGCGGCGAAGTATTCGATCACCAGAATGTCGGCGTAGCGGTCCACGATCAGGCCGGAAAGGCCGTCGCCTTCGCTGTGCACCACGCGCCAGGCGTCGCTGGTGTCGTCCAGTTGCAGCAACTCGCGGCGCAGCTCCACGGCGCGGGCGATGTGGGAGGCGATCCAGTCCGCGTCGATCGGCTCGGCGGGATCGTTGGTCAGCAGCCGCAGCGCGATGCGCGCATGGCCGTTCCAGAAGCCGCGGCCGACGAAACGGTCCTTGGCATCCACCACATCCACCACGCTGCCAGGCGGCAGGCGGGTTTCGGGCTTATGCACCTGCGCGGACCACACCCAGGGATGGCCGGGCATGCGGTCGGATTTGAGGCGAATGACGGGGAGGGCAGGAGCGGGACTATTCATCCGCCCATAATAGCTGGTTGCCTAACTCCTCCCCCTGCAAGCAGGGGGAGGTTGGGAGGGGGTATGCCCTTGCGACACCGTTGCGTGCTTGCTGGGCTTGACCCCACCCCAGCCCTCCCCTGCTGCGACCGAAGTAGTCCCTGTGGGACACGCAGGGGAGGGAGATGAGCGCTTATCGCAGCCGCAGCGCCAGCCAGGACAGCAGGGCCAGCAGATTGATGCCCAGGCGCGATACCGAGGGGCCGGCCACAGCCAGCGTGAAGCCTTGTGAGCCCACGTGCCAGTCCAGGCCCAGGCGCGGCGCCATCTGCAAGGTGGCGAACACGTTCACGAAAGCGCCGCAGTGCAGTGCATAGCTCAGCACCGGCGTGGCGATCAGCGGCAGCTGCATCAGCTGCGCGACGCGCGACAGGGTGACGCCGCGTTCGCTGCCTTCCATCAGCGCCACGCCGGCGACCAGCACGAAGCCGTAGAACAGCAGGCCGATCAGCGCCAGGATCGCGTCGTGGGTGGAGCCCAGCGGCAGCAGGCGGTGCAGCATGGTCACGGCACCGTAGAAGCCGCCGGCGATTTCGAGGATGCCGATCAGGCGGAACAGAAAATTGCGCACGCGGAAACCCGTTCAAAAGAAGCAAGCTTAGCCGAGCGCAGACCCTGCGAAATGGCGACGCCATACCAGGCTTCAGCGACGATGTAGGAGCGCACCCTGTGCGCGACAAACCGGCAGGACTGCCGGTTTACACGGCGAAGCAGCCCGAAGGGCAAAGGCCATGGATGGCCTGAGTGAAACGGCCCCGGGAGGGCCGCGCTTTTCCTTCGTCGCCAGCAAAACCGGCCCTGCTGGTGCAGAGCTTTCGCCCACAGGGTGGGCTCCTACAGATGTTCCTCGAGGCCTTAAGCCATCAGCACGCTGCGCGGCTCTTCCACGATGGCGTGCGGCACGAAATGCGCGGTGTCCTGGGTGACCAGCGAGCGGTCTTCGCGGATGCCCATGCCACAGGCGCGGTCGCCGACGACCCAACTGCCCAGCAGCGCATGCCGGCCGTCGAATGAAGCCAGCGGGTGATAGGCCTGCCGGATGCACGGGCGGTCGCGATACGGGCCGTCCGTGGTCAGCCGTTCGCCGTTGGGCAAATGCATGGCGATATTGGCGCCTTCGCGCGAATGGATCGGCTTGCGCACCCAGCCGCGCGGCAACTCGCCGCCATCGTCGAACGCGGCGGGCAGCAGGTTGGGATGGCCGCTATGTTTCTCCCACAGCAAGGGCAGGATGCCCTTGTTGCTCAGCACGGCTTTCCACGGCGGCTCGATCAATTGCAGGCGCGAGCCCGGCAAGTGGCGGCCGAAGCTTTCGCGGAACATGTCTTCCAGCGGATACAGCTTGAATAGGCAGCCGATCACGCGATCTTCCATATCGGTGAAGCGACCGTCCGCGCTGATGCCGATGTCTTCGATCGCCATCGCGTCGCATTCGATACCTGCCTGCAAGGCGCAATCGCGCAGGTAGGCGATGGTGCCCTGGTCTTCGGTGGAGTCGCCCACGGCCGCAAACAGGAAGGGGCGCGCGGTATGCCGCGCGATGGTGCCGAAGGCTTCCACCAGCGATTCGTAGATCGAATTGAACTGATCGGCCGCGGCCGGCAGGCGGCTGCGCGTGAGCTGGTCTTCCAGCCATTGCCACTGGAAAAACGCGGCCTCGAACAGCGACGTCGGTGTGTCGTAATTCAATTCGTAGAGCTTGGCGGGACCGCTGCCGTCATAGGCAAAGTCCATGCGACCGTAGAGATGCGGCTGGCGCTCGCGCCAGCTGCGCGCGATCCAGTCCCAGTACGGCTCCGGAATCGCGAGTTGGCGCATGCGCTGTTCGCTGCCAACGATCTCGTCGACCAGATCTAGCGCCATCGTGTGCAGCTCTTCCGTCGGCGCTTCGATATCTTCCTCGATCTCGCGCAAGGTGAAGGCGTAGTACGCCGACTCATCCCAATAGGGCGAGCCGTCGATAGTGTGGAAGTTGAAGCCGCATTCGGCGGCCCGTTCACGCCAGTCCGGGCGTTCGGCGATCGCGATACGCCGCATCAGCTGCCGCCGCGCACGCCGCCGAAACCGCCGCGGCTGACCGTCACGGCGCGATCCGGTGCCGCGGTGACCGGCACCATCGCGGGCGAGCCGCCGCTGCGATACACGCCGCCACCGGCATAACCGCCACCACTGCCGCCTGGGTCCGGCCGCTTCCACTGTCCGTTGGCGTCGCGGAAGGCCGGGCCGCCGGTGAAGCCGGCCATCGGTGAGCCGTTGCGCATCATCTGCGACAGGAAGAAGCCGGTCATCATCGGCCCGAAGAAGGAATGCCCGCTGCTGTCGCGGCGTTCCTCGCAGCGATCCCAGTCGTAACCGCCGGCGGCGCACTCTTCGCGCGTGGCGTAATGGGGGCCCTTCTCGGCCGCCTCCTGCTTGGCCTTGTTGGAAGCTTCCTCGCAGGTGACACGGTCCTGGGTCTGCGCGACACAGGCATCCACCGAGGTATACAGGCCCTCGCGGGTGGCTTCGTCGTCGCCGCTGCAGGCGGTCAGCGCCAGAGGCACGGCGCCCATCAGCAGCAATGCGGCGGTCCTCGATCGCTTCATTGGCCATCCTTGTAACGGTGATTCGGGCAAGCATGCCTGCAACCCCGCGGAGAAGGAAAGCGTGACGCGCTGCCCGCTCCGACGCCTTGGGGTGGCCAGCCTAGGGATAACCCCAATAGGCACCACCCGGCGCGCGCCGTCCAATAGCGGTCTCCCCCCCAAAAAATCCAGGGCTGCGACCATGGCGATTCCGCGCGAGATCGGTGTTACCGACCTTCCTCCTCAGCTGCCGCCGCCCCCGCCCCCGGCGGACAAGCCGCAACCCTACCGCGTACAGCGCAATGACACGCTGGAGGGCATCGCCGCTCATTTCGGCACGACGCCCGAGGCGATCCAGAAGGCCAATCCAGGCATCGGCGATCCGTCGCGGATCATGGCGGGTGATGTGCTGACCATCCCGCCACGGGACAACGGCGCCACCACCGCAGCGGCGCCGGCGGCAGCCCAGACACCCCAGCAACAGGTGGACAAGGCGTTGGCCGATCTCCATGAGGCCGAGCAGACCCGTCCGCGCAACCGCATGGATGCTATGGACCTGGCCGACTCGCGCGCCAGCCTGCAGGACCAATTGAACAAGGCCGTCGACGCCGAAGTGCAGGCGCGCCTGCAAGAGAAACCGGACAGCTCGCTCACCCCGCAGCAACGCAAGCAGCTCGGCGAACCCTTGCCCTCCCAGAGTGAGCGCGCCACGCAAATCCGCAAGGAGATCGCGGGACGCTATCCCGGCGATGCGGATGTCCAGAAAGCGGTGGATCAGCAGGAAGCGAACACCTTGCTGGCCCATAACGACAACGCCGGTTACACCTCACCCAAAGACAAACTGCTCGCGCTGGATACCGCGCTGAAGAACGCCTCATCTGATCAGGTGCGCACGCTGGCCGCCAGCCAGCCTTCTTACATCAAGACCGTGCAGGCCGCCGCCGATTGGGCTGCGCAGCCGTACAAAGACACGAAGTTCACCGATAGCCGCCAGGTCGAGCCGGCCGCCAAGCAGGCGGAGGAGTCCTCCGGCCGTTACGTTGAACTGCTGTCCGCCATGTCGTCGCCGGATATGCGCGCCAGCCTGGTCGCCGATGCGCGCCCGCAGCTGGAGAAGATCACCCACTTCGCGTTCCTCTACGACAACGAGCAGAAGCATTCCACCGACATCCTCACCAATCTCTCCAGCGTGGTGGGCACCTTGCGCCAGACGGATCCGTCCGCCGCGCAGTCGCTGGCGAACGACCTGGCAGGACAGCTGCCTGATCGTCGCATCGTGTCCAGCTCGATGGACACGGAGTCGATGCTCACCTACATGACCACCCAGTCCGGCGATCCCACGCTGGCGCTTACCTTCGTGGATCATGTGCGCGGCGACGGCAAGGACCGCCTGGTCAATCCATGGTGCGACCAGACCATGGCCTCGCTGTTCAAGACCGTGACGGATACGCACCAACGCGTGGATAGCGACACCGAGTCGTACGTGAAGCTCACCGGCGAACTCAACAGCCTGATCGCCAAGGAAGGTGCGACGATGAGTTCGGACCAGCTCAACGCTGCCATCGACAACTACAAGAAGCTCAAAGGGCCGGGCTGGGAAAAGAGTGTGGCCGACGCGCAGAACCAGCTCGCCGCCGACGGCAAGATGCTGCTCTCGCAACAGTCCGCGCTGGGCGATTGGGTGACCAATCATCCCGGTGACAGCAATACGGTGGGCGATGCGCTCAACAAGATGCTGGGCAGCCAGAACAATCAGGCCGCGATCCAGCTCGCCGTGCAGAACGATCCGACCGTGCTGACAGGCGAGCAGGGCAAATCGCTGATCAATCTGTGGGCGCAGCAGGGCAAGGTGGTCGACCAGGGTGGCCGTAAGCTGTTGCAGGAACTCGGCACCAATTACGTCAAGAGCCGCATGGACACGCTGCGCGGCGAACTGGGCGCGAGCAACGATGTCGCCAGCCGCACGCGGGTGATCAACGAGCTGAGCGATCTGGGCGACAACAAATCATTGGCGACCCTGCTTGGCATGCGCGACGGCAAGGTGGTGGATCTGAAGGCCGCCACCGAGGTGCTCAAAAGCAACATCAACGACTTCAATGCGCTGGCCGATGCCAACAAGACGCCGGATGCCTTGAGCAAGGCACTGCAGGACGGCGTCAAAGACACCCAGTCCAAGCTGGGCTCGATCAAGGGCTTCGAAAGCGGCACGCCGATCAGCAATGTATTCCGCGCCTTCAGTGTCGGCGCGGCCGGCCTCAGCCTGGCCAATGCGGTGGACAAGCTGGGTACCGGCAAGAACGGCACGGAAGAGCTGCGCAACGACATGTCGGCGCTGATCAGCGCGGCCGGCTTCAGTCAGAAGACCGCGGGCTTCGTCACCAGCATGGGCTGGGCGCCTTCCGACAGCGCATGGGGCACCGTCGGCAAGCGCGCGGTGGATCACTGGGTCAACATCCTCTCCGGCGGCATCGATCTGTGGAAAGCCGGCGACGCTTTCAACAAGGGTGATGGCACCGAAGGCGCGCTGTATGCCACCACCGGTGTCGGTTCGATCATGTGGGCCGCCGGCAATGCCGCGGTCTCGGGCGAAGGCATGCTGGGCGCGGCACTCGGCGGCGCAGCGGAAGCCGGCAGCTGGGCCGGCCCGATCGGTATCACCATGGTCGCACTGGGCACCGTCGGCCTGATGGCTTATCAGAGCAAGAAGGACAACGACCATGCCGTGCCCGGCCGCGAAGCCTTCCTGCAGGGGCTGGGCTACAACGAAGGCGCATCCAAGGCGCTCTCGTCCTGGCACAGCAAGGACGACACGCCGGCGGTAAGCATGTTGCTGCGTTACGGGCAACTGCACGGCATGAGCGACGCGCAGACCATGAGCTGGTTCAACGGTCTGGGCCAGGATCAGCAGAAGACCTTCGCCGGTGCGCTGGTGTCGTCGCTGGATACCGTCGGTGGCGATGCGAGCAAGTTCAACCGCACCGATCGCAACGACGGGAACTGGGACGACATGGCGAAGCACAACAACCTGCTCGCCGGCAATGTGGATCACGGCTTGTTCGGCAGCGGTCCGGGTGTGGTGCTCAATGGCGCATCGATCCCGGGCAGCATGTTCCCGGTCAATGCCGAGGAGCAGCCAGTTTCGGCGCATCAGCTCGACGTAGTGTTGAAGAGTGTGCTCGGCGTCGATCCGCCGCCTTACTCGTAAACCAAGGAAGGGCGTCGCTCAGCCGGCGCCCAATCCATCAGCCAGTTCGTGCAGGTCATCCACGTGCTGTTCCCACCAGCGCGATTCGGCCGCGAAAGGAAACGCGGCCGGGAACGCGGGGTCATGCCAGCGCGAGGCGATCCAGCCGGCGTAATGCAACTGGCGCATCGCGCGTAGCGCAGGGACCAGCGCAAGCTCGGTGTAGTCGAATTCGCGGAACTGCTGATACCCGGTGAGTACAGCGTCCATGGCTGGCTCATCGCCAGCCAGCATCCAAAGATCCTGCACCGCGGGACCCATGCGCGCATCGTCGAGGTCGACGAAGTGCGGGCCATCGTCGGTCCACAGCACATTGCCCGGATGGCAATCGCCATGCAGGCGTAGCTGGCGCACCGGGCCTACCGCTTCGAAGCGTTGCGCCACCGCTTCATCCACGCGTTGCGCCGCGACGCGATAACGCGCTTGTAGCGGCGACGGCAACAGGGACGACGCGAGCACCGCCTGCATCGGTTGTTCGATCAGCGTGGCGCGATCCACGCGACCGCGATGCGCAAAAGACGAGCGCGCACCGATCAAGTGCATGCGCGCGATCAAGCGACCCAGCCATTCGAGTTGCTCCGCCGATTCCAGCGAAGGCGCGCGGCCGCCACGCCGCGGTGTGAGTGCGTAGCGAAAGCCATCGTGATGCAGCAGGGTGCGTCCGCCGAAGACCAGCGGCGCGACCATCGGCAATTCCGCGGCGGCCAGTTCGAGCGCAAAGGCGTGTTCTTCGAGGATGGCCGCATCGCTCCAGCGTCGCGGTCGATAGAACTTCGCCACCACTGGGGACGTGTCTTCCAGGCCGACTTGCCAGACGCGGTTTTCATAGCTGTTGAGTGCGAGCAGGCGTCCGTCGGGCCAGAGGCCGCAGGCGGTGACGGCGTCGAGTACGTGGTCTGGGGTGAGGCCGGCGTAGGGGGCTTCGGTACTCATCGGTGCGTCCCCACGCTCTTCTCCCAGGTGGCCGAGGTGAGGGTTCGGTCCTTCCGATGTCCTTTTCTACTCGTCATTCCGGCGAAGGCCGGAATCCAGTGGCGTTGTCGCTCGGTTGTCGCGTCAGCGTGCTCTGGTTCGCCTGCCGCGGGCTTCCGACTCGCTGCCGCGAGCCGGGTCACTTTCTCTTTGCTGGCCCACGCACCCGCAGGAGCGGGTGCGAACAGCGCAGCTGGCCCGAAGGGCGCAGGGCATGGATGCCCGGAGTCAAGAGAAAGTAACCAAAGAGAAATGGCCTGTAGAGCTGGCGGTGTGCTTTGTAGCTCCGCATCTTCCAGTGTCAGACGTCGGGAGGCTTTTTCTCTGGGGGCGAGTGTGCTCACTTCAGACCAACGACGCGCGCGGGGATCACCGCCATGGTGATGCGCGAGATGCATACCAGTTCGCCGGCTTCGTTCTCGATACGGATCTCCCACACTTGTGTGGTGCGCCCGATATGCAGCATGCGTGCTGTGCCGGTGACGATGCCGCTACGCACGCCGCGCACATGGTTGGCGTTGATATCCAGGCCTACCGCCACTTCCTGCGCAGGGTCGAGCGTGAGCATGGCGGCGCTGCTGCCCAGTGTCTCGGCCAGTGCTACCGAGGCACCGCCGTGCAGCAGGCCATAAGGCTGGTGCGTGCGCTGGTCCACCGGCATGGTGCCTTGCAGCCAGTCATCGCCGACGGCGGTGATGCGGATGCCCAGGGTCTCCATCATGGTATTGGCGCTCCAGCCGTTGAGGCGGGCGAGGTCGGTGTCCTGTTTCCAGATGGCCATGGTTGATACTCGTAAGGAGAGGCCGCATTGTCGGTCGACTGTAGTCGCCGCCACAATGCGCTTGTGTTCACCGTAACCCTGAAAAACTCCGGCCGCCGGTTTCCGGTCGATGCTGGCGAAACCGTGCTGGAGGCTGCGCAGCGCGCCGGCATCGCGCTGCCGTATTCCTGCCGCGCGGGCGTGTGCGGCAGTTGCAAGGCGATCCTGCTGCAAGGTCATTGCGACTATCCGCGCAATCCGCCGCTGGCCTTGAGCGGCGTTTCGCCAGGCCAGCATGCGGTGCTGTTGTGCCAGGCGGTGCCGCGCGGCGACCTGGTGATCGAGGCACGCGAAGTGACGTCGGTGGAAGACTTTGCGAAGCGCCGGCTCGACGTGGTGGTGACGGAGAAGCGTACGCTGGCGCCTGACGTGGTCGGTCTGCATCTGCAACCGGCGGACGGCGAGGCGAGCCTGAACTGGTTGCCGGGGCAGTATCTCGATGTCTTGCTGGACGAGGGCCGGCGCCGTCCTTTCTCCATTGCCAGCGGTCCGCGTACGGACGGCATGATCGAACTGCACGTGCGTCATGTGGCGGGCGGCGGCTTCACCTCGTGGGTGAGCGGCGGGCTGCGGGTGGGCGATACGCTGCGTATCGAAGGGCCGCTGGGCACTTTCGTGCCGCGTGAGGATTCGGAGCGGCCGATGGTGTTCATGGCCGGCGGTACCGGCTTTGCGCCGGTCAAGGCGATCGTCGAGCACTTCATCGCGCTTGGCACGCGCCGTCCGATGCAGGTGTATTGGGGGGCGCGCGGCGAAGCCGATCTGTACCTGCGCGAGCTGGCTGCAAGTTGGGAGCGCGCAGCGCATGCGGTGCGCTTCCATCCGGTGCTGTCCGATCCCGAACAGGCTGCGCAAAGCGGTTTGCGCATGGGGCTGGTGCATGAGGCGGTGTTGGAGGATCAGCCGGACCTGTCAGGTCACGACGTTTACATGAGCGGGCCGCCGGCAATGATCGATGCTGGCCGCAAACTGTTCCTCGATGCCGGCCTTCCGGAAGAGCGGCTCTATTACGATTCGTTCGATTACGCGCCGGATGTGCTGGCGCAGATCCTGGCGGGACGCGCGGGATTCGTCGAACTGTAGGAGCGCACAGGGCGCGCTCCTACAGGTGGCGACAGGGCTTACTTGTTGCCCTTGGCCACCGGCAACTGCGCCTGCTGCCAGGCGAACACACCGCCGCCCAGCGTATAGACCTTGCTGAAACCCGCTTTGACCAGACGCTGCGCGGCCTTGTCGGAGGCGCCGCGGCCGTCCTTGTCGATCAGCACCACCGGCAGTTCCTTGGCCTTGGCCAGGTCCTTGTTCTCCGGGTCGAACTGGCTCATCGCCACATGCTTCGCGCCGGGGACGTGGGCCTTCTCGAAGTCCGCATAAGCGGAAAGATCGATCAGCAGCGGGCTCTCGCGGTTGATCAGCAAGGTGAGGCCGGCCGGGGTCAGCTCCTTGTACTTGCGGAACAGGCGCATGATTTCCAGCACCACGATCGCCAGCAGCAAGGCCAGGAACAGCGCGGCGAGCGCGAGATGGTTGCCGAGAAACTCGGGCAGCTTGTGCAGGACGTCGCTCATTCGAAAACTTCCGCAGGCGCGGGCCGGCCGCGCGGTGGATAAAGAACCGGAGATTATACGGGCTGCGGCAGGCGGACGGGGCCAAACAGAACGGGGCCCCAAAGGGCCCCGCTCGCTGCGCCTTATTGATGATTGGCGAACATCTGCGGTGGCGGGGCGCGGTCCTGGTGAATATTGGTGACGTTGTTCACCCCGGGAGTGCACTCGGAGCTGCCCTTGCGCTCCTCCGCGGTGCAGTCGCCAGTGCCGTTGCTGATCGAGGACAGGAAGGTCGTGTACTCGGCCTTGTCGATCCGGTGATCGTGGTTGAAGTCGTATTCCTGGAAATGGTCGTGCAGGCCGTGCAATTCCTTGGGTATTTCCGAGCGGGTAAGCAACCCATCGTGATGGACATCCAGCTCTTCGAAGCTGGGCGGCCGCTTTCCGCTGTCTTGCGCCATGGCCGCCGTCGATAACACGAAAACCCATGCCGCCACGGCGGCGAGCTTGATCCTTTTCATCGCTGACCCCCTTACCTGGACACGTTTGACTACGAGATCCAACCGCGCGGTTGTAGTCCAACTGGGGGTCGGCCGCAATCGGACGGAATCGGGTGCTTACTCGGTATCGATCTTCGGCAGCCCGCTGGTCAGCCACCAGTGGTTCTTTTCCGGGTCGTAGCGCCAGGTCTGGCGGTCGATCACGGTGCGCTCGGCCTGGGTATTGATGTTCACCAGCCCGATCTGGGCGACCTGGCGCACCTCGTTCTCGCCGCTTGCCGCCGGGCCCTGGCCGTCGTCATAGCCGCTGACCCGGAACTGGGTGTAGCGCGACATTTCCAGCGGGGTCGGCGGGTGTTCCTCGCGCACCTTGGGGTCGACGAACTGCAGCGCGGTCTGGAAGTCGCCCCAGCGCACCGTGCTGGCATAGGCGTTCAGGGTGGTGGTCAGCGCCTGGTTGCGGCGGTCGGAGGCGCAGCCGGCCAGCAGCAGGACGGTGAGCAAAGCGAGCAGGGTCAACAGACGGTGCATAGGTGGTTCCCCCTTGAAAGACCCGGCCATTCTGCCGCAAGCCGCAGCTTTCAGTCGCGGCGCTTTGCCACGAAACGCGCGCTCAGGGTGGCGGCGGGTTTGTCCGGATTCTCGCTGGGCACCTGGCAGGCCACTTCGATGCGGGCGCGGCCGCGCGCATTCAGGGTGTGGAAGAAAGCATTCCAGTCGGCGTGCGGGCCGAGACGCGCCTCGCTGAGCAGGTCCTCCCACACTGGGGCCAGGTAATGCACGGTGGATTCGGCCACGAACACATCGCAATCGAAACCGCGCTTGCGTAGTTCCAGTTCCACCAGGCTCCAGCCGCTCAGGGTCATCAGGCTGACCAGGCTGCCGCCGAAGGCGCAGCCTTTGTCGTTGATGTTGGGTTTGAGCGGGGCGGCGATGGCGATGTGGTTGTCGTCGTGGCTATGGAGTTGGAGATCCATGCTGTGGGCCAGGGGGATTTCATCGCGGATGAATTGGATGAGGGTCTGGGCGGGGGTACTCATGGGGTGGTGGGGTCTTTGGGGCGGGGCGGGGAACCCGCGAGTTTAAGGGGTAGAGGTTGGGGTTGGCTGTTGCCAGAAGTTGGGGCGCCTCCACTTTCGTCATTCCGGCGTAGGCCGGAATCCAGTAGTGGTGCGCTCGGTTATCACGTTATTGCGATCTGGCTCGCCTGCGGCGGGCTTTCGAACCGCTGCCGCGGTCCGAGTTACTTTTCTTTGCTTGCACAAAGAAAAGTAACCAAAAGAAAAGGCACCCCTCTTACGCGCCCTCCGGCTTCGCCTACGGGTTCGTGAGGGTTGGCCGGGCTTTTCGACACGACATCCCTGTCGTGTCGAAAAGGAACCGGCATCCATGCCGGTTCCCCTGCGGGCCTGATCGTCCAACCCTCACCGCTCCACAGGGGACCCATTACGGGCTCGCTTACGCATCGCCTAGTTAAAGCCTCTGCCCCCTCCCCTGCTTGCAGGGGAGGGTTGGGGAGGGGTGTGGGTGCTCGGGATAGCGTGGCTACTTAGCGCGATCAGCCCCCACCAGCCAACGGGCTACACTGCCCGCGGTTTTCGCGATGGCATTGATGACGCGTGCAGTCCAGGAACACCCTTCCCTCATATTCGCTCCATGGCCGTGTCGTGGTGATTACGCGGCCTGCGGGTACGGCGTCGTCGCTGGCGCGTCAGGTGCGTGTGTGTGGCGGGGTGCCGTTGTTGTTGCCTGGGTTGTCGTTGCGTGGTGTGGATGATCCTTCGGTAGCGAGTGCCGCGCTGGGTGAGGCGCTGAAGGATGAGGTGTTGGTGTTTACCAGTCCGGCGGCGGTGCGGTTTGCGGCGCGTCTGCGTCCGTTGCGAACGCGTGCGGTGGTGGTTGCGGTAGGGCAGGGGACGGCGCGGGCGTTGCGGCGGCTTGGGGTGGCGGCGTTGGCGCCGGAGGAAAGGCAGGACAGTGAGGGCTTGCTTGCGCATCCGGCGCTGTCGGATGTGCGCGGCCGGCGCGTGGCTTTGATCGGTGCGCCGGGCGGGCGTGGGGTGTTGCGTGAGCAGTTGGCTGCGCGCGGCGCGCGCTTGCGGGAGTTGCACGTGTATCGGCGGGTGGCGCCGCGTTTGCTGCGGCGACATGTCGCGGGTGTGATGGCGTTGCCTTCGTCCGCGCGGGTGTTGTTGTCGAGTGCGGAGGCGCTGGAGCATCTGCGCGCGCAGTTGCCGCCGGAGGCGTTGGCGACATTGTGCGCGGCGACGGCGGTGGTGAGTAGTGAGCGGCTGGCGGATGTAGCGCGGGCCGCGGGCTTCCGTCGCGTACTCGTCGCGGCGTCGGCGTTGGCAGCGGATTTGCTCGCCGCGGCGGCGAAATAACAGCTTTCACAAAGACTTGATGCGAAGGCCGCGGCGTGGGCTGTTAGCATGTCGCGCATGAGCCAGGACAACGCTACGTCAGATACCGCCGCCAAGACGGCGGCCGCCAATATCCCGCCTTCTCGCAAGGCTTCGTCTTCGCCGCAGCCGCATCGCGGTGGCGGCAGCCTCGCCTTCGCCCTGTTGCTGTCGCTGGTCGCGGTCGGCGGCGCGGGCTATGTGGGCTGGCGCCAGTATGTGCAGGAAACCGGGGTGCGCGATGCCGTGCATACCACCGCCGGCCTGGAAACCCGCGTGGCGAATATGGAGCACGCGCTGGAGACCAGCGACAGCGAGCGCACGCTGCTGCGCCAGCGGCTGGGCGATGCGGATCAGGTGAATCGTTCGCTGCGCGAGGAATTGCTCGGCCAGGCCGAACGCACGCGCAATCTTGAGGATGCGATGGCGAAGCTGTCGGAGAAGACGCTGTCGGGTCACGACGGCATGCTGCTCGACGAAACCGAATCGCTGCTGCGCATGGCCAAGGAGCGCTATGCGCTGTTCCATGATGCGCAAGGTGCCGCCGCCGCTTATGCGCTCGCCGACCAGACGCTGGCCGCGGTGAATGATGGTGCGTTCTCCGGCTTGCGCCAGAGCCTCAATGCCGAGCGCGAGGCGTTGACCAAGAGCCAGCCCGCCGCGCAGTCGGCAGCGCTGGATGCGCTCACGCAATTGCGTGCGGCGACCACCGAGCTGCCGCTGAAGCCGCTGGACACGCCGGCGGATGCTGCCGCCACTGATACCTGGTCGCGCATCCGCCGTGCCTTGACCGACGTGATCCGCGTGCAGCGTGTGAATAGCGCGCCGCTGGCGGTGGCCGATGCACGTTTCGCCCGCGAGCTGGTGGCGCTGGATCTGGCGCAGGCGCAGTCGGCCTTGCTGGCGTATGACAGCCAAGGTTTCGCCGCCGCGCTCAAGCGCGCCGATGCCAATCTGGCCGCGCAGTTCGACACGCAGGCGCCGGTCGTGCAGCAGGCGCGCAGCAAACTCGCCACGCTTGCCGCGCAGCTGCCGTCGTCCGCGCCGGTGGAACTGGGCGCGGCTCTGGCCGAATTGCGCAATCTGCGCTCGGTGCATGCGCTCAAGCCCGCCGCTGCTGCTGATGCCGGCAAGCCGTCGGCCGGGGCCAAGCCATGACGTTGTGGCGCTGGATTCTGTTGTTGGTGATCGTGGCGGCACTGGCCGCATTCGGCTGGCATTGGGTGGCCGAAGATCCCGGCTATGTGCTGGTGCAGCTCCGCGGCTGGCAGGCGGAAACCTCGGTGATCGCCGCTGTCGTGGTTCTGCTGGTGGCGTGGGGCGTGCTTACTGCCGTGTGGCGCCTCGTGCGCTGGCCGTTCGGCGCGCTGTCGCGTCGGCATCGCCGCATCAGCCGCCAACGGCTGGGCGATGGCTTGGTCGCCTTGATGGAAGGACGCCATGGCGATGCGGAGCGCGATCTCAATCGCGCCTCGCGCCTGGACAGCCTGCGCGGTCCGGCCTTGCTGGCTTCCGCGGAAGCCGCGTCGCGCCGCGGCGAACAAGGCCGCGCGCTTGAAGCACTGGGCGAGGCCAGCCAGTCCGTACCGCGTGCGGCGCGCGTGTTGCGCGCACGCGTGCTGCGTCGTGACGGCAAAGCGGCCGAAGCGTTAGCACTGCTGGCTCCAGAGGCCGACGCCGGCACGTTGAGTCCGGGCGGTTGGCGCGAGCTCGCCATCGCCGCGCTGGCGACGGGCGATCATCGCCGTGCCCGCGAAGCCTTGGAGCCGCTGCAGAAAAGCGGCGCGCTCGGCACCCGCGGCTATGTCGCGCTGGAAGCCCAGGTGCTCGCCGCTTCACTGAAAGCCGCGCCCGATGGCGCCGCGCTGAACCAGTTGTGGTCGCAGTTGCCGAAGGCGCAGCGCCGTGCTCCGGCAGCCATCGATGCCTACGCGCGCGCCGCCGCGGGCTTCGGCATGGTGCTGCCGGCGATGGACGAAGTGGAATCCGCGCTGCGCCGCGAATGGTCGCCGCAGCTGATCGAAACCTACGGCGTGCTCGGCGACGACAATCTCGATGCGCGTCTGCGCCGCGCCGAAACCTGGCTGGATACGCATCCCAACGATGCCAGCCTGCTGCTCACGCTCGGCCGCATGTGCGTGCGCCTCAAGCTGTGGGGCAAGGCGCATCAGTATCTGGAGCGCTCGCTGGCCCTGAAACCGTCAGCTGCGGTGTGGGAAGCATTGGGCGATGCCTATGCTGGTCAGAGCGATGCCGACCTCGCTCAGCTTTGCTATCGCAACGCGCTCGCCTTCAGTCGCGACGGCGTCATCACGCCGTTGCCGCAGGACAACCGCAGCTCGCGGCTCGATACGCGCCCGGTCGCGGTCGAGGAGCGCAGCGAACACGGCGTGCCGCGCCTGCGCGAGTAGGCCCTGAGCGACGAGCATGCGGGCCGGCTCCGGCCTGCGTGTTCAATGCGCCGATACCGCCCAGGTGATGAAGCCCGCGTTGACCGTGGTCAGCGTCAACGCAAACAGAAACAGTGCATCCGATACGCGCTCCAGACGGTGATTGCGCTGCACGTTGCGCGTACGCAGCGCCCAGTACGACGCCAGGCAGGCCATCAGGTAGAGCAGGGTGTTGAGCGCGAGCAGATCGTTGCCGATCACATCGGCGCGATGCATGGCGACCACCACGCGCAGAATCCCGATAACCGTGATGCATACGCCGACCATCGCGGCCGACGCGGAAAAGATGTGGACGCAGATATCGCGGTCGAGCGGATTGCGTTGCGTGTTCCAGTTCATGGTGCGACGGCCTGATCGATGACTCTGAGCAGACCCTGGCCATATCGCGCAGGTTGCCGCGGCAGGTTCTTGCGTTCAGCCAGCGCCTAGCTATTCCTGCCTTGTGGATTACAGCGGCGTGAGCTTGGCATAGGCCGCCACCAGCCACTTGCTGCCGGCGCCTTCGAAGTTGATCTGTAGGCGTGTGTGCGGGCCACTGCCTTCCGCGCTCACCACTACGCCTTCGCCGAAGCTGGGGTGGCTGACGCGCTGGCCGAGTTTCACCGGCAGATCTTCTTGCAGCACCGGCGCGTTTTCGGTGAAACGGCCGGCGTAGAGCGGGCGGCTGACTTGCACGCGCGGACGCACTTCATCGATCAACTCTGGCGGAATCTCCGACAGGAAGCGCGACGGTCGCGCCAACATTTCCACACCATGCATGCGGCGCGATTCGGCGTGGGTGATGAACAGCTTTTCGCGGGCGCGCGTGATGCCGACGTAGGCAAGGCGGCGTTCTTCTTCGAGACGGCCCTCGTCTTCTACAGAGCGTTGGCTCGGGAACAGGCCTTCTTCCATGCCGACCAGGAACACCACCGGGAACTCGAGACCCTTGGCCGAGTGCAGCGTCATCAGCTGCACGCAGTCGTCCCAGGCCTCGCCCTGGCCTTCGCCGGATTCCAGCGCGGCATGGGAAAGGAATGCGGACAGCTCGCTGAGCCCGGCGTCGATATCGTCCTGGGTCGGTTCAAAACGGCTGGCCACGTTGACCAGTTCGTCCAGGTTCTCCACGCGCGATTCGGCGTTGCCGCGGCTGTCCTTTTCGTAGAAGTCGCGCAGGCCGGTGTGGGTGATGGCGTGCTCGATCTGCTCGGCGAGGGCGAGTTGGGGAACGGGAGGAGGGGAACGGGGAACGGAGGGCGTTTCGCCCGGAGGCGTTGATGCTGTTGTTCCCTGTTCCCCACTCCCCATTCCCCCAAACGTGCGGCTCATCTCGTCGATCATGGTGAGGAAGGCCTTCACCGCGTTTTTCGCGCGACCGGCCAGTTCGCTGCCACTGCTCAGCTCGCCGAGCACGGCCTCCCACATCGACGCGCCGTCGCTACGCGCACGGCGGCGCAGCACATCCAGCGTGCGATCGCCGATGCCGCGTGGCGGCGTGTTCACCGCACGCTCGAATGCCGCATCGTCGTGGCGGTTCGAGCACAGCCGCAGATACGCCAGCGCGTCCTTGATTTCCGCGCGCTCGAAGAAGCGCTGGCCGCCATACACGCGAAAGCGGATATCGCGCTGCATCAGCTGTTCTTCGAAGTTGCGCGACTGCGCGTTCGAGCGATAGAGGATCGCGCAGTCGCGCGCGTTGCCATGCTCCGCGATGTACTCGCGGATACGCTCGATCACGAAACGCGCTTCGTCCTGCTCGTTGTATGCCGCATACAACGCAATGCGCTCGCCATCCTCGCCGGCGGTCCACAACTGCTTGCCGAGGCGGCTGCCATTGCGCGCGATGACGCTGTTAGCGGCCTTCAGGATGGTCGAGGTGGAGCGATAGTTCTGCTCCAGCTTGATGGTCTTGGCGCCGGGGAAGTCGCGCAGGAACTGCTGCACGTTCTCCACCTTGGCGCCGCGCCAGCCGTAGATCGCCTGGTCGTCGTCGCCCACCACAAACACCTGCCCGGTATTCCCGGCCAGCACGCGGATCCACGCGTATTGCAGCGTATTGGTGTCCTGGAACTCATCGATCAGCAGATACTTCCAGCGCTGCTGGTAATGCTCCAGCACCGCCGGGTTCTTCAGCCACAACTCGTGCGCGCGCAGCAGCAGCTCGGCGAAATCGACCAGGCCTGCGCGGCGGCAAGCGTCTTCATAAGCCTGATAAATCTGCACGAAGGCACGCGTCACCGGATGATCGCGATGCTCGATATTTTCCGGCCGCTTACCCTCATCCTTCCAGTTGTTGATCTGCCACGTTGCCTGCCGCGGCGGAAACTTAGCCTCATCCAGCCCCAGCCCGGCGACCACACGCTTCACGATGCGCTGCTGATCATCCGCATCCAGAATCTGGAAACCTTCCGGAAGCCCCGCCTCACGCCAGTGCCGCCGCAACAGGCGATGCGCAATGCCGTGGAACGTACCCACGGTAAGCCCCTGCGTTCCGCCCGGAATCAACTGATCCAGACGCGCCCGCATCTCACCGGCGGCCTTGTTGGTGAAGGTGACCGCGAGAATCGCCCAAGGCGGCACCCGCTCGACCTGGGTCAGCCAGCCGATGCGGTGCGTCAGTACGCGGGTCTTGCCGGAGCCGGCGCCAGCAAGCACCAGGTAGTGGCCGGGCGGAGCGCAAACGGCTTCGCGCTGCGCGTCATTGAGCTTGTCGATCAAATGCGAGACATCCATCCGGCCTATTGTAGCCGGGTGGGTCTCAGGGACCGAGTAAGAAAGATGTTTACGTCCCCGCCACGGGCCATGCCATGGCCGATGGCGGGTGTGGTGGGTTTCCGTCGCCGTTGATCGTTGCGCTAGAAGCGGACACGAACGCCGGCGGCCGCGCGCCATCCGCCGGCCAGCGCGTCCGTCCTGGACGCGTGCCCCGCCTCGACGAACGCGCTCCACGCTTCGGCAGCCACGCGCCCGCCCACGGCCAGCTCACGTGTCGTGGCATGCCGCGTGGGCAGTGCCACCGGCAGTGCGCCGCCATCGAGGGAGGCGGTGATGTCCGGGCGATTGCCGATCGTATGAACCATCGATACCCGCGCATAGACGTCACCGATAGCGGCCGGCGACAGGAAGAGCGTTTTGCCAAATAGCACGCCGGCGCGCGCGAGAAAGGTGTGGTTGCGGTCCACCTCGAAGCGCACGCGGTTGCTGGCCGTATACGCGCTGGGGCCGACCGAGCCGTACGCTGCCTGCACTTGCGGCTCGATGTAACCACCGCGTCTGCCTTCAAAGCGCCGGCCGGCGCGCACCGCGACACTCGCCGCGCGCGCTCGATTGCGCCCGGAGGTGATGCCGAATGTGTCACGCGAGGTGTAGTTGTCATCCAGGCGGCCGACGCGGGCTACCGCATCGGCGAACAGACCCTTGCTGGTATTCCAGGTGCCGTAGAGACCCACCGAATCACCCCGCAGTTCGGCGGCGCCGTTCTGCAGATTGGCGCGGGACTGCACATGCGTATAGGCCAAGCCCACAGCGGTGCGCCCCTGATCCATATCGATCCGCCACTCGGTGCCGGCCGTGGTGCTTGTGGTGTTCTGACGGTAAGTACGCCCTTCGCTTCCATCGCCTTTCAGGTTGCCGTTGTCCGCGTCGATCCAGAACGCTGAGCTGCCGACCGATTCGTCCATGCGCTGCGCTTCACTGCGGCGGGACACCGCGCGCTCGTCGATCTGCCAAAGATTGGAGAGCGCGAGCGCGGCATCGCCCGCTACCAGCACGCCGGTGGAAGGTGCGATGGCCACTGTGCCAGTGGTTACCGCGCCGTTCCCCGCGTTCGGACTGCTGGCCGTGCCGGAAGCGCCAACGCCCGATGGTGTTCCTGTGCTCGGTGTTCCTGATGTTGTTCCCGTGCCTGATGTCGATGAGGTGCCGCCTGTGCCTGCTGGCGTCCCCGAACCTGCGCTCGTGCCCATGCCGCCACTCGACGTGGTGCCCGATCCGTCGCCGAGAATGTCGATGCCGGTCAGCAGAATCTGTTTGCTGTCGGAACTCAGACGGATCTGCGGCACATAGGAGAAGCGCACCAATGCGTTCTCATAGGTACCACTCCATTGGCCGGTCAAACCCGAGGCCGCCAGGAAGCGTGCCGTACCGCTCGCAGCAGTGCTGGCATCGACGATCACGATAGGGCTGGGCGCCGCGATCGATACGCCTTTCTGCAGCGCCGCGGTATTGATCCAGGATGTGTCGCTCAACACCGGGTCATAAGCAATGCGGACATTCTGCGTACCCTGCGCATGGAACGACGCGATGCCGCTGCCGAACACCACTTTGTCTGCCTGTGCGTTGCGGACATCACTGATCAGTGTGAATGCCGCGCCGTCGGCGAGATTCACTGAAGCGCCGCCGGTTGCACTGCTGCCGACCTGCAAGGTGCGCAAGCTGTAGGAAGGCACGCTGCCGGGAGCAAACGCGCCCCAGCCGGCCGCCATATCGATCGAGCCGCCGGAACCAAGGTCGAGGCCACCTGAGCCGAAATCGGAGGACACCGTGCCGGTCCCGCTGATGATCCAGCTTGCCCCGTTGCTCACTGCAACGCTGGCCTTGCCTACCGAGCCGTCGGTGTCGCCGAGCACGAGGCCATTGAGCCAGGACTTGGACGTATCAAGATTGAGATTCAGGGTGCCTGTATATCCACCGCTGTTCGATCCCGTCAGTACGTCGCCCTGAATGGTGACATCGCTGCTCTTGCCCTGATTGATATCTGTCGTCGCGGATGATGAAGCTGATGGGTGAGTGACAACGCCGTAGTGGGTCGCAGCCGTCGAGTCCGGCGCCTTGGCGATGGACAGGCCGCCGTTGAAGCTCGCCATGCCGGTATTCGCGACGCCATAGGTGGTGCCGGCCACTTCAGCGACCGTGATGGCGACATCGCTCGCAGAAGCAAACGACAACGTGTTGTTGATGCCGTAGGCCGCGTGGCTGCCTTGCGTGCCGGTTGCCTGGATCCGGGTGGTGGTGCCGGCCGTGGTCAGCGACATCTGGCCGTCATTGTTCAGGCCATAGACGTCCGAGTCGCCCTCGAAGGTGCCGTTCCTTGCCGTGATGGTGAGATTGCCGTCGAACGACATATAGCCGTTGCCGCCATTGCCGCCATGGTTATAGGCACCCACGGTGTCGCCGTAGGTATTCCTGCCGCCCTGCGCCGAAAGGGTGGTGTCGCCGTGAAATTCGGTCTTGGACAGCCGGTGTCCCGCATTGACGGCGAAGGCGGAACGATTGCCGATGGCCGTAATGGATGTGCTGCCGCCCACGTAAATATTGCCGTTGTTGCGAATGCCCATCACGGTCGAGCCATGGGCAATGGCGTACAGGTTGAGGTTGCCGTCTATTTCGGTGCGCGCCGAAACGCTGGGGTTCCAGATGCCATTGACGTTGTCCGAGGGATACACGCCATTCGCGATAAGGCCGACGTTGCCGGTGATTTTCAGGATGCTGCGCCCATCGCCCTCGATCGCGTAATTGGTGCTGTTGCTATCCGATTCGGCCGTGAGATTGCCGTTGATCGTGATCCTGCTGCCATTGCCGGTGAGGTAGATGACGCGCCCATACCCCGGTGTCGATGCCTTCAGCGTGGTGTCGCCGTTGATGGTGAGGCTGCCATAGTCGTCGGCCCATAAGGCATAAGCATTGCCATAGACGGTCCCGCCAACGCGTTGGGTCCACGAATTCCGGTCGACGGCACTGACGTTGATCGGACCGTTGATGGTCACCGATTTCGGATCGCTCTGCGGGCTGGAAACATACACGCCGACAGCGCTCCCCGCGTTCGTGCCGGAGGTCGGCACGTCGCGGGTAGCTGAGATCGATACACCGCCTGCGCTCGTATCGAGCGTCGTCGATGAGGACGAAGAGGTGATGGCGACGCCATACACCTGGGGGTCGGCCGATTCGACCTGGATGGCGTCGTCCTTGAGCAGCGTGTAGGCAGCCATGTTGCCGTTGCTGGTGACGGCATAACCCGGGTTGTATCCACCTGTGCCGCCGGAGACGTCGTGACCGGCAACGCCGGTCAGCGGCTGTGTATACACGGTCGCACCGACCTGCGGCGGCACGATCACGCTCGTCAGTGCAACGGCAACCGACAAGGCGAGTT
Organism: Dyella koreensis; assembly: GCF_044904565.1. NCBI lineage: Bacteria > Pseudomonadati > Pseudomonadota > Gammaproteobacteria > Lysobacterales > Rhodanobacteraceae > Dyella > Dyella koreensis. The sequence goes on along the minus strand of NZ_JADIKD010000009.1, from coordinate 135,756 downwards.
CGTGTTTTCGCGCATGGAGCGCCGGCCTGTGCCTATCAGAATGCATGCCGCCCTTGGCGACGCGACTTGCATGTTGCAACTCAAACTGATGCATGGGTTCCCCCTGTTACATCCGACGCTTGTCCACGGTTACCCGCTTCGGGATGGGAACAAAACGCGGGATAAAGCGCGCCCGTGGCCGGCCTGTTGGGGCCGACTCATGGTGTGGATTGATTACGGGCAGCACCGCCTGGGTGCCGCGTTTCTTCGCTACCGACGCATGCCCTCGCGGGCGAACGGCACGTCCCCTGTAGAACGCGGTCGACACATCATCAGCGCATGCTTAGTACCACATCACCTTCGCAAGGTTGCGTCAGAGTGGCGGGGACGTGATTCCAATCACGCGGCGTTTTCCGGCACGGTGATGGAGCGCACGTCTCACGAAAAACCATAAATCGGATGGTAGATATCTGAAGCGCGCCGGATCCTGGCGCTGGCTTCTTTCGCGGGCACAGCAGTGCCGCGGCCATTCAACGCGGATGGCGCGAAGATCGTAAACGGGCCTTGTCCGTTCGCTATGCGTCCGGTTCGGACACGCCGGTGACAACGTGATCCCGGTGCTTTGTCAGCCCTTCTTGAGAAACCCGCCGATCGCCAGCAGGGCCCCGATCGCGACGCCGGCCATGCCTATCCAGGATGGCACCGCTTTATCGTGCGTGGCGGTGATCTTGGCCGAACCGAGCTGCACCAAGGTGTCGGTCTGTTGGTAATTGGCATGCCCACTGAGCACCCAGATGCCCGCAGCGACCAGAATGAGACCGACGAGGATCAGGATGGCGCGCATGGATGTCTCCGGGTTGACGATGCGCCGATCATAGGCGGCGCAGCACGGCGGAGAAAGCCATGCGCGCCGCGGCAGTCAGTCGGCAGTTTCCATCCGCGCGAACAGCAGGCCGTGCGGAGGCAAATGCAAGCGGCCGCTGCCAAAGGAACCGTCAACCAGGCCATGACCGTTAATGCGCTGGACCTTGCCGGATAGCGGGAGCGTCACATCCACTGCTTCGGCACTCAGGTTGAACGCTGACAGCACGGTCTCGCCGTTGTGCGTGCGAGTGAAAGCGAGCACTGGCTCCGGTGTGTCGATGAAACGGATGTTGCCCCAGCGCAGCGCCGGCTGTGTGCTGCGCCATTGCATGAAGCGGCGGAAGCCGTGCAGCGCCGATGCCGGATCGGCTTCCTGCTGTGACACGGCACGCGCGCGATGATCGGAGGGAACTGGCAGCCACGGCGTGCCGGTGCTGAAACCCGCGCTGGCTTCGCCGTTCCACGGCATCGGCGTACGGCAGCCATCGCGGCCCTTGAAGTTCGGCCAGAAGGTGATGCCGTAGGGGTCCTGCAGTGCTTCGTAGGGCACGTCCGCTTCGGTCAGGCCCAGCTCTTCGCCTTGATAGACGCAGACCGAACCGCGCAGCGAGCACACCATGGCCGTGAGCATGTTCGCCAGTTGCTCGGAGGCGTGGCCATTGCCCCAGCGGGTGAGCACGCGCTCAACATCGTGGTTGGAAATGGCCCAGCACGGCCAGCCTTCGCGCATCTGCGCTTCCAGATTCTGCACCGTGCCGCGGATATAGGCGGCGCTGAAATCATCGGTGAGCAACTCGAAGCTGTAACCCATGTGCAGGCGGCGGCCGCTGGTGTACTCGGCCATGGTCGCCAGCGAATCCTCGGACGAGATCTCGCCGAGTGCGGCCACATCGCGGTATTGATCCAGCAAGTGACGCAGCTCGTCGAGAAAGGCGAGGTTCTCCGGCTGCGTGTTGTTGAAGTAGTGATACTGGAACGCGTACGGATTGTCGGGACTGAAGCCGCGGCCCACACGCTGCGCTTCCGGCTTGGGCGGGTTGTCGCGCAGCAGCTTGTCGTGGAAGCAGAAGTTGATCGCGTCCAGGCGCAGGCCATCCACGCCCTTGTCGAGCCAGAACTTCACGTTGTCCAGCACGGCGCGCTGCACTTCCGGGTTATGGAAGTTGAGGTCGGGCTGTGAGGTCAGGAAGTTGTGCAGGTAGTACTGCCCGCGTCGCGGTTCCCATTGCCAGGCGACGCCACCGAACAGCGACATCCAGTTGTTCGGCGGGGTGCCGTCCGCCTTGGCGTCGGCCCACACGTACCAGTCGGCCTTGGGGTTGTCGCGACTGCTGCGGCTTTCCTTGAACCATTCGTGCTGGTCGGAGGTGTGGCTGAGCACCTGATCGATCATCACCTTGAGGCCAAGGCGGTGCGCCTTCGCCAGCAGGCGGTCGAAATCGTCGAGCGTGCCGAACAACGGATCGACCGCGCGATAGTCGGCGATGTCGTAGCCGAAGTCGGCCATCGGCGAGCGGAAGAAGGGCGCGATCCAGATCGCGTCCACGCCCAGGCTCGCCACATAGTCGAGCCGGTCGACGATGCCGGGCAGGTCGCCCACACCATCGCCATCGGTGTCCAGAAAACTGCGTGGGTAGATCTGATAGATGACGGCTCCGCGCCACCAGGGTGCTTCACTCATGTCCCGTATCCCGAGGATTCAAGCGCGCTTGTCCGACCAGACCGCGGCGTGCGGGGCAGCTTAATCGCTGTATGCGACGCGCATGCCGTCACTGCATACGTATTCAAAAAACGCCGATATTGCGACGCAGCAGCTGATTTGCAGGCTTTTTCATGCGCACCTGAAGCGGCTTTTTCGCGCATCGAATTAGATCGAGGCAAGTGAGCATTCGCAGCGATTCACGGCGAATGGTTTCGCACTTGGCGTGGCGTGACTTTTCAGTCGACGAGTGATGGTAGCCGCGCGCAATTTTTGTCACGACTGCACAAAAAAACGCCCCAATGAATACGTATGCACAGGTCTGTTCGCCTTTAGGGGCGGCTCTACCATGCGCTCCACGCGAAAGCGCTATCCAACAACACATCGCTGCGCAGCTCTTCCCGGGCTGCACCTACACACGCAGCCATAGCAACAGACAAACCCTGGGGAGGGGACAAGGTGATACTGAAACGCAATGTGATGGCCTTGGCGCTGGCTTCGGCCGGCTTGTGCTTCACCGTCGGCATCCATGCGGCTCCGGCCGATACGGATAACGCCACGGGAAGCACTGCCCCCGCTCCTGCTGGGCAGGATGCGCAGACAACGACGCAGCAGACTGCCGACAAGAAAGCTGCCGATAAGAGCAGTGGCGAAAAGACCAGCAAAGAAGCGCAGCTGGCCAAGAGCCTGTCGACCATTACCGTGACCGGCTACAACCAGGGCATGGAGAAGTCGATCGACTATCAGCGCTACGCCGATACGATCCAGAACGTCATCACCTCCGCCGATATCGGCGGTCTGCCGGACCAGTCGATCGCCGATGCGCTGACGCGCCTGCCGGGCATCTCCGCCGAGCGCATCGCCGGCCAGGCGTCGCAGATCAATATCCGCGGCCTGTCGGGCAACTTCATCCAGACCACCTTGAACGGCCGCGAGCAGCCGTCCACCAGCGGCAGCAACTACATCCAGTTCGACCAGTACCCGTCCGAGCTGATCAACATGGCTACGGTGTACAAGTCCTCGCAGGCCTCGCTGATCACCGGCGGCGTGGGCGGCACCATCGGCATGCAGACGGCCAACCCGCTGGATGCGCCGAAGGCGCAGAACCTCAACGTCGACGCGCGTGGCAGCTACAACAGCCGTGCGGGCGATGTGGCGGGTGCCCACTCCAACGGCTACCGCCTCAGCGCTGCTTACCAGGGCAAGTTCCTCGACAACACGCTGGGCGTCGGCCTGGGCGTGGCGCAGATGTATCAGCCGCACGTCGCCGAGCAGTTCGTGGGCGAGGCTTCCGATGGTAATCAGGTCACGCTGGCGGATGGCCGCAAGGCCTACCTGACCCAGGGCCTGCAGTTGCAGCAGAACGGCGGCACCGAGCGCCGTACCGGCGAGGTCGCCACCGTGGTGTGGAAGCCCACCGACGAGCTGCAGATCTCCGGTGACGCGTTCTACTCCAAGTTCCAGAACAACTCGTTCGGCTATGGCTTCCGCACACAGAACATCTACGGCAGCAACGCGCAGGTGAGCAACGCCGTACTCGGCCCGTTCGGTACGCTGACCGGCGGCACCGTGAGCGGCAACGGCACCACCCAGTTCTCCAACGAGACGACTGCGGACAACTACTCGACCAAGACCAGCGTGTTCTCCAGCGGCATTAATGCGAAGTGGAATCACGATCGCTGGCACATCGACGCCGACGTGTCGCTGTCGCGCGCGTCCAGCAACGAGATCAACGTAGACACCACGGCCGATCCGTACACCGGCCTGGGCACGGCTACGCCGCAGTTGATGGCGCAGTCCGCGACTTACCAGCTGCGCGGTCGCCAGATCGGTTCGGTGTCGTATGCCAATCCGGGCCTGTACACCAACCTCGCCAACATGGGCCTGTCGCGTTACGGCGTGTATCCGTACATCTATCACGACAAGATGAAGGCGTTCCGCACCAGCGTGAAGTACGACCTGCCCAACAGCTCGTGGCTGTCGGCGCTGGAAGCCGGTGTGTACATGAACAACCATACCTACAACGCCGACCGCGAGGTGTACGTCTACGGTTCGGAGTGGGGTACGGACAAGACCAATGGCTTGCCGCTGAGCATTCCGTCCAGCGCCGCCAAGGTCACCTGCTGGAAGGGTAACTTCTCGGGTCTGCCGTGCTTCCTGCAGCTCAACGGTTCGGCCATTCTTGCCGCGCACGGCATCACCGCGAACCCGGTGAAGGATATTCATAACAACAGCTGGTCGATGATCCAGAGTGGCCAGGTCGACGAGAAGACCCGTGACCTGTTCTTCATGGCCGACATTGACGCGCAAGTGTTCGGGCATGAGCTGACCGGCAATGCCGGTGTGCGTTATTCGCACCAGTCGCAGTACAGCCACGGCCTGCAGCAGGTGGGCAACGGTGCCGGCGTGCCGATCACCGACGGTAATGGCTATACCAGCACCGACTATGCACCGCTCACGGTAGGCAAGACCTACTCCGACTGGCTGCCGTCGATGAACCTGGTCTATCACGTCACCGACGATGACCAGGTGCGCTTCTCGGCCGCCAAGGTGCTGGCGCGTCCGCCGATCAACCAGATGCTGGCCGGTTCGGGTTCGTGGGTATCGAGCGGCCAGTACAACGTATGGGGCGGCACCAGCCCGCTGCTCGATCCGCTGCGTGCGACGCAGTACGACCTGGGTTATGAGCATTACTTCGACGACTCGACGGGCGCCATCAGCGCCGGCGTGTTCTACAAGAAGATCAAGTCGTTCATTCAGAACGTCACCCTTCACAACTTCAACTTCGCCTCCGCCGGCATCACCGTGCCGACCGATCCGACTACCGGCAAGCCGTATTTGAACGGCGACTACCAGACGGCCTACAACGCCAAGGGCGGTGAAGTGCGCGGCCTGGAGCTGTCGTTCTCCAAGAACGGCTTCCTGCCGGGCATGTGGAAGGGCCTGGGTGTGCAGGGCAACTTCGCGCTGACCTCCAGCACGGTGAGCAACCCGACCACGCTGGGTGGACCGACCTCGTACATCGGCCTGCCGGGTCTGTCCAAGCGCGTCGCCAGCCTGGCGGTGTTCTACGACAACGGTCCGTTCTCCGCCCGTATTTCCGGCAACTACCGTTCGAAGTTCGCCTCCGACACGCAGATGTCGGTGACCAACCAGATGGTCACGTTCGCCGCGGAAACCGTGTACGACTTCCAGGCGTCGTATGAGATCAGCAAGCAGTGGAAGGTCGTGTACCAGATGTTGAACATCAACGACCAGCCGACGCGCACCTACTTCGGCAGCGACCCGTCGCAGACCGGCACGATCCAGTACTTCGGACGTACCAGCTACCTCGGTGTCGAGTTCAAGCTGTAAGCAAGGAACGAGTGGTGAGGAGTGAGAAACGAGCAGGCCGTGATGCTTTCACGCTCTCGTTTCTCGCTTCTCCTCACCATCACTGATTCACGCGGAGGCCCGACGTAGCGGTCACCGGCTTCGGCGATCCGCTCCGTCGAAGGTCTCCAGCCTCGAATGGAGCTAGGGATGTCGCCGTACCGTAATCGCCTCAGGTCTCTGGTCTTCCTGTTCACCCTGGCGCTCGGCCCGGGTGTCGGCATCCTCCCCGCCGCACTCGCGGCCGAGGGGCCTCCATCGGCACCGGCCATCGCGCAGTCTGGTTCGGGTGTCTGGTACGAGATATTCGTGCGCGCCTGGTACGACACCAACGGCGACGGCATCGGCGACCTCAACGGCGTGACCGCCAAGCTCGATTACCTGCAATCGCTCGGCGTCAGCGGCATCTGGCTGATGCCGATCAATCCCTCGCCCAGCTATCACGGCTACGACGTTACCGACTACGAAGGCATCAACCGGCAGTACGGCACGATGCAGGACTTCGAGCGGCTGGTGAGCGAAGCGCACAAGCGCGGCATCGCGGTGATCATCGATCTGGTGATCAACCACACCAGCGACCAGCATCCGTGGTTCAAGGCGGCGCTCGATCCGGCCAGCCCATATCGCGGCTGGTACACCTGGGCGAAGCCCGACACGGATCTCAAGGCCCCCAGCGCTGCCGGCAGCGTGGCCTGGCACCGGAATGGCCAGCAGTACTATTTCGGCGGCTTCACTGGCGCCATGCCCGACCTCAACTACGACGACACCGAGGTGCGCCGCGAGATGGTGAAGGTCGGCCAGTTCTGGCTGGCGAAGGGCGTGGACGGCTTCCGCCTCGATGCGGCACGGCATATCTACGACGACCTGCGCACGGATACTGGCAAGCCGGAGACGGTGCGCAAGAACGTTGCGTGGTGGAGCGAGTTCCGCCACGGCCTGCAAGAGCGCAAGCCGGATGTCTATCTGGTCGGCGAAGTCACCGCGCCGTCGCCGGCCGCGCTGGCGCCGTACCTGAAGCCGCTGGGTTCGGTGTTCAACTTTCCGTTGGCCGAACAGCTGATCGCCAGTGCGCGCAAGGAACGCCAGGGTCAGCTCGGCGAGCTGCTGGATACGACGTACAAGGCGTTCCGCGATGCCGCCGGCGATGCCTTTGTGGATGCGCCGTTCCTGTCCAACCACGATCAGGAGCGCGTGCTCAGCCAGCTCAACGGCGATACGCAACATATGCGCATGGCGGCGGCGATGCTGTTGACCTTGCCGGGGCGGCCCTACGTTTATTACGGCGAAGAGATCGGCATGCTTGGTCGCAAGCCCGACGAAAACCTGCGCGAGCCCATGCGCTGGCAGCGCGACCCGCAGGCCTCCGGCGAGACGCGCTGGAAAGCCTCGACTGCGAAGCAGGGCGGCGAGGTGTCGGTGCAGGCGGAGCAGGACGATCCGTCCTCCCTGCTCCATTTCTATCGCACCCTGATTCACTGGCGCGCGGAAGTGCCGGCGCTGCGCGATGGCGACATCCGCGTGGTGTCGACGCACAACGACCGCCTGCTCGCCTATGAGCGCAACACCGCTGACAGCCATGTGCTGGTGGTGCACAACCTCTCGGGCAAGACGCAGACGTTCGTGCCGGATACGAAGTTCAGCGATGTGCGCCTGCGCACGCAGCCGGGCGTGACCCTGGCCAAGGGCAAGCTGATGCTGCCGGCCTATACGACTGTGGTGATGCAGTGACGGTATGGCGTTGTCCGCGCGGCGGATGGGCCGCCGCGTGCATGGTGTGGGCGGGGTTGGCTATGTCGACGTCGGTTACGGGAAGCGCATCGGCCATGGACACAGAGCCCACGCAAGGCGTTGTGACAACGCGTTTCCTGGCGCCCGACATCGTCGAGCTGAGTTACACACCGAAGAACGGTGCACCGATAACGCCGACTGTGGTGGTCGATCCGGCGCTGCATCTGCCGCCGTTCGATGCGCCGGCCGCAAGCCAGCAAGGCGGCGAGTGGTCGCAGGCTTCCGGTCAGGTATCCCTGCGCAGGCAGGGGGCGACCGGCAAGCTGATCGTCGAGAACGCCGCACATCGCGCCCTATTGCAGATCGACTTTGCCGCGCTTGAGCGCGGCGAAGTGATCGCACAGCACGACGAACAAGACGCGCTCTATGGCATCCACGGCTACGACGCGTTCGAGCGTGCCGACGGCGGCTTGCGGCGCAAGGGCGCGCAGGTGGCGAAGGCCGGGGAGCAGGGCTTTGCGGGCGCGCCCTTTGTGTGGAGCACGTCGGGTTATGGCGTGCTGGTCGATGCGGAGCGCGTGAGCTTCAAGCTTGCCGACGGTGTCCTGTCGGCGCAGAGCAGGCAGCCGATCCGGCACGTCTATGTGTTCGTCGGGCGGCCGGCCGCGCTGTTTGCGGCACTGGCGACGATCAGCGGACACACGCCGCTGTTCCCGAAGTGGGCGATGGGCTTCACCAACAGCCAGTGGGGCATCGACCAGAAAGAGCTGCTGGATATCGTCGATACCTACCGCGCCAAGCAGATTCCGCTCGACAACATGACCCTGGATTTCGACTGGAAAGCCTGGGGCGAAGATGACTACGGCGAGTTCCGCTGGAACCCGGTGAAATTCCCCGATGGTCCCACCGGCACGCTCAAATCGGTGCTGGACGCGAAAGGCGTTCGCATCACTGGCATCATGAAGCCGCGCGTGCATCTGGATACGGTGGAAGGGCGCTATGCCACCGAGCACGGCCTCTGGTCGGCGGCGAGCAAACCCAGCCAGGACTACTTCTCGAACAAAACCATCCGCGAAGTGGATTTCGACAATCCGGAAGCGCGCGCGTGGTTCTTCAACGACACGCTGAAGCACTCCTTCGACACCGGCGTGGTCGGCTGGTGGAACGACGAGGCCGACAACCTCGACAGCGACACGCAGTTCATGAACATGCAGCGCGCGCTGTACGACGGCCAACGCGCACACGGCGACCAGCGTGTGTGGTCGGTCAACCGCAATTTCTACCTGGGCTCGCAGCGCTACGCCTATGGGTTGTGGTCGGGCGATATCCACACCGGCTTCGCCAGCATGAAAGGGCAGCGCCAACGCATGCTCAGTGCGATCAACGTCGGCGCGATGCAGTGGGGCATGGACGGCGGTGGCTTCAAGAAGGGCCGCACCAAGAATGGCGCGCCGACGCCGGAGAACTACGCGCGCTGGATTCAGTTCGGCGCCTTCACGCCGATCTTCCGCGTGCATGGCGAGTTGGGTCAGAAGCGCCAGCCCTGGCGGTATGGGCCGGTCGCCGAGAAGGCGGCGACGGCGGCGATCCGTCTGCGCTATGCGCTGATTCCGTACATCTACGCCTACGAATACCAGCGCCGTCAGACCGGGGTGGGCCTTGTACGTCCGTTGCTGTTCGATTGGCCGGACGATGCCAAGGTGCGCGAGGACGTCGATGCCTGGATGTTCGGCGATGCATTGCTGGTATCGCCCGTCGTGGAGCGTGGCCAGACTGCCAAGGACATCTATCTGCCGGCAGGCCGTTGGACCGATTACGCCACGGGCAAGGTGTACGAGGGTGGGCAAACCATCCGTGTCGCGATAGACAACAAGACTTGGTCCGATATTCCGCTGTTCGTTCGCGAAGGCGCGATCATCCCGATGCAGGCGCCGATGAGCTATGTAGGCGAACGGCCATTGCGCGACGTGGATGTCGAGGTGTTTCCGGCCGCATCGCGCCACGCGTTTGAGTACTACGACGATGATGGCGTGAGCTACGGCTACGAGCGCGGGGCGTACTTCTTGCAGACGCTCGCTACGCAGCGCCAGGGTGACGTGGTGACCTTCGAGACGGGTGCAGTCACCGGCAGCTTCCATCCGGAGCTGGCGTACTACCTGGTCAAGATCCATGGCCTTGCGGCGAGTGCGGTGACGCACGCGTATAAAGCATGGAGCGAGGCGGCGAGTCTGGACGCTTTGCATGCCTCCGCGAATGAGGGGTGGGCGAAGGGCACCGACCGCTTCGGGCCGGTCACCTGGGTGAAAGTGAAGGCAGGCCAGTTGCGAGAGATCAGGCTGAGCGCGGCGCCCTGATCGTGCAGGAGCGCACCTCGTGCGCGAAAAGAACCGTTGTCGCGCGTGATCGCCCACAAGGTGGGCTCCTACATCCATCGACGAGGGAGTGGCAACATGGATCTGATGCATAAGCGCACGTTGGCCGTGGCTTTGGCGCTTTGCTGCGCGGCCTTGCCCTATGGGCAGGCGCAGGCGGCGAGCAACGACAACAACGTAGAGTGGGCGGGCCTGTTCCATGACCAGGGGCCGCTGTACGACAGTGCGCCCGAACCTACATCCAGCCAGGCCGTCACGCTGACTTTCCGCACCTACAAGGGCGATATCACCAGCGCCAACATCAAGTATTACGACAGCGCGGATGGCGCGTTCCACTGGGTGGCGATGCATTGGGTGTCGAACGACGCGACCGGGAACTTCGACTACTGGCAGGGCACGGTGCCGGCGAGCTCCTCCGAGAAGTACTACCGCTTCCAGATCAACGACGGCAGCGCCACCGCCTGGTACAACGCGGCCGGCACCACCAGCAGCGAACCGTCATCCGGTGATTTCTTCATCGTCCCTGGCTTCAAGACGCCGGACTGGATGAAGAATGGCGTGATCTACCAGGTCTTCCCGGATCGCTTCTACAACGGCGACACCAGCAACGATGTGCAGACCGGCCAGTACACCTACGGTGGGCAGTCCACGCAGAAAGTGGCCTGGGGTGGCAGCCCGTTCGCGATCAACGGCGGCTCAAACAACCTGGTGTTCTTCGGCGGCGATCTGGCCGGCGTGGACCAGAAGCTGAGCTATATCAAGCAGACGCTCGGCGCGAACATCGTCTATCTCAATCCGATCTTCACGTCGCCAACCAATCACAAGTACGACACCGAGGATTACTACCACGTCGATCCGGCTTTCGGCAGCAACGCGACCTTGCAGCAGTTGATCACCGATGTGCATAGCAGCAGCAACGGGCCGCGCGGCTACGTGATCCTGGATGGCGTGTTCAACCACACCGGCGATACCAGCCAATGGTTCGACCGCTACAACTGGTGGAGCACTTCCGGTGCGTACGAGTCGACCAGCAGCCAGTGGTATGGCTACTACACCTTCCAGCAATGGCCGAACACGTACTCATCGTTCTACGGCTACTCCAGCATGCCCAAACTGGACTACGGCGCCACTGGCTCGGCGGTGCGCAACCAGATCTATGGCAGCAGCACCTCGGTGGTGAAGACCTGGCTGTCGTCGCCCTATGGCATCGACGGCTGGCGCCTGGATGCCCCGCAGTACATCGACGCGGGCGGCAACAACGGCAGCGATGCAGTGAATCATCAGGTGATGGCGGAACTGCGTACGGCGGTGAAGTCGGTGAATGCGCAGGCTGAAATCCTCGGCGAGTTCTGGGGCAATGCGAATCCCTGGACCGGCAACGGCCAGGAATGGGACAGCGCCCTGAACTACGACGGCTTCACCCAGCCGGTGTCGGAATGGATCAACGGCTACGACTACAGCGGCAACGCCGCGGCGATTCCGGCCAGCCAATTCGACAGCTGGCTGCACGGTACACGGGCCAACTATCCGACCAATGTGCAGCAGACCATGGCCAACTTCCTCACCAGCCACGATATCCAGCGCTTTGCACAGCGGGCTGGCGGCGACATCTGGAAGACCTATCTCGCGCTGATTTTCCAGATGACCTACGTCGGCACGCCGACGATCTACTACGGCGACGAGTACGGCATGCAGGGCGGCAACGACCCGGACAATCGCCGCAGCTTCGACTGGACCCAGGGCACCAACACCAACGCGGCGGTGGCGCTGACCCAGAAACTGATCGCGATCCGTAACCAATATGCAGCGCTGCGCACCGGCTCGTTCATGAGCCTGCTGACGGACGACACCAACAAGCTCTACAGCTATGGCCGATTCGACCAGAACCACCGGGTCGCGGTAGCCCTCAACAACGACAGCACCACCCATACCGTCACCGTGCCGGTGTGGCAGTTGAGCATGACCAACGGCAGTGCCGTGACCGATCTGCTCAGCGGCAACACTTACACGGTGAGCGGCGGTAACGTGACGGTAAGCGTCAACGGCCACTACGGTGCAATCCTGGCGCAATGACTACATGCCGAAGAAAAGCATGCGGAAGGAGTTCTTGATGCAGTTTGAATCGATAGCGGTAAGCGCATGCTGATGCTGGGTGTGCTCGCGGGTGCGGTGGCGCTGGGTCAGGCCGCCGCGCCTGCGGATTGGCAGCGACGGCTTGAGTGGCAGGGCAAGGCGGCGACCATGGAAGCGATACCGTCCGGTGGCTACCTGTTGCACTTACCGAACGGCGAACGGCGGATCAACGCGCAGAAGCTCGCCGCGAAAACCGCGAGTCCCTTGTTCGATGGCCTGTTCGCGATGGCGCAGGACGATCTGCGCCTGGACTCGGTGGCGGCGATCAAGGACGACGCCTTCGATCACGGGCAGTCGATTCCCTGCGCCTGTTTCGAGACGGGCGAAAAGTGGCATTACGTGTGGACGCGCGACCTGTCGTACGCGGTCGATCTCGCCTTGTGGCGGCTCGATCCGGCGCGCGCGAAGGCCTCGCTTCGCTTCAAGCTCTCGGAAGTGCGCGAACCTTCCGCGCCGGCCGGAGAGTATGTGATGCAGGACACCGGATCTGGCGGCAGCTGGCCGATCAGTACGGATCGCATCGTGTGGTTTCTCGCCGCGCGGCATCTGCTCGACGACAAGGTATTCGCCGATCAGGTGTACGGGGCGTTGACCGCTACGCTGGCGCAGGATCGGCAGTACATCTTCGATACGCAGCTGGGCTTGTATCGCGGCGAGACTTCGTTCCTCGACTGGCGCGAGCAGAGCTATCCCGGCTGGACTGCCAAGGACGTGACGTTCATCGGCCAATCCTTCGCGCTCTCCACCAACGTGCTGCATTACCAGGCGCTGCAACTTGCCGCGCAGATGGCGGAGCAGCGCGACGCCGGCAAAGCCGCTGACTATGCAGCGCAGGCGCAGGCATTGAAGGCGGCCATCAATGCGCGCTTCTGGCGCGCGGATCGCGGGCAGTACATGAGCTATATCGGCGGCGCCGATCATCCGGTGCCTTACGAGGCTTACGACCTGTTGGGCCTGTCGCTGGCGATCACCAGCGGCGTGGCGGATGCCGTGCATGCGCGGCAGGCGCTGGCGAACTACCCGGTGTGGGAGGCCGGCAGCCCGGTGATCTGGCCGGAGCGTGCCGACGTGCCGATCTACCATAACCGTGCCATCTGGCCCTTTGTCAGCGCGTACGCCCTGCGTGCGGCGCGTGTGGTGGACGACCCCGAACGCATCGCGCACGAGCTGCGTTCGCTGATGCGCGGCGCCGCGCTGGCCGGGTCGAACATGGAGAACTTCGAGCTGACCACGCAGGCTGTGCATGTGGAGGATGGTGCGCTGAGCGGGCCGGTGGTGGATTCGCCGCGTCAGCTATGGTCGGTGGCGGGCTATCTCGACATGGTGATCGAAGGTGTGTTCGGCCTGCAGGCGGATGGACGCATCGAGCCGAAGCTGCCGACGTCGCTGGTGCCGATGCTGTTTGGCGACAAGGATCGCATCCGGCTCAAGCTGGGCGAGCGCGACATCACCCTGGTCCGCCCGGCGAAGCTGGATGGCAATCTGCTGGTAGCGGGACAGGAGCGCCGCGATGGCGCGCATACGGTGGTGACTTTGAAGGCCGTGCAAGTGGCGGCATTACCTTTGCGCACGAATGCACCGTTGTACGCACCTGCCACACCGGATGCGCCCAACGTCTCGGCGGAAGGCAAGTCGTGGAAGGTCGCGGTGAAGGGCGAAGCTGTGCTCTATCTCAACGGCGCGCAGCACGGCACGATCCGCGGCAGCACGCTGATGCCGAAGTTGGCAACGCAGCAGTGTTTCAGCGTGACGCGCATGGGCGACAACGGCATCGAGTCGCTGCATAGCCCGTCGGTCTGCGTAGGCGACACGATGCGCGTCGCCGGCGATTGGCCGCGCGAATGGAAGGCGCCGCGTACCGGTCGTTTCCAGGCGGCACTGGACTACGCCAACGATCACGGCCCCATCAATACCGGCATCACCGCCGCCGTGCAGGTGCTGACAGTGCGTTGCGACGGCAGTGACGCGAAGGCGGTGCCGCTGGTGCTGCCGCACAGTGCTGGCCAGCAGCGTTCCACCAGCGGCAGCTTTGCGACGCAGGCCGGCGCGCACTGCCGTTTTGCACTGGAGCCGGGCTTCAACATGACCTACCTTGGGCACTTCGGGCACTACACCGGCGGTAAGGGCGGGATCGACGGCCCCTTGAACACGGCCACGATCGGCGACCTGCTGGTGACGCCGTTGCTTTAGAGCCTGTTTATGACCTCCCCGTGGCCCGCGTTGCTGTTGAGTGGCTGTCAGGTGGTAGCGCGTGGCGCAGCGCCTGGCTGGCTGCCAGGCCAAGCCGCGCGCTGCCGCATGGCGGCCACTCAACAGCAACCCTCCGGGCCGGGTCTGTTTGCCCGCATGCCGGCGTCATCACTCAGTCGTGTACGGACGTACACTCCTTCGTTCTTCCTTGTCCTGCGCGCAAACAGCTTCCGGCGCGGGCCACGGGGAGGTCATAAACAGGCTCTTGGGATGCCGCTCAACCATGAACAGAAAACCCGCCCTGTCGTTCTGGCAGATCTGGAACATGTGCTTCGGCTTCCTGGGTATCCAGTTCGGCCTGGCGTTGCAGAACGCCAATGTCAGCCGAATCTTCCAGACCCTCGGCGCCGATATGAGCGACATCCCGATCCTGTGGGTCGCGGCGCCGCTGACCGGCCTGATCGTGCAGCCCATCATCGGCCACTACTCCGATCGTACCTGGACCCGGCTCGGCCGCCGTCGTCCGTACTTCTTGGTTGGCGCCGTACTCACCACGCTGGCCCTGCTGTGCATGCCCAATGCGCCGATGCTATGGGTAGCGGCGGGACTGCTGTGGATCATGGATGCGTCGATCAATATCTCGATGGAGCCGTTCCGCGCCTTCGTGGGTGACCAGTTGCCGACACGGCAGCGGCCGCTGGGTTACGCGATGCAGAGCTTCTTTATCGGCGTCGGTTCGGTGGTGGCGTCGATGCTGCCGTGGTTGCTGACACGCATGGGTGTCAGCAACGATCCCGGCGCCAGCGGTATTCCGGACACGGTGAAGTACGCCTTCTATATCGGCGGCGCGGTGGTGCTTGGCGCGGTGTCGTGGACGGTGATCTCGTCGCGCGAGTATCCGCCGGATGCGCTGCGCGCCTTCGACAGCGAGCGGCCTGTCGACCATGCCCAGGTGGACAAACGTTCGGCCCATCGCTACGGCCTGCTCTGGCTGGGTGTGGGCGTGCTGGGTACCGCCCTGGTCGCTTCGCTGCATCTGGAGCGCGAGCTGTATCTGCTTACCGCTGGCGTCGCCGTCTATGGCGTGACGCTGTTGTGGCTGGGGCGTTCCAGCCGCAGCAGCATGTTCACTCAGGTGATGGGCGATCTGTACACCATGCCGGATGCGATGCGCCGGCTGGCGTGGGTGCAGTTCTTTTCCTGGTTCGCGTTGTTTGCCATGTGGATCTACACCACGGCCGGTGTGACCCAGGTGCATTTCGGCAGCAGCGACACGCATTCGGCCGCGTATAACGAAGGCGCCAACTGGGTGGGTGTGCTGTTTGCCGCCTACAACGGTTTCGCCGCGCTGGCGGCGGTGGTGATCCCGTGGATGGTGAAGCGCTGGGGTTTGCGCATGAGCCATCTGTTCAACGTGTGGCTGGGTGGTGCGGGCCTGTTGTCGTTCCTGGTGATCCGCGATCCGCACTGGCTGATGTTGTCGATGGTGGGTGTGGGCTTTGCCTGGGCCTCGATTCTTTCGCTGCCGTACGCGCTGCTTTCGGACAACCTGCCGGCGCAGAAGATGGGCGTGTACATGGGCATCTTCAATTTCTTCATCGTCATTCCGCAGCTCATGGCCGCCAGTGTGCTGGGCATGCTGTTGAAGATGTTCTTTCACGGCCAGCCGATCTATGCGCTGGCCCTTGGCGGCGCCAGCCTGTTCGTTGCCGGTCTTTGCGTACTGCGTGTGCGCGAACCGGTGATGGATGCGGTGCCCGTCACCGCTATCACCGGGAGTCAGAGCGGATCATGAAGTTCCTTACGCTGGGTATCACCCTCGCCCTGGCGGCGGGGCAGTCGGCCGCTGCGCCGGCGGAGTTCTACGGTACCGATAAGCCGTTCGCCTCCAACGCGATCTATTTCGTGATGACTGACCGTTTCGTCAACGGCGATCCCTCCAACGATCATCGCGATCAGGGCGGCGCGCACCACACTTTCGATATTCCAGTGCAGGGGCCGAACGGCGAGACCGACAACATCGGCTATCTCGGCGGCGATTTCAAAGGCGTGCTCGACAACGCGAAGTACATTCGCGACATGGGCTTCAGCGCGGTGTGGATCACGCCGATCGTGGATAACCCGGACGAGGCATTTACCGGCGGCGATCCGGTGACCTGGGGCGCGTCGCTGGCCGACCGCGGCAAAGCGGGTTACCACGGCTACTGGGGCGTGAATTTCTACAAGCTCGATGAGCACCTGCCGAGCAAAGGCCTGGACTTTGCGCGGTTCACCAGCAAGATGCGCGCGCAAGGCCTGAAGACGGTGCTCGACATCGTCGCCAACCATGGCTCGCCGGCTTTCGGCATGCCCAAGGCGCAGCCGCAGTTCGGTCAGATCTTCGACAAGGACGGCAAGCTGATCGCCGATCATCAGAACCTGCGGCCGGATCAGCTTGATCCGGTGCGCAATCCGCTGCATCGCTTCTATCACTCGTACGAGGATCTGGCGCAGCTGTCGAACAACGACGACGAAAAACCGGCGGTGCTGGATTACTTCGTCGGTGCGTATCAGCAGTGGATCGATCAGGGTGCGGATGCATTCCGCATCGACACGATTAGCCATATGTCGACCAGCTTCTGGAAGCAGTTTTCCGCGCGCATCCGCGCGAAGCATCCGGGCTTCTTCATGTTCGGCGAGGCCTTCGATTACAGCCCGGACAACATCGGCCAGTACACCTGGGAGCGCAACGGCGGCATCAGTCTGCTCGATTTCCCCTTGCGCCAGCGCGTGGCCGAGGTGTTCGAGCATCCGCACAGCGACTACGAGCGCATCGCGGAACGCCTGTATCTGCGCAACGGTCCGTACGCGAACCCTTATGAGCTGGTGACGTTCTACGACAACCACGATATGGCACGGCTCAATGCCACCGACGATGGTTTTATCGATGCCAACAACTGGCTGTTCACGGCGCGCGGCATTCCGGCGATCTACTATGGGTCGGAAATCGGCTTCATGCGCGGGCGCGCGGAGCATCAGGGCAACCGGAATTATTTCGGCCAGGAACGCATCGATGCGGCGCCGCGCAGCCGCATCTACCAACAGCTCAAGCGTATCGCGCAGCTACGCGAGAAGTTGCCGGCGCTGCAGCGCGGCCTGATGCTTCCGGTGAAGATGGAAGGGGATCAGGCGGTGTTCTATCGCGTGTATCAGAAGGGCGATGTGCATCAGATCGCACTGGTGCTGCTCAACAAGGGCGATGCGGCTGCCGACTTCGATGTGTCCTCGTATTTGCAGCCAGGTCATTGGAGGGCGTCGTTCGGTGGTACTGAGGTGAGCGTGCCCGATGGTGGCGCGCTCAAGGCCCGCGTAGGTGCTCATGATGCGCAGGTGTATCTGTTGGATGCGGCGGCGACGCGGGCTGATCTTGTGGCCGAGTTGACGCGGTTGATGGCGGAGAAGGGTCACCCGGCTATGCATTGACTTCTTGCTTCTCCCCCCCTTTCGGGGAGAGGGTTGGAGTGAGGGGCGGAGCTCGGTTCGTCGCTTCTACTCGTCATCCCTGCGTAGGCAGGGATCCAGTAGTGGTGCGCCTCGATGTTCGCGTTGTCGCGACCGGGTCCGCCTATGGCGGGGTTTCGTCTCGCTGCCGCGAGCCGAGTTACTTTTCTCTGCTTGCCCAGAGAAAAGTAACCAAAAGAGAAGGCACCCCTCTTACGCGCCCTCCGGCTACGCCGGCGGGTCCGTGAGGCTTGGCCGGGCTTTTCGACACGACGTCCCTGTCGTGTCGAAAAGGCATCGACGTCCTGTCGATGCCCCCTTCGGGGCCTGATCGTCCAACCCTCACCGCTCCACAGGGGACCCGTTACGGGCTCGCTTACGCATCGCCTTCTAGAGCAACAGCTCCCTCTCCCCTCTGGGGAGAGGGTTGGGGTGAGGGGTGGGTGCTCGCGACAGTGCTCCCTACTTTGTCATTTCAGTGAACCAGTCGTCATCAAGAGCGACGTCACAAAAACATGTGTGTCCTTTCACGCGCGCATGACGGCGTAATCGGGATAAATGCTGCGCTGCAATGTAACTGTGGCGACAGTGGCCGTGTGTATTTGCGGAGTCAGATCATCCGGGACGCTCAAGGAGGGGGTATGGGGGACGAGATTAGGCGTGGAGACATTCATGCGCGGCTGGTAGCCATGGTGGCGGAGGCGGTGAATCGTCAGCCGGGCGAGCTTCGTTGCGATATCCCTGTCTCAAAGCTCGATGTGGACTCTGTGGCCGTCGTCGATATCGCGAAGCAACTTGAAACGTGGCTTGGCATGGAGATTGAACCCACGATCGCCTGGGACTATCCGACCATCGATGGCATGGCTTCCTATCTGGAAGAGCAGTATCTGGCCCAGCATTCCGCACGCTGAGGCTCACCCAAAACAGCATCGCTCTATTCGATCGCGCGTGGTGAAGTGGCGAGGTACGACTTCGCGCTCAAGATAAGGAATCGTCATGACCGTGATTGCCGGTATGAGCTGTCATTTTCCTGGGGCTGAAGGGTTGGATGCCTACTGGCGATTGATCAAGGCCAATCAGTCTGCGATCGAAACTCCGCCATCCCGTCGCGACGAACTCGTTCGTCAGATAGATGAGCTGAAAATACCGATATGGGGTGGATACATCTCACACGAAGATACTTTCGATGCGGACCGGTTCCAGATTCCGCAGCGTGAGGTGGATTGCATGGACCCGCAGCAGAAGCTCGTCCTTACGCATGCATGCAGGGCGCTGGAGGATGCGGGACTGTCGGCCGATGCGCTCAAAGGAGGCCGGGTCGGCGTATTTGTTGGCGCTATGGCCAACGATCTGGCCTACCTGAAATGGAATGACTTGCCGAAAGTCGAGGCGGCGAATGTCACGGGTAACGGCTTGTGCCTGATCGCCAATCGCCTGTCGTACGAACTGGATCTGCACGGCCCCAGCATGACGGTGGATACGGCATGTTCCTCGTCATTGGTCGCTGTGCACCAGGCGGTTCGCGCATTGCGCGATCGCGAGTGCGATCTGGTTCTGGTCGCTGGCGTCAATGTGATCCTGTCCGCCTTGCTGCAGAAGTTCTATCAGATGGCGGGGGTGGGGTCGCCGGATGGCTATTGCCGATCATTCAGCGCGGACGCCAATGGCATCGGACGATCCGAAGGTATCGGTGTGCTGGTGTTGTGCCGCGAACAGGATCTGCCTTCGGCGCGGCAGCGTGGCTATGCCGTCGTGGGTGGAAGCCGGGTCAATCATGGTGGACAAAGCAGTCGATTCACCGCGCCCAATATTCAGGCACAGGTGGCGTTGCTGCGAGAGGCCTATGCCGAAGCCGGCATCCAGCCTCATGACGTGGCATACGTGGAAGGGCACGGCACCGGCACGCGGCAAGGTGACCGGATGGAGATCAAGGCGCTCCAGGAAGTATTTGATGGCCGGGAATCCGCCTGTGCGCTGGGTGCCGTCAAGAGTCTGATCGGCCACACCGAGGCAGCCTCTGGTATGGCAGGACTGATCAAGGTAGCGCTCATGCTCCACCATGGGTACATGCCAGCAAGTGCGTATGCCGATACCCCTGCGCCGCTGCTGGATGCGGCGTCGCCAATACAGCTGATTCCCGACGCGCGTCCGCTAAGCCCGCGGCAGGTCTATCACATGGGTGTCAGCGCGTTCGGTCTTGGCGGCACCAACGCCCATGTTGTCCTGGCTTCGCATCGGGCTGCCTGACCTCTGGTTTCCGGCACACGGCGGGCGAATCGATATGCCAAAACTCAGGCTTGCAGGGCATCCCATGTATTACATGGACCGGGGCAAGGGAACACCCGTGGTCTTGCTGCATAGTTATCTGGCGAATGCTTTTATGTGGACGCCGCAAGTCCAGGCACTGGAAACGCGTTACCGCGTGATCGTGCCGGATCTATGGGGCCATGGCAGCTCTGGCGCCTTGCCCGAGGGTACGCATGACCTCAGTGCATTGACCCGCCATGTAGCGGCGCTGATCGACAGCCTGGACCTGGAGACCTATGTCGTGGCCGGCCAATCCGTGGGCGGCATGATGGCGGGCGAACTGGCGCTCTCGTCACCGACGCGCGTGAAGGGCCTGATCATGATGGGAACGTATCTCGGTCAGGAGCCTGCGAAGCCGCAGGACTACTTCATGCGATTGCTGGATCGTATCGACGCGGACGGAACCTTTACGC
Source organism: Dyella koreensis (assembly GCF_044904565.1). Lineage (NCBI taxonomy): Bacteria > Pseudomonadati > Pseudomonadota > Gammaproteobacteria > Lysobacterales > Rhodanobacteraceae > Dyella > Dyella koreensis. The sequence continues at coordinate 115,219 of NZ_JADIKD010000009.1, read as the reverse complement.
CTGCGTTGCTCGATGAAATAACGGCCCTGTTCTTTCAGTCCGATGTATCCGGCGCGACCCCATCGTTGAAGGCGTCATTCCAGAGACAGCTTCTGTCCTGGTCGATGGAGACGCTGCGGCAGAGCATCCTGCCCATCGGGCGCATGATTTTTCAGAGACGCGATCTGTGTTCCCGCCTGCACGAGTTGAGCAGCACGCCCACGCTGGTGATGTGCGGGGAGCATGACCGGGTGCGGCCGACGTCGGAGTCGGTGGACATGGCGCAGCGCATAGGCTGTCGCTACATCGAAGTCCCGGGGGCAAGCCATACGTCCAATCTGGAGCAGCCGGAGTTCGTGACGCGCGCATGGCTCGGGTTTCTGGCTGAGCGCGAAGCTAGGGCCTAGGACAGACCTCAAGTTGCCGGAATGTGCTCCAGCGGTTGCGCCGCTGCTGCCGGCTGGGTGTATATATGCAATAAGAATCATGCAATTAGGCCGATGGCGGGCGAGGCATGGCGGCAGCGCGGGTTTATGGGCTGGTGCGGGTGAGCTCAGGCCGACCATGTCCCGACCAAGTGCGTCGGTGCTCCCATGGACCGGCTGCGCGTGTAGCATCCGGTGCGGCAAACACAGTTCGAGGAACCGATCGATGCGCCTGCCCGATCTTGAGCACGATCACTGCGACATCCTGCTCGTCGAGGACAATCCGAAGGACGTGCGATTGACGCGCGAAGCCTTGCGCGAAAGCGGGTTCGATTGTGAGTTGTCGGTGGCCCGGAACGGTATGGAAGCGCTCGACATGTTGCGGCGCGTTCCGCCCTTTGAGCATCTGCCGGCGCCTGACCTCATTCTTCTCGACATCAACCTGCCATTGAAGAGTGGCCGCGACGTACTGGCGGAAATCAAGCAGGACGATCGACTGCGCAGCATCCCGGTCATCATGCTCACTACGTCGCGTGCGGAGAGTGACGTCAAGGCCTGCTATGACCTGCACGCCAACTGCTATCTCGCCAAACCGCTGGAGTTCGACGATTTCACTGAGTTGATGCGCGGCCTGCACAACTTCTGGATCGATCGAGCCCTGCTTCCCCCGAAGCCTATGCTTTAGGGGAGGCTCATGACGATCCAAGCCGTGTCGACGACCCTGCGCCTGTTGTTGGTCGAAGATTCCATGCGCGACGCCATGCTGGCCCGCGAATGGCTGCGGGAAGTCATCAGCGATTCGCAGCTCTATTCGGTCCATGTCCAGACGCTGGCCGATGCACTCGCGCGAGTCGCCGCCGAGCGATGGGACTGCGTACTGCTCGACCTCGATCTGCCCGATGGAAGTGGCGGCGTGCACAACGTGCAGCGCGTACATGCCGCGGCTCCCGACGTCGCCATTGTTGTCGTGAGCGGCAACAACGACGAGCGCATCGCACTGGAGGCGCTTCGCTGGGGAGCGCAAGAGTACGTCATCAAGGGTCAGTTCGACGGCCACTCCTTGCTGCGCGTGATACAGCATGCCCTGGAGCGCCATCGTGTCGTGACCGAGTTGAATCGGCAGCGCGAGCACAACTACTTTCGCGCCAGTCACGACAGCCTTACCGGTCTGGCCAACCGCAGCCTGTTTCTGGAGCGGGCCAGTGAGGCGATAGCGGGTGCGGAGCGCGGCGACGAGAAGATGGCGCTCTGCTTCTTCGATCTGGATGGCTTCAAGCCGATCAACGATCAACGCGGGCATTCCTTCGGCGACGCGCTCTTGCGTGCCGTCGCGAACGTGTTGCGCGATCAGGTGCGCGAGAGCGACACCGTGGCGCGCATGGGCGGAGACGAGTTCGTGGCCATGCTGACGCCGCTGCGCTCCATCGCCGAAGCCAGGCAGGTGGCGACGCGTATCGTGCAAGGCATTCAAGCCATCACCACCGTGCAGGGACAGCACGTCAATGTGGGGGTCAGCGCAGGCCTGGCCATGTTTCCGCATGACGGTGCCGACCTCGAGTCACTGATGGTTCGCGCCGACGTCGCGATGTATGCCGCAAAGCGGCATCAGGGTGGTGGCCTTTACCTGTCGGAGGGGGCGGAGCCCGCAGAGACTGCCGGTAACGCTTCTTCAGCGGTCACCATGCCGGGCCTCACTTTGCTATTTCAGCCCTGGCTCAATCTGCGGAGTGGCGGTTATGGGGGTGTTGCTGTGCTGGGTCAGAGCAGCGACCCGCAGTCAGCGGCATCCGGTCACCGCGATTCGACCGACGCCGCGCACGAGCTGGATCGAGCTGATATCCGGATCCTCGAGCGCGCGGCATCGCAATGGCTCGCATGGCGCAGGCAGGGTATTGCGCCCGAGCGGATGGCGATCCATCTATCGCTCTCGGCGCTGGCCGAGCCTGCATGGGTGACGCGTTGGCGCGACGTCCTGGAGCATTTGGGCGTACCGATGTCGCTGTGGCAGGTCGAAGTCGCTGAGCATGTCTTCAAGGAAGCCAAAGGCGGCGCGGTCAGGGCCAACCTCGATGCGCTGCATGAATGGGGTGTCCGTATCGTGGTGGACCGCTTCGGACAGGAGGAGGCTTCTCTCACCTTGCTGGCCAGGCTGCCCATTCACGGCGTCAAACTCGACCGGTCCTTGTTGCATGGCCTGCGTGACGGCAATCAGGAGATGCACGCGCTGGTCGCCGCGATTCTGAGCGTAGCGCACGCACGTGGCCTCGATGTGATGGCGATGGGTGTCGAGAACGAAGACGATCTTCGTAACTGCGCGTCGCTGAGCATTCCCTATGCTCAGGGTTTCTGGTTCTCCGAGCCGCTGCCGGCAAAGCGGTTGACGGCCTTGCTGCTCGATAGAGTGCTGGACCGAACCGTTTTAGAGGGCGCCGCCCAGGACGGCGCGCTCGCTGACCGCGACGCGACATCCTAGATGGGTGGCGCCTCCTTGCTGCGCCGTTACTTGCTGCCCAACTTGTTGGTGGCAGCGGCCTACTATGCAGCCGGGCGCCTTGGCCTGCTGCTGGCGATTCCACCCGGATACGCCACCGCTGTCTGGCCGCCCTCCGGCATCGCGCTGGCTTGCGTGATGTTGTGGGGCTATCGAGTCACACCGGGCGTCTGGGTCGGTTCTTTCCTCATCAACGCATGGACCAGTCTCGACACCAGCTCCACGGCGGCGATCCTCCACTCGTTGTCGGTGCCGACACTGATCGCCACCGGGGCGGCTTTGCAGGCGGCCACCGGCACGTGGTTGATCCGCCGATTTGTGGGCTACCGCAATTTGCTGATCCAGGATCTGGATGTGGTGCGCATCCTCACGCTGGGCGGTCCGCTGGCCTGCATCATCAACGCGAGCGTGGGTGTGGGAACGCTCACCTTCTATCGTCTGGTGCCACTTGAAAGCGCACCCTTCAATTGGTGGACGTGGTGGATCGGCGACAGTATCGGCGTACTGATATTCACGCCGCTGGTGCTCATATGGGCTGTGCGGCCGCGCGCCGTGTGGCTGACGCGCCAAATCACGGTGAGTGTTCCATTGGCCCTGGTATTCGGCCTGGTTGTCTGGCTTTTCTTCTTCACCAGCAACCGGGAGCAGGCGCGCATGAACGCCGAGTTCCAGAGTCAGGGGCATGATTTCTCGCGCGCTCTGCAAGAGGACATGCGCAAGAACCTGGGCGCGCTCTATGCGTTGCAAGCCTTTTACGCCAGTGTCGACCATATCGACCGGCGCTCCTTCACGAGCTTTGCAGGGCGCTTGCTTGCCCGCCGCAGCGGTGTCCAGGCCCTCGAGTGGGCGCCTCTCGTGCGCCATGCGGATCGCGCCGACTTTGAAGCGAAAGTGCGTGCCGACGGCTTCCCCCAGTTCGCTATTACGGAGCGCGCCGGCGGCGGCAGTCTGGTACCCGCCGATCCGCAAGACACGTATGTGCCGATCGAATACATCGTGCCGTTCGCCGGGAACAAGGCGGCCATGGGGTATGCCGGCACCACCGAGCCCAGTCGTCTCGCCGCCATCCAGATGGCGGGAGACAGCGGCGAGCCGGTAGCGACGGCACGCGTCCATCTGGTTCAGGACGCACCCGGTCACCACGGCCTGCTGGTGTTCTTGCCCTGTTACGCCACAGGCATGCCGATCGATACGGTGGCGGCACGCCGCCAGGCGCTGCGTGGCTTCATGCTGGCCGTGCTCCGCATCCCTGACTTGATGCAGGACAGTCTGGATGCAATCGAGACCAAAGGCGTGCTTGTGCGCCTGCTGGACAGCGATGCGCCAGAGAAAGATCGCGTGCTATACGGCGCCGATCCCGCCGCTTCGGAAATCAAGGGCGGGTTGGAGCAAAGCCATACCCTGGACATAGCCCATCGCCATTGGCAACTGCAGCTGACCTTGCCGGCGCAATACCTCACCGCGCACAAATCGTGGCAGGCCTGGACGCTGCTCGCCGCAGGCATGTTGTTTACCGGCCTGCTCGGCATGTTCCTGCTGTTGATCATCGGGCGTACCGCGCGACTGGACGAACTGGTGGCCGAGCGAACGACGGAACTCAGCGCACTCAATCACGAGCTTGCAGAAGAGGTGCGGCATAGGGAGTGGTTAGAGATGGCCGCGCGCGAGCAAGCGACCAAGCTGGCCGTTTCCAACAAGGAGCTTGAACAGTTCGCCTATGTCGCCTCACACGATCTCCAGGCGCCATTGCGCTCGGTAACGAGTTTCGCCACCTTACTGGAGCGGCGCTACAAAGGACGACTGGGCGACGATGCCGACGAGTTTCTCGCCGCCATACGCGAGAGCGTGATGGACATGCGTGGCCTGATTAACGACCTGCTCGAGCTCTCCCGCGTGAACAGCCAGAGCCTGGCCATCTCCGTGGTTTCAAGCCAGAGCATCGTCGAGCGGGCGTGCCAGCAATTGGCGGAAGACATCCATGCCGCCCATGCCAAGATCGACTTCCAGGATCTGCCGATGGTGCGAGGCGATGAGCGCACGCTGACGCAGCTATTCCAGAACTTGATCGGCAATGGCATCAAGTTTCAGCCCAAGGGTGCGTCTCCCAGGATCGACATCAGCGTGCAAAGGCAGGGCGATGAGTGGCAGTTTGCGGTCCACGACAACGGCATAGGCATTTCGCCCGAACATCAGGAAACGATTTTCCTGATGTTCAAGCGGCTGCACACCGCCGAGCAATATCCCGGCACCGGCATTGGTCTCGCGCTTTGCAGCAAGATCCTGCAGCTCCATGGCAGTCGTCTGTGGGTCAGCTCCACTCCCGGCCACGGTGCCACGTTCTATTTCTCGCTGTCTGCGGTGATGGCCGAGACACGACGCGAATTGACATCGTCCCGTTGATTCAATGTGTCGATGGCTGCGGGAACGCAGCGGGGAACGCTTAACGCGCGCGCAGGCTGGAGCGGCGAACCACCAGTTTCACCGGCAACATGCCGCTTTCCGCTGGCTCCTGACGGATCAGGCGCAACAGATTGTCGACCAGCGCTTCGCCGGCCTGGCGGGTGTCCTGGCGTACCGTGGTCAACGGCGGGTTGACGAAGCTTGCGGTGGGAATGTCGTCGAAGCCGGCGACGGCGATGTCATTGGGAACGGTCATGCCGTGGTCGGCGAGGGCGCGCATGGCGCCGATGGCAATGAGATCGCTGGCGGCGAAGATGGCGTCGAAAGGAGCCTTGCGTTCCAGCAGGGCTTCCAGGGCGGTGTAGCCGGATTGCTCGGTGCTTTCGGCGTTGACCTGCAAAGCGGGGTCGACGCTGAGGCCGGCTTGTTCCAGCACGTCGGCATAGCCGCGGTAGCGTTCGAAGAATTCGGGGTAGTGGCTGGAGGCGTCGCCGAGGAAGGCGATGCGGCGGAAGCCCTGTTCCAGCAGATGAGCGGTGACATCCTGGCCGCCGCGGAAGTTGTCGCAGCCGATGGAGATGTCTGGCTGATCGGGCAGCACCGCGCCCCAGCGCACGCAGTGCGTGCCCTGGCCGACCAGCTTTTCCAGCTTGTCGCGGTAGGCGAGGTAGTCGCCGTAGCCGAGCAGGATGATGCCGTCGGCCTTGCGGGTATCGGCGTAGTCGGCGTGCCAGTCGTGCGAGAGCTGCTGGAAAGAGACCAGCAGGTCGTAGCCGCGCTGGGCGCAGGCACGGGTGATCGAGCCCAGCATGGAAAGGAAGAACGGGTTGATGTGCGAGTCGTCGGCCGTCGGGTCTTCGAACAGCAGCAGCGCCAGGGTGCCCGAGTGGCGGGTGCGCAGGTTGGAGGCGTTCTTGTCGACCTTGTACTTGAGCTCGGCGGCGGCGGCCTGGATGCGCTGACGTGTTTCCTCGCTCACCAAGGGGCTGCCGCGCAGTGCGCGCGATACTGTGGACTGGGAGACCCCTGCCAGATGGGCAATGTCGAACGAGGTGGCTTTGCCTTTCTTCTGCACCGTGATCGCAACCTTTCGCGAATAGCCGGCCGGGCCGGCGCGACCGGAGTGGGCAGCATGCTAGCCGCTTTGACCGTCAGCCGTCTCAGAGCCTGTTCCCTACCTTTTCGTAGCCCGCGCCGGGAGCTGTTTGCGTGCCAGCCAAGGAAGAGTGAGGGAGTGTACGTCCGTACACGACCGAGCGATGACGCCGGCTGGGGCGCAAACAGACCCGGCCCTTCGGGTTGAGTGTCGGCGGGCGCCATGCGGCGGCGCGCGGCTTGGCCTGGCAGCCAGCCAGGCGCTGCGCCACGCTCCACCACCTGGCGCCCGCCGACACTCAACGCGGGCTACGAAAAGGTAGGGAACAGGCTCTTACCCGAAACGTGGGCAAAAAAATGCCCCGAGGGTTAGGGGGGAACCCTCGGGGCGGGGTGGAAGCGGGACCCAGGGGAAGGCCCGCTTACCGGATGGCTCATCCAGGGAGGTGGTGAGCCGCGGACGCCGTTGCGTACGTCCGATCACTTAGAACGTGCTAATTGGGAAAAGTTGCACAAAGCTTGCGAGAAAAATTTAGCGGCGATTCATTTGACGAAAAACGAACGAAAAGGGCGGCCGGGATGGGCGGTCAGTGCGCCTCGTCCCAGTTAGCGCCGACCCCGGCTTCGACCAGCAGGGGCACGCGTAGTTCGGCGGCGCCGGACATGCGAGCGACGACGGCGGCACGAACCTCCTCCACGGCGTCCTTGCGGACCTCGAAGACCAGTTCGTCATGCACCTGCATCAGCATGTGCGCGTCGTCGCGTTCCTTCAGCCAGGCGGCCACGGAAATCATGGCGCGCTTGATGATGTCGGCAGCGCTGCCCTGCATCGGAGCGTTCACCGCGGCGCGCTCGGCGCCGGCGCGCAGTGCCTGGTTGCGTGCCTTGAGGTTCTCCAGATAGAGGCGGCGGCCGAAGATGGTTTCCACGTAGCCGTCGCGATGCGCCTGTTCGCGCGTGGCTTCCATGAAAGCGTGCACGCCTGGATAGCGGGCGAAATAACGCGCCATGTAGTCGCTGGCTTCACCGCGATCCACGCCGAGCTGGCGCGCCAGGCCGAACGCGCTCATGCCGTACATCAGGCCGAAGTTGATCGCCTTGGCGGCGCGGCGCTGGTTGGTGCTGACTTCCTCGGGTTTGAGCCCGAACACTTCCGCGGCGGTGGCACGATGCACGTCGCCACCTTCCCTGAAAGCGCGCATCAGGCCTTCGTCGCCCGAGAGGTGAGCCATGATGCGCAGCTCGATCTGCGAATAGTCGGCGGCCATTACTACCCAGCCTTCCGGCGCGATGAACGCCTGGCGGATACGGCGGCCTTCTTCGGTACGCACCGGGATGTTCTGCAGGTTGGGATCGGACGACGACACGCGCCCGGTCGCGACCGCGCCCTGGTGATAGCTGGTATGTACGCGGCCGGTGCGTGGGTTAACGATCTCGGCCAGTTTCTCGGTATAGGTCGAGCGCAACTTCGCCAGGCCGCGGTAGTCGAGGATCAAGCGCGGCAGCGGATGGTCATCGGCGATCGCTTCCAGCGCTTCCTCGTTGGTGGATGGCTGGCCAGTGGGTGTCTTCAACTTTGCCGGCAGGCCGAGTTCGTCGAACAGTACGGCCTGCAACTGCTTGGGTGAGTCGAGATTGAAATCGTGGCCGGCGGCTTTCCATGCCTGCTGCTGCAATTCCAGCATGCGTTTGCCCAACTGCTGGCTTTGCAGGCGCAGGATGTTGACGTCGATCAGCACGCCGCGCTGTTCCATGCCGGCGAGCACTGGCACCAGCGGGATCTCGATGTTCTCGTACACGCTGCGCAACGTTGGCTCGGTTTGTAGCAGCGGCCACAGCGCATAGTGCAGGCGCAGGGTGATGTCCGCGTCTTCCGCGGCGTAGCGGCAGGCGGTATCCAGATCCACCTGCGAGAAGGAAATCTGCTTGGCACCCTTGCCGGCGACTTCTTCGTATTTGACGGTCTCGTAGCCAAGGTATTTCCTGGCCAGTGAATCCATGTCGTGACGTGTTGCGGTGGCGTTCCACACGTACGACTCCAGCATGGAGTCGTGCTTCAGCCCCTGCAGCGCGATGCCATAGTGCGACAGGATGTTGATGTCGTACTTGGCATGCTGGCCGAGCTTGGCCTTGTTCGGGTCTTCGAAGATCGGCTTGAGTGCGGCGAGCACGTGGTCGCGCGCGAGTTGTGCAGGCACGCCCGGATAGTCGTGTGTCAGCGGGATGTAGCAGGCTTTGCCCGGCTCCACCGACAGGCTGAGGCCAACGATGTCGGCCATCATCGAATCGATGCTGGTGGTTTCGGTATCGAAGGCGATCAGTTCGGCGTTCGAGAGGCGCTGCAGCCAGTCGTCGAGCTGCGCCTGGGTGGTGACCAGTTCGTAGCTGCCTGGTGCGCTGAGATCGAAGCCTTGATGTAGGAGCGCACCCTGTGCGCGATCGGGCGCCGGTATGGCGGCGTGTTCCGCCGGCGTCTGGTCGCGCACAGGGTGCGCTCCTACGGGGGCGTCGTTGGCCTCGAGGTCTTTCAGCGCTGCTTTGAATTCGTAGCGAGTGAACAGTTCGCGCAGCTGCTCGACGTGCTTGTCGCGCAGGGTCAGGTCGGTAACGGTTTGTTCCAGCGGCACGTCCAGCTTGATCGTCACCAGCTGGCGTGACAGCGGCAGTTGCGGAAGCGCGTCGCGCAGACTCTCGCCGATCTTGCCGCCGACCTTGTCCGCGTTGGCGATCACGCCGTCCAGTGAGCCGTATTCGGCCAGCCATTTGGCGGCGGTCTTGGGGCCGCATTTGGGCACGCCTGGCACGTTGTCCACGGTGTCGCCGACCAGGGTGAGGTAGTCGATGATCTGGTCCGGCCGCACGCCGAACTTTTCCATGACGCCGGCGCTGTCCATGGTGGTGTTGGTCATGGTGTTGACCAGGCTCACGCCGGGGCGCACCAGCTGGGCCAGATCCTTGTCGCCGGTGGAGATCACCACCTCGATGCCTTGCGCATGCGCCTGCTCGGCCAGGGTGCCGATCACATCGTCGGCCTCCACCCCCGAAACACGCAGGATGGGAAAGCCCAGCGCGCCGACAATGGCCAGCATCGGATCGACCTGCGCGCGCAGATCGTCGGGCATCGGCGGGCGCTGCGCCTTGTACTTGTCGTAGAGCTCGTCGCGGAACGTGGGGCCGGGTGCGTCGCTGACGAAGGCCAGGTATTCCGGCTTCGCCTTCAGCGTTGCGCGCAGCATGTTGACCACGCCGAACAGCGCCCCGGTAGGCTCGCCCTGCGCATTGCTCAGCGGTGGCAGTGCGTGGAAGGCGCGGTACAGGTACGAGGAGCCGTCGATCAGGATGAGCTTGGACATGGGGGACCGTGGGTCTGTGTGTGGCGGGGACGCCAGCAGGCGCATCCGCGGGCATGGAGAGTGGGGAGTTTATGCCGATACGCCTCATGGCGTGGCGTCATCGTGTCGCGCTTCACGGAGCGTCGCCGGGGCGCTGCTATGCTCGGGTCTTCTGAGGAGGTTGTGATCATGAAACCTATCGCCTTGCTCGCCGCTCTTGGTGCCTTCGTTGCCTTGCCGGCTTTTGCGCAATCCCAATCGCTGCCGCCGGCGCCGCCACCGCCGGGCATGAACGATCCGGGCGTGAAGGCGGTGGAGCCGCCCGCGACCAAGAAGCCGGCCAGCACCCAGGCCATCAACAGCAAGGCGCCGGCCCTGCCGGCCATGCAGGACAAGAGCGGCCCCCGCGATGCGCGCGGCGAGCCACCGCCGCAGGTCACCGTGCGCAAGCAGGGTGACGAGACCATCCAGGAATTTCGCCGCAGCGGCGCGTTGTACATGGTGGTGGTGACGCCGAAGACCGGCATTCCGCAGACCTACATGGTTGACGCCAACGGCAACTATCACGCGCAAAGCGGCCCGCAGGAGCCGGTGAAGCCGGTGATGTACAAGGTGATGGAGTGGGGCAAGAGCAAGCCCGCGGAAGCCGAGTCAACCAGCGACGGCAAGTAAGCCGATCCCTATGCCGATGCTGCGGGCTGTCCGGTGAATCTGCGCGAGAGCTGGCTGCTGTTCGCTCTGGGCTCGGCGTTCTTCGCCGCGCTTACGGCATTGTTCGGCAAGATCGGTGTGGCGGGGATCAATTCCAACCTCGCCACGTTTATTCGCACCATCGTGATTCTGATGGTGACGGCCGGGATTCTCAGTTTGCGCGGCGAGTGGGCCAAGCCTTCCGGGCTGTCGTGGCATAGCTGGGTGTTTCTGGTGTTGTCGGGTGTGGCGACCGGGCTCTCGTGGCTTTGTTATTACCGCGCGTTGCAGTTGGGACCGGTGAGCAAGGTGGCGCCTATCGACAAGCTCAGTGTGGCGTTTGTGATTGTGCTGAGCCTGGTGTTTCTTGGGGAGCAGGCTAGTTGGCCGGTGTTGGTTGGGGGTGGGTTGATTTTGGCGGGGGCGCTGGTTATCGCGATGTTTTAGGTTTTTCTGCCTCTTCCTTCGAGAGAGGATTTGGCTCTTGTGACATCCCCTCCTGCTTCGTCATCCCTGCGCAGGCAGGGATCCAGTAGTGAAGCGCTTCGACCGTCGCGTCTGCGTGCCCTGGCTCGCCTGCCGCGGGCTTCCGACTCGCTGCCGCGAGCCGGGTCACTTTCTCTTTGCTGGCCCACGCACCCGCAGGAGCGGGTGCGAACAGCGCAGCTGGCCCGAAGGGCGGAGGGCATGGATGCCCGGAGTCAAGAGAAAGTAATCAAAGAGAAATGGCCTCAGAGCAGGCGGCGTGCTTTGTAGCTGCGCCTTTTCCAGTGTCAGGCGTCGGGATGTTTCTTTCCTGGCCTGATCGTCTTGTATCAGCGTGCCGCATCCAGCTCGGGGTAGTGGCGGAAGATGCCTTCTTCGTTGAAGGGAATGCGCCGTGGAGATGCCAGGTACGCGGCGAGTCGCGGGCGGGATGCAACGCGCTCGGTGAGGGCGTTGAGGTGGGGGAGTTTGCGGCGCAGGCGGCGCATGGTGTTGGGGAAGGCGTAGTTGAGGCCGCTCATGACCTGGAACAGGGAGAGGTCGATGTAGGAGTGGCGTGTGAGGGGGTGTTTGCCGTTGCTGTGTTCGAGGATGTCTTCGAAGTAGCCGAGGTACTTGGGGATGCGGTATTGGCGAAAGTCGGTGGCGCGTTCTTTGGCGGCGCGGCGCTGGTCTTCGTAGTAGAGGCGGCTGGCGATGGGGTGGTGGGTGTCGTGGATTTCGACGACGAAATCGGAAAGGGTCAGTTGCAGTTGATGCGCGTAGAGCCGCGCGGTTTCGCTCTTCGGTACAAGGTTTAGTCGGGGGCCGAGGTAGAACAGGATCGCGGCGGTTTGCGCGATGACGGCGCGGCCCGCTTTGAGGAAGGGTGGGGCGAAGGGACGCGCACCGGGTTCGCTACCTTGCAGGAAGGGCATGATGGCCTGGTCGCCGGCTTCGCGTGCCACGTCAACGTAGTCGGCGCCGGCGTCTTCCAACGCCAGCCGCACGAATTCGCCGCGGCCCTGGATGCCGGTCCAGTAGTAGAGCTCGTAGCGCATGGCGGTCTCCGGTGTCGAAGTACCGACCGTAGACGCTGAAGGTTCAAGGTAGTGTGGAGGGACTCAGCGCGTCTTGCGCTTGGGTGGCGCCAGGGTGAGCTGCACCGCTGTTTCGCGAATGCGTGTCCACACCAGTTCCGCAACGGGCGACAGCGAGCGGTGCCGGCGCCGGATCAGCGTGATGGCGCGATGGGCGACGGGTGTCAGCGGCCGTACGACCAACGCCTCGGGAACGGGTAGCGAGAGTTGCGGCGTGATGGTGACACCCAGGCCGGCTTCGACCATGCGGAAGGCGGTCAAGGTATGCCCGGTCTGTTGCACGACCGGCGCCTGGATGCGTTGCGCGACGAGTTGGAGATCGATCAGGCGGCGGCTGCCGGAGGCATGATCGAGCAGCACCAGTGGCTGGCCTTTCAGTTTCTTCCACGGCACGTCGGGCAGCGAAGCGAACGCATGGTCGCGCCGGCAGACCAGCATGAAAGGGTCATGCAGGATGGTTTCGCTGTCGAAGGATTCGCGGTCGGCAGGTTCGATCGCGAGGCCGAAATCCACTTCGCCACCGCGCACGCTGTCGAGCACCAGGGTCTGCACCTGATCGTGCAGTTGTACGGTGAGTTCGGGATAGTCGCGGGCGCAGGAGGCGATGCATGTGGGCATCAAGCCGGCAGAGAGTGTCGGCACGGCGGCGACGCGCACCTTGCCGCGCTGGCGTTCGCTTTCCGAATGTACGTGGGCGAGCACGCCTTCCAGTTCATCCAGTACACGTTCCACCGCGCCTTGCAGATAGCGGCCCGCCTCGGTGGGGACCACTTCGCGGGTGTTGCGGTCGAACAGGCGTACTTCGAGCTCGGCTTCCAGTTCGGCGATATGCCGGCTCACCGCGGGCTGGGTCAGGTGCAGGCTTTCGGCCGCGCGCCGGAAATGTCGCAACCGGGCGACAGCCAGGAAGGCGCGAAGCTGGCGCAGGCTGATATTCATGCGCTTATCCTATCAATGAATAAGATAAAACGATTTGATTTATCAATGCCGGCGCGCTGGAATGGCGGCTTCTTCTTGAGTCGCCCGATATCAGGCCATGTCACTGCGCCGCTTTCTGCCCGACCGCTTCACCTGCGCGCTGATCGTCACGGTGGTGACGGCCAGCCTGTTGCCTTGTCGCGGCACGGCGGCTTCGGTGTTCAACGTGCTGACCGATGCGGCGATCGCGCTGCTGTTCTTTCTGCATGGCGCCAAGCTTTCGCGTGAGGCGGTGCTGGCAGGCATGACGCATTGGCGGCTGCACCTGACGGTGCTGGCCAGCACCTTTGTATTGTTCCCGTTGCTGGGCGTGCTGTTGCGACCGTTGCTGGCGCCGCTGGTGACGCCGGACTTGTATCTGGGCGTGCTGTTTCTGTGCGCGCTGCCTTCCACGGTGCAATCGTCGATCGCGTTCACTTCGATGGCGCGCGGCAATATTCCGGCGGCGATCTGCGCGGCCTCGGCGTCCAGCATGCTGGGCATTTTCATTACGCCGCTGCTGGTGGGATTGATGATGGAATCGCACGGGCAGGGCGGGATGTCCTGGGATGCGCTGGGCACCATCGTGTTGCAGTTGCTGGTGCCGTTCGTTGCCGGGCAGGTGGCGCAGCGCTGGATCGGCGGCTGGGTAAACCGTCATCGCGGCATGCTGGCTTATGTGGATCAGGGCTCGATCCTGTTGGTGGTGTACACCGCTTTCAGCGCCGCTGTGCTGCAGGGGCTATGGAAGCAGACGCCGCTGCCGGTGCTAGGCGGTCTGCTGGTGGTGAACGTCGTCTTGCTGGCGCTCGCGCTGCTGGCGACGCGTTATGGATCGCGCGCGCTGGGCTTCCATCGCGAGGATGAGATCACCATCGTGTTCTGCGGCTCGAAGAAGAGCCTCGCCAGTGGTGTGCCGATGGCCAAAGTGCTGTTCGCCGGCCATCCGCTCGGCATGATCGTGTTGCCGATCATGCTGTTTCACCAGATCCAGTTGATGACCTGCGCGGTGCTGGCGCGTCGCTATGCGCGGCCCATCGAGTGGAAGGCCGCGCCCGCCACGACGGACTGACGTAGGAGCGCACCCTGTGCGCGAAAGCCCTGCGCAGCAGGGCTGCTCTGTTCTCATCATGTGGCAAAGGCGGCCCTGCTGCGCAGGGCTTTCGCGCACAGGGTGCGCTCCTACACGAACATCAGTGACGGAAGTGGCGCATGCCGGTGAAGACCATCGCCATGTCGTGCTCGTCAGCGGCCGCGATCACCTCGGCGTCGCGCATCGAGCCGCCAGGCTGGATGACCGCACGGATGCCGGCAGCGGCAGCGGCATCGATGCCGTCGCGGAACGGGAAGAACGCATCGGAAGCCATCACCGATCCGCGCACTTCCAGCTTCTCGTCCGCCGCCTTGATGCCGGCGATACGCGCGCTGTAGACGCGGCTCATCTGGCCGGCGCCAATGCCGATGGTCTGGCGGTCGCGGGCATAGACGATGGCATTGCTCTTGACGTATTTCGCCACTTTCCACGCAAAGATCAGGTCGTGGACTTCCGCTTCGGTCGGCGCACGGCGGGTGACGATCTTCAGATCCTCGGCGGTGACCATGCCGCGGTCGGCGGTCTGGATCAGCAGGCCGGAACCCACGCGGCGCACGTCATTGCCCGGATGCGCGTCGACAAGTGAGCCTTCAGCCGGCAGCGGGATCTCCAGCACACGCACATTGCCCTTCTTGGCGAAAGCCTTGAGGGCGTCTGCCGCATAAGCCGGAGCCAGCACCACTTCCACAAACTGGCGCTCGACGATGGCGCGCGCCGTGGCCGCGTCGACCTCGCGGTTGAACGCGATGATGCCGCCGAAGGCCGAGGTGGGGTCGGTCTGGTAAGCGAGATCATACGCACGGCCGATGCCTTCGAGGCTCACGGCCACACCGCAGGGATTGGCGTGCTTGACGATGACGCAGGCCGGCTTGGTGAAGCTGCGCACGCATTCCCACGCAGCATCGGAGTCGGCGATGTTGTTGAACGACAGCTCCTTGCCCTGCAACTGGCGGAAGGTGGCGAGTGTGCCGGGCGCCGGATACAGGTCGCGATAAAACGCAGCGTGCTGGTGCGGGTTCTCGCCGTAGCGCAGATCCATCAGTTTCACGAAACGGCCGTTGGCCTGACCAGGGAAGCGTTCGTGGCCGGCGATGGCGTCCTGCGTATCGTTGAGCTGCAGACCGGAGAGATAGTCGCTGATGGCGCCGTCGTAGTTCGACACGCGATTGAACGCAGCTACCGCCAGCTTGAAACGCGTGGCACGTGTCAGGCCGCCTTGTTGCTCGATTTCGGCGATGGCCTCTTCGTACTGGTCGGGCGAGGTGAGCACACCCACGTCGTTCCAGTTCTTCGCCGCGGAACGCAGCATGGCCGGGCCGCCGATATCGATGTTCTCGATGGCCTGCTCCAGCGTGCAGTCCGCGCGTGCCACGGTGGCTTCGAACGGATACAGGTTGAGTACCAGCAGGTCGATCGGCGCGATGCCGAGTTCGCCCATCACGGCGTCGTCGGTGCCGCGGCGGCCAAGCAGTCCGCCGTGCACTTTCGGATGCAGCGTCTTGACGCGGCCGTCCATGATTTCCGGAAAGCCGGTGACGTCGCTCACGTCCTTTACCGGAATGCCGGCGTCGCGTAGCGCCTTGGCACTGCCGCCGGTGGAAAGCAGCTCCACGCCCTTGGCGGCCAGCCGGCGGGCCAGGTCGATCAGGCCGGTTTTATCGGAGACGCTGAGCAAGGCACGGCGGACGGGTGCCGGAGTAGCTGCGGACATGACGCGGGTTCCTGCGGGAAAGCTCGCGATTATAAGCCCTGCGCGGGCCGCGGGCGGTCAGCGGCGCAGAACCATATGCAGCAAAGGAAAGGGGCGGCCGCTGGGATCCAGCTCGGAACGCCCGGTCTGCACAAAGCCGTAGTGCTGGTAAAAGCGCGTGGCTTCAGGGTTTTGCTCGTTCACGTCGACCCTCCAGGCAACGCCGGGCGCGGTGGCGATGACGTGGTCGAGCAGGCGTCGGCCAACGCCGCGCCGATGTTGCTCGGGTGCGATGAACAGGGCTTCGATGTGGTGTCCCGAGACGCCGATGAAGCCGACGATGCGTCCGTCATCCTCGGCGACCCAGACGTTTAGCAGTCCAAACGCCGAAGGCAGGCAGCCGCGGAAGAACAGAATGTCTTCTTCGGCGAGAAAATGATGGGTGGCGCGTACGGCGGCTTCCCAGACCCGGATCAGATCGGCATGGTCGGAAGCGGTGGCGAGGCGGAGCGAGACGGAAGGTGCGAGGGCGTTCATGGGGACACATCCTTGTTGTACGGTGCAGATGCCGGACGCCCCTCCGGCGTTGCGGTGATGTCCTTGGCTCTCAGAGCAGGCCGTGTGCGGCCAGCTTCTTGCGCAAGGTGGCGCGGTTGATGCCGAGCACGGCCGCGGCGCGGCTCTGGTTGCCGTCGTGCCAAGCCAGCACTTCGCGCAGCAGCGGGCCTTCGACTTCGCGAATGACCAGCGCGTGCAAGCCTTCGTCGCACTCGGTATCGCCGATGTCGGCGAGATAGCGGCGGACAGTGCGGCTGACACATTCGCTCAACGCGCTCTGCGACGAGGTCTCTTTCGCGGCCTCGGAAGCAGGCAGTCTGACGGCGTTCACAGGCATTTCCCTCACGTTCTACGCAGCGGCTGCATGGGTCGCTGCATGTTGCTTTGGCTGATACCGCGGGCGGCGGCTCGCATGGAACGCCGGGTGCAGCAGGACGAAGGGGCGAGTTTACCCTTGCGTAGGAAGAATTTTAAGTACTGCGTTTCCTAGCCGACTAGGACGGTGTGCTATTCGAAGCTGAACTCGAAGGCCACCGCCTTGTTGCCCGGGTCTTCTACCTCCAGTACCAGTGCGGTGCTGGTGCCGGAGGGCAGGCCGCGTTGCAGGGCGAAGCCGTCACCGAGGTATTCGCTGGGACGCAGGCGGCGCATGGCCACGTGCTTGCCATCGACATCGGAAAGGGTCACCACCACCACCGGCCAGGGCTGGTCGAAGTCGGCATCGTTGCGCACGGTGGCGCTGATCAGCAGCGCGCCAGGAACCGATGGGTGTGCCTGCACATCGCGCGCCAGCAGGCGCAGATGCTGCACGTCCTGCACTAACGGCAAACGGCAGCCAAGACTGTTACAGGCCTGGCGCAACAGCGTGCCAGCGGTCGGGTCGACGACCAGTGCATCGCGTTTGGCCCAGGCGAGCTGTGCGCACAGCAAGAGCAGGAGGACCAGACAGGCCAGCACCCACGGCCAGCGCCGCATCCTGTTCTGGTGCGCAGGCCGTGCGAAGCGCGGCGAAAACACCAGGTGTGAAAAATCTTCGCTTTCAGCCGCGGGCGTGGTCCCAGAATCCGCTGCAAGCGCACTTTCTTGCCGTGGCCGATACACCGCCGATTCCACCTGCGGCGGCCGGCCCGACGACTTATGTTCCGGCAGTTGCTGGAACGGCTCGGGCGGCAGCTGGCTGCTCAGGCTGGCGAGCGCGTCGAATTCAGTCTCGCAATGTCCGCACACGACGTGGCCGCGCGCCTGCGCAAGCGTCTCCGCGTCCATCGAGAACACGGTCAGGCAGTCGGGGCATTGGGCGTACATGCGGCAAGTAGAGTCGGTCGCGGTGCGACCTGTAAAGAGTAAAGGACGAAAGGCGCGCGGATGCGGAACGGCGTCTTGCTTTTTTTCTCTCGCGTTTCGTCGCTCAGCGCCGCTTGCCGCTAATGCGGACCCAGTCCTCGCGTGTGTCGACGCGCAAATCCTCGAACCACTCCGCATAGCGCTGCAGCAATTCGTCTTCCTGGCCCTTGAGGATGCCGGAGATGGCGAAAGGCGCGCCGGGTTTCGCGGCAGCAGCGAAAATGGGCGCCAGTTCACCCAGTGGGCCCGCGAGGATATTGGCAATGAAGACTTCGGCGGGCTCGGCCTCGAGGTCATCGGGCAAGAACAGGGCCAGCCGGTCGGCGACTTCGTTGCGCTCGGCATTGTCGGCGGAGGCAGTGAGTGCCTGCGGGTCGTTGTCCACGCCGACGGCGCTGGAGACGCCCAGCTTCAACGCGGCAATGGCAAGGATGCCGGAGCCGCAGCCGTAGTCGATCAGCGTCTTGCCCGCGAGATCCTGGCCATCCAGCCATTCCAGGCATAGCGCGGTGGTGGGATGTGTGCCGCTGCCGAAAGCCAGGCCCGGATCGAGGCGCACGACGACGCTGTCATCGTCTTGCGGCGGCTCGATGTTCCACGGATAGATCCACAGCCGCCGGCCAAAGGCCATCGGCTTGAACTGGTCCATCCAGGCGCGCTCCCAATCCTCATCGGCCACGTCGTGATAGAGCATCTGATCGGGCTCCAGCCACGGCAGCAGCTCACCCAATGCCTCGCTAAGGCCGCGACGATCTGTCCCGGCATCGAATAGCGCGTTGAGCGTGATGGTGGGCCACAGTGGCAGCTCGCCCACGCCCGGCTCGAAGATCGCCTGCTCGTCGGGCGTTTCCGCATCCGCATCCTGCAGGGTGACCGACAGCGCGCCGAGATCGTCCAGCGCTTCTTCCACGCGTGGCTGCTGCTCGGAGCGGATGGTGAGGGAGAGTTCGAGCCAGGGCATCGGTGTTCCGCGGGAAAGTAGTGATAGTCGTTGATCGTCGGGATGCGATCAGCCGATCGGCGTCGTGCCTAAAAAGACATCGTGCCGATCGTAATGATCGAGCGCGATGGCGAAATCGGCCACATCGGAAAGCGGCTGTTGCTGTCTCTGCGCGCGCAGCACGTCGGCGAAAGCAGTGGCTTCGAGGTAGTGATGCAGCCGATGCTCGGCGGCGAACGGCGGCAGTGCTTCGCCATCCTGGTCGACCAGCAGATCTTCCTCGTCGGCTGCGCTGGAGAGGTAGAGCCGGCACGACGGCTGGGTGATCACGCCGCGGATATAGACCCAGCTGTAGCGATCCCAGCCGTCGCCTTCATCGCAAGCGGCGGTGATGGCCTCGATGGTTTCGTGCAGGGTCAGCAGTTCGGACATAGGGCGATGCCGCGTCGGCGAGCCGTCGAAACGGCTCGCCGATGATGGCTCAGTGCGCGGGCGGGTGCTCTTTCTGCTCAGCCATGCGCTTCTCCAGGTAGTGGATGTTCTGTCCACCGTGCTGGAAGCCGACGTCGGCCATGATGCGCTGCTGCAGCGGGATGTTGCACTTCACACCTTCGATCACCGTTTCGGCGAGTGCCAGGCGCATGCGCGCGATGGCTGTTTCGCGATCCGGGCCGTGCACGATCAGCTTGCCGATCATCGAATCGTAGTTCGGCGGGATCTTGTAGCCGTCGTATAGATGCGTATCCACGCGCACGCCGGGACCACCCGGGGCCTCGAAGCGCTTCACCGTGCCGGGGCTGGGCAGGAAGCTGTCCGGATCCTCGGCGTTGATGCGGCATTCGATGGCGTGGCCGCGCAGCACGATGTCTTCCTGCTTGATCGAGAGCTTCTCGCCGCCGGCGATCAGTAGCTGCTCGCGCACCAGATCGATGCCGGTGATCAGCTCGGTGACCGGATGCTCCACCTGGATGCGGGTGTTCATTTCGATGAAGTAGAAGCGGCCGTTCTCGAACAGGAATTCGAAGGTGCCGGCGCCGCGATAGCCGATGCGCAAGCAGGCGTCGACGCAGACCTTGCCGATTTCCGCGCGCAGTTCGGGCGTGATGCCCGGCGCCGGAGCTTCTTCCACCACCTTCTGATGACGGCGCTGCATGGAGCAGTCGCGCTCGCCCAGATGGATGGCATTGCCCTGGCCGTCGGCCAGCACCTGGATTTCCACGTGGCGCGGGTTCTCCAGGAATTTCTCCATGTACACCTGATCATTGCCGAAGGCCGCCTTGGCCTCCTGCTTGGTCATGGTGATGGCATTGCCCAGATGCGCTTCGGTGCGCACCACGCGCATGCCGCGGCCACCGCCGCCGCCAGCGGCCTTAATGATCACCGGGTAGCCGATCTCGCGGGCGATGCGGATGTTTTCATCCACGTTGTCGCCCAGCGGGCCGCCGGAACCGGGCACACAGGGCACGCCTGCGGCCTTCATGGCGCGGATGGCCTCTACTTTGTCGCCCATCAGGCGGATCACATCCGCGGTCGGGCCGATGAAGATGAAGCCGCTCTGCTCGACTTGTTCGGCGAAGTCGGCGCGCTCGGAGAGAAACCCGTAGCCCGGATGGATCGCCTGGGCGTCGGTGATCTCCGCCGCGGCGATGATGCGCGGGATGTTGAGGTAGCTATCGGCCGACGGCGCCGGGCCGATGCAGATCGCTTCGTCGGCCAGGCCGACATGTTTGAGGTTGCGGTCCGCGGTGGAGTGCACCGCCACCGTCTTGATGCCAAGACTGTGGCAGGCGCGCAACACGCGCAGGGCGATTTCGCCACGGTTGGCGATGACTATTTTTTCGAGCATGGGCATGGTCGCGGGTCGCTCAGGCGATCACGAACATCGGCTGGTCAAATTCCACCGGCTGGCCGTTCTCGATCAGGATGGCCTGCACCGTACCGGCGACGTCGGCCTCGATCTGGTTGAACATCTTCATTGCTTCGATGATGCCCAGCGTTTCGCCGGCCTTGACCTGCTGGCCGACCTTGACGAAAGCCGGGGCGCCCGGGCTGGCCGAGGCGTAATAGGTGCCGACCATCGGCGCCTTGACCACGTGGCCGGCCGGCAGCGCGTTGGCGGCGGGAGCGGCTTCTGCGGCGACGGGGGCGGCGACGGGCGCTGCTACCGGAGCGGGCGCAACGACAGGCGCGGCGGCGACGGTCACGCCGCCCTTCGGTACGCGCGACAGGCGCACGACTTCTTCGCCTTCCTTGATCTCGAGTTCCGCGAGGTTGGATTCCTCAAGCAGGTCGATCAGCTTTTTGATCTTGCGCAGGTCCATCGTTCAAACCTTTTTCGTTGATGCCGCGGTGGCGGCAGGAATGGAAAGTCAGTGGCCGCAGGGCCGGAATCAGGGGGCGATGCCCGGGGCGGGGCGGTCCAGGCGGCTGATCGCCGCCTCCAGCGCCAGCCGGTAACTGTCCGCGCCGAAGCCACAGATCACGCCCACGGCGATGTCCGCCAGATAGGAGTGGCGGCGGAATGGCTCGCGCGCATGCACGTTGGACAGGTGCACCTCGACGAAGGGGATCGCCACCGCCGCCAGGGCGTCGCGCAGGGCGATGCTGGTATGGGTGAAGGCGCCGGGGTTGAACAGGATCAGCGCGGTCTGTTCGTCGCGTGCCTGGTGGATGCGGCCGATCAGTTCGTGCTCGGCATTCGACTGGAACCAGACCAGTTCGTGGCCGGCGGCCTGGGCGCGCGCGGCGAGGGCAGTGTTGATGTCGGCGAGCGTGGTGCGGCCGTAGATGTCCGGTTCGCGCACGCCCAGCAGATTGAGGTTGGGTCCGTGCAGGACCAGGATCTTCGCCACGCCGATACCTTCATCGCGGCCGGGGTGCCCCCGGCGACGGGCGGCAGTGTGCGCGCTGTCGGGAATGTTGTCCAGTTCGGCGCAGTTCGGCGATGTTTGAAGGAGAAGTGCGTGTTAAACCGTGCGGGGGCGTATGTCGAGGCTAGCCCGCATCAGTGCGCGCCCGGCGGCGCCAGCCATTGTTCCAGCGTGGCCGCGTCGAGCGCACCGCGCCGGGTCGCCAGCACGCGGCCCTGCTCATCCAGCAGCACGCTATAGGGCAGCACTTCGCCGGCGTTGCCCAGTCGCAGGGAGGTGCTGGGGCTGTCGAGGCGGCCGATCAAAATGGGGTAGCTCACCGGATGGGCGGCCAGGAAGGGGCGCACGTGTTCGGGATCTTCCATGGCGATACCGACGACGATCGCCTCCTTTTCGCCGAATTTGCCTTGCGCGCGGGCCAGGGCTGGCATCTCGTCCAGGCAGGGGCCGCACCAGCTCGCCCAGAAGTTCAGCAACACGCGCCGGCTGCGGTACTCGGATAGACGGTGTTCCTTGCCATCGAGATCGGGCAGGGCGAGGTCGGGGCGAAGATCGCCGACGTTCGCGACATGGACGCCTTCGGGGACTTTGGCCAGCCGGCTCTGGTGCTGCAGCCAGCCGCCGACGCCTGCAACCAGGATGGCGACGGCGAGGATGGTCCAGTTGCTGCGACTTAGCATGGCGTTTTGCTCCTCCCCCTGCTTGCAGGGGGAGGTTGGGAGGGGATGAGCTCTTGCGACAAGCGTTGCGAGAGGTGAGAGGCTTGACCCCACCCCAGCCCTCCCCTGCTGCATGCAGGGGAGGGAGTTGGCTGTTGCGGGCTAGTGTAGGGATTCGTCACTTCGCTGCCTCTGTGAGTGCCTGCTCCACCAGCGACGAAGTCAGCACCGTGGGCAGCTGGTGGCCTTCGCCGCCGTTCTTCGGGAACACCACATAAAGCGGCACGCCGGGCGTGTGGTACTGCTGCAGGAAGGCCGTGATCGCGGGGTCTTCGTTGGTCCAGTCGCCTTTCATGTACACGGCGCCGGTTTGCTTGAGCAGGGTGCGGAAAGCGTCGGTGCTAAGCACGGTGTGCTCATTGGCCTTACAGGTGATGCACCAGTCGGCCGTCATGTCGACGAACACCGGCGTGCCGGCCTTGCGCAGTTCGGCCAGCTTCTCCGGGGTGAACGCCACCACGCCTTCGGTCGAAGCAGTGGCGTTGGCAACCGCGGCCGGCATCTTGGCGAGGTAATACAGCGGCGCAAGCGCCAGCAAAGCCAAGATCAGCACCATGCCGCGTGCGAAACCGCCGCGCGAACGGCTGCGCTCGAACCACCACAGCGTCATCGCCACCATCACCGCGGCCACCAGCAGCAGACCCACAGCATCGGCGCCGCGCTGGTTCGCCAGCACCCAGGCCAGCCATGCCGCCGCCAGATACATCGGGAAAGCCAGCACCTGCTTGAGCGTTTCCATCCAGCTTCCGGGGCGTGGCAATAGGCGCGCCAGCGCCGGGACGAAGCCGACGGCGAGGAAGGGCAGCGCGAGGCCGAGGCCCAGCGCGACGAAGACCAGCAGTGCGTGCAGGGTCGGTGCGGCAAAGGCATAAGCCAGTGCCGTACCCATGAACGGGGCAGTGCAGGGGCTGGCCACCACCACGGCGAGCACGCCAGTGAAGAAGTCGCCGGCGAGACCCGAACGATTGGCCAGTGCGTTGCCGGTATTGCCCAGTGAGGCGCCGAACTGCACCACACCCGACATCGAGAGGGCGACGGCCAGCATGATCAACGACAGCACCGCCACGACCATCGGTTTCTGCAGCTGCGCACCCCACGCCGCCTTCAACGAGATGATCATCAGGCCCAGCGCGATAAAGCTCAGCAATACACCCGCGGTATAGGCCAGCGCGTGGTTGCGGCGGCGCGTGGGATTCTCGCCACTCTCGATCAGCCCGACCGCCTTGATCGACAGCACCGGCAGCACGCAGGGCATCAGGTTGAGCACGAGGCCGCCGCCCAGCGCGAGCAGCAGTGCGGACCACAGTGTGGCGCCGAGTGCGTTCTTTGCATTGGCCGGAGGCATTTCAGGTGCCGGACCCGCCACAGCTTCGCCGGTCGTAGTGCCGCCACCGACAAGGTCGATGTTCACCGCGCGGGTCATCAGCGGATAGCACACGCCACCGTCCTGACAACCCTGATAGCTCGCTTCTAGTTCGATCTGCTTGCGCTGCCCGACATCACCTTCGATGGCAACCGGCAACTCGACCTGGTCGAAATAAACGATGACGTTGCCGAAATGCGGATCCTGCTTGGCCACGCCTTCCGGCCATTGCGGCTTGCCGAGGGTCAGCCCCTCGGCGTTCTTCAGATGCAGCGCCGTCTGGTCGCGATAGAGGTAGTAACCCTTGGGCATGGTCCAGCGCAGCAGCAGCTGATTCGGCGAACGGGCCAGCGCTTCGAAGCGGAAGGCCTGTTCGGCGGGCAGCGGTGCTGCATCCATGCCGGCACTGGAGGTGCTGGGCGATGACTGTCCGCTCAGCTGGTTGAGCGCGGCGCCCAGGGTCTGTGGTGCTTCGGCGGCCGCCGTAGGCGCGCCAGCCGGCAAAGGCAGGTCGAGCTGCTCGGTATGCGGCGGATAGCAGATCTTCGGCTCTACCTCATGGCAGCCCTGATAACGCACCGCCAGTTTCAGTCGCTGCGTGCCTGGCGCCACGGTATAGGGCACGGTGGCGTCGACGCCGTGGTGATAGGTCTCCACGTCGCCGAGATATTCGTCGTGATGCTTTTCGCCGTCGGGCAGCTTCGCTTCGCCCAGCGTCACGCCTTCGCCGGCCTTGAAGTTCATGCGGCCGCGATAGAGGTAGTAGTCGGGCGCGATAGTCCAGTGCAGCTTCAGCACGCCGGGCGTGGAGGTGTCGGTGCTGAGCTTGTACGCCTCGGTGACTGGCAACAGGCCATCTTCGCCATCGGCGTTCTGAGCGAACGCGGTGGCGCTGCCCAACAGCAGACCGAGCAGGGTCAGCAGCAACACAGCCCAACGGGCAGGTGAGTTCAAACGCATGACAACTCCAGCGTGGGGGCTCACGCCGCGGCGCGAGCATCATCAAGGGATTATGGCGCAGCTTGGGTAGGCGTCCGCGCCGATGCGGCCTTAAGTCTGTTCGCAGGCCACGGCTTTGGCGTTACCTGTGGGTTTGCGCGGGCGGACCAGTCCGGTGGTCAGCGCCACACCGAGCAGGATCACCACGCAGCCACCGGCCATGGCGAGCGTCACCGGCTCGTGCAGGAAGAGCAGCCCCCACAACACGCCGAACACCGGGATCAGGTACAGCACGGCCAAGGTTTGCGTCGAACCGATGCGCGCCATCAGCCGGTAGAACAGCACATAGGCCAGCGATGTGCAGGCCGCCGCAAGGCCGAACATGGCCAGCCACGCCGGCACGCCCGGCATCTTTGCCGGCCACAGCCACACCGTGAAAGGCAGCAGTGCCACGGCGGCCACGATCTGGCTGCCGACCGCCACCGTCAGCGGCGACACGGTGCGCACGCGCCGCTGGCTGTAATGCGCGCCGAAGGTGTAGCAGACATTCGCGCCCACGCAGGCCGCCAGCGCCCAGCCCGTCCCGCCGCCACCGCCGAAACCGGCGCTGCCGGCGATCAGCCACACCACACCGGTCAGGCCGATCAGCAATCCGCTGGCGCGTGTGGCATCGAGTTTCTCGCCCAGCCACATCCAGCCGGAGGCCGCCACCAGCAGGGGCGCGATGGCGTCCGAGATCGCCGAGACACCGGCCGGCAGGCTTTGCGCCGCATACGAGAACAGCGCGAACGGCAGCGCCGAATTGGCAAGGCCGACGACAGTGATCGAGCGCCAGTGTGTGCGCATCTCCGCGAGGCGTTCGCGCGAAGCCAGTAACGGCAGGAAGCAGATCGCCGCGCCGATCGCACGCATACCGGCCAGCGCCATGCTGCCGAACTGGTCCGCGCCCATGCGCATGAACAGGAACGACGCACCCCACAAGGCGCCCAGCAACAGCAGCGAGGCGATGTCGGCGGTCTTCATGGATGAAGGATTCATGGCGATGGACTCATGGGGGATGGCGGTCACGCTAGAACAACCCGGTGACGGAACCTGTCAGCAGTGGCGTCGTCGCCACTCAGGAGGTGGCGGGACTCGTGCCCTGACCGAACAGCACGCGCCGTTCTTCTTCGGACAGGCTCTGCTTGGGCGCATAGGCATTCTCGACGCCTTCATAAGTACGTTGCGTGGCGGGGCGCGCCGCCATCGCCATGAACCAGCGCTCCAGATGCGGGAAATCGGACAGCGTCTGGCCGTGCGCCTGATGCGGCACGATCCACGGGTAACAGGCGATATCGGCAATCGAGAATTCGCCCGCGATGAACTCGCGATCCGCCAGCCGCCGGTCGAGCACGCCGTACAGGCGACTGGTTTCGCGGGTGTAGCGATCGATCGCGTAGGGCACCTTCTCCGGCGCGTAGACGTTGAAGTGACCGATCTGGCCGGCCATCGGTCCCAGCCCGGACATCTGCCAGAACAGCCATTGCAGCACTTCGGTGCGGCCGTGGATTTCCTTCGGGATGAGGCGGCCAATCTTCTCCGCCAGATACAGCAGAATCGCGCCGGACTCGAACATGATCACCGGCTCACCACCGCCAGTCGGCGCATGGTCGACGATGGCCGGGATCTTGTTGTTCGGCGAGATGGCGAGAAATTCAGGCTTGAACTGTTCGCCCTTGCTCAGGCTTACCGGTATCGCGCGGTATGGCAGCTGCGCTTCCTCCAGAAAGAGTTTGGCCTTCAGGCCATTCGGGGTAGTGGAGAAATACAGGTCGATCATCACGCGACTCCCATCATGGTGGTGTGCTCGGCGGTGCGAACCTCGGCGACGAACTGCCGCAGGGCCCGACCGATTTCGAAGGGCGCATCTTCCTGGATGTAATGGATACCGGGAACCGTGACTTCGCGCTGATTCGGCCAAGTGCGACAGAACGCACGGGCGCGGCCGGTAAGGACGGCACCCGGCTCCGCTGAGACAAACAGTTTGGGCAGCGGTGACTGCGCCATCCATTGGCCGTACTGCTCGACGGCCGTCACTACGTCGGCCGGCTCGTCCTCGATCGGCAACTCGCGCGGCCACACCAGCGTAGGCAGGCGCGACTCGGGCGTGGCGAACGGCGCGCGATAAGCGGCCATGTCCTCGTCGTGCATCGGGCGCAGGATGCTTTTGGGCAATACCGTTTCGATAAAGAAGTTCTGTTCCATCACCATCGCATCGCCTGCGGTCGAACGCAGCGCGCGGAACATATGATCGCGGCCGGCCGGAAAATCGCTCCAGCGGCGAGGCTGCACGATGGCTTCCATATAGGCGATGGCCTGGATCTGCTCCGGGAAGCGGCGGGCACGATGGAAACCGAGCGCCGAGCCCCAGTCGTGCAGCACCAGCACTACGTTGCTCTGCAGCCCCAGCGCGTCGAACCAGGCATCCAGATAGCTCGCATGGTCGGCGAAACGGTAGCTGCGGGTCGGCGACGGCGCGGAACGGCCCATGCCAACAAGGTCAGGTGCCAGGCAGCGCCCCAGGCCGGAGAGGGCGGGGATGATGTTCCGCCACAAGTAAGACGAGGTGGGGTTGCCGTGCAGGAACACGATCGGGTCGCCCCTGCCCACGTCGATGTAGCTGATTTCGCTGTCCAGCACGCGCACGCGGCGGCGCGGATGGGGATCGCGGCTCGGGATGGTGGCTGGCTGTGACATGGTGCGGTGCTCGTTCCGTTGGGAATGGGCACAGCCTAGGCATCAGCATGGTCTGGCAAAAGAACCACAATAGGGTAATTATTGGGGTCCACTTATGCGCCGGCGCTGATTGTGATGGAACATCCGTTCGAGTTTCCGCTGGACCTGCCTGCCCGTGGTTCGCGCCAACGCCTGAGTGCCCTGCACGGACAGTTGCGCGCGGCGATTCTCGATGGGCGCCTGAAAGCAGGGCTGCGCCTGCCCGCCACCCGCGAGTTGGCGCAGGCGCTCAAGCTTTCCCGCAATACGGTAGTGGCCGCTTACGACTTGCTGCTGAGCGAGGGTTACGTCGTGGCGCGCCGCGGGGCGGGCAACTTCGTCGCCGATCTGTTGGCGCGGCGCGGTCTGCAACGCACGAGCGCGACGGAGCAGGATGGGGATCGCCGGCTGGCACCTTACTGGCGTTCGGCGAAGTTGCCATCGGCCCCGATGCCGGCGGGATCGTATATACATGATTTCCGTGTCGGCGTGCCGGACAACACACAGTTTCCCTTTGAGGTGTGGCGACGCTTGTCGGCCCGTGCACTGCGCGGCGTGTCCAAGTCGCCGCCGCTTTATGGTCAATCGCAGGGACGACCGGCATTGCGCGAGGCGATCGCCCGGCATGTGTCATTCGCCCGTGCGGTGGCGTGCGAACCGGATGATGTTGTCGTCACCAGCGGTGCGCAGCAGGCGTTTGACTTGCTGGCGCGCGTGCTGGTGACGCCTGGCAAGACGGTGGTCGCCGTGGAAGATCCAGGTTATCCGCCGCTGCGCGCGGCCTTTGCCGCGGCTGGCGCCAAAGTGGTGCCGGTGCCGGTCGACGCTGAAGGTCTGGTGGTGGAGCAGCTCCCGGCGGATGCGCGGGTGATCTACGTAACGCCGTCGCACCAGTTTCCGCTGGGTATGTCGATGTCGCCCCGCCGACGCGCGGAGCTGCTGTCATTCGCTGCCGCCAGGCACGCCGTGGTGATTGAGGACGACTATGACGGTGAATTCCGCTACGGCGGACGGCCGTTGGATGCCTTGCAGACGCTCGATCGTGACGGTTCGGTCTGCTATGTGGGCACCTTCTCCAAATGTCTGTTTCCGTCGCTGCGGCTCGGCTATCTGGTGACGCCGCCCTGGCTGCGCGCGGCACTGGCCTCCGCCAAGGAGCTGACTGACTGGCATTGCGACGTGCCGGCGCAGGACACGCTCGCGGCCTTCATCGCCGAGGGCCATCTGGCCCGTCACGTGCGCAAAATGCGCAAGGTGTATGCGGATCGGCGCGATGCACTGTTGGGGGCGTTGGCCCGGCATGGCGAAGGCCGCCTGCTGCCCTGGTCATCCGATGCCGGCCTGCACTTGGCGGCAAAACTGCCGCGCACAGTGAAGGAGGGCGCATTGATCGCACGTGCGTCCGAGCAACGCATCCGCCTGGAGGGATTGGCTGGCTATTCGCTGCGCCGTCCTGCGCTAACTGGCCTGGTGTTTGGCTACGGCATGATCGAGGCCGACCGAATCGATGAGGCGATACGACGGGCGATGAAGCTATGGGAGCCCTGAGCCGTGGTTCCATCACTTTGATGGAAAGTGGCACTTAAAGCCGCGGAACATCTGCGTAAGCATGGCTGCATCTCCCAAGACATCGAGTTCGCCATGCGTCGCCTTGCTTTGTTGTGTGTGTTCCTGCTGATGTTGTTTGCGGCGCCCCTGTGGGCACAGTCTGGTCAGCAACGCGCGGAGGCGGCCGGCCACAGCCTGATCGGTACGCAGGCACCGCGACTGACGCTCAAGACCATCGATGGCCAGACCATTGATCTGGCCAACCTGTATGGCAAGAAGGCGGTCTATCTGAAGTTCTGGGCCACCTGGTGCGTGCCGTGCCGCGAGCAGATGCCGCACTTGGAACGCACCTTTGAGGAGGCAGGTCCGGATCTCGCCGTGATCGCGATCGACGTCGGCTTCGACGACAGCGTGGAAGAAGTGCGCAAATACCAGCGCGCGGTAGGACTGGGCATGCCGATTGTTTTCGACGGCGACGGCTCGCTGGGCGAAGCATTTCATTTGCGCGTGACGCCGCAGCATGTGGTGATCGGACGCGACGGACGCATTCTGTACATCGGGCACGAAGCGAACGCCAAACTCGATGCGGCGTTGCTGGCAGCGCGCAGTGCGTCATCGACGGCCATCGCGCAGGTCACGACACCGCCGAAGGATGAGCCGCATTACGACGTCGGCGACCGCGTGCCGGGTTTCTCTGCGAAGACGCTCGATGGCAAAGCCTTCCCGTTGCTGGATGCCAAGCGACCGACCGTGCTGGCCTTCCTGTCGCCGTGGTGCGAGTCGTATCTCGCCACCAGCCGGCCGGGTCTGGCGCAGAGTTGCCGGGCGATGCGTGAGCAGGTCGCGGCGGTGTCGGGCGACAAGCGCGTGCGCTGGTTAGGTGTTGCCTCGGGCCTGTGGGCCAGCCGGGAAGATCTGGCGAAGTACCGTGATGAGCACCACGTCGGCATCCCGTTGACCTTGGATGAATCCGGTGCGCTGTTCCGCCGCTTTCGCGTCACCCACGTGCCCACGCTACTGCTGATCGACGCGCAGGGACGCATCGTGCGCCGCCTGGAAGACGCGAATCAGCCCTTGGATGAGGCATTGAAATCGTTGTCGTCGCGCTGAGTCTACGGAGGCACGCCATGAATCGACGCATACTTCTTCCGATCCTGCTGATGCTGTGCAGTGCGAGCGCAGCGAGCCTGGCCGCCGAGGAACATGATCTCCTGAGCGCAGCGTTGACCCAGGCGCCTGGTCGCCAGCTCACGGCGCTGACCGTGAGTTATGCACCTGGCCAGTCCACGCGGCCGCACCATCATGAAGCCGATGCTTTCGTTTACGTGCTCTCGGGCCATATCCGCAGTCAAGTGGGGGGCGGCCCGGAGCGCGTCTACGGGCCTGGCGAAAGCTGGTTCGAGCCCGCGGGCGCCCATCATGCAGTCAGTGGCAATGCGAGTGCGCAGCTGCCAGCCACCATGCTGGTGGTGTTCGTGGCCAAGCCGGATGCGGGCCTGACCGTGATGGATCAGCCGCTCACGCCGTCGCGTACCCAGTCCAGATAAGCGGAGTGGCCGTGCTCGACCGGCACGGCTATCAGCTCAGGCAATTTATAGGGGTGCAGCTCCAGGAGTCGTGCCTTCAGCGCCTCGAAACGTTCGGCTGTGGTTTTGATCAGCAACAACTCTTCGCTGTCGGTGGTGATCCGGTCTTGCCAGCGATAAGTCGAGGTGACACCGGAGATGCGGTTCACGCAGGCGGCAAAGCGCTCGCTCACCAGGGTTTCGGCAAGCATCGCCGCACTGCCGGCATCGGGGCAGGTGCAATAGCAGAGAAGGACGGTATCGGGCATGCACAGAGCGTAGCGCGGGCCTGCATGGAGCGAAACGCAGGCGGCCATTAAACCCGGGGAAGCCCTCTTGCATCAGAGGTACGGTTATCCCGGAGCCTTGGTGCCCTATGCAGAAGCTAGTCCGCCTTCATTACTACCTTGCGCTCTTGGCGCTGGTTTTCTCCAGAGCGGCGATGGCCGATTGCGGCGACTGTGCCGCCATCGCGCAGCGCTTTGCGCAGAAAGAGCAGTTCAACGGCGTCGTCCTGGTGGGGCAGGGCGCCCAGGTGGACTATGTGGAAAGCTTTGGCGTGGCAGACGCCGAGACGAAGCGTCCAATCACCGCAGATACACGTTTTGAAACAGGCTCCATTTCCAAGTGGATCGCTTCGATCGTGGTGATGCGACTGGTGCAGCAAGGACAGCTTTCACTGGACGAACCGGTCGCTACCTATCTGCCCGATTACCGCAAAGACACCGGTAGCAAACTCACACTGCGCACGCTGCTGAGTCATTCCAGCGGCGTGCCGAACCAGGTCGACGCGGCGGTGAAGAACGACCCGACCGTCCGCGATCTCACGCTGGACAATGCGGAGGCCGTGCGGCGCTTCGCCAGTGGCGACTTGGCATTCGAGCCGGGCACGGACTGGGATTACTCACACGCCAACTGGCTGATCGTGAAAGCGGTGCTTGAGAAGGTTACGGGGAACTCCTATCCGGCCCTGGTCGACGGCTATGTGTCCAAACCCCTGGGTTTGCGGGACAGCGGCGTCTTCATCGGCGACTCGGCCAAGGTGGCGGGCATGGCGCGAGGCTATGCTGGATTGACGCCGCAAGCCGAGCCGCTCAGCAAGCCGATACCTAATTTCATGATGCTGGCAGGCGGTTACTACACCAGCGCCAACGACATGCTGCGCCTGCTGGATGGCCTCTTCGAGGGCAAAGTCCTGTCGCCGGACAGGGCCGCCGAGTTGATGGCCGTGCTTCGCCCCGACCAGCACTACGCCCTGGGCGGCCGCACCAAGATGCTGATGCTGGGCAGGCAAGAGCGGTCCGTGGCGTGGGAATACGGCTCCAATGGCGCCTTCCGCGTCCTGGCCTGGCGCACGCTCAAGGATGGCCATAGCGTGATCGTCATGAACAACACCAGCTTCGATCACCAGAAGATCGGGGATTTGGCGACTCGGCTGCTCGAAGCGAGTTACCGCTGAGGTTGGCCGAGCCGGGACAGAGGCCGTCTGGGGAGGGCTTCGGCCCCCTTTTGGGGGCGCCGGGTTACCGCAAGGCAGATGTCCTGGCCCCTTGAAAGGCCCCCGCCGCTCCCCCACTAGCACTTTCAGCCAATGGACGGCCCTCTTGCGGGGGAAGCTTGCGTCGCTAGAATTGGCACTCACCTTCCGTGAGTGCTAGCAAAGCGCCCCCAGGCGCCGCTCCGGGGTCCATTTTTTTGTCCACCCATCCCAAACCAAGCTGGAGCCAACCCATGAGCAAACTGCGTCCGCTGCACGATCGCGTCATCGTCAAGCGTCTCGAAGAAGAGCGCGTCTCCGCTGGCGGCATCGTCATCCCCGACAGCGCCACCGAAAAGCCGACCCGCGGCAAGGTCATCGCTGCCGGCAACGGCCGCATCCAGGAAGACGGCAAGGTTCGTCCGATGTCGGTGAAGGAAGGCGACATCGTGCTGTTCGGCAAGTACGCCGGCCAGGAAATCAAGATCGACGGCGAAGAGCTGGTCTTCCTGAAGGAAGACGACATCGTGGCGGTGATCGAAGGCTGATCCGGTTTGGCGGGGTGCTAGCGCGATAGCCGCGCTCTGTAGCTACCCCGTCGCGAACGTTCCCATTCCTAATTTCAAAATTTTTGAGGCAAAAATTTTATGGCAGCTAAAGAAGTCCGCTTCGGCGAAGACGTCCGCGCACGCATGCTCAAGGGTGTGAACACCCTGGCCAATGCCGTGAAGGTGACCCTGGGCCCGAAGGGCCGCAACGTTGTGCTCGAGAAGAGCTTCGGCGCTCCGACCGTGACCAAGGACGGCGTCTCCGTCGCCAAGGAAATCGAACTGGCCGACAAGTACGAGAACATCGGCGCGCAGATCGTCAAGGAAGCCGCTTCCAAGACTTCCGACGTGGCCGGTGACGGCACCACCACCGCTACGGTGCTGGCGCAGGCGTTCATCCAGGAAGGCCTCAAGGCTGTGGCCGCCGGCATGAACCCGATGGATCTGAAGCGCGGTATCGACCACGCGGTGTCCACCGCCGTGGCCGAGCTGAAGAAGCTCTCCAACCCGACCGCTGACGACAAGGCGATTGCCCAGGTCGGCACGATCTCTGCCAACTCCGATGCCAACATCGGCGACATCATCGCCACCGCGATGAAGAAGGTCGGCAAGGAAGGCGTGATCACGGTCGAGGAAGGTTCGGGTCTCGAGAACGAGCTCGACGTGGTCGAAGGTATGCAGTTCGACCGCGGCTACCTGTCGCCGTACTTCATCAATAACCAGCAGAGCCAGCAGGTCGAGCTGGACGACCCCTTCATCCTGATCCACGACAAGAAGGTGTCGAACGTTCGCGAACTGCTGCCGGTGCTCGAAGCCGTCGCCAAGGCCGGCAAACCGCTGCTGATCGTTGCCGAGGAAGTCGAGGGCGAAGCTCTGGCCACCCTCGTGGTCAACACCATCCGTGGCATCGTGAAGGTCGCCGCCGTGAAGGCGCCGGGCTTCGGTGACCGTCGCAAGGCCATTCTGGAAGATATCGCCATCCTGACCAACGGCCAGGTGATCTCCGAGGAAGTGGGTCTGCAGCTTGAGAAGGCCACGATCAATGATCTGGGCCGCGCCAAGCGCATCGTCATCACCAAGGAAAACACCACCATCATCGACGGTGCCGGCGAAGCCGAGCGTATCAAGGCCCGCATCGGCCAGATCAAGGCGCAGATCGAAGAGACCTCTTCGGACTACGACCGCGAGAAGCTGCAGGAGCGCGTGGCCAAGCTGGCTGGCGGCGTCGCCGTCATCAAGGTCGGTGCTGCTACCGAAGTCGAGATGAAGGAAAAGAAGGCTCGTGTCGAAGACGCCCTGCACGCGACTCGCGCTGCGGTGGAAGAAGGCGTGGTGCCGGGCGGTGGCGTGGCGCTGATCCGCTCGCTGAAGGCTCTCGAGGGTCTGAAGGGTCACAACGCTGACCAGGATCTGGGCATTGCCATCACCCGTCGCGCCCTGGAAGCTCCGCTGCGCGCCATCGTTGCCAATGCTGGCGACGAGCCGTCCGTCATCCTCAACAAGGTGAAGGAAGGCAACGGTAATTTCGGTTACAACGCGGCTACCGGCGAGTTCGGCGACATGATCGCCTTCGGCATCCTGGATCCGACCAAGGTGACCCGTTCGGCCCTGCAGTTCGCTGCCTCGGTGGCGGGCTCGATCATCACGACCGAAGCGGCCGTGACCGAAGTGCCGAAGAAGGACGAAGGCCATTCGCACGGTGGTCAGGGCGGTGGCATGGGCGGCATGGGCGGCATGGACTTCTAAGTCCGGCCTTCCACGCTGTATCGAAGAAAACCCCGCCTGGTGCGGGGTTTTCTTTTGGGGGGTAACGCCGTGTCTCTCTACAAAAGGCTCCGGGATCGCTCTCGAGGCCTTTTCGTCGATGGGTGAGGCGATTCGACTCAGTCTTCGCCCGGGACGTCGTCGCTGGTCTTTTTCATGTGGGCTCCGGTTTTCTTCGCTGGCTCGACCTTTTTCCAATCCAGATGGCTTTTCTGGCTCGCGTTGGGGTTGTGGGAGGTGATGGTGTGTCCATCTGTGCGTGGCGTGCTGGCGGCAGCCTCGATGGTCTTCGATGGATCCTGCTGTGCCGTCGTTTCTGCTTTGGTTGCATCCTGTGCCTGTGCAGAAAGAGCCAGTATCGAAGTGGCGCCGACGAGCGCGGCGAACATGATGTTGCGCATGATCGAATCTCCTAAGAAGGAAGCCATGGACGCCGTTGTCCACGGCTGATCGAACCTAGTCGGCTGCGGCGCGCCGAGTACTGAATAAATCGGCTTCCGGCTGATTTTCAGAAAATCCGCATCAGCGGTGCGCGTCGAATGCACAACAAAAAAAGCCCCGGGAGTTTCCTCCCGGGGCTTTCATCACTGCCTGAAACGAGAGCTTAGTGGCCCTTGGTGGCATCGAGCTTGGCGTCGGCCTTCGTGTCGACCTTGGCGCCCGCGGCACCGGCATCGACCTTGGCACCGGCGCTCACGCCGGCGGAGCCATCAACCGCGCCCGTGGCGGCACTGGCGGCATCGCTCGTCGTGGCTTCGGTCTTGTCCACAATCTTCTTGCCGGCGTGCTTCGCCTTGTGGGCGGCCTTGTGCACCACATCGCCAGCCGTGCTGGTGGTCTGGTCGACGGTCTTGGTGGCGTCCTGCACCACGGCGCCGGCATTCACGCCAGCCTTGACGCTGGCGTCCGCCTTGGTGGTGGCGCCGGCAGCGGCGTCCTGGGCGAAGACGGGGGCGGTCAGCACGGTGGCCGAAACGATGAGAGCAGCAAGCAGGGTCTTACGCATGGGTAAACCTCCGATGGGGGATGTCGCGACGCAACGTGTCGCGGCGGAGATCACGCTAGAGGCTGTTTGCCTGCTGCTTCCTGAATTTTCCTAAGCGCCTTTAACCGGCGGACATGTCGATGAACCGCGAGTATTTGGACGTCTAAAGTTTTCGTTGGACGTACTTGTATTCCGCGAAATGCGGGTCGTTCGAGCACTTACTGCGGTACGCCTGCCGCTATATCCGTGGCGGGATGCGATTCGCCGTTGGCGAAGCTGCCCGTGCCGGACGAAGCATTAGATCGAGGCAATAGACGATCCAGCTTGCCCTTCATACGCAGCAGGGCGACGCTGGCCATGGCTTCGTCGGTGTGCTGCTCGGCGTGATCTTCGGCCTGCGGCGGCGCGCCCGGTGCGCGGGTCAGGCTGGCGAGTTGCGGTGCCAGCACCTGCGTGAGCGCGAAATAGGCGTCGTCGTGGATGCCGGCACGCTCAAGCAACCTGCCCGGAAGCATCCACGAGGCGAGGTCCTCGTGCACCGGCGCCGTGCCGTTGCGTGGATCGACCAACAGCCAGGTGCCGGCCTGGCTGAGCATGTCCTTGCCGTCGACGAAGCCTAGCGTTTCATACGCGCCGGCGAGTGCGGGTAGGTGATCGCCGTAGAACAGCAGCAGGGCGGGGCGGTCGCGCTTGGCCAGCAGTTCCGCGAGACGGCCAAGCTCTTCGTCGGCGTGTTGCATGTGATAGAGGTAGTTCTGCAACTCGCGCTTGTCTTCGTCAGCGACGCCGTCCGGCACCGGTATCGCATCGCGCGCGGCGGCGTCGGCGGGATTCACGTCATAGGGGCCGTGCGCCTCGATGCTGATGGCGAACAGGAATTGCGGCGGCCCGGCTTCCTTCAGTTGAGCCATGATCTCGTCGGTCATCGCGCGGTCGGCCATGTATTGGCCATCCATGCCGGCATTCTTGGGGAAGGCATTCTGCGATACGAAGCGATCGAAGCCGATCGCCTTGAAGGCGGTATTGCGATTCCAGAAGGCGGGGTTGTTGCCGTGGATGGCCACGGTTTCATAGCCGTGCGCGCGCAAGGTGCGCACCATGCCGGGCACCACCTTGGTATTGAGCTGCAGGTAGGGAAACTGCAGATCGTCGAAGTAGCGCAGCGACAGGCCTGTCAGTACTTCGAACTCGGTGCGGATGGTGCCGCCGCCGAAGGTGGGCACATGCAGCGGGCCGCTGCTGCCCTGGGCGGCGAGCCGGCGCAGATTTGGAGTCAGGTCGTTGTGCTCGAAGCCTTTCATGATGGCGGGATCGAAGAACGACTCGCTCTGCACCACCACGATGTCCGGCATCGCCCCTGTATCTTCCGGCGGCGTCTGCATGCGCTGACGCAGTGCGCTGTCGGCCTGGCCGATCAGTTGCATGGCGGCATTCGGGTCGGCCTTCTTGCGTTCCTGGCCGTAGTGCAGATGGAACATCAACAACGAACTGACCAGGCCGGAATGCTGTGCGGTGGACGTTGCCGACCACGGCTCCATCCATAGCGTTTCGCCATCGTAGAAGCGAGCCCACGCCGGCATGCCGCCCAACAGTGAGCCAAGTACCAGCAACACAGTCGCCCCCGCCAATAGACGCTTGCCGTGCGTGCGGCGCCGGAACAAGGTCGGCTCCAGCCGCCAGGCCAGCGCTACCAGGGCAAGGCCCACCAGCAATGCGAGATAAGGCCAGGGCGTGGCTGGCAGATAGCTACCCAGCAAATGCATGCCGCCTTTGCGAAGCTGGCCGACCATGCGGAAATCCGCCGGCATCAACGGTGTACTGAGCTGTTTCAGCTTGAGCGCATTGATGCCGTACAGCAGCGCCTGCAGCAGGAAGGCCAGGCCATAGGAAAGCAGCGGACGCCGGCTGGCCACCAGAAACAGCAACGCCAGCAGCAAACCAGGCAAGGCATTGGCCAGCAGGAACAGCGGCTGGGTGAACAACTGGTCGGGGGATACCCCTTCCCCACCATCGACCCACCCCGTCAACAAGACGAAGGCGAGGTTCAGCGCCAGCAATAACACGGCGTGACGCGCGAACTGGTGCGGGCGCTGGGCGGGTGGCGTGGACGACAGGGTCATGGCAGTTCCTGTTGCGCTGTCATGGCACAGACATCGAAATGTAACGATGTCGGCATGAACTATTTGTTGGCCGTGGCCACCGAATGGCGGACATTGGTCACAGAAGCAACGCCATAGCGGGGAATCCGGTGCACCACGCCGATGCGGGATGCGGCACTGCACCGTCATCTGGCAGTCATGTTCGGCCGGCGTGCCGTCTGCGGCACAATGGACTGATGTCCAAAGAATCCCCGGCGCTGCGCGCCCTGATCGACGACCGCTACGCCGAACTGGCCGCCCGCTGCCGTGCGGCCGGCATTCCGCTCCACGACGATGCCGGCGTGGCCGAACGCATTCGCCGTACCCTGTTGGCCAGTGACTTCGCGTACGACACCTGGTTTCGCCAGCCGCAATTGCTGGCGCCGCAAGGTCTGGAGCGACTGCGCGCGGGCAGTGATGCCAGTGCGCGCATCGATGCTTTGAAGCTGGACCAGGACGAGGCCGTCTGCATGACGGCGCTGCGCCGCTTCCGTCATGCCGAGGCGTTGCGTCTGGTGTTTCGCGATGTCAACGGATTGGATGAGCTGCCGGATACGTTGTCCGCGACCAGCGTGCTCTATGAAGTGCTACTGGCCGCGGCGCTCGGTTGGTCAGAACAGGCGCTGGCCGCACGCTACGGACACAGTCGCGGGCACGACGGCGTGCTGCAGCGCATGGTGGTGGTGGGTTTCGGCAAGCTGGGCGGCAGCGAGCTGAATTTCTCTTCCGATATCGATCTGGTGCTGGCGTATCCGAGTGGCGGACAGAGCGACGGCGCTCGCTCGCTCGATAACAGCGAGTACTTCGTGCGCATGGGGCGGCAGCTTGTGCGCTTGCTCCATGAGCCCACGGTGGATGGCATCTGCGCGCGCGTGGACCTGCGTCTGCGTCCGTTCGGCAACGCGGGGCGTCTCGCCTTGCCGTTCAGCGCGATGGAGCAGTACTACCAGAGCGAAGGCCGCGACTGGGAGCGCTACGCCTGGATCAAGGCGCGGCCCGTGGCCGGCGATCGCAATGCTGGCAAGCAGCTGCAGGAACTGTTGCGGCCGTTTGTGTATCGCAAATACCTCGACTACACCGCGTTTGCCGGTTTGCGCGAGATGAAAGCGTTGATCGATGCGGAAGTGGCGCGCAAGGATCTTGCGGACAATCTGAAGCTCGGTCCCGGCGGTATCCGCGAAATCGAATTCGTGGTGCAGCTGACCCAGCTCATCCGCGGCGGCCGCGAACCCAGCATGCGCGTACGCGGCCTGCTGCCGGCATTGACTGCCTGCGAAGCGCGCGGGCACATCAGTGCCGCGCGTGCCCGTGCGCTGCGTGAGGCTTATATTTATCTGCGCCGGGTGGAGAACCGCGTGCAAATGCTGCGCGACGCACAGACCCACGACATTCCCGACGATGCACTCAGCCGCGAGCGCATCGCACTGGGCTTGGGTAAGGCATCCTGGGAAGCCTTGTCGGCGGAGCTGGCGCATCACCGTGCCATCGTCAGCGAAGAATTCGCGGAAGTGCTGATGCCGCAGGGCGGCCGCACGGCCAGTGCGCCGGTGGAAGACGTGGCGCTATGGCAAAAGGTGTGCGCGGAGTCGCTCGATCCCAGCACGATGGAAGCTTCCGGCTTCGTGCCGGGCGCAGAAGCTGCCGAAGCGCTGCTCAAGCTCCCGCAGGCCGCCGCGGTGCGCGCCATGCCGGCACGTTCGCGCGAGCAGCTCGATCGCCTGATGCCGCAGTTGCTGGCGCTGGCGCGTGAGAGCGCGGCGCCAGTGCCGTGTCTGTTGCGTCTGTGCCGGCTGGTGCAGGCGGTGGCGCGACGTTCGTCGTATCTGGCGCTGCTTGAAGAGCAGCCGGCGGCGCGCCGGAGACTGGCGAGCCTGTTCGCGGCCAGCGCTTTCCTCGCCGAGCGCGTGATCGCCCAGCCCTTGCTGTTGGACGACGTGCTCGATCCTCGCATTGACCAGCTGCCGCTGAAGCGCGCCGATATCAGTGCGGAGATCAGCCGCGTGCTTGGTACGCTGGATGAGCGCGAGGCCGAGGCCGAGCTGGAGCGCATCAATGAATTCAAGGCGAGCACGGCGTTCCGCCTTG
This sequence comes from Dyella koreensis, assembly GCF_044904565.1. Classification (NCBI taxonomy): domain Bacteria; kingdom Pseudomonadati; phylum Pseudomonadota; class Gammaproteobacteria; order Lysobacterales; family Rhodanobacteraceae; genus Dyella; species Dyella koreensis. Next base: position 75,905 of record NZ_JADIKD010000009.1, on the reverse strand, counting down.
GCCTGGCCTTCAACGACGGGCGTGCGGATGCGGTGGCTACAGCGCGTCGTCTGGCCGCGCTGGCTGAATCGGTGGTGCTGGCGGTGACCGCGATGGCCGAGCGCGAACTGATGACGCAGCACGGTCGTTTGCCGGGCGAAGGTTCGGGGTTCGCGGTGCTCGGCTATGGCAGCCTGGGTGGCGAGGAGCTTGGTTTCGCTTCCGATCTCGATCTGGTTTTTGTCTACGACACCCGTCGCGCGCATGAGATGAGCGATGGTCCGCGCCCCATCGAGGGCTCCCGCTGGTATCAGCGTCTGGCGCAGCGCGTGATGAACTGGCTCACCGTGCTTACCCGTGCGGGGCGTCTGTATGAAGTGGATACGCGGCTGCGCCCGGATGGCTCCAAAGGTCTATTGGTCAGCAGCCTCTATGCGTTCACTGAGTACCAGAAAAGCCGCGCGTGGACCTGGGAGCATCAGGCGCTGCTGCGCGCGCGGCCGGTCGCTGGCGATGCGGCATTGAATGCCGAGTTGGCGGAGGTACGCCGCGGCATCCTGGCCGTACCACGCGACAGTGCCGCCGTGATGTTGGAAGTCAGCACCATGCGTCAGCGCTGGCGCGCCGAGCGCGACCGTTCCGACGAGCGCCAGTTCGATCTGAAACAGGGGCACGGTGGCCTGTTGGATATCGAGTTCGCCCTTCAGGGACTAGTACTGGCTCATGCCGCCGACTATCCCGGCTTGCTCCTGCCAACGGCCAATGCCGCGCTGATCGAAGCCTGCCGCGAAGCGGGCCTGCTCGATACGGCGCAGGCCGAGGTGCTGACGCGGGCACATGGCGAGATGCTGCGTCGCGCACTCGCCTGCACCCTGGACCTGCGTTCGCGCATTGCGCCAAGGGACGAGGTGCTGGAGCGGCTAGCCGCTGAGGTTGAGCAGGTGACGCGGGCGCTGGGTTTCGATTTCCACGTGAAGCCCAAGGACAACGGCTAGCGTTTTCGTTCCCATGGCGCTTGGTGCTCGGCGATGCGTAGGCGCAGGGTGCTCGTCAGCGCGGCGGTTTCGCGCAGAGGCAGCTGACGTTGCCGCGACAGCGGCTCGTCGACGTCGTGGAGCAGGCCGGCATCACGCAGTGCGCGGTGGAAGCGCGCGACCTTTGCCGGCAACGGCCTGGCGACATAGGTCTGTACCGGACAGCCGACAGCGCAGGCCTCGGAGAGCATGTTCACCGAGTCCGGCGTGACTACGAGGCTGTCGGCCCAGCCAAGTACGCCGGGATAGGGGTTCGTGCCGTCCTCGCGATTGTTCCAGATCAGGCCGGGAACGCCCGCCAGGCGTCGGCGCATCACTTCCATCACCGCATCTGGCGTGCGCCGCGAAGCCAGCACCAGCAGACTGCCGCCTTCGTGCCGATGCTGGGTGAGCAGGCGGTCGGCAAGCTGCTCCGCATAGGTGGCATCCATCGGCATGCCCTTGCGCGGTCCGCCCAGCAGCACACCCACGCGTGGCTGCGGCAGTTCGCCGAAGCTCGGGCAGATATCGCGGCCATCTGCCAGCCAGTGGTCATCCACCTGATTGAGCGAACCCAGGGGATGCAGCACGTTCGGGCCGCTCAACTGATCATGCAGCGGGGCGATTACCGTGTCCCAGTGCAGGGAATCCATACGCGGGTCGAGGATCTGCACGGTATAGGTGTGTTCCTCCGAAAGCCTGCGCAGCAGCCGGGTGTACAAGGCTGCCGCGCGCCCACAGCCGATCGCCACGCTGGGCCACGGCGGCACCAGGGTGCCACGGCGCTGCTCCGCGGGCAGGGCGAGCCGACCACCCAGCATCAGGCGGGGCGCGAACCAGGACCATGGCGCACGCATGCCCAGCACCAGATGGCGGAAGGGCAGGCCGAGCTGTTCGGCGAGCGCCAGCGCCTGGCGGTCGTTGCCGGCACGGCCGTCGGTGATGACCCAGCAGTCGCCATGCAGTTTCAGCATGCGGCCACGATTGTTTCGATTCTCGCCACAGTACGTTCCATCCGACGGGGTCCTGCTCGCCTGCGCGCGCCCTTACACTTGCAGACTGTTGCGCCACCCAAGGCGCGTTTCCCTGAAGGATACCCATGAGCGAGTTGCTTTCCGAGACCGCCCTCGACCAGCTGTTCCGCGAGGCCCGCACGTTCAATGCGTGGCTGCCGAAGCCGGTGAGCGACGAGCAGCTGCACCAGCTCTACGGCCTGGCCAAGTTCGGCCCGACCAGCGCCAACTCCTCGCCGATGCGCGTGGTGTTCGTGAAGTCGAAGGAAGCCAAGGAGAAGCTGTCGCCGTTCCTGTCCGAAGGCAACCGTGCCAAGACCATGGCCGCGCCGGTCACCGCCATCGTCGCCACCGACCACGAATTCTACGAAAAGCTGCCGCAGCTGTTCCCGCATGCCGACGCGCGGAGCTGGTTTGCCGGCAATCAGCCACATATCGACACCACCGCCTTCCGCAACGGCAGCCTGCAGGGTGCTTACTTGATCATGGCGGCACGTGCGATCGGCCTGGACTGCGGCCCGATGTCTGGTTTCGACAACGCTGGCGTGGACGCGGCGTTTTTCGCCGGTACGGCGGTGAAGTCCAATTTCCTGATCAATATCGGTTACGGCGACGCCAGCCGCGACCTGTTCCCGCGCAGTCCGCGCCTGTCGTTCGACGAGGCTTGCCGTATTGCCTGACCGGGCACTGCGCTTTCCTCGCCTTTTCCGCATTTCCCTTTCACTGGAGGCATATCCATGCGTGCACTTCGTTATCTCGTTCTCGCCGGTCTGATCGGCGCAGCCTTTACCGCCCAGGCGGAGCCGGTCACCTATAAGCTCGACCCCGGCCACACCAACGTGCTGTTCAGCTGGAGCCACTTCGGTTTCTCCAACCCCACCGCCAACCTCGGCCTGAGCGATGGCACCCTGGTGTTCGACGAGAAGAACCCGGCCAAGTCCTCGGTGGAAGTCACTCTGCCGCTGGCCAACCTCGACACGCACGTCGCCAAGCTCGACGAGCATCTGAAGAAGCCGGACTTCTTCGACGCCGATAAGTACCCCACCGCGACCTTCAAGAGCACCAAGGTGCAGGCTGTCGGCGGCAATAAGTACAAGGTCGCCGGTGACCTGACCGTGCATGGCGTGACCAAGCCGGTGGTGCTCGACGCCACGCTCAACAAGAGCGGCGTGCATCCGATGATGAAGGTGCAGACCGTCGGTTTCGACGCCACCACCACAGTGAAGCGTTCGGACTTCGGTATGGGCGCCTACGTGCCGAACGTCAGCGATGACATCAAGATCCGCATCACCACCGAGGCCTCGGTGCCAAAGGCCGACGGCGCGCAGTAAGCGCGATCGTTGCAGCAAAAAGCCCGCGTCGTCACCGGCGCGGGCTTTTTTTGTTGGCGGATGGCTGGCCGCGCTTCAGTGCTTGGTCACACCCTCGTTTTTTAGTGATTCCAGCTTGTCCAGATCCACGCCGTTCACGAGGCCCTTGAGCTGATCGATGCTGTCGGCCGGGCCGGATGCCTTGACCGAGAAACGCTGGCCGACGATGACGCCGTATTCGCCGCTCTTGCTGGTGTTGTCCCAGGCTTCGTGGATCAGGCGGTTGTTCTGTGTGTAAGTCTTCTGGTAGCCGTGGTCGGTCTGTTGCTCGCTTTCCGGCGCCATCGCACTGGCCATCGCCATCATGCCTTTCATGCTGCCGGTGTCGCCGACTTCCAGCTCCACGTTGTGTCCATTGCCGTCGCCATACTGGCCGCGCGCGGTGGTGACCTGCATGCCCATGGTGTTGCTGCGTTCGGCCGACAGGCTCTCGCGCTTCAGCCCGGCCACGCTGTCAGGCAGGAACGTTTTCACCTGGTCGGCGGACAGCGACTGCACGTTGCTGTCATTGCCCATGGCGGCGCCCATCATCTTGCCCATGGCGGCCTGTTGCGCGGTCGCGTCACCGGATTTCTGCGCGGCTTCGAGTTCCTTGCTGGCTTGGTCGGCGCGCTCGCCCATAGCGGCGAGCTTGCCCAGGGCGCTGTCTTTGTCCACCGTGACCGTGCTGCCGTCGGAGCTGGTGATCGTTGCCGTATGCATGGCGCCGCCGACCATGATGCCGCTCAGGAAGATGGCACCCACGATGGCACCCACGATCAGTGACAGCACTACGCCGATGATCACGCTCACCGCGGCATAGCCGCCGGCCTTCTCTTCCGGGCATTTCATGGTGTGCGGCAAGCCGAGGAAGAGCAGATAGATGGCGTAGACCAGGCCGGCAATGCAGATCAGCCAGCCGATCCACGGCAGGATGACCGCAATGCTCGCCACCCAGTAGGCGGTCCATGCGTAGGCCACCGCCTTGAGTGCCTGCACCGTGCTTTTTTGCCCGCCGAAGCTGGGGGCGAGCGCGCTCACGATTAGCGCGAGCAGGTAGAGCATCACAAGGCTCAACACGTAACTCAGCACCATCGCGCCGAGGCCGGCGCCCACCGGTATACGCACCGTTACGCCGAACGCACCAGAGCCGAACAGGCTGTCCTTGATGAAGCGCGCGATGGCCGGCAAGGCAGCGAGGATGAAGATGTAGCCGGTATACAGGCTCTGCGTGGTGGCCGGCTCGGCCGCGACTACCGGCCACTCAGTTTTAGGCGTGGTCAGAATGGCCTTGACACGCGCAACGATCTTTCCGAAATCCATGGTGATCCCTCAAGGATGGATGGCCTGACAACTGCAGGCGAATGGTGAAGCTGCCGCGTGACAATCTGAATTGACCGTTGGGCTTATATCTTTCGCCGGCGCGAGTTCCCCGCAGCGCCCGGGCGACGCAGCCTGCTACCATTGGCGGCCCGATGTCCAGTGTGGAGTTCCCCATGTCGCAACCCTCCGCGACGGTGAAGTCGATCCCGGCCAATGCCGAAAATCGTTATGAAGTGACGCGCAAGGACCTCCCGCTGTCCTGTCCGATGCCTGGCATGGCGCTGTGGAACTCCCATCCCAAGGTGTATCTGCCCATCGTCGACGATGGCGGGGAGTCCACCTGCCCTTACTGCGGCGCGCATTACGTCCTGAGTGACTGACTTACCATCGGGCCGCACCGGCCTTAATGTGACGTAGCGCAGCTTTCGGCACGATTGCTGCTTGTCTCCAAGGATGAAGGCACTCATAGAACCGACCATGTCCGCCGTTGCCGCACCTGCCCGGTCGCTGACCGTTGTCCAGCTGATCCCGGCCTTGCAGTCGGGTGGAGCGGAGCGGTCGGCATTGGAGGTGGGGCGCGCGCTGGTACAGGCGGGCCACCGGTCGGTGGTGATTTCCGCCGGCGGGCGTCTAGTCGGGCAGTTGCAGGCCGAGGGCAGTGAGCACATCACGCTGGATATCGGCAGCAAGTCGTTGCGTACCCTGACCCGGGCCGGCGCGCTGCGCCGCATCCTGGCCGAGATCCAGCCGGACATCGTGCATGCCCGCTCGCGCCTGCCGGCCTGGCTGGGCTGGTGGGCGCTGAAGGGGCTGAAGACCAAGCCGCATTTCGTGACTACCGTGCACGGCCTCAACTCGCCGGGGCGCTACAGCGGCATCTTGCTGCGTGGCGAGCGGGTGATCGCGGTCTCGCAGACCCTGCGCGACTACGTGCTCAGCCACTATCGCTGGCTGGAGCCGGCGCGTGTGCGGGTGATCCCGCGCGGCATCGATCCGGAGGCGTTTCCTTATGGGCACCGTCCGGACGACGCCTGGCAGAAGGCATTCTTCGCCGAGTTTCCCCGTCTGGCCGGCGCTCCGCTGTTGACCCTGCCAGGTCGCGGTACGCGGCTGAAAGGTCATCACGATGCCGTCGAACTGGTTGCCGAACTGAAGCGCCGCGGCATTGATGCACGCCTGCTGTTGCTCGGGGTGATCGAGCCGGGCCGCGAAGCTTACGTGGCCGAGTTGCGCGAGCTGATCCAGGCGCGTGGGGTGGAGTCGCAGGTGGTGCTCACGCCGCCGCGCAATGACGTGCGCGATATCTACGCGATTTCCGCGCTGATCCTGCAGCTGTCCAACAAGCCCGAGTCGTTCGGCCGCACCGTGGTCGAGGCCTTGTCGCTGTGCCGGCCGGTGCTTGGCTATGCGCACGGCGGTGTCGGTGAGCTGTTGGCTGAGCTGTATCCCGCGGGCCGCGTGCCGGTGGGCGATCGCGAGCGATTGGTGGAGCGCGCGGCCGAACTGCTGCGTGTGGCGCCGCCGATCCCGATGCTGCAGAGCTATCGCCTGTCCGACATGCAGCAGGCCACGCTGGCGCTGTACGACGAAGTCACGGCCGCGTAGGAGCGCACTTTGTGCGCGAAACGGCCCGTTAGGGCCGCGCTTTTATCTTGTAAAACAGCGGCCCTAACGGGCCGTTTCGCGCACAGGGTGCGCTCCTACATACAATGCCCGGGCCTCTTCACAGGTTTCGTGCATGCACCCGATGGTTTCCTTATTGAAGGCCGCGCTGCGTTCGCCGCTGTTGCCGTTCTGGCTGGTGATCGCTCTGCTGCCGTTCGGGCGCAGCTCGGAACTGGGTACTTTCCTGTGCCTGCTGGGCAGTCTGATGCTGTTTCTGCGCCGGCCACACGCCTTGAGCGAACACGCCGGAGCGCGATTGCTGCTCTGGCTACTGGCGGCCTACATCGGCGCAGCCCTGTTCTCCGCGGTCGACGCGATCATGCCCGGCAAGAGCTGGTCCACAGTGGCCGCGCTACTGCGCTATATCCCGCTGGGTTTGTATGCCTGCTACTCGATGCGCTGGGATGCGAAGCTGCGCACCATGTATATGGCCGTGGCCGCCGTGCTGGCCGTATGGGTGCTGGATGCGTGGGTGCAGGCGCTGACCGGCTGGAGTCTGGGCGGGCATGCCGAAGCGGAACGTTTGTCCGGCATTTTCGGCGCGGGAAACTTGAAGCTGGGGCCGAGCCTGGCAGTGCTGTCGCCGTTCGCACTGTGGACGGCGCGACAGCGTTGGGGTCTGCGTGGCCTGGTGTTCGCGGGCCTGCTGCTGCTCGGTCCGATCCTGTTGGCGGGTTCGCGCGCGGCCTGGTTGAGTTATGCGTTGGTGGTGCTGGCCTTTGCCTGGCACGAAGCCAGTTTGACGCGGCGCTTCCTGCTTGCATGCGGTGCCGGCGTACTGGTCGTCGCAGTGGCGGGCGGCATCGCGTGGAAGACCTCCGAGCGATTCCATGCGCGCATGGAGCACACCCTGGTAGCGCTGAACGGTTCGGATCAAGCGGTCGATGCCGCGCTCAGCGGTCGCCTGGATATCTGGCGTACCAGCCTGAAGATGTTCGCCGCGCATCCGTTCAATGGCGTTGGAGTGCGCGGCTTCCGCTATGCCTATCCACAAGTTGCGCCGGCCAACGATCACTTCGTGGTTTCGGATGAAGCCTGTGGTGCGGGTGAGGGTGCCTGCCACGCGCACCAGCTGGTGCTGGAAGTGATGACGGAGACCGGTTCGATCGGTCTGGTGATGTGGCTGGCCGCTGCCGGACTGGCGCTGTGGCACGCGTGGCGAGTGGGGCCGGCGGCGCGAAAGCGGGCATTTCCCGCCAGTGTCGCGCTGGGCGTGATGGTGTTTCCGTTGAACACGCATCTGGCCTTTTATTCGGCCTGGTGGGGGTTGTTGTTCGCCTGGGTGCTCGGGCTGTGGTGCGCGGCGCTGTATGTGCTGCCCGACAGCAAGGGAGCAGCGCATGGCGCGTGAACCCTTGTCGGTGGTGGTCACCACCTACAACAGCGCCGCCACGCTGGACGCCTGCCTGGCCAGTGTGCGTTGGGCTGACGAGATCGTGGTGCTCGATTCTGGCTCCACCGATGCCACAGTGGCCATCGCCACTCACTACGGCGCGCGCGTGTCGACTCAGCCGTTCGCAGGCTATAGCGCGCAGAAGCAGGCCGCGATCGATCTGGCCAGCCATGACTGGGTGCTGCTGCTGGATTCGGACGAGGCTTTGCCGGATGGCGCTGCGGACACGCTGGGTCAGGTGCTCGATGCGCCAGAGCATGCGGGATATCAGGTCTGGCGCCGCGAATGGATTTTCTGGCAGTGGCAGTCGCCGCGCAGTCGCCTCAACCATTACGTGCGCCTGTTCGATCGCCGCCGCGCGCGTATGAGCGCGCATCAGGTCCATGAGGAAGTGCAAGCCGAGGGTTCGATCGGCGTGCTCGACCTGGTGCTCGACCATTACGGCGAGCGCGATATCGCTGGACGTGTGGACAAGGCCAATCGCTACTCCAGCCTGCAGCTCGCCGACCTGACGGAGCGTCGAAGCACGGGGCTGCGCCTGCGCATGCTGACCAACTCCATCGCCGCCTTCTTCCGCTACTACGTGCTGCGCGGACACTACCGCTCAGGCTGGGCGGGCTTTATCGCGGCGCGCATCCACGCGTTCTACGCGTTCCTGAAATACGCCAAGCTGTATGAGGCGACCCGTGTGATCCGGCGGGGTGAACGGCTGCCCGGGCAGAGGGACAGCTAAGCGGCTTTTTCGAGCGGCAGTTCACTGCCGCGCAGAGCGCTCATCAGCAGCTCGCAAGCTTCGCGGCGCAGGGCTTCACGCTTGCGGAAGGCTGAGCGGTGCTTACTCTCCACCTGCATTTCGTCGCGCATCGGCTCGCGTGCCGGCAAGGCATAGAACCCGTCGGAAAGTGGTTCGCCCTGGCATTCCTGCCAGAAGCTGTCGTAGTCGGCCTTGATCTTGTCGGCCTCGCCGGCGAAGGGATGCGCCAGATTGCTCACGCCGCGCACTTGTTTGCACTGCGCTACTTCGGCGAAGGCCAGCAGGAGCGAGAACAGCAGGTTCTTCGGGCGCAGACCATGGCATTGCTTGGTCAGGTCGCGCACCGCGTCGCGGCCCAGGTCCGCTGCGGCACCCTGCAGGCAGCCGATCAGCAGGCTGTGTCCTTCGTCGGCGATACTGAAGATCACCGAGGACAACAGCTGTCCCTGGGCATTGGCCAAGCAAAGCGACAGTTCGCCCTCGCGGCTGCGGCCGGTGGGCCGGCGCAGTTCGATCAACAACTCGCTGCCGTCCTTGAGGACCAGCGAGCCGAGTTGATGGCGTCCTTGCAGGTACACCGCATTCACCATGGCCGCCGGCAGTTGCGAGAACACGAAGCGGTAGTGCGCGCTGATCACCGCCATGCGCCGCGCGCGCCCCATCTGGCGATTGATGTAATGGTGGTGCCAGCGCTCCAGCAGGCGCGGGTCGTGCCCAAGCACCGCGGTGAGCCGCGGCGAACCGTACAGTTCGCGCAGCCATGCCGATTGGCGCCGCGCCATGCGGGCGCTGCGTGCGACGTACTTCAGGGCACTGGCGAGACGCTTCGGGGAAGCACCGCGCCAGTCATGACGGTAGCGCAGCGAGCGCAGGAACAGCCGGATGGACATAGCAGACAGGTGTCGGGGATGGCACGACATGCCTTGTACGTGAGCTGTCTGTCGTCTGGCTGTCGCGGCCTAGTAGATGTCCGGGCTGCCTGGCGGTCTGGTTTTGAACCGTTTATGTACCCACAGATATTGCTCGGGCGCTTCACGCACCATCTGTTCGATGCAGGCATTGATGCGGGCGGTATCGTCAAGTGCGTCCTGGCTCGGGAAATCCGCCAGCGGCGCGCCAAGTCGCAGTGCATAACCGTCACCGTTGGGCAGGCGCCGGTGGAAGAACGGAATGACCAATGCGCCGGACATGCGCGCCAGGTGATGGGTGGCGGTAATCGTGGCCGCCGGGACGCCGAAGAACGGCACGAATACGTTGTCCTTGCTGCGCATGTCCTGGTCCGGCGCATACCAAAGGGTGCCGCCGTTGCGCAGGTACTTCACCGTGCCGCGAATATCGTCCTTGTCGAACATCGCGTCGGCGTAGTCCAGGCGCGCGCGCAGTACCGCCCATTCGAATACGGGAGCATCCATGCGCCGATACATGCCGGCGATGCGGATGTGCTGCGACACCAGCCGCGCGCATAGTTCCAGATGCGAGAAGTGGCCGCCGACCAGCAGCACACCCTTGCCCTGCGCACGCGCGGCCTCGAGGTGCTCGATGCCTTCGAGCGTGATGGGTGTGCGCGCAATGGCGCGATTGCTGCCCATCCAGCCGAGTGCGAACTCCACCATCATCAGGCCGATATCGCGCAGATGCGCATTCACCAGTTCGGCCTGTTCCTGCTTGGACAGCTCGGGAAAGCACAGTCCGATATTCACCTCGGCGACGCGCCTGCGTTGCGAGGGAAAGTGCTGGATCAGCACACCAAGTCCGCGGCCCACCGCCATTAGCAGGCCGCGCGGCAAACGCGCGATCAGCCGCAACAGGCCCACGCCGATCCACGCCGGCCAATGGCTTGGAGCGAGCAGAGAGCGCTGAAAAGAAGGGCGGGGTGCACCGGGCATGGGGTGCGGATTGTACAAGGGCTTCCCTCGGAGAGCCTATTCAAGGCCTCCGCGTGGCCCGCGCTCTGGCCCCACTGGCTATACTGCCGCGCCTGACTGAAGGGTCCGCCGTTGCGCTATCTCTACACCCTTGCCATGTACCTGGTGACGCCGCTGATCGTGCTGCGCCTGCTCGCGCGTGGCGTGCGCTATCGCGACTATCACCGGCGCTGGCGCGAACGCTTCGGCTTCTATCAGGGGCCGCTGCCGCTTGTGCGCGGGAGCCTGTGGGTACATGCGGTATCGGTGGGCGAGGTGAATGCCGCCGAGCCGCTGATCAAGGCGTTGCGCGAGGCCTATCCCAACGCGCCACTGGTAGTCACCACGGTGACGCCCACTGGATCGGAGCGAGTGCGCCAACTGTTCGGCGACAGCGTGTTCCACGTCTACCTGCCTTACGACCTGCCGTTCGCGGTGTCGCGCTTCATGAAGCGGGTGCGGCCGCAGCTGGCGATCATTGTCGAAACCGAGATCTGGCCGAATCTCTATTTCGCCTGCAAGCGCCGCGGCATTCCCTTGATGATCGTCAATGCGCGGCTGTCCGAACGCTCCCTGCGCGGTTACCGTCCGCTGCAGGGCATGGTGCGTTCGGCGCTGGGTTGCGTGCGGCAGATCGCCGCGCAATCGCGCACCGACGCGGCACGCTACCGGCTGCTCGGTGTCGATCCGGCACGCATCGTGGTCAGTGGCAATCTGAAATTCGATATGCCGGTGCCCTATGACGCGGTTCCCGCTGGCGAGGAGCTGCGCAAGCAATGGGGGCACCTGCGTCCGGTGTGGATCGCGGGCAGCACGCATGAGGGCGAAGAGCTGCCGGTGCTGGAGGCGCACCTGCAAGTGCTCAAGCGCTTGCCTGATGCGCTGCTGCTGATCGCGCCGCGCCATCCGGAGCGCTTCAAGATGGTGGAGAGCTCCGTGCGCAGCCTCGGCTTCTCCGCCGCCACGCGCAGTGCGGACCGTGTGCCATCCGCAGCGCATCAGGTGTTCGTGATCGATGCCATGGGCGAGCTGATGCAGTTTTATGCGGCCGCCGATCTGGCTTTCGTCGGCGGCAGCCTCGTGCCTATCGGTGGGCACAACGTGCTGGAGCCGGCGGCGCTATCCAAGCCGGTGCTGGTGGGGCCGCATACTTTCAATTTCGAAGAGATCACCCTGACCCTGATTCGCGAAGGCGGTGGCGTACGCCTGGCCGGTGTCGAGGATCTCGGCAACGACGTGCTGCGGTTGCTGCGCGACAAGCCACAGCGCGAAGCCATGGGCGCGAGAGCCCGGTTTGTGTTCGACAGCGAGCGCGGCGCCGTACAACGAGTGATGTCGCTGATCGATAAGCAGCTGCAGGAATGACGTAAAGCAAAAGGCCGGGCGATGCCCGGCCTTTCTTGATGCTTGATGCTGCGCTTTACTGCAGCAGTGCGTTCACCGATTCCAGATCCTTCAGGTCGATGGTGCCCGAGGACTGCTTCAGCTGCAGCTTGTTCAGAATGAAAGTGTGGCGTGCCTGCGAGTAGCTGCTCTCGGCCTGGGTCAGCGTCTGAATCGAGTTCAGCACATTGAGCATGGTCTGTGTGCCCACGTCGAAACCGGCGCGGGTCGCTTCCAGCGCCTTCTGGCCCGAATCCACCGAAGCCTTGGCTGCCTGCACCTGCAGGATGCCGGCGCCGACCGAGCGGTAGAAGTTGAGCGTGTCGCGGGCAACCTGGCGGCGCTGTGCCTCCAGCGAATCCTGTGCCGCATCGCGCTGGTAGATCGACTGGCGCACACGCGATTGCGTGGCACCGCCAGCAAAGATCGGCACCGACAGGGTCAGGCCGGCGGTGGTACCCAGTCGGCCGTTGCCCGGACGGTTGTAGCTGCCGTTCTCCAGCCAGCTGGTGGTTTCGCCTCGGGTCACCGTGGCGTTGATGGTCGGCAGATGGCCGGCGCGGGCGGCACTGATGCTGTGCTCGGCGGCTTCCACGGTGTACTGCTGCGAGAGCACGTTGGGGTTGTTCTTCAGCGCTTCCTGCACCCAGGTGTTCGGATCGTCCGGAGACGGCGCATCCATCGGCAGATCTTCGCGCAACTTCTTCAGCTCGCCAGTCGGCTTGCCGGTGATCTGGGTCAGTGCTTCACGGGAATCGTTGAGCGTGTTCTGCGCGGCGATGGTCTGCGCTTTGGCCAGCTCGTAGTACGACTTGGCCTGGTACACGTCGGTGACCGCGGAAAGGCCGACCTTGAAGCGCTGGTCCGCCTGCTCGTAGGACTGCTTGTACGCGTCCTCGTTGGCCTTGGCATAGGTCAGCGAATCCTGCGCGGTGAGCACGCCGAAGTAGGCCTGGGTCACGCGCACGTACAGCGCCTGCAGCGCGGCCTGGTACAGCTCGTTCTCCGCATCCGACTGCGAACGGGCGGTCTTGAGGCTGGCCCATTTGCTCAGGTCCAGCACGCTCTGGTTGAGCGTGGCGGACACGTCGCGGCTGCGCGAATGGCCGCTGCCACCCGCCGTGCCCGCGAGGCTGTTGTTGCCACTCGCCTGACTGAAGGTCAGTCCGGCATTCAACTGCGGCAGCAGCAGCGCACGCGCCTGAGTCACGCCTTCACCGGTGGACAGACGACTGGCGTCCGCCTGCGACAGCACTGGATCGTTGGCGCGTGCTTCTCGGTATGCATCCAGCAAATCCTCGCTGTGGCCGGACAGCGGAAGTACCGTCAGGGCCAGGGCAAGGGTCAGAAGCTTCAAACGCATGGGTTGCCTCTTGGGGTATGAATCGGGGATCAAAAAACGAATTGGCGTGGCGGCTCGGCATGCACCAGATAGGGCAGGTCGGTCTCGAGGAGGCTCTCCTCGCGATAGCGGCCCGCACCTTCCTGGGTCAACAGCACCAGCTGCTGCACCGGCGACTGGCCGCGCACCGCCAGGAGGCGGCCGCCCGGCTTGAGCCAGCCAAAGAAACGCTGGGGAATCTCATACACGGCACCGGTCACCACCAGCACGTCGAACGTGCCGGCCGGCTGCCATGCGTTGACGGCTTCGCCTGCTTCCAACTTGACGTTGCCGATACCGGCTTGCGCCAGGCGCTGCCCTGCTGCAGCAACGAAATCGGCGTGGATGTCCACGCTGGTGACGTGTGCCGAAAGGCTGGCCAGGCAGGCGGTGAGGAAACCCGAGCCGGTGCCGATCTCCAGCACCTGTTCGGTACCGGCGAGTTCTAGCGCCTGCAGCACGCGGCCTTCGATCACCGGCTTCAGCATCACTTCGCCATGGCCGAGCGGCAGGCTCAGGTCGGCAAAAGCCAGCTGGCGGTGCTCAGGGGCGACGAAATCCTCGCGACGCACGCGGCTGAGTACATCGAGGACGCGGCTGTCCAGCACCTCCCAGGGGCGTACCTGGTTTTCCACCATGTTTTGCCGCGCCTGTTCGAAGTTCATCGCCATCTCAGCCTACGTCCCGTGCAAATCGAAAAAGGTCAAAAAGGATAAGCGCTTAGGCCTGTTCCGACAATGTGCAAAGCCTGCGGGTTGCCTGCCTGCCTACGAAGTGCCGGAAGTCACCGCGCCGAGCTGACGGAAGTCATGCGTGGCGCGGTGTCCGCGGACACTACGCAGTCAAACGTCGAGTCCGCGTCTGCGCGCCAGTCATGCCCGCAGGCAGGCGCGCGAGCGCATCTTCCACAGCCTGATGCAACGAGGCATCGAGGCGCAGGATGCGGCTCTGCGGCGTGACCTTGCCTCGGCTATTCGCCGCTACCGCCAGCCAGGCCAGCCAGCGTGCCAGCTGGTGGCGCTCCGGCGCATTCAATGCGGCCAGCGCGATGCGGGCGGCGAACGTGCGCCGGCGTGCGGCGGCGTGCCCCTGTTCCAACCACGCGGCCAGCGTGCGCTGGGCATGGCGATAGGGGCCGCTGAGGGTGAGTTCTGCGATAGTAGAGGTCATGGGTAGCCGTTCAGCACGGCGGTGGAAAATAAGTAAACCGGCTCGTATAATAAACCCCGGTTATTCCTTTGTGAAGGTGTAGGCATGAACACGATCCCGCAAACCAAGCCTCAGGGTCCCGGTCGCCCGAAGGACATGGAGAAGCGTGCGGCGATCCTGGAAGCGGCCAAGGCCCTGTTCATCCGCAACGCCTTCGCCGGCACCAGCATGGACGCCGTGGCGGCCGAGGCGGGTGTCTCCAAGCTCACCGTCTACAGCCATTTCGGCGACAAGGACAACCTGTTCCGCGAGGTCATCCGCGCGCGCATCCAGGACCTGCTGCCGGAAGAGACCTACCACTACGAGCCCCAGGCGAACATCAGCGACGTGCTGATGAATATCGCCATGATCCATGCCCACATCGACTGCGATCCGCAGAATGTCGGCACCTTCCGCGCCATTCTCAGCGACTGCCGCCAGGGCAATCCCCGCTACGGCAAGCTGCTGTGGGAGGAAGGCCCCACCCGGACGCACAGGCTGCTGGAACGCCTGCTGCAACAGGCGGTTGACCATGGCCAGCTGGACATCGAGAACGTGCCGCAGGCCAGCGTGCAGTTCTTTGCCCTGATCAAGGGCGATCTCGTACTGCGCCGCATGTTCGGCTGCGACGGCTGCCAGGACGCCTTCGCCAACGAGATGGAAGCCAACGCCCGCGCCGGCGTGGCTACTTTCCTGCGCGCTTATCTGCCGCGCTAAAGACCGGTCTTTGGGCTGGCGTACTCGCCCGTATCCCGCTTTCGTGCTTGAATAGACGCTTCTGGAAGCGGGGGTGCCGACCACAGTCGGCTGAGAGAGTCCCTTCGAACCTGATCCGGTTAGCACCGGTGTAGGGAGCTTCGCCGCACGAACCCAGCCCTTCGTGCGTCCGGCGCCATCGCTTCGTCCCCTGCCTCTCGAAGGACGTAATGCCGATGAATGCCCAGCCCTCCGATCTCGCGCGCGCCGCGCAGGAACTCTCCGAGGCCGTGACCCGGCCGATCCCCGGTTCGCACAAGATCTACGTGCAGGGCAGTCGCCCCGATATGAAAGTGCCGCTGCGCGAAATTGCGCAGGCGCAGACACCGAC
Source organism: Dyella koreensis (assembly GCF_044904565.1). Lineage (NCBI taxonomy): Bacteria > Pseudomonadati > Pseudomonadota > Gammaproteobacteria > Lysobacterales > Rhodanobacteraceae > Dyella > Dyella koreensis. The sequence goes on along the minus strand of NZ_JADIKD010000009.1, from coordinate 60,473 downwards.
CCTGTTCGGCGGCGAGACCAATCCGTCGATTACCGTCTACGACACCTCCGGCCCGTATACCGATCCGAACTACCGCGTCGATCTCGCCGCCGGCTTGCCCGCCCTGCGCGCAAACTGGATCGCCGAGCGCGGCGATGTGGAGCGTCTGTCGGATCTCAGCTCGCGCTTCGGTCGCGAACGCGCCTCTGACGCCAAGCTCGACCCCATCCGCTTCAGCCATCACCTGCGCGCGCCGCTGCGCGCCAAGGCTGGCGCCAACGTCACCCAGATGCACTACGCACGCCGCGGCATCGTGACGCCGGAGATGGAATACATCGCCATCCGCGAGAACCAGCGCGTCGAAGCCCTCGCCGGCAGTGCGCTGTGCAACCAGCATCCGGGCCAGTCGTTCGGTGCGGCCTTGCCGAAGCTGATCACGCCGGAATTCGTGCGCGATGAAGTCGCACGCGGCCGCGCCATCATCCCGGCCAACATCAACCATCCGGAAAGCGAGCCGATGATCATCGGTCGCAACTTCCTCACCAAGATCAACGCCAACATCGGCAACAGCGCCGTGTCGTCGGGCATCGCCGAGGAAGTGGAAAAGCTGGTGTGGTCGATCCGCTGGGGCGCAGACAATGTGATGGACCTGTCCACCGGCAAGCACATCCACGAGACGCGCGAGTGGATCATCCGCAACTCGCCGGTGCCGATCGGCACCGTGCCGATCTACCAGGCGCTGGAGAAAGTCGGCGGCGTGGCGGAAGACCTCACCTGGGAGTTGTACCGTGACACGCTGATCGAGCAGGCCGAGCAGGGCGTGGACTACTTCACCATCCACGCGGGTGTGCTGCTGCGCTTCGTGCCGCTCACCGCCAAGCGTGTGACGGGCATCGTTTCGCGCGGCGGCTCGATCATGGCCAAGTGGTGCCTGGCGCATCACAAGGAAAATTTCCTCTACACGCACTTCGAAGACATCTGCGAAATCATGAAGGCATACGACGTGTCCTTCAGTCTCGGCGATGGCCTGCGTCCGGGCTGTATCGCGGATGCGAACGACGCCGCGCAGTTCGGCGAGCTGGATACGCTGGGTGAGCTGACGCAGATCGCGTGGAAGCACGATGTGCAGACCATGATCGAAGGCCCCGGCCATGTGCCCATGCATCTCATCAAGGAGAACATGGAGCGCCAGCTGGAGAAGTGCCACGAGGCGCCGTTCTACACCCTCGGGCCGCTGACCACCGATATCGCGCCGGGTTACGACCACATCACCAGCGCTATCGGCGCCGCGATGATCGGCTGGTTCGGCACCGCCATGCTCTGCTACGTCACGCCGAAGGAGCATCTCGGCCTGCCCAACAAGCAGGACGTGCGCGACGGCATCATTGCCTACAAGATCGCCGCGCATGCCGCCGATCTCGCCAAAGGCCATCCCGGTGCGCAGGTGCGTGACAACGCCCTCAGCAAGGCGCGTTTCGAATTCCGCTGGGACGATCAGTTCAACCTCGGCCTAGATCCGGAGAAGGCCAAGGAATTCCACGACGAGACCTTGCCCAAGGATGCGCACAAGTCGGCGCATTTCTGCTCCATGTGCGGCCCCAAGTTCTGCTCGATGAAAATCACCCAGGACGTGCGCGACTACGCCGCTGAGCACGGCACGGACGAAATCACCGCGCTGGACGAAGGCATGGCCGAAAAGGCCGCCGAGTTCCGCGAGCAGGGGGCCGAGGTCTACCACCGGGCGTGAGCCAGATCTGGCGACAAAACCGCGCGTGGCAGCACGCGCGGTTTTTTTGTTGCCGCCATCCATGGCAGCAACCCGGTGGGCCGTCGCTGCGCGACGTCAATTGAGCTCCAGGCAATTTTTGTATTCGACGCAAGCTCCGCGCAAGCTATCTAGTCATTGTCATCCCGCGCTACCTTTAGCGCGTTGTCACCGGATCGATGCCCAAGGAATCGCGCATGCCAGTCACCGAGTCCAGCGCCAGACCGAGCCACGCCCTGTTGCGTGTGGTGCTGGTGTTGCTGGCGGTGCCGCTGCTGCTGGCCTGCATCGCCATATGGTGGTGGGACCGGGAGCCCGACCTGCTCGATCCCGCCGCGCCACCGCGCACCGAACTCACCGCTATGCGGCGTCCGGTAACGCCCGGTGCGGCCACCACCATCAGCGTGATCCGCTCGGTGCAGGCGCTGGTGAACAAACACGAAGGGCATGCCAAGGGGCACAAACATCCTTCGGTGCTTGCGATGGAAGAGTCGCCCGCGTGGGAGCGCGGCTCGCTCATTGCCTCGCGGGATCTGTTGCATGCCCTGCGCAGCGACTTCGCCCGCCCCGAGGCCCCGCTGCTCGAAGACAAGGATCTGGCCGATGCCGATAGCCTGCTGGCCGGTCGGGGCGGGCGCTGGCCGTTGCGTAACGCCCAGAGCCAGTACCGCAAGGTCGGCGACCATTTGCAGGCCTATCTGGACCGGCTGACCGATGACGATCCGGACAACGCCTTCTTCAGTGCCAGCGCCGACCACCTGGCCGACTATCTGGAAGTGGCTTCGGACCGGCTCGATGCGTTCGAGCGACGTCTCGCCTCTGGCGTTATGCCGCCGCGCCCCGGCGAGTTCTCGCCGCCGCATTGGCCGGTGGTGGTGTCGGCCATGGCCATGCGCAAAGGCAGCGCGCCGTGGCGACGCGGCGACGACACCTTCTACGAAGCGCGCGGGTACACCACGGCCCTGCTGATGCAGATGAAAGCTTTTCAGCACGACTTTGCGCCGGTGCTCAAAGATCCGGCGGCGCAGGCCGACCTGCAGGAAGCCATCCATGAGTTGGAGGCGGTGCAGGCACCCAATAGCCCACTGGCGCTCAATGGCGGTCCGTCGCCGCAGTTCGCCAACCACTCGCTTGCGCTGGCGGATTACGTCTCGCGCATCAACGCCGCGGTGACCGACCTGCGCGATCAGCTGCGCCACGGCTGATCGCAACCGGCGGAAGCTTCAGATCACCCGTGGCGACAACAGGTCGCCCACGCCGACCCGCCGCAGAAACTCCGCGCGAATCCGGTCCGCCACTGCAGCAACAACCGCAGCACCGTCATCGGACGGATCGATATGCACGCGAAACGGTCGCTGTCCGTGCGGACGGTTCACGATATCGACCATCGCATCCGCCACTGTCGCTACATCCGCATCCGCCGGTTCACACGCTGCCAGTCCGCGCAGGATGTCGTCCTCGAACCCCGCATACGGACCCTTGGCATATTCCTCTGCGCGCGCGGTGTCGGCGGGTTTGCCTGAATGAGTGAAATGATTGGTGCCTTTGGTGAAGGCGCCCGGCACCACGATGGATGTCTCGATACCCCAGCGCGCCAGCTCACCGGCATAACTCACCGCTACCGAATCCATCGCCGCTTTCGCAGCGAAATAGGGCGCGAGATAAGGCGGTGTACCGCCACGCGTGCTGCTGCTCGACACCCATAGCACCAGGCCCTTCCGCTGCCGGCGCAGCTGCGGCAAGGCGGCCCGATTCACGCGTTGCGTGCCCAGTACATTCACGTCATAGAGCTGTGCGAACTGTTCCGGCGTGAACGCCTCCGCCGGGCCGAACACCATATGGCCCGCATTGTGGACCACCACGTCCAACCGGCCATGCGCGGCCACAACCTGCGCTACCGCGGTGTCGGCGGAGTCTTGCGAAAGCACATCCAGTTCGATCGCGCGCAGATCCACCGCATGTTCCCTGGCATAGCTTTCCAGGGCCTCGACCTGTGGCGCATTGCGCCCCTTTGTTTCGCGCATGCTGGCGTAGACGGTATGGCCGGCCTGCGCCAGCGCGCGGGCGGCGAGTGCGCCGAAACCACTGGACGCGCCGGTGATCAGGATGATCTGTTTCATTGGACTATCTCCGAAGAAAAAGAGGGCGGTGGCGTCTTACGCCATGCCGCCGTTGACGCGGACGACCTGCCCATTCACCCAGCCGCCGTCCGGGCCGGTGAGGAAGGACACGGCCCTGGCAATGTCATCGGGTGTACCGATGCGCTCGAGCGGCGCGAGCTTGCTGATCTGTGCGATCTGCTCGTCCGACTTGCCGTTGAAGAACAGCTCCGTGCCCACTGGACCAGGCGCCACCGCATTCACCGTGATGTCGCGTCCGCGCAGCTCATTGGCGAGCACATGCACGAGTCCTTCCACACCGGCCTTGGAGGCCACGTAGGCGCCGTAGGTGGGAAAGGCCTTGGCGATCACACTGGTGGACAGCGCGATGATGCGGCCGCCGCGTTGCAGGGTTTCCGCCGCCTTGCCCAGCACCAGGAAACTGCCGCGCAGGTTGGTGCGGATGATGCGATCGAACGCATCGACGTCGCCGCCCGCGATCGGGAAGTTGGCCATGATGCCGGCGCTGTGCACGACGACATCCACGCTGCCGGAAAGCTGGTCAGCCGCGTCGAACAGACGCGTCACATCCTGCGCATCGGCGATATCGCCCTGCACGGCGAGCGCGCGGCCGCCGGCCTGTTCAATCTCGGCGACCACCTCGTTCGCCTTCGTCGGATTGCCGGCGTAATGCACGGCGATGGCAAAGCCGTCGCTGGCCAGGCGCAGGGCGATAGCCCGGCCGATACCGCCCGAGGCGCCCGTCACCAGGGCGGTCTTGATCTGCTCGTTCATGGGGAATGCTCCAGTCGTTGGGGAGGCCCTTGGTAGGCCGGTCTTTACGTGGGAGGCATTCTTTCCGTTGAGGCTGTCTGGATAAATCGCCTCAAACTGGCATATCAATTCGCTCTCATTGAATAATGGGCGCCATGGATCGCCTGGATGCCCTGCGCCTGTTCACCCGCATCGTCGAGCTCGGCAGCTTCTCCCGTGCCGCCGGCGAGCTGGATATCCCGCGCGCCACGGCTACCTATGCCATCAAGGAACTGGAAGCCCGGCTAGGCGCGCGCCTGCTCGAACGCACTACCCGTCAGGTGCGCACGACTCTCGATGGACGCGCTTATTACGAGCGTTGCGTGCACGTGCTGGCCGAGCTAGAGGACGCCGAGTCTGCGCTGGGCACCGCCGCCGCCAATCCGCGCGGCACGCTGCGGCTGGATCTGCACGGCACCCATGCCACCACCATCGTGCTGCCGCGGATCAACGACTTCCGCGGCCGCTATCCGCACATCGACCTGATCGTCAGCAGTGGCGACCGCCTGGTGGACCTGGTGCGCGAAGGCATCGACTGCGTGATCCGTGCCGGTACGCCCAGGGATTCCTCACTGGTCGCGCGCCGCCTGGCGGTGATGCCGGAGATCATCTGCGCCAGCCCTGAGTATCTCGGCCGCTTTGGTACGCCAACGCATCCCGACGAACTCGCCAACCATCAGTCCGTCGGCTTCTTCGCCAGCAGCCGCGATATCGCCTATCCCTTTGAACTCATCGTGGACGGCCAGACGCGGGAATACAGCTTGAGCAACTGGATCTCTGTCAACGACGCCGGCAGCTATCTGGTCGCGGCGCTGCAAGGTTGCGGACTGGTGCAGCTGCCGCGCTATCACGTCGAGCAACTGCTCCGCGATGGGCGCCTGGTGGAGGTGCTCGGTGATTGGGCCTCGCCGGGGCTGCCGGTATCCGTGATGTATCCCTACCATCGGCAGCTGTCGCCAAGAGTGCGAGCGTTTATCGACTGGGTGACCGAGCTTTATGCCGAACGGTTCGGCGTGACGACGGGATAGCTTCGCAAGTCGATGCTTCATTCAAACGTGCCTCTGCTTAAAGGCAGACCCGGTAATTTCATTCCAAGATTTCTACATGACGCCCCAAACCAACACCACGCAAACCCTCGAGCTCTCGCCGATTGTCGCGGGCCTTTGGCGCATCACCGACTGGAATCTCAGCGTGCAGGAGCGCGTGCGCTGGATCGAGCAGGCGCTAGAGCTTGGCATCACTTCGTTCGATCACGCCGACATCTATGGCGACTACCGGGCGGAAGCGCTGTTCGGCGAAGCGCTGAAAGCGATGCCGGCGTTGCGCGAGCGCATGCAACTGGTCACCAAATGCGGCATCCGGCTGCGTTCCGCCCAGCGCAACTATCAGGTCAACTACTACGACACCTCGGCAGCGTATGTGCGAGCGCAAGTGGAGCAGTCCCTGCGCAACCTGCACACCGAGCGATTGGATCTGGTCCTGATCCATCGCCCTGATTATCTGATGGACGCCGCCGCATTGGCCGACACCTTCGCCACGCTCATTCGCGAGGGCAAAGTGCAGCACTGGGGTGTCTCCAATCACAGCACCAGCCAGTTCGCGCTGTTGCACCAGCGGCATCCACTGCTGACCAACCAGGTCGAGCTGTCTCCGTTGCGGATGGATGCGCTGGACGACGGCACCCTCGACCAGGCCCAGCAACTGGGCCTGCGCCCGATGATCTGGTCGCCACTCGGCGGCGGCCGCCTGTTCACTGGCCAGGACGAGCAGGCCATCCGCGTGCGCGAACAGATGACCGCCATCGCCGCGCACCATGACATCAGCCTCGCCACGCTCGCTTTTGCCTGGGTGCTGCGTCATCCCTCCCGTCCTCATACCATTACTGGCACAGGCCGCATCGAAGGATTGCGCGAAGCCATCGCTGCATTGGACGTGCAGCTCGATGCGGAAGACTGGTATGCGATCTGGACGGCAAGCAAGGGTCATCCGGTGCCCTAAACACACATCACATCCAGGCCAAGATGGCCTAGGGTTTGTCTTGTCGACGGTGTACCTTCGGGCCTTCCCGAAATATCCCCTGGGGAGCCAGCCATGGCCAGCCATAACCCGGTCGATGTCGTACCCAGTCGCGAGCAGTTGCTGCATGCCTTGTACGAGGCGGCGGAACTCGAGCACTGCCTCATGTGTACCTATCTCTATGCCGCCTTCTCGCTGAAGTCGTCATTGGATGAAGGTCTGACAGCCGAGCAGCTCGATGCCGTCACGCGCTGGCGGCGCACGATTGTGGAAATCGCCACCGAGGAGATGGGGCATCTGGCATCGGTGTGGAATATCACCGCCGCGCTAGGTGGCGCGCCGCGGGTCGGGCGCTCGAACTTCCCACTTGACCCCGGCTACCTGCCGGCCGGCGTGGTAGTGAAGCTGGCGCCCTTCAACAGAGCCACGCTGCAACACTTTATCTACCTGGAACGGCCCGCCGATTCCACCGAGATGGATGGCGAGGGCTTCGCTCCCGAGCGTGTGTTCGTGCGCGGTGCCGATGGTCCGCGCCTTACACCGATGGGTGTGGATTACGACACCGTGGGCGCGTTCTACGAAAGGCTGGGCGAAAACCTGCGCAAACTGGTCGACGCGCAGGGTGAAGCCAATGCGCTATGCGGTGACCCGGCGCTGCAACTATCCGACGCCGATGTCTCCCTTCCGGGCGCCAAACGCGTGATCTGCCTGAAGACCGCGCTGATCGCCTTCAACGCGATCGTGACCCAGGGCGAAGGCGCGCAGCAGAACGCCGTAGGCTCGCACTATCAGAAGTTCGCGGCCATCCGCGATGAGTATCAGGCACTGCTCGCCGCCGATCCCTCCTTCGTGCCTGCGTTCCCCGCAGCCACCAACCCGGTACTGCGCCGGCCGCCGCGTCCGGAAGGGCGCGTGTGGCTCGAAGATGCCAGGGCCATCGCTACCGTCGATCTGGCCAATAGCGCCTACGGTCTGATGCAGCGCCTGCTCGCTTATACCTATGCGGTCCCCGCGCCGGATCCGGACAAGATGCTGGCGCTGGATCTGTCGATCGGCCTGATGCATGCACTGGTACCGCTGGCCGAGCGCGCGGCGCGGCTGCCCGCCGGCCCATCGAATCCCACCTGCCATGCGGGCGTCACCTTCATTACCTTGCGCGATACCGCAGCGCTGCCGCCTGGCCCCAGTGCGCGCCGCTTTTTCCGCGAGCGCATCCAGCAGCTGGCGGATGCCGCCGTGCGCATGAACGAGGGTGGCGACGCCCGTACCGCCGCGGCGGCTTCGATCCTGTCCCGGCTCGCGCAGAACGCCGTGCAGAACTTCGATCTCGCCAGGCCCGCGCCCTCGGCCGCGGCACCTGTCACCGCGCCGCCTGCTCAACCATCGCCGCCGACTTCCGTGCAGGACGGCATTGAGCAGGTCGAAGGCGAGAAGCTGACCCTGCTGTTCGAAGCAAAGCGTTGCATCCATGCGCGCTTCTGCGTCACCGGCGCACCCACGGTCTTCCTTGCCAATGTGCAGGGTCCGTGGATCCATCCTGACACCATGGATGTGGAGCGGCTGGCGGACATCGCCCATGCCTGTCCCTCGGGCGCCATCCAATACAAGCGGCGCGATGGCCGTCCGGACGAAGCTGCACCGCCGGTCAATCTCGCCGCCACGCGCGAGGCCGGGCCGTACGCATTCCGCGGCGACCTGCGCCTGAACGGTGTGCCCGCCGGTTTTCGCGCCACGCTCTGCCGCTGCGGCGCTTCCAAGAACAAGCCGTTCTGCGACGGCTCGCATCACGACATCGGCTTCAGCGCCACCGGTGAACCACCGACGGGAACGGCAACTGATGCACTCGTTGTGCGCGACGGCCCGCTGCATATCGATCCGCAGACCAATGGCCCATTGAAAGTGCGCGGCAATCTAGAGATCACCAGCGGCACCGGCCGCATGGTGGCGCGAGTCACCAGCGCCTTTCTGTGTCGCTGCGGCGGCAGCCAGAACAAGCCGTTCTGCGATGGGACGCACGCCAAGATCGGTTTTGTGGCGGATTAAGTCGATAACGATCTTCTTCAGACAACCAAGCCATTCGTATCGGGACACCTAATGCACACGAACGAACAAGCGTTGAAGCGTGGCCTGCAGGAACGTCATATCCGCCTCATGGCCCTGGGATCGGCCATTGGCGTAGGTCTGTTCCTGGGCTCGGCCAACGCGATCAAACTCGCCGGGCCGGCGATCCTGCTCTCCTACATCATGGGCGGCGTAGCGATCTTCATCATCATGCGCGCGCTCGGCGAAATGGCGGTGCACAACCCGGTGGCCGGTTCCTTCAGCCGCTATGCGCAGGATTACCTCGGACCACTGCCGGGTTATCTCACCGGCTGGAACTATTGGTTCATGTGGCTGGTGACTTGCGTGGCGGAAATTACCGCCGTCGGTATCTACATGGGCATCTGGTTTCCGGATGTGCCGCAATGGATCTGGGCGCTGGCGGCACTGGCCGCGATGGGTGCGGTGAATCTGGCCGCTGTGAAGGCTTATGGCGAGTTCGAATTCTGGTTCGCCATGATTAAGGTAGTAACGATCGTGCTGATGATCATCGGCGGCGGCGCCATGATCCTGTTCGGCCTCGGCAACCATGGCGTTGCGACGGGCATCAGCAATCTGTGGGCACATGGCGGTTTCATGCCCAATGGCGCGCAGGGCATGTTGATGGCGTTGCAGATGGTGATGTTTGCCTATCTCGGCGTGGAGATGATCGGCCTCACCGCCGGCGAGGCGGACAACCCGAACAAGTCGATTCCCGACGCGATCAACTCGGTGTTCTGGCGCATTCTGATTTTCTATGTCGGCGCGCTGTTCGTGATCCTGTCGATCTATCCCTGGAACGAGCTGGGCACGCACGGCAGCCCCTTCGTGATGACCTTCGAACGCCTCGGCATCAAATCCGCCGCGGGCATCATCAACTTCGTGGTGCTTACCGCCGCATTGTCGTCGTGCAACGGCGGCATCTACAGCACCGGCCGCATGCTCTACAACCTGGCCCAGCAAGGCCAGGCGCCGCGGGTGTTCGCGGTGACCTCGCGCGGCGGCATACCGCATCGGGCCATCCAGATATCCATCATCGCCTTGCTGCTCGGCGTGCTGCTCAACTATCTGGTGCCGGCGAAAGTCTTTGTGTGGGTAACGTCGGTCGCCACCTTCGGTGCGATCTGGACCTGGGGCGTGGTGCTGATCACGCAGATGAAATTCCGGCGGAGCCTGAGTGACGCCGAACGCCAGCGGCTGGTTTTCCGCATGCCGCTCTATCCCTATGCCTCCTGGGTGGCGCTGGCATTCCTGGTGCTGGTGATCGGGCTGATGGCGCATTTTCCGGACACGCGCGTCGCCTTGGTGGTCGGGCCGCTGTGGCTCGTGCTGCTGACGGTGCTGTACTACGTGTTTGGGTTGGGCAAGCGAGAACTCGCCGAGAGCACGGGCTAGGTCAGGCGCATGCGAGCGCCGCAGTCGTACCTGCGGCGTGCGCTGGATGTTTCTTTCAGTCCGAGGCGGAAACCTGGCCTTGCAGTTCCGCGAGCTGACGGCGCAGCGCTTCGTTCTCGGCGGTCAGCTCGATCACGCGCTGGCGTAGTGTGTGGAGCTCGCTGTCGTCTGTTGTGTCTTGCGCGGGCGTGACTTCATCGCGCGGCTTGCGTTTTGCCTCGCGTACGCGCCGGGCAACCTGCTTGAGTTCGTCGCCGCCGGCCACCGCCGCGGCGCGCTGTTCTTCGACCGGTAGGCTGGCCACGGCAGCCGCGGCGTTGATCGAAAGAGTACCGGCTTTCACCGCGGCGACCACTTCTTCCGCGGCCTGCTTGTGGATCTTCTCGATCATGCCGACCTGGCTGTTGCTAAGGCGCGCTTCGCGCGCGATGGCCACACGACTGGGCAGAGGCTCCGGCTTAGGCGCGTCGGCAGGGGTGGCGGCGACGGGAGTGGCGTCTTCGGGCGCATCGCTGACAGCTTCCGCTGCGGCTTGCGCGTGTGCCTGGTCATCGACTTCGCGAGCACCAGCGCGTCGCGCAGCCAGGATTTCCCGCTTGCGCAAGGCCAGTACGCCGCGCTGAAACGGAGAAACGCTGCGGCGGCCCAGATGCTGGTCGATCATCCACAGATGCACATCGGCCATGGAGCGGAACTGGGTGTTCTGGATGGTCTGAAACGGCAGGTCATGCTTGCGGCAAACGCTGTAACGATGATGGCCATCGACAAGCATGTCGCCCCACAGCACCAGCGCATCGCGGCAACCCTCGGCCAGGATGCTCCGCTCCAGCGCGTCGTACTCCTCCGGCGTCATCGGGTCGATATAAGCCTTGAGTTCTTCATTGACAACAATGTCCATGCACGCGAAAACCGGAGAGCCAAAAGGGGGCGCATTGTAGAGAGAGCGAGCCAACTTGACGACCGCTGGTGCCGCCCAGGACGCGTCTTGCTCCGTGTGCAGCCATCCACCATTTGCATGATTGACGCCCCTTCCGGTGGCGCGTAGCGTCATTCAGGTGCCTGGGTGATTTCGCCGGGCACCGGCATCCGACCAACGATGGCAAACATGCGCTGTGCAGTCTCCGCCCGAGCACCAGCGTAGTCACCGGAATTTCGTACAACGCGATGCCGCTCGCTGCCGCTGGTTCTCATGCCGCGGCATCGACTTGGGCGGAGCAAGCCTGCCGCCTGGAACGGGAGCCCACACGTGGGCGCTGATCGCGCGATCAGCAGTCAAGGACCCTGGACCATCTCAACGTAGTGCGGAGGACAAGTCATGGCAATCGCAATGTATCGAAACGCGAAAGTGGTGTTGATCGCGCTGGCGTGTGTCTGCGCCGGACCCGTGTTGGCGCAGGACATGGCGACGGTGGCACCGAAGAACACCAAGGTGCTTGTCGACAACGCGCAAGTAAGAGTGATGGAAGTAAGCGCGAAGCCCGGCGAGAAAATCGGCATGCATTCCCATCCGGGTTCTGTCGTGTACTTCGTCACATCAGGCAAGACCAAGACGACGCTGGCGGATGGAAAGGTGACCGAGTCGGAACACAAGGCAGGGGAGGCCGTGTGGAACGAGCCAGTGACGCACAGTAACGAGAACATCGGCGCGACGGCCGTCAAGGTGATCGTGGTGGAAGTGAAATCGGCGAAGTAGTTGGATGCGGGCGGGAGGGGTATAGACCCGCGGATACAGCAGGTGCCGTTGCACGCGTAGCTTGAAAATAAGAAGGTGGAGGCAGTTGGGTGAATCCAGTCATCGTTGATCACACGATGAGCGACCCGACTGCCTCCATCTCTATGGGGGCCGGGATCGGATAGCGATGACTGAGACAGGTTGAGTCAAGCAGATGCGAGCTGTCTTGACTGACCCCGTTCCTGTGTGGGCACCATGGATGCAAGCGGAGCAATGCAACGATCCTTGTATCCCTGGCTTAGTTCAGAGGTGCCCCATGTCCTTCCAAACGGCCTCCTGTTCCTGCGGGAAACTGCGCATTCAAGTCGAAGGTGATCCGCAAGGGGTCGGCGTTTGCCATTGCTTCGCCTGCCAGCGGAGGACGGGCAGTGTCTTCGCGGCCCTGGCCAGCTATGCCGCTCCGTTCAAGGTCTCAGGCGTTGCCACCGAATACGTTCGCGTCGGCGATCAGGGTGCCAGGTTTATCTACCGGTTCTGCCCCGTCTGCGGGACCACCGTCTTTCATACGGAAGAAGGCGATGACGAATCGGTAAGTGTCGCGGTGGGAGCCTTTGCCGATGCCGGGTTTCCGCCACCGCAGGTATCCGTCTATGACAGTCGCCGGCATTCATGGGTCCGGTTGCCGGCCGATGTGACCGCATTTAGCAAAGACCCCGTGTAGTCACACCCGCGCCGCAGGCAGGAACAGCGGCATGGCCGTTCGTCCCGATCAGAGGATGAGACGACCGATTTTCTGAACAACTATCCGCGGCGGGTCGAGCAGCTACTGTCCGATCCCTAGTCCTGGGTTGCCAACTTTCCAGGCCCCTGACTGCAGGCCGTTGCATCGCTGCGAATATCATGTATACACTGTATACATGACTCGCCTGACGACCGCCGAGAAGATCCTCCGGGCTGCGCACCGCTTGTTCGATAGCGAAGGTGCCGAGGCTGTGACCATGCGCCGCGTAGCCGACGCAGTGGGCATTACGCCGATGGCGATTTATCGCCATTTCCCCAATCGCGATGCTCTGCTGAAACGTCTCTCCGACGACAGCTTCAATAGCGTCGCGCATGAATGGAAGGTGCGTACGCGCAGCCCTGACCTGATCAAACGATTGATGGCATTGGCAGAACCCTATCTGGATTACGCGCTGACGCATCCGCATCTGTTCGACCACGCCTTTTCGGTGCGTCGCGATGATGCGCGGCGCTATCCCGAGGACTTCCGCGCAGGCCTCTCGCCCACGTTCAACGTCATAGTCGACGCGATCGTCGAGGGCATGGCCAAGGGTGTGTTGAAGCAAGACGATCCGCACGACGTGGCGATGGCCATATGGGCGCAACAGCACGGCCTGATTGCCCTCTACCGCGCTGGACGCTTCAGTTATGACGAGGCGCAGTTCCGCGCCTTCTGCAAGCAATCGCTGGGGAGATTGATCGATGGCATCAAAGCCTGATGGTGTCGCGCTGCCGGTCTGGCTGACGGCGACTGCGTTGTCCGCGTTGGCCTGGTGGTTCGGTAGCGGACTACAGCCTGTGTGGTGGGTGGCCTGGCTCGCGCCGTTGCCGGTGCTGTGGCTCGCGCCCCGGGTACGCGCACCCTGGGCGGCGCTGGCCGCCTTTGTGGCGTACGCGGTTGGTGGGCTCAATCTGTGGGCGTATGCGCATACCTACATTGGTCTTCCGCTGCCAGTGATCGTTCTTTTCATCGGTGTGCCCTGCCTCATGCTGATGCTGTGCGTTCTGCTGTTCAGGCGATTGTTGCTGCGCGGCCATGCTCTGGCGGCGGCGCTGGCGGTGCCGACGATGTGGGTCGCCGCCGAATACATCTACAACCTGCTCTCGCCACACGGCACGTTCTTCAACATCAGTTACACGCAGATGGATGCGCTTGCAATCATCCAGCTGGCTGCCGTGACGGGTATCTGGGGTGCCGGGTTCCTCGTTCTTTTCCTTCCAGCCGCTCTCGGCGTGCTGACAGCGCCGAAGATCACGACACGCAACCGTGCATGGGTGGGCGCTGTCGTCGCGGTCTTCATCGCGGCCACTGTTGCCTATGGTGGGTGGCGGCTGCAGGCGCCGGCCACGGCGACGATGCGTGTGGGTCTGGTGTCGCTGGGCCATGGGCAGCCCGCATTGAGCGAAGCCAGGGGGCAGGCGCTGGAGGCGCGTTATGTGGATGCGCTAAACCGGCTGGCCAGCGCCGGTGCGCGGACCGTGCTGATTCCGGAGACCTCGTTCTCGACGGCCGATGCCAGCATCCCGGCCTTTGCGGAGCTGGCGAAACAGCGTGAGCTGACCATAGGTGCAGGAGTCGATTTCAAGGGCGATCTGCAAGGCCGCCGCAATATGCTGATGGTGTTCCAGCCGGGCGTGATGTCGCCGGCTACGTACAGCAAGCATCATGTGCTCATTGGTCTGGAGGATCACACGCCGGGCGACAGCTACACCATGCTCGAGGGAACCCCGCGGACTGGTCTGGCGATCTGCAAGGATCTGGATTTCCATGACACGGGCAGCGCCTATGCCACTCGCCATGCACAACTGTTGCTGGTGCCGGCTTCGGACTTCGTCGTCGATGGTTGGCTGCATAGCCGCATGGCGATCATGCGCGGCGTGGAAAGCGGCTTCGCCATGGCGCGCACCGCACGCTCCGGCCGCCTTACGCTCAGCGACGATCGCGGCCGCGTAGTCGCCGAGGCATCCAGCGAAAAGCAGGATGCCGAGCTGGTAGGCGATCTGCCGCTGCGCGAAACGCAAACGCTGTACGCACGATGGGGCGACTGGTTCGCATGGCTTGACCTGATCGCTCTGGGCGGGTGGTTGCTGCTGGCCTTCATGCCGCATCGCCGGTAGATCCAGCATTACGGCGGCTACGCTGGGCAAGGGGTGCTCTGAGGCGCCCCTTGGGCACCGCGCTATAGGTAAGATGCGCATATGCCTGCAGAGCTCGTTCCGGAAAGCACACTGACCTGTCCGCATTGCGGCTTTCAGGCAGTCGAAACCATGCCGACGAATGCCTGTCAGTTCTTCTACGACTGCAAGGGTTGCGGCGAGCTACTGCGCCCGAAGCCCGGCGACTGTTGCGTGTTCTGTTCTTACGGCGATGTGCCGTGTCCTCCGATTCAACAGCAAAGTTCCTGCTGTGCGAAGCCGGCGGCACGCTAAGCGAAAAACCATTTCCTTCCAAGGATTAATCGATGAGCAAGCCACCCCAGACAGGCGCAGAAGAAGGGCAGGGTGCGGCACCGACCTCGGCCGTGCCGCACATGGGCTCGCATCATTCGCCGGCCGAGCGATTGATCGACAGCCTGGATATCGCGGAGAGCGATGAAGTACTGCATGACTCCGCGTTACGCGATTCGGCGCTGCGCGCACCGAAGTAAGGGACGTTGGCGGGTCCGGCGTGTAGGGATCAGAACCGGTCAGTGCCGGCCAGGTAACGCCATTGTCCGGGCGGCAGGCGCGACATAGGGATGCGGCCGATGCGGATACGCTTGATCGCCAGAACCTTCAATCCGACCGCCTGGCACATGCGCTCGACCATGGTGGGCGAGATGCGCTTCAAGGCGAACCGAAGGTTGTTTTCGTTCTGCCAACTCACCTTGATCGGTGGCAGCGCGTAATTGTCGAAACTGAGCCCGTGATTGAGCAAGGCCAGGCCGTTCGGCGCCAGCGTGCCGGCGACTTCGACCACCAGCTCCTGCTCGATGCGATCGAAGTTTTCTTCCAGATTCCGCTTCACCCGCCAATCCTGCGTAAACACCAGCAGGCCGCTGGCGTGATCGGGTAAAGGCAAGGGCGATTCCAGCCGGGCGAAGTGGCGTTTCAGGGGGCGCACGCCGGAGGTGTCTTCGTCCGTGTGGCTCGCCATGCTGATGAGCGCGCGCGCCTGATCCGTGGTGAGGCCTGCCGGCTTGTGCAGCACCAGGGTGGCGGCTTCGGCCGGCGCCAGTTCGGCGTGCGGGTCGATCTCGACGCGCTGGTCCGTCACCTTGAACTGCGGTTCTTCCACTGTCTCGCCATCCACCCGCACCCAGCCGCCTTCGATATACATCTCGGCCTCGCGCCGCGAGCACTGGGTCATCGCGGCGACGCGCTTGGCGAGGCGGACAGGTTCGGTCATCGACGTGGCCAGAAGGAGGGATGCGGGCATTGTATGCGGCATGGCGCCAGCCGCAGGCGAAATCGTCAGAGATCGCCTGCGCAGGAGCCTTGAACATGCGCCTAGAACCGATACTGCGCGCCTACCGACCACAGCCGCCGCGGCTCCAGCTGCAATCCGTTGACGTGCTGATAGATCGGCAACTGCACAAAGGCGAACGCATCGAATCGCGGCGTGATCTTCATGCCGATGCCGGGACTGAGATACGCCAGCACCGCGCCACTGTTCGGGCGATCCGCTTGCCCACCGCTCTCGCGCTGCTCGCCATGCAGGTTCAGTTGCAGCTGCGGGGTAAAACGTCCGGCATCCAGATAGCGCAGCCCGAAATTGATATTGAGCGAGTTGCCGGGACGGAAGTGATCGCGTGACGTCATCGCGATTTGTGCCATGGCCTGGCCGAAGTAGCCGATCGACTCGGTCACGTAGCCGAACTTGTACACGCCGAGCAGCGCGTCGGTGGTGCCGGTACCCAGTTGCAGGCCACGATCGAGCAGCTCGCCCGCCTGCGGGCCCGAGGCGAAATCCTGCTTGAAGCGCCCGGTCGGCAACTTCAGGCCGAACTGCAGGCCGATGCCGGCGTCTTCGCTCAGCCCCTGGTAGCGCGCGACCACGCGCAGGTCGCCGATGCCGCGCGCGTCGGAGGTGGAGACGTCGGTGTCGCTCGCGGCAATGGTCTGGTGATGGCGATCGGTATAAGGCAGTTGCACCGACAGGCCCCAATAGCGCGAGAAGTTGTAGTCGGCGCCGAGCAGTGTGTTGCGGTTGATGGTCTTCTGCTGCACTTCCTGGTCATTCGGAAACGCGAGCGATGAGCGGTGCACGGTATCGCTACCGCTGATCAGCCGGGACTGGTCGAAGTAGTCCTCGCGCACGCTGAGATGCAAGCCGGTACTGGTGGCATAGCCCTGGCTGGACCAGTCGGAGTTGAGCGAACAGCCGCAGGTGGAGCAGGCCTGTGCGAGGCCGGGTGCGAACGCCGCGGCGATCAGCGCGCTGGCGGCGAGGACGCCCGGCAGGCGCTTTGCGCTCTTGTCCGTGGCGATAAGGGAAAGGAGAGGCATCGGTGGTCCCCGGATATCGATAATGCTTGTAGAAAGCCGGTGTAACGGGCGTGACGCCCGTCCATGGCAAGCGGAAGGTCCCGTCCGTCAGCGACGCTCAGCCCGGCATGGCGGCCGGGCATGCACGCACACACGGCGCATGGCGCCGTCGGGACCGGATCGATCAGGCGCGCGTGGGCGCCGGGGGACCGCGCGGCGCGGCGGCGAGTGTTGCCAGGCGCAACGCCGGCAGAGCGCCTGGCAGGTTGGCCGGCACGGCGGCGACAGGCGGCAGGATCGGCGGGAGCCAGATCGCCCCAGGCAGCATCGGGCTGTAGCCGAGCAGGCCGCAGTAACCGCACTTCTCCAGTGCATGATCGTGCGGCGGCGAAAGCGGCGGAATCTCTTCGGCGTGTTTGCCGCAGTCGGCATGGTGGTGCATGGCCGTCGCATGAGCGGCCGGCAGCAAGGTTTGCGAGATCACCGGCGCAACGATGGTGAGCCACATGGCGGCGATAGCCAGCCAGGCGATCCACCGTCGATGGGTGCGCGAACGAATCACTCGGAATCCCGCAAAGAGACCGGCCAGCTGCCGGACCGCGGGATCATCCCATTCACCCATCCCAGGCGCGCTGCGACACAGCGTCGCGCCGGATGGCGTCAGGAGGACGTAAGGCTTCGATGGCCCGGGCGAAGCGTGCTTCGCCCGGGCGCCTCCTATTCAGGCGCTGACGTTGGTCCAGTGCGCCTTGAGCTCGCGATTGAATTCCTCGGGCCGCTCTTCCGGAAAGAAGATGCGTGCCTCCTTGAATTCCACGCGCTTCCTGGTGCCCGGAATGGTCTGTTGCAACCAGTGCGACCACTGTACGTCGAAGTAGATATCGTCCGTGCCCCAGACAATCAGTGTGGGTGCCTGCAGCAGGCGCAGGCGATCTTCGATGCCGACCGTGTGACGATGATCGAAAGCGTTGACGAAACGCTCGATGTCGCGCGTGCGTTGGGCATTGCGCAGATGCGGCTGCAGGTAAGTGTCGATGGTGTCGTCCGTCACTGCCTCCGGTCGCTCATAAGCAGGGCCCAACGCTTGCGGCGAGCGATAGATGGTCTTGTCGGCGAGCATCGCTTGCAGCGTCTGCGGCAGGCCGCCTGCGGCAACCATCTCCACGAACGGCTTGAAGGCTTCCGGCGGCCAGTTGTCGTGTGCATCGCAATTGGTCAGCGCCAGGCTGCGAATGCGTTCGGGATACAGCGCCGCGAAAATCTGGCAAATGCCGCCGCCGCTGTCGTTGCCGACCAGATCCACCTGGTCGATGTGCAACGCATCGAGGAACTGCGCCAGCATGTGCGCGTTCGCCGTTACCGAGACATCCTGGTCGGCCGCGATCTCCGTATCGCCGTGGGCCAGCAGGTCCACGGCGATGCAGTGGCGCAGGTTGCCGAGTTCCGCCAGCTGGTGGCGCCACAGGTAGCTGTTGAGCAGTACGCCGTGCACAAACAAGGCGACCGGTCCGCTGCCGTGTTCCACGTAGCTGATGGTTCCCGAAGGCGTCTCGACCTGACGCCGGCCCGCGTAGAAGGTTTTGCCGCTCATGGCGCCGGCTTCGCGCTGGCTTCGCGCAATTTCTGTGCGCATTCCTCGCAGCAGACTTCGACGGTGCGGGCGCCGATTTTGACTTTGATGGCGTTTTGGTCGAGGGGGTAGTCGCAGACGGCGCAGGTTTTTTCGTTCATGGGGTGTCTCCTTGGGTGGTGCGGTTTGGGTGTGGTTAGGAGACGCTTTTGGGGGGATTGGTGCTGTCGAAATCTTTAGTGGTTTGTGTCTGCCCTTCGGGGGGGGGGGCTTCAGACACGCTTCCCTACTCGTCATCCCTGCGTAGGCAGGGATCCAGTGGCGTTATCGCCCGGTTGTCGCGTTATCGCGGCCTGGCTCGCCTGCCGCGGGCTTCCGAACCGCTGCCGCGGTCCGGGTCACTTTCTCTTTGCTGGCCCAACCCCCCAAGGGGGCCTAGAGAGAAAGTAACCAAAGAGAAATGGCCTCAGAGCAGGCGGCGTGCTTTGTAGTTGCGCGTTTTCCAGTGCCAGACGGTGGGACGATTTTCTTTCGGGCCTGATCGTCCACTCGTTGACGCCGCGCAACATCTCCCTCTCCCCATTGGGGAGAGGGTTGGGGTGAGGGGCGGGTGCTCGAGATGCCGTCGCTACGAAGCGTTTTTCTTTCGGATGCTGGGGTTCATTGGCTCGCTCGAGCCAATGCATCAGGCCATCCGTTTTCGCGAACGAGCCGCTTTGCTCGCCACCGCTGGCGTACAAGACTTCCCCGTCGCGCTGCAGCAGTTCTCGGTGAGATAGCCCACCAACTCGTCCATGGCTTCAAGAACGGGGGAGTAATAGATGAAGCGGCCGTCTTGCCGGCTGGTGATGAGTCCGGCGTGGACGAGTTCTTTGAGGTGGAAGGAGAGGGTGGCGTTGGCGAGGCCGAGGTGTTCGGCGATGGCGCTGGCGGCCAGGCCGTCGGGGGCGTGTTCGACGAGCAGGCGGTAGACGGCCAGTCGCGACTCTTGGGCGAGTGCGGAGAGGACGGCGATGGCTTGTTTGGTCTGCATGGTCGAGCGATGTGTTTGGGCGGTGATGCTGCGCAGTGTAGGGGGAATGTTTGGCCGGAGTCTGTCGATCAGGCGGTGCGTGTTTCGTACCACTGCTTGCTGGCGGTGACGATGCGTACTACCGACAGCATCACCGGTACTTCGATCAATACGCCCACCACAGTGGCCAGCGCAGCACCAGACTGCACGCCGAACAGGCTTACGGCGGTGGCGACGGCGAGTTCGAAGAAGTTGCTGGCGCCGATCAGCGCGGAGGGTGCGGCGACGCAGTGCGGTACGCCGAGTCGGCGATTGAGCAAGTAGGCGAGGCCCGAGTTGAAGTAGACCTGGATCAGGATCGGCACGGCGAGCATGGCGATGACCAGCGGCTGGGCGAGGATCTGTTGTCCCTGGAAGCCAAACAGCAGCACCAGCGTGAGCAGTAATGCGCCGAGCGAGATCGGGCCCAGCCGGGCCAGCAGGCGTTGCAGCGCATCCGTGCCGCCGTGGGCGAGTGCAACACGGCGCAGCATCACGCTGATCAGCACGGGCACCACGATGTACAGCACAACGGAGAGGATCAGTGTGTTCCACGGCACGGTGATCGCGGAGATGCCCAGCAGCAATCCAACGATGGGTGCGAAGGCAACCACCATGATGGCGTCGTTCACCGCCACCTGGCTCAAGGTGAAGTTGGGTTCGCCGCCGCACAGGTTGCTCCACACGAACACCATGGCGGTGCATGGGGCCGCGGCGAGAAGAATCAGTCCCGCGATGTAGGAGTCCAGCTGCGCTGCCGGCAACCACGCGGCGAATATGTGGCGGATGAAGATCCAGCCCAGCAAGGCCATCGAGAACGGTTTCACTGCCCAGTTGATGAAGAGCGTGACGCCGATGCCTTTCCACTGGCGACGTACGCCGGCCATGGCGCCGAAGTCGATCTTCAGCAACATCGGGATGATCATCAGCCAGATCAGCGCCGCCACTGGCAGATTGACCTTGGCGATCTCCATGCGACCCAGCGCTTCGAACCTGCCGGGCAGTGCATGTCCGAGTAAGGTGCCGGCCGCCATGCACAGCGCCACCCATAAGGTGAGGTAACGCTCAAAGAAGCCGATGCGAGGTGCCTCGCGCGATGCCGCTCCGGAGGCAAGCGCCGTCTGATTCACGCACCGTCCCCGTTGTTGTCTTCGTCGCTCAGCGCACCGATGCCGTCGAGCGCCCGCTTGAGTTCTTCCTGACTCATGGTTTCCACCGGCAGCTTCAGCAGCTCCATCAGGCGGTAGGTGATCAGTGTGTGCGCTTTGCGGAAGGCTTTGTTGATGACGACCGGACTGCCCTTTACCGCGGCAGGATCAGGTAGGCCCCAATGCGTGCGCACGAAGTCGCCGAACAGGACGGGGCAGGGTTCGTTTGCCGCGCTGTCGCAAACGGTGATCACGATATCGAGCGGCGGCGCGTCTTCGCCGACGAAGCGATCCCACGACTTGCTGCTCAGCCCATCGATGGGAATACCCGCTGTCGCGAGTTCTTCGAGCGCGTAGGGATTGACCTGTCCGGTGGGTTTGCTGCCGGCGCTATAGGCCTCGAAGCGGCCCTTACCCAGGTGATTGAGGGTGGCTTCCGACAGGATGCTGCGGGCTGAATTGCCCGTGCAGATAAACAGGACGCGGCAGGGATTCATGGTCGGGTGTCTTGGGTTGACTTCTATATTTCCATAATGATCGAATTATAAAAACATCGCAAGAGATGCTCGCCTCCGCCATGACGATTCCGGATCTCCCCCATATCGCTTTTGACCTGCTTGATACGCCAAGCCTGGACAAGCTGGCCTTGCCGGCGGGTGCCACCCATCCGCCACGCATCCTGATCCTGTATGGCTCGCTGCGCCCGCAATCCTTCAGTCGCAAATTGGCGCTGGAGGCGGAGCGCATTCTCCAGCGCTTTGGCGCGGAGACACGCGTGTTCGACCCGCACGATCTACCGATACTGGATAGCGTGCCGGCCACGCATCCGAAAGTGCAGGAGTTGCGTGCGCTTTCCTTGTGGTCAGAGGGCCAGGTCTGGGTGAGTCCCGAGCGTCATGGCGCGGTGACTGGCGTCTTCAAGAATCAGATCGACTGGCTGCCGCTGGAAGACGGCAGTGTGCGGCCTACCCAGGGGCGCACACTGGCGGTGATGCAGGTGTGTGGTGGCTCGCAGTCGTTCAACGTGGTCAATGCGCTGCGCGTGCTCGGTCGCTGGATGCGCATGGTGACTATCCCGAACCAGTCGTCGGTCGCCAAGGCCTGGCAGGAGTTCGATGAGTACGGCCGTATGAAACCGTCTGCGTTCTACGACCGCGTGGTCGACGTGATGGAAGAGCTGTTCAAGTTCACTTTGATGGTGCGTGATCGCAGCGACTATCTGGTCGACCGTTACAGTGAGCGCAAAGGTGCTGCAGAAGCGCGTGCGCTGGCCGCTGCGGCGAAAGTGGTGGAGGTCGTCGAAGCACCCGCGATGGCCGAGCCTGTCGCGCCGGTGAAAACGCGTGCCTGTTGCGCGAGCGGAGCCTGCTGAGCGACGCGTCAGGCGCGCCGCGCGGATTGCTTGAACTCGGTAGGCGAGCGGCTATACGCCTGCTTGAACGCGGCGGTGAAATGGCTGTGGCTGGAGAAGCCGAGTTCGGCGGCGAGGGCGGAGAGATCGTCGTACTCGCCCAGCAGATCCAATGCGCGGGCGAGGCGCAAACGCAGGTGGTAGCGATAAAGCGGCAGGCCTTCGACTTGCTGGAAAACCTGCGTGAGGTAGACCGGCGAGCAACCCATTTCGGTGCCGATTTCGGCCAGCGTCCAGCGGCGGCCGAGATCACTGGCGAGCAGCACTTTGACGCGATCGGCCAGACGCTGGCGCGCGTGGGTCGCGGCGCTGGCATGCGAGGTGCGCGGACCCAGGCTGCGGGCAACCAAGGTGAGCAGCAGGCCCTCGGCTTCGAGCGGTTCGATGCTGTTGTTTTGCAGGCTGTGGCGCAGCAGGGCGACCAAGGCCTGGGCGCGCGGATCGATCCGTTGATGCTGGCGCAGAAATCCGAGCTTCCCGCCACTTTTCAACAGAGCGCTGGGCGCGAGTTCGTGCAGCAGTGGTTCCGCCAGGGTCAGCGACAGGCTGGCGTCGCCGCCTTCGATGGGATGGCTTACCTGGTAGCCCTCGTCGGCATTGAAGAACAGCACGTGATTGGCGTCCGCCACCGCCTGGTCGCCGCCGACGTGGCGCATGTAGACACCACGGTAGGGGAAAACCAGATGCGTGGCCGACGCGCATTCTTCCGCACTGCGATGACGACAGGTGCCGCTGCACCGGACCGTGCGCACCGCGACGGTGTCTGTGTCCAGCAGGCGACTGACGTCGAACTCAGACATAGTGGAAAGGCCGGATGGCCGAGCGCTTCTCGGGTCGGCCGAAGCTTATCATGCGCTCGCCCAGGCCGAACCGGCCCGGATCTGCATAGCGACCCCGCATGTCTTTCACGCTGAAAACCTTGATCGAAACGATGGAGAAAAACCCTGCGCTGGCCGGAGCTGACCGCTTGCGCCAACGCCTGGACATGCTGGATGAACTCGATGCCTGTCTCATGCGGGCTGGCGATGCCAGCGGTCCGGCGGACGTAGCGCTGCGCCATCGCGCCGAGGCGATCCGCACCCAATGGGAGGCGTTGAATGCAGCGTGCTATGACTTCATGCGCGACGAGATTCGCCAGGGTGTCGCGCCTTCCGGATTGTTGCGTTGGATGAAGGATGCGGCGTTCGAGCCTGGCGACGCCTACGATTTCCGGGACGAACTGCTCAGCGGCGTGCTGGCTTTCGATGAGCCCGATGCCGGCATCGCTGAGTTGCCGAGCGAGATGGTGTTCTACCAGCCAACTCCCGCCCGGCACATCGTCGACATGATCGAACGCACGGGCTTGGGTGATGGCGATGTGCTGGTCGATCTCGGTTCCGGTCTGGGGCACGTGCCCTTGCTCGCGGCGATCTGTACGGGAGCTCGCTGCATCGGCATCGAGCTGGAGCAGGCTTATGTGCAGGCAGCGCAACGTTGTGCGCAGACTTTGCATCTCGGTCGGGTGCGCTTCGTCCAACAGGACGCGCGCGTCGCCGACGTGTCGGAGGGCACGGTGTTCTATCTGTACACGCCGTTCGTGGGTTCGGTGCTGAGTACGGTGCTGGACACGTTGCGGCAGGAGGCATCGGCACGTGACATCCGCATCTGCACCTTCGGCCCCTGCACGGCGACCGTGGCGAAGCAGTCCTGGCTGAAGGCGGTCGATCCGCTGAAGCCAGGGCGCATTGCTGTATTCCGTGCCTCCTGAAAGCGCGCCGTGGTGATGGCGCGCCTTCTTCATGGATGGCGATCAGAAGTGAATCACCGTGCGGATCGACTTGCCTTCGTGCATCAGATCGAAAGCTTCGTTGATGCGCTCCAGCGGCAAGTTATGGGTGATGAACGGATCGAGTTGGATCTCGCCATGCATCGCCTGCTCGACCATGCCCGGTAGCTGAGTGCGGCCTTTCACGCCGCCGAAAGCGCTGCCGCGCCACACGCGACCGGTCACCAGCTGGAACGGGCGCGTGCGGATTTCCTGGCCGGCGCCGGCCACGCCGATGATGACGCTTTCGCCCCAGCCCTTGTGGCAGCACTCCAGGGCGGCGCGCATCACGTCGACATTGCCGATGCATTCGAAGCTGAAATCGACGCCGCCGTCAGTCATCTCGACGATCACGTCCTGGATCGGCTTGTCGTGTTCCTTCGGATTGATGCAGTCGGTGGCGCCCATGCTGCGCGCGAGTTCGAACTTGCCGGAATTGGTGTCGATGGCGAGGATGCGTCCGGCCTTGGCCTGTACCGCACCCTGGATCACCGCGAGGCCGATGCCGCCGAGACCGAACACCGCCACCGTGTCGCCCGCTTTCACCTTGGCCGTGTTGTGCACGGCGCCAATGCCGGTGGTGACGCCGCAGCCGAGCAGGCAGACCTTCTCCAGCGGTGCGGCCGGATTGACCACGGCCAGCGAGATTTCCGGCACCACGGTGTACTCGCTGAAAGTAGAGCAGCCCATGTAGTGATGGATCGGCTGGCCGTTGTACGAGAAGCGCGTGGTGCCATCCGGCATCAAGCCCTTGCCCTGTGTTGCGCGCACTGCCTGGCACAGATTGGTCTTGCCGGATTTGCAGAATTTGCATTCGCGGCATTCGGCGGTGTACAGCGGAATTACGTGATCGCCCGGTTTGACGCTGGTTACGCCTTCGCCGACTTCGACCACGATGCCTCCGCCTTCATGACCCAGCACGGCGGGGAACAAGCCCTCCGGATCGTCGCCGGACAGCGTGAAGGCATCGGTGTGGCAGACGCCGGTGTGAGTGATCTTGACCAGTACCTCGCCCTTTTTCGGCGGCGCGACGTCGATCTCGACGATTTCCAGCGGCTTGCCCGGCCCGAAGGCGACGGCGGCTCGTGATTTCATGGTGTTCTCCGACAGACAACGATAAAAACGATGGCGGGAGCAGGGTCCCGCTTACTTGAGATAAGAGCGGACCAGCTCGGTCATTTCGCGCACGCGCTCGGCGCGGCGTGCTTCGGATGGTGCGGGCGCGCCGAACTCTTCGCGGATATGCGCTTCCATCACTTCGGACATCAGCCCGTTGACCGCGCCACGGATCGCGGCGATCTGCTGCATCACCGGGGCGCAATCCGCACCGGCTTCGAGTGCGCGTTCCAGCGCTTCGATCTGGCCGCGAATGCGGCGCACGCGGCCAAGAACCTTCTTCTTCTCTTGCGGGGAATGGGGCATGGCGGCGGGGCTCGGTCACTATACTGGGGTATAGTATGTTGACCGAGTTGGCGCGGGGTCAACTCAGCTCATTCCCCAGGGCATCCTTTCCATTTTGGAAAAGCTGGATCCTCGGAACGCGTGTATTTGAGCGCAAATTGAAAAGCTAGCATGGCTCGTCGACGTCGCACTCGCGGCGACTGGTTCTCTTCAACGAGGTAACCCCATGCCGTCTTTCTTCCGAGGTCTCTCCGCGGCTGTCGTTCTGTCTCTGGCTGCCGGCAGTGCGCAGGCCGAAACATCTCTACTGCAACCACGCCAGTTGATCATCGATGGCAGCGTGCCGAAGGCGCAGGCCGAGGCGCAGATCCTGGCTGCACGTCGTTATGACACGTTCTGGAATACCGGCGAGGACGCCTTGGCGAACGCCGCATTGGCCACGAACTTCACGGACCGCACACTGCCGCCGGGTCGTGCACAGGGGCCGGCCGGTCCGCTTGCCGTGTCCAGGCTGATGCACGCCGCAGTGCCGGATCTGAGCTGCGAGATCGAACAGATGCTGGTCGTGGGCGATCGTGTGGTGGTGCACCTGCATTTTCGCGGGCACTTCAGCGGACGCTTCAAAGACGTGCAGGGGCAAGGTCAGGCGATCGATTTCATCGCTACCGACATCTATCGCATCGCCGGTGGCCGCATCATCGATAACTGGCATCTCGAGGACAACCTTACCTTGATGCAGCAAATGGGGCTGGTGCCGGCGCCGGAGAAAAAAGCATGAGCCGCGATGAGCCTTTCACTGAGCCCGCCGACGGCCAGGATTCTGTGGTGGTGCCGTACATGCTGCGAAACAACGACATATTGCTGATCCAGGGCCACAACTATTTCGATCAGCTCTACGACGAGGCCGCTACACGTTGCCGCATGATGTCCGTCAGCGTGCACGACCGCTCGCGCGAAATCGAAACCATCTGAGTGGCGTGGCGCCCGTGGCGCCGTGATTTGCATCAACGGAGTATCGAGTCATGAATGCTTTTCCTTCCAAGAAAGTCCTGGTCGTCGGCGGCAGTTCCGGTATTGGTGAAGCCGTCGCCAAGGCCTTCGCCGAGGGCGGCGCCGAAGTCACCATTGCTTCGCGCAGCAAGACCAGGCTGGATCAGGCAGCGCAGGGCATAGGCAAGGAGGTGCAGGTGGCCGTGCTGGATACGGCGGATGTTGCTGCGGTGGAAGCTTTCTTCGCTGACCGTGGGCCGTTCGATCATGTGGTGATATCAGCAGCGCAGACGCCGACGGGTTCCGTGCGCGAGCTACCGCTGGAGTCGGCCCGAGCCGCGCTGGATAGCAAGTTCTGGGGCGCCTATCACGTTGCACGTGCGGCACGTATCGCCGAGGGCGGTTCGTTGACCTTTGTCTCGGGCTTTCTCAGCGTGCGGCCCAGCAAGGGCGCGGTACTGCAAGGTGCGGTCAATGCGGCGCTGGAGGCATTGGCGCGTGGTCTCGCGCTGGAGCTTTCGCCGGTACGCGTCAATACCGTCTCGCCGGGGCTGATCGCGACGCCGCTATGGTCGAAGCTCAGCGATGAAGCGCGCGGCGCCATGTACGAAGCCGCCGCCGAACGCTTGCCCGCGCGGCGTATCGGACAGGCCGAGGATGTAGCCAACGCGGTCGTCTACCTCGCCGCGACACCGTTTGCGACAGGATCGACCGTCTTGGTGGATGGCGGTGGCGCCATCGCCTGAATTTCAGTTTTTCTCAGAGGACAAACGCATGCAGATCGATCTTTCCGGCAAGAACGCCCTGGTTACCGCTTCCACCGCGGGTATTGGTCTCGCCATTGCTACAGGCCTGGCGGCCGCTGGTGCCAACGTGATCATCAACGGCCGTCATCCCGACACGGTGCAGAAGACGGTGGAGAAATTGCGTCACCAGCTGCACGGTGCGAGCTTGCAAGGCGCAGCGGCCGATCTCTCCACGGCGGAAGGTGCGGCGGCGCTGATCAAGGCGGTGCCCAGCGTGGACATTCTGGTCAACAACGCCGGCATCTTTGGGCCCAAGCCATTCTTCGACGTGGATGACGCGGAGTGGGAGCGCTACTTCCAGACCAACGTGATGTCCGGTGTGCGGCTGTCGCGCCATTACATGCAGGGCATGTTGCAGCGGAACTGGGGGCGCGTGGTGTTCATCTCTTCCGAATCGGGACTCAACATTCCGGCCGACATGATCCACTACGGCTTCAGCAAGACGGCGCAGATTTCCGTAGCGCGCGGGTTGGCGAAGCTGGCGGCGGGGACAGGTGTCACCGTCAACAGCGTGTTGCCGGGGCCGACGTTGTCGGATGGCTTCAAGGATATGGTGCGCGAGACGGCGGAGCGCGAAGGGAAGAGCTACGAGCAGATCGGCAAGGAGTTTGTGATGGCGCACCGGTCGAGTTCGATCATCCAGCGCATCGCTACCACCGAAGAAGTGGCGAACATGGTGGTGTATGTGTGTTCGGTGCAGGCGTCGGCGACAACGGGGGCGGCGTTGAGGGTGGATGGGGGTGTAGTCGACACGATCTGAGTCGGCGTTTTATCTCCCTCTCCTAGAGAGCGGGTTGGGCCCTTGTGCTATGCCCTCCTGCTTCGTCATTCCGGCGAACGCCGGAATCCAGTGTCGTTGTCGCTCGGTTGTCGCGTTGTCGCGCACTGGTCCGCCTGCGGCGGGGTTTCGTCTCGCTGCCGCGAGCCGAGTTACTTTTCTTTGCTTGCCCAAAGAAAAGTAACCAAAAGAAAAGGCACCCCTCTTACGCGCCCTCCGGCTTCGCCTGCGACGCGAATCTAGTCCCGTGGGGCGGGTCCGTGAGGGTTGGCCGGGCTTTTCGACACGACATCCCTGTCGTATCGAAAAGGCGCAGGCATCCATGCCTGCGCCCCCTTCGGGGCCTGATCGTCCAACCCTCACCGCTCCACAGGGGACCCAGTTACGGGCTCGCTTACGCATCGCTGCGCAAGAGCTATGTGGGAGTGCGAGCAATGTGTGGTGGTACTGAAACGAAAACGCCCCGCAATGCGGGGCGTTTTTATGAAGCTATCGCGCTTGCTCAGGCTTTCTTGTCGGCCTTGTAGCGCTCGATGCCGGCGACGATTTCCGCCTTGGCTTCGGTGGCGCCGACCCAGCCTTCCACCTTTACCCATTTGCCCTTCTCGAGATCCTTGTAGTGCTCGAAGAAGTGGCCGATGCGCTCCAGCCAGTGGGCGGAGACAGACTGGATGTCTTTGATGTGGGCGTAGCCGGCGAAGATTTTCTCGACGGGGACGACTACCAGCTTTTCGTCGCTGCCGGCTTCGTCGGTCATCTTGAGCATGCCGACCGGATGGCAGCGGATCACCGAGCCCGGGACCAGTGGCAGGGGCAGGATCACCAGCGCGTCGAGCGGATCGCCGTCGCCGCCGAGGGTGCCGGGAACGTAGCCGTAGTTGCAGGGGTAACGCATGGGGGTGGAGAGGATGCGATCGACGAAGATCGCGCCGCTTTCTTTCTCAACCTCGTACTTGACCGGCTCGGCATCCTTGGGGATTTCGATGATGACGTTGATTTCGTTCGGCACGTCGCGGCCGGCGGAGACGAGATGCAGACCCATGGTGGTTCCTTGCTGAAAGGCGGGAGGGAAAGCCGCCAAGGATACGGCAAAGCCTGCTGCGTCGCAGCAGCGGGGCCCGCCAGGGTTCAGGGCATCGTCAGTGCGCGAACGGGCTCAGCGTTGGTACGGGCGCTCGCGCAACCACTTGGTGGCTATCCATTTTTCGCCTTTGGCGACGGGCAGGCCGGCGTGCAGGGAGCTCTGGTCGCCGGTGTCGTAGGCGAAATAGACGGCTGAACCGCGCAGGGCGGTGACGGTGAGGCCGACGGCGGGGAAGGCGGTACCGCCGCCTTCGTCGGGGGTGTTGAGGTACATCACGATGCTGGCGACGCGCTGGCCGCCGCGGGCGGTGACAGCGGTGAAGCCGGGCTGGGTGGGGTCGAACCAGTCGAAGTGCGGCTCGTATTCCTGGCCGGGCTGGTAATGCAGGATCTGCAGGCCTTCACCGTGACTGACCGGAATATCCACCAGCGCGGCGATGCGCTGTTCGATGCGCTGGATCAGTGCCGATTCGCCGATGCGGAAGAACATGCCGTTGCTGGTGCGGCGCTCGTCGGTCTGGTGGCGACCGTCCACATCCACGGTGAGCGAGCGCTGCAGGCGCGGGCGCGCCTGGGCGATCAGGTCGTCGCATTCCGTACCGGTGAGCAGGCCTTCGAGGACGCGCACGGTCGGCGTGTCGACGCTGGTAGTGATGCGCACGGTGTGTTCATCCACGCTCATCTGTGGCGCGACCGGATGGCGCGGCAGCTTGCTGCCGGCGCGCGGTGCGGTGGCGTTGAGCGCGGCAAGCGGAATCTCCAGCACTTCGGAAACGGCACGGCGGCTTTGCTGCGCGTCGTAGCCGGCCTCTTTCATCAGGCGCAGCACGTCCATCGGGCCGTGGCCTGCGCGGGTGGTGGCGAGAATCCACTCGCGCAATTCGGGGCGTGTTTTGTGGAAATGCTTCATGGGCAAGAAGCGGGGAGTGTCATGGAAACACTCCCCACTGACTGGCGGAGAGGGGGCTTACTTTACGTGGTCCCACAGATAGGTGTACTCGAGCGCCTTCATGAAAGCGGACTGTTTGTTGTCCGCCGCGCCGCCATGGCCGCCTTCGATGTTCTCGTAGAAGCTGGTGTCGTAGCCGAGCGCGGCCAGCTTGGCGTACATCTTGCGCGCGTGCACCGGGCCCACGCGGTCGTCGCGGGTGGAGGTGGTGAACAGCGCGGGCGGGTATTTCTGTCCGGCCTTGGCATTGGTGTACGGCGAGAAGGTCTTGAGCCAGGCCCACTCGGCCGGCTTGTCCGGGTCGCCATACTCCGCGATCCACGACGCGCCGGCGGAGAGGTGCGTATAGCGCTGCATGTCGAGCAGGGCCACCTGGCTCACGATGGCGCCGTAGAGCTGCGGATACAGCGTAAGCATGTTGCCCATCAGCAGGCCACCGTTGCTGCCGCCCATCGCGGCGAGGTGCTGTGGCGAGGTGATCTTGCGCTTGAACAGATCCTCCGACACGGCGGCGAAGTCTTCATAGGCGCGCAGGCGGTTGGCCTTCAGCGCGGCCTTGTGCCAGCGCGGGCCGTATTCGCCGCCACCGCGGATGTTGGCGATGACATACACGCCGCCCTTGTCCAGCCAGGCGCGTCCGATGCCGCCGCTGTAACTCGGCTGCAGCGAAATCTCGAAACCACCGTAGCCGTATTGCAGGGTGGGGTTCTTGCCATCGGTCTTGAGGTGCTTCGGCGCGATTTCGAAATAGGGCACGCGGGTGCCGTCCTTCGAGGTGGTGAAGTGCTGGCTGACGTCGTACTTCGCGGCATCGAAGAAGGCCGGACTATGCTTGACCGCCTGCGGTTCGCCGCCATCGATGGCGCCGTAGTACAGCGTGGTCGGCTGCAGGAAGCCGCTGACGGTGAGGAAATAGTCGTCGCTGTCATCGGCATCGATACCGGCCGCGGCGATGGTGGAAAGCTTCGGTGCGCCGCCCAGGCCTTCGCGTTGCCAAGCACCCGCCTGCGGCGTGAGCACTTCGAGCTTGTTCACCACGTTGTCCATCACGTTGAGGATCAGGTGATGGCGTGTCCACGAATAGCCGTCTAGTGCGGTGCTGTCGGTGGGCTCGAACAACACGGTAAGTTCGCGTTTGCCGGCCATGTAATCATCGAATTTCGCCGCCAGCAGCGATCCGGCCTTGTACGGCTTGCCGCCGGCGTTCCAGTCGCTGCGCGGTTCGATCAGCAGCCATTCGCGATGCGCGCGGACGTTGGCGTCGTTCGGCACGTCGATCTTGGTCAGCTTGCCGTCCTTGCCGCGTACATAGGTTTCGCTGTCGTAGAAAGCGATCTGGCGCGCGACGAAGTCCCGTTCAAAACCGGGTGTCCGGTCACGGAAGGCGCTCACAGTCATGTCTTCCGGCTTGCCCTCGTACACCGTGACGGCGCTGCTCAGCGGTGTGCCGCGCTTCCATTCCTTGACGATGCGCGGATAGCTGGAGGTGGTCATCGAGCCGGGGCCGAAATCGGTAGCGACGTAGAGCGTGTCGCGATCCTTCCAGGACACGTTGCTTTTCGCTTCCGGCAGCGTGAAGCCATCCTTGACGAACTGTTTGCCGGGCAGGTCGTACTCGCGCACGACGTCGGCGTCGGCGCCACCGCGCGAGAGCAGGATCAGGCAGCGCTGATAGTCGGGCTTGAGGCATTCGGTGCCGTGCCACACCCAGTTTTCGTTCTCGGCCTTGGACAGCGCGTCGAGGTCGATCACGGTCTCCCACGCGGGCTGGTCCTTGCGGTACTCCGCCAGTGAGGTGCGGCGCCAAAGGCCTTTGGGGTGATCCTTGTCGCGCCAGAAGTTGTAGTAGCGGTCGCCGATCTTTTCGACCATGGGGATGCGCTCGTTGGAATCGAGCACTTCCAGCAGGCGCGCGTCGAGCTGCTTGAACTCGGGCGTCTGCGCGTACTTCTTCACGGTCTCGGCGTTGTGCTGCCGGACCCAGTCCAGCTGCTTGTCGCCGCTGATGTCTTCCAGCCAGAGATTGGCGTCGGCCGCGGCGTCGCCGCTGACCTTGGGGGGAGGAGTAGCTGCGTGGGTCATGCCTGCCATCGATAGAACAAGGAGGAGTGCGAGCGGGTGCTTTTTCACGTGCGAGTTCCCTCTACGACGAGATGCGTTCCGCCATTCAATCAGCCTTGGCCGCATCCGTCACCTGCAGGAAGACACTGCGGAACGCATCGATGCCTTCATCCGCCTCCGCCTTCGGCTGATCCGGCAGGGGGTAGCTGGCGCCCAGGCTCACTTGCAGATGGTGTTGCTCCAGCCAGTCGCGCACATTGGCGGCGCGCTGGGAGGCCAGCTCCGCGGTGCCATGGCCGTCGCTGCTGGCGCGGCCCTCGGCGATCAGATGCTTGATGCTCCAGCGCTGCGCAGCCCAGCTCACCAGCTGCAAAGTCGCGATCTGGTCCGGGCCGATCTCGGCCGAGCCGCGCGCAAACAACACGGGCGGCAATGGCCGCGGCGAGGGCACGATGCGCACCTGCCAGCCGGCGAGACGGGCTTCGAGGGTGTCCTCCATCTGCTTCAGCGAGGCCAGCGATGTGTTGGCGGCGGGCGCGATGGCGAGGGTGAGCGTCTTGGCCGAGGCATCGACGCCTGAGCTGAGCAGGGGCAGCGGGAAATGCGTTATCACCGCGCTGGCGTCGTCGTCGGGAGTTGGTGTGGCGGGTGCATTCGCCAGGTTGGCGCTCAGTGCGGAACGGGACAGATCCGTACGCGTCGGATCGGCCATGATCACCGGTGACAGGCGCAGGGCCAGATTGGGTGGCAAGGCCGCTTTGAGCGCTTGGCGCAGATGGGCGTCGTCTTCCATGTCGTAGTGCTGCGCGGCGAAGGTGACGTCGAGCGCACGGCGCGTGTCGTCGAGCTGCATGTCCAGCACGCGTACGGTCTGCGCGCTGAGCGCACCGGTAAGGGTGCTGCGCACGGTGCCGAGCAAGCGTGTCTGACTGGCGATATCGCCCAGCGCATGCGCCAGCGGCCAGCCCAGCGGCAGCAGCACCGCAAAGCCCACCACCACTTGCCAGGCCACCGCGGCGCGGGTGCCGCGGCCGCTGAAGCCGTACCAGGTACACATCAGGGTGGCACTGAGCGCGATGGTGGCCAGGTTGGTGGTGAACAGCAGCAACGAGCCTTCGGCGATGCGCCACTGGGCGACGGCGATACCGAAACCTACCACCGCCATCGGCGGCATCAGCGCGGTAGCGATGGCGACACCGACGATGGTGCCGCCACGCTGGCGGATCATGGCGTAGCCGCCGGCCAGGCCGGACAGGGTGGCGGCGATCATGTCGAACAGGTTGGGTGTGGTGCGCGCGAGGATTTCCGGCGTGGGAGTGCGCAGCGGCGACAGGCGCACGATCAGGATCGCGATCAGCAGCGCCAGGCCCATGCCGGCGAGCAGGGTGCCCAGCGCGCGGAACACGCGGCGGATATCCAGCATCGCGATGCCGAGGCCCAGCCGCACGATCGGCCCCATCAGCGGCGACACCAACATGGCGCCGATGATCACCGACACCGAGTTGCACAGCAGGCCGATGGTGGCGATGCCTGAGGCCATCGCGCACATGAAGAGATAGCTGCCTTCCAGTTCGCCGTTGTCGTCGATCTCCTGGGCGATCGCCTCGCGGTCGACGGTGGCCGCCTGACGTTTCAACCAGCGACGGATAGTGGTGAGCATGCCGGGTCTCGATGGTGCGGGGAAATGCAACGGACCGATGGGTCGAAAACGCCCCCATGCGATCCAACCGAATACGGAACGCACATGCACAGAACAACGGGCATTACTGGCGTCTTTTCCGTCGCGCCGATGTCGCGCAACGGTCGACCGCCGCCGGGCGATGGGCCCGGAGCGGACGCATTATGTCGCAATGGCTGGCTCGGAAAGCGAGGCCTTCCGTCGCCCTAGCGCGCGGGCCATGCGGCGCACGGCCTCGTCCAGCTCGTTCTCGTCGTGATAGGTAAAGCCAAGGCGCAGGAAAGGCTGCGCGCGCTGCTGGAAGTCGAAGCGGCGGGCGTCGAAGAACAGTACGCCTTCGCGTTCGGCATCGCGCGCCCAGCGAGCCACGTCGATGTCGTCATCGGCACGAGCCCACAAACCCATGCCGCCCTCCGGGACGCGGAAGGTCACGGCGCTGCCGAGATGCCGCGTCAGCGCCGCAGCGAGTGCATCGCGGCGCGAAGCGTAGGTGCGGCGCATGCGTCGTACGTGGCGCAACAGCTCACCGTCCTCGAATAGTTCGGCGATGGCACATTCCATCGCGGCGTCGCCGCGCGCGTCGCTGGCCGCGCGCACGCTTTGCAGGCGCGCGAAGACCGAAGGCGGCGCCAGCACGAACCCGGTGCTCACGCCTGGCGCGAGCAGGTTGGAAAGCGAGCCGACGTAGATCACGTTGGCGCGGCCAGTGCCCGCCGCGATCGGCAGGATCGGTTTGCCTTCGTAGTGAAATTCGTGGTCGTAGTCGTCTTCGATGATGGCGAAGCCGTGACGCAATGCCAGTGTGGCCAGTCGCGTGCGTCGTGCCTGCGACATCACGGTAGTGGTGGGAAATTGGTGATGTGGCGTGAGAAACACGGCGCGGATCTTCTGCCGGAGCAACACCGCTTCCAGTGCGTCCACGTCGAGACCGTCGCCGTCCACCGCGATGGGCAGCAATTGAGCGCCTGCGAGCTTCAGCACGCTCCACGCCGGCGGATAGCCGAAGGCTTCGATGGCCACGGTGTCACCAGGACGGATCAAGGTGCGCGCCACCAGGTCAATGCCTTGCTCGATGCTGCGCGTGACCATCAGGTTGTCGGGCGTCGCCTGCAGGCCACGCGTGCGGGCGAGCATCGCGGCAAGTTCG
Organism: Dyella koreensis; assembly: GCF_044904565.1. Taxonomy (NCBI): domain Bacteria; kingdom Pseudomonadati; phylum Pseudomonadota; class Gammaproteobacteria; order Lysobacterales; family Rhodanobacteraceae; genus Dyella; species Dyella koreensis. Next base: position 25,531 of record NZ_JADIKD010000009.1, on the reverse strand, counting down.
CTGCGCAGGCGGATATGCCCGCACGGATGCGGCGCCGCCAGCAACATGCGGCCGCGCCGTTCGATCGCGCGGCGGAACGCGCGCGCCAGTTCGCGTGCGGGAAACAGCCGGACATCCGGCGCGCCGTTCGCCATCATCAGTGTACCGGGCGCGGGTGCGTGGCCGCTCGCCGGCAACGGAAGCGGCGGCATCAGCGCGTAGGTGGGTGTCTGTTCTGCCACCGCAGGTGCGGCGGGTAGTGATTGCGCCGGTTCGCTGACGAAGGTGCCGCCGCCGACGCGCGTGCTGACCAGTCCTTCCGCGACCAGCTCGCCGTAGCCCGCGACAATGGTGTTGCGATTCACGCCCAGGCGCAGCGCCAGTTCGCGTGAACCGGGCAAGGCTTCGCCGGGTTTCAGCCGTCCGTTGCGGATGTCGTCGGCAATCGCCCCCGCAAGCTGCAGGAACAGCGGCAGCTCGCGTCCGGGGTCGAGTGCGATGGCAAGCTCCCAGCGGCGCATAAACCGGATTGTAAGCACAACCGGACTACCCGGAATGTGAGAAGTGGAACTCCCGGCGCCCAGCCGCCAGCGCCACCCTGCGGGCCTCCAGCATCACCACAAAGGAGGGTCGTATGCGCCGGCTTTCACATCTTGTTCTCTCCGTAGCCTGCGTCGCGGCGTTGCCCGCGCTGGCGTGGAGCCAGACGCAATACCGGGTATCCCAGCTAGCTGCGCTGGGCGGCACGTTCAGTTCGGGCAACAGCATCAGCGATCTCGGGTTGGTCAGTGGCGCGGCCAATCTCAGCGGCGACCAGGAAGGGCACGCCGCGCTGTGGTTGAACGGCACGGTTTATGACCTTGGCACCCTGGGCGGTCTCAACAGCGATATCCAGTGGCCGGCAAAGAACAACTTTGGCTTGCTCGCCGGTATCGCACAGACCGGCAAGCCCGATCCGCTGGGTGAAAGCTGGAGTTGTTCGGCCTTCTTTCCAGGAGCCACCGCCACCAGTAGCACCTGCCTGGGTTTTGTCTGGGCCTGGGGCCATATGCGCGCGTTGCCCACGTTGGGCGGCAACAACGGTTTCGCCGCCGGCGTGAATGATCTGGGCCAGATCACCGGTTGGGCCGAGAACACGATTCACGATCCCAGTTGCGACACCGCGCATAGCGGCCAGGTGCTGCAGTTCCGTCCCGTAGTGTGGGGGCCGGGGCCGAACCAGGTGCGCGAATTGCCTTTGCTGGATGGCGACAGCTCCGGCGCGGCGACCGCGCTCAACGATAAAGGCCAGATGGTCGGCATCTCGGGTACTTGCGATCAGGCGGTTGGACGCTTTACCGCGCGTCACGCGGTGCTATGGCAGAACGGCAGCGTCATGGACATCGGCAATCTTGGCGGCGTCGCCTGGCACACGCCGATGGCGATCAACCTGCAAGGACACGTTGTGGGCTTCTCCAACGTGTCGGCCGCCGATGGCGGCGCGCTGCACGAACACGCCTTCCTATGGACACGCAGTGGCGGCATGAAGGATCTGGGCACCCTCTATCCCAACGACGTGCATAGCCAGGCCTTCGCCATCAATGTGCGCGATCAAGTAGTGGGGCTGTCATGCACCGCACATTTCGCCAGCTGCCACGCCTTCCTGTGGGAAAACGGCCAGATGAGCGACCTCAACCTGCGCGTGCCCGGCTACGACGGCTTGCTGGCGCAGGCACTGGATATCAACGACGAGGGGGTGATCACCGGGCTGGCGGTGGATGCGGCGACGGGTAACCAGGTGGGCTTTGTCGCTACGCCGGATGGTGGATTCAGCAGCCACGCTTCGCTCGCGGTGCGTCACGCGGCGATGCCGGATCCGATGCGTGACCGCTTCCTGCGCCGCATGAAGCTCGAGGGTGTTGCCGATCTGCCGTGATGATCCGTTCTTACTTTGCCGTCCCCACCAAGAAGAAGACGTTGTAGAAGGATTTTGATTGGGGGTTTTCCTTGAAGCTGGGGCGCATGTCCTGCGCCCCGGCCTTTGATGCCATCAAAGCAGCGGAATCAACAGCAGCGCCACGATGTTGATGATCTTGATCAGTGGATTCACCGCGGGGCCGGCGGTGTCCTTGTAGGGATCACCCACGGTATCGCCGGTGACGGCGGCCTTATGCGCGTCGGAACCCTTGCCGCCGTGATGGCCGTCTTCGATGTATTTCTTGGCGTTGTCCCATGCACCGCCGCCGGTGGTCATGGAAATCGCCACGAACAGGCCGGTGACGATGGTGCCGATCAGCACGCCGCCCAGCGCCTGCGCGCCGGCTTCCGCGCCGCCCAGCCACTTGAAGCCGAACACCACGATCACTGGTACCAGTACTGGCAGCAGCGAGGGGATGAGCATTTCCTTGATCGCGGACTTGGTCAGCATGTCGACGGCGCGCGAGTAATCCGGCTTGGCGGTGCCTTGCATGATGCCGGGGATATCGCGGAACTGGCGACGCACTTCTTCCACCACCGAGCCGGCGGCGCGGCCCACCGCTTCCATCGCCATCGCGCCGAACAGGTACGGAATCAGGCCGCCGATGAGCAGGCCGATGATCACGTAGTGGTTGGAGAGGTCGAAGCGGAAATCGGTGATGTTGAGATGCTGACTGAGGTTGTGCGTGTAGTCGGCGAACAGCACCAGCGCGGCGAGACCGGCTGAGCCGATGGCATAGCCCTTGGTCACGGCCTTGGTGGTGTTGCCCACGGCATCCAGCGGATCGGTGACACCGCGCACTTCCGGCGGAAGCTCCGCCATCTCGGCAATGCCGCCGGCGTTGTCGGTGATCGGGCCGTAGGCGTCCAGCGCCACGATCATGCCGGTCATGCTGAGCATGGCGGTGGCGGCGATGGCGATGCCGTACAGGCCGCACAGCGCGAAGGAGCCCCAGATCGCCGCACACACCGCCAGCACCGGCAGCGCGGTGGATTTCATCGACACACCGATGCCCGCGATGATGTTGGTGGCATGGCCGGTGGTGGACGCCTGCGCGACATGCTGCACCGGCGCGTACTCGGTCGCGGTGTAGTACTCGGTGATCACCACCATGGCACCGGTGAGTGCGAGACCGATCAGCGCGCAGCCATAGAGATGGCCGACGCCATAAGCGGATTCGCCCATCAGCTGACTGGTGATTGGCCAGAAGGCGATGGCGGCGAGGATGGCCGACACGGCTACGCCCGCGTACAGCGCATTCATGATCTTCGGGCCGCGCGCCTTCACGAAGAAGGTGCCGATCACCGAAGCAATGATGGAGGCGCCACCAAGGACCAGCGGGAACAGTACGCCGTTGCTGCCGGTCTGTTCGGCCATCACGCCGCCGAGCAGCATGGTGGCGATCAGCGTCACCGCGTAGGTCTCGAACAGGTCGGCGGCCATGCCGGCGCAGTCGCCGACGTTGTCGCCCACGTTGTCGGCGATCACCGCCGGGTTGCGCGGGTCGTCTTCCGGAATGCCGGCTTCCACCTTGCCGACCAGGTCGGCGCCGACGTCGGCGCCCTTGGTGAAGATGCCGCCGCCGAGGCGGGCGAAGATCGAGATCAGCGAGGAACCGAAGGCCAGGCCGACCAGCGCATGCAGCGCGTGCATGCTCTCGTAGCCCATATGACGGAGCACGGCGTAGTACGCCGTGACGCCGAACAGCGCGAGGCCGACCACCAGCATGCCGGTGATGGCGCCGCCGCGGAACGCCACATTGAGTGCCGCCGCGAGTCCGCTGCGGGCCGCTTCGGCCGTACGCACGTTCGCGCGCACCGAGACGTTCATGCCGATATAGCCCGTGGCGCCGGAGAGGATCGCGCCGATCGCAAAACCGATCGCCGTGCCCCAGTCCAGGGCAAAGCCGATGACAAGGAACAGCACTACACCCACCGCGCCAATGGTGGTGTATTGCCGGTTGAGGTAGGCCCGCGCACCTTGCTGGATCGCCGCTGCGATCTCCTGCATGCGTTCGTTGCCCGGTGATTTTGCCAAGATCCAGCGCACCGAGAGCACGCCATACAGAACTGCCACGACCGCACATGCAAGCACGATCCACAAGCCAAACTGCTGCAGCATCGGAGCCTCCCCATCGGTTGTTAGCTTTCTATGCGGTGTTGCCGCAGGCTTCACCGCGATGGCCGCCTGTTGCGGGCGGTCCGGCGAGTATAGGCAGAGGTTGGCGACCGTTTTGTTGTGCGGCGCAACGCACGGGCGCATGCGCGCATAAAAAAGGCGACGCCCGGGGCCATCGCCTTTAGGGGGAACACCTTCGCTGGGATCAGCGAATGGCCATGTCGAGAATGATGCCGGTGGCGATCCCGACTAACAGGTAGTCGCTGTTGTCGCGGACCCAGTGGTAGCCGCGCGGCGGCGGACGCAGGCGGTAGTAGCCGTAGTCGCGCACGATGTAGGTGGGGCCGTAGTAACGCTCACCGCGCGCCCAGTAATGCGGGCGGTGGTGATAGCCGTAGTAGCGCCGGTCGTCGCGGTAGTAATGGCGGTCGTAGCGGCGGTCATCGCGCCAGCGATCGTGACCGCGGCCATGGTCGCGATCCCGGTCATGGCCGTGTCCGTGGCCCCGGCCATGATCGTTGTCGGCCAGCGCCATGCCGCTGCCGGCGAGCAGGGCGAGGGCAACGAATAGTTTGGAAAAGGTCTTCATATGCGCTCCTCGGACGCCCGGTGGCTGATAGCCAACCGCGGGTAGGACGAATCGTAGGAAATCGCGTCTGAATGGGAGGCCTTTCGTCGAGCTGTCTTTTTCAGCTGATGCTCAGCTGTCATTGCACGGACATGGCTCGTTTATTTAATTGAAATATATGATTTAAAAGGAAATTCTTCTAAAGCCACGAATGGGGCTGCCGATGCAGGGGCAGGTTCCCCGTATTCCCCTCAAGGTCCTGCATGCGCCCGTTTCGCGATCTGCGCCGCCTTTGGCGGCCGCTGCCCCCGCTGCCCCCGCTGTCGCTTCGTCTCCGGCTGATCCTGCGCCTGGCTGGCCTGCTGCTCTTGGTGCTGCTGGTGGGCGGAGCGGCCATCGCCTCCCTGCTGCGCTCGGACCAGCGCATGCGCGCATTGGTGGCTGACTCGCTGAGTCCGGTTTCTGATGTGGGGCGCATCCAGAACAACTACAGCGACAGCCTCAACGCGCTGACACACGCCGGTCTCACGCGCCTGCCTTCCGCGGTGGAGGAAGCGAAGACGCTGATCCAGTCGAACCGCGTGGATATTGAGCGGCGCTGGCACGAATTGCAGGCCAGCGGCCTGGGCCGCGAGCAGGCGCAGTTGCTCGCGCTGACGGACACGCATCGCAAGGCCGCCGAGCAGGTGATGAACGAAGCGATTGGCCAGCTCGACACGGAGCAGTACGACCTGGCCCAGTTGCAGATTGCTTCGGATGTGCAGCCCTCGTTCGCGCCGCTGCACGCGGACTTCGCCAACCTGTTCGCCAAGGCCTTGCAGGCAGGCAACGATGCCGTGGCGGCCGAACATGCCGCAAGCCGGCGCATGCTGGCCTATCTGTTGGTGCTGCTGATCGTCGGTCTGTTGGTGATCGGCGTGAGGTTTGGCCGAAAGGTGTACTGGCGGTCGTGGGGGCTTGTGGCAAGCTGAGTCGATCAAGAGGGACATGCCGATGCGCAAGGGCAAGTGGCTGATGGCCTTGGGGTGGCTGCTGGGCTTTCCGCTCGGCTTGCTGCACGCCACGGTCTCGCCGCCCGAGCAATTGGAATGGCACGGCAAGAATTACAACCTCGCGACGCAGCCATTAGAGCAGCGCTATGCAGGCGAGCAAGTCCGGCCGCGCTTCATGTCCGCTCCTCTCGTGAAAGCAGGCGGCGACCGCGGCTACATCGGCCATTGGCGGTTGGAGGATGATCGGCTCTATCTGCTGGATATCGAGTCCTGGCTTTGCGGCGAAGGTGCAGTGCTCAAGACTGACTGCCGCAAGGTAACCCTCGATGATGTGTTTGGTGATGGCACGAAGGCACCGGTACTTGCCGAGTGGTTCAACGGCGATCTCGTTCTGTCTAGCCAAGAGCCGGTGCGTGAGGCAGCCTATCGGCCAACCATCCGCATCACCCTAAAGGCGGGCAAGGTGACCCATATCGAGATGATCGGTAACGTGCCGTCGCCAACTTCACTCGATGGCGAGCGGAAGGGCGCGGTAAGACCCGAAGGAAACCGCTGACGCATGTTCTGGCGCGTGATCGCAACAATGGCGGCGCTGGCGCTTTTGTTCTATGCCGGTTGTTGCGCCGCGCTCTACTTCAATCAGCGACACATGCTGTACCACCCGGAAGCGACCTGGCGCCTGCACCATGCGCCCGATTTCACGCTGGTCAATGAAGGGGCGACTCTGCGTGGCTGGGTGATGCATGCCGGACAGCCTGGCGCTCTGCTGTACTTCGGAGGCAACGGCGAGCGCATCGAGGATGCCAGGGAGGAGTTGGTGCGATGGTTTCCGCAGCGCACGATTTATCTGCTGCCGTATCGCGGCTATGCCGGTAGCGATGGAGAGCCGGATGAGCGTGCGCTGATATCTGATGCGTTGGCCCTGTTCGATGAGGTCTCGCCGAAGCACACCAGTGTCGCGGTGATCGGGCGCAGCCTGGGCAGCGGTGTGGCGATCCAGCTCGCTGCGCAGCGATCGGTGGAGCGGCTGGCGCTGGTCACGCCTTTCGACAGCATGGTGCGGGTGGCGCAATCGTTCTATCCGTTGATGCCGGTGGACTGGCTGGCTCGCGAACGCTTCGAGTCCTGGCGCTACGCTCCCCGGGTTCGCTGCCCAGTGTTGTTATTGCGAGCAGGAGAAGATCAGCTCGTCGCGGCACGGCGTACCGCCACCTTGGCCGCCAGTTTCGTCACGCCGCCGGCGCAACAAGTGGTGCCCGAGGCCAATCACAACACCATCCAGGAATATACGGACTACCGGGTTGGGCTGAGCCGTTTCATGCAGTGAGGCTACATTGCACTACGGCGATTGGTGGGCCTATTTGCTGCGCCGTTTACGTGTGCTCGAGTCGCGAGTCGCCGGTTGTGCCGAGACAATCTCCCGCAGCCAGGCGCGCAATGCGTCGATAGCCGGGTCGCCAAGTGCATGCGCCGGGCGAACCAGGTGGTAATCGAAGCCATCGAGCTCGGGTCCGAACGGCGTGACCAGGGTTCCGTTGGCCAGGTCGTCCGCGACAAGGGCGGTGTTCAGCAGCGCTACGCCTTGCCCCGCGATGGCGGCATCGATGGCGTGGGTTTCATCGCTGAAGGTGACGCCGCGATGGAAACCTGAGGTGGCCTGTCCGGCATGTCGCGCCCACGCGGGCCAGTCGGGTGGTTCGGGCAGGGTGGGTTGCCACTGGAAATGCAGCAGGGGATGCCTGGACAGATCCTTTGGTGTTCGCAAGCCGAGGCGCGGGCTGCACATGGGGGCGAAGCTGGTATGCAGCAGCTGTTCGCTGTGCAGGTCGTGATAGTTGCCCTTGCCATAGCGGATGGCGGCATCGATCTGCTGCGCGGCGAAGTCGACGACCTGGGTCGAGGCATGCAGGCGCAGGTCGAGATCGGGGTGGCGGGCCTGGAAATCCGCTACGCGCGGGATCAACAGGCGTGCCACGAAAGCTGGTGTAGCGGACACCGTCAACATGCGTCGGCGCTTGGGTTGCAGCAGCGGAGCGACGGCGGCGGCCATGGCATCGAAACTGTCGCGCAGGGCGGGAAAAAGCGCGCGGCCTTCAGCGGTCAGCACCACCTTGCGCACCTGTCGTTCGAACAGCGGCACACCCAGCAGCGTTTCGAGCTGGCGGATCTGGTGGCTGATCGCGGTGGCGGTGACCGACAGTTCGGCGGCGGCAAGGCGGAAGCTCTGATGCCGCGCCGCCGCCTCGAAGGCGCGCAGGGCGGATAACGGCGGCAGACGTCGGCGGCTGGATTCCATGGATGAATTGTACTGATCTATGTGCTGAGAAAAGATCGTTTTTCAGCTCGCATCGTAGCGATCAGCATGTGTCCATGAAATCAACTCATGCATGGGAATGCTTATGACCACGTTGCTACACCTGGATGCCAGCGCCCGCGGCGGTCGCTCGGATTTGCACAGTTTCGGTTCGCATACGCGCCGCCTCACCGCGCGCTTCGTTGAACGCTGGCGTGCGATGGCCCGCGATACCTGCCTGTATCGGGATCTTGGCTATGGTCCGCCCGCGCCGGTGGATGGTGCGTGGATCCATGCGGCCTTCACCCCGCACGCACAGCGCGTGCCGTGGATGCATCAGCGTCTGGCCGAGAGCGATGCGCTGGTGGATGAGTTGATCGGCGCCGAGGTGATCGTGGCAGGTGTGCCGATGTACAACTTCGGTGTGCCCAGCGGGTTCAAGGCCTACATCGACAACATCGTGCGGGTCGGGCGCACTTTCGGTTTCGATCGTGAGCGGGCAGGCCAGCCGTATTGGCCGATGCTGGCGGGGCAAGGGCGCACGCTGGTGCTGTTGAGTTCACGCGGCGACCATGGCTACGGCGAGGGTGGCCGCATCGCGGGGATGAATCACGTCGAGGCCTCGGTGCGCACGGCCTTTGCCTATATCGGCATGACCGATCTGCGCACCGTGGCGGTGGAGTACGACGAGTACGGCGGCGAGGCGCTGGACGAATCCCTGCGCAGCGCCGAGGCGGCGGTCGACCGCCTGGTCGATGCGATGCTGGCCGAGCGCGCCGCCGCCGTGCCGGCTACGGCTTGAACGAAGGCAGCTTGCGTTCCACCGCGATGTTCTTCAGTCGCACATATTTGGGCAAACCGTCCTTGCCATAGGGCAAGGGCGCTTCGCCCTGGATCAGCGGCGCAAGATAGCGGCGCGCGGCGGCAGTGATGCCGAAGCCGTCGCGGGTGAGGAAGTTGTTGGGCATCTTCTTTTCGCGGTTGGCGATCTTGGAGAGCTCCGCCGGCTCGATCTTCCAGCGATACGGCGCATCGCTGCTGCGCACGATCACCGGCATCACCGCGTTCTTGCCGGCCAGCGCGTATTCGACTGCAGCCTTGCCGACGGCGTAGGCCTGGTCGGCGTCGGTTTTCGAGGCGAGATGGCGGGCAGAGCGTTGCAGGTAATCTGGCAGCGCCCAGTGGTACTTGTAGCCAAGCTTTTCCTTCACCAGCGCGGCGAGCACTGGCGCCACGCCGCCGAGCTGGCTGTGGCCGAAGGCGTCGCGGGTGCCGGCTTCGGCGAGAAACTGGCCTTCGGCATTGCGGATGCCTTCGGAGGCGACCACGGTGCACCAGCCGACGCGCTCGACGGTGGCTTTCACTTTGGCAAGGAAGGCGGCTTCGTCGAACACGCGCTCGGGGAACAGGATGAGGTGCGGCGGTGCGTCCGCCCCTTCGCCGGCGAGGCCGGCAGCGGCGGCGATCCAGCCGGCGTGGCGGCCCATCACTTCCAGAATGAAGACCTTGGTCGAGGTGTCGGCCATCGAGGCGACGTCGAGGCTCGCCTCCAGCACGGACACCGCGGTGTACTTCGCCACCGAGCCGAAGCCGGGGCAGCAGTCGGTGACGGCGAGGTCGTTGTCCACCGTCTTGGGCACGCCGATGCAGCGGATGTCGTAGCCCATGGCCTTGCCGAGCTGCGAGATTTTCAATGCAGTGTCGGCCGAGTCGTTGCCGCCGTTGTAGAGGAACCAGCGGATGTCGTGCGCGCGCAGCACCTCGATCAGGCGCTCGTACTCGGCGCGGTTGGCTTCCAGCGACTTGAGCTTGTAGCGGCAGGAGCCGAAGGCGCCGCCCGGCGTGTGGCGCAGCGCGGCGATGGCGGCGGCGGTTTCCTTCGAGGTGTCGATCAGCTCTTCGCGCAGCGCGCCGAGAATGCCGTTGCGCGCCGCATACACCTTCACGCCTTTGGCGCGGGCGGCCTCGATGACCCCGGCGGCAGTAGCGTTGATCACCGCGGTGACACCGCCCGATTGGGCATACAGCAGGCGGCCGGCGGAGGGGCGTGATTGAGGCTTCATAAGAGCGTGCTCCGAGTGGTGGCTGATGCGGTGCGACATTTTGTGACAGGGGAAGACTGCTTGCACAACAGTGACTTGGCGCCAGATACGGCTTTTTCCGGTTTGACGGCACCCCCCGCAGACGCTACTTTGGTTGCTCTTTTCTTGCATCCAGCGACCGCGGCAACGTGCGGCGGCCCGCGGATTTCGTGGAGCATTATGCGACTCGTCCTACTCGGCCCGCCCGGCTCGGGCAAAGGCACCCAGGCGGCGATCCTGAAGAACGCCCTTGGTGTGCCGCACATCTCGACCGGTGACATGCTGCGCGCGGCCGTAGCCGCCGGTACGCCGACGGGCATCAAGGCGAAAGCCGTGATGGATGCGGGTAATCTGGTTTCCGATGACATCCTGCTGGCCATGCTGGAAGAGCGCCTGGCCCAGGACGACGTCAAGAACGGCTTCATCCTCGATGGCTATCCGCGCAACTTGGCCCAGGCCAGCGCGCTCGACGGCCTGCTTGCGAAGATCAAGCAGCCGCTGGATGCCGTGGTGAAGCTGGATGTGCCGAACGAAGACATCATCGCCCGTTGCGAGATCCGCTTCGAGAAGGAGCATCGCAAGGACGACGATCCGGCCGTGGTGCGCGACCGCCTGAGGGTTTACGCCGAGCAGACCGCCCCGGTGGCCGACTTCTTCGAGAAGCGCGGCAAGCTGCAGGTGGTGAATGGCGTGGGCGAGCTGGACGAAGTCACCGCCCGCATCAAGCAGGCGCTCAAACACGAATCGGCCGCCGTCAGCGGCTGATCTCCACGGGCCGCTCTTCAGCGGCCCGTTCTTTCTGGGCGGCGCCCGCCGCGTAAAGCTGAAACAGGTTTTCCATGCGTCTGCATATCCTCGGCATCTGCGGCACCTTCATGGGCGGCGTCGCCGCGCTGGCGCGCGAACTCGGGCTGCCGGTGGAAGGCTCCGACGCCAACGTCTATCCGCCGATGAGCGATCAGCTCGAAGCGCTGGGCATCGGACTGATGCAGGGCTACAAGGCGGAATACCTGCAGGCTTCGCCCGGACACGACAAGCCTGATCTGATCGTGGTCGGCAACGCCATGGTGCGCGGCAATCCCGCCGTCGAATACATGCTCGACGAGCAGCTGCGCTACGTATCGGGTCCGCAGTGGCTGGGCGAGACCTTGCTGGCCGGTCGCGAAGTGCTGGCCGTCGCTGGCACGCACGGCAAGACCACCACCACCAGCCTGCTGGCGCATCTGCTGGAAAGCGCCGGACTGGCGCCGGGCTTCCTGGTCGGCGGTGTGCCGGGCAATTTCGGCATCTCGGCGCGGTTGGGCAAGGGCCGTCATTTCGTGATCGAGGCGGACGAGTACGACAGCGCATTCTTCGACAAGCGCTCCAAGTTCGTGCACTACCGGCCGCGCATCGCGATTCTCAACAATCTCGAATACGACCACGCGGATATTTTTCCCGACGTGGCCGCGATCCAGCGCCAGTTCCATCATCTGGTGCGCACCGTGCCGGGCAATGGGCGACTGATCGTCAATGCGCATGACGCCTATCTCGCCGAGGTGCTGGCGATGGGCTGCTGGACGCCGGTGGAAACTTTCGGCATCGGCAAGGGTGACTGGCAGGCCACGCTGATCGAGGCGGACGGTTCGGCTTTCCGCGTGCATCGCAAGGGTGAACTGATCGGCGAAGTGCACTGGCCGCTGCTGGGCAACCACAGCGTGATGAATGCTTTGGCCGCGCTGGCTGCGGCGACGGCGGCGGGCGCTGATCCGCACTCGTTGCTGGCCGCCTTTGGCAGCTTCGAAAGCGTCAAGCGCCGCATGGAGCTGGTCGGCGAAGTGGACGGTGTGCGCGTGTACGACGATTTCGCGCATCACCCGACGGCGATCGCCACCACACTCGCCGGTCTGCGCGCCAAGGTGGGCAAGGCACGCATCCTGGTGGCTTTGGAGCCGCGCTCCAATTCCATGCGCCTGGGTGCGCATGCGGATGGGCTGGCGCCGTCGCTGGTGGATGCGGATGCAGTGGTGTTCCTGCATCGCCCCGAATTGCCGTGGGATGCGAAGCGCGTCACTGACGCACTCGACGGACGCGGTGCTACGGCACCGACGGTGGATGCCTTGATCGGCTCGCTGCGCGAGCAGACGCAAGTAGGCGACCATGTGGTGTTCATGTCGAACGGTGGCTTTGAAGGCGCCCCGCGCCGTTTCGTGGAAGCCTTGCGCGTTTAAATCAACGGTGCGTCGAAGCAGGGTGCGCGTCGCTGGTACTCGCGTTGCGCCGCATACCAGACGCCGCCACCGAAGCTGATGGTCACCACCGCCAGCGTGATGCCGCCGATCGCATAACCGACGGTGCCGATCAGCCAGTAGCCTCCCCAATACATCGCCATCGAGCCCAGCAGCAGCACCAGATTGACGGCGGCGCGACCGAAGCTGCCCTCGGGGCCGATCAGATGTACCGCCAGCGCGACCAGGCTGGCGGAAGAGGCGACGATGGCGGCGGTCAACAGCATCCGCCCAGGCTCCGCGGCATGCACCAGCACACTGCCGAGCAGGGTGTAAGCCAGCGCGGTGAGTACGCTGATCGGCACCAGGATCAGCAGCGCGTCGACCAGCATCTTCTGGTACTCGGCATGCGTCGTGGGTGCCAGGGTGAGATAGAGGTCGGCGAGGTTGGGGCGCATGCGCAACATGCCGCGTCCAAGCTGCGGAAAGCGGGTCATGGTGAGCAGGATGGCGTAGGCGCCCACCACGGCGGCGTTGAAATGCTGGCGATGCATGATCACGAAGAAATAGATCGCGACCATGCCGGCGACCAGCAGCAGTCGCAGTGCGATGGCTTGCGGATTGTCGTGCGGCAATAGCAGACGGCGGACCAGCATGAGCTTATGAGGTGCGGTCGGGCGCTCTCGGTAACGCCGCAAGGCGAGCTCCATGGCATGTTGCGCGACATAGTCGAACAACCCGGCGATGCGCTTGCCGATGGCGCCGCGCGGCTGCGGTGTCCCGTCGACGGTGGCGGTGCGGCCGAGGTTTGCGTTTTCCAGCGGTGACGGCTCCACGTCGCGATCGTCGATGTGCAGCAGCGGGAGCAGGGTCATGCGCAATAGCAGCACGGTGGCAAGGATCAGCAGTGGCGCTGTCCACGGCGAGATCAGTGCGGCCTTTATGATCTGTCCTGCGAGTTGAGGCATCCAGCCCGCCGCGATGAAAACCACCCAGATCAGCAAGCCCACGCGACGGCCGCAGCCGGTGGCCAGACCCATGGCTGCGACGAACAGCAGCGCGGCGGCGATCAGAACGCCATGCGAGGGAACAAACAGCGCGGCCAGCAAGGCAGGCACGATCACCCATTGCAACACGCTGATCGCGCCGAGCCAGGCAAGCCGCCGGCGAAAGTCGGGCAATAGAAAACTCTCTGGCCTGCACAATCCGCGCAAAACCTGTCCCTGGCCGATATGCCAGAACCAGGAGGCGAATGCTGAGAGGCCTGCACCGAGGAACACGTTTGCCTCGCTGCGGCGCGTATCCAGTGCCATCAAGGTCAGGCCGCCGAGCCACATCAGGATGGCGAGCACGACCAGGATGGGCATGCGCTTCCACAACTGCAGCCACAGTTGCCACACGGCTCTCATGCGAGCTCCACGAACAGATCTTCCAGCGACGGTGTTTCGATGCGCAGACTGGCGCCGAGACTGGCGGCCAGTGCGTGCAGTTCGTTGGCATCCGGATCTTCGAGCAGCAGCTGGAGGTCGGTGCCGCTTGCGCTGGCTTTGAGCAGGCCGGCGATGGCGGGCGTGTTGGTCCAACCTTCCGCGCGGCTGAGCACGGCGCGCAGGAAGCGCTCGCGCAGTTCTGCCAGCGGCCGCGTGAACTGGATGCGGCCGTCGCGCAGCAGCGCGATGTCAGCACCCGCGCGTTCCAGGTCGGCGGTGATGTGGGTAGAAAAGATCACCGTTTTGCCGGGGCGGCGCATGAGGTCGAGCAGTTCGGCCATGAAGGCGCGGCGCGCCTGCGGGTCCAGGCTGGCTACGGGTTCGTCCAGCACGAGCAGGTCGGGTTGCGGTGCGATGGCGCGCACGATCGCCAGCTTCTGGCGCTGGCCTTGCGACAGCTGACCGATCTTCTGCTTCGGATCGAGTTGCCAGCTGTCGAGCAGGCGTGCGACCAGGGCGTGATCCCAGCGGTCATAGAACGCCGCGGTGAAATCCAGATAGGCGCGTACCTTCATCCACGGAAACAGATCAAAGGTCTGCGGCACGAAGCCGATCCGGTGCATGCGCTCGCCACCGGGTTCCAGCATCGGCTCGCCCAACAGTTCGACCCGCCCGCTATCGATGGGTGAGAGGCCGAGCAGGCAGCGCAGCAGGGTGGTCTTGCCGGCACCGTTGCGGCCCAGCAGCCCGATGACGCGCCCGGCGGGCACGCTCCAGTCGAGCGACTGCAACACCTCGCGCTTGCCGAAGGATTTGCGTAGGGCTTCCACGCGCAGCACGGGGCCAGCGTGCGTTCCCGGCAGGCTGACAGGATCGACGAGCGTGATCGGCAGATCGGCGGACATGGACATCCTTAAGGCAACGCTGATGAAGTATCGCGATCGTCACCCGCCCTGTCTGTTCGCAGGCCGCAGGACCGTCGGCGAAGGCAGACGGGGGGTCTGTCGAGACGGCGGGCCGAAGGCATGCGGACAGACAGGGCGGGCCCCACGTATGACATTTCAAAGGTCGGGGTGATGTCTGGAAGGCTCGCAGGCTGCGCCGCGCGGCTTGCCAAGACGGCCAGTCTTCCCTGCGCCACGCGGCGCAGCCTGCGAGCCTTCCAGGCATCATGACGATCGCGATACTTCATCAGCGTTGCCTTCATGACTCCCTGGATCGTTGCGACAATGTGCGGCGGACGAGGCGGGCAGTCCAGTGATGCCTGTCACCCGCCGGGTGCCTGCGCGGGACGGCTTGGCTACACTGGCGGACATGGCTGCCCAGCCCCCGCGTTCCGCATTGCCGCTATTCCCGCTCGCCACCGTGCTTTATCCGCGGGGACAGTTGCAGCTGCGCATTTTCGAGCGTCGCTATCTGGACATGGTGCGCGATTGCGCACGCACTGGCAGTAGTTTCGGTGTCTGCCTGATCCTGCAGGGCCAGGAGGTTGGTGCGCCCGCGGTGCCGGCCGCAGTAGGTACGCTGGCGCGGATCACCGACTTCAGCAATCGCGAGGATGGTCTGCTCGGCATCGTGGCCGAAGGTGGTGGGCGCTTTCGCGTGACGCGGACCCGCGTGCGCTCGGACGGCCTGGTGACCGGCGAGGTGGAGTTGTGGCCTGAAGAAGCTACGCAAGCCGTTCCAGTCGAGTTCGCGTTGTTGCAAACCATTCTGGAGCGGCTGATCGAAAACATGGCGCCGCAATGGCGCCATGCGTCGCGCAGCGATTACGACGATGCCACCTGGCTAGGCTTCCGGCTCGCCGAATTGCTGCCGCTGCAGACGGAGGAGCAACAGCGCATGCTGGAACTGACGGATCCCGTGCGTCGCCTGGCCGAGTTGCGCGACATTCTTCCGCGCTTCCAGAAGGGCTGAGGCAGAAGCGCTCTCTCTGCGCGAGTGCGCTGTCCGTTCTGCCGGTTTGTCGCGCACAGGGTGCGCTCCTACACTGTGGGTTTTCGGCAGAAGGCCAATAGCCATGGGCAGCTTGAGCGGCAAGACCTTGTTCATCACTGGTGCGTCGCGTGGCATCGGCCTGGCGATTGCGCTACGTGCGGCGCGCGACGGCGCCAACATTGCGATCGCGGCCAAGAGCAGTGTGCCCAATCCGAGGTTGCCCGGCACCATCCACACGGCGGCGGCGGAGGTGGAAGCAGCTGGCGGCAAGGCGCTGGCGCTGAAGTGCGATATCCGCGAAGAGGATGAGGTGAAGGCCGCCGTGGCCGCGACAGTGGAGGCCTTTGGCGGTGTCGATATCCTGGTGAACAACGCCAGCGCGATCTGGTTGGCCGGTGCACTGGATACGCCGATGAAGCGCTTCGACCTGATGCAGCAGGTGAATGCGCGTGGCAGCTTTCTCTGCGCACAGGCCTGCCTGCCGCATCTGCTCAAGTCGGCCAATCCGCACATTCTGACCTTGGCGCCGCCGCCTTCGCTCGATCCGAAATGGTGGGCACCGCATACCGGCTACACGCTGGCGAAGATGGGCATGAGCTTTGTCACGCTTGGATTGGCCGGCGAGTTCGGTCCGAAGGGTGTGGCGGTGAATGCGCTGTGGCCGCGCACGATCATTGCGACGGATGCCTTGAACATGATTCCAGGCGTGGCGCTCGAGCGTTGCCGCAAGCCGGAGATCGTCGCGGATGCCGCGCATGCGGTGCTGACGCGTCAGGCGGCCGGTTTCTCGGGCCATTTCCTGATCGACGAGGAGGTGTTGCGCGAGGCAGGCGTCAGCGATTTCGCACCCTATGCAGTCGATGCGTCGCAGTCGTTGCTGCCTGATCTGTTTCTGGGATGAGTGCGATGGATTGTCCGTTCTGCGCCATCGTCGCAGGGCATCTGGAAGCCAGCGTGGTGGCGCAGACCGCATCGGCCGTTGCGTTTCTGGATTTGCGACAGGCTGTGCCGGGCCACGTGCTGGTGGTGCCGCGGGAGCACGTGGAAAACATTACCGCGTTGGAGCCGGCGCTGGCCGGCGAGCTGATGGCGTTGGCGACGCAGGTCGCCAAGGCGTTGTATGCCAGCTTTGATCCGCCGGGACTCAACCTGTGGCAGTCCAACGGCGAGGCCGGCGGACAAGAGGTGCCGCATGTGCACTTGCATGTGCAGCCACGACTGGAGGGCGACGGGTTGTTTCGCGTCTATCCCCATGGTGTGCCGGAGCTGGCGGATCGCGCCACGCTGGATCGGTTGGCCACTTTGATTCAAAGGCACGTGCGGCTTTGAGCGCGTGCCGTTTCACCGAGAGAGGAAGTCATGAAATACCTGCATAGCATGGTCCGCGTCCGCGACGTCGACGCCAGTCTCCGTTTCTTCTGCGAAGGACTTGGCCTGAAGGAAACGCGCCGCATGGAAAGCGAGGCCGGCAAGTTCACGTTGATCTATCTGGCCGCGCCGGAGTCGCCGGAGGCCGAGGTCGAGCTGACCTATAACTGGGGTTCGGAAGAGGATTACGGCAGCGCGCGCAACTTCGGCCATCTGGCGTTCCAGGTGAAGGATATCTACGCCACCTGTGCGCATCTGCAGTCGATGGGTTACACCATCAATCGGCCGCCGCGTGACGGCCATATGGCTTTCGTGCGTTCTCCCGATCTGATTTCGATCGAGCTATTGCAGGACGGTCATCTGCCGCCGCAGGAGCCGTGGGCGTCGATGCCCAACACCGGCGTGTGGTGAGTGCCGCCGGCCGCCGCCGTGGTGGCGGCCGGCGCATGTTTTTACGGTGTTTCGAGCTGTTTTCCCGACTTCTGGCCTCGAACTTCTGGCCGAGTCGACCCACCCATTTGTCGGGTGCCTGTCATTGGCGCGGATGTATATTGTGTGATGCATATCACCATTCTGTAGCAGCCAAGGGGGTGGCCGCCTGCGGAAGTGACCGCCCGGTGCAGTTGGATGCCTGCGCCTAAACCGTCCAAAAACCTGAGAGCAGGTGGGGAGGGCTCGATGGCTGTGACGAAGGGGGACACCAGGCGTTGCATCGTCTGGTTTGGTCAGCCGGCAGGGAACGAACGCGCACGCTTGACGAAGGCGGGTTGGTTCATCCGCGTGGCTGAAGCCGGTGGCCATGGCGGCGTGGGCATGCGCAACGGCAACACGGTGGTGGCACTGGCGGATCTGCGCCAAGGCGATGCGGCGAGCATCGCGGCGATGGAGCGCATGATGGCCGATCACCCTGGCCTCCCATGGTTGTCACTGATCGCGCCGGACATGCCGGCGCAGGAACCCTCGGTCAATCGGATTCTGCAAGCCAGTGCGGATTTCTTTACTGCGCCGGTGGATCTGCAACGCCTGCTCGATTCGCTGGCGCAGCTCGGTGGCGAAGTGCCAGCGCTGGAGCCCGGCGATGTCGGCATTACCGGCCACAGTCAGGCGACGCGCGCGGTGACCGCCAGTGTGCGCAAATACGCGCCGGTGGAATTGCCGGTTCTGATCACCGGTGAAACCGGTACGGGCAAGGAAGTGGCAGCGCGTGCGCTGCATGGTCTTTCCATGCGCAGCGAGCGTCCCTTCGCGGCGATCAATTGCGGTGCATTGCCGCCGAACCTGGTGCAGTCGGAACTGTTCGGTCATGAGCGCGGTGCTTTCACTGGCGCCAATGCACGACGTATCGGCCATTTCGAAACCGCCGCGGGCGGCACGGTCTTTCTGGACGAGGTCGGCGACCTTCCGATGGACGCGCAGACCAGCCTGCTGCGCTTTCTGCAGGAAGGCACGCTGGAGCGTGTCGGCAGCAGCCAGTCGATCAAGCTCGACGTACGGGTACTGGCGGCGACGCATGTCGATCTGGAGAAGGCGGTGGAGCAGGGGCGCTTTCGCGAAGACCTGTATTACCGCCTCAATGTATTGCGTCTGCATATGCCCGCCTTGCGCGAACGCGAGGACGATGTGGTGCTGCTGGCGCAGCACTTTCTGGATGCTTTCCGTGAACAGCACTCGACGCATGCGCGTGCCTTCAGCAGCGCGGCGCGGCAAGCCATGCGCCATTTCGCCTGGCCGGGCAACGTGCGCGAATTGCTCAACCGCGTGCAGCGCGCGGCGGTGGTTGCCGAGGATGCGTTGATCACGGCGGACGATCTGGATCTCGCCGATGTGCCTCATATGCTGGAAGCGCGCACCAGTCTTGGCAGCGCGCGGGTGGCTGCCGAGCGCGACGCGGTGATCAACTGCCTGCGCGAATGCCGCTTCAATATCAGCGAGTGCGCCCGCCGCCTGAAGGTGTCGCGGGTCACTATCTACCGCCTGTGCAAGAAGCACCGGCTGGCGCTGGACGATCTGCGTTAGGCGATCGTCGTCCTCCGGGACAAAAAATTGCCTGGAGTAATTTTTGACGTCGCGCAGCGACGGCCTGCCGCCATGGATGGTCGCAAAAAAAGTCGGAGGGCCCCGGCCTACAGGGGGCGGCCGGGGCCTCCGTTGGTGCCCGGCCACAGGGGTTGCCGGGTTACCGCCCAGATGGCCATCTTGCGACGGCGCAAAGCTTGTTTCACGGATATACGAGCAAGCGCCATGCCAGTGGCTTCCCACATCGCGATGGCAGGAATTTCAACGAGTTGCTGATGTGGTCTGGCGGCCCGGTGTTACACCGCTGTGCCGGGGGCTGGCGGGCCGTTTTGCGTGGATGCCGATGGCAGCGGGCTTTTCCCCTGCATGTGGGGGCTGTAAACATGGCGATACAGTGCACCGCAGGAATGAACAACGGTCGCGCATGGAAAAGGCGGGGCGCAGGTTCTACGATGCATGTACCGCGCGGCGAGCACACACGCCGCTGGCGCGGCCCATTCCCCCGATCCCTTTGATGGCGTTGCCGAACGGCCATGCCAGGAGTCTTTCATGCACCCGCAGGATTCGAAGCCTTCCTCCCTGATCGATCTCGGCAAGCGCTACTGGCTGCCGGTGTACCGACCGCGCGAGGTCGTGCTGGATCATGGCCGAGGCGCGCGGGTGTGGGACACGGAAGGGCGCGAATATGTGGATCTCAGTGCGGGCATCGCGGTGAACGCGCTGGGTCATCAGGACCCGGATCTGGTCGAAGCGTTGACCGCGCAGGCACAGAAGCTCTGGCACAGCAGCAATGTGTTCTATACCGAGCCGCCGCTGCGGCTGGCCGAGGAGCTGGTGACGGCCTCCGGTTTCGCCGAACGTGTGTTCCTGTGCAACTCGGGCACCGAGGCGAACGAGGCGGCGATCAAGCTGGTGCGCAAGTGGGCCGCTTCCAAGGGGCGTCCGCCGGAGCAGCGGGTGATCGTGACGTTCCGTGGTTCGTTCCATGGGCGCACGCTTGCGGCGGTTACGGCGACGGCGCAGCCGAAGTACCAGGAAAACTACGAGCCGCTGCCCGGTGGTTTCCGTTATCTCGATTTCAACGATGTGCCGGCGCTCGAAGCGGCCTTTGCGCATGGCGACGTGGCGGCAGTGATGCTGGAGCCGGTGCAGGGCGAGGGCGGCGTGCTGCCGGCGGCGCCGGGCTTTATCCAGCGCGTGCGCGAGCTTTGTGATCAGTACGACGCTTTGCTGGTGCTGGATGAGATTCAGTGCGGCATGGGCCGTACCGGCACCTTGTTTGCGCACGTGCAGGACGGCGTGACGCCGGACATCGTGACGCTGGCGAAGGCACTGGGTTGCGGCTTCCCGATCGGTGCGATGCTGGCTGGTCCCAAGGTGGCCGAGGTGATGCAGTACGGCGCGCACGGCACCACCTTCGGCGGCAATCCGATGGGTGCCGCGGTGGCGCGCGTGGCGCTGCGCAAGCTGTCTTCGGCGGCGTTGATGGCGAACGTCAAGAAGCAATCGCAGGCGCTGCGCGATGGCCTGGCGGCGATCAATGCCGAGCTTGGTTTGTTTGCCGAAGTGCGTGGCCGTGGTCTGATGCTGGGTGCGGTGCTGAGCGATGCCTACAAAGGCCGCGCAGGCGAAGTGCTCGATTACGCGGCTGCGCATGGCCTGCTGTTGTTGCAGGCCGGTCCGGATGTGCTGCGTTTCGTGCCGCCGCTCAGCATCACCGACGAAGATATCGCGGAGGGCCTGGCGCGCCTGCGCGCCGCGCTGCAGGACTTTCCGCGCGAAAAGTAAGCCTGGTTAGTCGGCACCGTGCTCAAGCGCGGTGCCGCAGCGGCGGCAGAAGTGCGCGTCGGCTTCATGGTCGTCCAGCCGGCAGGAAGCACATCGGATGCGCCGCCGTGCTTCGCGCATGCCGGCGGCAAGTTCGGCGGCGAAGATGCCGGTCGGCACCGCGATGATGCTGTAGCCGACCAGCATGATCACCGAGGTCAGTATCTGGCCCAGCATGGTGTGCGGCGTGATGTCGCCGAAACCCACCGTGGTCATGGTCACGATGGCCCAGTACATCGATTTTGGAATGCTGCTGAAGCCGTTGCCGGGGCCTTCGATCAGGTACATCAGCGCGCCGAAGATCAGTACCAGGGTGAGAATGGTGCTGACGAAGATCAGGATCTTGTGCCGGCTGCGTACCAGGGTGGACCACAGCAGGTTGGACTCATCGACATAGCGCGTCATCTTGAGGATGCGCAGGATGCGCAGGATGCGCAGCGCGCGCACCACCAGCAGGTACTGGCTGCCGACCAGGAACAGGCTCAGGTAGGTCGGCAGTACGGCGAGCAGATCGACGATGCCGAAAAAGCTGCGCATGTAGGCGCGCGGCTTGTTCACCACCGTGATGCGCATCAGATACTCGGCGGTGAAGGCAAGGGTGAATACCCATTCCAGTACGTAGAACAGACGGGACATGCGGTCGTGCAGATCGGATACCGAGTCGAGCACCGTCACCAGGATGCTCGACAGGATCGCGATGATCAGCACCACGTCGAACAGACGGCCGGGGGCATCGTCGTGGCCGAAAATGATGTGGAACCAGCGTGCTCGCCAGGGCGCTCCCGTCGCGGGGCGGAAGGGCAGCGTCATGGTGCTGTGTGGCGTTCTGCTCATGCGGCGCTCCTGCGGATGCGTGGGCATGGTTGGCGTTGTCGCCTCTGCCGATGCTGGCCGGCAGCATAGCTTGGCCGGGCGAAGATTCAGGGCAGGTCAAATGCGGCGAGTGCCTGCTTCATGCCTTCTAATGTTTGGTAGTGATGGGCATGCAGTCCCACCCGCCGAGCGCCTTCCACGTTGGCGGCGCTGTCGTCAATGAAGAAAGTAGCAGCGGGTGTCGTGCCCAGGGCCTCAAGGCAGCCTAGGTAGGCAGCGGCATCAGGCTTGGCGGCGCCGAACTGCGCGGCGGCGAAGGCGCGGCCGGCAAACAGGGGAAACAGTGCCGGCACGATCTGCGGCAGCGTGTCCGCCATCAGTTGCCCGTTGTTGGTCAACAGGGCGACGGGCAGGCGCCTGGCTACGGCGTGTGCGATATCGAGTACTTCGGGGCGGATCGTAGTTGCAGCCCGTCGTGCCGCTACCCAGTCCGCCGCTTCCACCGGATGTGCCAGATGAGTGCTGAGGGCATGCAGGTAGCCGGCGGTGTCCAGGGCGCCGTTGTCGCCGGCTTCTTCGATGCCGGACTTATAGATAGCGGCATGCACTGCTTCCGCAGTGCAGCCGATGGCGTGCGCTAGGTGTTCAACCCGGATCTGTTTGTCGTAATCGGCCAGCACGCCGTCGAGATCGAACAGTACGCAGCGCAGCGCCGGTTTCATCGGACGGGCTTATCCGGCGCGGATCGCGCGAAGGGTCTGGCGGGCCGCTTCCAGTGTGGCGGCGAGGTCTTCGTCACTGTGTGCGCTGGACAGGAAGCCGGCTTCGAACGCCGATGGCGCCAGATATACGCCGCGCTCCAGCATGCCGTGGAAGAAGCGGTTGAACATGTCGGTATCCGCAGCGGTGGCCTGGGCGTAGCTCTCGACCTTCTCGCGGGTGAAGAACAGACCGAACATGCCGCCGACCCGATTGGTGCTGAAAGCCACGCCTTCCCCATCGGCCACGGCTTGCAGGCCATCGGTGAGCAGGCGCGTGCGTGAGGCCAGTGTGTCGTAGAAGCCCGGTGCCTGGATCAGTTCCAGCATGGCCAGGCCGGCCGCCATCGCCACCGGATTGCCGCTCAGCGTGCCAGCCTGGTAGATCGGGCCGGCCGGAGCGATCTGTTCCATCAGGTCGCGGCGTCCGCCATACGCGCCCACCGGCATGCCGCCGCCGATGATCTTGCCGAAGGTGCTCAGGTCGGGCGTGATGCCGTAATGCGCCTGCGCGCCGCCCAGTGCGACGCGGAAACCCGTCATCACTTCGTCGAAGATCAGCAGCGCGCCGTGGCGCGTGCAAAGGTCGCGCAGGCCTTGCAGATAGCCTTCCTTCGGCGGAATGCAGTTCATGTTGCCGGCGACCGGTTCGATGATCAGGCCGGCGATGTCGTCGCCGTGCTCGGCAAACAGTGCTTTGGCGGCGTCGAGATCGTTATAGGCCAGGGTGAGCGTGAGATCGGCGTTCGCCTTCGGTACGCCTGGCGAGGTCGGCACACCGAAAGTCAGTGCGCCGGAGCCGGCTTTCACCAGAAAACTGTCGCCATGGCCGTGGTAGCAGCCTTCGAACTTCACGATCTTGCTGCGGCCCGTGGCGCCGCGGGCGAGGCGAATCGCCGACATGGTGGCCTCGGTGCCCGAGTTCACCATGCGCACCATGTCGATTGACGGCACCAGGCGGGTAATGGTTTCCGCCATGGTGATTTCGGCTGGGCAAGGCGTGCCGTAGGAAAGGCCGTTCTTCACTGCGCGCTCGACAGCTTCGCGCACATGCGGGTGGTTGTGGCCGACGATCATCGGGCCCCACGAGCCCACGTAGTCGATATAACGCTTGCTTTCCACGTCCCACAGATAGGCACCGTCCGCGCGAGCGGTGAAGAACGGTTCGCCGCCGACCGACTTGAACGCGCGCACGGGCGAATTCACGCCGCCCGGCATCAGCTGTTTGGCGCGCTCGAAGAGTTCGTGGTTGGTGGTCATGGGGCAATTCCGGAGGTCGAGGTATAGAGGTCGGTGAAGCGTTGAGCGGCTGCGCGTATGTCGCCAGCGCCAAATACGGCGGAGATCACGGCAAGGTAATCGGCGCCTGCTTCGACCAGAGATGTGCCATTGTCCGGCGTGATGCCGCCGATCGCCACTCGCGGCACACCCAGCGCGGCGCTCTGCCGCAGCAAATCCGGTGGGGCGCGGCGCGCGTGAGGTTTGGTGGGAGAAGGGAAGAAGGCGCCGAACGCGATGTAGTCCGCACCGGCCGAAGCAAGTGCGCGGGCGCGTTCCAGCGAGTCGTAGCAGGAGACGCCGATGATGGCGCCGGGGCCGAGCGCCACGCGCGCGGCGGCCAGATCGGCATCGGTTTCGCCAAGATGTACGCCATCTGCACCCACTGCGGCGGCCAGGGCGACGTCATCATTGATGATCAGCGGCGCAGCGTGGCTGGCGCAAAGCTGTCGGAGTGCGGCCGCCTCTGTGCGGCGTCGATCCCCGTTGGTGGTCTTGTCCCGGTATTGCACCAGGCGAGCGCCTCCGGCGAGTGCCTGCGCTACCGCGGTCAGAAGGTCATCGCGCGGCCCGTCGGTGATGACATACAGGCCGCGATGTTGAAGTTTCGGGTGCATAAGCTGTGGTCTGTTGCCGCCGTACGCTTCCGCACGGCCTATGGAGTTGCGAGAATGCGACTCTTGTTCCCTTTATCAAGCAGCGCACCGATGAGTCAGAGCTCCACCGAAACCGGCAACTTGCGTAAATGGATGTGCGTGGTCTGCGGCTTTATCTATGACGAGGCCGAAGGGTTGCCCGAAGAGGGCATCGATCCGGGTACTCGTTGGGCGGATGTGCCGGATACCTGGACGTGCCCCGATTGCGGCGCGACCAAGGACGACTTCGAGATGGTCGAGATCGACTGATTTTCTCCCGAGTTCGTCCCTAAGCGGCCCGAATTTGCCATTTCCTTGACCGAGCCGCGTGTTGTGATGCTCCTGCGCCCCCTGAAGGAGGGGCGCAGCAAGCAGGGAGTCATCACATGCAGCAATTCATACCGTTCGAAGACGACTGGGATGCTTTGGCCAGCCTGCATCCCGATTCGCTGATTCCCTATCGCGTCGGCGTGCCTTGCGCACATGACCTGGCCGCAGCGGCCGCTCACTGCACCGTGCCGACGGCGCCCTCCACCGTCAATTCATCGCCGATCGACGCGCCAATGCGCCTCGCCGTGCCGGCGGGCAGCTCCAGGACATAACGCGCGGGCGCATCGCTGGGATAAGCCGGGCAGGGATCGCCCTTGCAGGGTGGTACGTCGAGCTGCATCGAGACCATTTTGCGGCTGGCATCGAAGTAAAGGATGTCCAGCGGGATGAGCGTGTTCTTCATCCAGAAGTAGCGCTGGTCGCTGTCTGGAAAGACGAACAGCATGCTGTGATCGGCGGCCAGCGCCGTGCGCATCATCAGGCCGTGCGCTCGCGCGGCGTCAGTAGTGGCGAATTCCGTAGAAAAGCGCTGGCCGTGTAACGTCACGGCGGGTGCGGAGGCATTCGGAGCGGCAGCGGCGCATCCGGCGATGGCGAACAACAACGGCGCTAGCAGGCGTTTCATTGCTTATCGGCTCTCATCAGTGATGGGTGGCGCGAGTGTAGCGTCCGCACCGAGTGTCATCGCGCTGAAAAAAATTGAGTGGAACCCCTTCCCAGGTTCCAGGATGGGCGCTATGATTCTCGCCCCTTCGACGAGACGCCCTCCGTTGAAGGTTCCACAGCCACCGACGCGTTGAAAAATTTTTCGTATCGGGTGTTGACGGACTAGAAAGACGATGTAGAATGGGCGGCTCACCCGGGACGAAACGTCTCGGGGCGATCGGAAGAAACGGTCGCAAGTGATTGATCTTTGACAGTGTGCGCAGGTGACTTGTGTGGG
>NZ_JADIKD010000010.1:0-577797 GCF_044904565.1 Dyella koreensis | reverse complement strand
GCGCTGGCACATCACGGTGACTTCCTTCCAGGGCATGAATGACGACACCTCGCCAGATCGATGGGGATCGGGCGGGTGTAACCCATGTCCTGGCACATCTGTTACCTATGTCTCCGGTCCATACAGGTCAGCAAAGAGAAAGTGACTCGGGCGCCGGCAGGCGTCCGACATGCCCGCTGCATAAGCGGCCAGGTCGCGACAGCGCAACGATTGTTGCGAACATAAAGAACACCCCCGGCACTACTCCACGACGCTATGACTCTCCGCAGTACCAAGCAGCTCCGTCTGCTTCGGCTCCTCGCGCTTGCGATGGAGCAGCGGATGCATGAAGACGGCCGCCAGGATGATGGCCACGCCGATATAGAACCTGCCGTTCAACTCATGCTGTTCGCCCAGCATCAGGATCGCCAGCACGATGGCGTAGACCGGCTCCAGATTGGTCACCATCTGCGTGCCGAACGCGCTCATGTGGCGCAGGGCCACCAGCGCCAGAGCGAATGGCAGCAGCGTGCAGCCGAACGACAGCAGCACCAGCAGCGATGCATCGTGCAGGCTCGGAATCACGAAGGCCGGGCCGACATGCGGCAGCAGCGGGGCGAGCAGAGTGAGGAAGAGGGTGCCGGTGCCCAATTCGATACACGTCACCGTAAGCGGATCGGCATGCTCCACAAAGCGCTTGTTGAGCGAGCCGAACAGCGCGACCAGCAAGGCGGACACCGTGCCCACCACGATGCCCAGATGCATGTCGCTGGGTACGCCACCGACGACCATGGCCACACCCGGCACCACGGCAATGCCAATCAACAGTTCGCGCGGATCGAACTTGCGCCGCGCGATCCACGGCTCCACCAGGGCCAGGAACACCGGCCCGAGGGCGATGCATGTCGCTGCCACCGAAGCGTTCGCCAGCTTGATCGCGGCGTAGAACGTCAGCCAGTGCAGCGACACTAGCGCGCCGATACCCGCATACGCCCAGCGCAGCCGCGCCGACATCGCCTTCAATTCGCGCCACACCTTGGGCACCAGCAGCAAGGACAGCGCCACCAGCAGCATGCGCCACCACACCAGCGGCAGGGCAGGCAGCGTGATCAGCTTGCCGAGGATGGCGGTGAAACCCCACAGCAGGACACAGAAGTGAATCTGCAGGCGGGCCTTGGTGACGGCTTGCATGAGGGTATTCGCATGGAGGCGGCCTGACATTCTAGCCGTCTGGATGCGCCAGCTCCTCCCTTTATTCGTGCACGACGAGCTGCGCTGTCTGGCACATCCCCTCCCTCTGCTTGCGACGCGAAGGTAGTCCCTGTGGGACAGGAGGTGGCCGGGAGGGGGGGAGGCTCTTGCGATAGCGCCGCGCATTTATGGGACCTGGCCGCACCCCGGCTTACCGTGACGAAGCTGCGCCGCTAATCGTCATCGCCGTGCTTCCAATAGCCGGTCGCCTTTATCCACTCCTTCGGCACGCCGCGCTCCTGACTCAGGAACAGCCGCATCGCTCGGGCCCGCCGCGACTCTGCGGCGATCCAGTAAAAGGTATCGCCAGCTGGCGCGTCGACGCTGCGCACGGCGTCTTCGAGCAAGGTACTGGCAGCCGCGTCGGAGCCCTGACGGTCGAACCAATGCAGCTCGCATCGCGCGTCAGTCGGTAGTGCCTGTCGATCTGCCGTCTCGGGGATCTCGATGAAAGCAGTGACTGCCACTGTCGCCGGCATTTCCTGCAGCCAGCGCCCAATCGCCGGCAGCGCGGTTTCATCGCCGATCAGCACGTAGTGATCGAAGTCATTGGCGATGACCAAGGAACCACGTGGCCCACCGCAGCCGAGCTGCTGGCCTGGCGCGGCCTGTTCGGCCCAGGTCGCCGCGGGGCCGTCGCCGTGAAGCACGAAATCGACAGTCAGTTCGCCGCGCGCGGCGTCGTAATGGCGCGGGGTATAGTCGCGCATCGGAGATGGCTCGCGATCTGACGGAAACTCAATGCCGTTTGCACCCAGCGTCGGCGGCACAAGCTCGCCATCGCGATTGGGAAAGAACAGTTTGACGTGATCGTCCGGCGCCGCACTGATAAAGCCGGCGAGCTGCGGGCCGCCAAGCACGACGCGCTGCATATGCGGTGTAAGGCGATCGACGCGCAACACGTCGAGCTGCCGGAAGACGAGGTTGTGGCGGATCTGATGTGATTCGTGTCGGGTCATACGTTGTCTCTATCGATGAGGGGGAGCCACCCGTCATGTAGGAGCGCACCCTGTGCGCGGCAGACGGCAGGAGCATCGGTTTGAACGGCAAGGGCTGCGGTCTACTCACGGCCGCATGGCTTCGCCATGCTTTCGCGCACACGGTGCGCTCCTACAGCAGACGCCAGGTGCGATCGACCGTCATGGTGTTGGGGGCGGATGATGGGTTCGCTTCGGCGAAGCCGAGCGCTTCGAGCTGGTGAAGAAATTCCCGGAGTTGGGCCACCAGACGTCCGATGTCCGGCAGAGACGATGTGGCTGCTGGGGCAGGTGCCACACCGAGATACCAGCGCAAGCGACCGTGAGCCTGTGCCTGGGCGTGCGCCAGTCCCAGCCGCTCCAGCTCTCGCATAAAGCGATAGACCGTACCGACGCTGGTGCCCGCATGGTGTGTGCGGGCACGTTGCAGCAGCGCTACCGCGTCCATGCCGTCCTGTTCCAGCAGGGCGCGAAGCACAGCACGGCGCGGTGTCGTGATCGACAAGCCGCCCGCCTTGCAGCGCGCCTGCCAGGACGCCAGGTCGGCAGGGATCTCATTCACGGCGGGATCCCGTGGCGATCTCGCTGGCGGCCTTTTCGAGAATCGCCGCCACGCGCTGTGTCTCGGCGTTGTTCCATTCGACGCTTCGCATCAGCAGAGCATGCTTGAGCGCATGCATGGCGTGACGCACCGGCATCGGCAGTGACATCTTGGCCGCCATGCGCGCGCTCTGCTCGGTACGGCTCATCACCGCGTTGACCGCCTCGCGGTTTTCGTCGAGGAAAGCGCGGCCCTCGTTGGTGATCGCATAGAGCTTGCGGCCACCCTGTTCGTTTTCGACCTGGGCGTAGCCGAGTTCCTCCAGCATGGTCAGGGTGGGGTAGATCGCACCAGGGCTCGGCGAGTAATTGCCATGGAACATCTCCTCGATGGTGCGGATCAGTTCATAGCCGTGGCGCGGCTGCTGTTCGATCAAGGCCAGCAGCAGCAGCTTGAGGTCGCCGTGGCCGAACATCCGTCCACCGCCGCGCCGTCCACCGCCGCGCAAACCGCTCCACTCGGCGAAGAAATCCCTTCCGCCGTGACCGCCGAAGGGGCCGCGGCCGGCATAGCGCTCGTGGTGGTCGCTTTCATTGGATTCGAACGGATCATCCATCCAGAACGGGTGGAAGTTGTGCTCATGCCAGCCGTGCCGCATGGCGCGAAAGAAGAAGTGGTGCCTGCGCATAGATTGACTCCGATATATCGTAAGAACGAAAATGACGATATATCGTAAGAATATCTTTTGACAAGTGCCCGCTGCGCAACACCCGATAGAGCTCCTTCTTCCCGTGCTCCCTTCGATCGCAACGGATGAGGGTTCGGGCGGAGTGGTCACGATGAAGACTGGCGCGAGCCCCGAACCCCCACCCCAACCCCCTTCCGGGAGGAAGAGGGGCTATATCGTTTGAGCAAGCCCTCATGCCTCCAAGGACCCCACCCCATGCCTCGTGAAAACCGCATGGGCGGCGGCAGCCGCCATCGCCCCGAATCACCGCCCAAACAAAGCCTGCGCGAGCGCTTCGTCGCCATGCGCAACCTGCCGCCGTTCCTGCGCGGCGTTTGGCAGACCAGCCCGTTCCTGAGTGTCTCCACGATCGTGCTGCGGCTGCTGCGCGCGTTGCTGCCTGTGGTCACGCTCTATGTGGGCAAGCTGATCATCGACGAGGTGACCCATCTCATCCGTGCCGGCGTGCTTCATGGCGATCTGTCCGCATGGTGGAACAGCGGCGACCTCAACCGGCTTGGCGGACTGCTGCTGCTGGAGTTCGCACTGGCGGTGGGGGCGGACATCCTCGGCCGCATCGTGGCGCTGATCGATTCACTGCTGTCCGAGCTCTACGCCAACACCACCAGCGTGCAGCTGATGGAGCACGCGGCCTCACTTGACCTGGAGGATTTCGAGGACGCCGATCTGCAGGACCGGCTCGACCGCGCACGCCGCCAGGTGGCCGGCCGCAGCTCACTGCTGTCACAACTATTGGGGCAGGCGCAGGACATTGTCACCATCATCAGTTTCGCCGTGGGTCTGGCGGTGTATGCGCCGTGGCTGATCGTGCTGTTGTTGGTCGCCCTGGTGCCGGTATTCATCGGCGAACTGCATTTCAATGCGCAGAGCTACGCGGTGAATTACCAATGGACGCCGGAGCGCCGCGAGCTCGACTACCTGCGCATGATCGGCGCCAGCGCCACCACCGCCAAGGAAGTGAAGAGCTTCGGCCTCAACCGCTTCCTGATCGATCGCTATCGCGTGCTGTCGCAATCGATCTACCGCGCCAATCGCACCATCGCGCTGCGCCGGGCTGGCTGGGGCGGGCTGTTCACCACCATCGGGACGATCGGCTATTACGCGGCCTACGCGATCATTGCGTTCCGCACGGTGCAAGGGCATTTCAGCATCGGCGATCTCACCTTTCTGTCGGCGTCGTTCCGCCGCCTGCGCACCTTGCTCGAAGGGTTGCTGGTGGGGTTCTCGCAGGTGGCGGGGCAGGCGCTTTATCTGGATGACCTGTTCTCGTTCTTCCTGATCAAGCCGGAGATTTTCACGCCGGAGCATCCGCGCCCGTTCCCGCACCCGATCCGCGAAGGCTTTGTGTTCGAGAACGTGGGTTTCCGCTATCCGGATGCGGAGCGCTGGGCGGTGCGGCATCTGAACTTCCATCTGCGCGCGGGTGAAGTGCTGGCCCTGGTCGGTGAGAACGGCGCCGGCAAGACCACCCTGGTGAAACTGCTATCGCGGCTGTACGACCCCGACGAGGGGCGCATCCTGCTCGACGGCCACCCGCTGGCCGAGTACGACCTGCAGGAATTGCGCGCGAATATCGGCGTGATCTTCCAGGACTTCGTGCGCTATTACCTCAGCGCGGCGGATAATATTGCGGTGGGCCGCATCGAGGCGCGCGAGGATGTGTCGCGCATCGAGGCATCCGCGCGCCGCAGCATGGCGAACGAAGTGATCGATCGCCTGCCCAAGGGCTACCAGCAGATGCTCGGCAAGCTGTTCAAGGGCGGCGTGGATCTGTCGGGCGGCGAGTGGCAGAAGATCGCCATCGCGCGGGCCTACATGCGCGACGCCCAGCTGCTGATTCTCGACGAGCCCACCGCCGCGCTGGATGCGCGCTCGGAGTACGAGGTGTTCCAGCGCTTCAAGGAGCTATCGCACGGCAAGACCGCGGTGATCATTTCGCACCGCTTCTCCACCGTACGCATGGCCGATCGCATCATTGTGCTCAACGAAGGGCGCATCGAGGAGGTCGGCAGCCACGAGGAGCTGATCGAGAAGAGCGGGCATTACGCGGAGTTGTTCGAGCTGCAGGCGGCGGGGTATCGCTGAGGGGCTTGACCCCACCCCAACCCTCCCCTGTGCTGCACGCAGGGGAGGGAGTGAGGTTGTCAGGGCTCTGGGGAGCGGGTGCCCCTCCCCCTGCTTGCGACGCGAAGCTAGTCCCGTGGGACAGGGGGAGGTTGGGAGGGGGTAAACCCTTGCGACACCTTTTCAGTCATCAAGCCTTTTTGCTTTTAACCGGCGCCGCCACTTTCGCCGGCGCCCGCATCTGCTCCAGCACCGTCGTGCAAGTATTCGGCGCCTCCTGGTGACTCATCGCCACCAGCGGCAGCAAAGCCGCCGCCGGTGCGGCGAGCACACCAAGCGCCAATGCACCGCCGCCACGCAGCAGCAACGGACCCGTCTGCACGCCCACGTCCGGATTCTTCAGCGTTCCTTTCACATACAGCGGCGAACGCAGCGAGAACACGCGGAAGCCCTTGGTATGCGGTTTCACGTCGAGATTCATCTGTTCGTTCGCGAAGTTCACGGTGCCGTCGATATTGATCACCGCGTCTTCGGTATCGAACACAAACAGGCGCGTGTTGAAGAGACCGTTATTGGCACCAAGGTCGGCAGCGGCACAGTTGATCTTGACGACCTTGTCGCCGAACAGCTTGCCGATGACGATATTGCCCACGTTGAGGCCGGCGGTTTCGAGCAGGTTCTTGCTGATCGCGCCGTCGTTCATCAGCAGCTTGAGTTCGCCATCGGCACTGCCGAGCAGGGCGGCCACCGAGTTGCCGCGCGCGGCGAGAGATGCGTCGCCGTTGATCTCGCCGAAGCTGGTGTTCATCACGTCAACGGTGGGGAACAGCTGCTTGAGCTTGAGCCGCCGCGCATTGAGCTTGAGCGCGCCACGCATCGCTGCCTGGCTGCCATCCAGCTGGATGGTGCTGTTCACCGTGCCGCCGGCCATGCCGAAATTCAGCGGGTCCAGACGCAATACGCCATTGTCCAGCAGCAGATGCGTATTGAGACTGTCGATGGGCAGATCCTTGCCGCGCACGATGCGTGCACCGGCAAAGCTGACATCGGCATCCATGGTTTTCCAGCGCTCGGTGCGGAATGGTTCCACCGGCAACAACTTGTCCGCAGGTTGCGGTGTGGCGTCGCCGCGCTGTTGTTTTTCGGCATTGCTGTCGGCGCCGATCAGCGGCGCCAGGTCGGCGAATTGCAGCAACTGCGAACGCAACTTGCCGCTGAGCTTGGGGCGGTCGCCGCCGGTGGTGAAATCCAGGCTGCCGGCCAGATCGCTGCCGCCGACGCGGCCGTGGAAATCGCGGTAGCTGAAGTGGCTGCTATTGCGATGCAGCTCCGCCTTCAGGCGGCCCTCGGTGGCATACGGCGGCGTGTCGGGCAAGGTAAGGCCGGTGATCGGATACAGCTTGGCCATGCTGCTGCCGGAGAACCACAGTTTCAGATCCAGCGCACCCAGATGCACCGGATCGGTCAGCGTGCCAGCCAGGGCAATATGGCTGTCGCCGATATGCACATCCGCCTGTACGGGGAAGGGCCGGCTGGCTTCCTGCAAAGCGATGACGCCGCCGATCTTGCCGCTGCCCTTCAGCGGCGTGCCCTGGTAACTGCCGTCGGCTTGCCATGCAAACAGATAGCTGGTGGCCGACGCCGCACTATCGAGTTTGTCTTCTTCTTTTTCCTTGGTGTTCGTGAGTGCTTTCTTCGCAGCGCTGCCCGCACTGCGGCCAGCCTGTTCACGCGCATCGCTGGTCTGCTGCGCCATGATCTGATCGAAGGGGATCGCCTCCTGCAACGGTTCCACCGTCAGCTTGAGCTTGACCCTGCTGGCCGCGTCGTCGACCGTGATCAGCCCACGATCGAAACCGATGGCGCGCAGATCGAGCTGCCATGTGGAAGGCTCGCTGCTCTGCGGCAAGGCGAAGTCCCAGCTCGCGCGCCCTTTGGCGTCGCGCTCGGCATCGACTACGGGATGCTCCAGTTGCAGGCTGGGAATCACGATCCGATGCGCCAGCAAAGGCAGCGGCGCCAGGCGGAAGCGCACGGCATCGAGCTGCGCAAACTGCGGCTGCTTTGCCCAGTCGGGATTGGCCACGCGGATATCGCGCGCCACAAACTCCGGCCACGGCACCAGCGCGCTGAGCCCGCCCTCGGTCGGTTCGCGCCGCCAGGCCACGGAAAGATCACCTTGAATCGCAAAGGGCCGGCCGATGGCCTGGCTCACCTTGTCATTGATGCCTGGCTTGATGCGGTTCCAGTCATAGGTGGCGATCACCACTACGGCGATGACCAGCACCATGAACGGTACGGCGGCGATCCATAACAGTGCCTTGCGGCTGCGCTTCATGCTTTATCTCCCGCGCGCTGCGGAGCGCGTTCTTCCGAATGCGACACATAACCGCAACAACGAAAAATTTGTGTATGCGCGTCTTTTTCTGCTCAGGGGGGATTCACGCTGCCGCAGCGGGCTGATGCAGGTCAGGGCAGTCCGCCACGTGGCGCGGCAGACTGCGCGACCGCATCAAAGGGGCGCTGTCTTGAACGACAATTACGACGACCTGCAGGTGAGCTTTGGCCGCTGCCTGCGCCAGCGCGGCTTTATCGAGCGCTTCTACGAGATTCTGCTGGCCAGCCATCCGGCCATACCGCCGATGTTCGCGCGCACCGATTTTCGCGGACAGCGCCTCGCGCTGCGGCGCGGCATCAGCATGGCTATTTCATGGGCGTCCGGCAGCACGATGGTGCAGCGGCCGATGCAACAGATGATCGACGTGCATTCGCGCGCGGGGCGCGCACCGGTCGAGCCCGCACTCTATGTCTGCTGGATCGAGAGCCTTCTGCAGGCCATCGCCGAGTTCGACACGGCGATTACCCCTGCGCTTGCTGCGCGCTGGCGCGCGGCGATGCAGAAGGTCGTGGATGCTTTCGCGCGGAACTACTGAGGGTCAGGCCGCAACGCGTACCGACCGGCGCCTACGGAAGCGGTAGACCGAGGCCGGCGGCAGATTCAACACCGCACTGCCGATGCGTTCCGCCTCCAGTCCGAGTTGCCGCAGCTCGTCGGGGGGCAGGGGGCAACGCGGGCCATAGGTGAACTGGTGAAACGCACCGTCATTGCGCAGCTGGCGCGAGAAAGCGCCTTCGACGATCGCCAGCGCCTTGTCGCGCGGCATCGACAGCAGCGGCAGGCCGCTCACCACCACGCCAGCCCGTTCCTCGCCGAAGATCGAAGGCGCCGAGCCCAGGTGGGCGGCGTCCATGCTCAGCACCCTGGCGTGTGGAAACCGTTGCAGCAGCTGGCCGGCGAAACCGTGGTCGGCCTCGATCAACGCCAGCCGGTGCGCCTGCACGCCGCGGCTCAGCAACGCCTGGGTGAATACGCCGGTACCCGGCCCCAACTCGATCACCGGCCCGCTATGCGGCCCGATATCCGCTGTGATCAGGCGCGCCAGGGCCGGCCCGGAAGGCGCCACCGCGCCAACCCGCGCCGGGTTGCGCAGCCAGGCCCGAAAGAACAGCAGAGTGTCGGTGAGGTTCATCGTGCGAGCTCCGTGTCCGGCATCGGCTTACTTGGTCGCCAATGAGCTGTATATCTGATGCCGATGAACAAAATGTTCCGAAGCATCGGTTGCGGCAGGGCGGGAGGGGCAAGATGGCTGCCCGGCCGCCATCGGCGCCAGCCACGCATTCTCGGAGGCGGGCTTTAAGCATGTTTTAAAGCGTAGGGCTGACGCGAAACGACCCGCGTGGATACGCCTCGCGCCAGCTCATCCTCAGTGCGTCGCCTTCGCTTCGCGCGCCGGGATATTGATGCTGCACAGGTCGATCTTGCCGGCCGGGTTCCGGTAGAAGTCATCGCGGCGATTGCGTTTGGCCTCGATCATGGCCGCGAACGTAGGGCTATCGGTGCGCAGCACTTCGACCTTGGCGCGCTCGTTCTCCGGCAGCTCCGACGCCAGCCGCACCGACTCGATCGTCACGCGCTGCTCCGGCTTGTCATAGAAACCCAGCGGCCCCGTGCCGCGCGGCAAGGCCGAGAGAAACTCCATGCCCTGCAGCACCCGGCCCGCGATGGCGAGGTTGCGGTCCAGCCCGCGCGGCGCCTGGCCGATCACCGCGTACAGCGAACTGCCGCTACCCGTCTCCGGCCCCACATCGCGGGCCACGCCGACCATGCCATAGCAATGCGTCAGCCACTCCTGTCCCGTGGCCTTGTCGCGCGCCACCGGGAAGCCTTCCGAGAAACCCACTTCCGGCGCATACACATCGCCATCCGGCAGCGCCGTCCACGGCAGCTTGGTATCGATGGCGCGCGTGTATTCCGGCGGCAAGGTCTTCTTTGCCTTGCCGAGCGGACGCAGCTTGTTCTTGTCGCCCTTGTCGTCGTCCTCGGGGTCCGCCCACTGGGTCACGAAGTTGTCCTGCACCCGCACAATCGCCAGCTTGTCGAAGTAATGCTCCTTCACCAGCGTGCGGATGTTCTCCGCATGCAGCGGTGTGAAATCGGGCGCCAGCTCGATCAACACCTTGCCCTGCGGCAACTGCATCTGCAGCAGGTTCCTGGGGTCCGGCTTGCGCCATTCCTCGGGTTTGGATTTCTCCAGCAGTTCCTTGGGCGTAGGCGTCTTGTTCGCCGTGGGCGTGTCGGCCCGCGCGGCCGGCAGCGCCAGGGCGCAAAGCAGGGAGAAACCGAGCAACTTCGGAACAAGTCGGGACATGGCGGACCTTGGCAGTGATGAGTCGCGGATCCGCACGGTAGCAGGGGCGGGGCGATGGCCGCGAGTGAGGAATGCCCTAGGTAGGAGCCCACCCTGTGGGCGACCGCTCTTGTGACGTCGTCAATATCCGGAACCGTCGCGCACAGGGTGCGCTCCTACCTAATGACAGGCGCCGATCCAGTCCGGCGGCTGCGGTGCCAGCTGCCGGGCGACAGGCAGATAGCTGTCGTCCAACTGCGCGGCTAGCCAATACAGCGTGCTGCTGGTCTTCGGATCCCACACGCCGCTGTAGCCTGCTTCGCCCACCTGCGCGCGATCCCGGTCGAATTTCACGCTGGTATGCACGAACTCCTGATGCGTGCGCTGTCCCTCGGCAAAGGGCCGCAGCCAGTCCAGTGCCTTGGCGAGAGAGGCGCCCTCGGGCGTGGTGTAGCGCAGCCAGTCCGCGTTGGCCTCGAATGGCTGCGCCGCCATGGCTGCCACCACCAGCGGCTGCAGGTCGTAGACGACGTAGTGCAGCGCGTCGCGCTCGCGGAAATCGATCACTTCGCCATTGGGCAGGATGTTGTCCGCCACCTGGCGCTGAAACAGCTCGCGCGCCTTCTTCAGCATGCCTGGGTCGCCCAGCGCCGCGGCGGTCATCGCAACCAGCTTGACCCGATGGCTTTGCCAGTTATTGGTCTGCGTGCCGCGCGCGGGTCCATGAAACTGCCCGATGTGTTCGATATAACCCTCGCCCAGCTTGCGCAGCAACGCGCGAGTGGCATCGCGCGTTTCCGCGCTTAAGCCACTCGATGCCAATACGTAGGCGTCGATCAGGCCGTCCAGGTTGGTTTCGTCGATCGGATTGAAGTCTGGCTGGTAGGTGTGTGCCCAGGCGGAAAGATAAGTATCCACCTGCTGCAGATAGCGCCCGTCGGCACTGAGCCGCCACGCCAGCGCGGCCTGCCGCATCAACGGCCAATCCTTCTCCGCCGCGATGCTTTCATCGCGAATGCCCTGATGTGGAAGCGTGCCTTCCGTATGCACGTGGGGCAGGGGATGCGGCTGGTCGCCGAGATGCTTTTCGGCGGCGGCGAGCACATGCGCGGCCGAGGCGTTCTGTTCGCCTGCGCCGGGGGCGACCGGCTGGCACATGCTTACGGCGCGGGGTGGGGTTATGTCCTTGCGCACATACATCGCGGTCGCCATCGACAGCGCGGTGCTCAGGCTCGCGAGCGCACCGAATGCCAGCGCAATCGTCCTTCGGGAAACACGTTGCATGCGGCTTTGGTCCGTTCCGTGTGGGAGTGGGTAGTGTGCCGCGTGGTGGTGGGTATCGTGCTGTGGCAAGTTTCTGCGGTCAGCGAGGAGACATCGGTGAGGAGGTGTTCGGCTCACCGTTTCTACCTCGTCATTCCGGCGTAGGCCGGAATCCAGTAGTGATGCGCTTCGGTTGTAGCGTCTGCGTGCCCTGGCCGCTTATGCAGCGGGCATTCCGCCTCGCTGCCGCGAGTCGGGTCACTTTCTCTTTGCTGGCCCAAAGAGAAAGTAACCAAAGAGAAATGGCCTGAGAGCAGGCGGTGGGCTTTGTAGCTGCGCATCTTCCAGTGCCAGACATCTGGAGGGTTTCTCTGCTTGCTCTCTCCACCCTGGATCTGATGGGCCTCGAGTCAAAGCCACGCGCTTTTCTCCTCCCCCTGCTTGCAGGGGGAGGCCGGGAGGGGGTAAGCCCTTGTCAAAACCTCTCCCGAGGCGCTTTCTCAAGTACTCACCCCTCCCCAACCCTCCCCTGCGAGCAGGGGAGGGGGCACGAGCAAAGGCAAAAACATCCCAACGTCTGACATTGGAAGGAGTGCGGCTACAAAGCACACCGCGCTCTTCCCGACCATTTCTCTTTGGTTACTTTCTCTTTGGGTCAGCAAAGAGAAAGTGACTCGGGCGCCGGCAGGCGTCCGAAATGCCCGCTGCATAAGCGGCCAGTTTGCGACAACCCAACATCAAAGTAGGAAGCCGCAAGCCAAACCCCTCAAGCAGGAATCAACGGCTTCACCGGCGCCAAACCAGGCTCGCCGACACGCTCCTGCAACGCAGGAAACACCACCGTGATACCAAACCCCCGCCCATCGATACCTTCGCCGATCTCGATCGTCGCACCATGCGATTCGGCGATGCGCGCGACCAGCGACAGCCCGATACCGCTGCCGCGCTCGTTACTGCCAGCAACACGAAAGAAGCGATCGAAGATGCGCGCATGATCGTCCCGCGCCACGCCAGGGCCGTCGTCCTGCACTTGCAGCCGAACGACCTGCGCGACGCATACACAACGCACAGCCATGCGCCCGCCGGTGCCGGTATAGCGCACAGCGTTATCGATCAGGTTGCCGATCAGGATGCCGAGATCGTCGACATTGCCTTCGATCTGGCACGGCTCGGTGTCGAGCGTGATCGACTGGCATTTGGTCGCGGCTGCGGTTTCGAATTCATGGGTGATCACCGCGACGATGTCGGCCAGCTCGATCGGGCCGCGCTCGCCGACGTGGCGTTCGACATCGAGCCGCGCCGAATCCAGCAACTGTTGAGAAAGACGCGCGCTGCGTTCCACGCCGCTCACCAATTGCTGCAACGGTGCTTTCGCTTCCTCCAGCGTTCTGGAGCGCTGCGCAACTTGCGCATGGGTCAGCAGAGCGGCAAGTGGCGTGCGCAGTTCGTGCGCGGCTTCGGCCAGAAACTGCCGCTCGTTCTGCATGGCACGGTCGAGGCGACCGAGCAGGCGGTTGAAGGATTCGACCAGTGGGCGCACCTCATCGGGCAAGCCCTCGTTGGGCAGTGGATTGAGGTCGCGCGCATCGCGTGCGGTGATCGCTTCCTGCACCTTGACGACCGGGCGCAGCGACCAGCGGATCACCAGCTTCATCGCGATGCTCAGGATGATCAGCAGCACCGCGGTGGTGCCGAGGCCGAAACGTACCCAGCGACGGGTTTCGGCGACCAGTTCGGAGGTCGGTTTGGCGACCTGCACCTGTACTTCATTCTGCACATCGGAGACGGCATAAACACGCCATTCCTGGCCCTGGATCATGCGTGTCGCATAGCCATCGACAAAGTCCGGCTTCAATGGACCAAGCACGGAGCCCGGTGAGCGCACGACGTTGTCGCGACGCGCTTTTATCCACACCTGAAAACTCAATTTCCCATGCTTGATCCCCCAAGACTGATTGGCTTCGGGCAGATGCAGGTTCGCAGCACCGGACAACTGGCGTATGTCGCTGGGCATGGAAAGCAGAATCTCGCGCCCGATATCGCCCAGTTCGCGATCCCATATGCCGGTGCGCTCGCGGTTGAACTGTATGCCAATGCAACCGATGGTGACGGCCCAGGCCACCACGAAGATGCCAAGCAGCATGATGAACAGACGTGAGCGCAGCGAATGCATCATCGCTCCTCTCCCAGCCGATAGCCGTAGCCGTGCACGGTGGCGATGACATCGTCGCCGAGCTTGCGGCGCAGTTGATGGACATAGACCGCGATGGTGTTGCTTTCGATCGAGCCGGAGCCGCCGTAGATAAGGTCTTCCAGCAGGTCGCGCGCCACGGCCCGGCCTTGCCGTTCCATCAGCGCAAGCAAGGTGCGGTACTCGTGCGTGCCTAGGCGCACGTTGACACCATCGCGCATGACGGTGCGCCGCGCGGGGTCGATGGTGATGCCTTTCCAGCTGAGCACGGGCGTGACGCGACCTTCGCTGCGCCGGATCACCGCGCGCAGCCGGGCGAGCAATTCGTCGATCTGGAACGGCTTGACCAGATAGTCATCGGCGCCGGCGTCGAGGCCACGGATGCGGTCGCCCAGTTGATCGCGCGCGGTGATGATCAGCGCCGGCGTGGTGTCGTAGCGTTCACGCATGGCACGTAGCACGTCGAGGCCGGAACCCTGGGGCAGGCCGAGGTCGAGCAGGGCAGCGGTGTAGGCGTGATCGGTCAGTGCGATGCGGGCCGCAGCGGCGTCGCGCGCGCAATCGACCTGCCAGCCATCCTGCCGCAACGCCGTGGCGATGGCGTCGGCGAGCATGCGGTCGTCTTCGACTAGCAGGATGTTGGGCAAGGCAACCTCGATGGATCGGTACGGCGTGGATGGCGTGCAGCCTACGTTCCGCGCTTAAGGGCCCTCTGATCTATTCCGCGCAGGCGGCATGATATCCATAAAGGGCGCTACCGCTGCCGCGTGGCGAAGCGCCTGACTGGCCGTCAGGTCGAGCCGCGCGGCAGCGGTAGCGCCCTTTATGGATATCACCCTGTTATTAAATTTTATTAAGTGAGGGCCATGGCTGTTTGCGCGCAGCTCACCGCCACGCTGCCTCAACAGACGGCCAGTCTGCCATCGGCAGCGCAACGGCGATCTGCGCGCAAACAGCCATGGTGACGCCTACGCGGAATAGATCAGAGGGCCCTTAAAGAATTCTTAAATTCGGACGGCCAGACTGCCGGATGTCAGGTCCTGCCTGTCATCGCGAAACCCTCCCGTGCCCACCGTATCACCAGGGCGCCGCTGGACCCGGCTCCGCTAGCAGAGGCGAAACCATGAGTGCTCCCACCCACAGCAAGTCCCTTCGTGCGCCGGTTTTATCCGGATATTCCTCATCAGTGGCCCCGGTGCAGGAGGCACAGCCGCGCTACTTTCCAGCGCCTGCCGAGCACCGGCC
Source organism: Dyella koreensis (assembly GCF_044904565.1). Taxonomy (NCBI): domain Bacteria; kingdom Pseudomonadati; phylum Pseudomonadota; class Gammaproteobacteria; order Lysobacterales; family Rhodanobacteraceae; genus Dyella; species Dyella koreensis. The sequence goes on along the minus strand of NZ_JADIKD010000010.1, from coordinate 562,850 downwards.
GCAGGCCATGAGTCTAAGCGTGAATGGCCGCAGCCATGCGATTCATGCGGATCCCGAAACCACGCTGCTGCGTGTGCTGCGCAAGGATCTGCAACTGACCGGCACCAGCTTCGCCTGCACCAACGGTCAGTGCAGCGCCTGCACCGTGCATGTGAACGACCGGCCGACGCGCTCCTGCCGGATCCCGGTGCATGTGGTGTTGGGCACCGAGATCGTCACCATCGAAGGGCTTGCCGCGCGCGAAGGGCTTTCCTCGCGCGAGCTCCACGCCGTGCAGCGCGCCTGGATCGACGAAGGCGTGCCGGATTGCCCCTGCCAGGCCGGCATGATCATGGCCGCCGCCGCCCTGCTGATGGAAAACCCTGATCCGAGCGTGGCTGATATCGAAGCCGCGATCTATCTCGACTGCCGCTGCGGCATCCGTCCGCACGTGCTGCGCGCGATCGCTTCGCTGGCGGAGCGCCTGAAATCGTGGTGATCGATCGTGCGTGATCCACAACGCGTTCCCTGTTGTACGTAGCTACCGCCGCCAAACCCTTTCCTCGCCGTTCTCTCCCTATGGAGTCGCCTTATGCATCTGGCACGTCGCAGCGCACGCATTTCCCTGTTCACCTGTCTCTCCCTCACCAGCGCGGCAGCTTACGCGGAGGACACTTCCACGCAAACGCAGCCAGCGAAGAACTGGACGGATGAAGGTTGGCACGTTGTCGTTGGTGCGGGTGCGGCGGACCTCCCCAGATATCCGGGCAGTTCGTCGCGCCGCAGTGTGGTGGTGCCTGTGCTGAGCGCGACCTACGGCCGTTACTTCCTGGGTGGCGTGCCGGGTTCCGGTTCGCCGGCGGGGCTTGGCTTTTATCTGCACCAGGATAGTGAGTGGCGGGTGGGCATGTCCTTCGCCTACGACTTCGTGCAGCCACGCAAGGAGTCCGATGACGCACGCCTGCGCGGTCTTGGCGACGTCAAGCGCACCGCGCATGCCACGGTGTTCGCCAGCTACACCGCCGGCTGGCTGACGGTGCGCGGCAATGTCGCCTCGGATATCGCAGGCAATCACCAGGGCACCACCGCCTCGCTGGAGCTGGAAGGGAAGTACCGGGTCACTGACAAACTCACCTTGCAGGCCGGCCCCGGCGTGACCTGGGCCAATAGCCAGTACAACCAGGCTTTCTTCGGCGTCGATGCGACGCAGAGCCTCCGCTCGGGCTATGCCGTCTATACGCCCAAATCGGGCATCCAGTTGCTGCGTTTCTCCATTGGTGCGGATTACCGCATCAGCGACCACTGGAGTGCCGGTGTGCGCGCCGCTGCGGCCCAGCTACAGGGCGATGCGGCGGACAGCCCTATCGTGGAAAAGAAGATGCAGAACATCTACAGCGTGTACACGTTCTATCGGTTCTGAGTAGACGGGTGAAGGGACAGCCAGCCTTCACCCGCCATAGCCAATGCTCTCAAAGAGAAAGTGACCCGGACCGCGGTAGCGGTTCGGAAGCCTGCGGCGGGCGAGCCAGGGCACGCAGTCACCACAACCGAGCGGCAATGCCACTGGACCCCTGCCTACGCAGGGGTGACGAATAGGAAGTGGTACCGCAAGAACGGCCCCCCTCATCAGCGGGCCTGTAACGGGCGACAACATCCACCACCTCCCTGCGGAAGCGTATGGACCCCCAACCCCATTAGAATCCCCACCCTGTTCGTGTCATCAGGGATTCTTCGTGATCATCCACCCCAAGGTTCGTGGCTTCATCTGCATCACTGCGCACCCGCTCGGCTGCGAGAAAAACGTCGCCGACCAGATCGCCGTCACCAAGGCTGCTGGTGTGTCGTCCTCGGGACCCAAGCGCGTACTGGTGATCGGCGCCTCCACCGGTTACGGCCTGGCCTCGCGCATTACCGCGGCCTTCGGTTACGGCGCGGCGACGTTGGGCGTGTTCTTCGAGAAGCCTTCCAGCGAAGCCAAGCCCGGCACCGCCGGCTGGTACAACTCCGCCGCGTTCGACAAGCTGGCCAAGCAGGCCGGCTTGTACAGCCGCTCGATCAATGGTGACGCCTTCTCCAACGAAACCCGCGCCCGCGCGATCGAGATGATCAAGCAGGAGATGGGCGGCCCGATCGATCTCGTGGTCTATTCGCTGGCCTCACCGGTGCGCAAGCTGCCGGATACCGGCGAAGTGGTGCGCTCCGCGCTCAAGACCATCGGTGAAACTTTTACCGCCTCCTCGGTCGACACCAACCGTGACATGGTGGTGCAGGCCACGGTGGAGCCGGCGACCGAGCAGGAGATCAAGGACACCGTCACCGTGATGGGTGGCGAGGATTGGGCGCTGTGGATCGACGCGCTGAGCCAGGCCGGCGTGCTCGCCGAGCATGCCAAGACCGTCGCCTACAGCTATGTCGGCACCGAGATCACCTGGCCGATCTACTGGCACGGCACCCTGGGCCAGGCCAAGCAGCACCTCGACAACACCGCGAAGCAGCTGCGCGCGCGTCATCCCGGCCTCGAGGCCTACGTCGGCGTGATGAAGTCGGTAGTGACCCAGGCCAGCGCCGCGATTCCGGTGATCCCGCTCTACGTCTCCATGGTGTTCCGCATCATGAAAGAGAAAGGCATCCACGAAGGCACCATCGAACAGATCAACCGCCTGTTCCACAGCGCTCTCTACCGCGAAGACGGCAAGGCTCCGCAGACCGACGACGACGGCCGCCTGCGCCTGGACGACTGGGAGCTGCGCGAAGACGTACAGAAGGGCTGCAAGGCACTGTGGCCGACCGTCACCACCGAGAACCTGCGCGAACTGACCGACTACGTCGGCTACAAGCACGAGTTCCTTCGCCTGTTCGGCTTCGACCGCCAGGACGTGAACTATGATGCAGACATCAATCCGGACGTCCATTTCGACGTGGTCGAGCCGTAAGCGGGCCAGCGTCGGTTGCGACGGATGAAACGCAAGCCCGGGGCCGCGAGGTCCCGGGCTTTTTCGTTCGGGGATGTCACGTGGCCGACGTAACGAATACTTCTCCATTAGACGTCCAAACCGAGGCCAGGCACTACCTGTTTGGACCCGGCTAGCGCAGACTTCCCGAAAGCGTCGGCTGGTTTGACACGTGCTCGTGTGGATTCCATTCCGGGCCGGTGGCTGTCAGTCATCGGCGTAAAGCGCTCATTTGTGTTTCGTCATCAGGGGCAAGCCGTTGTTTTCGCATGTGCACTCATCCAGCAGTGGGGATTGTCCGCGGGATGCGGATGCCCGCCGGGGCCGGCGCTGGTGGTCTCTGGTCTGTGGTGTGTGGTTGTTGCTGTGCGGCCTGATCGCGCCGATGAAAGGGCTGGCGGCGCAGCTTCCGCTCACGGTGTATGACCAGAGCAGTGGTCTCACCAGTCTGTCGATCGTACGTATCTATCAGGATCGCGCGGGCTTTGTCTGGGCTGGTACGGAGAAAGGGCTGTACCGCTTCGACGGTGTGGCCTTCAGCCAGGTCGGCGCGGAGCAGGGTTTCCAGGTTTCCGAGGTGATCAGTTTCGCGGAGGATGTGAAGGGACGTTTGTGGGTGGGGTCGCGCGCGGGTCTGCAATTGCGCGAGAACGAACGTTTCGGCTGGGTGCGTCCGGAAGGCAAGCCCTTGCTGGCGGATCGGGGGCAGACACTGGCCGCGGACGAAGGCGGCGGCATGTGGCTGGTGAGTGGCAACCGCCTGCTGTTGCTCAGCTCGAACGCGCCGGGCCATTGGCAGGCCAGCTCGCCTTTCAGCAGCGAGCAGTTGCAAGCGTTCCCCGGGCTCAGCCAGGTCAACGCGGTGTTCCATCGCCATGGCACCACCTGGTTCGGTTGCGGCACCGAACTCTGCAGCCTGCGTGACGGGCAGCTACGCCGCTATGGTCCGGATGCCGGTATCCCGGCGGACAAGTGGCTGGGCTTTCTCGGTGCCAGCGATGGCAGTCTGTGGGTGCGCGGCATACACACGGTGCGGGTGCGTTTGGAAGGCAGCGACGCATTCATCGCGCGCGATATGCCTGGGAACAATGCGGATGTGGCCGCTTCCAGTATCGATATCGCGCAGGACCGCGAAGGTCGCGTACTGACGCGCAGTTCGACGGGCCTTGCTCGCTGGAATGGTCAGCAGTGGGAACTATTCGGTACTGACGATGGCTTGCCGAAAGTAGGCGTGTCTTCGCTGATCGCCGATCAGGACGGCACGATCTGGATCGGCACGTATGGCCGCGGCCTGCTGCATTGGAGTGGTCGCGATGCCGTCGAGAACTGGACGTCGTCGCAGGGCTTGAGCGGTTCGTTGATCTGGTCGATCACACGTGCACGTTCGGGCTCGGTATGGGTGGCCGACGACTGGGGCGGCAGCGTGATCGCGCCGTCCAAGGATCGTGCCCGGCCCTGGCCACTCACCGTTGCACTACCGCACCAGACGCGCACGGTGCTGGCCGCGGCGGACGGCTCGGTGTGGTACTTCCTGTTTGATGGTCGTGTGTTGCGCTATGAATCCGCGAGCAACAGTACGCATCTCATGGCGACGCTGCCCTTCCTGGTCAGAGGTGCGTTTCAGGACAGCCATGGACAGTTCTGGGCTTACACGCTGGGCGGCCTGTATCAGGTGGATGCGCAGAGCGGCCGAATGGAGCGCGCCGCGCCGGGTCTGATTCCCACCGCGATGTGTTCGGATCTGGCGGAGGACACCGCCGGCCGCCTGTGGCTGGCCTGCAGCACCGGCTTGTTTCGCTATGCCGCCGGCCGCTGGAGTCAGGTGCGTGTGTTGCCGCAGGAAAGTCTCGGTGGTTTCGAGAATGTGGAAACCACGGCCGATGGGCGCCTCTGGCTGAGTTCGCTGCAACCGGGCGTGCTGGTCGGCAACGTCAGTGACGCGGACAGTGTGAGTCTCGCTCCCGTCGCCGATCCGTTGCTGGCGGATTCCCGTGTCTACTTCCTGCGCTCCGATCGCCGCGGGCGCCTGTGGGTCGGCGGCAACAATGGTGTGGATGTGCTGGATGGCACGCGGTGGACGCGCCTAACGACACGCGATGGTTTGCTGTGGGATGAAACCAACCACGGCGCTTTCTTCGCGGACGAGGATGGATCGGTATGGATCGGCACGCCGGTCGGTCTCTCGCATCTGCTCAAGCCAGAGGAATTGCTGGCGCCGCGCCAGATCCGCCCCTGGCTGGTCTCGGCGCAGTACGGCGAACACGAACTTACTGGCCAGGGCACGCAGGTGGATTTCCACGTCGCCGGCGCGCTCGTGCTTCACTTCGCCGTGCTCGGCAACAGCTCGGGCAGTCCGGTGCGTTTCCGCTATCGCCTGTCGGGTATCGACAGCGATTGGGTGGAAGCCTCGACGCGGGAGTTGCGTTACGCCTTGTTGCCTCCCGGCGGTTACCGCTTCGAACTGCAGACTATCGACGAGAACCAGCGTCGCCGGTCCGCACCGATCAGTCTGACTTTCACACTCACGCCGCCGTGGTGGCGCAGCGGCCCCGCTTACGCCGCTGCCATCGCACTGGTGCTGGCCGCGATCGTGCTGGCGTGGCGTTGGCGTGTGCGTGTGCTGGTGAAGCATGCCCAGCGCCTGGAGCAAGCTGTGGCGGTGCGAACCGGGCAGCTGCAGAACGCCATGCGTGCGCGCAGCATGTTGCTGGCGCGCATCAGCCACGACCTGCGTTCGCCGCTCGCCGGCATCATCGATGGCGTGCGGCAATGGCGTGCGGGTGACCGGCAGCGCGACTATCCGGGCCTGATCGAAGGCAGCGCGCACCAGCAGCTCGACCTGATCGATGAATTGCTGGAATTCTCGCGAGACGAGCTTGCCGAGCTGGAGCTGGTCGAGGGGGCTGGCTATCTGCATGCCTTCTTGCAGGGGCTGGTCGAGCATGCCGCCTTGCTCGCCGAGAAGCGCAGCAATCGGTTTGAATCCCGTTATGCCGAGGATCTGCCTGCGCTGGTCAAGCTGGATTTCCGGCGACTGCGCCAGGTGTTGATGAATCTCATCGGCAATGCCGCCAAATTCACCGACGACGGCTACATCCTGTTCACGGTGACGGCAGCACCGGCACCGCAGGGCAAGGTGTCGCTCCATTTCATGGTCGAGGACAGTGGCATCGGCATCGAGCCGTCCGAACAGGAGCGCCTGTCATTGCCGTTCGCGCGCGGCAGCAATGCGGCCCAGTACAACGGCTATGGCTTGGGGCTGGCGATCGTCACCCAGATCCTGGAGCGCATGGGCAGCCGCCTGAATATCGAGGCGGCTCCCAGTGGCGGCAGCCGCTTTGGTTTTGCGCTGGAAGTGTCGTTGGCGGAAGAGAGCGAACTGGAGCCGGACCTGTTCGATGACGAGGCCGCCGCAGGCGAGATCGATGGCTCGGGTCACACGATCCTTGTAGTCGACGACAACGCGCAAAGTCGCGAGATGCTTTGCGATCTGCTCGATGGTTTCGGCTTCGAAAGCATTTCCGCCGCTGATGGCAAACAGGCACTCGCGTTGTTGCGTGAACAAGCGGTCAGCCTGATCGTGACTGATCAGGCGATGCCGGGCATGGATGGCTGGACGTTATTGAAGGCCGTGCGGCGCGATCATCCGCAGCTGCCCGTGCTGCTCTATTCGGCGTTGCCGCCGCGGCATCCGCAAGGCTTCGAAGCGCTGGCGTTCAACGATGCGTTGCTCAAGCCCGCCGGCGGCAAGCAGCTTCTGGTCCGCATCCATCGTCTGCTGGTGCAGGCAACGGAGCTGAGCACATAGCTGGATGGCATGCCGACTATCCCTTGTCCACCACCACACCGGGCAGTCGGGCCAGCAATAGCTGGTCCCGGACACTGCGAATGACGCTGCGCGTAGTCGCCGTCAGCGCCAACCCGGAGAGGCTGAGCAGATGCAAATGCATCGGGTCCGGCTCGTAGGGCTGGAACAGCGGCTGCAACCGTTGCGCGTCGAGATCGTCGGCGCAGGCATGCAGAGGAAGCTGGGCGACACCGGCACCTTCGCGCGCGGCGACGAGCAGCGTCGACAAGTGGCCAGTGCTGAGCAGGCTCGCGGGTTTGCGCGTGCGTGCGCCGCGGAACATCCAGGGACGCTGTCCGTCCTGGCCCAGATATCCCAGGCAATGCCGTTCGTCGAGTTGATCGGGATGGGTCGGCGAGCCCAGTTGCCGGAACAACTGCGGGCTTGCCACCGTCACTAGGCGCACGTGGCATAACCGGTGCGCCACGATATCGCTGCGATCCGGCAGCTTTTCATCCATGCACAGCGCCAGGTCGACGCGTTGCGCCAATAGCGCCTCGACGCCGCCATTCATGCTCAGCGAGAGCTGCAGATGTTCGTGCTGGCCGGCGGCGGCAACCAGCGCCTGCGACAACAGATGACCCATCAGGTCCGGAATGTCGACGCGCACGCGGCCACCCAGATTCCCGCCGGCATCCTGTACAGCGCGGATGGCCGCCTCGGCGGCTTCGCACATGATCAATGCGTGGCGATAGACCTCGTCGCCGAGCGGCGTCACCGCAAAATGACGTGCGTTGCGAAGCAATAGCTGCGCGCCCAGTCGCTGTTCGAGTCCCACGATGCGCCGGCTGAGCAGCGAACGGGTCATGCCCGTCTGCCGCGCGGCCGCGGCAAACCCGCCCGCTTCGATGACGCGGGTAAGCAGATAGAGGTCGCTGAGGTTTTCGGTCAGATCCATGGAGTAGGCACGGCATGGGGGTGCCGGTGTCGGTAGGGCAGTGGTTCGCGGAGCTTAGGGCGGCCGCTATGGGGTGACTTTTGTCCTAGCGGATGGCGGTTTTGCCCGGGCGGACGGCGACCGAAAGCAGCGCTACAATCCTTCGCTTGCATGCTGGAGTGGCATGCAAGCTGTTGGTAGCGGCGACAGTCGCGACAGGGGGAACGATGCCAGCGAAAGAATCATCGCATGTCCTGGTGATAGATGACTCGCCGGAGGAGCTTCGCGCACTGCAGAGTGTGCTGCGCGGGCACGGTTACCGCGTGACGCTGGCCACCGACGGCAGGCAGGGCTTTCAACGCGCTCTGGCTCTGCAGCCGGATCTGATCCTGCTGGACGTGCGCATGCCGGAGCTGGACGGCTTCGCTACCTGCCGCCTGTTGAAGGAAGCGCCGCGCACGCAGGACATTCCTGTCATCTTCCTCAGTTCGGCCGCTGCGCTGGAAGAGCGTCTGGAAGGCCTCAGCCATGGCGGCGTCGACTACGTACTCAAGCCATGCCATCCCGATGAGGTGCTTGCGCGCGTGCGCATCCATCTGCATCTGGGGCCGCGCTCGAAGGAGCCGGCGGCCAACGAACCGGAAGCGTTCCTGTCCCACGACGAGATCATGTTGAGGGCAGCGGTACGCCTGATCAGCGAGCAACTGGCGTCCTTGCCGTCGCTGGAAGACCTTGCCCGCAAGGTGGGCACGCATGACAAACGGCTATCGGCGATCTTCCGGCAACACCTGGGCACCACGGTGTTCGCCTGGATACGCGAGGAACGTTTGCGCAAGGGCCGCATGCTGTTGATGGAAACCTCGCTGGGCCTGCAGGACATCGCCGAGAGCGTGGGTTTTCGCAGTGCGTGTAATTTCATCACCGCGTTCCGCGAGCGGATGGGTGTGACGCCCAACCAGTTTCGCAAGGCGTCCAGAGCCGATGCGCCCGAGATGGTCGGCTAGCGGATGTGCGGTTTTGAGACGCGCATCGAAGTGTTTGATAACCGCTCGATCAAAACTTCCGTGTGGTCCCTGCAACGCGACCTGACCTCGCATAAATCGCACTAATTCTTTCTCCGATATCTGCGTCCTGTCACGCCAAAGTTTTGGCGTAGTGGCGCAACGTCCTATTTTCTGACACGCAAGTTCCTGTAGCGGCAGCTTCTGCATCGCCTGGAGCACGCTTACCATCCGCCCCGCCAACGACACCTCATCGGCATCGATGGGACATGCCGACAGTGGTTTGACCTCTCTGCGTGATGAATCACGGGAAGGCCAAGCCAAGGGGGGACGGGTGTCGTTGGCATGGCTGCCGTATTGAGGCAGTGGTAGCAGGCGCATGGATCGCCGCCGCCACATCCTTACCCATCTCAAGCCTACAGAAGGGTGCATCCGTCCTGCCTCCGGGCAGCGATGGCGCAGGCGTTTTTGTCGCGTACACGCACCTCCCTGGGAACAGGGAGGCGGGTACGGCTGCGCCCCTTTTCAGGCGATTTCACATCGCCACCGAACCGGGTCGGCCTTGTTGCAAAGGGGCGGACCCTCACCGGTCAGGCCTGCGGGACGCCGGTGCCAGGCAAGCGAGAGTCAGGGATATGTCTGTTTTTCTGGATGGTTGTCTCAAGGGTTTCGGACGCGGAGCAGTGCGCACCCACAGGAAGGTGTTCGCGCTGCTGGCACTGTTGCTGCTGGGGCTGGCTACGCCCGCGGTGGTACAGGCCAATCAATGCCGCATGGCCGACCCGAATTCCAAGGGTGTGCATGTCGACGAAGTCTGCTGGCTGCAGCTCGACGGCGTGACCTTGAACGCGAACGGCTCGACGCCGCTGACGTTCTCGCTGCCCGACGGTTCGAGCATGACGTTCACCGCCGAGGTGAGCAACGTGGGAGCCAGCGCCGGCCTCAAGGGTGTGCAGGCGCCGAGCTGGAGCGGCTCGCAGTTCAGCGGCAGCACCGGCTACTACACCATCTACAAGCCGAATACCGCTGCGCTGTACACCAACGCCGGTTCGGACAACCACACCACGGTCACCCTGAAAGACATCCATCTGTTCGGCCCCAACGGGGTTGAGAGCAGCAATGCCTTCGAGATGGTGATGGCCGACGGCGAGAGCACCAACAGCAATGAGCTGCTCGATTTCGGCGTGGTCTCCGGCGGCAGCACATTGAGCCTGGTGGAGTGGCTCGGCGCATCGTCGGCCAACAACCTCGTCTATGGCGCACCCGGCAGTGCCGGAGTGACCGCAACACCTACCTCGGCTTGCGCCGGCATGGTCGATTGCGTCCGCCTGATAGGCAAGAGCGGCACGGCGAATGCCGCCGTGTTCTCCACCACGCGCACGGGCAGTCCGTTCTCCGTGATGGGGCAGGTGCACACCAACGGCAGCAGTCTGCAGGGCTTTGCCTTTGGCGTGCGCTGGGGCGGCGTACGCCTGCGCAAGGCGTTGCCCGCGGGTCGCATGGACAGCAGCGACCAGTTCACCTATCGCGTGATCAACGTGAAGGGCCAGGAGATCATCAACACCTCCACCACCGGTGCCGCCACGGGCAATTACGCCTATATCAGCGGCCAGGCGACGATGCCGGGCAACGTGCTCACGCTCAAGGAGGAGATGGCCACCGGCAGCAAGTCCAGCCTCCAGCAATACGACAGCACTATCGCGTGCACCAACGGCAACGCGGGTTCCGCCACGGTATTGCCCAACGGCACCTTCAATCCCGCCAGTCTGCCGACGGTTGATCTGCAGCAACTCGGCGACCGCGTGGACTGCACGTTGACCAACGTGCCGCGCATCGTGGATCTGAAAGTGGTGAAGTCTGGCCCCGCGACCGTGCAGGCCGGCCAGCCGTTGAGCTACGCGCTGGCGATCAGCAACAACGGTACCCACACGGCGACAGGCGCGGTGTTTACCGACACGATGCCGGTCGGCGTCACGGGCGTGACCGCGAGTGGCGTGACCTGCGGCAATGCCGTCAATGGCGCGGTGTGTGGTGCGCTTGGTGTGAGCGTCACCGGCAGCGACAGCGCCGGCTACACGCTGACCGGTGCGGTGCAGAGCCTGCCGGCCAACAGCAGTGTCGTCATCACGATCAACGCGACGGCGCCGACCAACACCGTCGGCACCATTACCAATACCGCAACGGTAAAACTCGCCACGTCTGACACTACCGTTGGCGAACCTACCGCCAACACGGCGGACAACACCTCGACCACGCAGACCACCGTGCAGGGCACACCGGCGCTGCAGGTGAACAAGACCGCCACGCTCAACGATGGCAATGCCAACGGCAAGGCCGATGTGGGCGAGACCATCGCCTACGCGATTACGGCGACCAACAGCGGCAATGTCGCCTTGAGCGGATTGACGGTGTCCGATCCCATGGCGGGCGGTACGTCGCTGACCTGCGCGCCCACCACGCTCGACCCTGGCAAGATCGCCAATTGCGGCAGCTTTACGTACACGGTGACCCAGGCCGATGTCGACGCGGGTGTCGCCATCCACAACACCGCGACGGTAAGCGGCACGCCGCCGAGCGGTTCGCCCGTCACGGCGACGGGAACCACCGATACACCGATCGGCGATGTCGCGATCGTCGCCAAGAACGACAGCTACAACGTACCCAACGGCGCCGCGGGCGGCAGCACCGGCAACGTGGTTGCCAACGATCAGTTGGGTGCAGTGACCGGCCCGACCATCGGCACAGGTAAAGGCAACGTCACGTTGACGTGGGGCACCGTCAACACGGTGCCGCCGAGCGGTGGCTTCACCCTCAATGGCGACGGCACGATCACGGTGAAGCCCGGCACGCCGGCTGGCACTTACAAGATTCCCTACACCTTGTGCGATGCCGTCCATCCGACGAACTGCGCTACGGCCGAGGCAACGATCACGGTAGGTGCGGCAGCGATCTCGGCGGCACCCGATACCTACACCGGCATCGATGGCGGCACCGGCCACGCCAATGTCGGCAACGTGCTGGGCAACGATGTCTTGAATGGCAGCCCCGCGACGCCGTCGACGGTCACCCTGACCGTCACCACGCCCGCCAGCAATCCGAATGTCACGCTCGATCCGGCGACCGGTGAAGTGTCGGTCGCCGCCGGTACACCGGCCGGCACGTACACCATCGGTTATCAGATCTGCGAAAAGCTCAACCCGACCAATTGCGCCACGACCACCGCCAGCGTGACAGTCGTCGCCGGCAAGATCGTCGCGACGAACGACAGCTATACCGGCATCAACAGCAGCGTCGGCAATACGCAGGTCGGCAATGTGCTGGACAACGACACGCTCAACGGCGTGAAGCCGACGCCGTCGACGGTCACCGTGACCGTCACCGCGCCCGCCAGCAACCCGAACGTGAAGCTCGATCCGGCCACGGGCGAGCTGTCGGTGGCGCCGGGCACACCGGCCGGCACGTACACCATCGGCTATCAGATCTGCGACAAGCTCAACCCGTCCAACTGCGCGACGGCCACGGCCACGGCGACCGTGGTTGCCGGACCGATTACCGCAGGCAGCGACAGTTACACCGGCGTATCCAGTGCCGGTAATCCGGCCGTCGGCAATGCGCTGGACAACGACACGGTCAACGGCGTGAAGGCCACGCCGTCGACGGTCACCGTCACGGTGACCACGCCGGCCAGCAACCCGAATGTGAAACTCGACCTGGTCACCGGCGTGGTGTCGGTGGCGCCGGGCACGCCAGCCGGCAGCTACACCATCGACTATCAGATCTGCGAAAAGCTCAATCCGACCAACTGCGCTACCGCTCCGATCAACGTGACTGTGGCCGCCGGCCAGATCGTCGCGACCAACGACAGCTATACCGGCATCGATGGCGGCGCAGGCAAAACGCAAGTTGGCAACGTGCTGGACAACGACACGCTCAATGGTGTGAAGGCCACGCCGTCGACGGTCAATGTCACGGTCACCACCCCCGCCAGCAATGCCAACGTGAAACTCGATCCGGCCACGGGTGAGGTATCGGTGGCACCGGGTACGCCGGCCGGTACGTACACCATCGGCTACCAGATCTGCGAGAAGCTCAACCCGACCAACTGCGCCACGGCCACGGTCAGCGTAACGGTCGTCGCCGGCAAGATCGTCGCGACCAACGACAGCTATACCGGTATCGATGGCGGTGCCGGCAATGGGCAAGCCGGCAACGTGCTGGACAACGACACGCTCAACGGCGTGAAGGCCACGCCGTCGACGGTCAACGTCACGGTCACCACGCCTGCCAGCAACCCGAATGTGAAGCTCGACCCCGCTACCGGCAACGTATCGGTGGCGCCAGGTACGCCAGCCGGTACGTACACCGTCGGCTACCAGATCTGCGAAAAGCTCAACCCGACGAACTGCGCCACGGCCACGGCGAGCGTCACGGTGACCGCCGGCAAGATCGTCGCGACCAACGACAGCTACGCCGGCATCGATGGCGGTGCTGGCAACACGCAGGCCGGCAACGTACTGGACAACGACACGCTCAACGGCGTGAAGACCACGCCGTCGACGGTCAATGTGACGGTCACCGCGCCAGCCAGCAACGCCCATGTGAAGCTCGATCCGACCACCGGCGAAGTGTCGGTGGCACCGGGTACGCCGGCCGGTACCTACACCATCGGCTACCAGATCTGCGAGAAGCTCAACCCGACCAACTGCGCTACGGCGGTTGTCACCGTCACCGTGGTATCGCTGCCGCTTCAGGCCGTGGACGACGATTACCGCCAGGTGCCGGTGAACGGCGCTACTGGCGGAACGCCGGGCAAGGTGCTGGGCAACGACACGCAGGGCGGGGTGGTCATCACCGACCCGAGCCGCGTGAGCATCACGCCGGTCAACAAGGGCGGCATCAACGGTGTCACGATCGCTCCCGACGGCAGCATCATCGTGCCGGCGGGAACCCGTAGCGGCAACTACACGCTGACGTATCGCATCTGCGACACGCTGGCACCCAGCAATTGCAGCACGGCGTCGATCACCTTGATGGTCAGCGACGACGCCTTGCTGCATGTCACCAAGCAGGTCACACCGCAGACGGCCAAGGTCGGCGACGTGGTGCGCTACACGGTGACCATCCAGAACCCGGGCAAGGCGGACGTCCATAACGCGGTGCTGGCTGATACGCCACCGGTCGGCTTCAGCCTGGTGGCCAGCTCGCTCAGCGTGAGTCCGGCCAATGGCAACAGCCACCTTGCCGGCAGCAGCCCGATCCGTGTCGAAAATATCGATGTGGCCGCCGGCAAGAGCGCCACTGTGGTTTACATGATGCGCGTCGGGCCCGGCGCATCGGCCCGCGGCGAATACGTCAATACCGCGCAGATGCTGTTGAACGGCATCCTTACCAGCAACGTGGCACAGGTCACCGTGCGGCGCGATGCGGATCCGTTGTTTGAAGACAGCCGCGTGTTCGGCACCGTGTTCGACGACCGCAACGGCGATGGCTGGCAAGCCAGCGCGACCGCCAGTGGCTTGCATGTGCAGGGTGGCTTTGCGCCGGATGCCTATGTCGCCAACTCCACCACGGTGGACCGGGGGCAGGGGCCTAAGCCCGAAGCCGACGCCAGCGCGCCGTTGTTGCACGGGATCGTCCTGGGCGAACTGCGTGGCCGGGATAGCGTGGCGCAGCCGGAGGACACACGTCGCATCGTGATCTCGCAGCGCCTGCGCCGCGCTGACTTCACGGGTGACTTCGTATTGACCAGCGCTGAGGGCACCTCGGTGCGCATGCGTGCCGATGGGCGCGGCGAGACGGTGCTGGCCGGCGATGCCGCCAAGGGGATATCCGCCGAGGCGCTGAGTGTGGAACGCCATGTTTCGCCGGAGACGGATGGCAGCGTGCGCGTCGACTACGTGGTGACCAATCGCGGCATCGACGAGCGGGGCATTCCCGGCGTGCGCATCGGCACGGTGGAAGGCAACGTCATCGAGACCGACGCCTTCGGCCGCTTCCACCTCGAGGGCATCGACGTGCCGAACATGGCACGTGGCCGCAACTTCATCATGAAGGTCGACCCCGCGACGTTGCCGCCCGACAGCACCTTCACCACATCCAATCCGCAGGTGAAGCGCATCACCCAAGGCCTGCCGGCACGTTTCGATTTCGGCGTGAAGCTGCCAGAGCAAGTGATACCGGTGGAGCCGCGTGCGGAAACGGAGAGTACCGCCACCCATGGCGACGAAAAGACGGGGGGACAGCCATGAACGCCCGCCGCTCCCTCTCTCCGACCAAGGCCATCAGCATCATGCGAATCAGGACCCTGGACGCCGCCATTCTCGGCGTTCTCATGATGGGCATCGGGATGCCCGCTTACGCGCAGTCCACGTCGTCGGTGACGGCCGCGCCTCAGTCACAAAGCACCGGAAAGCAGGCCAGGTACAGCGTCAATCTGCCCAATGGCGGCCTGATCTGGGCCACCGAAGATCCGACCCTGACCTCGCCCTTGCTCAACGTGCAAGGCAGCGCGGTTGCCGCGTTCGAGCACGGTCAGGTCACTGAGCCAGTGCATTTCCAGATCTACAGCAACTACGACGCTTTCATCCGCAAGATGCAGGTGAGCATCTATCGCGGTGACGACACTGATCTGGTCACGCCGCTGGCTGTCGTCGATGTGACGCCGGGCGCGGTGGTGCAGGCTACGTGGGATGGCAAGCTGCCGGTGGGCGTGAAATTGCAGCCGGGCCAGCAGCTCAGTTACGTACTGCGCGCCTGGGGCGAAGATGGCAGCGTCGACGAAACCTATCCGCGCACGCTGCAGCTGGTACTGCCGGCGGATCGCCAGCGTTCGCTGGATCAGCTCCATCAGGGTGCCACCAGTGAATTGCGCGCGCTGACCGCCAGCGAGCTGGAGGATCGCGAACTCCTCGACAGCACGTTCGGCAACAACGCATTGCGCCAGCAGAACATCACCATCCGCGGCTCGCGCGTGCGTGTGTTCGGCCAGAACGTGCCCGAGCCGTACGCCGTTACCATCGCCGGCCAGAATGTACCGATCGACCAGCAGCGCAAGTTTGTCGCCGAGTACCTGCTGCCGACAGGGCCGCACACGCTCAACGTCGGCCTGCGCGGCACGGCGGGCAAGCAGGTCGACTACCCGCTGGCCGTCAACGTGCGAGAGAACTATCTGTTCGTCATCGCCAT
This sequence comes from Dyella koreensis, assembly GCF_044904565.1. NCBI lineage: Bacteria > Pseudomonadati > Pseudomonadota > Gammaproteobacteria > Lysobacterales > Rhodanobacteraceae > Dyella > Dyella koreensis. The sequence goes on along the minus strand of NZ_JADIKD010000010.1, from coordinate 547,010 downwards.
GGCCGATATCACGGCGTCGAAAGGTTCGGTGAGCGGCGATGGCGCCTCCGCACTGACGGTGGATTCACGCTACCGCGAAGGTTTTCTCGACGAAGGGCGTCTGGCGTTCTATCTGAAGGGCAAGCTGGAAGGGCGTTACCTGTTGACCGCACAGGCCGATACTACGGAGCGCACGACCGGCAGTCTGTTCAACGGCTTCTTCAAGGCCGACCCGAAGGATGTGTTCCGCCGTCTCGATCCGAACATGTATTACCCGGTCTATGGCGACGACTCGACGACGTATCGGGACATCGATACCCAGGGCAAGCTCTACGCGCGGCTCGACTGGGACAAGAGCCAGGCCTTGTGGGGCAACTACCAGACCGGCTTCACCGGTACGCAGTACGCACAATACGTGCGCAGCCTCTACGGTGCGGCGGTGGATTGGCGCAGCCGCACCAGCACGCCGCTGGGCGATCCCAACACACTACTGAAGGCCTTTGCTTCGGAAGCGCAGACGGTGCTGGGGCATACCGAATTTCTCGGCACCGGCGGCAGCCTGTACTACCTGCGGAATACCGACATCCTGCCGGGTTCGGACCAAGTGGTGCTGGAGATCCGCGATCCGACCACGGGCACGGTGGTTTCGCGCGTCAACCTGGTGCGCGGTATCGACTACGACATCAACGAGATGCAAGGACGCCTGCTGCTCACCCGTCCGCTGGCGCAGATCGCGCAAGGCAATACCAACACGTTGTTCCGTGACCGTCCGCAGGGTGGCTACGAAAACCACCTGCTCGCCGACTACGAGTACGTGCCCAGTGGCTTCGACAGCAACAACGTGACGGCCGGCCTGCGCGCCAAGCACTGGTTCGGTGAGCATGTGGCGGTGGGCGGCACCTATGTCGATGAGGGGCGCGCCAGCGATGACTACACGCTCAAGGGCGCGGACGTCACCTTGCAGGCGGGACGCGGTACCTATCTGAAGGTGGAGCGCTCGCACAGCGATGCCGCGGTGGCGCCGATCTTCTATTCGGATAACGGTGGCCTTAGCTTCATCCGCACCAACCCCGCAACGCAGGGCGCCCGCAGCGGCAATGCGACGGCGGTGGATGCGCGGGCGAACTTCCGCGAACTGGGCTGGACCGCCAGGGACTGGACCGTCGGTGCATGGTGGCGCGATGTCGATGCCGGCTATTCGGTGGCGCGTGCGGACCAGGGGCTTGCCATCCATGAATACGGTGCGGAGTTCTCCGGGCAACTGCGTGACGATCTGAAACTGTCGGGACGCTACAGCTACGCCGAGCAAGGTCACGACGCGCTGGAACAGGGGCAGGCGCAGCTGGACTGGCAGATCGCCGAGAAGTCCGACCTGATCGCCGAACTGCGGCGCGTGACGGAGCGCTACCAGTTACGTAGTGGCACCGGCACTCTGGGCGCCCTGGGCTATACGCAGCGCATCGGCAGCTCGCTGGATGTCTACACCACCGGTCAGCTCACCCTGGCCGACGACGGCGGCGCGTATCCGAAGAACAACGCCGCCACCGTGGGCGCCAAGTATCAGTTCGGCGATCTGTCGAGCGCGGGCGCGGAACTCACCAAGGGTTCGCGTGGCGATGCGGCGCAGGTCAACGGCGAATATCGGCTCAGCCAGGATCACTCGCTGTACGGTGGCTACACCTATTCGGTCGATTCCACTGCCTTGTACAACGACTCCCGTCTGTTGTCGCAAACGCCGGATGGCCTGACCCTGGGTCAGCGCTGGCGCCTGTCCAACCAGACGAATCTCTATAACGAGAGCCAGTGGCTGAAGTCGGGTCCCGATACGGGCATCGGCCACACCTTCGGTATGGACTTCTATCCGAGCCTGGGGTGGACGCTGGGCTTCACCTTGCAGGACGGCAAGCTCGATGCGGCCAGCGGCGCAGGCCGTGTCGATCGGCATGCGGCCAGCATCAACGGTGGACTGACCACGCCGTCAACGAGCTGGTCGAGCAAGCTGGAGTATCGCCGCGACAGCGGTGCGGAACAGCGCGATCAGTGGGTCACCACCCATCGGCTTAGTTACAAGATCAACGATTCCTGGCAGATCGCCGGCCGTATCAACTGGTCCAGGACGCGCGACCAGGTCGATCCGATCAACAACGCGCGCTTCGCCGAAACCAACCTGGGTTTTGCCTGGCGTCCCTGGAACAGCGTGCGCTGGACCGTGCTGGGCAAATACACCTACCTCTACGACCTCTCTTCACCCGGCCAGACCAGCTCTGACGCTTACTACGATCAGCGTTCGCACGTGTTCTCGTTGGAAGGCGTGTATCGCCTCGACACCGCATGGGAATTCGCGGCGAAGCTGGCCAGCCGTACGGGCGCATCGCGTATGGGACGTGGCAGCGGCGACTGGTACGACAACCGCGCCACGATGATCGCCGGGCAAGCACGCCGCTACGTGATGGGCGGGCTGAGCCTGATGGGTGAATATCGCGTACTGCGCGCGTCGCAAGGCGGTACCCGCAAGGGTTGGCTAGCCAGTGTCGATTACGACGTCAGCAAGCACTTCCGCATGGGCATCGGCTACAACTTCACCGATTTCAACGACGACATGACCAAGCTCGGCTATCGCTACCAGGGCGTGTTCCTCAATGCGGTGGGGTATTACTGAGTGGGATAAGGGTTCGGGTGAAGCGTGAGGGTGATATTCACTACTTCGCCCGAACCCTTGTAGGAGCGCACCCTGTGCGCGAGCTTTTGGCGCTGGCATAGCAGCATCGCGCACAAGATGCGCTCCTACAAAGGAACTGTCTTGTCCGTTGCGCTCGGGAAGTCCCGGTGGAACCGGTACCTTCGCTCCCCCAGTGCCATCAAAAGAGTTTTGGCACGTCGACACTGCGTCCTATTTTTCTGCGCGCAATGTCCTGCATGGCCACCTTTTGCGCCGTCCGGGCCACATCTACCATCCAGATGCGCTAGCGATAGTCATCGACTATTTGCGTCACGCGGTCGACCGGTTTTCCAGGTCAGCGCGCGGTGCGGATTGCGCAAAACCCATAGGGCCGTAATTCCTTGAGCTGATCATGGCGGGCGAGCTTGCGCCAAGCTTTAGGAGGTCGCCGCCAACTGAATAATGGATCGAGTGAAATGTGCATCACTTCACGTTATTCCCGATATCTGCCACTAACGAATTTTTTCTTTCGATGCCATCCTTCCGCCGCGATAAAACGATTTCATCGCACTATCGATACGTCACCCATCGAAGGGTTCACGGTCTAGCGCAACGTTGATAGATCGAGGTATCGCGCAACCCCGGACGAAGCAAACAGGGTCTGTTTTCATCGTTCCGTCCGTTCGCTGAGTCCCAACTTGGAAAGAGGGTCGGCACAGGGGGCAGTCGAGGCAGGGCACATGCTGGTTGAGGTTTGAAACGTTCATGCCAGGGCGTGAGCGCTAGACGTTTTTTGTCCAGCGCTTGAGTCTCGCGGTATGCGCGGCGGGCGGTTGCGTCAAAAAATTGACGGATGCCGACGACATGCCAAGAGAAAGAAATCGAAGCGCTTTACGACCTTTCAAATTTCATAACTTCGAATGGTCGATATCGCAATTCATGCTGTGCGCAACCTTCTGCCCGTGCCCGCGGCATTGACGTAATGAGCATGTCGAGATCAATACGTTTTCATCGGCACGACATCGCAAGTGTGAGCCACGCATCGAGTGAGAGGGCACAGGGGATGGCGGTTTCAGTCGCCTCAACAGATCGCAAATTTCCTTTGCCGGGCATCAGCGTCCTGGGCAAAGTGTTTGATCTGTGCAGGCTAGAAGCCGTTTCTCTGCAGGAGGGCGGCATGAGCGGCATGGTGGGAAGCCATCAGCACGGCGATGCCACGCTATGCAGCTTCGTGGTCGACTTTGCCTTTCATGGGCGCTTTGTGCTGCCGGCGGGCCGCCAGTTGATCTGTCACTTTCATCGGGTGGCGCCAGGAAGCTGGTGCGCCGGCATGCCGCTGCATGCGGATACGGTGCTGATCGTGCTGCCGGAAAGCCCTTGCGAACTGATGCTTGGTCCGGAGTCGAGCGTCAGCATGGTGCTTGCGCCATTGCAGGCGGGCGCGTTGCGGGCCATCGAGAAAAACCGCGACTCGTATGGTCCTCTCGGAAAGCAGTTCTCGCTGTTTCGGCACGAATGCCATGCCGGCACGTTATGGCGCGCGCGCCATGCGGCCATGTTCGAGAGCCTCGCGGGCGATCCGGGGCGCGATGTCGCCGGATTGGTGGGGAACGGTTTTGCGGACATGCTTGCCGATGAAAGCAATCTGCATGACTTGTTTGCGCATGTCGTGCCGCATGTGAGGCACGCCAGTACGCGCCGGCCGCATTACGCCACCTTCCGCAAGGTGGGGCATTTCATGCGAACCCATTTGCAGCGCGACATCTATGTCGAGGAAGTCGCAAAAGCCGTGCAGGTCAGCGATCGCACGTTGCGCCATGTGTTCGATGATTTTCTCGGCATATCGCCAACGCGCTACCTTTCGTTGCTTCGGTTGCACGAAGCAAGCCGCCAGCTCTCGGTGCGCAACGTAGGCAAGCTTTCCATCAAGTCGGTGGCAATGAGTTGCGGCTTGTGGGACTTGTCGCGATTCGCGGCCAGTTACCGTCGAGCGTTCGACGAACTTCCCAGCGATACGCTGATGCGCGCCAGCGGTTGCACCGCATAACCTTTCATTCTTTCTTCACCTTCACGTTTTCGCGCCACCTGTTTTTCCGATTTTGCGCAGAGCTTGCCGAAGACGCTTGGTCCGCTTTCCGAATTTGTGCGTCGCTTGCTGCATATGGTCGCTTCAATGGAAGCGTGGAGCTGTAAGACAAGAGCCTTTGCGGCTTTGTTTCAGGACGACATAGTAGGGGCGGCCAATCATGTTCATCTGTCTTCCATCGCAGGGGCCGACATCCGGCTCTCCGCACCAAGGCCTTTCGCGCACGTGCATGAGAGCGTACGTACCGCCACGAAGATGTAGCTAGTGTCCCCTTGCTGGTGCGAACGATTCCCCGCGTACGCACTACAGCCATCGATCCCTTTGAGAAGTCTTCCCGCATGTCGCAGAGGCGTGTGCCGGTGCGCTTGTGCCTGTAGTTGATGGTTTCCCCCTGGAGCGCTTCGCTTTGACTGTTCTCCTGCAGGGATTTCGTGGCCATCGAGCAATGTTTTTCCTTTCCCGTATTTCGAGCCCGAGCGGTTTTTTTGGAGATCCCCATGAACAGGATTTACAGCAAAGTATGGAGTGCCTCGCTTAACCAGCTGGTGGTCGCTTCGGAGTTCGCTGCGTGTCGTAGCGGCGGCGCGGTCGACCGGCGTGGAGGACGTCATCGGCTATCCCCCGGCCGACTTGCCCTCGGCATTCTGACCGGGCTGATGGCGCTGGGCGGGGCGGGATGGGTTGAGCAAGCGGATGCGCAGGCTGTGGATTGCAGCAATACGCCCTGGAACGTCTACAACGGCACCGCTTCGTGCATGGGTCTTCAGTCTGCTGCCAGTGGTACTGGAGCCACCGCGATAGGATCGCTTGCGCACGCCAACGTATTGGGTGCATTGGCGGTTGGCTACAACTCGCTTTCCACCGGACAGAACGGCGTAGCCCTGGGCTTCCAGGCCTATACCAGCGCCATCAATTCCGTTTATCTGGGTGCACGTACCGCCAACGGTACCGGCGCGCTCGCAGGCGGTGCGATCGGCATTGGCACCGATGTCACGGCTTCCGGCGGCAACGCCATTGCCATCGGAACCACTTCGATCAGTGCCAGCACCAATAGCGTTGCTCTTGCCAACAGCAGTTCGGTGGATGCGAACTCGGTCAACAGCATCGCTATGGGTTATGTGGCCAAGGTCGTCAACTCCAACAATGCCGTGGCTATCGGCTCGGGTTCGATCGTGAGTGGGGGAACTCACGCGACGGCTGTCGGCTGGCAGGCCTATGCGACGGCTCTCAATGCGGTCTACCTAGGCGCGCGCACTGCCGGAGCCGGCGCATCAGCCGAGTCGGCAGTTGCCATAGGCACGGATGTGAGCGCGTCGGGCACCTATGCGATCGCCATGGGCCTGCAGGCGAACGCGAACCAGGCCAATGCGGTGGCCATTGGCCATCAGTCCGCCGCCACTGGCCTGGCTTCTATCGCGATCGGCGGTGATGGCACCGCGAGTGCCGCAGCATCGGGAAACAATTCGATTTCGATCGGCTCGGAGTCGACTGCGTCAGGAAATCGCTCCACTGCCATGGGCTTTCTTGCCCAGGCGAGCAATACGCAGGCCCTTGCACTCGGCGATGGCGCGAACACTTCAGCTACGCAGGGCGTCGCCTTGGGCGCGGGCGCGGTGAGTTCAGGAACGAGCGGTTCGACCGCCGTGGGCGCCAGTAGCACGGCTAGCGGCACCAATAGCGTGGCGGTAGGCGTATTCTCCAGCGCCACCGGTGCTACTTCCGCAGCTTTTGGCCCTGGAGCGAAAGCTGCCGCCAGTCGCGCCTCGGCATTCGGCCCATCGGCCCAGGCCAACGCAGCTTCCACGATGGCTCTCGGCGACACCGTTACGGTCGCTTCAACGGCAGGCACCGGTTCCATCGCCGGTGGCCACAACTCGCAGGTGACCGGCGGTACCGGTGCGATCGCGCTGGGCGAAGGACAGACGGCCAACGGCAACGGCGCGGTGGCGATCGGCGATCCGAACACTGCGCTCGGCACAGGCGCAGTGGCGATGGGTTCCAACAACCTCGCGGCGGGCGACACGGGCGGCACCACGCAGGCGAACGGCGCTGTCGCTATCGGCAATACCAACCAGGCCATCGGCCAGGGTTCGGTGGCGCTCGGCAATGCGAGCAAGGCATTGGCTGCCGGTGCATTGGCTTTTGGCGATACCGCCACGGCGAATAATGCGAAGGATGTGGCGCTGGGCTCCGGCTCGACCACCGCGGTCGCCGTCGGCACACCGAACTACACCATCGCCGGTACCACCTATAACTTCGCCGGCACTACGCCAAACAGCACGGTGAGCGTGGGCGCATTGAACGCCGAGCGCACCATCACCAATGTCGCGGCCGGTCGTATCAGCGGCAGCAGTACGGATGCGATCAACGGGTCGCAGCTGTATGCCGTGACGCAATCGATCCAATCGATCGCGACGGGTGTGATGCCCCATTACATGAGCATCAATGACGGCGGTACGCAGCAGGCCAACTACACCAATGGCGGCGCCACGGCCCCCAACGCGATCGCGATCGGCCCCGGTGCCGGCGCCACAGGTACTTATGCCACCGCCATCGGCATGAATGCCAAGGCCAGTGGTAATTGGGCGACGGCGCTCGGCCAGAACACCAACGCGGCGGTGCAGACGGCAACGGCGCTCGGTGCGGGCAGTGCTGCCGGCGCAAACTTTGCGCTCGCTACCGGTTTCCAGGCCACTGCGAATGGTGCGAACGCCTCAGCGGTTGGCTTTCATGCCAACGCTTCGGCCCAGAACGCTGTGGCGATGGGCAACGGTGCTGCCTCGTCCGCGGTCGACAGCATCGCCATCGGTACGAGCGCTGTTTCCACAGGGCCGTCAGGAGGCGCCATCGCCATTGGTCCCAACGCCAATGCGTCGGGTTCTTTCACCACAGCGATCGGCATCGGTGCAACGTCGAATGGTGACTGGGCAACCAGCCTCGGCCAAGGAGCGAATGCGTCAGTCCAGCAGGCAACAGCGCTTGGCGCGAGCAGCAATGCCACCGCCAATTTTGCGCTCGCGACCGGCTTTCAGGCCTCTGCCACGCAAGTCGCCGCCACGGCGCTTGGCTTCCACGCCAACGCTTCTGGCCAGAACGCTATAGCGATCGGTAATGCGGCCACTTCGTCGGCGACCAATGCGACCGCGATCGGCAATGCCTCGCAGGCACTGGCTGCCTCCACGGTAGCCTTCGGCGATACCAACACGGTTGCGGCAGGCGCCGGCAGCGGCTCCATCGCCGGCGGCCACAACTCGCAGGTAAAGGGAGGTACGGGCGCTGTCGCGCTGGGCGAAGGGCAGACCGTTACCGGCAACGGTGCGGTGGCAATCGGTGATCCGAACACCACCAACGGCAACGGCGCCGTGACGATGGGTGCGAACAACGTTGCGGCCGGCGATACCGCCGGTACCACGGCGGCGGCAGGCGCGGTGGCGATCGGCAATAGCAACCAGGCGATCGGACAAGGCTCGGTCGCGCTGGGCAATACCAGCAAGGCGCTGGCGGCCGGCGGAGTGGCATTCGGTAATGCAGCCACCGCTACCAACGCCAACGACGTCGCGCTGGGTTCGGGTTCGACCACCACCACAGCGGTAGGCACGCCGAGCTATGTCATCGGCGGCACCACGTACAACTTTGCCGGTACCGCGCCCACGAGTACGGTGAGCGTGGGCGCATTGAACACCGAACGCACCATCACCAATGTGGCGGCGGGCCGTATCAGCGGCGGCAGTACGGACGCGATCAACGGTTCGCAGCTCTACGCGGTGACGCAGGCGGTGCAGTCGCTCGCGTCCAATACGCCACTTCACTACTACAGCGTTAATGATGGTGGCACGACGGGAGGCAACTACCTCAATGACGGCGCGACCGGCTCCAATTCGATGGCAGCAGGCATCGCGGCCGCGGCGTCGGGCAGTCAGGCCGTAGCGCAGGGCTATCAGGCGAATGCTTCGGGCGGCGATGCCATTGCGCTCGGCACCCGCGCCAACGCTTCGGCCGTCAGCAGCACCGCGATCGGAGTCAATGCCACCGCATCGGGAGCCAGCGGTTCCACGGCGGTAGGCGCCTTCGCCAATGCCAGCGCCACGAATAGTCTGGCGCTCGGCGAATTCGCCAGCGCGACTGGCGTGGGTGCCTCGGCCGTCGGCCCCGGCGCGAGCGCGGCGGCGGCGAATGCCACGGCGCTCGGCAATCTCTCGCAGGCGCTGGCGGCATCGACGGTGGCACTGGGTGATAGCAATACCGTTGCCGCCGCGGCCGGTACCGGTTCCATCGCCGCCGGCCATAACTCGAAGGTGCTGGGTGGCACCGGCGCGGTGGCGCTGGGCGAGGGGCAGACCGTCAACGGCAACGGTGCGGTGGCGATCGGCGATCCGAATTCGTCGATCGGCAACGGCGCCGTCACGGCGGGTGCGAATAACACGTCCAACGGCGATGGCGCCGTGGCGATCGGTAACGGTAATAACGCGCAGGGCACGGGTTCGGTCGCGCTGGGCAACGCCAGCAGCGCGCTGGCGGCTGGCGCGGTCGCGTTCGGCAACGGCGCCTCCGCCACCAACGCCAGCGATGTGGCACTGGGCTCCGGTTCCGTCACCACCACGGCAGTAGGCACGCCCAGCACTGTCATCGCCGGCACCACCTACAACTTCGCTGGCATCACGCCAAACAGCACGGTGAGCGTGGGCGCGGGCGGTGCAGAGCGCACCATCACCAATGTCGCTGCCGGCCGCATCAATGGCGGCAGCACGGATGCGATCAACGGCTCGCAGTTGTACGCCACCAACCAGGCCGTCGACAGTCTGAGCAACGTCGTTACTGCCAACGCGACGCACTACTACAGCGTCAACGACAACGGCACGCACGGCGGCAACTACACCAACAACGGCGCGACCGGCATCAATGCGCTGGCGGCGGGCGTGGGAGCCGTGGCAACCGCGGACAGCAGTACGTCGCTGGGTCAGAACACAAACGTCTCGATACTGGGTGGTGTGGCACTGGGTTCGGGCGCCGTATCCAACCGCGCGATCGCGCCGAGTTCCGGCTCGATCATCGTGGGCACCAACGTCATCCCGTACAACACGACGGACCGCAACCTGCTCGGCGCCATTTCGGTGGGCAATGCCACCGACTTCCGCCAGATCACCAACGTGGCGGATGGCACGGTGGACCAGGATGCGGTGACCTTGCGTCAGCTCAAGGGCGCGATGAGCTCGTTCTCGGTTACGCCGATCAAGTACTTCCACGCCAACTCCGCCGCCACCGACTCCGCAGCGATTGGTGCGGAATCCGTCGCCATCGGTCCGCAGACCACGGTCAATGGCGACAACGGCATCGGCCTTGGCAACGGTGCGATCGTGCAGCAGACAGCGCCGGGTGGTACCGCGATCGGCCAGAACGCCACGGTGAACCTTGCCGATGGTGTGGCACTCGGCACCAATGCCACATCCAACGGCATCCAGGCGATGGCCTTGGGCGCAGGCACGCAGGCAGCGTTTGCGGGCAGTGTGGCGCTGGGTGCGGGATCGAAGACAGACGCGGCCGTAGGCACGCCCAGCACCGTCATCGCTGGCACGACCTACAACTTTGCGGGCACGACGCCGGGTTCCACCGTGAGCGTAGGCGCGCCAGGTGCGGAGCGCACCATCACCAACGTGGCGGCCGGACGAATCAATGGCGGCAGCACCGATGCCATCAATGGCTCTCAGCTGTTCGCGACCAACCAGGCCGTGGACAACCTGAGCAACGTCGTCACCGCCAACGCGATTCACTACTACAGCGTCAACGACGGTGGCACACAGCAGTCCAACTACGCCAACAACGGCGCGACAGGAGTCAACGCTGTCGCGGCTGGCCCCGGCTCGCTGGCGGCTGGCGCCGGCTCGGTCGCTGTCGGCCACAACTCGCAGGTGCAAAGCGGCATCGGGGCGGTGGCCATCGGTGAAGGCCAGACGGTGAACGGCGATGGCGCCGTCGCCATCGGCGATCCGAACACTGTCACCGGTACGGGTGCGGTAGGCATGGGCGCCAACAACACCGCCAACGGCAATGGTGCGGTCGCGTTGGGTAACGGTAATAACGCGCAGGGCGCGGGCTCGGTGGCGTTGGGCAATACCAGCAGCGCGCTGGCGGCAGGCGCCGTGGCGCTTGGCAACGCGGCGAAGGCTAACAACGCCAACGACGTGGCGCTGGGCTCCGGCTCCACTACCGACACCGCGGTGGGCACGCCCAATGCGGTGATCAACGGCGCCACGTACAACTTCGCCGGTACGACACCGACCAGCACGGTGAGCGTGGGCAGCCTCGGCAACGAGCGCACCATCACCAATGTGGCTGCCGGACGCATCAACGGTGGCAGCACCGATGCGATCAACGGCTCGCAGCTGTTCGCGACCAACCAGGCTATCGGCACGGTGGGCAGCACGGTGACCAACCTGGGGACCACGATCGCCAACAGCTACGGCGGCAATACCACCTATGACCCGACCACCGGCACCTTGAACACCAGCATCACCTATGCCGGCAACACGTACAGCTCGCTACAACAGATCTTCAACCAGATCAGCGGCGTGGTGGACGGTGCCGGCATCAAGTATTTCCACGCCAACTCCACGCTGGCCGACTCGACACCCAATGGCTTGAACAGCGTGGCGATCGGCCCGGTCTCCGCCGCCAATACGCAGGACGCGGTATCGATCGGCAACGGCGCTACCGCCGGGAGCAACGTCGGCGACGTGGCGCTGGGTGCGGGCAGCGTTACCGGCACCGTGGTCAAGACTGCCAGCGGAACCATCGCTGGCAATACGTACAACTACGCTGGCACCACGCCAAACAGTACGGTGAGCGTGGGCGCGACGGGTGCCGAACGCACCATCACCAACGTGGCGGCGGGCCAGGTGAACGGAAACAGCACGGACGCCATCAACGGCTCGCAGCTGTTCGCCACCAACCAGGCTGTGGACAATCTGAGCAACGTCGTTACTGCCAACGCGACGCACTACTACAGCGTGAACGACAACGGCACGCACGGCGGCAACTACACCAACAACGGTGCGACCGGTGTCAATGCGCTGGCGGCAGGCGTGGGTGCCACCGCGACGGCGGACAACAGTACGTCGTTGGGCCAGAACACCGGCGTCTCGGTACTGGGTGGTGTGGCGCTGGGTTCGGGGGCGGTATCCGATCGCGCGATTGCACCGGCCTCGGGTTCGATCCTGGTCGGTACCAATGTGGTCCCGTACAACACCACGGATCGCAACTTGCTGGGTGCCGTATCGGTAGGCAACGCCACCGACTTCCGTCAGATCACCAACGTGGCGGACGGCACGCTGGATCAGGATGCGGTGACGCTGCGTCAGCTCAAGGGCGCGATGAGTTCGTTCTCGGTCACGCCGATCAAGTACTTCCACGCCAACTCCACCGCCTCCGACTCGCTGGCGGCGGGTGCGGAATCGGTGGCGGTCGGTCCCAAGACCACAGTGAACGGCGACAACGGCGTTGGTATCGGCAACGGCGCGATCGTGCAGCAGACGGCACCGGGTGGCACGGCGATCGGCCAGAACGCCACGGTGAATCTTGCCGATGGCGTGGCGATGGGCACCAACGCCACCTCCAACGGCATCCAGGCGATGGCCTTGGGTGCAGGCACGCAGGCGGCGTTTGCAGGCAGTGTGGCGCTGGGTGCGGGATCGAAGACGGATGCGGCGGTGGGTACGGCGAGCACTACGCTCGCCGGCACGACCTACAACTTCGCCGGCACGACGCCGGGTTCGACCGTAAGCGTGGGTAGCGTGGGTGCGGAGCGCACGATCACCAACGTGGCGGCCGGCCGCATCAGCGGGAGCAGCACGGATGCGATCAACGGCTCGCAGCTGTATGCCACCAACCAGTCGCTGGCATCGCTGTACACGCAGTTCAACAACCTCTCCACCGTCGTCAAGAACCTGCCGCCGGGTGGTGGTGGCACGGTGAACAACATCAACACCTACCAGACCAGCCCGGACAACAACTCCAACGCCTCCGCCACCGGCAACAACTCGACCGCGGTCGGCGCCGGCTCGACGGCCAGCGGCGACAACAGCGTAGCGGTCGGCGCGGGTTCGGTGGCTTCACAGGCCAATTCGGTATCGGTGGGCTCGGTGGGCCACGAGCGCACGGTCACCAACGTGGCCGCTGGCACGGCCACTACGGATGCGGCGAATGTGGGCCAGTTGAACGACGCGATCGCAGCCGCCAAGAACTGGTCCAAGGACTACGTGGATCAGCGTTTCCAGACGGTGAACCGCGATCTCAACCGCATCGGCAACCGCGCCAACGCAGGCATCGCTTCGGCGATGGCGATGGCGAGCCTGCCGCAGGCCTACCAGCCGAACCAGAGCTCGGCGGCGGTCGCGGTAGGCAGCTTCCACGGCGAGTCCGGTGTCGCCATCGGCGTATCGACCATCACCGAAAGCGGTCGCTACGTGTTCAAGCTCAACGCTACGACCAATTCGCGCGGCGATACCGGCGCGGGCGTCGGCGCAGGCGTGGTGTGGTGAGCGCGGGCATGTCCATGCACAGCATTCAAGGAGTTCAATTCATGCGTACACATGTCAAAGCCATCATCGCGGCCTCGATGGCGCTCGCGCTGGCTGCTTGCGGCAACGTCAGCCACGACGTGGCAAAGGACGGCCACAACGCCGGCGAACTGGTGTGGCCGGCGCCGGACAGCGTCACCCCCATGCACAAGGGCGGCACCTTCCCCAACCTGAGCAATCTCCGGCAGGTGAGGTCGGGGCTCAACAAGCAGCAACTCTCCGACCTGATCGGCTATCCGCATTTCAGCGAAGGCGTGTGGGGCGTGCGCGAGTGGAACTACGTGTTCAATTTCCGCAAGCCCGGCAGCGACGAAGTAACGGTGTGCCAGTACAAGGTGCTGTTCGACGACAACAAGCTCGCACGCAGCTTCTACTGGAAACCCGAGTCGTGCGCGGCCCTGCTCGCCGAACCGGCACCGGCCGCACCCACAGCCGCGCCCGCGCCGAGCAAGTCGCGGGTTCTTTCCGCCGATGCCTTGTTCGCCTTCGACAAAGCAACGTTGACTCCGGCTGGGCATCGGGCACTGGATGACCTGGCGGCGGAGCTGCACGACCAAGGCGACAAACTGCACAGCGTGCGCATCGCAGGCTACACCGACCGTCTCGGTGGCGAGGCGTACAACCAGAAGTTGTCGCAGCGTCGCGCCGATGCCGTGATGAACTACCTGGTGGAGCAGGGCGTGCCTGCCGGACGTATCCACGCCGAAGGCCATGGCGCTTCCGACCCGGTGAAGGATTGCCCGGATGGTCCGCGCACGCAGCTCATCGCCTGCCTGGCGCCGAACAGGCGTGTGGAAGTGAAGATCGATAGCGGGGATTGAGAAGGTTGTGCTCCCTCCCCTGCGAGCAGGGGAGGGTTGGGGAGGGGTAAGTACTTGAGAATGCGTTCGGGAGAGGTTGTCTCAAGGGCTTACCCCCTCCCAGCCTCCCCCTGCTTGCAGGGGGAGGAGCAGGGCAGGTTCTCGTTCTCCCAGGTCAGTCACTCTCGGTCAGGAGGCCTGCGGCAGGTAACTGGACCTGGCCGCCGTCATTCCCTGTTTCACTTGCAGGGTGATCTCATCGGCCAGCACTTCATCCAGACCCGATTCGAGTCCGTCGAGCGCACGTTTGACGACTGCTTCCGGACTGGACTTCGGGACATCGAATCCGTGCGTAAGGTCGGTATCGACATAGCCCATATGCAGCGCCAGCACCTGCGTCTTCTGCGCTGCCAGTTCGTTGCGCAAGGCATTAGTGAGCGACCAGGCGGCCGACTTGCTCGCCGAGTAGGCGGCCAGCTCACCGCTGTTTAGCCATGACGCGACCGACAACACGTTGAGCAAGGCACCGCCACCGTTGGCCTGGAGAATCGGCGCAAAGGCCTTGCTCATGCGCAACATGGCGAAGAAATTGGTTTCGAAGATGCGCCGCGCGACATCTTCGCTGTCCGCTGCAAGAAAGCCACCTGGTTGTGCGATGCCGGCGTTATTGATCACCAGCGTCACATCCGACGCCAGTTCAGCGGCGGCCGTCACGTCATCTGGTTTGGTGACGTCGAGTTGCAGGGGATGAACACCGGACGGCATGGCCGTCGCAGGATTGCGCACACCGGCGTAGACCTTGCGGGCGCCGCGGGCGAGGAGCGCGCGCGTGAATGCCAAGCCAATGCCGCGATTGGCTCCGGTGACAAGAGCAACAGCGTTCTCAATCTTCATAGGAAACTCCGGGGATGGGGGAGACGGGCTCACTTGATCTTGACGACGACTTTGCCCTTGGCGCGGCCGGCCTCGACGTAGGCCAGGGCCTCGTTGGTGGATTCGAATGGAAAGACGCGATCAATGACAGGGCGGATAGCCCCGGCCTCGATCAGCTGAGTGATCTCGCGCAACTGGTATCCGTTGGCGCGCATGAAGAGGAATGAATATTTCAGATCGCGACGGGTCGCTTTTTTCCTGACCCCGGAACTCAGCAGGCGGGCAATGAGGCCCACGTACCATGGCGCGCCGATGCCTTTTGCGAATGCGGGATCGGGAGGGCCGGAAATTGAAATGAGTGTCCCGCCGTGCTTCAACACGCGCAGAGACTTGTCTAGCGCCGCCGCATCCTGGCTATGCAGGACCACATCGTAGTTTTGCAGCACTTTCTCGAAATCGTCTTTCTTGTAATCGATGACGACGTCCGCGCCGAGGCCCCTCACCAAATCGATGTTGGCACTACTCGTGGTGGTGGCCACCGTGGCTCCGATATGTTTGGCCAACTGAATGGCGAAGCTGCCGACGCCGCCTGATCCCGCCTGGATGAAAACCTTCTGCCCCTTCTTCAGATGGGCTCTTTCGACCAATGCCTGCCAGACCGTCAGGCCGACCAGCGGGACCGATGCCGCTTCTTCCATGGTGATGTTCTTGGGCCTGGGGGCGACATCGTTTTCGTTCACGGCAATGAACTGCGCAAACGTGCCGATGCGGTGATCGGGTGGCCGCGAATAGACTTCGTCGCCTACTTTGAACTGCTGGACCCGCGACCCGACCCGAGTCACGACACCGGCCACGTCATGGCCCAGCACAAGCGGCATGCGGTAGGGCAGGATCAGTTTGAATTCGCCGCTTTTGATCTTGGAATCCAGCAGGTTCATACCCGTGGCGTGGACCTCGATCAACACATCGTCGTCCCGTAGCTCAGGCAGCGGCAGTTCGCCGAGCCGCATCAACTCCTTCTTGCCGTACCGATCGGTGATGAATGCTTTCATGATGTTTTTCCTGGCAGCGCCGCATCGAGCCGCAGATCTCTTCGAATCCCGGCATCCACCAGGCGAGGCGGCGCAAATCGGCGAAGGAGCTGCAGGCCTCGCGCCCGCCCGCCGGCTGTGTATCGGAGCTTCGGGTTGGCTGCGAGAGCGGCTCGCAGCACGGCGTCGGCGACAACATCAGGTTTGTCTCCGGTCTCGACAAGCTCTTTCATCTTTTTCACCAGGGACACACGGATCTCCCGGTACTCCTCGAGCTGAGAGTCGGGCTCCAGGGCGTTCGCGTCGAACTGCGTGCTTGTGTTTGCGGGCTCGATGACCGAGACCCGGATGCCTCTCGTGCGCAGCTCATGGTCGAGGGATTCCGAATAACCTTCGACCGCGTGTTTGGTTGCGACGTAGAGAGCCATATACGGCATGGGCAAGAAACCAAATATGGAGCCAATATTGATGATCCGGCCACCCCCTTGGCGTCGCATATGGGGTACGACCGCACGGGTCATCCGGACCATGCCGAAGAAGTTTGTATTGAAGATTGCTTGCGCCTGTTCGATGGAGCTTTCTTCTGCACCGGCCGGCGCAACGCCGAAGCCAGCGTTATTCACTAGAAGATCGATATGACCTTCCAGTCGAATCACTTCTTTGACTGTGGCGTCGACTGACTCGTCGCGAGTCACATCCAGCGGCAACATGGCGAAGGGTTGCGGGTTGGCCTGCGCTCCACGTCTGCTAGTGCCATAGACCGTGTAGCCCGCGATGGTGAGTCGCTCTGCCGTGGCTTTTCCGATGCCCGAGGATGCCCCCGTGACAAGCGCGATGGATTTCTGGGATTTCATGGGAGAGCTCTTCAGTGAGTGGTCGCGAAACCAGTGGTGGTGATGGCTATGCAGTAGCTGTTGGATCTGACTGGCTGTGTTGCTCGTTGCGTGCCTGTGATATGATGATCATCATATTCTTGGTCGAATAAAAACGCCGTTGCGGGTGTACGCATTCAGGCGCAAGCGGAGGTGAGGTGTTTCAACGCTGCCTTGAGCAGCGCGTCGGAAAGCTTGGGGTCGTCGACAGCGCGCGCCATGACCAATGCGCCAACCATCGTGGCGGCAGTGACCAGCGCGTGCTCATGCGCGCCGGGCTGTCCCCAGTCGGGAGATTGACGGGCAACCACATCGATCATTTCCTTGATGCGTCGCGTCGCCGCTCGCCGCACCTCCGGCGCCTGGCGCGGCATTTCCGAGCCAAGGGCAGCAACCGGGCAGCCGGCTTCCGGGCTATTGCAGTGTTCTTTCGATAAATAGGCACGCAGCAGCGACTGCAGCCCTTGCTCGGGTGGCGCGCTGGCGGCGATGCGCGTCGACGTGGCGACCGCCTCGGCACCGGCGCGATCCGCCGCCTCGGCGAGCATTGCCTCGCGCGAAGGGAAGTGAGCATAGAAACCGCCATGCGTGAGGCCGGCCTCTTTCATGATGTCGGCGACGCTGGTGCCGTCATAGCCACTGCGGCGGATCGCGCGGGCAGCGGTCTCGACGATGCGTTCGTGCGTCGCTTCTTTGGATCGGGCGGGAGGTTTTTGCATATGATAAGCATCATATGGTCTTTGCCGCCGATTGCAAGGGACATGACGGCCTATGCCGGCCTCCCCAGCCTCCCCCTGTTCGCAGGGGGAGGCACAAGGCGCTTCTAGAACGAATACTTCGCCGTCAACAACGTCGTCATCCCCGAATCAACCACATCGGAGATGGCCAGGTTGTTCCTGCCCACATGCGACCAGTAAGAGTAGTTCTTGGTCAGGTTGGAGATGGACAGGTCCACCTGGATGCCATGCGGAAAGGCGTAGCCGGCGTGCAGGTCGACGCGTGCCGTCGGGCGGATCCAAAGATTGTCCCAGGACGCGCCCTTGCCGAAGTAGTCGTAGGTCGCCACGTAAGACCCGGCGTAGTGGTAGCTCAGGTTCACCGAGAAGCCGTTCTTTTCGTAGAACAGTTCCGCGTTGCCCATCAGCTCGGGAGCGTTCTGGATGCGCTCATGGCGGAAGCCATCCATGCCCAGATCCACCGAGGTCCACTGGCGCGTCGCGTTGAGGCCCACGCCGAAGCCGTCGAACGGCGCCGGCATATCCTGGAACTTCTGCCGCACCGCGGCTTCCACACCGTAGACCTTGCCGTCGCCGCCGTTCTGCGGCTTCACCGTCCTGATGAAGCCGGCGTCACTAGTGCCTGCGTTCACCGGGTTGCTGCCCGATTCGTAGATGTAGTTGGAGAGCTGCTTGTAGAAGCCGGCGAGCATGGCGTGGCCGCCGTGCTGGTTGCTCCACTCGCCGGAGAGGTCGATGTTGAGCGACTTGATCGGCTTGAGGTCGGGGTTGCCCTGGGTGATGGTGGTGAGGCCATCGGCCGAGACGCTCACCTGCGATCCGCCGCCCAATTGGACGAATGCCGGCCGGGTGTAGCTGGTCCAGATCGAACCGCGATAGACGGCGCCGTCGCCATCGCGGTAGTTCACGAACACGCTGGGCAGCGGTTCGTCATAGTGCGTGTGGTTCTGGGCGAAATGGCCGGGGATTTCGTTGCCGGTGGCGTCCTGTGGGATCACCCAGAACGTATTGCGGATATCGGTATGCTCGAAGCGCAAGCCCGGAATCACTTCCAGGTTGCCCCATTTGAAGGTAGCCATGGCGTAGGCCGCGGTCACGGCTTCGCGGGCGCGCTGGGTGTTGCAGTTCCAGTTGTTGACGTAGAGATCGCTGCAGGTGTCGAGGTTCGAAGCGGTGACTCTCGACGCGATCAGGCGCTTCAGCGCACCCTGGTCGATCTGCGGCACGGTGTAGTTGTACACGCCCGGAAATACCGAGGCGTAGCTGCCGTCGATCAGGCCGAGTGAACCAAAGCTGCGGCCGTCGTTGAACTTGGACGTGGTCCAGTCGCGATTGGTGAACTCGCGATGGCTGTCGCTGTACTTCAGGCCCATCTGCACGGAAGTCAGCGGACCCTCCTCGAAATCGTAGCGCGCGTCGAACTTGGCGCCACCTTTCTCCTGGCCGCTGTAGGACTTGGTCAGCTGACCGGCGCGACGCGCATACATCGTCGCCACGCTGTTGAGCTGAGCGTTCATGGCCGGCGTCAGCATGGGGTAGGGCAGGTTGTCGGAGCCGTAGCTCATCACGGTGCTCGCGCCGTAGGGGAAGTTGGCCGAGCTGTACTGGTCGTTGCGCGCCGAGATCTCGACGTGGTCCGGACGGTCGTTGTCGCCAAAGCTGTAGAACAGGCTCGGCGACAGGGTCCAGCCGCCGATTGTCTTGTCGCCGCCGACCTGGAAGGTGGCGAGATCGGCCTTCTCCGGGTTGGTCTCGTACCAGAAGCGGGTGGCGATACGGCCGATCACCGGCTGGTAAAGGCCGGTGTTGCCGATCGGCGCGTAGCTGACGTTGGCCGGAATGATCTGCAGATAGGTGGTGTTCTGCGCGGTCTTGGCGTAGCCGTAGGTGGCGCGCGCATAGAGGTTGAGCGTGTTGTCGACCTTCCAGTCCAGCGACACGTTGCCGCCGTAACGGCGGGTGTCGCCCGAGGAGGTGCCGATATTCATGCCGGTGCTGATGAGGTTGCGCGCCGGGTCGTAGCCCGGTGCGCTGGCGCCGGAGGCCGTGGTGCGCGCGAACTGCCACGCGCCGTCGTTCACCGCCGAAGACGCCGCCGCGGCTTCGCTGTTCACGTAGCTGCGCTTGTCGTAGTAGGCGCTGGCGTAGATGCCGAACTGATGGTCCTGGCCGAACTTGGTCTGGAATTCACCGGCCAGGCCGCCGCCCAGACCGTTGTCGCCGTAGTCGCGGGCGCGGCTTTCCAGGCGGCCACTGGCGGTGACGCTGCCGCTGCTTGGCGCGCTGAAGTCGAAGGCCGTGGGCGTGCGGAAATCGATGGTGCCGCCGATCGCATCGCCATCCATGTCGGCGGTGGAGGTCTTGTTGAGCACGATGGTCTGCAGGCCGGACGGCGGCAGCAGGCTCAACTGCACGCCGCGGCTGTAGGCCATACCTTGCGCCACGTTGACGCCGTTGATGAGGTTGACGTTGTACTCCGCATTCAAGCCACGCACCGACGTGAACATGCCTTCGCCGCGCGATGCGCCATCGATGCCGCCGAAGTACGACTGCCCGGTATTGAACACATTGACGCCGGGCAACAGGCCGAGCGCTTCCGCCACGTTATGCACGGCGGTGTACTTCAGATCATCCGCCGACAGCACGTTGACCGTGTTGACCGCGTCCATCTGGATCTGGCTGGCGTCGTAGCGGTTGGCCGCCACGGTGATCTTGGCCAGGGTGGTGGCTGGTTTGCCGGATGCCTGGTCTGCAGGGGCGTTGGTGGTGTCGTCGGCGTGCGCCGCGGGAATCAGAGCAAGGCTGCTGATGGCGGCGGCAATGGCGTACGCCAGCATATGTTTCTTCGTTCGGCACATCTCAACGCACTCCGTGAAAGCTCAATACAGGGACGGGAATCGATCGGCCGCAAATTGGCGGGGCCGAGGAAGCCGGCGAAAGTAGTGAGGCTGCGTGAAGGTTCGATGGCAGTGGTATGAAAATCGAAAAGGATGCGTTCATCGTTTAGACGTCTAAACGATTTCCGTTTGATTCATCGAAACGTCACATAAAACCACTATATAGATCGATTGAAATCGAATTCCATATCCTCCGCCAAGGCACATCTTGGCGCGCATATCCATGCAAAGAGCCAGGCGATGCCAGACAAGTACGCATTGACGAAGCGGTGTGCGCCATTCGTGTGCCATGTTTTGGCGAAGCGCATGTTCATGGTGTGGTTTGCGTTGTTCGCATCGCACGCGATGGCGGCGGAAGTGCCGCCGCTGGGGCTTCATCAGCTGCAGTACATTGGCAGCCACAACAGCTACCACGCAGGCTTGGCCGCCGGTGAAGCGGCTGTATGGAAACGCGTCGATCCCGCCATGTCTGCCATCCTCGATTACGCGCATCCGGCGCTCACGCGGCAGCTGGACGACGGGGTGCGGCAACTCGAGCTGGATATTTATGGCGACGCGAAGGGAGGTCGCTATGCGCATCCGGCCGGTATCGAACTCGTGCGCAAGGCCGGGCTGCCGGCCGATCCGCCGTTCGCCGATCCCACCGTCATGCAGCGACCCGGCTTCAAGGTCATGCATATCCAGGATCTCGACCAGCGCAGCAACTGCCAGCCGCTTACTGCTTGCCTGACCGAAATCCGTTCGTGGTCGCGCAAGCATCCCGGGCATCTGCCGCTATTCATCCTGTTAGAGACAGTGCAGGCGCCGTTGCAGATGCCTTTCACCACCGTCGTGCCGGAGCCTTTCGATGGCAGGGCGCTTGACGCATTGGATGCCGAGATTCGTTCGGTGTTTCCGCGCGGCGAGTACATCAGCCCCGATGACGTGCGCGGCGATGCGGCCACACTCAATGCAGCCATTCTCTCGCGCGGCTGGCCGAGTCTTGCCAGCGCGCGCGGCAAGGTGATCTTTCTGCTCGACCAACGCTCGGTGGGGCCCGCCTACTTGAAGGGCCATCCTTCGCTGCGCGGCCGCGTACTGTTCACCAATGCCGTGCCGGGCGAGGACGACGCGGCGTTTACCGAGCTCAACGATGGTGACGCTGCCCACATCGCCAGTCTTGTTCGAAAGGGTTATCTCGTGCGTACTCGTACGGACGCTGACCTCAAGGAGCCGGCGCGCAACG
Organism: Dyella koreensis; assembly: GCF_044904565.1. NCBI lineage: Bacteria > Pseudomonadati > Pseudomonadota > Gammaproteobacteria > Lysobacterales > Rhodanobacteraceae > Dyella > Dyella koreensis. The sequence goes on along the minus strand of NZ_JADIKD010000010.1, from coordinate 525,278 downwards.
ACACCACACGCCGCGACGCGATGCTGGCCAGCGGCGCGCAGATCCTCAGTACCGACTATCCCGAGCGCGAACCCGCGGCTTCCGGCTATGCGGTCGGTTTCGGTGGCCGGCCGGCGCGCTGCAATCCGCAATTCTCGAAAGCGCCTTGCTCGGTCGCCGATCTCTCGCCGTGATTGCGCTTGGTGCCGTGACGCCCGCACGACGCGGCCGCGCATCTCCCTTGGCCATTGACCAGAACATCCTCATGCGTTTGCGCCGTTGCCTGCCTGTTGTTTCGATCCTGCTCGCCATGGCGGGCATCCCTCTCTGCGCTACGGCCGCACAGGCCACGGAAGGGATGCAATTGGAGCGTGTCGTGTTGCTGTATCGGCACGGTGTGCGTACTCCGCTGCCGGGTGAGATTCAGCTCGACGAAGCGCGCGGTAAGCCATGGCCGACCTGGTCACAGCCACCGAGCGAATTGACGCCGCATGGCACCACCGGCGCCCGTTTGATGGGCGTCTATGACCGGCGTCGCCTTGCCGACTCGGGCCTGTTTCCGGCGCGTGGTTGTCCAGGGAAGGATCAGCTGTGGTTCTGGGCCAATACCGATCAGCGCACGATCGCCAGCGCCGGCGCCCTGGCCGAGGGCTTTGCGCCTGGCTGCGCCATCGCGGTCGGCCATCTTCCGCAGGGCAGCGAGGATCCGCTGTTCCACCCCATCGAAGCTGGCGCCACCGCATGGAATGCGGCAGACGCAGTCGCCTCTATCCAGTCCGCCACTAACGGCCCGGATGCACTCACTGCGCCGCACGCCGATGCGCTGACCACCATGGCCACGGTCATGGGCTGCGGTCGTGACAACGATCCCGACTGGTGTTCGCCCGCCCACTGGCGCGGCAGCTTGTCGCTATCGCCGGATAAGCAGCACATGGTCCTGAGTGGCCCCATTGCTACGACGTCCGGAACCGCCGAGGCGATCCTGATGGCGTATGCGGAAGGGCGCTCGATGCAGGACGTCGGTTGGGGGCGTACCGATGCCTCACGGCGGGAACAACTTTCACAGTTGCACGCACTGCTGTTCGAGATCTACGCGCGTCCCGATTACATGGCCGATCGCGTCGCCTCCGTCATGAGCCGGCGCATCATCGATCTGCTGCAGGACGCCAAGGCGCCACGCCTCAGTGTGATGGTCGGCAGCGACAACAACATCGTCGCGTTAGCCTCCGTGCTCGGGCTGCATTTCAAGATGCCGGGTTACGCCAAGGACGATCCGCCGATCGGTGGCGCCCTCGGTATCGAGGTGTGGCGGGAGCGATCCAGTAACCGACGCCAGGTGCGCGTGTTCTATCAGGCGCAGAGCCTGGATCAACTTCGCCGGCTCCAGGCGAAAGATGGATCGGTCGAACCTTTCACGCTTGATCTGCCGCTCGATGGATGTACCGCCGATCGCCATGGCTGGTGTCCATTGGAGAACGTGGTTTCCCGTTTGCGGCGGGCGTCAGCACGTGCCCGGTAGCCTGCGCGCGCGACGCTGGCGAATGCATATCGCCGCTTCGCCGATCTGATCTTCCAAAAATGATGCACTGCAATGGTGCAATCTTTCTTGCCGCGCACTGCCTTTGGTGCACGAAAGGCGGCTTTGCCAACTGACTTTCCCCGAGAAACCGCGCCACGGAAGGGATTCTGTGGATGGCATGCATGTTGCAAAGCAGCATCATGGGGCGGGCTAAAGGTCGGCGATAAGCGATGCCGTTAGAGCGCTTACCGCTTCGTCATCTTCGCGGGGAGGGGACATGTCGGGCAAAGCGACGCGGATCGAATTGTTTCAGTGGCGCACGCCACCCATGCGCGCGTTCCATCTCAGCTGGCTGGCGTTCTTCGTGTGCTTCTTCGCCTGGTTCGCCGTGGCGCCGCTGATGCCATTGGTGAAAGACGAGTTCCACCTCAGCGCGGATCAGATCGCCAACATCAATATCGCTGCCGTCGCCGTCACTATTTTTGGACGGCTGTTGATCGGCCCGTTATGCGACAGCCTGGGGCCGCGTCGTACCTATACTGGTCTGCTGTTGTTGGGATCGTTGCCGGTGTTCGGCATGTTGCTGGCGCGCGACTACACGTCTTTCCTGCTGGTGCGCATGGCGATCGGTATCGTCGGCGCGGGTTTTGTGGTCACGCAGTACCACACGTCAGTGATGTTCGCGCCCAATGTCGTGGGCACGGCCAATGCGACAACGGCTGGTTGGGGCAATGCCGGTGGCGGCGCGGCGCAAGCGGCCATGCCATGGGTGCTTGCAGGCCTGGTTGCGCTGGGCGTGAGTAGCGGCCTGGGGTGGCGGGTGGCGATGCTTGTTCCGGCCGTGTTGATGGTGGTCGTGGGCGTGCTGTACTGGAAGTACACGCAGGACTGTCCACAAGGCGATTACCGCGAACTGCGCAAGCGCGGTATCGCCGTAAATAGTGGTAAGGGCGGTGGCTGGAGCGCGTTCCGGCTCGCTGCGCGCAACTATCGCGTCTGGATGTTGTTCGTCACTTATGCCGGCTGCTTCGGCATCGAATTGTTCGTGCATGGCGTGGCTGCCGGCTATTACGTGGACCGCTTCGGACTAAACCTTCGTTCGGCGGGACTGGCGGTAGGCTGCTTCGGGCTGCTCGCGTTGTTTGCGCGCGCATTGGGTGGTCTGGCGTCGGATCGCCTCGCGCGCAAACACGGCCTGCCGGCGCGCGCGCGACTGTTATGCATCCTGATGCTGGTGGAGGGCGTGGGTCTGCTGTGGTTCTCGGGAGCGCAGGCAGCCAGCACCGCCGTGGCCGCCATGCTCGCCTTTGGGCTGTGCACGCATATGGCCTGCGGCGCAACTTATGCCTTGGTGCCTTTTATTGATCGCAAAGCGCTCGGTGGCGTTGCCGGCATCGTCGGCGCCGGGGGCAATGTGGGGGCCGTCGCTGCGGGTTTCCTGCAGAAAGCCACCGGTTCGGTGCAACACACCTTTATGTATCTGGGCGGTTTCGTGATCGCTGGTTCGCTGTGCGCGCTCGCCGTGCGCTTCAGCCATGAGCACACGGCCCACGAAGAACGGCTTTACCGGGAATCCTTGCAGCAGGGGCGTGCCGACGCATCGGCGCCTGCTGCGCTGGCAATCGACTGACGGGGCGGGGAGGCCATCGAGATGGCGCTGAAGCTTGTCGTGATCGGCAATGGCATGGTGGGGCACAAGCTGCTGGAAGAATTGGTGGCGCTCCAGCTGCATGACCTGGATATCACCGTGCTGTGCGAGGAAAGCCGCCCGGCCTACGACCGGGTGCACCTGTCGGAATTCTTCGCGGGCAAGAACGCGGACGATCTCTCGCTGGTGACGCCTGGATTCTTCGAGCAGCCGGGCCTGCATCTGCGGCTCGCCATGCGCGCCGTGCAGATTGATCGCGCGTTCAAGCGTGTGACGACGGCCGACGGTGAAGTCATCCCTTACGACAAGTTGGTGCTGGCCACCGGCTCGACACCGTTCGTGCCACCGATTCCCGGCAACGATCGGCCGGGCTGCCTGGTCTATCGCACGCTCGACGATCTGGATGCACTGACCCAGTGGGGCGCGCGTGCCCGGCATGGCGTCGTAGTCGGCGGCGGCCTGCTCGGGCTGGAGTGCGCCAAGGCGCTGCGCGATATGGGGCTTGAGACCCATGTAGTGGAATTCGCGCCGCGCCTGATGGCGGTGCAGGTGGACGACATCGGCGGGCAGATGCTGCGGCGGGCCATCGAGGATCTCGGTCTGACCGTGCATACGGGAAAGAACACACAGGCCATCGTCGACGGCGAAACGGCACGCCATCGCATGACGTTCGCCGACGGCAGCCATCTCGATACCGACCTCATCGTGTTCTCCGCCGGTATTCGCCCGCGCGACGAACTGGCGCGCCAGAGCGAACTGGGCGTGGGCCAGCGCGGCGGCATCATGGTCGATAACTTCTGCCGCACGCGCGACCGCGATGTCTATGCCATCGGCGAGTGTGCGCTATGGGGCGGGAAGATCTTCGGCCTGGTGGCGCCGGGCTACGAAATGGCACGCGTGGTGGCCAACCATTTGCACGCCTTGCTTACGCGTAAACCAGCGCCGAGCCTGCCCGAGTTTGCCGGGGCCGACATGTCCACCAAGCTCAAGCTGATGGGCGTGGATGTCGCCAGCATCGGCGATGCCCACGGCGCGACGCCGGGCAGCCGCAGCTACCAGTTCAGCGACGAGCGTCGGCAGGTCTACAAAAAGCTGGTGGTGTCCGGGGACGGCAAGCGGCTGCTGGGTGGCGTATTGGTAGGCGATGCCGCCGAGTACGGCACGTTGCTGCAGATGATGCTCAACGGCCTGGAACTGCCTGAATCGCCCGAGTTCCTCATCCTTCCTTCGTCCGACGGCAAGGCCAGGCCGGGGCTCGCCATCGACGCGTTGCCGGCTGCCGCGCAAATCTGTTCGTGCAACAACGTGTCCAAGGGGCAGTTGTGCGATGCCGTCATCGCGGGCGCCACGTCGATCGGCGCTCTCAAAGTCGCAACGCGCGCAGGCACGACTTGCGGCGGCTGCGTGCCACTGGTCACCCAGGTGATGAAGGCGGAGATGAAGCGCCAGGGGCTGGCGGTGAACAACCATCTTTGCGAGCACTTCGCCTACTCGCGCCAGGAGCTGTACCACCTGGTCCGCGTGGAGCGCATCCGCCGCTTCGATGAACTGCTCGGGCGCCATGGCCATGGCTTGGGCTGCGATATCTGCAAGCCTACCGTGGCGAGCATCCTGGCCTCTTGCTGGAACGAGTTCGTGCTGCAGAAGGAGCATGCCTCGCTGCAGGACTCCAACGATTACTTCCTCGCCAATATCCAGAAAGACGGCAGCTACTCCGTCGTGCCGCGCATGCCCGGTGGCGAAGTGACGCCCGACGGATTGATCGCTGTAGGCCAGGTGGCCAAGAAGTACGGCCTCTACACCAAGATCACCGGCGGCCAGCGCGTGGACATGTTCGGCGCGCGGCTTGAGCAACTGCCGCTGATCTGGGAGGAGCTGATCGCCGCCGGCTTCGAATCGGGGCACGCCTATGGCAAGTCGTTGCGTACGGTGAAGTCCTGCGTGGGTTCCACCTGGTGCCGCTATGGCGTGCAGGATTCGGTCGGCACCGCGATCGATCTGGAGAACCGCTACAAGGGTTTGCGTTCGCCGCACAAACTGAAATTCGCCGTGTCCGGCTGCACCCGCGAGTGCGCCGAGGCGCAGGGCAAGGACGTGGGCGTGATCGCCACCGAAAAAGGCTGGAACCTTTACGTGTGCGGCAACGGCGGCATGAAGCCGCGCCACGCGGAACTTTTGGCAGGCGACCTGGATACCGCCACTTTGGTGCGTTACATCGACCGTTTCCTGATGTTCTACATCAGCACCGCCGACCGGCTCCAGCGCACCAGTGTGTGGCGCGACAACCTGGAAGGCGGCATGAATTATCTGCGCAGCGTCGTCATCGACGACCGGCTGGGCATCGCCGCTGAGCTGGAGGCGCAGATGAAGCTCGTGGTGGATACCTACGAGTGCGAGTGGAAGCGCGCCGTGAGCGATCCGGAAACGCGTCGCCGTTTCCAGCACTTCGTCAATAGCGAGGCCAGTGACGACCACGTCGTCTTCGTACCGGAACGCGGGCAGATACGCCCGGCAACAGCGGAAGAGAAACGCGGCGGAAAGGCCCGCATACCGGTCACGGTACTGGCGGAGTGATGACGATGAGCCATAGCGAATGGACTGCCGTTTGCGGCATCGACGATATCGTTCCCGATACCGGTGTGTGCGCGTTGGTGGACGGCGAGCAAGTAGCCATCTTCCGCGTCGGCGAGGGCGACTTCTACGCCATCGCCAATATCGATCCGCATTCGCAGGCCGCCGTGTTGTCGCGCGGGCTGGTGGGCAGCCTGGGTGAGCGCATCGTGGTGGCGTCGCCGATCTACAAACAGCACTTCGACCTGCGTAGCGGCGAATGCCTGGAATCAGCGGAACATGCCGTGCGCACTTGGCAGGTACGCTTGCAAGATGACCGCGTGTTGGTCAGGCGCGGTAGTCAATGAGTGGAAAGCGGTCAAGGGCGACGCTGATGAAGTATCGCCATCGTCACCCACCCTGTCTGTTCGCAGGCCGCAGGGCCGTCGGCGAAGGCAGACTGGTGGTCTGTCGAGACGGCGGACCGAAGGCATGCGAACAGACAGGGTGGGCCCCACGTATAAAATTTAAGGATGGGGTGATGCCTGGAAGGCTCGCAGGCCGCGCCGCGCGGCTTGCCAAGACGGCCAGTCTTCTCTGCGCCACGCGGCGCGGCCTGCGAGCCTTCCAGGCATCATGACGATGGCGATACTTCATCAGCGTCGCCCTCGGCTAGTTGTCATCGGCAACGGCATGGCCGGGATCCGCACGGTGGAGGAACTGCTGCAACTCGCGCCGGACCTGTACGACATCAGCGTGTTCGGCGCCGAGCCCTACGGCAACTACAACCGCATCATGCTCTCGCTGCTGCTCAGCGGCGAGAAACATGCGGACGACATCATGCTCAACGTGCCGGAGTGGTATGCCGCGCATGGCATTGCGCTGTACGCCGGTGATCCGGTGGTGGCGATCGACCGGGTGCGTCGACGCGTGCGGTCGCGCGCGGGTGTCGAACTCGCTTATGACCGGCTGCTGATCGCCACCGGCTCGCAGCCGGTGGTATTGCCGGTGGCGGGTAATGACTTGCCGGGCGTGGTCTGCTTTCGCGGCATCGACGATGTGGAGCGCATGGTGGCGGCTTCCGATACCTACCAGCGCGCTGCGGTGATCGGCGGCGGCCTGCTGGGCATCGAGGCGGCCAATGGCTTGTCCCGGCGCGGCATGCAGGTGAGCCTGATTCATCGCAGCCATGTGTTGCTCAACCAGCAGCTCAACGCCGACGCGGCGAAATTGCTCGGCAGCAACCTCCAGGCGCGAGGCCTCACGCTGCGTCTCGATGCGGATACGGTTTCGCTGTACGGCCGGGAGCGCGTGGAAGGCGTGGCGCTGGCCGATGGCAGTCGTATCGATGCCGACCTGGTGGTGATGGCGGTGGGTGTGCGTCCCGATATGGCGCTGGCGCAATCGAGCGGTATCTATTGTGAGCGCGGCATCGTGGTCGACGACACCTTGCAGACCTACGATCCGCTCGTCTACGCGGTAGGCGAGTGCGTGCAGCACCGCAAGGCAACCTTCGGCCTCGTGGCGCCTGCGTGGGAGCAGGCGCGGGTATGCGCCGCGCATCTGGCGCGTTTCGGGCATCGCCGCTATCGCGCGGGGGAAAGCGCAACCCGCCTGAAAGTCACCGGTATCGACCTGTACTCGGCGGGTGACTTCATCGGCGGCGCAGGCACCGAGGATCTGGTGTTGCGCGATCCGCGCCGTAGCATCTACAAGCGGCTGGTGCTGAGGGAAAACCGTCTCGTCGGTGCGGTGCTGTATGGCGATGCGAAGGATGGCGGCTGGTATTTCGAGCTGATCCAGAACGGCACCGACATTGCGCCGTGGCGTGATCGCTTGCTGTTCGGCCGTAGTTATTGCCAGCCATCGGCTGCGGGAAGCACCGGAGTGGCGGCATGAGCGGCGCGCTCGCCACCACCTGCCCGTATTGCGGCGTCGGCTGCGGCGTACTTGCCAGCGCCGGTGCCGATGGTGGGGTGAGCATAACGGGCGATCCCCGGCATCCCTCCAATCTCGGCCGGCTGTGCGTGAAGGGTGCCGCGCTGGGCGAGACTCTGGATCTGCAGGGGCGTTTGCTCCACCCCATGCTTCGCGAACCGGGCGGTGCGCTACGGCGAGCGGATTGGAACGAAGCACTCGATCGCGTGGCCAATAGCTTTCGCCAAGTTATCGATAGCCACGGCCCGGATGCGGTGGCCTTCTACGTGTCCGGCCAACTGCTGACCGAGGACTACTACGTCGTCAACAAGTTGGCCAAGGGATACATCGGCACCGCCAACATCGACACCAATTCGCGCCTGTGCATGTCCTCGGCGGTAGCAGGACACAAGCGCGCATTCGGCGAGGACATCGTGCCGGGTTGTTATGAGGATCTGGAGCAGGCCGAACTTATCGTGCTGGTCGGCTCGAATACGGCGTGGTGCCACCCGGTCATCTTCCAGCGCATGGTCGCAGCCAAGGAGCAAGGCGCAGGTGTGCGCATCGTGGTCATCGACCCGCGTTTCACCGCGACCTGCGAATCGGCGGATCTGCATTTGCCGATCAAGCCGGGCACCGATGTCTGGCTGTTCAACGGCCTGCTGTCGTTCCTGTTCCGGCATGGTGCGATGGACGCCGCCTTCGTCGATGCACATACGAAAGGGCTGGTGGAGGCATTGGCGGCGGCCGACGCCGATGCCGGCGACCCCGCCGAGGTGGCGCGCATCTGTGGTGTGCAGTTGGCCGACTTGCTGACCTTCTACCGCTGGTTCGCACGTCACGAGAAAACCGTCAGCCTGTTCTCGCAGGGCGTGAACCAGTCGTCCAGCGGTACGGACAAAGTCAACAGCATCATCAATTGTCATCTGCTCACCGGACGTATCGGTAAGCCGGGGAGGGGGCCGTTCTCGATCACGGGGCAGCCCAACGCCATGGGTGGCCGGGAAGTGGGCGGGCTGGCCAACATGCTTGCCGCGCATATGGAGCTGCACGACACCGTGCATCGCGACATCGTGCAGTCGTTCTGGGATTCGCCGCACATCGCCTCCCAGCCAGGACTGAAGGCGGTGGAACTGTTCGATGCGGTGTTGCAGGGCAAGGTAAAGGCACTGTGGATCATGGGCACCAATCCAGTGGTGAGCCTGCCCGATGCCGATGGCGTGAAGCGTGCGCTGGAAGCGTGTGAACTGGTGGTCTGCTCCGACATTGTCGAAGCGACGGACACTAATGCGTTCGCCCATGTGTTGCTGCCTGCGCTTGGCTGGGGCGAGAAGAACGGTACGGTGACCAGCTCCGAACGGCGCATCTCCCGCCAGCGGCCCTTTCTTCCGGCGCCGGGCGGAGCGCGAGCCGACTGGCAGATCATCTGCGACGTTGCACAGCGGATGGGCTTCGGGCGTGATTTCCAGTTCGGTGGACCACGCGATATCTTTGTAGAGCACGCGCGGCTGACCGCTTTCCGCAATCATGAACCGCAAAGCGACGGCTTGCCGGCGGCGCAGCGGCAGCTCAACCTCGGCGCGCTCGCCACACTAAGCCAGCAAGATTACGACGCCCTCGTGCCGGTGCAGTGGCCGGTGACCGACGAGGTAAGAGGGTCGTCGCGCATGTTTGCGGACGGTCGCTTTGCGCACAGCGATGGCCGCGCGCGCTTCATCGCTACACCCGGACGCGCACCTGCGCATGCGCCCGATGCCGAGTATCCGCTCGTGCTCAATACCGGCCGCGTGCGCGACCAGTGGCACACCATGACGCGCACCGGAAAATCTTCCCGGTTGGCGGGACATGTCAGCGAGCCGTACATCGACATGCATCCGCATGACGCGCTGCGCTTCGGCGTGCGCGAAGGCGAGCTGGCGCGAGTGCATTCGCGCTGGGGGGCAATGGTTGCGCGCGTGCGCCATGGTGGCGGCATCCTCGTTGGCCACGTGTTCGTGCCTATTCACTGGAACGACCAGTTCGCCTCCGATGCGCGTGTCGGCGGGTTGGTCAATCCGGTGGTGGATCCTGTTTCCGGCGAGCCGGAGTTCAAGCACACGCCGGTGATGGTGGAGCCGTTCCCGGTGCGCTGGTATGGGTTTGCGTTCGGCCGGCGGCCGTTTCCGCCGGCCGGGCCGAGCTATTGGACGCTCATCCGTGGCGAGCGTTTTCTGCGCTACGAGATCGCTCATCGCGATCGGCTGGCGGATTGCGGGGCCTGGGCGCGCGCGTGGCTTGGCGTCGACGATCCCGACGCCGACTGGCTGGAGTACGAAGACCGCAGCAGTGGCGTCTATCGTGCCGCCTATGTGATCGACGATCGCATCGAAGCGTGCATGTTCCTTTCCGCACGCCAGGACCTGCCGGCGCGCCAATGGCTGGCCGGCCTTTTTGCGCTGGACCGGCTCGAGGAAAGCGATCGCATCGGCCTGCTGGCCGGCGAGCCACCGGATGCTGGCGCCGACAGCGGACCCATCGTGTGCTCGTGCTTCGGGGTGGGGCGCAACACCCTTTGCGCAGCGATTCGCGAGCAGCGGCTGGAAACGCCTGCTCAGATCACCGCCAGCCTGCGTGCGGGCGGCAATTGCGGCTCCTGCGTACCGGAGTTGCGGCAACTGATTGTCGAGATGCACGCGGAGGCGAGCGCGTGAAGCGATGAAGCCATCACCGAGGGCAAGCTATGAAGCTGTATCCGCTATTCGCTGATTTGAAAGGGTTGCCGGTGCTGGTGATCGGCGGCGGCACGGTAGCCGAGCGCAAGGTTGCCGCTTTGCTTGGTGCGGGCGCGAAAGTGCGAGTGGGCGCGCCGCAATTGCATCCCGCCCTCGCAAGGTTGGCGGATGAAGGGCAGGTGGAGTGGTTGCATGGCGGCTATCAGCCGGCTTGGCTTGATGGTGTGTGGCTGGCGATTGCCGCGACGGATGATCGTGACCTCAATGCACGGGTTGCCGCGGATGCGACGGAGCGGCGCCTCCTTGTGAACGTGGTCGATGACGCGTCGCTATCGCGCTTCCACGTGCCTGCGGTGGTCGATCGCTCACCGCTGATCGTGGCTATCTCCACCGCCGGTGCGGCGCCGGCACTGGCGCGCCGCCTGCGCGAGATGCTGGAGCGCCTGTTGGATCACACGCTGGGGGCGCTGGTGACGCTTGCACAGCAGCATCGCACCCGTATCGTGCTTCGTTTTCCCGACCTGGCGGAGCGTCGCGGCTTTTACGACTGGCTGCACGATGGTCCCGTGCTGCCGCTGCTCCGCCGCGCCCAGCCCGCCGAAGCTGAGCGGACCTTGTTGAGTGCGTTGAACACGCGTGGCGTATCGCCGGGCAAGGGCTCGGTGACCCTGGTGGGCGCCGGACCGGGCGATCCCGGGTTGCTGACACTGCAGGCGTTGCGCGCACTCAATCAGGCCGACGTGATTCTCCATGACCAGCTGGTTAGTGCTGACATCCTGGCGATGGCCAGACGCGACGCCGAACGCATCGATGTCGGCAAGCGTTGCGCCGGCCGCCATGTACCGCAGGACCACACCCATCAGCTCATGCTCATGCATGCGCAGGCCGGCAAGCGCGTAGTGCGGCTCAAAGGCGGCGATCCGTTTGTATTCGGCAGGGGCGGTGAGGAGATGGCTTTCCTGCGCGAGCATGGTATCGATTGCGACATCGTGCCCGGCATTACCGCCGCGGTGGCATGCGCCGCCTATGCGGGTATTCCGTTGACGCATCGCGACTATGCCCAGTCGGTCTGCCTGCTGACCGCGCATGGCAAAGACGCGACCGATACACTGGACTGGCACGCGCTGGCCAATCATCGCCAGACCTTGGCCATCTATATGGGAGTGGAACGCATCGATGTATTGACCGCACGCCTGCTTGAGTACGGACGTGGGCCCGATACGCCCTTCGCCTTGATCGAAAACGGCACGCTGCCGCGGCAGCGCGTGATCACCGGCGCGCTTCACGCGCTGCCGGCCCTGGCCAGGCAGCACGCGGTGGGCACGCCAGCGCTGCTGGTTATCGGGGAGGTGGCAGCGATGGCGCGTGATCGCGCGTGGTTTGGCGAACTCATCACCCAACGGCCGGCTACGGCGGCTGCGCAGATGGCCTGTGCGGAGCCGGCGTGAGCGTGGCTTTCTTTCGGGAGTGATCCATGACGCCATCTGTCGAGTCGAGTCATGCCCTGGCGGGCCGGTGCATCGCGGTTCCCGAATCGCGTGAGCTGGATGTGTTTGCCGCACTGCTGGAACGGCGCGGGGCAGAGGTCTGGCGTTGCCCTTTGGTCGATATCTGCGATGCACCCGATCCGGCACCGGTGCTTGAGTGGTTGCGCATGTTCAACGCCGGAGGTTGCGACGATCTCCTGCTGTTCACCGGTGAAGGGCTGCGCCGCCTGTTGAGTGCCATCGACCGACACGCACCCGACCGGCGCGAGCGCTTTGTCGAACGGCTCGGCGAAGTACGCATCGTTGCGCGAGGGCCAAAGCCCGGGCGTGTGCTGCGCGAACTGGGCTTGCGACCAGCGCTGGTAGCCGAGCCGGCAACGACGGCCGGCATGATCGCGATGCTACGGGACCTCGATCTGCGTCGTCGGCGCATCGGCGTGCAGTTGTATGGCAGCGACCCCAACGCACCGCTGATGGCGTTTCTTGCCGAGGCGGGCGCGCTGGCCTTGCCCGTGGCGCCTTATGTCTATGCCGATGCCGCCGCCGATGCCGACGTGGTTACCCTCGTCGAGCGCATGCGGCAGGGCGGCATCGATGCCATTGCCTTCACCAGCCTGCAGCAGGTGGATCGTCTGTTCCGCGTCGCTGAGGAACGAAAGATAGGCACAGCGTTGCAGGAAGCGCTGGCGCAGGTGGTCGTTGCCGCTGTGGGGCCTCTTGTCGTCGATGCACTTGCGACGCGTGGTGTCAGTGTCCGGGTCGTTCCCGCGGGAAGCTACTACCTGAAGCCGCTTACCAACGCGCTGATCACTGCCCTGGCGCGCTGATGCCTCCACCCTGCTTGTCCTTCGCATGTGCACCGAGCTGACGCTGGTGGCGACCAACTTTCCCACGCTGATCATCTTCAAGCACCTGGAGTTTTACTGGGCAAGGACGCTGAGAATCCTGAAGCAATATGCGGAGCGCTACGACCGGCTCGGCTCGGAGGCTGCGCCCTCTATCTAGCTAACGCCTTATGGAATAGGCTTTACACATAGGTTTATTGCGTGCCATGAGGGCGCGCCCAGAATGAGCGCCGTCGCATAGGGCGACGTTCCGGGGTAAACCAATGAATATTCGACTTCTATTCGCAACGGCCTTGTCGCTGGCCTGTGCGGGCCTGGCTTTCGCGCAGCCTTTGCCCTTGGCGGCAGCTTCCATGATGGACGGCATGAGCATGGACGCAGGTGCATCGGTGGCGGCGCCCAAGTTGCAGGCAGCGATGCGTTCGCTGTGGCACGAACATGTGGTGCATACGCGTGACTATGCGCTGGCCGTGCACGCGCACGATGCGGCCAAGGCAAAGGCGGCGGAAGATGCGGTGGTGACCAACGCGAGAGCCATCGCTGATGCCGTTGGCGGCTTCTATGGCAAAGCGGCGGGCGATCAGATGTTTACTTTGCTGGCAGGGCACTGGGGTGGCGTGAAAGCGCTCACGGCGGCGGACAGCGCGCACGACGCGGCGGCCCAGGCAGCGGCGATGAAGACGTTGAACGCGAATGGCACCGAGATCGCAACGTTCCTCGCCGCAGCCAATCCCAACTTGCCGGAGCCCACGGTGGCCAGCCTGTTGGCCGGGCACGTCGCGCATCACTCCGCGCAGATCCAGGAAATCATGGCCGGCGACATGAAGACGGAGGCCACGACCTGGACGGCGATGCAGGCGCATATGAATGTCATCGCTGACGCGCTGGCCGGCGCCATCGCCAAGCAGTTTCCTGACAAAGCCGCGTGAGCATGAGTGGCCTCGGCCTTCTAGGCGAAACCCAGCAGCGTCTCATGAGGGCGCTGCTGGTCGAGCACGCGGGCTGCACGGTCGAAACGCTCTGCATGAAATTGCGCATTACGCACAACGCGGTACGCCAGCATCTGAGTGCGCTGATCGCACACGGTTATGTCGAGCGTGCCCAGTCCAGGCCCAGCGGAGGGCGGCCCCTGGCCACCTTCCGCATGACCGAGCAGGGGCGTTCGCTGTTTCCCCGCAACTACGGGGTGATAGCCACGGAAATGTTCGCCGCGCTTCGAAGCCGGCTGGGCGACGAACAGCTCGACCAGTTCATGCAGCAGATGGGGCTGTCGCTGGGGCAGCGAGAGGTGCCGTTGCCGGCGACGGCAACTCAGGAAGAAGTAGTGCGTGTGCTGGCTTCCCATCTTGATGGGCTTGGCTATGAGGCTTTGCCGGTCAAGTATCGGGACGAGTGGCAGATCGAGGCGTTCAATTGTGTTTTCCACGCCCTGGCCTCGCAGCACAAGGAAGTCTGCAAGTTCGACGTCGCTTATATGAAGGCGGCGAGCGGACGCAACGTCCACCATATGGAATGCATCGTGCGCGGCGGGCAGTGCTGCCGGTTCCGGGTCGATGCCGCAGCGGCGAAGTCGGACGGCGATGCGGATAGCTGACGCCGGCGGCCGGCCGATCCCGTTTTGGATGGCCATTCATTTTCCAGCCAGCTACTGAGCCTCCAAACGCGTACTCTTGCGCGGCCTCGGTTCTGAGTCGCCTTCCATGCACGACACCACTAACGATCCGCACTCGCGTGCGGCGATTCCGCTTGCCCCTTCGCTGGATCCGGTCCTGGCCGAGGCCCATATGCCGCGGCGCTTCCGGCCGCTCGACCGGCGGGTGTTGTGGATTTCCGCCATGGCGATGGTGCTGGGTGCGGTCATGGCCGGCGTGGCGCGCGCACTGACGGCGCTGATCGGGCTCATCACCAACCTGGCGTTCTATGGCCGCTGGAGCGATGCGTTTGTCAGCCCCGCGGGTAACCGGCTTGGATTGTGGGTCATCCTCGTACCTGTCATCGGCGGTCTGATTGTCGGGGTCATGGCGCGCTGGGGATCGCAGGCCATTCGTGGGCACGGCATTCCCGAGGCGATGGAGCAGGTGCTGATCAACGAGAGCCGGATCAAGCCGCGCCTTACCTGGCTGAAGCCGGTTTCCTCCGCGGTGGCGATCGGCACTGGCGGTCCGTTCGGCGCGGAAGGCCCGATTATTGCGACGGGCGGTGCGCTTGGATCGTTGCTGGGGCAGTTCGTGCATGTCACGGCCGACGAGCGTAAGACGCTGCTCGCTGCGGGTGCCGCGGCTGGCATGGCGGCGGTGTTCTCCGCGCCGGTATCCGCGATTCTGCTGGCGATTGAACTGTTGCTCTTCGAGCGCCGCGCACGTTCGCTGATCCCGGTGGCGTTGGCTGCTTTCATCGGCACCGGTGTGCGTTACGTCATCGAGGGCAGCGAGCCCATGTTCGCCATGCCTGCCTTGGCGGCGCCGGGTCTGGCAGCCTTGGTTGTCTACGCCTTGCTTGGACTGCTGACCGGCGTTGCCAGTGTCGGCATCACGCGGCTGACCTATGCCATCGAAGATGGTTTCGAGAAGCTTCCGATCCACTGGATGTGGTGGCCGGCGCTGGGTGGTTTGGTGGTGGGCGCCGTGGGTTACATCGCGCCGCTGACCCTGGGCGTGGGCTACTCGAATATCGGCGCCGTGCTCTCGGGCGAGCTGGGTCTGAGTGCGATGCTGGCGCTGTGCTGCTTCAAGTTGCTGTCCTGGTCCATCGCGCTCGGCAGCGGTACGTCGGGGGGGACGCTGGCGCCGCTCTTCACTATCGGCGGAGCCCTGGGTGGTGTGCTCGGCCTTGGCCTGTTGCATGCGGCGCCGTGGCTGCAGATCGATCCGCGCATGGCGGCGCTGGTCTGTATGGCGGCGATCTTTGCCGGTGCGTCGCGTGCTTTTCTCACCTCGATCGTGTTTGCCTTCGAGACGACCTTGCAGACTCATGCGCTGCTGCCGTTGCTGGGTGCCTGCGCTGCGGCGTACCTCGTGTCGGGCCTGATGATGAGGCACACCATCATGACCGAGAAGATCGCCAGGCGCGGCGTGCGCGTGCCGAGTGACTACGCTGCCGACCATCTCGACCGCATCCTTGTGCGCGACGCCTGCAGCCGCGACGTAGTCAGCTTGCGTGCGAACGATTCGCTGGCCACCGTCCGTCAGTGGATGGAAGGCGGTGGCGCCACCACCAGGCATCAGGGCTTTCCGGTGCTGGATGAGCAGGATCGGTTGGTTGGCGTGATCACCCGTCGCGATCTGTTCGATCACCCATCCCCTGAGATGCTGGTGGGCGCGCTGATCAGGCGGCCGCCGCTGGTAGTGGACGAAAACCACACGCTGCGCGATGCGGCGGACCATATGGTTGAAGCCGATGTCGGACGCCTGGTGGTGGTCGATCGTTCCAGCGCACATCGCGTCACCGGCATCATCACTCGCGGCGATCTGCTCGCGGCACATGCACGCCGGTTGCGCGAGGCGCGGGAGATCCATCGGCATTTTGCGGGCAAGGCATCGGCTAGTCGCTGAGCTGCCCGTACTCGGCAGTTTCCGGTGTTGACGCGCACCACGCGCAGCGTTTCGTCGGCCGAAGCGGGCGCGGCTGCTGGCTCCAGCTTCACCTGGAAGGCTTCCGCCGTCATCTAAAAACGTAACCGCTAATGGCAGGAATCGTAAGGCGCGCTTGCCCGAAGATGCGTGGGCGTTGCTGGAGCGTTTCCGGCTTCAACACAAATAAGAGAGTGAGGGTATGGTGGACAGCTCACGTCGCAATACCTTCAAGTTGTTGCTGGCTGGTGCGGCTTCCGCGCCGTTTGTCATGAGCCCGGCGGTGGCAGCTCAAGGCGCGGTGCGTAAAAGGCGCCTCGCATGGAAGCCCGGGATCGAAGGCCAGAGGAAAGCCGATCTCGGCGACGGCACCTATCTGAATCCGATCATGGCCGGCGACCATCCGGACCCCACCATCCTCAAGGATGGCGACAACTACTACATGACGTTTTCGTCGTTCTATGCCTACCCGGCGGTGATCATCTGGCACTCCACCGATCTGGTGAACTGGGCGCCGGTGGGGCCGGCGGTATCCAAGTCGCTCGGCCCTATCTGGGCGCTCGATCTGTGCAAGCACAACGGCCGCTACTTCATCTATATCCCGGCCAACCCGATCGGCAAGGGATGGTCGATCTACGCGGTGTGGGCCGATCGCATCGAAGGCCCATGGAGCGATCCGGTCGATCTGAAGATCCCCGATTGCATCGATCCCGGCCATGTCGTGGGCGAGGATGGCAAGCGCTATCTGTTCGTCAACGGCATCCGCAAAATACGCCTGACCGATGACGGCCTCGCCACTGACGGCACGCTGGAATCGGCCTATCAACCTTGGCGATATCCCGATGATTGGGTGGTGGAGAATTTCGCGCCGGAAGGGCCCAAGCTTCTTCGCCACGGCGAATGGTTCTATCTGATTACCGCCGTCGGCGGTACCGCGGGTCCGCCGACAGGGCACATGGTGATCGCCGCCCGTTCCAGATCGATCCACGGTCCGTGGGAGCATTGCCCGCACAACCCGCTGGTACGCACCACGAGTGTCGATGAGCCGTGGTGGTCACGCGGACATGCGTCGCTGGTGGAAGGCCCGGCCGGCGATTGGTGGATGGTCTATCACGGTTACGAGAACGGCTTCCGCACGCTTGGCCGGCAGACGCTGCTGGAACCCATCGAATGGACCAGCGATGGCTGGTTCCGCGCCAAGGGCGGCGATCTCTCCAAGCCGCTGCCGAAACCCAAAGGCGGGGAGGGCGGGCCATCGGGTCACGCTCTTTCGGATGATTTCAGCACCAACAAGTTCGGCGTGCAGTGGTGCTTTCATGACCCCGCGCCGGACGAGATGCAGCGGATCGCCTATGAAGCGAAGGGGCTACGCATCGCCGCCAGGGGACGCTCGCCGGCAGACAGCTCGCCGTTGAGCTGCATCGTCGGCGATCGCTCGTATGTCGCTGAAGTCACCATCGAGCTCACCGGCAAGGCCGAAGGTGGGCTGTTGCTTTTCTACAACCACAAGGCCTTCGTCGGCATCGGCTTTACGCCGGACGGCATGAAGACCTATGAATACGCCGAAGAACAACCCTGGATGCGCGTGGCGATACCGACATCCAGCGTGCGGCTGAGGCTGATCAACGACAACAACGTCATCACCTTCCACTACTCACACGACGGCGGACGGACCTGGGTCCTGCATGGACTTCGCATGGAAGTCTCCGGCATCCACCACAACGTGTTCGGCGGCTTTCTCAGCCTCAGGCTCGGTATCTACAGTGCGAATGAAGGAAGCATTCTGTTGCGGGACTTCACCTATCGCGCGACGGGCGACATTCAAGGCTAGATGATCTTCAGGGTGATGGCTTTCAGCACGGCGCGTGTCCGATCGCGCGTGTCCAGCTTGTCGAAGATATCGATGAGGTAGTTTTTGACGGTGCCTTCCGCGATGTGGATCGCCTGGCCTATCTCGCGGTTGGTGTATCCGCCCGCCAGCAGGCGAAGGATGTCGATCTCGCGCTTGTTGAAGCGCCCGCTGGGCGCGGCGTCATCGTGATAGGCATAGCGTGTGCGCAGCAGGTCGGTCGAAATCGGGGCGATGACGGTACGCCCTCTGGCGACTTCCTCGATCGTCGCGACCAGCTCCATCGGCGAGGCATCTTTCAGAAGAAAACCTTCTGCACCGGCTTCGGCGGCGCGCAGGGCCATGTCCGGGTCATGGAACGTGGTCAGCAAAATGACGGGTGGAGACTTTGGAAGCTGCCGCAGTCGCTCGCACAGGCCGAAGCCGTCGAGTCCCGGCATGCGGATATCGGAGAGCACGACATCGACGGCCGTTGTCGTCATCTGGTGGAGCAGTGACTCACCGTTGTCGGCCTCGATGACGACCTCGAACTGCTCGAAGCCGCCGAGTAGCGCCTTGAGGCCGCAAAGCACCAGCGCCTGGTCATCCGCCAGCGCGATGCGAATACGCTTCGGCCCGATCACGGCCACGCTATGGGCAACCATGCAGACAGATGGAACCCGGTGTCGCCGGCGCGCTCGAATTCGAGATCGCCGCCCAAGGCCTGGAGACGCTCCCGCATTCCGCTCAATCCATGTCCGGCGCGTACAGGGGCGCGCCCGCGGCCATCGTCCCGGATCACCAGTCGTACTTGGTCGCCGTCGCGGGACAAGGTTGCCCAGACATGCGCCGCGTCGCCGTGGCGCGCTGCGTTGGTGAGGCCTTCCTGGAAGGTGCGCAGCAGGGCCTCGGCCTGGTCGAGTGTGGCGACGCGTGCATCGTCGGCAATGTCCAGAAGTACGCGAGGCCGGGGGAAGGGCGCCGCAAGCCGATGCAGCGTTGCGCCCAGTTCCAGTCCGTCGTGCAGCCGCAGTTGGTGCACCACGCCGCGCAGATCGTCCAATAGTTCTTCGGTCAGACGCGAGCACAACACCACCGCCGCCGCCTGATCGAGGTGCCGGTTGTGGGTGATCGCCGCGAGGTTCAGGCGCAGCGCGGTGAGTTTGTGTCCCGCCACATCGTGCAGTTCGCGCGACAAGCGCAAGCGCTCCTGGTGTCTGGCGGACTCGGCCAGCATGCCGCGCGTGGTCAGCAGCTCGGCATGCGCGCTGGCGAGCATGTTCCGTGCGTGCTCCGCGTTCTGGGCGAAGCGTGCGACCATGATGGCGAACAACTGAAGGCTGGCGTGCAGGCTGACGTAGGTCAGCGGCGCATCCATTTGCCGGAACATCAGGACGATGGTCAGCAGCAGAGCGTTCAACGCCACGTAGACGGCGGTCAGCATCCGCACATTGAGTAACCGTGCGAAGGCCAGCATCGGCACGATCAGCAATGCGGCGGCGGAGTTGTAACGATAGAGGGCGACCAGGGCCAGTGTGATGGCGCTGAGTGTGGCGGCCAGTGCGAGCTGGACGGCATCGTGGCCGCGTATGCCAATCGATGCCAGGAACACCAGAAGAAACACTGCATGCAGCGACCTCGACAATCCGTGGACTGGAAACAGGGCGCCCAGCGTGGTGGCTGCCAGCGGGCCAGACCATAACTCAAGTCCAATCGCCGCCCATGCCATCAGGCCTGCCACCGCAATCGCCGATTGGGGAGATATCGCCAGCCTCATGCGGGCTAGCTTTCCGTCTGCCGATACGAAAGGCAAGCGGAAACGGAAAGTGGTGACTTTCGTCACCCGGCCTGGTGACTTTCGATGCCTGACGCAGTCAGCACGCGTGACCAGACTGCACGCCACATCCTGATCAAGGTCTGGCGAAAATGAAGATAAAGCTGGCACGTGCCGCGAAGATGGGGGGCCTCCTGTTTGCCCTGCTGGCAGCCATCGGTCTGGTAGTGACCTCGCTACCGGTCATATCGCGTGGAGAGCGCAATGCGTTCGCCACCACGTTGCAGCCCGCGTCCGTCAAGGACAGCGCACTCATCGAGCAGGCTTATGCCTATCTGCCGCAGAAAACGCAGTTCGATGCTTTCGTCGCACTGAAAGACGGCAGGCAACTGGCGCAATGGGGAGAGGCAGATCTTCCGATCAATACCCATTCGGTGAGGAAGAGCCTGCTCAGTGGGCTCTACGGCATCGCTATCGCGCGGGGCTACATCCGTCTGGACCAGACGCTGGGCGAGTTGGCCATTGACGATAAGGTGAAGCCGCTGACTGCGCTGGAGAAGTCGGCAACGGTGCGCGATCTGCTGATGTCTCGCTCTGGTATCTATATCGAAGCCGCCGGTGAGGCGCAGGGTATGAAGGAGGGGCGCCCTCGCCGCGGCTCGCATCGGCCAGGCGAATTCTTCTACTACAACAACTGGGACTTCAATGTGCTCGGCGTCATCTTCGAGCGCCGCACCGGCCTGAGCATCGGGCAGGCCTTCTACGAATGGATCGCCAAACCGACCGGTATGACCACCTTCAAGCCGGGACACGTCATCTACGACCAGCCCGGCTACACCGAGCATCGCCAGTTCGTGATCTTCATGAGCGCCGCGGATCTGGCGCGATTCGGCATGCTCTACGCCAACAACGGCGCGTGGAACGGACACCAGGTGATACCCGAAGCGTGGATTCGTGAAAGCACGCAGCCGTACTCGGACATCCACGACATGCCGCCCTTCGACGCTTATGGCTATCTCTGGTGGCTGGACCGCCGCAACCATGTGGTGTGGGCCGACGGATGGGGCGGTCAATTCATGATCGTCGATGCCAGGCATCATCTGGTGGTCGTCGCCCGCAATGACACCGGGCGTAGCCTGCTGCAGATGGGCCTGTTTGCCGCCTTTGGCAAAGACGGGTGGCGCAGTCACCTGCAGACGTTGCACGGGATGATGGTCGGGGCGTCCGATTAGTTTGTGGAGCCCGCCGATCGCTGCTTCTGCTGATGCTGCCTGGGCGTGCTTGGAGCGGTTTCGAAGGCACCGGATTGATGATATTGCTGGCTATACGCCATTGACGTATATACGTCAATGGCGTATATACGCGCCATAATCTTCATCGAGACTCCGGTTTTCACCCGTCAGATCGCTGCACTTGTGGATGACGACGATTACGCCGATTTCCAACGCGCATTGGCAAATGACCCCGAAGCGGGTGACGTAATTCCTGGAACGGGTGGACTCAGGAAGATTCGCATGGCCGCCAAAGGCCATGGCAAACGCGGTGGTGCGCGAGTGATCTATTACTACTTCAGCAGTGCGTCGCAGATAGCACTTCTGCTGGCGTATTCAAAAAATGAAGCCGAGAACCTCACTGCGTCGCAGAAAAAAGCGCTCAAGCAAGTGATTGAGCAGTGGAGATGACCATGAAAAAAGAACTTTTCAACGAACTCATGCAAAGCGTTACCCAGATGGATGAAATTCGTCGGGGCGAGCGTGCTTCTTCGCGCGAGGTCTACATTGCTTCTGAGCAGGTGAAGCGTATCCGTTCGCTCACCAAGCTCTCTCAGGCCAAATTTGCGAAGGTCATTGATGTGGAAATTGGCACGCTTCAGAACTGGGAGCAGGGGCGCCGCAATCCGACCGGTCCGGCGCGGGCCTTGTTGCGCGCTATCGAGAAAGATCCGCAACACGTACTTGCTGCGCTTATTGATTAAGGAGGCGATGTAACTGAGGGTTACATCGTCTGGAGTAAATGCCGCGCATCGCGCCCATTTCGAACCCATGAGAAAAGCGGGGCGGGTTCACGTCCCTCCACGTCTTAGTCCGAAAAACCGTTTTCCGCCTGCGCGCTTCTTTCCTGCCGCTGCTTCGCATGCTTCTGCCGATGCTGCCCCGGTGCCAGTCCGCGAATGCGCTTGAATGCCTTGGCGAACGCGAATTCATTTTCATAGCCGACACGGTCGGCGACGTGCGCAATGGCGTGCCCATCGGCGAGCAAGCCCGCGGCCACGGTCATGCGCCAGCGCGTGACATAGCTCAGTGGCGGCTCCCCCATCGCTTGCTGGAAGCGCCGCGCAAAAGCCGCTCGCGAAAGCCCGGCGCGCTGCGCCAGTGATTCGACGGTCCAGGCGTGCGCGGGATCGCCGTGTACGGCATGCACGGCAGGTCCGACGACCGGATCTTGCAGGGCGCCGAACCATGTCTGCGGGTGGCTTGCATCCTGCTGTGCGGTCCATAGCCTGAGCGCATAAACAAACAGGAGATCGACCAACCGGTCGATGATCAGAGCGGTACCGGGTGCTGCACCTTTGGCTTCCGCCGCCAGCCATTGCATTGCCGCTTCGAGCGGCGTGCCGCGCAGCGTATCGGCTGGCAGATGCAGCAGTTGCGGCAGGCCGCGCAGCAGCGGGTTCGTGCCATCCGGCGCAAACGAATAGGAGCCGCACAGCACGCTGGCCGACGCGCCGGTTCCCGGATTCGGCAGGCTCATGCGTTGGCCCGGTGCGAGGTCGCCAACCGCTTCGTGAATCTCGATGCTCGGAGTGTCGGGCTGGTCGGCCAGCACATGTCCGGCGCCATGGGGAAACACCACGATATCGCCCGCGCCGAGCTCGACCGCATCGGCACTGTCGTCGAGCATTGCCCAGCAACGCCCCTCGGTGACCACATGGAAACCGGCGCGACGGTTGGTGTCCGCGAAGTGCAGAGCCCAGGGCGCGCGAAGCTCGATGCGTGCAGAAAGCGCCCGGCCGAGATGGGCGGCCTCGAGGACTTGGGCGAGCACGTCGAAGCGGGAATCGAGACGTTCGAACATGTATGGTAGCTTTTCACCCATTCATAAGCGCGTCAAGCGGCCGTAGCCTGACACCTCACTCACCACCCTTGAGGTGCTTTCATGACTGCTACCGTTCTAGTGCTCGGCGCCACCGGAAAATCCGGTCGCCGCCTTGTTCCCTTGCTCGAGGCTCGCGACGTCACCGTGCGTGCGGCCAGTCGGCAAGCCAGTCCGCAACACACGCCGTTTCACTGGGACAAGCCCGAAACGCATCAGGCAGCACTGGAAGGCGTCGATGCGATCTATGTGATCGGCCCGGATTTTGTGGAAGACCCATCGGGCGTCATGGCTCCCTTCCTCGATCGGGCGAAACAGCTCGGCGTCAAACGCGTCGTCGCCGTTTCCTCGCTGGGGGTTGGCTTTCCTCACGAGCCGGAGGATTCAGGGCGGCGCAAAGTGGAACAGCTGGTGATGAACTCAGGCATGGAGTGGACACTGCTTCGTCCCGGCGGCTTCGCGCAGAATTTTTCCGAGTCATTCTTTCTGCCCGGCATTCTTCATGCGGATACCGTAGCTACGGCAACGGGCGACGGTGCCGTAGCCTTCGTCGATGCGGAGGACATCGCAGCGGTTGCCGCTGCCGCGCTGACCGAGCAAGGCCATGCGCAGGCCATCTATCCCATCACGGGCCCGCAATCACTCACCTTTGCGCAAGCCACCGCCGTCATCAGCAAGGCGGCGGGACGCGAGATCCGTCATCGGAACATCTCTTCGGACGAATTTGCCGCGATCCTGCAGGGCGGCGGCGTTCCGGCCGACTATGCAGCAGTGGTGGTGCGAGATCAGGAAGCGATCCGGGAAGGCGCGGGTGCTGTCGTAACGGATACCGTCGAGCGAGTGACGGGCCGCCCGCCGATGGCGTTCGATGCGTATGCCGCGCGCGCGGCGGCTGCGTGGGTGCGGGGATGAGGGTTGCCTGAAGGAGTCATTTTTCCGTTGGCGAAAAAATGACTCCGGATCCTCTGCTTGCTACACCGGGCGTAACTGATCGCTCAGCGAGCGCGTCTTCTCGGTCACCACGTTGCCCGTGTGCTGCGTGGTCTTGCGCTCGATCAGCATGAGCTGGCATTCGCTCTCGGCGACGGGGTTGTGCCGCACGCCTTTGGGCACCACGAACATCTCGCCTTCGCCCAGCTCCACCGCGCCATCATCCATCTCGATGCGCAGGCGGCCTTTCAGGATGAAGAACAACTCGTCCTCGCCTTCGTGGCTGTGCCAGGCCAGCGAACCCTGGACTTTGGCGACCTTGATGTAGGCGTCGTCGACTTCCGCGACGACGCGCGGAGACCATAATTCGGTGAGCGATTCGGCGATCTGCCTGGGTGATTTGATGGATGACATGGGTATATTTCCTGCCGGCGAAAGTGTCGGATGAGCATGACGCCAACGAGTGTTGGTTGCCAGATGTTCTATCGGCGAAAGCTGGGGGGAGTGGTTTGGGCTTGTTTGAAATCGCTGCGCTGGAATATGTGGAGCAGGTGCTGTGGTTGTGTGGTCGCGCCAATCGTTGCGTTATCGCGCTCTGGTCGCTTATGCAGCGGGCATGTCGGACGCCTGCCGGCGCCCGAGTCACTTTCTCTTTGCTGACCCAAAGAGAAAGTAACCAAAGAGAAATGGTCTGGAAGAGCGCGGTGTGCTTTGTAGCTACGCGTCTTCCAGTGTCGGACGTTGGGTTTGCTCGTGCCCCCTCCCCTGCTCGCAGGGGAGGGTTGGGGTGGGGTGAGTACTTGAGAAGGCGTATCGGGAGAGGTTGTCACAAGGGCTTACCCCCTCCCAGCCTCCCCCTGTCCCACGGGACTAGCTTTGCGTCGCAAGCAGGGGGAGGAGAAAATCGCGCGGCTCTGACAACGCCAATCAGCTCCAGCGAAGAGAGCACGAAGCGAAGCTATCCCGATGTCTGGCACTGGAGGATGCGCAGCTACGGAGCACGTCACCTGCTCTCAGGCCATTTCTCTTTGGTTACTTTCTCTTTGGGCCAGCAAAGAGAAAGTGACCCGGACCGCGGCAGCGGTTCGGAAGCCCGCGGCAGGCGAGCCCGGTCGCGATAACGCGACAACCATGCGCACCACTCTGGATTCCGGCCTACGCCGGAATGACGAAGCAGAAACGGTGAACCGCACACCCACCCCCTCACCCCAGCCGTGAGAGCGCGAACCAAGTCATTGACCTGCTTCTTCAAACGCACGCTGCGCAATAGGCAGTGCCGAGGCCGCCGTGGGCCAGCCCGAGTAGAAGGCGAGGTGGGTGATGACTTCGATCAGCTCGTCCTTGCTCACACCGTTTTCGAGCGCCTTCTTCATGTGGAAGGGGAGCTCGTTGAGGCGATAGAGCGAGATCAGGCTGGCCACGGTGATCAGGCTGCGATCGCGAGGCGAAAGCCCTGGCCGCTCCCAGACGTCGCCGAACAAGACGTTGTCGGTGTAATCGGCGAGGGCAGGGGCAATGTGGCCGAACGCCTTGCGGCCGTTGGTGGGCTTCTCTGACATGGGGGAAATCTCCGGATGTGGCGATCGATGCGTTGTGGCGGGGATGCGATGAGAGGATAGGTGTGGCTCGGTCACCGATAAAGGCCGGAAGACCGGATGCCTCTATGCGATGGGTTCATGAATGGCGGTAGGTGTGGCCATGCGCTGACGCCAGGCCCGCTTACGAGCTCGCCTTAGACCCGACAACCGCCTCAGATCGCCAGGCTGACCGACCTGCGGCGGCGGAAGCGATAGACCGAGGCCGGCGGCAAATTCAGCAGAGCGCTGCCCACGCGTGTAGCCTCCAGGCCCAGTTCGCGAAGCTCGTGCGGTGGCAGCGGGCAACGTGGTCCGTAAGTGAATTGGTGAAACGTGCCGTCCTTGCGTAACTGGCGCGAGAACAGGCCGTCGACGATAGTCAGGACTTTCTCTCGGGGCATCGATAGCAGTGGCAGCCCGCTGATGACCACACCGGCGCGCTCGATGCCGAACAGTGGTTCGGTTATCCCGAGATAGTCGGCATCCATGTTCAACACGCGTGTGTCCGGAAAGCGTTGCATCAGCGTGCTGGCAAATGTTTTGTCGCTCTCGACCAGGGCTAGCCGATGCGCGGGAACCCCTCGGTCGAGCAGGGCCTGAGTAAACACGCCGGTGCCGGGCCCCAGTTCGATCACCGGACCGCTGCGAGGTCCCATATCCCTGGTGATCAGCCGCGCAAGTGCGGCCCCGGACGGTGCCACGGCACCGATTTTCGACGGGCCGCGCAGCCATGCGCGCAGAAACAGCAAGGTGTCGGTGAAGGTCATGGTGCGGAGTTCCGGTGGGTGTCTGGATGCCGGGTGGCCAGCCAGCGCCATAGGGCGACGATGAGGATTTCGCATGCCAGCAGCACGATGAATGTCTGTAGCGCGAGCGCCGAAGCGTTGACCGAATCCGCCCATCGACCGGCGAGAAGGCCGATGCCGATAAACAACGTGTTCCAGAGCACGAGTCCCGGCAGCGTGCAGGCAATGAAGCCGAGGGCGCGCAGGCGAAGCAGGCTCGCCATGCCCGGAGCGATCAGACGCACCACCGGAATCAATTGGGCGATGAAGGCATAGCGGCGCTGATGCGCGCGCAAACGGTGAGCGATGTCCTGCACGGAGGCGGGCGGCAAGCGCATCAGCCGGGCCGAACCGTCGATCAGTGCCGTGGCACGGCGTTGCCCGAGCATCATGCCGGTCGAGTAGAACAACAGGCATCCGGTCAGGCCGCCTGCGCAAGTCGCGGCCAGCGCCTCCGGCAGCGACCATTCGCCATGCGCGGCGCCGATACCGACGGCAACCAGGACGGCGTAAGAGGGCAGCACCGGAATCAGCCGCTCGGCGACCGCCAGGGCGGCCAGCCCCAGCAAACCATGCATGGCGATCCATGCCATCAGTTGGCCCACGGGATCCGCGGCAAGGATCATCATGGCGGCAGTCGCCGTGAGGGTTCGGCGGGCGGAAGAGCAACGGCGGGCATGGCAGGTAACCTCGATGCGTAGGCTCGTGACGGGTGCATCGTCGGTTACCGGTTTTAAGGACGTCTTAATCGCGTGACGCCAAGCTCCAGGCATTCGGCATAGACAAGGGAGGGCATGTCCAATGCAGATATTGTTGGTGGAGGACGATGCCATGCTGGCCCAGGCCGTCGGCGACGGCGTACGCCAACAAGGCTGGGAGCTGGACTGGGTCGCGAATGCCGGCGCGGCAAAGACCATGCTGGTCGACCACGGCTACAACGCCGTGCTGCTGGATCTGCATCTGCCCGGCAGTTCCGGTCTCAGCGTGCTGACGGCGCTTCGCGAACGCTATGACACAACGCCCGTGCTGATCATCACTGCCCGCGATCAGTTGAGCGAGCGGGTGCGCGGCCTCGACGCGGGTGCCGACGATTACGTCGTCAAACCTTTTCAGTTCGATGAACTGTACGCACGGTTGCGCGCCGTACTGCGCCGAAGCCAGGGTAGGGTGGCTCCCTTGTTGAGCTGTGGCGAACTGCAGCTGGATCCCAGCCGGCGCGAAGTCACCTTTCGAGGTCAGCCGGCCGCGTTGAGCTTGCATGAATACCGGACACTGTTTGCGCTGATGGAGCGCAAAGGCCGCCCTGTGACGCGCAGCCAACTGGAGGATGCCGTTTACGGCGGCAACGGACATATCGAGAGCAACACCATCGCGGTCTACATCCACCAGCTTCGGCGCAAGTTCGGCGAAGAGCTGGTGATTACCGTCCCCGGTCTCGGCTACCGGCTGGGCGAGGCCTGCGCATGAATTCGTTGCGGCGGCGTTTGTTCGTGATGCTTCTGCTGTGCTTTTTGGCCTTCTGGGGATTGTGGGTGGGGCTGTTCGGTGTGTTCTTCAGTCATGAAGGCACCGGCCTATGGGACGACACGCTGTCGTCCCATGCGCGGGAAATCGTGCAGTTCATGCCGAAGGACTATCAGCTGCTGGCGATTGCGCCGGTGACGGGTCTGTCCGCCAAAACCTGGATGCGCGACGACATGAGTTACCAGGTATGGGTGGGCCGGCGACTGCTGGTTCGTTCACCGGGTGCACCGGATACGCCACTGAAACCGGATTTCCTCGACGGCTTTGAACGCCGCTCAGTCCGGGGCGAGCCCTGGCGGATCTATGCCGTCAGCGACGATGCGCGGCACATCCAGGTACAGGTAGGCAAACCGCAAAGCGACTACGAGGGCATCTATCTCTGGTTAGCTGGAGTGACGCTGGCCAGTCTGGTGTTGATGATGGGACTGCTCGGACTGGCCGTGCGCTGGGGCATCCGCTGGTCGCTCGCGCCGGTAACGACACTGAGCAAGACCATGCAGAGCCGTGTGTCGCTCGATCTGACGCCATTGCCTACGTCAACGTTGCCGGCGGAACTCCGCCCCTTGCTGGATGCCTTCAACGATCAACTGGTGCAGCTGGATCGGGCCGTGCAGGCCGAGCGCCATTTCATCGTGGATGCCGCACACGAACTGCGTACGCCGATGGCGGTGCTGTCGGCCAATGCGCAGGTCGCCCTGCACGCCACCGATGTGAAGCAGAAGGACGCCAGCCTGCGGCAATTGCTGGCCGGGGTGGAGCGTAGCGCGAGACTGTCTGAACAGCTGCTGGACCTGGCGCGGCTCGATGCGACGCGGCATGCCCGGCCGCGAGTGCCGATAGATCTGGCCGAGTTGATAACCATCGTGCTCGGCGATTTCGACATCGTGGTGCAACAGAACCATCAGCGCATCGTGTTGCAGATCGAGCCGACGCACGTCATTGGCGACATGGACGAACTCGGCATCCTGATGCGCAATCTGCTGGACAACGCGACACGCTACGGTGGCAGGGGCGCTTGTATTGAAGTGGCATGCGGACATGATGCTGGCACCGCTGCGTACCTGTGCATCGCCGATGACGGTCCTGGTGTGCCGTTGGAAGATCGCGAGCGGATCTTCGACCGCTTCTACCGTGTGGCAGGCACCGATCAGCGCGGTAGCGGCATCGGCTTGTCCCTGGTGGCGCGTATTGCGCAGTCGCACCATGCGCGGATCGAGCTGGGTCCGGGCGTCGGCATGCGTGGTCTTGGCATCACCGTTTTGTTTGGCGCCGGTCGTGGTCCAGGGGATCTCCGCGGCGCTACAACCACGGCGGGATTTCGTTCCGAGGCCACATAGTCGTTCCTTGGGTTTTGCTCACGCCATGGGATAGGGCACGCCTTGTCGCGTGCAGACTTCATCGATCTGGGCAGCCAGCCAGTCGTCGTCTTCATGATAGGCACTGCTGAAGACACTCGCGAAGATGCCATTCGTCGATTGCAGGAATTTCATGTCATTGGCGTAGCGGGTACGAAGGGCGGATATGGCGGCTTCAATGCGACTCAAAGTCCCTCGCATCTCTTGTCTGGACATGTTCATGGAGCTTCCTCCATTGCTGAAAAATCGGTGGTTGGGAGGTTTCTCGTGGTGAGGCTGATCCTCACCACAAGGCTCTTGCCCGTTATGGCTTGGTAGGCACGATGACGGTATCGATCGCATGGATGACGCCGTTGCTCGACGCGATATCCCGCTCCGTGATGCGGGCGCCGCCGATGCTGAGCTTGTCGCCATCTTTCCTGATCGGTGCCGACTGGCCTTGCATCATTCTCGCGGCGGTCAATTGCTCGACCTCGACGGAGGATGTCCGGCCTGGCAGCACGTGATATTTCAGCACCGAGATCAACTCCGCCTTGTTCTCCGGCTTCAGCCAGTTTTCCAGCGTGCCTTTGGGCAGTTTTTCGAATGCCGCATCGGTAGGCGCAAATACGGTGTACGGCCCTGAATCCTTGAGCACATGGGTGAGCTCGGCGGCTTCGAGGGCATTGCTCAACGTATGGAAGGAGTCATTGGCTGCTGCCGTATCGACAAGATTCTTGGGCGGCGCGCCGTTAGGGGTGTTGGAATCACGATTGGACATGGGGTTGCCTTGAGTGGTGATCCGCAAGGCGGATCTTGGGCGGACAAAACCGCGACTCCGATGCAGATCGGAGAAGTACTCAGATGGCGTTAGGGAGAGGACCGCGTGGCTGAGCTGCCTGCCAAGGAAGAGGCTTGCCTTCCTGGCACCATCGCAGCATGCGCTTGCGGTTGTTAGGTAGGGGTAACGTGCCTTCCGGAGATCGAAGAAGGCGCTGCGCGCCATCGATTCATGCGGAACATCCGGCCTTTACGGGCTGGAATCGATACGTGCTATCGGGCCTTCAGCGTGATGGGAGAAGGCCGTCCCTATTGGGTAAATTCCGGCGATCCGAGTTCGCCATATCGGCGGCTGCGATGTGCGCTTCGCTTTCTGAAACATACCAATGCGAGGTGACGCCGAATCGACCGCGGACGAGGCCTTCTGCACAGGTCAGATGCCAGCGGCCGCGCCAAAGGCCCGCTGCATTTGGTCCATCGGTCGATGTCTCGATGAGAGTCGGTGACATAGGCGTTCCCCCGCGCGTGTTCAGCCACGCTAGTCCTAAAGCAGGAGAGTTACAACACATAATCCGGGCGCAACACATCGCCGATCGACCTGCCATTCGCGATGACTTCGCGGCGCCACGGTATCCGTCAACTGAATAAGTAACGGGAGCGGTCGTATGATGGATTTCCTACAGGGGAATTTCATATGAAGGCGAATCCCTATCCGACGGAGGAATGTCTGCTCCGCTATCGGGCAACGCATGGATTCTTTGATCTCGCCGATTTCTTTGAAGTGCGCAAGGGCGCCTCTCGACTTGTGCCCTGCCGATGTCGATCCAGTTGCCTGGAGCCTTGCGTGGGCGGCTGCGGCTGCCAGGCATGCGCTTGGCGCTCGGCGGCGAACGGTCAAACGGTGAAGAGACATTGGCTGCAGCATTGAGCGGCGTATAGCTATGTCAGGTTGCCCACCGTGTGCTGCACAGGTGTCCTTGTTCCCAGTGCCTGGCCGGCGTCGCGTCGGCGGTCCGAGGCAGGCCTTGACTGGGCCCACGTGAGCTCGATGTCATCCTGCACGGCTTCATCGACCTCCCCGGCAGGGACCCCTAGAAGTTCGTTGACGCGCCCGTGCCGCATGCCGAAGAAGATGCCGCTACGTCGGTAGGACGCGGACCACGTGACACGATCCGCGCTTGCGTGCTCGTACTCACCTACGTAGGTAAAGCCGTTGGTGGTCTTGCCGGAAATGCTGGTCATGATGGTTGCCTTTGGGATGGATCGTTGCCTGCACCGACTTCCCCAGGATGGGGAAACGTGCGGACAGCTCGAGTGTTGCTGGACCGGCGGCTGTCGTCAGCGATCGTGAAGATCAGCGCTTGAGTAAGGTGCGCCATCGTCATGTATGCCATTGGCGTCCATGTCTTGCCAGTCCTTGCCCGGTTCTGGCGAATCGATTCCGGGAATGATCGCTCGCTGCGGCGTCGGGGCTTTTGCCCGCCGCGAAGCCACCGACGCGTCGTAGCCCGGAAACCAGCGATTGCGCTGTTCGCTGTCCGCGGCATCCGGAAGGGGCGCGAAGTGCGGCTTATGCGGGTGGAAGTGGAGCGAGTTCGTTTGATGGGGTGTATGCATGGAGTTGCCTCGAGTGTCGATCTGCATCCTGCAGGTCATAAGCAAGCGCTAGCCCGCGGCTCCGGCCAAGGCGGAGAGAACTCAGAGGCCTTGCAAGAACAACCACAGATAATCTGAGGCGACCGGAGCGGGTCTAACGAAGCCCCGGCGCACGATCAACATGCGCTTCGTGTTGTTACGCCCCTGTAAGGTCTTGCCGGGGGCGCGATGCAAGCCTGGCTCCGGAAGCGGTTCGCCTTTCCCGATTGCACTCAGGTATCTCGATGCTTGGGATCTTTGAAGTACAGGCCATGCTGGCTGCTTTGCGCCTGCGGGCCATGCCTTCGGATTACTGTCAGCTAACAAGTGCAAGCGCATGCTGCTGCGGCGCCAGGAAAGAAAGTCTCCTCCTTGGCAGGCGTCTCAGTTACGCGGTCCTCTCCCTAACGCCATCTGGGTACTTCTCCGATCTGCATCGGAGTCGCGGCTTCGGCCGCTCCGGATCCGCCCTGCGGATCACTACTCAAGGCAAACTTATGTCCAATCATGATTCCAATACTTCGCGCACTGTTGGCAAGAATATCGTCGAGACAGCGGCGGCCAACGGTTCCTTTCATACGCTGGGCAAAGCCATGGAAGTGGCCGGACTCACCAATATCCTGAAGGGCAACGGCCCTTACACCGTCTTTGCGCCGACGGATGCGGCGTTCGAAAAGCTGCCCAAGGGCACGCTGGAAAACTGGCTGAAGCCGGAGAACAAGGCGGAGCTGATCTCCGTACTGAAGTATCACGTGCTGCCGGGTCGCACATCAGTCGTCGAAGTCGGAAAGCTGACCGCGCCGAAGATGATGCAAGGCCAGACCGCACCGATTACGAAGGACGGTGACAAGCTCCGCATCGGCAGCGCCACCATTACCGAGCCGGATATTGCCTCGAGCAACGGCATCATCCACGCGATCGACACGGTGAACGTGCCCACTAAGCACTAACCAACAGGATCTTGTGGCGGGGTACGCCCCGCCGCAGGACTCCGTGCGGGTGTCCCATCACTGCCGCTCTCAGGAGTGGAGCTACGCAGCAGTTCGAACAACGAGCACGCGAGTACGGGGGTGGTCACGCTTAGCTCGGACGCTTCATCGAGAATCCACTTTTCATCGAACCCATCGCTCCGGTCGCTTGTCTGACGATCCACTCCCACCAGGCCGTTGGCTGTCAGATCAAGAAGACGAGCGCGCGCGGCATCGCCGTGGCTCCAGATCGTCGCCAGTTGAGAGAAATCGAGCGTGGGGTCTGTTTTGCGATGAAGGATGGCGAAACCCTCCTTGACCATCTGCGCCATGGCTGACGCCATGGCGGCATGGATCATCCTGGCGAAATGGCCCGATCCTTCCGGACCCACTCGACCCCAGGCTTGAGTGCGCGCGGGATTCAGCGCCTCGAAAAGCCAACTCAGATGCTCAATGGTTGATGGATCTCCTCCGATAGCCATGCCGCCACCTTCCGCAGATGGCCATGCTCCGCACTCGCCCACATCGATGAGCTGAAAGCGAAACCGTGAGAAGACGTGTGCTCGACGCTGTGTGTCCTTGTAATAGGAGCAGCCCGCGTCAATGACCGTGTCACCTATGCTGAGCAACGGCAGCAGCTCGGTATAGATATGTTCGGTTTCAGCGCGGTCAGGCAAGGCCATCCATAGCGTACGGGGAGGCGGCAAAGCTATCGCCAGGTCATCGAGGCGATCGACCAGCGTCAGCCCCGGATACAAGGTTCTTTCGTTCCCATCCCGGCCCGGACCGAAGCCGACGACCTGATATCCGGCCTCCAGCCATTGCATGGCGACGCGAGCGTTGGCCGCTTCGTATCCAATCATGCCGATTTGCATCGCTTGCCTCTTCGATCCTCTAGTATCGAGGAATACCGGCATCTGATCATCAAAGTCTGATCGGGATGCGGTTATGCCCTCGTGAGGCCCGCGACGTCGTTTCGACGTCCAGGTGGCCTTCCTTCGTGCCAATCATGGCCCATCTACCTGGTGCTCCCTTCACGCAGCGGCCTCGCCGGGCGGCGTAAAACCGCATGCCGGGAAGCAAAAGCCGGGCGTGATCGCGTTTGAGCGCGGAAAGGACGCTACATCCACAACCTCATAACGGGATGGTCGCTTTTGAAGATAAGCAGTCCTCTGGCTTTGCTCAGCCTACGCCACCTCCGGGCCATCCTTCGCAGAGAGTCCATGTTGCGTCGTGGCAGCTTTGCGCAAGAGCCGGCCTTGCGCTCGGAGCTGTACAGCGCTGACCAGATGGAGGCGTACGGCGCGGTGCTGGCAAGCCGGCATCGTTCGAGCAGGCACTCCAGGGCCAATACGTTGTTGACGCGTCTTGCCGACAACGAAGCGGTCCTCTCGCACACTTGCGAAATGCTCACGCGCGCCTTGGGCGGCGGACAGCGCATCACGCCCGCGGGCGAATGGCTGCTCGATAATTTCTATCTGATCGAGGAGCAGATCCGCACGGCGCAGCGACATCTGCCCAAAGGCTACAGCCGCGAGCTTCCGCGCCTCGTCCATGGGCCATCCGCGAGACTGCCGCGCGTCTATGACATCGCGCTGGAAACCATCTCGCATGGCGACGGCAGGGTGGACAGCGAGAGCCTGCGACGCTTCGTGACCTCCTACCAGACGGTCACCGCGCTCACGCTGGGTGAACTGTGGGCCATTCCGATCATGCTGCGCCTGGCGCTGATCGAGAACCTGCGCCGTGTGGCTGCCCGTGTGATGGAGAACTGGGGTGACCGCAACCTGGCCGACGAATGGGCGGACCAGATGACCGAGATCGCCGAAAGCGATCCCAAGAGCGTTGTACTCGCGGTAGCCGACATGGCGCGATCGGATCCTCCGATGGCCAGCTCGTTCGTCGCGGAACTGACTCGCCGATTGCAAGGACAAAGTCCGGCATTGGCATTGCCGCTGACCTGGATCGAGCAACGGCTCGCGGAATCGGGCCTGAGCGTCGAGCATCTGGTGCAGATGGAAGCTCAACAGCAGGCCGCCGATCAGGTGTCCATAGGCAACAGCATCGGCAGCCTCCGCATGCTGTCTGCGATGGACTGGCGCGAGTTTGTCGAAAGCACCAGTGCGGTCGAACAGGCGCTGCGCGAAGACCCTGCGGGTATCTATGCCGCCATGGATTTCGACACGCGCGACCACTATCGGCATGTCGTCGAAAGGCTGGCCAAACATTGCGGCCATGCCGAAGTGGAGGTGGCCCGTGCGGCGGTCGAGCTGGCCCGTTCCGGAAGCGGGCAGGGCGCTGCGCCGTCGCACGTCGGCTTCTATCTGGTGGACAA
Source organism: Dyella koreensis (assembly GCF_044904565.1). Lineage (NCBI taxonomy): Bacteria > Pseudomonadati > Pseudomonadota > Gammaproteobacteria > Lysobacterales > Rhodanobacteraceae > Dyella > Dyella koreensis. The sequence continues at coordinate 490,490 of NZ_JADIKD010000010.1, read as the reverse complement.
GGGGGCGGTTACCCTGGAGCGAACGATCGCCGCCCGGAAAACTTTTTCACAACGACTGCAACGGCTCGTTCTGGCGGCGCCGCTGGAAATTTACCTCGGCCTGGTCGCACTGCTGACCCTGATGCTCGCGCGTCCATTGATGCTCGGCATCGGGCTGAACGGCATCCATGGATGGATGGCCGCGCTGATCGCCATTCCCACGGTGCTTGTCACCAGCCAGCTGGCCATCGGTCTTGTGAACTGGCTGGCGACTATCGCCGTAACGCCGCAGATGCTGCCGCGCCTGGATTTCAGTGAAGGGATTCCCGAGCATGCACGCACGCTGGTGGTTATCCCTACGCTGTTTTCCAGCCTGCAGGATGTCGACGAGCTGGTCGAAGGTCTTGAGGTGCGCTTTCTCGCCAATCGCGACGAGCACCTCCATTTCGGACTACTGACTGATTTCACCGATGCAGCGACGGAAACCGTGGAGCAGGACGCGACCTTGTTGCTGTTTGCGAAGCAACGCATCGACGCGCTCAACGCGGCCTATCCCGATGTACATGCCGACCGGTTCTTTCTCTTTCATCGGCCGCGCCACTGGAATGAAGCCGACAAGGTATGGATGGGCTTCGAGCGTAAGCGGGGCAAGCTGGCCGAGCTCAACGCGTTGCTGCGCGGCACCGGGCGTGACCGGTTCTCGCTGATCGTCGGGCGCACGGATATTTTTCCGGAGATCAAGTACGTCATCACCCTCGACGCCGATACGCAATTGCCGCGCGATTCCGCCCGGCTGTTCATCGGTGCCATGGCGCATCCGCTCAATCGCGCTGTTTATGATCCCGCCAAGCGGCGCATCGTTTCCGGCTACGCCATTCTGCAGCCGCGCGTGGGCATCAGCCTGCCCAGCGCGACGCGTTCATCCTTTGCGCGACTTTTTGGCAGCGACGCAGGCGTCGACCCGTACACGCGAGCGGTATCGGATGTCTACCAGGATCTGTTTGGTGAAGGCTCCTTCATTGGCAAAGGCATTTACGACGTCGATGCTTTTGAACGGGCGATCGCCAGGCGTTTCCCCGACAACAGCATCCTGAGCCATGACTTGCTCGAGGGCTGCTACGCCCGATCCGGATTGATCAGCGATATCCAGCTCTACGAGGAATATCCCTCGCGTTACAACGCCGATGTGAAACGGCGTCATCGCTGGATGCGCGGCGACTGGCAGCTGCTGCCATGGCTTCTGCCTTGGGTACCCTTGCCGGGCAAGCGTCGCGAGCGCAATCCGCTTTCCGCGCTGTCGTACTGGAAGATTCTCGACAACCTTCGCCGCAGCCTGGTGCCGCCGTCGCTGCTGGCGCTGCTTCTGCTCGGTTGGCTGGATGTGTCGCAAGCCACTTCGTGGACTTTCGCCGTTCTGGCGGTTGTCCTGGTTCCGCCGGTGCTCGCCTCGTTGCTGGATCTGTTCCAAAAGCCGAGCGAGGTGGTGCTCGAACAGCATCTGGGAGGAGCGCTGTATTCGGCCGGACAGCATTTCGCCCGCGCACTGCTGGCATTGATATGGCTGCCACACGAGGCGCTGTACAGCCTGGACGCGATCGTCCGAACACTTTGGCGTATGGCCATCAGCCGGCGGCGACTTTTGCAGTGGAACTCATCCAGAGAAGTGGATCGCGTCCGCACCAACGATCTGGCTGAACTGTTCCGGTCGATGTGGATCGGCCCGCTGCTGGCCGTGGTGACCTTGACGGTGTTAGGGCTGCGGAGGCCAGAAGCATTACCGGTGGCCGTACCGTTCTTGTTGATGTGGCTGATGTCGCCTGTGGTGGCGTGGTGGATCAGCAAGCCACCGTTGATCAGCACGTTCCAGCCGACGCCGCGAGAGCGGCGATTCCTGCGCCGGCTGTCGCGCAGGACCTGGGCGTTCTTTGAAGCACATGTCGGACCGCAGGAGAACTGGCTTCCGCCAGACAACATGCAGGAGCAGCCGGAGGCCGTCATCGCGCATCGCACTTCCCCGACCAACATGGGATTGGCGTTGCTGGCGAACCTTGCCGCCTACGATCTCGGCTACCTGACGGCGGGGCGGCTGGCGGAGCGCACGGCCGCCACGCTGCAAACGATGCGGAGCATGGAGCGGTATCGGGGGCATTTCTATAACTGGTACGACACGCTGTCACTGCAACCGCTGCGGCCGCGATACGTATCCGCCGTGGACAGCGGCAATCTGGCTGGCCATCTGCTGACCCTTCGTCCTGGCTTGCTTGCGCTGCCGGATGATCCGGTGTTTGACGAGCGCATGTTCGAAGGCCTGCATGACACTTTGGACATCCTGCGCGAAGCCGTGGCCGCGGAACGCCCGGAAGGCGTCGAGGCGCTACTGGGTGTCGAGGCTGAACTCGAGGCCGCCCTCGCCGCACCGTCGGAAACGCTGGCGATCGCGCGGGATCGCATGCAGAAGATGTTGGATCGTGCGGAGAAGGCGGCCATCGAAGTGAAAGCCGTCCTCGATGGCCATGCCGATTTCTGGATGCAGCGACTGCTGGAGCAGTGCCGCGATATCCACGAGTACCTGGCCTCCTTGGCTGGGCTATCCGGTGTCGAAGGAGAGAGTGGCCAGGAGGGCATCCCGACACTTCGGCAAATAGCCTATATCGACATGCATGAAGCGAGCGGGGTGACGGATGCGCAGTCTTCGGTCCTGGCTGCGAAGCGGCGCGCGACCAAGTTGATCGACGCGCTCGTCACGTTGGCCGGGCAGGTGGCCGACCTGGCCGACATGGAATATGAATTTCTCTACGACACCCATCGCGACCTGCTGTCGATCGGATACAACGTGGAGGAACGGCGGCTCGATACCGGCTTCTACGACCTGCTGGCGTCGGAGGCGCGGCTCACCAGCTTTGTCGCGATTGCCCAGCAGCAGCTGCCGCAGGAAAGCTGGTTCACGCTCGGCCGGCTGCTGACCAGCGTGAGCGGTGAACCGGTGCTGCTGTCGTGGACCGGCTCGATGTTCGAGTACCTGATGCCGATGCTGGTGATGCCGAGCTATGAAGGCACGCTGCTGCACCAGACTTGCCGCGCCGCCGTCGACCGGCAGATCGAGTACGGCAATCAGCTGAGCATTCCCTGGGGCATTTCCGAGTGCGGATATAACGCGCGCGATATTCATTTCAACTACCAGTACCGGGCCTTCGGCGTTCCCGGGCTTGGCCTCAAACGCGGCCTGGGCGAGGAGCTGGTCGTTGCGCCTTATGCGTCGGCCCTGGCGCTGATGGTGGCCCCCGAGGCGGCCTGCGCCAACTTGCAGCGCCTTGCCGGCGAGGGGTTGGAAGGGCGCTTCGGTTTGTATGAAGCCATCGACTACACCCCCGCGCGTTTGCCGCGCGGACAAAACGCGGCGGTCGTTTACTCCTTCATGGCACATCACCAGGGCATGAGTCTGTTGGCGCTCAGCTACGTGCTGCGACCGCGCCTGATGCAGAAGCGCTTCGAATCCGAGCCAAGCTTCCAGGCCACCTTGCTGTTGCTGCAGGAGCGGGTGCCCAGAACGGCGGCGGAATATCAGCACGCCACCGGGTTCGCCTCGCTGGAAGCTCCGTCGCTGGTATCCGAAACCCTGTTGCGCGTGTTTGCCGATCCGAACCGGGCGGAGCCGGCCGTGCAGCTGCTTTCCAATGGCCGCTACCACGTCATGGTGAGCAGTGCGGGCGGTGGCTATAGCCGACACCGGGACATGGCCGTGACGCGCTGGCGGGAAGACATCAGCTCCGACAACTGGGGCATGTTCTGCTACTTGCGCGATGTCGCCAGTGGCGAGTTCTGGTCCAGCGCTTTCCAGCCGACCTTGAATAAACCCGAAGCCTACGAGGCGATCTTCTCCGACGCGCGTGCCGAGTTTCGCGTGCGCGAACGGGACTTCGACGCCCATACCGAGATCGTGGTGTCGCCCGAGGACGACATCGAGCTTCGTCGCATCCGCATCACGAATCGTGGGCGAGTGAGGCGGACCATCGAGATCACCAGCTACGCCGAAGTGGTCCTGGCGCCGCCGATGGCCGATGCGGTGCATCCCGCTTTCAGCAACTTGTTCGTGCAGACCGAACTCGTACGCGCGTTGCAGGCCATCGTATGCACGCGGCGCCCGCGTTCCAGCCAGGAGCCGGTGCCATGGATGTGCCATCTGCTGGCCGTGCATGATGCCGACATCGACGAGATTTCCTACGAGACGGACCGCGCCAAGTTCATCGGCCGTGGCCGCAGTGTGGCTTCGCCGCTGGTCATGGAGGGCACCGCGGAGCGTCTCTCGGACAGCGAGGGTTCGGTGCTTGATCCCATCGTCGCCATCCGCTGCCGCATTACGCTGGAGCCCGAGCAGTCCGCACTGATCGACATGGTCACCGGCATCGGTGACAGCCGCGATGCCTGCGTGCACCTGATGAAGAAGTATCGCGACCGTCATCTGGCCGACCGCGTGTTCGACCTTGCATGGACCCACAGCCAGGTACTGCTGCGCCAGTTGAATGCCAGCCTGGCCGACGCGCAGCTGTATGAGCGCATGGCGACGTCCATCATTTATGCGAACGCCTCACTGCGTGCCGACACCGGCATTCTTCTGGCGAACCGGCGTGGCCAGTCGGGCTTGTGGGGCCAGGCCATTTCCGGCGATCTGCCGATCGTGCTGCTGCACATCGCGGAGCTCGCCAATATCGATCTGGTACGCCAGCTGGTGCAGGCGCATGCGTACTGGCGCCTCAAAGGCCTGGCGGTCGATCTGGTGATATGGAACGAGGATCACGCCGGTTATCGGCAGCAGCTGCAGGACATGATCATGGGCCTGATCGCCTCCGGCGTGGAGGCGAGCCTGCTGGATCGCCCGGGCGGCATCTTCGTGCGGCCGGCGCAGCAGATATCCAACGAGGATCGCATCCTGGTGCAGGCCACCGCACGCCTGATCGTCGACGATAGCCGCGGCAGTCTGGTCGAGCAGATCAGTCGCCGGCGGGTGAGAACCCAGCCGGTGCCGTTCACCCCTGTGGCGGGCCGGCTCACCACTGACGAGGTCGCCGGTCGCACCGCGACCGAAGCGCCAACCAAAGAACTGTCGCTAAGCAATCCCTATGGCGGATTCAGTGCGGACGGCACCGAGTATGTGATTACCTTGAAGGCGGGACAGGTGACGCCCGCGCCATGGGTCAATGTGCTGGCCAATGCAAAGTTCGGCACGGTGATTTCCGAAAGCGGCGGTGCCTATACCTGGGGCGAGAACGCCCATGAGTTCCGGTTGACGCCCTGGCAGAACGATCCCGTGACCGACGGTTGCGGCGAGGCCCTGTACCTGCGCGACGAGGAAACAGGCTACTACTGGTCGCCCACACCGCTGCCGCGATGTGGTGCGGGTTCTTATGTCACCCGGCATGGCTTTGGCTATTCGGTGTTCGAGCACGCGGAAGAGGGCATCAGCAGCGAGTTGTGGGTTTACGTGTCGTTGGATTCCGCGGTGAAGTTCTCCGTGCTCAGGGTGCGCAACGCATCCGGACGCACGCGCCGTCTTTCCGCGACGGGTTATGTCGACTGGGTGCTGGGTGAATTGCGCAGCAAATCGGCGATGCACGTGGTGACCGAGTCCGATCCGATGACCGGGGCACTCTTTGCGCGCAACGCCTACAACACGGATTTCCCGGGAAGGGTCGCCTTCTTCGATGTCGACAACGCCGCGCGCACTTTCAGCTGTGACCGCAGCGAATTTCTTGGCCGCAACGGCAGCCTGCGCGCACCGGCGGCGATGGGGTACGCGCGCCTGTCCGGACGCGCCGGTGCCGGTCTGGATCCTTGTTCGGCCATCCAGCTCGCCTTCGAACTGGATGATGGCGACGAGCAGGAGATCATCTTCCGGCTTGGCATGGCCGGCGACGCCAAGGCGGCCAGCGATATGGTGCAGCGATTCCGTGGTATGGGCACGGCGGCCAACACTCTGGAAGCCGTGCGCACGCACTGGCGCTGGACGCTGGGCAAAGTGCAGGTGCAGACGCCCGATCCAGCAGTGAATGTGCTTACCAACGGCTGGCTGATGTACCAGGTCATCGCTTGCCGGTTCCTGGCGCGCAGCGGTTATTACCAGTCCGGTGGCGCCTACGGATTCCGCGATCAGTTGCAGGACTCCATGGCGATGATCCATGCCTCGCCCTACAGCTCGCGCCAGCATTTGTTGCTGTGCGCCGCGCACCAGTTCGTCGAGGGCGATGTGCAGCACTGGTGGCATCCGCCGCTGGATCGGGGCGTGCGCACGCGCTGTTCGGACGACTATCTGTGGCTCCCCTTGGCCACCAGCCGCTACGTACTCGCTACGGGTGACACCGGCGTGCTCGATGAGGTCGCGGGCTACCTTGAAGGGCGCCAGGTCGGGCTTGATGAGGAGTCTTATTACGACCTGCCAGGGCATTCGGATCTGCACGAAACGCTCTATGAGCATTGCGTTCGCGCCATCGGACACAGCATGCCGCGCGGCACGCATGGGCTTCCGCTGATGGGGATCGGCGACTGGAACGACGGCATGAACCGCGTCGGTGAACACGGCCGCGGCGAGAGTGTTTGGCTGGGATTCTTCCTTTACGACGTGTTGCTCCAGTTCGCGCCGGTGGCACGTCTGCGCGGTGATGAAGCGTTCTCCGCCTGCTGCGAGGTGGAGGCCGCCAAGCTGCGCACGAGCCTCGAGCAGCATGGCTGGGATGGTGCTTGGTACCGGCGCGCGTACTTCGACGATGGCACGCCCTTGGGTTCGGCTACCAACGATGAGTGTCGGATCGACTCCATTGCGCAAAGCTGGTCCGTACTATCCGGCGCGGGTGATGCGGCACGCCAGCAGCAGGCGATGAATTCGCTGGATCAGCATCTGGTACGTCGCGACGTTGGATTGGTGCAACTGCTCGAGCCGCCGTTCGACAAGTCCTCGCTCGATCCCGGCTACATCAAGGGATATGTGCCAGGGGTCCGCGAGAATGGAGGGCAGTACACGCATGCGGCGATCTGGGCAACGATGGCATTTGCCGAACTCGGCGACAGCAAGCGCGCGTGGGAATTGCTGGGCATGATCAATCCGGTCAATCACAGCCTGACGGCCGAAGCCATGGAGATCTACAAGATCGAACCCTACGTCGTGGCGGCCGATGTCTATGGCGTGGCGCCGCATACTGGACGGGGAGGGTGGAGCTGGTACACCGGTTCGGCCGGCTGGATGTACCGGCTGATCGTGGAGTCGCTGCTTGGCCTGCATGTGGAAGGCGAGCGCCTGCATATCAGGCCTGTGCTGCCCTCCGCATGGCGTTCTTTCAGCATGGATTACCGATATCGCGAGACGGATTACCACATCACCGTCCTGCAGGAGACCGGTCTTGACGATGGGGATCAGGTCAGCCTCGACGGTAAGGTGCAGGCGGAGCAGAGCATCTCCCTGGTCGATGACGGCAAGGATCATCAGGTGGAGATCCGGCATCGATCCGCGCCGCAGAGTCATCCCGGCACAGACATCGCGTCATGACGAGGCTGTCGATGTCTGAGCTTGACGTCTTGCCTCATCCCATGCCCTGATTCGGCAATACCACGACTACCTGGAATTCAAGCAATGAGCGCCACGATCCATCCGCTTGCCGGCAAGTTAGCTCCGGCGTCACTACTGGTGGATGTGTCCACGCTGCTGAGTGCCTATGCCAGCCTGCGGCCGGACCCTGGCGTGCCGGCCCAGCGTGTGGCGTTTGGTACGTCGGGACATCGCGGCAGCTCGTTCGACCGCAGTTTCAACGAGTGGCATGTACTGGCGATCACCCAGGCGATTTGCGAATACCGCAAGGGCAAGGGCATCGACGGGCCGTTGTACATCGGTTTCGACACGCATGCGCTGTCCCTGCCGGCCTTTGACAGTGCGCTGGAAGTCCTGGCCGCCAATGGCGTGGAAACGATGATCGCCAAGGGTGACGAGTTCACCCCGACGCCCGCGATTTCCCACGCGATACTGACCCACAATCGCGGCCGCACCGCGGGGCTGGCCGACGGCATCGTCATCACGCCGTCGCACAATCCACCGGATAGCGGCGGCTTCAAATACAACCCGCCCAATGGCGGGCCGGCCGATACGGACGTTACTGGCTGGATCCAGAATCGCGCCAATGCGTTGCTTGAAGGCGGCCTCAAGGAGGTGCGTCGTGTACCCGCTGAGCAGGCGCGTCGCGCGGCGACGACGCATCAGCACGATTTCATCGACGCGTATGTGAGCGATCTCGCCCAGGTCATCGACTTCGATGCCATTCGCGCCAGTGGCATCCACTTGGGTGTCGATCCGCTTGGGGGCGCTGGTGTGCATTACTGGGCACCGATCGCCGAGCGATACAAGCTCGACCTTACGGTAGTCAGCGAGGTGGTCGACCCCACATTCCGGTTCATGACGGCGGACTGGGACGGCAAGATCCGGATGGATCCCTCGTCGTCGTATGCGATGCAGCGGTTGATCGGCCTCAAAGACCGTTATGATGTGGCCTTCGCCTGCGATACGGACCATGACCGCCACGGCATCGTGACCCGGAGCGGCGGCTTGCTGCTGCCGAACAACTATCTGGCGGTATTGGTTGACTATCTCTTTCAGCAACGGCCGGCGTGGAACACCGCAGCGGCCGTCGGCAAGACGCTGGTGAGCACGGCGCTGATCGATCGCGTGACGAAGCGGTTGGGGCGCACGCTTTACGAAGTGCCCGTCGGCTTCAAATGGTTTGTCGATGGATTGTTCGATGGCTCGCTGGGCTTCGGTGGCGAGGAGAGCGCCGGCGCCTCCTTTCTGCGCAAAGACGGCACCGTGTGGGCGACCGACAAGGATGGCATTGCTGCCGCCCTGATGTCGGCGGAGATGACCGCGCGCCGCGGCCGCGATCCCTACGAGTCGTATCGTCTGCTGGCCGCTGAACTGGGCGATCCGGTATCGGATCGTGTCGAGGCACCGGCCAATGCCGAGCAGAAGTCGAAGCTGTCCAAACTCTCGCCGGCACAGGTCAAAAGCACCGAGCTGGCCGGCGAGAAGATCGAGAGCGTGCTCGACCGCGCACCTGGCAACGGCGCGGCCATCGGTGGGATCAAAGTGATCTCCGCCAGTGGCTGGTTCGCTGCGCGGCCGTCAGGCACGGAAGACATCTACAAGATCTACGCGGAGAGTTTTCAGGACAAGGCGCATCTGCAAGCGTTGTTGCAAGAGGCGCAGCAGATCGTCGACGTTGCACTTGCCGCAACGTAAGCGGAGCACTATTTGCGCGAATGCGGTCAACGACGGACGCTGGCGTTAGGGCGACGCTTCGATCCAATCGTTGGATCATGCGGCTCCCGATAGGCTCGACAGGTGACACCTCTTGACTTGACCAGGGTCCAGCTGCGCTAAGATGACCGAGCCATGCGCAAGCCTCTTCGCCTGACCCGCCGTCACCGCGCCCTCTGGATCGGGCTGGTGATGTTTTGCCTGCTGTTTCAGCAGCTGGCGATGGCGGCCTACGTTTGCACGCTGCCGGTAAATCCTGCGGATGTAGTCATGACGGGCGACTGCGCGGCAATGGGCATGACCGAGGCAAACCAGCCGGCAGCTCATCAAAGTCAGGATCCACGCTGCACGGAGCATTGCGCCGACCACACGGTGTCGAGCCACGATGCCCGCTTGCCGATGGTGCCGCCTTTGCTGCTGCCCGCGGCGTCGCCCGTCATGCCGGGAACCATCGCGCTGGCGCCCGAGCGTCGCGCGTTGCCCGATCCCACCCTGCAGCGTCCCGATCCACCGCCCACGCTGCGGTTCTGCTCTCTGTTGATTTAGCTCCCGATCGCCACGCGTTCGCCGGCTGTGTGCGCACGGCTGTTCTGACCTGTGTGATCGGAGCTCATCATGTTTTCCCGTCTTTATGGCGTCCGCACCTATGGGGTGCGGCATACGCGTTGGTTGCCATGGGCAGCCACACTTTTTCTGACCTTGCCCGCGTGGGCAGATAACTCTGTCGCGCTGACACTCGACGCGGCCACACGCCAGGCCGTCGAGCGCGCGCCCTTGCTGGAAGCGCGGCGTGCTCAATCGGAATCCGCGCGGCAGGAAGCCGCCCGCGCGGGCGCGCTACCGGATCCCCAACTCACGGTCGGTATCGACAATCTGGCGATCCAGGGACCTGGCGCCTATACCGCCGGTGGCGACAGCATGACGATGCGTACCGTGGGCATCAGCCAGGTGCTGCCGTCGCATACCAAGCGGCTCGCGCAGAAGACGATGGGTGCCGCCAGCGCGGATCTGGCTGCCGCCACCGAACTCATGACCCACCTGTCGATCCAGCAACAGGTGGCCGATGCCTGGGTGGGGGCCTGGGGCGCGCATCACGAAGTACGGATGTTGCAGATGCTTCGGCGAGCCTGGGCTCAGGACGTCGCTGTTGCCCAGGCACGACTGCGCGGCGGCACGGGCAGTGCCGCGGATGTGCTCGCGGCGCGGATGGAGGCACTCGATCTCGAGAATCGCATCGACGAAGCAGACGCCAGGGAAGCCCAGGCGCGAGCGAGTCTGACGCGTTGGCTGGGCACGTCGACCGATCAACCGCTGGCGGACGCACCGGATTTCTCATTGCTCCCACATAGCGAATCCGACTTGCTGGCCGGCCTGGATCGCCAGGGCAATTTGCTGGGTTGGCCGGCACGGGAGCGGGCCGCCGAAGCCGCTCTGGCCGTCGCGAAAGCGGACAAGCGGCCCGAGTGGAGCCTTGGCATGAGCTACGGCTCGCGCACGCGCGGCCTGTCCGACATGGTCTCGCTGCAGGTCGGTGTGAGCCTGCCGCTGTTTACGCGCAACCGGCAGGATCGCGGGGTGTTCGCTCGCACCGCCGATCTCGATGCGGTTCATGCGGAACACGAGGATGCGCGCCGGCAGCAGACCGAGGCGATCCAGGCCGCCTGGGCGCAATGGCAATCGTTGGGCCAGCAAGTGCGCCGGCATCGCGATGAACTGCTGCCGCTGGCGGAGGACCGTGCCGCGCTGGCCCTGGCCGCTTATCGCGGTGGCGCCGATATCCAGCCTCTATTGCAGGCGCGGCGCGACGAGATCGCGCATCACGCCGATTACGCACGCATGCAAACCGAATACGGCCGCGCCTGGGCGGCGCTGGCTTATCTGATGCCAGAAGGAGTGCTCCCATGAAGCGCATCGTGTGGGTTTCAATAGCCGCGCTGACGCTGTTGTTGACGGCAACGCTGGCCTATTGGGCGGGCCATCGGCAGAGCTCCGCTCCCGTTGTGGGTGGTCCCGCCAAGGCAGCCAGCACTGCCACCGTTCTCTATTGGTACGACCCGATGATCCCGGACCAGCATTCCGACAAGCCGGGACTGTCATCGATGGGCATGGAGATGGTGCCCAAGTATGCCGACGCGGGGGCAGAGAAGAATCTCGTGCGCATTGACCCGGCGACGGTGCAGAACCTCGGCGTGCGTACCGCATTGGTCGAGCGCCGCGTGCTTGCCGGCGATGTACGGGTGCCCGGCACCATCGCCTGGGATGTGCGACATGCGAGCACGGTGAGTGCGCGCGTCGATGCGGTGATCGCGAAACTCGATGTGCGCGCACCTTACACAGCTGTGGTTGCCGGCGAGCCCCTGGTCGAACTGCTCGCGCCGCAATGGAGCAGCGCCATCGCCGAGGCGGATGCCTTGCAGCATGTGCAGTCGGCGGACGCCAAGGCGTTGCGTGGAGCGGCCCAGCAGCGCCTGCAGGTGCTGGGGCTTTCTCCCTCCGATGTACGCGCATCGGGCCGCCAAGGGCAACCGACGATCACGCTGCATGCGCCGCAGGCCGGCGTAGTCACTTCGCTCGATGTCCGCGAAGGACAGCGTGTGAGTGCGGGGCAGACCTTGATGACCATCAACGGCCTCGACACCGTCTGGGTCGAAGCGGCCCTGCCGCAGGCCGTGGCCGGCACCGTGCATGCCGGCATTCCGGTGACGGTACGCGTCGATGCGCTGCCCGGCCGGGTCTTCGAAGGCAAGCTCGAAACCCTGTTGCCCGATATCGACATGAGTACGCGTACGCAGCGTGCGCGCATCGTGCTCGCCAATCCCGGCGCTGTGTTGAGTCCAGGCATGTTCGCCCGTGTCCGCTTTGCGCCTGTACAAGGCGAAGCTGTGCCGGTGGTGCCGGATGAGGCGCTGATCGCCGCGGGTGAGCGCAGCCGCGTGATCGTTGCCGAGGGCGAAGGGCGCTTCCGTCCTGTCACTGTGCGTACCGGACGAACCGCCGATGGTTATACCGAGATCGTGGAAGGACTGCGCGGTGGCGAGCGGGTGGTGCTCTCCGGCCAGTTCCTGATCGACTCGGAAGCGAGCCTGTCCGGTGCGCTGGAGCGCCTGGATACGGGAGCAGCCCAGCCGGCGCCGGGCAGCAGCGCGCCCATGCCGGGCATGCCGATGGGAGAAGGGCGATGATCGGCGCGCTGATCCGCAGCGCGATCGCGCATCGCGTGCTGGTATTGCTCGCGGCGGTGTTGCTCGCCGCCATCGGCGTGTTCTCGACGCTGCATACACCGATCGATGCCTTGCCGGACCTCTCCGATACCCAGGTGATCATCCGTACCAACTGGCCGGGTCAGTCACCGCAGATCGTGGAGGACCAGGTCACCTATCCATTGGCTACCACCATGTTGTCGGTGCCAGGTGCGAAGACGGTGCGCGGTTATTCGTTCTTCGGCGACTCGTATGTGTATGTCCTGTTCGACGACAGCACCGATCTCTACTGGGCGCGTTCGCGGGTGCTCGAATACCTGAGCCAGGTGCGCGACCGCCTGCCTTCCGGCGTAAGTCCGGCGCTGGGTCCCGATGCGACCGGTCTGGGCTGGATCTACGAGTACGCGCTGATCGACCGCACGGGCCAGCATGATCTGGGTCAGCTGCGCGCGCTGCAGGATTGGTTTCTTCGCTACCAGCTCAAGACTGTGCCCGATGTCGCCGAAGTCGCCAGTCTCGGCGGTATGGAACGCGCGTGGCAGATCGTGCCCGATCCGCAACAGCTGGCCGCCCGGCAGATCACGGTGGAACAGTTGGCGGAGGCGGTGAATGCGGCCAACGGCGCCAATGGCGGCTCGGTGATCGAGCAAGGCGAAGCGGAATTCATGGTGCGCAGCGAGGGTTATCTGCACACCCGCGAAGCCTTCGAATCCGTACCGGTGGGCACCAACAAAGAAGGTGTCCCCGTGTTGCTGCGCGAGGTGGCTACGGTGCGGCGCGGCCCGACCTTCCGCCGTGGCATCGCCGAACTGGATGGCCAGGGTGAGGTCGCCGGTGGTGTGGTGGTGCTGCGTTCGGGCAAGAACGCCAAGGCGGCCATCGCGGCGGTCAAGACGCGGCTCGACGAACTCCGGCGCAGCCTGCCGGCCGGTGTAGAGATCGTGCCGACCTATGATCGCTCGCAGCTCATCGATGCGGCGGTGGACAACCTCAAGGGCAAGCTGCTGGAAGAATTCCTTGTCGTAGCCCTGGTGTGCGTCCTGTTCCTCGGCCACCTGCGATCCGCCCTGGTGGCGGTGATCACTTTGCCGTTGGGCGTGCTGGCCGCCTTCATCGTGATGCATGCGCAGGGCGTGTCGGCCAACCTGATGTCGCTCGGCGGCATCGCCATTGCGATCGGCGCGATGGTCGATGCCGCGGTGGTGATGATCGAGAACGCGCACAAGCATCTGGAGCATTGGCGCGAGGCTCATGGCGACAAGGAGCCGCAGGGCGCCGAACGCTGGACGCTGATGGCGGAAGCCGCCGCCGAGGTCGGGCCCGCGCTGTTCGTGAGCCTATTGATCATCGCGCTTTCGTTCGTCCCGGTGTTCGCACTGGAAGCGCAAGAGGGACGGTTGTTCAAGCCACTCGCGTTCACCAAGACCTATGCGATGGCGGCCGCGGCCGGTCTCGCCGTGACACTGGTACCTGTGCTGATGGGCTACCTGGTGCGCGGGCGCATTCGGGCCGAACGCGACAACCCGATCAATCGCGGACTGATCGCGTTATACCGGCCGATCCTGGAAGCAGTGTTGCGCTATCCCAAGACAACGCTGGTATTGTCCGGCGTGCTGTTGTTGAGCGCGCTATGGCCGCTGAGTCGTCTCGGCAGCGAGTTCATGCCGCCGATGGACGAAGGCACGTTGTTGTACATGCCGACGGCACTGCCGGGGCTTTCCGCTGGCAAGGCGTCCCAGTTGCTGCAACTCACCGATCGCATGATCAAAACCGTGCCGGAGGTCGACCATGTCTTCGGTAAAGCGGGACGGGCGGAGTCCGCCACCGATCCGGCACCGCTGGAGATGTTCGAGACCACCATCACCTTCAAGCCGAAGGAGCAGTGGCGGCCGGGCATGACCATGGACAAACTCAAGGCCGAGCTGGACAAGGCGGTACGCGTGCCGGGTCTGACCAACCTGTTCGTGCCGCCGATCCGCAACCGCATCGACATGCTGGCCACCGGCATCAAGAGTCCGATCGGCATCAAGGTGCTGGGCACGGATGTCGCGACACTGCAGTCAGTGGCGGATCGGATCGAGGCCGTCGCGCGTCAGGTGCCGGGTGTCCGTTCGGCCATCGCCGAGCGCGCGGCCAGCGGGCGCTATATCGATGTGCGCATCCGCCGCGAAGACGCCGCGCGCTATGGGCTGACCCAGCAGCAGGTGCAGCGTCTGATCGCCACGGTGATCGGTGGCGATCCGATCGGCCAGACCGTCGAAGGGCGCGAGCGTTATCCGATCGTGTTGCGCTATCCGCGTGGCGATCGCGATTCGCTGGCCGCGCTCGCGCAGCTGCCTATCGTGGCGGCCAGCGGTGCGCAGTTGACCTTGGCGCAGGTCGCGGATCTGCGCATCGATGCCGGGCCGCCGATGCTCAAGAGCGAAAACGGCCAGCTGGCGACCTATGTCTATGTCGACACGGCGGGGCGGGATCTCGGCGCCGTGGTGAGCGACCTCCAGCGCGCGGTGGGCAAGCAAGTTCCACTGCCTTCCGGCGTCACCGTGGCCTGGTCCGGGCAGTTCGAATATCTGGCGCGGGCGATGGATCGCCTGACCTGGGTAGTGCCGGCGGCGCTGGCGATTATCTTTGGACTGATCTATGCCGTGTTTCATCGGGTGAGCGAGGCGGCGCTGATCATGCTCAGTGTGCCGCTTGCGCTGACTGGCGGCCTTTGGTTGATCTGGGCGTTAGGGCATGCCGTTTCGGTAGCGACAGTGATCGGCTTTATCGCGCTGGGTGGCGTGGCGGCCGAATTCGGTGTGGTGATGCTGCTGTACTTGCGCCACGCCTGGGATCGCCGGCTTGCACTCGACCCGCGGGCGGGCGAGGCGGTGCTGGACGATGCGATTCGCGAAGGCGCGGTGCAGCGTGTGCGTCCGAAAGCGATGACGGTCGCCGTGATTCTCGCGGGTCTGTTTCCGATTCTCCTGGGGCAAGGCGCCGGCTCCGAAGTGATGCAACGCATCGCGGCTCCGATGGTGGGTGGCATGCTCACGGCGCCTTTGCTTTCCATGCTTGTCATTCCCGCGGCTTTTCGACTGATGGCCCGGCGTCGATTGCGTCGGAGCCGTTTGGCGACTCACTCCACCTTCCCCCATCCGCAAGGGGATTCACACACATGAAAACCCATATCACGATGCTCGCCCTGGCCCTGTCTTCCACCCCGGTGTTCGCAGCAGGCCAGGACATGCCGAACATGCCCGGCATGTCTCACGCCGCCGCGCCAACCGAAGCTCAGGGTGTCGGTATCGTCAAGGCCATTGACGCAGCCAGAGGCACGATCACCTTGCAGCATGAAGCCATCGCTTCCATTCGCTGGATCGCAGCCTGCATGTTGCGGATGGCGGAGCGGTTCCTGGCCGATGCGCGGGCATCGGCTACCGCATGCCAGAATCGCAAACGATCGTTACATGGGTGATCTGGTTCGCACGGACCGTGGCCTCGACCGTTTCGCAACGCGGAAAGACAGCGTGCTGAACATCGATCCGCAGCTCATAGATGCCCGCAGGCACGGCCACTATGAACTGACCTTGCGTATGGGTGGTCGCGTGAGCCACGACGTTGCCTTGGGTGTCGCGAAGCTGCACGGTCACGCCCTGATAGGGCGTTGCGTCCGGTTCGCCGGCTCGCTGCGGTCCGGGGTGTGCGGGCGAGATGCTTACCGTCCCGCTTACCCCGGTGAAGTGGTTGGCACTCATGCAGGGCCGTGCCGGCATAGCCAACGCCATCGCACCGAGCACGTACACGAGTATTCCACGCCACACGAGATCGACCCCGAAAGTTGGCATGACGCCACGTACACGCTAACCATGCCACACACGCTGCCGATTGAACTGGTGCACAAGTTTCTGCGATTTAGCCTTGAGCGTTCGTGTGATCCGGCTGCGGATCATCGACAGCTTTGCGCAAGATTCTGGCAGGCGCGCTTCTCGCTTTGGTCAACTTCATCCGAATAACTCCGATTGACGAAACGCCAAATACAGGACTACGTTCTGGCGGCCTTATCGAGGGGGAGGCGTGACAGGACGTTGCGTGTCGATAGGCGATCCCGATGTGTGCATTGCGTGAGTGGCTGCCAACGCGGCCGCATGCGTCGTATGCGCATGCCGGGATACCAATCAAGACAACGTATCTCAACTGGAGGGACATCATGTTTGTGAGAGCAACAGGCATAGGTTGTAGCGCGCTGTGTATCGCTGTCGGCATCGCCCTTGCGGGCCCTGTCCACGCAGACACCCAGTCCGCACCGGAAGTGACTTCCGCCGCACAGCACGACACGCTGCATTCCTTGCGCGGCACCATGCCGCGACCCGATGATTTCTCCAAGAGCGGCCAAAATCATAAGGCGCGCCCCTTGCCGTGGCTGGATGGCCCCGGCAATCCAACGGATGCCGCCGTACAGGGTTCCGCGACCGGCAGCTTTGCACCGACGCTGGGTTCCGGTGTCGACGGTGTCGGCAACGGCTTCAGCGGTCCGCAGGGGACGTTCACCGTCAACAGCGCGCCGCCGGATACCAACGGTGCGGTGGGCGCGACCCAGTACGTACAGATCGTCAATAGCGGTTTTGCCGTATTCGACAAGGCCACCAAGGCCGTGACCTACGGCCCGGTGTCGACCAATACGCTGTGGTCGGGCTTCGGTGGCCCGTGCGAAACCGATAACGACGGCGACGCCACCGTGGTGTACGACAAGGCCGCCGGACGCTGGGTGATCTCGCAGTTCGCGGTGACGGCGTCGCCGTACTTCGAGTGCGTGGCCGTCTCGGCCACCAGCGATGCCACGGGTGCGTACTACCGTTATGCGTTCCCCTACGGCACGACCTTCCCCGACTACCCGAAGATGGGCGTGTGGCCGGATGCGTATTACGAGACCTTCAACATGTTCAACGGCAACACGTTCGCCGGTGCGAAGCTGTGCGCCTACGATCGCAATGCCATGTTGAGCGGTGCCGCCGCCACGCAGCAGTGCTTCCAGCTCTCAACCAGTTATGGCGGCGTCTTGCCGGCGGATCTGGACGGCAGCACCGCGCCGCCGGCGGGTTCACCGAACTACCTGATGAACTTCGGCACCAGCAAGCTGAACCTGTGGAAGTTCCATGTGGACTGGACCAACACCGCCAACACCACGTTGACGGGACCGACGGCGATTCCGGTGGCTTCGTTCGCATCGGCCTGCGGCGGCGGCACGTGCGTCCCACAAACGGGTACCAGCCAGAAGCTCGATTCGCTGGCTGACCGTTTGATGTTCCGCCTGGCCTACCGCAACTTCGGCGATCACGAGTCGCTGGTGGTCAGCCACTCGGTGAAGGTCGGTACGACCAAGCAGAACCCGTATACCGGCGTACGCTGGTATGAAGTGCGCAGTCCGAGCGCCACGCCGGTGGTGTATCAGCAGTCGACCTTCTCGCCCGATACCACCTACCGCTGGTTGAGCTCGGTCGCGATGGACAAGCAGGGCAACATGGCGTTGGGCTACAGTGCGTCGAGCAGCGCGATCCATCCGGCCATCCGTTACACCGGTCGTCTGGCCACCGATACGCTGAGCACGATGCAGGCGGAGGCCAGCATCGTCGAAGGTACGGGCTCGCAGAGCGGCAGCAACCTGTCGCGTTGGGGCGACTACAGCGCGATGACGGTCGATCCCACCGACGACTGCACGTTCTGGTACACCAACGAGTACCTGAAGACCACGGGCGCGTTCAACTGGAGCACGCGTCTGGCGTCGTTCAAGTTCGCGACCTGTCAGTAACCGAGAACCCCTTGCCCGACCGGGCAAGGGGTTCTCGTTGGTCTTGAATGGCTGTCCGAGCGTGGCCTTTATTTCGTCCAGATCCATCCGCGTCGCCAAGAAGGGATTCGGATGCTCCTGAATCCCGGTGTCCCAGGCGGTCGACGCATATGGCCCTCTCGGTAGACCAGTGACGACGCCGCGCTGGATGTCGCGATGCGGCGTGTCAATGGATCGGGCTCCTGCGACCTTCCATGGAATCAGTCGCCGCGCGCCCCGACCACCAGCGTGAAGCTCTGCATGAAATGAAAGTCTTCGCGACGCAGTGCGTAGTCTGCATGCTGTGGATCGCACAGGCGCGAGAGTTCGGCGTAGTCCTCGCTCGACAGAAAAGGCCGCAGCCGTTCTCCCCACGTGCCGCGGAAAATCGCCTCCAGAAGATAGGCCTCTGTGTCGGCGCTCACAGGAAAGATGCGCTCGATGATGAACGTCCGTGCTTTCACATGGCGAAGCCCCGCGTTGCGCATAAGACCTACGGTGGCGCGAACGGCCTTGAGATCCTGTTCTTGCAGCCCGTATCGCTCCCGGTAATAGCGCCGCACGGCTTCGTTGGTCAGCCGTTCGAGCCGCGAGTCCCACGCAAAGTACATATCGGGCAGGAACGAGCTCTGGCCAAGCGCGATTCGTCCGCCGGCGTGCAGTAACGAGGACAGCGCTTGCAGAGCAGTCAGGGGATCGGGAAGGTGATGAATGGTGTTGACGCACCAGATGAGGTCCAGGCTTGCTGCGTGAAGCGGCAACCGGGACAGATCCGCCTGAAAGACAAGGCTGTTCTTTCGGCCCTGCGCGCAAGCCGAAAGGTGGGGTGCCGAAAGATCGGTGCCGACAGCGAAGCCGCCAGGTTCGACGGTTTCCGACAACCAGCGCAGCGCCTCGCCCGTTCCGCAGCCAGCATCCAGTACGCGCATGCCTGGCCGTAGTTTCAGGCTGGCGATGGCTTCTCGCAGCTCAGGCTCGGCGAAGGTATTGAAGCGTTGCAATTTGCGTGAGTAATCCCGCCCGGCGCTATCGCCAAGCGGCCCGCCAGACTGCATCGGATCGGATCTCATGCAGCATTCCTTTCGAGGCCGCGCGCGACTATTGGCAGTCAATACATGACGGCGTCAGTGCGAACGCTTCTGCTGTTCGCGCAGTGCCACGACGGCCGCGGCCGCATTCACCTGAAGCATGTGATTGGACACCTTGCTGCTATCCAGCAGCAGTTGGCGGATAGCGTTTGCGTCGAGGCCAGGCGCCAGGGACAGCAGCAGCGCAGCGATACCGCTGACGTGCGCGGCAGCCATCGACGAGCCCGTAGTGAAGTCGTAGCCGCCGTTGGGCTGCGTGGTGAGGATGTCTCTGCCGGGGGCGCTGAGCACGCCGGGTGGGGCGGCGGAGGTGTTGCTTGCGCGTACGACGATGACGCCGGGCACTTGGTTGGGGAAGCCGTCCGAATCACCCTCCGGCGGCGAGGCCGCGATGACGATGCGGCCCTGGCGCAGCAGATGGGCGAGTAGTTGGTTGAGCAGCGGGTCGGCCGGGCCGCCAAGGCTCAGGTTGACGATGCGCGCCTTGGTATCGATCACGGCGGCGAGCGCCTTGGCGAGCGTAAAGGAGTTGCAGTGCGCGCCGCTTTGCGATGAGGGTGGATACCAGCACGCCTTGAAGATGCTCAGTGTCGCGCCAGGGGACATGCCGACGATGCCCTGGTGGTTGTCGCCGACGGCGGCAATGATGCCGGCCACTTCGGTGCCGTGGCTGTCACGGTTGAACGCCGAGGTATCCGTGTCGACAAAGTCGCGCACCTCCCCAATGCTCCCCTGAAGATCGGGGTGCGCGGTATCCGCGCCGGTGTCGACGATCGCGATATGGACGTCGTCGCCACGGCTCAGGTTGTGGGCGATCGCCGCACCGGTTTCGACGAAGCCATGCTGCAGATCGGTATAGGGATCGTTGTAGCGATGGCCGCTTTCCTGCGCATCGGCGTAGACGTCGTAGTCTTGCAGCGGTTGCGCGAGCTGCACGCGCGCATCCTTGGAGAGTGCCGCAAGCAGTGCTTCGCGGGTCATGCCCGCCGGCGGCTCCAGCACGATGCAGTACAGATCCAGCGCCTTGATCGGCCAGCCGGTGATTTCCCGGATGCCGTAGGTTTCTTTCAGCGACGTCAGCGTGGAAACGGCGCGTTGCCCGGCACCGTAATGGCCGGAAGGCAAGTAGCCCAGAACGCTCGAGCCTGCATGCGTGGTGGGTGGGTCGAGCGGATTGGCGACGGCCAGAATGACGTCGCGCTTGGGGTCCATGGCCAGCACATTGGCGGCGTTGGCATCGACGGAGGTCGTTCGTGGCGTCATCGGACGCGGCGGCGCGCAGGCGCTCAGCGCTGCCGCCACCACGACCATGGCGAGAATGGCCTGTTTCATGGGGTCGGTGCGACGGGCTCCGCCAGGCGGATGCTGCGGCTTGCGCGCAGCTTCCGCAGCGTGTCTGGAGATGCCGACGCGATGTTGACCGGCACGACCGTATAAGCGCCGACATCGTTGGGGCCGCCCGCCACTTGCAATTGCAGTTCATGGAGCAGAGCGTTCCAGTCGGCCAGCCTCATCGTTCCGTCCGGCACGACATGGATCGCGCCAGGTGCCGTCGGCGGAGCATGCTGGCTAAGCGTGCGATAGGACGGCTGCGCTTCCTGCGCGGACCACAACCTGGCGCCTAGCACGCCGATGCCCACGGCCTGCACCAGCACGGCGGCAACCAGTGCGCGTGTCACCCAGCTGGTGGCACGCGCGCGGGGCGGCATGTCATCGGCATCGGGAGCATCAAGGCGTGCCATCAAACGCCGCAACCCGGCCTCCGCGTCGACCGGGACGTCCGAAGGCAACGAGACGGCCATGCGGAGCCGGCTCTGCTGTTCGAATTCGGCACGGCACGATTCGCACTGCGCGAGATGCTGCATCAACCATTCGTCCTGCCGCTGTGGGTCGTTGTCCTGCAACGCCCAAGGCATGGCCTCCCAGGCACGGGCGCAATCTTTGCCGGTGTCGACGGACAACTTCATGGAGTGTTCTCTTTCTGGATGGGCCTGCTCTGTACAGGTATATCGCCGGCGAGTGCCGGCAGTGTATTGCGCAGCCTGACCCGCGCGTGAAACAGGCGCGCTTTCACCGTACCGACGGGGCACTGCATGATGACGGCGACGTCGTCCATGGTATGGCCCAGTCCATAGACAAGCTCGACGACCAGTCGCTGGTCTGCCGAGAGGCGGTTGAGCCCCTGAGCCAGCCAGTCGCGGAGCTCCCGTTCCTCGTCAGGGCAGTGGGATGGATATCGCGCTTCCGACCGTGCATCGTCCTCGACCGGTTCGTCGCCGTGCTGGCGTAGCGCCTTCAATCCGCAACGGTAGGCGATGCCGATGATCCAGGTGGATACGCGCGAGTCTCCGTGGAAGCTGCCGGCTTTCTGCCAGGCGATCCAGAAGCAGTCGTTAATGACTTCGTCGATCACGTCAGGCCGCCGCGTGAGGCGCGAGAGAAACCGGCTCAACCTGCCGTGGTAACTCCGGTACAGCATGGTCAAGGCCGCACGATCCCCTGCTGACATGCGTTCAAGCAGCATGCGGTCGGTCGCGTCTGCATCGATGTCCATGTCGTTCATGACCGTTTCTGGAGAGGGTTGGATACCGTGAGTGTCCTGCCGAAGGAAAAAGGTTGCTGCCGATCAGAAAGAGAACGATAGGGTCGCCACCCAGGGAGCGACGTCGAGGCTGTTCCGGGAACGTTTGTACCCGCTCGTCAGTATGCGGTCGAGTTCCAGATGCCAGGACTCGTACGTCCACGTCAGGCCGACATGGCCATAGCGGTAGGCATTCCATCGCGTGTAGGCGTAATAGCTTACCCCGCCGTCTTCGTGCGAACTTGCTTGATCGTGGTCGTAGTAGCGATAGGAGACGACTTTGGCCTGGGAGATACCCGCGCCGGCGGAAAAACCGAAGTGCCGGGGCAGGGGCCAATGAAAGCCGACGTCCGCCGCGCCGCGCAGCCGGCGGTCGCCGGGGCCTACGCCGTGAATGGCGGACAGCCCGAAGGTAAGCACGTCCCGGTACACCCAGCCCAGGCCCGCTTCGACCCGGTCATAGGCGCGTGCCTGCCTGGGGCCGTTCGGGTAGACGTAGTAACTCAGGCTGGCTCCCATCTCCCAGTCGGGCGCGAGCGTCCAGTAGCGCGCCGCCTGGGCGAATGTCTCGGTGAGGCGATCCAGCCTGCGGGCTTCCGCGCTTGCCGACAGTCGCAACGACCAGCCTTGGGGTGATGCCCAGGATATGGCGCCCTGCACGATGGGCGTCTCGCGCGTGACAGGCAATCCGCGGTCCACCAGTTGCGAACTCAGCGCCACGGTGCCGCTCAGATTCGCCGATTGGGCATGGATCGCCAAAGGGAGGCATGCGCCGATGGCAAGTGAGGTGCAGCCAAGACTGCGACGGAAAAGTCCCGTACGTCGTCGCCTGGTGAAGCCCTGGTGAAGCAGGTGTGCATGCCGGATGCGGTGGCCCGCTATGACCGAATCAAACACGCGCCACCGCAGAACCGCGAGGCCCTGCAGGTATTGGATTGGGTATGACAGTGCCCGCCGCCTAGTCATGCGTTATGCAACATCGGCTCATCGTCTGATTGCCCCGTGAAGCTAGTGGAACGTATCCAGGTACGAGATGAGATCTTCGAGCTGCTTGGGATCGTCAAGGCCACTGTACTTCATCTTGGTGCCGGGGTTGGCCTTCCTGGCCGGTTGCGAAAGATAGGCGTGGAGCTTGTCGGTCGTCCACGTCCAGGGCGCCTGGTGCAGGGCGTCGGAGTAGTGATAGTCGGGGAGGCTGCCGGCCGCACGCCCGACGATGCCGAACAGGCTGGGGCCTTTCTTGTTGTGTCCTTGCTTCACGCTATGGCATTCGGAGCATTCGCTCTTGAACACGTCGGCGCCGGCGTTGGCATCGCCAGCCCATACATAAGACGAGCCCGTCATCCACGCCATCAACATGCCTGCGGCAGCCATGCACCGCAGGGCCCTCGTCAAAATCGTTCGGGTCACTTACTTGCTCCTGTCGGATGTCTTTTTAGAACGCGACGCTTGCGGAAATGGAGAACTGGTCCAGATCCCGTGCGTTGGTCACAGGAGCACCTAAACCGGGAGCGACGCCGAAGATGTTGTTGCGGACGCCGTTGAACTTGGTGAAACGGAACCAGGTGGCCGCGAGCTTCAGGTTGGCGAAAGGCAGCCAGGAATCCTCCTTGCCAAAGGGTGCCCAGAACAGGGTGATGAGCTGGCTGGTCGTGGCAGGGTCGCCGTAAGGCGGGTACCGCACCGGGTCGCGCGAGCCGGTGCTCTTCAGGTAGGCCAGCGTGATGCCGTAGCTCTGTTTGAAGGTATAGGTCAGGCCCAGGGTCTGGTCGTGCGCGGCGACATGCGATTTGGTCAACAGACCCGGAGCGAAGGGCGCCGCGAAGGTGCTGCCGTAGTCGCGCTGCTCGAGAATGTTGACGTAGCTCAGCTGCACGATGTGTTCCCTGTTACCGATGAACTGGTAAGTGAGGTCGTAGCCCAGATCAGTGATGTCGTCCTCGCGTGCGTTGCGGGGAAGCTTGCGCTTGGTGGTCAGTCCGACCACGCCCGCGGAGAAGAACTGGTGCTTGAACTCTTTCATATAGGCCAGGCGCAGATAGCCGGTGCCGCTGAGTTTGCCCGGGTCATCCGACGGGCGATAACCGAAGTCCGACTGCGTGGAGCGGGGCATCGCCATGTAGGTGCCCACCGCGCCGAGCCAGTTCGAATCGAGCACACCGTAGGCCACCGCGCCGATGACCCGCGTCGCCAGCGCATTGGGACTCGAAGGATTGAGCAGCGTGCCCGAGATCGCCGGCGGACCAAAGTTCGCGGCATTGGGCAGGGCGCCGATCGGATCTTCGAATCCCGGACTGTTGTTGACGCTTACGCCCAGTGTCGTGTCGTGGCCGCCCATCTTCAGTTCCTTGGCGACATAGCGGATATCGACATTGCTCAGCTTGGTGTGGAAGTGATCGTTGCCGGTGTTGTCCGTTTCCACTTTGACGTAGCCGCCGACGTGGTCGGTGATGCGTCCCGCCAGATAGAGGTCGGCCTCCGTGAGTTGCGTCGTGTTGTCGCCACGGGTCGGCACCGTATGCGTGCCAATCAGCTGGACGGCCGCGGGAATGCTGGAACCTTTGCCGCCGGTGTCGGTATAGCCATTGAGCTTGAAGCGGATGCCGTAGGGGGTCAGTGCGGGGCCATAGGCGCCCGCGTGACAATCCGCACAAGGTGAGCCGGTTTGCCTGGCGTAGGCGGGCGTGGCATGGGCGCTGTGACTGGCCAACAGCAGCGTCATCGCCACGCACAGCCACACGCGAGTGACCAGGGAATGGCGTGCAGATCGGCACCAGCGCTTCGCGAATGGAATTAGATGGGTTGGCATGGGATGTCCTTGCCTTGATGGAATGGCATTGAAGAGGGCCATGGCCGCGTCAACCCCGGCGATGCGGCAGCATCATCCGAAGCACTCGGTCCTTGAGGATGAAGTGGTGCCATAGCGCCGCGACCACATGCAGCGTCACCAGGCCCAGCAGCAGCCACGCGACCGATTCGTGCCAGGCCGTCAGCGTGTCCGCCAGATCCTCGTCGGCGCCGACAAGCGCAGGCAGCGTGATGCCAAAGAAGTGGACGGGCTTGCCCTCGGCGTTGCTGAGCGCCCAGCCGAGCAATGGCTGGACCAGGATCAATACGTACAGCGCGAGGTGCGTCATGGCGGCGGCAGCGCGCAACGGCCACGCGGTATGCCCCTCTGACGGAAGCCGGCCCAGCCGCCAGCGAAGCGCCGCGCGCACGAAGAACAGCAACAGGATCAGCAGGCCGAAATGGCGATGCCCTTCGAGCAGCCATAGGCGCAGGGCGCGTCCGTCGACCTGGTCGCGAATCAGGATCAGGGTGACGCCGAGCAGCAGGAAGAGTGCGGTCAGCCAGTGCAGGATCATCAGCGATCGCGGCCGCATCAGCGGCAACGCTGCGTCGTTGCGATCCCCGGATAGTGCGGACGTGCGCACGCTATCCGATGACTGCTCATGTCTGGCCGTATCCGAGTTGCTTTTGTCTGCTGCCATCGTTCCGTGGTCCCCGTGCATGGCCTGTGCCATGGCTTCGCGCCGAGCGTTGGAACACGCATCGGTCATCGATGTGTTCCCCGGGAGGTTGGTGCCTGCTCGGCCGGGAAAGGTTGCATGCATCGGCTTCGACGATTCGCGGATGCCCTGGATAGGCGCACGCAACCTTTTGTCGGGCGTCCGGCACTCAGGAAACAACACCCTCATCCACGTCCAACGCCTGGCTACGGACATGAAAATCGAGCGCATCCAGTTGCAGCAGCATGGCGACAGCCGCGGCATGCTTATCGCCTTGGAGCAAGATCGCAACGTGCCGTTCCAGATCCGGCGTGTGTATTACCTGTTCTCCACCAAATGCGATGTGCATCGCGGCATGCATGCGCATCGCAACCTCATCCAGCTGGCCGTGCCGGTGCGCGGATCCGTCACTTTCCTGCTGGACGACGGGGAGGGACCGTGCGAGGTGGTGCTGGATGACCCATCGCAGGGCCTGCTGTTGCGGCGCATGGTCTGGCGCGAGATGTACAACTTCAGCGAGGACTGCGTGCTGATGGTGCTTGCGGATCAGCTCTACGATCCCGCGGACTACATCACCGACTACGCTTCGTTCCTACGTGACGTCCACGGCAGCGCGCATCAAGGGGATGTAGCCGCATGCCTCGGTCGCTAGTGCTCATCGGCGCGGGCGAGTTTGCGCAGATAGCCCGGGAATACTTCGAACACGACAGTGATTACGACGTCGTCGCCCTCAGTGTCGAGCGCGACTATATCGATCAGGCCCAGTCCGACGGGCTGCTGGTCGTCGCCTATGAAGAACTCGATGCGATCTATCCACCCTCGGAGGTCGAGGTATTCGTCGCGATTCCCGCGAGCCAGCTTAACCGGTTGCGCACGCGCTTCTACCTGGATGCGAAGCGCAGGGGCTACCGCTGTGCCAGCTACGTGAGCACCCACGCCTTCGTCTGGCGCAACGTGCAGATCGGCGAGAACAGCTTCATCTTCGAGAACAACGTGATCCAGCCGTTCGTCCGCATCGGCAACAACTGCATCCTGTGGAGCGGCAACCATGTGGGGCATCGCACGGTGATCCATGACAACGTATTCGTTGCATCGCATGCGGTGATTTCCGGCTACTGCGACATTGGCGAGGGCAGCTTCATCGGGGTCAACGCGACTTTCAACGATCACGTAAAGATCGCACCGGACAGCGTGATCGGCGCCGGCGCGCTGGTGACGCGGAATACCGAGCCGGGCAGGGTCTACGTCGGGTCGCCGGCGCGTCCGTTGCCCGACCGCTCCAGCTTCGACGTGACGTTGTGAGGGCTGGATGACTGCCTGGACCAAGAAAGGGCTGGTATTCGAGACCTCACGGCAAGGTGTGGGCGGATGGATGGCTCACTCGGCGTTGACTCCCACGCCGTACCGGATCAATGAGGATGTCATCCGCGTCTATGCCGGCTTCCGCGATGCCGATGGCGTGAGCCGGATCGGTTATGTCGACGTGCGCGCCGACGATCCGTCGCGCGTGGTCCGGGTCAGCGCCGAACCGGTGCTCGACATCGGCAGGGACGGCTGCTTTGACGACAACGGTGTGATCCTGGGCGATGTCGTCGATGCTCCTGGCGGCTTGCACATGTTTTACGTGGGCTTTCAGCGCGTGGCGAAGGCCAAGTTTCTCGCCTTCACCGGCCTGGCGATTTCCCGCGATGGCGGCGAGCGTTTCGTGCGCGCCCAGGAAACGCCGATTCTGGATCGCGCGCCGGGACGAAGCACCATCGGTGCGATACATACGGCGATCCGCGAAGCGGGCCGCTGGCGGCTTTGGTACGCGGTAGGCGACGACTGGGAGCTCATCGATGGGCAACCCTTTCCCCGGTATCACATCCGCCATGTGGAAACGTCGGACCTCACGGCGATACCCCGGGACGACCAGGAATGCCTGCGCCCGCACGGTAGCGAATATCGCATTGGCCGCCCGCGTGTGTATCGCCTCGATGACGGCTACGTCATGTATTTCACGCGGGGCAATATCAATGGCGAGTATTTCCCCGGCGTGGCCTTCAGCCGTGACGGCCTCCATTGGAAACGTTGTGACGAAGCACTCGGGCTGCCGCTTTCGGTCGCCGGATGGGATTCACGCCAGATCTGCTACCCCGCGCTGATCCGCCAGCGCGACAGGATGCTGATGTTCTACAACGGCAACGACATGGGCGTCGATGGCTTCGGCCTGGCGATAGCACCGCAAGGGCAGATCAACGGTGACAGCCATGCTCGCGGTTAGGCCCTACTCGCCAGCGGATGCCGCCGCCTGGGACGCCGTCGTCGAGCGGTCGAGGAGCGGCAACTGGCTGCATCGGCGCGATTACATGGACTACCACGCCGACCGCTTCGTCGACCGGTCGCTGTTGATCGAGCGGGACGGCGAGCCCGTGGCGGTCTTTCCGGCGAACCTCAAGGGAAACACCGTGGTCAGCCACGGTGGACTGACCTACGCGGGCCTCCTCAGTACGCCGGCGCTGCGCGCCGAATCGACGCTTGCCGTGTTCGAGCAGATTGGCGCGTTCTACCGGGCGCTGGCGGCGGAGCGCGTGATCTATAAAGCGGTGCCGCACGTGTTTCACCGCTATCCCGCGGATGAAGACCTGTACGCGCTCCACCGACTCGGCGCGCAGCTGCAGCGGCGCGACATCTCATCGGTGATCGCGCTACGGGAACCCTTTCGATTTACGGAAGAGCGGAAGCGCGCCGTCAGCAAGGCGAGGCGGCTGGGGTTGCGTGCGCAGGTCAGCAGCGAGCTTGCGGAATTCCATGACCTGCTCACCGAAGTGCTGCACAAGCACGACGCCACGCCGACACACCGTCTGGACGAACTGCAGCTGTTGCGGTCGCGCTTTCCCGAACAGATCGTGCTCTATGAAGTGCGCCACGAAGGCGAGCTGCTGGCGGGTGCCGTCGTCTACGACTTCGGCCGGGTCGTGCATACCCAGTACCTGGCGGCCTCGGACGAGGGCCGGCGGCTGAATGCGCTGAATTTCCTGCTGGCCGAACTGATCGACGTCTACGGCGACAGGCACTACTTCTCCTTCGGCATTTCCACTGAGCAGGAGGGCACATCCATCAACAGCGGCCTCATCTCGCAAAAAGAGTACTTCGGCGCGCGTGGCGTGGTGCATGACTTCTACGAGTGGAGGCTCTGATGGACGTGCCATTCCTCAGCCTCAAGGAGGTCAATGCGCGCTACGCCGACGAGCTGAAGGCGGCCGTGGGGCGAGTCATCGATTCCGGCTGGTACATCCTGGGGGAGGAGGTGGCTGCGTTCGAAAAGGAGTTCGCCGCGTACTGCGGTGCGCGTCATGCCGTGGGAGTGGGCAACGGTCTGGATGCGCTATCGCTCATCCTTCGTGGCTACAAGGAGCTCGGCGCACTGAGTGAAGGTGATGAGGTCATTGTGCCGGGCAACACCTTCATCGCCAGCTTCCTCGCGGTAACCGAGAACCGGCTTGTGCCGGTACCGGTGGAACCCGATCCTTCGACCTTCAATATCGATCCGGCGCGCGTCGAAGCCGCCATCGGCCCGCGAACGCGCGCCATCATGGCCGTGCATCTGTATGGCCAACTGGCCGACATGCCGTCGCTCGCTGCCATCGCCCGCAAGCATGGACTGTTGCTGATCGAGGATGCCGCACAGGCCCACGGTGCAGCGAGCGCGGGGCGCAAGGCAGGTTCGCTCGGCGATGCGGCCGGCTTCAGCTTCTTCCCCGCCAAGAATCTGGGAGCGCTGGGCGACGGCGGCGCCGTGGTCACCGACAACAGCGCGCTGGCCGAACGCGTGGCAGCCCTGCGCAATTACGGATCGGAGGTGAAGTACCACCATCCGTACCAAGGGGTGAATTCGCGGCTCGACGAAATCCAGGCCGCCATGCTGCGCGTCAAGCTGAGGTATCTCGATGGCGACACCGCACACCGCCGCGAGGTGGCGCGTCGCTATCGCGAGGCCATCTCGCATCCCGACATCGCACTGCCTGGCGTGACGCACGAAGAACAGCATGCCTGGCATCTCTTCGTGGTGCGCAGTCCGCGACGCGACGCGCTGCAGAAGCACCTCCAGCACTGCGGTGTACAGAGCCAGGTGCACTATCCGGTGCCGCCGCACCAGCAGCCGGCTTACGCCGAGTTGCAGGGATGCAAGCTGCCGCTGACGGAGCAACTGCATCGCGAAGTGCTGAGCCTGCCCATGGGGCCGTCTTTGCCGATGGACGCCGTCGAGCAGGTCATCGCGGCCTGTCAGTCGTTTGGAGGCGCGCCGTGAATCTGGTGCGGGCCAGCATCTATACCGCCGCCGCGACGGCCGCGCGCCTGCTCGCGGGCCTGGTGGTGATCAAGCTGGTGGCCTGGTTCGCCGGACCGGAGGGCGTGGGCAAGCTGGGGCAGTTCATGAGCCTGATGTCGTTGCTCGCGGTACTTGCGGGCGGTGGCATCAGCTCCGGCGTAGTGAAGTATGTAGCCGAGTATCGCCATGATCCCCGACGCCTGCGGCGCCTGCTTGGCGCCGCGCTCTGGTATGCGCTAGGCGCGTCGCTGGTGATGGGTGGATTGACGCTGGTCTTCAGTCCGCAGATCGCCCAGTGGCTGCTGGGCGATCTGCGCTACACCAGCCTGATTCGCGTACTCGCGTTCGCGCAGCTGGGGATTGCGCTGGCGAACTACATCCTTGCGGTGATCAACGGTTTCATGGACGTGCGTCGCCTGGCGCTGGTGCAGGTGGGCGGCTCCATCCTCAACGTCGCGATGGTGGCGTGGCTGTCGCAATGGCTGCATCTTTATGGCGCCTTGCTGGCCTTGGTACTTGGCCAGGCGCTATGGCTGGCGGTGGGGTGGCCGGCGTGGCGCCGCAGCCCGTACTTCAGGCGCAGCATGCTGCGGATGCGGTTCGATCGCGAGATGGTGGCGAAGCTCGCGGTGTTCTCGACGATGACGCTCACATCCGCGCTGCTGTCGCCGCTGGTCAATATCGCGATCCGGGATCACCTCGCGCTTCAGTTCGGCTGGGAGCAGGTGGGTTACTGGCAGGCGGTAAGCAAGGTATCGGATGCGTATCTGCTTTTCGTTACCACCGCCATCAGCGCCTACTACCTGCCCAGGCTGGCCTCGGTCAACGATCGGGCGGGGCTGGCACTCGAGTTTCGTCACGCTTATCGATTCTTCCTGCCGCTGGTCGTGCTGGCGGCCCTGGCGATCTATGCCATGCGGGACTGGGTAACGCTGGCGCTGTTCAATGCGGATTTTGCGCCGGCCAACGGTCTGTATGGACCGCAGTTGATCGGCGACGTCATCAAGGTCGCCTCGTTCGTTCTGTCCTATCTCATGCTGGCCAAGGCGATGACGCGCTTGTTCATCATCTCCGAGTGCGTGTTCGCGATGAGCTACCTCGCGCTGGTCTATGTCTTTGTCGCGCGCTTCGGCCTGGTGGGTGCGGTCTACGGATTCGCCGTCAACTACACCCTGTATCTCGTTTTCAACGTCGTCGTGGCGCGGCGCTATCTGGGAGGGCTGAAGCAATGGTCGGCGCAGTACCCATGATGCCGACGGAGGCGCCGCTGGTTTCGGTGCTGATCCCGGCGTTCAATCACGAGTGCTTTATCGAGCGCTGTCTGGACAGCATTCTGGAAGACCCGTATCCGTCGAAGGAGCTGGTCATCATCGATGACGGATCCACCGACGGCACGGGCCAGCGGATCGCCGACTGGATCGAGCGCCATCGCGGCGAGATATCCATCGAGTACGTGCAGCGCGAAAACCGCGGCGTGGCGGCCACGCTCAACGAACTGGCGGCGCGCGCGCGCGGCGAGTATCTGCGGCTTGGCGCGAGCGACGACTATCTCCTGCCCGGCGGCCTGGATACCCAGGTGGGCTACCTGCTGGCGCACCCGCGGAAGTGGGCGGTGATCGGCGACTCGATCGTGGTGGATCGGGAGGGCAGGGTGATGCACGAAAGCGGCATGCGCGATCTCCACCACGCGGACCTGCGCCTGTACAGCACGGACGAAGGCATCCGTTTCGCGGTGATCAGCCACTGGGCCATCGGTGGGCCGGTGGCCCTGGTCCGGAAACGCGCGCTTGAAACCGTGGCTGGCTGGAACGAGAACCTTTGCATCGATGACTGGGATTTCTTCCTGCGCTTGGCGGCCCACGATGCGATCGGTTTCATCGACGCGCGGGTCTGCGCCTATCGCATCCACGGCGAGAACATGAGCCGCACGCGCAATAGAAAGGCCAGGATCATCAATCTGACCGAAGCGCAGAATGTCGCCCTGCGCCGGCAGGTGATGTTCGGCGAGCCGTATCGCACCCTGCTCAGGGCGGAGTCGCATCACATAAGCGCCAAGATCTCGTTCCTGAGAGGCGAGCTGGGGCCGCTCATGATCCATATGGCTGCCTATCTTTCGCTGGGTGTCCTCTCCCGGCTGAAGATGCGGTCGGCGGCGCACATGGTGGAGCATGCATGATGAAAGCGGGCATGACCCATCTGCTGCGCCTCCCGTCAGCCTATCTGACGTTGCCGGTATCGATTTCCTGCGGTCTGACGCTGCTCAGCTATGACCTGCCGTCCGGGTATCTGGAGGGGATCATGCTGCTGTTGATCACCTCGCTGGCGATCATGGTGTTTGACGTGGCCGCGGGGCTCCGCTTACCGGAGTCGGCGCGGTTCCGTGCGAAGAGCTACGTAGGCACGCGGGAGTCTTTCGTTGCGCTGGGCTTCGCGGCCTTCATCATCCTGTTCTGCATCTTCGACCTGCTGCTGTTTCCCATTCCGTTGATCGACGCGCCAGCGTCCTACGCCAAGATGGAGGGCGGGCGCGAGCACGTTAGGCACATCTCGGACATGTGCTGGGTGCTGCCGCCGATCGGCCTGCTATGCACCAGGAACAAATGGCTGCGCAACGCGCTGATGTTCATCGGCCTGGTCTTTCCTATCCTAGTGATCGATCGCAACCGCGTGTTTGCGGCGTTGTTCGCCACGGCGCTGGTACTGGTGTTTCGCCGGGACGAGCACACGCCGCTGCCGTGGAAGACGGTCAGTCTGCTGGCGATTGCCGGAGGCACCATCTTCTCGGTGCTGGGTATCCTGCGCTCGGGCACGCTCGATACTGTCACGCTGCCTTTTAGCGACTTCTATCGGGCGGCACCGGTCGGTGTCCGCTGGCTGCTGCTCTATGCCGGCGCCGGCCCGTACAACTTCGCCGCCCTGCTGGCCAAACACTATTCAAACTCCACATTTCTGATCAACCAGCTGGTGCCGCTGGCCGGATCGATCGCGACCGCCGGCACGGATATCCCGCTTGATGCCTCGAACATCAACGTGGGATCGGAGTTCCTGCCATTCCTGCTGGCGTTTGGTCCTTACGGCGCCGTGTTCTCGATGGTTGCTCTCTATGCCATGCAGCGGTGGAGCGTGCGGCGGCTCTATCCGCAGGTATCGCTGTTCGCGCTGCTGATCTTTCTCCGTATGTCTTACGTCTGCGTGATGTCGCCGTTCGCGCCGCAGGCCTTCACCTGGACCAATGCCGGCTTCATAGCCCTTTGTCTGTTGCTGCAAGCCTTGGCGCTGTTGCTGCCCAACCGGCGTGTCGATGTGGTGGTCGGGACGCATGCGCAGAACCCTTCTTCGTAACACTTGGGGTGAGTCGAAATGATGGAAAAAGATGAGGTCTACCTGGTCGATATGTGGCGGATACTCGTCCGCGAGTGGCGATGGTGGCTGGCGATGCTGGTCCTGGCTGTCGCGGCTACGTTCGCCTTCACTCACCTGGCGAAGCGCCAGTGGGAAGCCACTGCGTGGATACAGATTGGGCAGGTCGGTGCGGTGCCCGCGGGCCAGGATCCGAAGGTCGAATCACTGGCCAGGGTGCTCGAACGCCTGCAGACAGCGGCCTTCCAGAATGAGGTGATGCAGAGCATCGGCTTCTCGCCCGAGTCGCGCGAATCGCGGATCTATCGCAAAAGCCTGAAGCTGGAACCCCTGCCTTACGCGGGGCCGCTGGTGAAACTGACCGTGCGCGGCAGCTCCCCACAACAGGCGCAACAATTTGCAGAGGCCACGGTGAGCCGGCTGCACGCGATCCACCAGGGACTGGAGGCCAAACCACTAGCGCTGGCTCAGGCGCGACTGAATGAAGTGCAGTCGGAGTTGAGCGGCGCGGTGGCCGAGCGCAATCAGTGGAAGCAGGCGGTGAGCCAGAGCGACCCCGCAGGCAAGGCAGGGCAGGGCACGGCGCTGACGGGAATGCTTGCCGCCAGCATGCGTGGCGATATCTATGGATTGTCGGCGGCTAGGAGCGATCTCTCCACTCGACTCAGTACGACATATACGTATGAGACGTCGTTGCTCTGGCCGGTCTATGTTCCTGAGCATCAGGCGTTTCCCAATCCGGTGTTGTGCTGGGGGATAGGTATTTTGTTCGGTCTGTGCCTGGGAGTTTTTGCTGCGATGGTGAGGAATGCGCTGCGGCGTCGGAAGTCGGACTAGGAGCCTGTTGAGGTTCTCTGCCTTTTTATATCGGTCTGCTCCTCCTCTTGCTCATGGAGGGAAGCCTTCGGTTCGCGGTTTCCTACTGTGATGTGGGGTTATCGCGACCTGGCCGCTTATGCAGCGGGCATTTCGGACGCCTGCCGGCGCCCGAGTTACTTTCTCTTTGCTGGCCCAAAGAGAAAGTAACCAAAGAGAAATGGCCTGAGAGCAGGCGGTGTGCTCTGTAGCTGCGCATCTTCCAGTGCCAGACGTCTGGAGGGTTTCTCTGTTTGCTCTCTCTTCTGGATCTGATTGGCGTCGTGAGAGTTGCGCGTGCCTTTCTCCTCCCCCTGCTCGCAGGGGGAGGCCGGGAGGGGGTAAGCCCTTGAGAAAACCTTTCCCGAAACGCTTTCTCAAGTACTCACCCCTCCCCAACCCTCCCCTGCGAGCAGGGGAGGGAGCAGGGCAACAACGCCGGCAGGCGTCCGACATGCCCGCTGCATAAGCGGCCAGGTTGCGATAACCCAACGATTGTCGCGAAGTTCAACCAAAGCCCCCCAGACAGGCACTCACCCACTAGACGAATACAGCGCACCGGTGAGGCGTAGATGGATATGAGCGGACAATACGGGCTCGGCCGCGGCAAGCAGCACCGGCCTG
This sequence comes from Dyella koreensis, assembly GCF_044904565.1. Lineage (NCBI taxonomy): Bacteria > Pseudomonadati > Pseudomonadota > Gammaproteobacteria > Lysobacterales > Rhodanobacteraceae > Dyella > Dyella koreensis. Next base: position 455,884 of record NZ_JADIKD010000010.1, on the reverse strand, counting down.
TGGGATGGGGCGCCCGCCCGCCACACCAGAGTTCATTGGATGATTGGCAACTGCTCGATACGCAGCAGGCATTCGACAGCGTTGCGGCTGACTACGACGGTCCGCGCGGCAACAACGAACTGATCCAGCGCATGCGCGTTTCCCTGTGGGAAACCGTGCTCAATACGATCCCGGTGGGATCGACCCTGCTGGATCTGGGGTGCGGCACCGGCCACGATGCCATCGAGTTCGCTCGCTTCGGTTACCAGGTGGAGGCAACCGACTGGTCGCCGCAGATGATCGCGCGCACCCAGTCGCGCGTCGCGCTGGCTGGCATGGAGTCGCGTGTGTCGGCCACGCATCTGGGCATTCATCAGCTCGACCAGCTGCAAGGGCAGTTCGACGGAATCTATTCGAACTTCGGTCCGCTCAACTGCGTGCCGGACATGCATGTGGTCGCCAGTGAGTGCGCGCGGTTGCTCAAGCCTGGCGGGCATCTGGTGTTTTCGGTGATCGGCCGGATCTGTCCCTGGGAGGTCGTGCACTACGCCTTGCGTGGCCGCTTCAAGCGCGCCGCGGTGCGTGGCCGTCGTGGCGCCTCGGCGGTGGGCATGAACCACCACACGATCTGGACCTATTACTACCTGCCGCGCGAGTTCTATCGCGTTTTCGAAGAGCACTTTGCGCTGCAGAGCTACCGGGCGTTGAGCCTGTTCCTGCCGCCGCCTTACCTGGTCGATTACTACCGCCGTCACCAGCGCCGATGCCGACGGCTCGGCTGGCTCGACGATCACCTGGGCGGGTTGCCGCTGTTGCGCAACATGGGCGATCACTTTCTGATCGTGATGCGGCGGCGCTGAGGCCGTGGGCGCGTTGCCATCCACCGTGAATGTCACGCTTTGCGGTGCGGCCACAATCACGCCCGCCGGCATCTCGCGCGCACCGCTGCCGGTTCGGTGCGGGCGGGTGGCCACATCGCCGGTGGCATCCAACTATCGGGTCGATCTTCACGACCATCTGATCTTTCCCGGTCTGATCAACGCGCACGATCACCTGCACGTGAATAGTGTTCCTCCCTTGCGGGAAGGTGCACCGTTCTCCAACAGCTACCAGTGGATCAAAGCGTTTCAACCGCACTTCGAGCAACCGGATGTCGTCGCAGCACTGAACTGGCCGAAGGCATGGCGACTGAAGCACGGCGCGCTCAAGAACCTGCTGGCCGGCACCACGTGCGTGGCTCACCACGATCCCTGGGATGCGGTGCTCGATGCCGTTGATTTCCCGGTGGCGATGTTGCGCGATTACGGCTGGAGCTATGCCTTGGGCTGGGCGGGTTACGGGCCGCCGGTACGGGAGAGTTTTCTCGCGACGCCGACCCAGTGGCCCTGGCTGATTCACCTGGCCGAAGGTACCGATGCGACGGCGCAATCGGAGCTGTCGATGCTGGAAGAGCTCGGCTGCCTGGCGGCCAATAGCGTGCTGATCCATGGTGTCGGTCTGAGCGAACGCGATATGGATCGCATCATTGCCGCGAACGCCGCCGTGGTCTGGTGTCCGGCAAGCAATCATGCACTGCTCGGCCGCACACTGGATCCGCGCCGGCTGGCGGCGGCGGGAAGGCTCGCCCTCGGTACGGACTCACGCCTGAGCGGCGCACGCGATCTGCTCGATGAAATGCTCGTGGCCTTGGCGCTCGACGGCCTGTCACCGCAGCAACTGCTCGAACTCGTGACTACGCGCGCTTCGCGAATTCTTCGACTGCCACGGCGCGGCCATCTGACCGCCGGCACGTACGCGGACATGGTCATCGTCAGGGATGGCGGCGGTGATGTGGCGGCCAATCTCGTGGGCGTCAGGCGCGCCGACATCCGCGCGGTGATTCGCGATGGCATGCCATGCGTTGCCGATCGCGATTTCGCCGACTGGTTCGCCGCGTTTGGCGTGGAGACCGTGCCGGTGCTGCTCGATGGCAAGCCCAAGCTGCTGGCCCGCTCGTTGGCCGAACCGAACCTGATGGCGATGGAGCCTGGGCTCGAGTTGTCAGTGCAGCACGATGTCCCTGCCGAGGTATGCCACTGATGAGCAACATACCCATCCTCGAACCCGCCGAGGCTTACTCGCTATGGGCACCGCACTATCCGGCGCGTGCGCACAACCCGGTGATGCAGGCGGAGCAGAACGCGATGCTGGCCCTGATGCCGGCCGAGCTTGCGGGATTCAGCGTGTTCGATGCCGGCTGCGGCAGCGGTCGCTATATGCGGCATGCACTGGTTCGCGGCGCAAAACGCGTAACAGGTGTGGACCCTTCGGCGGCGATGCTCGACCGGGCGCGCGATGAACTGGCCGACCTTCGCAGCAACGCCGTGATCGAGTTGGTACAGGGCAGCCTGGAAGCCTTGCCCATGCCCAGTGCCTGGGCGGACCTCACGGTCTGCGGCCTGGTCGTGGGCCATCTCGATGATCTGGAGCAGGCACTGGCCGAACTGCGCCGCGTCACCCGGCCAGGCGGCATGCTGTTGTGTAGTGACGTGCATCCGACCGGCCATGCGCTGGGCTGGCTGCGCGATTTCAAATCGGGCGACAAGCGCTACGCCGTGCGGCACACGCCGCATCTCTATAGCCACTGGCACGCCGCCTGCGCGACGCTGGGCCTTGAGATCGAGCAGGTGATCGAGCCCATGCTCGATCCTGCCGATATTCCGGCGGAAGCGCGCTTCGATCCGATCGCCTTGCGAGTGCCTGTCGCGCTGGTATTCCAGCTCAGGCGCACCCCCTGAATCACTCGAGCCACATCACTTCAGGCCGAACCCGCGTATGCCGAACCCGCCCAACACCTTGCTCGTCAATCCGACCATCACCCGGCGCGCCAGCGCGCGGTTTCCGCTATCGCTGCTGCATCTTTCCGCGACGCTGGATCGAAGCGGCAGCAGCCGGATCATCGACGGCAATATCGACCGCCACTTTGTGGCTTCTACGCTCCGTGCCATCGAGCAGGATCGGTTCGATGCGGTGGGCATCAGTGTCATGGGCGGTCCGCAGACGGCGCCGGCCATCGCGGTTTCGCAAGCGATACGCGAACGCTTTCCGGCTTTGCCGATTGTCTGGGGCGGGTACTTCCCGACGCTCTATCCGGAGGTGGCGTTGTCCGCTCCGTATGTCGACTACGCGATCCGGGGGCAGGGCGAGAAGACCCTGCAGGAGCTCGTTACTGCGTTGAGCGCGGAGCCTTCGGCAGCGCCGGCAAACATCGCCGGATTGTCATGGAAGCATCAGGGCACCGTGGTGCATAACCCCAATCGCCACTTCAGCTTCGCCGATCCGGGCCGCGTGCTGCCCTACGACAAGCTGGGAGATCCCCGGCAATACCTCGCACGCACCTTTCTTGGCCGGCGCACCGCGGCGCACCAGGTGGCGATTGGCTGCCGGTTCCGTTGCACTTTCTGCGGTGTGGCGGCGATGTTCGGCGGCACCACGATGCTGCCGGCCGCGGCGCGTCTCGAGCGCGATCTCAGCTATCTGAAGTACAAGCTCGGCGCGGACTCGATCCAGTACTTCGACCATAACTTCTTCGATCGGGAAGAAGACATGCTGCCGTTGCTGGAAGTGATGGCCAAGTACGCGATGCCGTGGTGGTGCTATGCCCGCGCCGATGCGCTGCTGAACCTGTCGGACGAAGCCTGGAAGCTGGTGCGCAAGAGCCGGTTGAAGATGGCCTACATCGGCGCGGAATCGCCCAACGGCCAGATGCTCAAGGAAATCCGCAAGGGCACGCGCCCCGACCAGACGCTGGCGGTAGCGGAGTTGTGCCGGCGCCATGGCGTGATCCCTGAACTCTCCTTCATGGTCGCGCCGCCCGAAAACACAGAAGAAGAAACCGAACACACCTTCGAATTCATCCGCGAGCTGAAGCGGATCAATCCGGAGTCCGAGATCATCGTCTATGTCTACACGCCGCTGCCGGAGAGCAGTCGCCACGAGAAGGACCGCGGCCGCCGTGCCGCCACGCCCTTGCGCGATATCAACGGTGAGCCTGTGATGTTCCCCAGCACACCGGAAGAGTGGACGCAGCCGCAATGGGTGAACTATGCATGCCACGCCGATGCGCCCTGGCTCGATGACAAGATGCGCCGGCGCATTCACGACTTCGTGACCGTGCTGCGCTGTCGCTATCCCACTGTGCAGGATCTGAATTCGCCACCGTGGGCCAAGCGGGCGCTCAGTGCCACGGCATCCTGGCGCTACCGTTTCCGCCGTTATGACCGCCCTTGGGAACTCAACCTGGCGAACCGGCTCGTGCGTCTGCGCATGCCACAGGTCTCAGGCCTGTAGACGGAGGCCGCCTTGCACGTCGCGCAGATCAACTTTCTACCGGCGCCGAAAGGCCAGCCGCTCGCCGAGACGCTCGAGCAATGGCCGTCGCTGGCGGATATCGCGGAGCTTGTGGCCGGCTCCGGTGCGCGCGTGTCCGTGGTCCAGGTGGCAGCGCATACCGAGCGCATGGCGCGTGCCGGTGTCGACTACCACTTCGTCGATGCTACAGGCGATGGAGCGGATCGAAGCCAGCGCCTTGCCGGTCTGCTCGATGAGATCAAGGCCGATGTGCTCCACGTTCACGGCCTGAGCTTCGCCGAAGACATCTATACGGTGTCGCAGCATCTGCCGCGGCTCCCGGTTTTGCTGCAGGACCATGCCGATCGCATACCCGGCTACTGGCAGCGCCGCCAGTGGCGGCGGTGGTATGCGGTGGCCTCGGGCGTCGCCTTCACATCGACGCGATTGGCGCAGCCTTTCGTGCAGGCCGGCCTGTTCGCGCCGTCGACGCGCCTGTTCGCCATACCGGAATCGAGCTGCCGATTTACGCCCGGCAGCCGCACCGACGCATGCGCCGAAACGGGCCTCTATGGCAATCCCTCGGTGCTATGGGTAGGGCATTTGAGCGAAGGCAAGGATCCGCTGACGGTGCTCGATGGCATCGCACTTGCCGCCGAGCGCCTGCCCGGATTGCAACTGTGGTGCGCGTTTGGCAACGCGCCGCTGCTTGGCGCGGTGCAGCGACGCATCGCCGCTGCACCGCGACTCGCAGGGCGCGTGCATTTGCTGGGCAAGGTCGCGCACGCAACGGTGGAGTCGCTTATGCGGGCGGCGGATCTGTTTGTCTCTGGCAGCCTCGCGGAAAGTTGCAGCTATGCCGCGCTTGAAGCGATGGCGTGTGGTGTCGTGCCCGTGGTCACGGACATTCCTTCTCATCGCGCGCTCACCGGCGATATCGGGGCGTTGTGGCCTCGCGGCGATGCCCATGCATTGGCTGAGGCGCTTGTGCGCGCTGCGGCCGATCGCCCCTCTCCTGAGCGGGTGCGCGCGCATTTCGATGCGCATCTGTCGTTCGCCGCCGTGGGCCGGCAATGGAACAGCGCCTATGCCCAATTGCTGGATCACCGGTGCCGGGTGGCTCCATGAAACTCGCGCTGGTGGTGCCAGGCGGCGTCGATCGTTCGGGCGAGTACAGAGTGATTCCGGTGTTGCTGGCGCTGATCGAGCGATTGGCCCGCGAGCACGAAGTGCATGTGTTCGCCTTGCATCAGGAGCCGCAGCCCGCGCGCTGGCGGCTTGCGGGCGCCTATATCCACAATATCGGGGACCACCGAACGCGTCTTCGTGCCATCCGCGCGATCCGCGAAGAACATAAGCGTGACCCCTTTGATCTGATCCAGGCTATTTTTTCGGGATCGTGCAGTCTGATCGCCGTGATGGCGGCTGCGCTGTTGAACCTGCCCAGCCTGGTGCACATCGCCGGTGGAGAACTCGTCGCCTTGCACGACATAGGCTACGGCGGACGACGCTCGTGGAAGGCCCGGCTGCGCGAGGCCTTGGTACTGCGCAGCACGAATGTGATCACCGTGGCCAGCGAGCCGATGATCGATGCCGTCGAAGCACTCGGCTTGCGTGCCCATCGGGTGCCGCTCGGGGTGGATCTGCGGGGATGGCCGCCACTCGCTCCGCGGCGGCGAGGGAATGGCCAGGCACGATTGATCCATGTGGCGAGCCTCAACCGCGTCAAGGATCAGGCGACGCTGTTGCGCGCGCTGGCGTTGCTGGCCGGGGCGGGGCTGTCGTTCCAGATGGATATCGTCGGCGTGGATACGTTGCAGGGAGAAATAGAGCGTCTGATTCGCGATCTGGGATTGGAGACGCATGTTCGCCTGCTGGGATTCAAGACCCATAGCGAACTGCGGCCGCTGATGGAGAACGCCGACGTGCTGGTGATGTCCTCGCGACACGAGGCCGGCCCGCTAGTGACGCTGGAGGCCGCTGTCGCGGGTGTGCCTACAGTTGGCACCGCCGTCGGGCATATTGCGGAGTGGGCGCCATGGGGTGCGCTGGCTGTCCCTGTGGGAGATCCGGAAGCGCTGGCCGATGCCATTCATGGTCTGCTTGTGGATGAGGAGTTGCGGCTGAAGCTGGCTATCTCTGCGCAGCGCAGGGCTATTGTCGAGGATGCGGACCATACGGCGCGCGCCTTCGAAGCGTTGTATTTGCAGTTGTTGGTGACGGATTCGCCGCGTTGAATCGGGAGTCTGCTTTCTAGGTTTGTGTCGATTTGCTCTTCCCCTTGCTTGGGGGAGAGAGCTGGGGTGAGGGTTCGGCCCTTGCGATGTCCCTTCCTCCTCGTCATTCCGGCGTAGGCCGGAATCCAGGGCGTTGTCGCTTCGGTTGTCGCGTTGTCGCGACCTGGCCGCTTACGCAGCGGGCGTTCCGACTCGCTGCCGCGAGCCGGGTCACTTTCTCTTTGCTGGCCCAAAGAGAAAGTAACCAAAGAGAAATGGCCTGAAGAGCAGGCGGTGGGCGTTGTAGCTGCGCATCGTCCAGTGCCAGACATCGGGATAGCTTCGCTCCTTGTTCCGCTCTGCTCTGGAACTGGTTGGCACCGTCAGACCCGCGCGTGCTTTTCTCCTCCCCCTGCTCGCAGGGGGAGGCCGGGAGGGGGTAAGCCCTTGGGACAACCTCTCCCGAGACGCTTTCTCAAGTACTCACCCCTCCCCAACCCTCCCCTGCGAGCAGGGGAGGGGGCACGAGCAAGCCCAACGTCTGATGCTGGAGGATGCGTGACTACAAAGCACGCCGCGCTCTTCCCGACCATTTCTCTTTGGTTACTTTCTCTCTAGGCCCCCTCGGGGGGCAGCAAAGAGAAAGTGACTCGGGCGCCGGCAGGCGTCCGAAACGCCCGCTGCGTAAGCGGCCAGGTCGCGATAACGCAACGACTGGCGCGTCATTCAACCGGCAAAGGGTAAGCCAGCGCCGCGCGCACAACATAGAGTGTGTCCATGCGAGGCGCCCCACTGGTAAGCCACCTAAGCATGCGCCGCCCACGCGATTGCGTAACCCACGGCTGATCCCGCAGCCAGAGCTGCGTGCGCACCATGTCGCTGCGCTCCTGGATCGTCTCTTTCGAAGGCTTCACGCGGTTAACGACGTAGTTTTTCGCCTCGCCCAGCGATCGGGACCATTCGACGCCAGCGAACGCATGCAGCCACAGCTCCGAGCAGGACACCTGCGTCAGCGTCTGGTGATGCGAGATGGTGCGGAGCAGTGGCGGGCATTCTGTTTCGAATCGATCGCGCAGTTGGGCGAGTGCGGCATCGTCGTAATAGCGCGTGGTCAAGGTGACCGGCGGAAGTGCCCACCAGGGTGCGTCGTCATCGGTGTGGGTGTGCCAGAGCGCATCCCATTCATGGGGATGCACGCGCATCGCCAGGAGTGCGATGTCGTTCAAATGGATCAGGCGAAGCGTCCTGTTGCATATGTTGCCTGCGGCGTGCAGTAGCAGGTGGCTCAACAGGGCAGCGGTTGACGGGTACGGGTTGAGTCCTGGCTGCGGATCGCCGGGATAGATGCGATCGGTGATATCGATGGTATGCACCGGCAGCCGTTCCTGGATGCGCGTATGCAGCTCGATGTTGATGGGCGTATCGCGGTGTTCGCCGAGCACGGCCGGTGGCGAACCCTCCCGCGGCTTGAAGACGCGATGCTTCCACTGCGCAAAGGAGGCCTCGTAACCGAGCGCCTGCAGCAGCCTGCCTGCCTTTTCGGCATCGTGTTCGTGGACCAGCAGGTCGATATCGGCCATCGGACGATCGCCGGGGAGGTAGAGTCCCGGCGCATGTAGCGCCGAACCTTTCAGCGGGACTATCGCCACTCTTTCGGCACGTGCCGCGGCGTCGATCTGTTCCAGCAGGGCGAAGATGCGCTTGCATCGATGTTCGACATGCGCGCGCTGGTCGACGAGAAACTCGGACCAAGCCGGGTTGCTCCATGGGGAGAGCGTACATAACAGCGGTGATATGCCATGCGCGGCGGCAACCGCCATGGCCATGCGCCATTCGAGATCGCTCCAGTCCGGTGCCGTTTCACTCGGTCGTGCGAGCTGGTGCGCAAGGGTCTCCGTCGTGCGTCGCAGAATAGCCTTGAGGGTTCTCAGCGGCGGCAGCATGTTGGCTAGCTCATGGCCTTGGCTTTGTTCTGCGCAGGCAGGGGCAGCGGAAGCAGGGCCTGTTCGGTGCGGTGCAGGTGTTCGCGGGCGAGCAATGCATCCCAGCGCGCATGGATCATGGCCTGTGCGCGGTCATGATCCTCCTGTCGTCCATTGATCGACGACTGCTGGAGCGTCACCTGCTCGTGCAGCAGGTCGCGCACTTGGCGGTAGAACTCCGAGTCATAGGCGCCATGGAACATCATCGCGAGGTCGTCGCTTTCCTGCCAATGCGTCTTGGCGCCAAGTTGTGACCTGACCTGCTCATAGAACTTCGTGCCCGGCAGTGGGTAGGACACGCTGACGCCGATGTCGTCGGGAGCTGCTTGCACGATCAAGTCGCGTGTCGCCAGCAGATCGACCAGTTGCTCGCCGAGATAACCCAGCTGGATAAAGAAGCCTACGCGAATACCGTTCTTGCCCAACCGCTCGCGTGCAGCGATGAGATCGGCAACTTTCGTACCCTTGTTCATGCTGTCCAGCACGCGCTGGCTGCCGCTCTCGGCGCCCAGCCATACCTCGGCGCAACCTGCACGTTTCAGTGCGGCGGCCATACGCTCGCTGATCAGGTCGGCGCGCGTCTGGATCGTGAATGGGACCGAGCCGTCGAGCTCATCCAGATGCATGGCGAACTCTTCCACCCAGCTCACGTGGAAACCGAAGATGTCATCCGCCAGCCAGATGTGGTCGGGCCTGAAGGCCGTCTTGAGGTGGGCCATTTCTTCGGCGACGTCGCGTGCGGGGCGCCTGTTGTAGTGATTTCCCCAGATGGGTTTGGCGCACCAGTTGCAGCGGAAGGGACAGCCGCGGGATGCCGCCATGTTCAGACTGAAATAGCCGTGTCGCTCCTGCCACATCGCGCGATAGCGCTCGATGTCGATCAGGTCCCATGCGGGATGTCCGGCGATGCGTGGATCGGGCGGCACGGCGCCGATGCGCTTCTGGCCGTTGGCCACCGATGCCACGCCGGCGATACCGGCTGTCCACGTCGCATCATCGATGTCGGGCGCGCGCTCCAGCCGCTTCACCAGTTCGACCAATGGCGCGATGCCTTCGCCGATAAGCACGACCTGTGCGCCGGCCGCCAGGAACACTTCCGGCTGGTCGGAGGCATCGGAGCCCGCGACGATCACCCTTGCGCCGTTGGCGCGCGCTTCGCCGATCATCTGGCAGGCCGCCTCGCGCATGCGCGCCAGGCACATCTTGGTGAGATAGTTGAAGTTGTCCTCGTAGAGCACGACGACATCCGGCCGCAGCGAGCGCACCGCTTCTTCGTACGCCTGCGTGTCTTGGGCGAGCATGGAGTCGAATAACGCCACGTCGTGCCCCAGCTGTCGCAACATCGCTGCGACCTGGATGGTGGCAAGGGGAGGGTAGGGCTTGCCACGCTCCCACTGCTTTCTATCGAAATGCAGGTAGTAAGAGTGGCCGACCTGGATCTTTAGCATCTCTGGAGAGCCTTATGGAGATAAGCATCGGGTGCACGCGTACGTCGCCATCGACCGAAGCCCGTAGGAGCGCACCCTGTGCGCGAAAGTGGCCGCGAGGCCGCCGCTTTACGGGGTGAGAAAGAACGGCAGCCTTGCGGCTGCTTTCGCGCACAGGGTGCGCTCCTACCGATAATCAGCGTTGCCTTAACGTTCAGTTGGAAGTGAGTGCCAAGTTGTCCGGCCAGGGTTGCCTTGTGGCAGAAAATTATTTGGATGACCGCTGGCGAAGCGTTGTGCTATCACATGCAGCGATCTTTCGATCGACGCTCATGCCCTCCACTTCGGGCCTTCAAGTTCATGTCTTCGACGTCAAGCCATCCCGAAAGCGCATTCGGTACCGATCCCTTCCTGGAGCGGGGCGACGATGGTCGCGTGTTGCGCAGGCAGTTGCTGGGGGGAAGTTTTCGGTTCGAAAGTGCCAGCGCCAGGTTGCTTGACCTGGTCGATGCGGCCTATGCCGGCCTGCCGCAACACAAGCTGCCGATCATCGCACCGGAGTTTCATGTCGAACTGCGACTGGTGCCGCCGCGCAGGAAGCCGGTAAGCGGCGAGCCGCCAGCGGTGCAGATGCAGTCGGGTGCCGATTTGCTGTGCGGCATGATGGATGCTTCCAACTATGTCGTGATGTCTCCGGCGCAGGGAAAGGCACTGGTGGTGGCATCGGAAGACATGCTCGATCACCCCTATCACGTGCGCTACGAGCTGATCGAATTCGCCGTCTTTACGTTGGCGACCCGCGGCCTTGGACTTGTTCCGCTGCATGGCGCTTGCGTCGGAAGGAACGGGCGGGGTTTGTTGTTGCTGGGGGCAAGCGGTTCGGGCAAGTCGACGCTGGCTCTGCACAGTCTGCTGTGTGGGCTCGATTTTCTCGCCGAGGATGCCGTGTTCGTCGAGCCGGGTAGCATGTTGGCCACTGGCATAGCGAATTTCCTGCACGTGCAGGCCGAAGCGCTGCGTTTCGTCGACGATGCCGAGGCCAGGTACTGGATCGGCGAAGCGCCGGTTATCCGCCGCCGGAGTGGTGTGGAAAAGCACGAGGCCGACCTACGACGTGGACAGGGCTCGATCGCCACTGCGCCGCTGGAGCTGGCCGGCGCCGTGTTTGTTTCCAGTGAGTGGGGCGATGATCCGGAGGTCCTGCTGGAAAGGCTCCCCGAAGCCGATGCCGTCGCGCGGCTGACCCTCGACCAGCCTTATGCATCCGGCCAGCCCGGTTGGCAGGCGTTCCAGCAGCGCCTTGCAACGCTGGGCATGTACGAACTGCGCCGGGGTGCCCATCCAAGGAACTCGGTGGACGCCTTGCTGACCTTGCTGCGCTGACTTACCGCAAGGCCTTCCCGGCCATGCACACGCAACCTTCCTTATGGCGTTGGGCACTCACGGTTTGGGACCGCGGTGGAGGGAGCGTCATTCTGCGTCGACACATCAGGCCGCTGCAGCCATGGCTCTCGCTGCCCCTAAGGGACGGTAGCCGACATGGCTGATCACGCATTCCGCACACCCGACGCATCCGAACCATGGTTGCGCGTGATGATGCGCACGCTCACCCGCAGCGACATGGCGGAAATCGCCATCTACGTTCTGCTTTCGCTCGGCGCGGCGCTGGCGGGCGGACTGGCCGCCGTAAGCCTTGTGCCGCTGATCCAGCCAGGGCTGCCGCCGCCGCTTGTGGGCGGTCTGCTCGACCTGCGCGGCGGATGGGTTGCGCGGGCACTGCTTTTTGCGGGCGTTACCGCGGTGTTTACCTTGTTGCGCTGGCAGACGGCGCGCCTGGGTGCGCGACTGGTCAGTCGCTATGGCGTGCGTCTTCGCCGGCAGGTTCACGCCAGGTTGATCGGTGCATCGCTGCGGGCGCTCGCCGATTCGACATCGGCCGAAATTGCCAATGCGCTTACCCATAATGTCGAGATCGCTGTGCAGGGATTCGCAGCGATGCTGCAGTTGCTGGTGGCAGGTCTCACCTGCATGGTCAGCCTGGGACTGGCGCTATGGGTGTCGCCGCCCCTGGTGCTCGCAGCACCGGTGCTGGCCGCGATTGGCCTGCTGGCATCGCGCATGTTCGGCCGCGAACAGGCGCAGGTGAGCCGGCGCTATGTGGCCGATATGACCAGCCTGTTCTGGCATAGCGAGGATTTCCCCCGCCGGTTGCGTCATGTGCGTTCGTTCGGCCGCGAAGAGGCGGAGAAGGCGAGTTACGGCGAAACGTCGGCGCGTCTCGGCGATGGCTATCGTCGTCAGCTGGAACTGGTGGCTTCAGGACGCCTGGTGGTGGAGGTCCTGGCGGCATGCGGCATTGTGCTCATCTTCGTGGTCGCCCAACGCTGGGGTGGTGTGGAGCAGGCATCGCTGATTGCCGTGTGCCTGCTGCTCGGACGGCTTCTGCCGTATCTGGCCGCTACGCGACAGAGCTTTCAACAGTTGCGCACGGCCGGTTCAGCGCTCGAACTCTGGCAGCGTTACATGGATGTGGAGCCGTCCGGTGCCAGCGCAGCGATCAGACGCCCGGTGTCTCGCGACACGTTGCATATCGATAGTCTGCGGGTGATACCGCCATCCTCAGGCGTGGTCGTCAACGGACTGATGCTGAAGCCCGGTGAGCTGACCCTTGTCTACGGCGACTCGGGCATCGGCAAGAGCAGCCTGACCGATGTCCTCGCCGGCATGATGGCGCCGCAGTCTTTCAGTGCGCGCATTGCCGGACGTGCCATCAGCTTCGACGAGTATTGCGAGCTGGTTCGGGATGGTGCGTACGTAAGCCAGAGTGTGCGCCCGTGGCAGCGCACCGTGCGCGAATGTCTCCTATGGGCCGAGCCCGATGCGACGGAAGACACATTGCGCAGTGTGCTCACGGACGTCGGTCTCGATGAGCGCCTGGCGCGATCGCCCGATGGACTCGATACGGCGCTGCACGATGCGACCAGCCGTATGTCCGGTGGTGAGCTGCAGCGGCTGCTGCTGGCTCAGGTGCTACTGCGCCAACCCTATCTGGCGTTGCTGGATGAAGCTACGAGTGCACTCGACGCGGCGGCCGAGCTGAGCGTGCTTTCGGTGCTGAAGCGGCGCCTGCCGCATACGATCATGGTTGTTATCTCTCATCGTCATGGGGTGATGGCGGTGGCTGATCAGCAGTTGATGCTTGATGGTGGGGTGGTGGCGTCGATCTGTCGGGATTCGTTGCGTGCTGTGGCTTCGCGGCCGTAGGGGCTTGTTCAAACTCTCCGAGTTTGTATCGATACGCTCTTCCCCTTGCGTGGAGGGGAGAGCTAGGGTGGCGGGCCACTCCCTATGCCATTCCCACCTACTTCGTCATTCCGGCGCAGGCCGAAATCCAGTAGTGAAGCGCTTCGATTGTCGCGTTATCGCGACCTGGCCGCTTACGCAGCGGGCGTTCCGAACCGCTGCCGCGGTCCGGGTCACTTTCTCTTTGCTGGCCCAAAGAGAAAGTAACCAAAGAGAAATGGCCTGAGAGCAGGCGGTGGGCTCTGTAGCTGCGCATCTTCCAGTGCCAGACGTCTGGAAGGTTTCTCTGTTTGCTCTCTCTTCTGGATCTGATTGGCGTCGTGAGAGTTGCGCGTGCCTTTCTCCTCCCCCTGCTCGCAGGGGGAGGCCGGGAGGGGGTAAGCCCTTGCGACAACCTCTCCCGAGACGCTTTCTCAAGTACTCACCCCACCCCAACCCTCCCCTGCGAGCAGGGGAGGGGGCAGGAGCAAACGCGACGTCTGACACTGGAAGATGCGCAGCTACGAGGCGTGTAACGCTCTTCCAGACCATTTCTCTTTGGTTACTTTCTCTTTGGGTCAGCAAAGAGAAAGTGACTCGGGCGCCGGCAGGCGTCCGACATGCCCGCTGCATAAGCGGCCAGGTCGCGACAACCCAACGATTGTCGCGACCAACACAAAGGACAATCCTCAGTGCCACCCAAAATCAGGGCGCCTTGCCCGCCTTGATCCCCTGCACGATCGACAGCGACTTCGACACATGCTGTTTCGGCGTCAGGTGATCGTCATCCGAAGAGAAGGTGGCAACTATCTTGCCGTTGCTGCCGATCACGTAGGTCACGCGAGGAATAAAGGCGTGGTCGATCACGGCGCCTCGCACGTCCTTCATGCCGGGCTGTGCTGCCATGGGTTTGAGGTCATAGGAGGCAGCGACTTTGCCGTCGGCATCGGAGGCGACGGGGAATTTGCCGGCGCAATAATCCGGGTCGGATGAAAACTGGTTGAGTCGTTTGAGGCTGTCGGCGGAGACGCCGATGATGGTGGCGCCGGCGGCATCGAATTTTTCCTTCTCTGTCGCAAAGGTATGCGCTTCGATGTCGCAGCCGCCGGTATAGGCCGATGGGTAGAAGTAGACCACCACGGGTCCTTTCTTCAGCGCTTCCTTGAGCGAGAAGCTGAAGTCTTTGCCGGCAAGGCTGGCCTCGAGAGCGAAATCGGGTGCTGCTGCGCCCGGCTTGAGCGCGGCGGTGGCCGGCATGGCGATGAAAAGTGCCGCTAGCGAGCCAAGGGTCGCCGCTGTAACAAAACGCTTCTTCATGCTTGATGTCCTATGGGTGGATAAACAGTCTGGTGAATTATTTGCTCGCGTTCGCGACGGCATTGTGCGGATGCAGGCTTTCTCGATGTTCGACCATGATCCTGAAATCGGCGATGTCGGTAGCGGCATTCAGCGCTCGCTGAATACGGCGTGCGGCGTCTTCACAGAACATCAGGTTACTACCGTTGGCGAGGGCGAAAGCCTGCTCGTCCTGGCGTTTCACCGCCGTCTGTACCGGCGTACCCAGCGATTGTTCGACGCGGTCGAGCAGGGCGATCAGATCGAGCGGTACGCCATCGGCCAAGCGTACTCGTATCCGCGCCACGCTGCGTTGCGCATGAGGGGTGGCGACCATGCCTTTCTCGCTGCCCAGCCACGCCAGCACGGAGGCATGGTCGACGGTGTGGCTGGCATCGAAATCTTTTGCGAACTGTTGCTGGATAAGCTGGCGCGATAACGCCGCCGAAGCGGGGCAGGTAGAGGAATAGACCACTTCGGTTCCCAGCTCCAGTTGGAAGCCATGGGCGTCCAGGCTCGCGTCGATCGATACGGGATAAATACGCCAGCCGCTATGTTCGCTGCGCAGCGCGGCGCGCCGGATCAGCTGTTCGAAGCTTATGCTGATACGCACGCGATCGGCCAATGCCTTGTGCGACTCAAGGAGCGCATGCATCAGGCTTTCGATCATTGGCACGGTAAGTGCGTGAGCACTCAGATGCTCGTCAATGAGCAAGTAAAGACGAGACATATGGATGCCGCGACGGTCGGGTCGAATCAGGTTGACGAAGACGCCGATACGGGCGCGGCAACGCTGGATCTCACCGTCGCCGGCATCGAAACGCACCACGCCATCGATCCGGTCCATGCCGACCCAGTCGAGCAGGCCATCCGAATGCGGCCGCGCATCGGCGGCCACATCCGGCATCAGCCCACTGGCTTCATGAACTCGCTTCACTTGGTTCCCGTCCGGCACGGGCTAGACCTCCGCAAGCGGCAAGTTCTGCCGGCGGCGATAGGCCTGATGAAAACCCGCCGTGTGATGCAACTGGGTGCCTTCCGCCAGAGATTCGTCAGAGATGATGCGGCCAAGGAAAAGCGTATGCGAGCCGATTTCCTGGCTATGTTCGATGGCGAGCTCCCGTACACGCAGTGCTGAAGCCACGGCGGGAATGCCGAACTCCCGCGTCAATCGGGCAGGAAACGGCAGTGCATCCCAATCCATCAGCGGTTGCTTGTGATGCTCGCTGAGTTTGTAGACAACCCCCTTCATTGTCGCCGGGATGCTGGACAGAGCCACCCGGCGCACTTCGCGCATGGTGGGCATGGAGACGTTGGTGCTGCGCAGCGCGAGCGAGAAGTAACCGCTGCGCTCGAGTGGGCCAATCAAATCCATCGGGAAGATATTCCGATGGTCCGGTGCGTCGACGGAAACAAGGATGACCGGCCGCGGACACAGATAGGCAATCATCAGCTGCTGGACCGCCGCAGGCTCCAGGGCAGAATGGGGCGACCCCTGATTTCCCAGCATAAGGCGGTTCTGCAGCCACGCATTCCACGGGCGCAAGGGCCAGCCCAGGCAGCGGTGTTCGCCAGCTGCAATGTGGTAGAGGGTGAGCGATGTGTCTTCGGTGACGACGTACGCCGTGCGTTCCAGGCGCAACGTTCCGAGAAGTCTTCCCGTAGTACGGTCGCGGTATTCGATGAAGGGATGCAGGCCGGCGTCGATGCTGGTGGCGATCACCAGCGGCTTGAGCGAAGCCACCGTGTGGTCCGCCGTGACGTCGGCTGACTTGCCGTCCCAATGCAGGGTGGCGGTGACCATTTGCTGCGGAGGAGCAACGGCAACCGTCGACCATTGCGGCAGTGGGCGAACCAACGGTCTTACCCAGTCCTTCCACATGTCAGGTACGCCGAAAGAGCAGGAACATGTAGAGCTGGGTGGCCGTGCCGAGGCCGCGCGGAATAAGGCGTTCCAGCCGGAAGTACGGCGCCGCCGCGCGCGCTACCACGCGGGGTGCGAAGCGATGGATGCTGCTCTCGCTCGGGATGGCGTAGTGACCTCTGCGCACGAGATTGACGACGTTCGCCCGCCACCAGCTGTAACGCGCATCGCAGAGGTAATAGGGATTGAGCATGCTGGCCAGGATAAAGCCGCCGTGGCGGACCACGCGCGATAACTCCTCAAACAGCGTGGTGTGATCCGCGAAATGGTTGAGGACCGCAAAGTTCGCTGTTACCGCCTGTACCTCGCAAGTGAGGGGCGACCCCACGGTAACGATGGTCTTGCGATCGATTTCGTCGCGGCAGTACTGCGCCAGGTATGCGCCCATTGCTGCCGAAGGCTCGTACACGAAAGTGGGGTGTCCGTTGGCCGCATAGGTCTTTGCATCAATGCCGGTACCCGCGCCGAAGTCCAGCACGTCCGCTCCTTCGGGCAGCAGATCCAAGGCCAGCTTCTGAAACCGGTCGCGCACCGCGCGGTCGCGCGGCGAGGCCAGAATGAATTGGTGGTACTGCTCTCCCGTATGCATGTCGTCCACTGTCTAGCTGGCGAAATCGGTGCCAGATGCCCTGTCACCGATATTCCGGTGGTCGAGTCACTGCTCGACGTGAGTGCCGGCCAGGTCGTGGAAGGTTGCGTGGGGCCAAGCGGTTCTCTATGCCATCCTGGCATGACAGCGAATCGCGCCCGCGCCTCAACGGCCGGAAAAGCTTTGCAGGAGGGTGTCGATTTTCGGAAACCCCGTTCGTCGTTCTGATGTCAGGACAACGAGTCCGGCTCAAACAGGAGACAGGCAATGCGTGTGATGGTGCTCGTGAAAGCGACCGAAGACAGTGAGAAGGGCTTTTTCTCCACGCCCGAAACGGCCGAGATGCTTGAGGCGATGGGCAAATTCAATGACGAGCTGGCCAAGGCCGGCATCCTGCTCGCCGCCGATGGCCTGAAGCCTTCCTCGGAGGGCAAGCGTGTTGCGTTCGATGGTCCAGGCCGCATGGTCACCGATGGGCCCTTCGCCGAGACCAAGGAGCTGGTTGCCGGCTTCTGGCTCTGGGAGGTCAAGGACATGGACGAAGCGGTTGCCTGGGTAAAGCGCTGTCCCAATCCCATGCCGGGACCGAGCGAGATCGAAATCCGGCCGCTCTATGAGATGGACGATCTGCAATGAGGGTCTGATGCATTCGGCCACGAAGATCCGTGGCTGGATGCGCGAGAAGCTCATGGGTCAGACTCGCGTATCCCTCGGCTCGCCGAACCATCGCGATGCGGCCTGGGCAACTTCATCAGGGGCAGGCGCGGCCTCCGTAGCCCAGGCGACGATGCCATCGGGTCGTACCAGCATGGCGCTCAAGCCCAGCCTGTTTTTCGCGTCGCTTGTGATGTAAGCGACGCGATCACCCCAGCGCGTTGCCACTGCCCGAAGCGCTGCACGAGCGTCAAAGTCCAAGAGCAGGCCGCTACCCGTCCTCAGGTGTTCGCCAAGTCTCGTTCCATGGGTGAGCTCGAAGTCGGGAGCGCTGCGCCCCACGAGCGGATGGCCATCGCCGAGGTCATGGCGGAGAGAAACGCCCCACACGCGTTCGGCGAAATATGTCGCGCCGTCGCGTGTATCGATGAGGTCGCGAATGATGGCTTCAAGCGCGCGCGAACTCTTGCTCGGCCGCATAAGCGCGACTTGCGCGCGCGACCAATCGAGGACTTTCGCACCGATCGGATGCCGTTCGCTCGAATAGGTGTCGAGCAGGCCATCCGGCGCGTAGCCACGGATAGTGGCTGCAAGCTTCCATGCAAGGTTCATCGCATCGCCAAGCCCGAGGTTGAGTCCCTGGCCGCCGAGCGGTGAATGGATGTGCGCGGCGTCACCGGCAAGCAGCACGCGTCCTCTGCGATAAGCGGTTGCCTGGTAGGCGCGATCCGTCCAGGTCGTTGCAAGCTGAAGGGCCGTCACGGTGACATCGGTGCAGGAGACACGACGCAACACCGCCTGCACGTGTTCGCGTGTGATCGGCTGGATCCGGTGGGAAGCCCCATCGTCGAACTCGACCATCGCAATCGTTCCGGGCTGCGCGTAGGTGTACATGCCCGTCGGCGTGTAGTGGCGGCCGGGGCGGAGCTTATCCGGATCGGCCAGGTCGACTTCAACGGAGTAACCGGTGAACTCGGGATCGGTACCGACGAACTCAAAGCCTCCCGCCTTGCGCACTGTGCTGCGGCCGCCATCACAACCGACGAGCCAGCGCCCGCGAAACGTTTCACCGTCCACGCGAACGGTTACGCCTTCGTCCGACGGGTCGAAGTCTTCGACGGTGAGGCCACGTCTGATGTCGACCCCCATCGCGCTCGCGCGAGTGGCCAGCGTGGATTCGAGGGACTCTATATCGACGGCCATGCTAGTGCCGGCCGGACTCGGCAGGCGGTACGGCCACTTCGATGCGTCGATATGGTCCTGGTAGAACTGGATGCCGGCGAAGTGGCCGCCCGGGCGGCGAGGCTGGTCCAGCCAATGCGCCGCCGCCGATGTGTTGCCACCACCCGCGCCACCTTTTGAAACCTGCAGCGCCGCGATGTCGTCCAGCAAGCCGCGGCGGTAGAAGGCTTCGATGGTGGGCGCCGAAAGGCCTCGCATACCGAACGGAAGGCGCTTCAAAGGGGAGCGCGGATCCTCGGCCCGCTCCAGCACCAGCACGGAGAGACTGGCGAGGCGCAGTTCACAGGCGAGAAACAGGCCGACAGGGCCTGCTCCGGCAATCACGACGTCATAAATCAAGGCAATGTCCTCAAGCGGGCGCCAGGCCAGCGGGGTGGGGAGTGTCATGGCGAAAATCTTACACTCGGTGTAAGATTGTTGGGTGATGAGCATCAGCATGTCAAACCGTCCAGGACACCGGGATCGCAAGAAGGCGGAGACCCGCCAGGCGATTTCAAACATCGCTACGCGATTGTTCGTCGAGCGTGGCTTCGAAAATGTTTCGGTCGATGAGATCGCGCGCGAAGCGGACGTCGCCAGAAAAACGGTGTTCAACTACTTTCCGCGAAAGGAAGACCTTGTCTTCGATCGCGAAGAGGAAGTGCGGGCGTTGGTGCGCGAGGCGCTTGCCGATCGCGGCAAGCAATCGCCCGTCGACGCGTTCCAGATGTTGATGCGTACGCTGGTAAAGAAGCGGCATCCGTTGTTCAGGATGACGGCGCGGCCCGTCCGGTTCTGGCGCACCGTCGCGGAGAGTCCGGCACTCACGACGCGTGCGCGCGAGCTGCAGGTAACGCTCTCCGATGATCTTGCGGAAATGCTGTCCGATGCGGCGGGCAGATCGCACGCCGACCCCGTCGCCCGCCTGGCAGCGACCATGCTGATGGGCACGCTGGTGGTTGCCTATGGCGAGGCGCTTCGCGCGTTTCGCGAGAAACGGAAATCCGAAGCGGCTTTCGTGAGGGTGATGGAGCGCGGCTTCGCCGGAGTCAACACCGCGCTCGCCGGGACGCCTTACGTCTGACGCCGATGAATCCCTTCAGGCGGATCGTTGGTCAATAAACGGTCAGATGTCTGTCACCAAAGTGTATACAGGACCGATAACCGAAGTGTGTAGCGCGAGTGCATGAAGGCACGGAAGTGTGAGGTGCGTGAGCTGCGCTATGTGGAGGCGAAGCTCATGAAGATCTGCAACAGTTCGCCACAAGCTTGAGCTGGCTCGCAGATGAACACCGCATTTCTATCGCGCATCGACGAGACCATGCACACATAATTTTGTGGTGCGACAAGGATACTTGGCAGTTGCCACGCTCGGTGGCGGTCATCGAGAGCCATGTATGCCTATTCGCAACCGCGGTCTCGGCGCGATGAGCGTTAGTGCCCCACACGATCAACCGTCCATGCACACTTCGGGACGGCGCATCAGGCGCCTGTTGTTCATCGGGACCGCGTTGGCGGTCGCCACACCTTTCTCAGCGGCGATGACGCAGAGCCAGCCTTTCGTCGCCTCCGGTTCGCCCAATCAGGTGGCGGTCGCCACTGCTTTGCAGTCACTGCCGGTGCGAAGCTCGTTACGGACATCCCTGCAAAGCCAGTGGCCCGCAGATCCGGCTAGCGCACGCGCGGGATACGACCGTCTGTCGGGCGAGATCCACGCTGCGGTTGGCACGCAGATGATCGAGGACAGTCATTTCGCCCGCGACGCAACCTTTGCGCGGCTTTCCTGCGCGGCCGGCTGCGCTGACGGCAGCCATCTGTGGGCACAGGCCGCTGGTGGCTGGAGCCATCAGGGCAACAACGGCAATGCCGGTGCGGTCACGCGCGATATGGGCGGCGTGATGGGCGGCATCGACACGCTGATCTTCGACAATCGTTGGCGCGCGGGCGTGTTGTTTGGTTACGACCATTCATCGCTCACCGCTGACAGCCGTTACTCGACCGCCAGCACTCACGACACCACCTACGGCGCGTATGCGGGAACGCAGTGGGGCGCGCTCACGTTCAAGATGGGCGCGGTGTTTGTGCGCCACGATATCGCCACCGACCGGTTCGTGCAGGTCTCCGGACTGACTGCGGCCCACCTTGGCACGGATTACTACGGGCATACCGCCCAGGCCTTCGGTGAACTCGGCTATGGCCTGCGTTGGGGCGGCAATACATGGCAGCCTTACCTGCAACTGGCCCAGGTGCGGCAGAGCTTCGAGTCATTCCGCGAATCCGGTGGACCGGCCGCGCTCGTTGGCCGCAGTCACGAAGCCGACGTGACCTATTCCACTCTGGGCGTGCACTTCGTAGCTGACAGCTTCCAACTCGGCACGATGGCGGTGAACGCGCGCGCCGGCATCGGCTGGCGCCACGCCATGGGTGACGTGGACGTCGATCACACGCTGGCGTTCCGTGCCGGTGGCAATGCCTACAACGTGCGCGGCCTGGTCGTGAGCCGGGATGTCGGCGTGCTCGACGCCGGTCTGGATTTCACGCTCGCACCCGACGCGGTGTTTTCGCTGAGCTATACCGGCCAGGCCGGCAGCCAGCGCACCGTGGACCAGGACCTGACTGCGGCTATGTCGGTGCGCTTCTGAAGCGTGCCGGGGTAGTTGTAGAGAAACGGCTCGATCGGGAATGCGCGGAAAGAATAGAACTCATCCGGCGCACAAGAAAATGCGCGCCCCCAAGGGGCGCGCAAGAGCGCCTCTATAGCGAGGCTTACGGCAATAGCCAGTGGATCAACAGTCCGAAAAAGTGCTTCAGATCATCGGTATTAACCATGGCGCACCTCCGAAGATGGGCGAATGCCTGTAAGCCCATGTCACGCAACGAGCCTCAGGTCCACGTCGGCATGGTCCACCTCCTCAACGAGTGAACGGATGCGAACGCGGCCGGAATCTAGCGCAGGCATGGCGCCGGCAATGCGACCGAAATCCCACAATTCATAGGGAGTGGCATGTCACAGGGAGTAGCACGTTCGCGCAACGCGGCGCGATCGCTTGAGCACGCGGAATGGCTTGGGCATGACGCCAAAATCCATGTACTTTTGGAAACCAATGCGCGCGCCGTAGGCGGCGTGATATGCGTAATCCCATGCGAGGGACGAGCGAGATCGAGATACGGCCGTTTAACTAAACGGCCAATTTGCCGTAGGTGGCCCGGGCGTGGGCGTCAGGTGTTTGGTGTCATGCCAGATGGCATGACACCAAGAGCCCGCGCGATCAGTGATTGAACGATCCCGTGCACTGGTCGTTGTCGCAAGCAAAATCCACTTCGGATGCCCTGGATGCAAAGAGCGGAACACCCTGCACCGTGGCGAGCGTCTTGCCGTCCTTTTCCAGCGACACCAGGTAGGTTCCGGGCAGCAATGCGGAGAGGTTGTAGCGGCCTTTGCTGTTAGGGGACCCGTGACGGGTAAGGCCCTTGTCACTGTGTACCGTAATGGTGCTGTCGGTTGGGGCCTTGCCCACAATGCTGGAGCTGGTTGACTGCGCGTATGCCGTGTTGAGTGCGATGGCGCCGAATGCGCTCACGGCTATCGCCGTCATGAACTTGAGCGCGTAGCGGCGAGTTTGATGCTGGTGCCCAATGGGCAAGAGTTTTTTGTTGGTTTTCATGTGGGGGCTCGGAGGTTATGGCGCGACAAACCGATCAACTGCTCGCATAGCAGTCGGTTTGCGATCGATATCAGTTGAATCGAGGCAGTGGGGTGGCTGCCGAGGTACTTATCTTCCTTGTTGGGGAAGCGTCTTTTCTTGCGACAACTTGGTTCACACCTGATCGCCGGAATCGTTCCGTTGGATGATCCACGAGAAGGTATGGTTTAAATTAACCGAGCAGGCTTGGGTGGGGCATGTGAAGGTCGTAATGCTTTTCTTGCCGCGAGCTCATTCCCACAATCTTTTAATTTTGGCGCCGGTCACCATGGCTTGTGCTTCGGCTTCGGTCAGGCGATGTACAAGCAAATGTAGCCCTCAAGCGCTAATATAAATTCCCTATCTGCAGAGATATCTCCTGACATGTGAGTAAAGCGATTCCCCCCGACGACCCATGCCGGACTGCGTGACGCTGAGGTTTCAGCGTTCATCGCCCCATCCGGTTGGCCCCTGCCTGACGCCTAACGTTGCGACGGGCTCCGACGGAGAATCCCATATGTCCGAAGCGCACATCCGCGTTTCCAATCTTTCTTTTGCCTGGCCCGACGGCACACCTGTTCTGGCCGATCTTTCGTTTGCGCTTGGCCCATCGCGCACGGGGCTGGTTGCCCCCAATGGCGCCGGCAAGAGCACCCTCCTGAAGCTTCTGGCGGGTGAGCTGCAGCCGTCGGCCGGCACGATAGATGTCCGCGGAATCCGAGCCTACCTCCCACAACATCTGCCATTGACGGAGGCGGCAACCGTGGCGGATGTCCTGGACATTGCGCCGAAACTGGTCGCGCTGGATGCCCTATTGGCGGGCCATGGGATGCCTGCCCAGCTGGATATTCTGGACGGTGACTGGGATGTTCGCGAGCGCGCCCACGCTGTGCTGACGCGCCTTGGGCTCGCCGACGTTGCCCTGGACCGAAAGCTGGCGACGCTCAGCGGCGGGCAAGTGATGTCACTGGGGATCGCCGCCAAACTCGTGCAGCGTCCGGACGTACTGCTGCTGGATGAGCCCACCAATAATCTCGACGTCGTCTCGCGGAGCCGCCTCTATCAGGTACTTGCCGAATGGCAGGGTTGCCTGGTGGTGGCCAGCCACGACAGGGAACTACTGCGCGGCATGGACCAGATTGCCGAACTGTCGCGCGGCAACGTCCGCTGGTTCGGTGGCGGTTACGACAGCTATCGCGACACAGTGGATGCCGAACAGCGCGCACTCGTCGAGCAGGTGCAGAACCTGCGCAGTGAAGTCCGGCGCGAGAAGCGCGACAAGCAAGAGGCGCGGGAGCGTGCCGAGCGCAGGGCGGGAAATGCGGCGCGAGGTCTCTCCGACGCCGGCCTTTCCCGTATT
Source organism: Dyella koreensis (assembly GCF_044904565.1). Classification (NCBI taxonomy): domain Bacteria; kingdom Pseudomonadati; phylum Pseudomonadota; class Gammaproteobacteria; order Lysobacterales; family Rhodanobacteraceae; genus Dyella; species Dyella koreensis. Next base: position 431,903 of record NZ_JADIKD010000010.1, on the reverse strand, counting down.
GCGGCGGGCAATCTCAAGCGCGGCGCGCAAGTGTCGGCGGGCAAGGCCGACGGCTTGCATGCTGATCGTCTTGCGAGGGTTCGCACGCGTCTTGCTGATGCCGCACGTGATCTTGAAGTGCCGACTGCATTGGACTTCACGCTGCCAGCCACCCGGGTTCCCGCTCAGCGCGTGCTGTTCTCATGCGAACACCTGCAGATATGGCATGGCAAAAAGCCGCTGTTCGGGGAGGATGGCCTGACCATGGCCATTCGCGGTCCAGAACGCATCGCTCTGTCGGGCGACAACGGTTCCGGCAAGACCACACTGTTGCGCGTCATGGCAGGAGAGCGTTCGGCCGATTCCGGTGCGATCCGGCGGGGGGAAGGGCGTGTGGCGTATCTCTCCCAGCGACTGGAGCTGGCCGATCCCACCCGTAGCGTGGCTGAGTGCCTGGCCGACTACGCGCCTGGCATGCCGGCCCAAGAGCGGGCGAACCTGCTTGCGCGTCTCCATTTTCGCGGCGAGCGCATGCAACTGCCCGTCGCCGACCTATCGGGTGGAGAGCGGCTGCGCGTGGTCCTGGCATGCGTGCTGCACGCCGATGTCGCCCCCCAACTTCTGCTGCTCGACGAGCCAACCAACAATCTGGATCTCACCAGCATTCGCCAGCTGGAGGAGGCGTTGCGTGCCTACGAGGGCGCGCTAGTGGTGGTAAGTCACGATGCCGCGTTTCTCGAGAACATGGGTTTGACGCGACGTCTTGCGCTGACCCATGGCCGTCTGATGGAGGAGGCATGTGAATGGAACACAGCGTCCCGGGCCACCGTCGCTAACGGGACCTAACACCAAATAACTGGCGATTCCGCCGACCGGTCTTCAGGCTAGCCAAAACAGCAAGGGCCACTGGCTGCGCGTCTCCGGACAAGGTGGCCAGATGGGCGGCGGCGATGGCTGTGGCCGGAGGGTGGAATCATGCGTGATGGGTATCACGGTGCTTGCTTTGAAACGGCAGGGCGCGTGTCCAATGAGGAGTTATGCGCCTGGTTGAGCGCCGATGCAAAGAGCGATAGCCGATCGTTTCAACTGTTGTTTCAGGCGACGACGCCGCTGCTCTTCGCGTTTTTCGAGGGGCAGCTGCGAGAGCGCAAGGCTGATCTGAATCTATTGGTCATGGAGACCCTTGTTGAGGTCTACCGGCAACGCGCGAGCTATGAGCGGAGCCAGCCATTTCGCGCCTGGTTGCTTGGACTGGCGCGTCTCCGGGTGGCCGACTACCTGCGCGGCGAGCATGGTCTTCCGGCTTCCGGAAAAGCTCGTGACGCATCGGGGAGCGATACCTGTGTGACTGCGGACGATACCGATAGTGAGTCCGTAAGTCTTCTTCGCAAGCTTGCCTTAAGCCACGTCAATGGCGCCCGCTCTATGCGCCTGACTCAAGCCGTCTCCGCCGAAGCTACAGCGCTATAGGCGGCGATCCTCTCTAGCTGCACATACGCCCTCCGGTTTTATTCGGCGGCAGGAGTACCAATGCCTGCCGCGTCTGGACGCGGAAAATACCTGCCAGTGCCGGATCGCAGTACCTCAAGTTGAGCTCCACGGAAAACCATGATCACGGTCCGGAAGATTCTTCATAGCGGCAAGACCTACACAACGGGCGGCCGTGACGGCGTGGCCCGCAGCGATGACGGCCGCCTGGACGTCAAGCTCTCGCCACCGGGTGCGCCGGGCGCCGGCACGAATCCCGAGCAGCTCTTTGCGGCTTGCTGGTCGGCTTGCTTCATCGGCGCACTTCGCCACGCGGCACATGCGCGCAAGATCGGTTTTCCCGCCGACGCGTCGGTGGTGGCAGAGGTGGACCTGGGGCACGGCGAACAAGGCTTTTTTCTTCAGGCCCGGCTGACGGTATCCCTGCCCAAGCTGGATCCCGACATGGCTCAACTGCTGATCGATGCGGCTCATCAGAACTGTCCTTATTCGAAGGCGACGCGCGGCAACATCGATATCGCCATCGGGTTCGTTTGACCGAACTGGTTTGAATAGCCAGGGATCGCCTATGATGTAAGAAATTTCGGCCCCGAAAGGTCGCCGTTGTTCCCCACGCCACACACGATCCCAGAGAGCGATTCCCGTGGAGTCCGCCCCTGACGAACTGCACGATTCGGGTCACGTGGCCATTGCGGTCGGTCCGTTCCAAATCGTCCCCGCCAAGCGTCTGCTGACCAAGGACGGCGTGCCGATAGACATCGGCGGCCGCGCGCTGGATCTCTTGATTGCGCTTGTAGAACAGCCCGGCCGGGTCGTTCCCAAACGGGAATTGCTACGGCGCGTATGGCCTGATGCCGTCGTTGAGGAAGGCAGTCTGCGCTTCCATATGAATGGCTTGCGCCGTGCACTGGGCGATGGGGAGGGTGGTGCCCGATACATCAGCACCCAGGTGGGTGTGGGTTACGCGTTCGTGGCCCCTGTCGAACGGCGGCCTCCGGCGGTGGACACTTTTCTGCCGGCAGCTGCCGGCAAAGCAAGCCGTGTGAATGGCCTGCCGCCGCGCATGCGGCTGATCGGACGCGATGACGATATTCATCTGATCGTCGATCGTCTTGCTTTGCCAGGTTTGTTCAGCATCGTCGGCGCCGGCGGCGTGGGCAAGACTAGTCTGGCCGTCGAAGCGGCCTATCAACTAACGGGCGGCAACTACGAGCGGGTGCACTTCGTCGATCTGGCCCAGGTCGAGGATCCCTTGCTTGTGCCATCGGCCCTGGCAGGTGTAGTCGGCATTCCAGTGCAGGCGGAAGACCCGGTTTTTGTGCTGTTAGCGCACCTGCAGTCGCGCAACGTCCTGTTCGTTATCGACAACTGCGAGCATCTCGTCGAGGCGGTTTCGAGCATCGTTGAGCGCATCCGGGAAGGTGCGCCTGGAACGGCAGTGTTGGCTACCAGCAGAGAGCCGCTCAGAGCCCGTCATGAACAGGTGCACTGGCTCGACCCGTTGGGTTTTCCGGCAGAGATTGGTGATTACTCCGTAGACAGCCTGCTTGCGTTCCCGGCAGTGAAGCTTTTTGTCGAGCGTGCATCGGCTGGCCATGCCTCGTTGATGCCGACTGCCGACGAAGTTCGCCTTATCGCGGACATGTGCCGCCGCCTGGACGGCATGGCGTTGCCTATCGAGCTCGCTGCCGGACGCGTGGCAACGCATGGCATCCAGGCCACCCACACCATGCTGGGTAAACGTTTTTCGCTGGGTTGGGCCGGCCGGCGTACAGCGCTGCCGCGGCAGCAGACCCTGCGTGCGATGCTCGACTGGAGCTATGGCCTGCTGTCGCCCATCGAGCGCCTTGTCTTTGACCGGCTGGCTGTTTTCGTGGGGCCGTTCTCGCAGGACGCGGCCTCGCAAGTCGTCTCTGATGCACAGATCGATCAGATGAACGCGGCAGCCGTACTGGATCAGCTTGCGGCGAAGGGGCTGGTGGCGCTCGATCATTCCGAGGCCATCCATTCCTATCGGCTCCTTGAAATGACGCGAGCCTATGTCAAGGAATGTCTGGCTTCGCGCGGACAGGACGAAGCGCATGCGGTCGCCTTCCGCCATGCGGCGTACTACACGGAACTGCTCGGTAGCCTGGGCTCATCGCCCGACGAGATATTCGACAACTCGACACGGCTCGTGAGCCAGCTCGGCAACATCCGCAGCGCGTTGGAATGGAGCTTTGGCCCGCAGGGCGATCCCGGCCTGGCCCTCCCGCTCGCGGCGGCAAGCGCGCCCTTGTTCCTGCATTTTTCCCTGCTGGTGGAATGCCGCACCTGGTGCGGCCGGGCGGTCGAATTGCTCGAGCTTGGCTATTTCGGTACGCCCGCCGAAATGGAGCTGCAGGCGGCGCTCGGGCTGGTGTTGATGTTTACCAGGGGCAACAGCGGTCCCGCTGAGGCCGCATTGCTGCGTGCCATGGATATCGCCGTGGCGTTGGGCGATCACTGGTCCCAGTTGCGTCTTCTGGGGCGTCTTCAGATCTTCTATGAGCGCATTGGCGACTTCGCTTCTTCACTGGCGTGGGCGGAGCAGGCCATGGGCGTGGGTGACGCCATCGGCGAGCCGGAAGCGATTTCGGTGGCGGCCTCGCTCGCGGGCGTTTCTCATCATTTGCTGGGCAATCAGGCACTGGCGCGCAGCGAACTGGAGAAGTCGCTCAAGCACAGCCTGCCGCCACGCCGAAGCCATACGATTCATTATGGCTTCGACCATCGCAACCGCACCTGCCTGGCGTTGGCCCGCACGCTGTGGCTGCTGGATTTCCCCGACGAAGCGCGGCAGTGGGCGATCCGTGTCGAGAGCGAAGCGGCCACGCTGGATCATCCGGTGACGCATTGCATTGCATTGGTCTGGACACTGGGCATCTACATCTGGCTGGGCGATCTGGAAAGGGCAGAGGCCAGTTTGCAAACCTTCTCGAGGATTGCTGAGGCGAACATGCTCGCGCCGTACATTGCCGCCTCATTGGGTATGCGGGGGGCGATAGCCATCAGGGCAGGCCAACCGGACGAGGCCATTGGCTGGCTGGAAGAAAGCCTGGCACGGCTGCATGGCATGCGTTACGAGTTGCTCACTACGACATTCGAGCTGGCACTGGCTGAGGGTCTGATCCTGAGCGGTCGTTACAACGAGGCGGATCGTTTGCTGGACGGCACGATCGATCATTGCCGCATGAGTGGCGACGCCTTCGCGCTACCCGAATTGCTGCGCGTCAAAGCGGGCATCTTCAAAGCGCGTGGCGATGAGGAGCGTGCCTCCCTCGAAGCCATGCTGCAGGAATCGCTCGCCCTGAGCCGAAGCCAGGGCGCGCGTGCGTGGGAGTTGCGCACGACCATGGATCTGGCTCGCCTGTCGCTGGAGGAAGGTCGGCCCTCCGTTGCGCTGGATATGCTGGCGCCATGGCGCGCCAATGCATGGGCGGATGCCGACAGCATGGATCGCCGCGACCTGGCACAACTCTGGAAGGACGGGCAGGCCGCTGTTCAAAAGCAGAAATGACATCGCACTGTCGCGCATCGGCACGCGCGAGCAGTGTCATCTTCGGTATTCCTCTTCAATGCCACGAAGGAATGCCAGGACATCGCTGACACGTCCGTTGTTTACCAGCGACTCGGCCGTCATGTCGCCCAATCCGGCGATGGGCGTATCGCGGTACCAGGACATGATCGCGGCGATGTCGGGCTCGACCCTGGCCGCGGCCTTGATCACTGCCAAAGCATCTGCGTTGAGGATGTGCCGGCCCGGCCTGTATGCCACCGGAGCCGATGGCACGACGGACATTCGGTAAGGACGTTCTGCGTTCATGGCATGACCTCGGCCCAGCGGTTGCAACAGGGGGAGCGACGGCCATGGGCTCGAGCGATGGCTTGAGCTACCGGATGGAGGAGGGCCGCGCAACGCAAGGCCATTGAAGCGAAGACGCCGTTGCCGGGCTATCGAACGAAGGTATCGGTCTTGAAGGGGGCGGCGGTCGTATAGCGATGATGCGCAGGGACAGCCGATATAGCGCGCCCTTTGCCAACACCTTCGTGTAATGGCATCTTTCGCCAGCTGCTGGTGATATCTGGCGCATCTGCACATGTCCATTCGGCGAGCCGCTATCCGGCAACTTCACTCGCCGCCATTTTCCTGGATCCCTGGATACTCCATTGAGCAACGACACCGGCAAAGGCGCGGGCATCTATTCCCCACTGGTTCTCAAACTGTATGACTGGTGGGTGTTGGGGATCTCCAATCACTACGCGTGGGAATGCCCGACACGCGACGTGCTCCTGCCGTTTTTTCGGCTGCACAGCGGCCGCCATCACCTGGATGTAGGCGTCGGCACCGGTTACTACTTTTCAAAGGCCGACCTTCCCGCATCGGCGCTGGTCACGCTGATGGATCTCAATCTGTCCAGCCTGCAAGCCGCGCAGCGGCGTCTGAATCGCCCCTCCACCAAGGTGATCCAGCACGACGTCATGACGCCCCCGCCAAGTGGCATGGAAGCCACGTTCGATGCGATCTCGCTCTTCTATCTGCTGCACTGCCTACCGGGCACGATGGACGAAAAAGCGGCCGTGTTCGCGCACCTGAAGCCGCTACTCCGGCCCAGCGGTGTGCTTTATGGTGCCACCATCCTCGGTGACGAAGTCGGCCACAATCGCATGGGCCGCAAGCTGATGGACGTCTACAACCGCAAGGGCATTTTTGGGAATCGCCACGATACGCGAAACGGCCTGGAACGGGCTTTGCAGGAGCATTTCGCCGAGGTCACCATCCGCGTCGAAGGAAAGGTGGCCTTGTTCGAGGCGCGCTGGCCAATGCTTTGACCGTTCCGGGGTGTGCCGCCTTACCCGGGCAGCGCCATGGCATGGCCAAGCAGGTCGGCCATCTTCACAAGCTCAGGTAGCGAGCGCGCTCCCATCTTGCGCATGACCCTGCCGCGATGAGCCTTTACCGTGATCTCGCTGATACCGAGATCCGCGGCGACCTGCTTGTTGAGCCGCCCTGTGACCACCATCGCCAGCACTTCCTGTTCCCGTCGCGTCAGTGAGGCGTAACTTTCACGCAGCGCACGCAACTGGCTCTCGTGTCCCAGTGCGGACCGGCTGGCTTCGATGGCGTCGGTGATCGCACGCAGCAGCACCTCGCTGTCATAGGGCTTGGTCAGCACCTCGACAGCGCCCGCCTTCATCGCGCGCACCGTGAGTGGTACGTCCCCATAGCCGGTGATGAAGATGATCGGCATGCCGGGACGCTTACCGGCAATGCGTGCCTGTAAATCCAGGCCGTTGAGGTCGGGCAAATGGACGTCCAGAAGCAGGCAGCTGGGGCCCGGCGGCTCGGGTTGCGACAGAAAAGCCTGCGCGGATTCGAGCAGCACGGGTTGCCAGCCTGCGTGATGAATCATCAACTCCAGCGACTCGCGCACGGAGAGGTCATCGTCAACCACATAGACGACGGGTGTCGGGGCAGGCATGGCCAATGCGGTAGATTCGTTGGCGTGGCGGGAATGTGCGTTCAACATGCCATGGCTTCCTCGTACTGTCGATTCGGTGTCAGGCGACCGGGAATGCGGCGCTGAGTGCCCGGAGCAGGGCGGCTTCGCTGAAGGGTTTGAATAGGCAATCGACGGCCCCGTGGCGCATCAGCTGTGGGCGATCGCCGGCATCGCCGTGGGCGGTGATGAAAATGACCGGAATGTCGCGGCCGCTCCGTTGCAGCTCCTGTTGCAGCTCCGGTCCACGCATCCCTGGCATGGCGATATCCACGATCAGGCAGCGCGTCGCATCCACTTGTCCGGAGGCGAGAAACGCCTCCGCCGAACTGAAGGCCGCCACCATGAAGCCGAACTCCCTCAGCAGGTCCGGCAATGATTCGCGCACCGACTCGTCGTCATCGACGACCGAAATAAGCAGCTGATCACCCATCACCGTGCTTCCTTGGCGCAGCCGGAAAGCACAGAGGTATCGGCCCAGGCCGAGTCATGTTCGAGTACCACATCGGTAGTCTCGGACCAGACAGGGATGGCCAAGGTGAAGCGGGCGCCGGGTCCATCATTCGGCGTCGCCCACAGCTCGCCGCCATGGCGTTCGAGAATGGAACGGCTCACCGACAGGCCGATACCCATGCCCGTACTCTTGGTCGTATAGAACGCGTGGAACAAACGCTCGGTGTCCTGTGTGTCAAAGCCGATGCCATTGTCGCGAACGGCCAGGCAGGCGCGCCCTTGGTCGTCGAGCGATGTACTCACGTGAAGGTGGTGCGGCCGGTCGGTTATGGCATGCATGGCGTCTGCGGCGTTGAGTATCAGGTTGACGATGACTTGCTGCAGCTGCACGCGGTCGCCGCGGATCATCGGAAGGCCATCGGCATATTCGGTTTGCAGCATCACGCTGTTGAGCTGAAGTTCGCCGAGCAGCATGGCGAGCACTTCGCGTGTGGCTTCGTTGAGATCGACCGGCTCCGCCGAGAGATCCTTCTTGGTGAACAGCGCCCGCAAGCGCTGAATCACTTCGGATGCGCGGTTGCCGTCGCGAATGGTGCGACGGGCCGTCTCGCGTGCACCGTCGACGTTGGGCGGGTCCGACGCGAGCATGCGCAGGCAGGTGTTGGCGTTGGTGATGATGCCTGCAAGCGGCTGGTTCACCTCATGGGCAATGGAAGCCGTCAGGGCACCAAGGCTTGCTACGCGTGCCACGTGAGTGAGTTCAGAGCGCACTTTGCCGAGGGCTTCTTCGGATTGCCTGCGCTGGGTGATGTCCTGCATCGCGGCAATGTATTCCAGGCCGCCGTCCTCGTCTTTTGTCGCATGGGCGACGAGGTGCACATGTTTCACGCGACCGTCGGGCATCAATAGACGGTGCTCGTGTTCGAAGTCCCGGCCATCGGTCCGTCGCCGCTTCAAGACATCCTGCACGGATGGCATATCTTCGGGGTGGATACGCGCGTACATCACGTCGAGCGTTGGCGTCTCTTCCGGATCGACTTCGACAATGCGATAGATTTCATCGGACCAGGTGATCTCGTCGGTGCTGACGCGCCAGGAGAACGTGCCGGTCAGGCTGAGGCGTTGGGCCTTGGCCAGGAATGCTTCGCTCTGCCTGAGCGCGGTCTCCCAGCGTGCGCATTCGATGGCGATATGCGCCAGGTGCGTAAACCGTGCGATGAAGGCCTGATGTGTGGGTTCGGGCTCCCGCACTTCGCGATACAGAATAGAAAGAATGCCGGCCACCATGCCGTTGACACAGGTGATCGGCACCGACCAGTTCGCCCGAATACCGTGCGACATGGCTACCGAACGCCATGCTTTCCAACGCGCTTCCCGTGCGATATCGGGCGATATCATCGGTTGCGCGGCGAGCGCGCTCCAGGCCACTGGGTCTGCATCCGCGTCAGCGGCACGGGCAAGCACGTGACCCATCAGCTCAGGAGGGACATTGGGCGACGCACCCGCCTGCAGGAAAAGCAGCGGACCTTCTTCGCGCAATGGCTGTGAGCGTCGCGGATCGATCAACACGATGCTACACATGGCGCCATCCATGATCGTTTCGATCAGGCGGCAGACCTCATCCAGTATCGAGGCCAGCGATGTGCCCCCAGCCATCATGGCCAGCAGTTTCTTCTCGCCTGCCAAAAGCGCTTCGGCCTGCTTGCGGTCTTCAATATCGGTGTTCGCGCCGTACCATTTCACTACGCGGCCGGCAGCATCCCGTTGCGGCACAGCGCGGATAAGGAACCAGCGGTAGACATCGTCGTGCCGACGAAGCCGCGCTTCGTATTCACCCGGCTGGCCCGACACGAGAAGTGCCTGCCAATAGGCGGCCAGCGCTACCGCATCGTCCGGATGCACGGCCGATGTCCAGCCGAAACCGCTGGCTTCTTCCATGGTCATGCCGGTGTATTCGCACCAGCGCTGGTTGAGAAAGTCCACGCTGCCATCGGGCGCCGTGCTCCACACGAATCCCGGTACGGCATCGATGATGCTGCGCAGCCGGTCTTCCGAGGCGAGCACGTCGTCCAGTGCCTGCTCAATGGATCGCTGCGACCGCATACGTTCGATGGCGATGCTCGCGATGTGCGTGAGCTGAGCGATCAGCACAAGGTCCTGCGGCGTTGGCGCCTTCGGATGGTTGTAGTAGATCGCAAAGACACCAAGGACCTCGCCGGATGCGGCGATGACCGGTGTCGACCAGCAGGAATACAGGCCATGCGCCATGGCCAGGGCTGGCCAGCGTGTTGTGGTCCAGCGCGTCTCCGTCGCTAGATCGGGGGCTATCACCTGCTCACGAAGGCGGATGGCCATCGGGCACGGCCCGATATCGGTGCCGATAGCGCAACCCGAAATGATCGAAACGAAGTTGGGGGGCAGGCTCGGTCCCGCACTGAGTTCCATGCGTGCGCCGCTGGGGTCCAGCAGCATGACACTGCAGCGACAACCGGAGATCGTGGTTTCTACCAGACGGCAGAAGGCGTCGAGTACGCCCGTGCGCGGCTGACCTCGCGCAACCATTTCCAGCAGCTGCTTCTCGCCCGACAGTAACGCCTCTCCGCGCTTCTGTTCCTCGATGTCGGCATCGACGAGGAACCAGCGAGCGATATTGCCGTCGCTGCCGCGCAACGGCAGGCCGCGCGCCTGGAACCAACGGTAGATGCCGTCGGCGCGACGGACGCGATGGACGGAATCATACGGCTCGCCAGATTCCACCGCGCGCTTCCAGCCTTCCGCCGCTGCGGGGAGATCCTCGGGATGAACGGTGTCCACGGCTTTCGAGCCGGTCAAATCATCGAGCGTCGCGCCCAGGTATTCCCGCGCGAATCGATTGAAGTACTCGCCCTCGCCAGAGGGCGAGGCCAGTCCGATGAACGCAGGGATGCTATCCACGATCTCGCGCAAATCACTATCACGCACATCCGTAGGCCGATCGGTTCGGGTGTAGGAATCAATATCCGTGCCCACGCCGCACCATTTCACGATCTTGCCTTCGCCGTCCCCGAGTGGGCGCATGCGCAAGACAAAGCGATGGTACGTACCATCGAAGCGTCTCAGCCGCGCATCCGTTTCGAACGGTGAGCACGATGCGTGTCCCAATTGCCAGGCGCGAAGCAGGTTGGCCAGATCGTCGGGATGCGCAATGGCCTCCCATCCTGGTACGTATTGGCTGTTGCTGTGGTGGCCCGTGTATTCGCGCCAAGCGTGATTGACGTGATCGACGCTCCCATCGGGAAGGGCGGTCCACACCAACCCAGGCAGCGCATCGAAGACGCTGCCGAGCTCCATTTTCATACCGGCCTCACTCGGCGATCGCCGTTAGTCGAGCATGCACCAATCATAGGCACCCGCCCATCATACTTTGGTGTCGGTTTTCTTCATCTATGGGTTGTCGCTCAGACGGGATGAGAACAGCCATTTTTTTACGCATTATCCAAAGGTATCGATCGATACCAACGTGCAATCGCTTCGCTGGTCCCGGCCTGTTTTGATCACTCGGCATTCCGAGCCCCGGAATACGCATACAACGATCAAATGCAAGGACCCAAGCCATGACTCCTGAAAAGGTTCTGTATACCGCCAAGGTTCACACCACCGGCAATCGCGATGGCGGTACCTCCCGCAGCAGCGATGGCCTGCTGGATATCCATCACGCGCTTCCTGGCTCTGGCAAGGGCACCAATCCCGAACAGTTGTTCGCGGCGGGCTGGTCGGCTTGCTTCGATGGCGCAATGAACATCGCCGCCCGTCGGATGGAAGTGAAGTTGCCAGCCGAACGCGCCATCGACGCCGAGATCGATCTCTGCCTCACGGGTGAGGACTACTTCCTCCAGGCGCGCCTCAACGTCAGCTTGCCTGGCCTGGATCACGACACGGCTCGTGCGGTGATCGAAGCGGCACACCAGACCTGCCCGTACTCCAAGGCGACTCGCGGCAACGTGCAGATCACTCTCAACCTGGTTTGACAGGGGGCTTGACCATGACCGACTCGAAAGCACTGGCCGGCAAATGTGCCCTCGTTACCGGAGGCTCCCGCGGCATCGGCGCGGCTGTTGTCCGGCGCCTCGCCGACGACGGCGCCGCAGTGGCCTTTACCTATCAATCGTCGGACGGGCCGGCCGCGGAGCTTGCGGCGAGCGTCGAAGCGAACGGCGGAAAGGCATTCGCGATCAAAGCGGACAGCGCTGACCCCACGCAGATCGAACGAGCAGTAGCCCAAGCGGCGCAGGCGTTTGGACGTCTGGATATCCTCGTCAACAATGCCGGCATCCTCAGCCATGGCCTGGTGGACAGCTACCCGCTATCTGACTTCGACCGGGTCCTGGCCGTGAACGTACGGGCCGTGTTCGTGGCCACGCAGGCAGTGCTTGTCCATATGGGGAAGGGCGGCCGCATCATTACTGTTGGCAGTGTTGCGGCGGAGCGGGCAGGGTTCGCCGGCTCGTCTGCGTATTGCATGAGCAAGGCGGCGGTAGCCGGCCTTACCCGCGGCATGGCGCGTGATCTCGGGCCACGCGGCATTACCGTCAATGCGGTACAGCCCGGCCCCACCGAAACCGACATGACCAACAGCGAGGTAGTTCGCGAGTTGGTGCGCCCCTTGCTGGCGGTGGACCGCCTGGGGACCAGTGATGAAGTGGCCGGTCTGGTGGCCTATCTGGCCCGTCCGGAAGCGGCATTCGTTACAGGTGCGGCATTGACCATCGATGGCGGCTATCTCGCCTGAGTTCCAACGGGACGATTAGCACCAAGGTATCGACCGACACCATCGTGCAATCGCCGTCGTTGCATTCGTCTGTTCTCATCGGCGCGCCGCGGAATACATCGCTTGCAGCCGGGTGCCATATGCGTTCAGACCAACCCGATCCACCGGAGCCCCCTATGCCCCACCATTTTTCACCAACGCTACGCAGCCGCGGATTTACCCTTGGCGCCATGGTGCTTGCCTGCGGCCTTGCTTTCGTCAGCTTCGCGGGACCGGTTGCCGCCGGTTCGCTGGCCCTTGCGGAAAGCAACACCGGCCAGCCCGCTTCCAGTGCGGGCAAGCAGGACGATACCCGTATCCGACCGTTTCATATCCACGTGCCGCAGGCTCAATTGGACGACCTGCGCAAGCGCGTTGCGCAAACCCGCTGGCCCGACGAGGAAACGGTCAAGGACGAATCCCAGGGCATCCAGCTGGCTCAGGTGCGGGAGCTGGTGCGCTACTGGGGCAGTGGCTATGACTGGCGCCGGCTGGAAGCAAAGTTGAATGCGCTGCCGGAGTTCGTCACCACGATCGATGGTTTGGATATCCAGTTCATCCATGTGCGCTCGCGCGAGCCGAATGCGATGCCGCTGATCCTTACGCATGGCTGGCCGGGTTCGCCGCTGGAGTTCCTGAAGTCCATCGGTCCGCTCACCGATCCGGTGGCTTATGGCGGACGTCCTGAAGACGCTTTTGACGTCGTGATCCCCGCCATTCCCGGCTACGGCTTTTCGAGTCGGCCCATCGACCTCGGCTGGAACCCCGACCGGGTCGCGCGCGCCTGGGACGTACTGATGAAGCGGTTGGGCTATACCCATTATGTGTCGCAAGGTGGCGACCACGGCTCGGTAATTTCGGATGCTCTCGCGCGTCAGGCACCTTCGGGGCTGCTCGGTATTCACCTCAATATGCCTGCCACGGTTCCCGGAGAACTGATGAAGTCGATCAGCGCCGGCGATCCCGCGCCGGCCAGCTTGTCTGCTCCGGAAAAGCGCGCGTACGACGCGCTCAGTACGTTCTTCGGCAGGAGCGCGGCGTATGGCGCGATGATGGTGACGCGGCCGCAGACCATCGGTTACTCGCTTGCCGATTCGCCCAGCGGAATGGCCGCCTGGATGTACGAGAAGATTGCCGAATGGAGTGACAGCGAACTCCATCCTGAGCGCGTGATCGGCCGTGACGAGATTCTCGACGACATCACCCTGTACTGGTTGACCAACACCGGCGCTTCGTCGTCGCGTTTCTACTGGGAAAACAACAACAACAATTTCAGTTCGGCCACGCAGAAAACGCGTGAGATCAAAGTGCCGGTGGCGATTACCGTGTTCCCGCACGAAATCTATCGCGCACCTGAAAGCTGGGCCAGACAGGCCTACCCGTCGCTGTACTACTTCCACGAGGCCCCCAAGGGCGGGCACTTCGCTGCATGGGAACAGCCGCAGCTGTTCGCCGAGGAACTGCGCGGCGCGTTCAAGCCCTTGCGCAAGCGTGCGGACGCCAGACCATGACGGTCATCAGGACCTACACCACAAGCCTGGCCGCCGAACTGGCCAAGCTTGCCCTGGAAGGCGCCGACATATCCGCCATGGTGCTCGGCGTCGATGTCGGCATGGAAGGTGGCGGGGCAGGCGTGCAGTTGCTGGTGGCCGATGAATACGCAGAGGCGGCCCTGGCCGTACTCGATAACCGGTGATGCTGTGTCGGTGCTTGGGCAAGTGGTGCTGTTTCGCCAAACGAATCGTTCATTCACGGGAGATAACCGATGTGCCAGAACAATGATTCCAGTCGCCGCCATGTGCTGGCCGCAGCGGCCTTCGCTATCGCGCTCGCTCAGTTCGGCATGACGGGCGCGGCCCTTGCGGAGTCCGCTCCATCCGATGCGACGCAGGCATCCAAGATAGTGGTGGGGGCGCCGAATCCGCTCGGCACGCTGAAGCAGATCCATGCCGGGGTGCTGGATGTGGCGTATGCGGAGCTTGGCCCCATCGATGGACCGGTGGTCATTCTCCTGCATGGCTGGCCCTACGATATCCATGCCTACGACGAGGTCGCGCCTGCGCTTGCGGCAAAGGGCTACCGGGTGCTTGTTCCCTATGCACGTGGCTATGGCGCGACTCGCTTCCTTTCCGCCACGACGCCGCGCAACGCCGAGCCGGCCGCGCTGGCCAAGGACGTCGTCGATTTCATGGATGCGCTCAAGATCCATCGCGCCGTTCTCGGCGGATTCGACTGGGGTGCGCGTTCGGCCGACATTGTCGCGGCCTTGTGGCCGCAGCGGGTCAAGGCGCTGGTATCCGTCAGCGGTTACCTCATCGGCAGTCAGGAGGCCGGCAAGCAGCCGTTGCCGCCGAAGGCCGAGTACCTATGGTGGTATCAGTTCTATTTCGCCACCGAGCGCGGACACCAGGGATATGCGAAGTACACGCGTGAGTTCGCGAAGCTGATCTGGCAGCTTGCTTCACCACAGTGGCACTTCGATGACGCCACCTTCGAGCGTAGCGCCGCTGCGCTGGATAACCCGGATCAGGTCGCCGTTGCGATCCACAACTATCGCTGGCGGCTGGGCTTGGCCGAAGGCCAGGAAGAGTACGCCGCACTGGAAGAACGCCTGGCCAAGTCGCCCTCGATTACCGTGCCGACCATCACTATGGAAGGAGACGCCAACGGTGCGCCGCATCCAGTGGCAGAGGCCTATCGCAAGTACTTCACCGGCAAGTACGAGTATCGCCTCATCACGGGTGGCATCGGTCACAACCTGCCACAGGAAGCGCCGCAGGCATTTATCCAGGCCGTTATCGATGCGGACCGTCTCTGACGCTGATGTGAGGGGAGCGATCCAATGAAATCGCCTTATCCAATCCTCGTACTCGTCGGCGGTGCCGCCATAGGCATAGCGACGGCGGCCATCGCGATGAGCGCGCAGGACAACAAGCCGGCGTCGCCGATCTTTAAGGTCACCGTGCCCGATGGCTACCGGCAGTGGCAGCTCATCGCCCCTGCGCAGGAGGGCGCTCCGCTGAACGAGCTGCGCGCCGTCGTTGGTAACACGACGGCGATAAAGGCCTACCAGCGCGGCGCGCAACCGTTTCCGGATGGGACGGTGCTGGTGAAGTTGGCCTGGAAACACGAGCAGTCGCCCGAGTTCGAATCCGCATCCATTCCCGGTGCGCCGACGACCGTGCAGGTCATGGTCAAAGATGCCCGGAAATATGCCTCGACGGGCGGCTGGGGTTTTGGCCGCTTCATCGACGGCAAGCCGGCCGATGAAGCGCAGCATCGTACGTGCTTTGCCTGTCACGAGGCTCGTGCCAAAGCCCGTGATTATGTGTTCACTCGGTATGCCCCATAACGGCATGGGATCTGCGGCGGGAAAGCCAGCACGCCTGATGCTTGTTCATTCGCCCGGGTTACCCGGTTCGCCAGCCGGTGGATGCCTGTCCATGGTCACTGGAGTGTGATGCGTCATCATCTGGATGTTTTTTCCAAGCCGGAACCACTTTTCTACCTCAAGGAGATTTACATGAAGAAGCTATTCCTCAGCCTGGCCATGGCCGCCGTCATGGTTACCGGAACGAGCGCGTTCGCGCAGACGCAGAAGCCTTGCATCGTGCTGGTGCATGGCGCATTTGCCGATGCGTCGAGCTGGGCCGGCGTTATCAAGATCCTGCGCAAGGACGGTTATGTCGTCATCGCTGCCGCCAATCCGCTTCGTGGCGTGAAGAGCGATGGCCAGTACATTGGTAGCCTGGTAGGCAGTCTCAAGGAACCGGTAGTGCTGGTCGGGCACTCCTACGGTGGCAGCGTCATCACCGAGGCGGCCAACGATCATTCAAACGTCAAGGCGCTGGTGTATGTCGCCGCTTTTGCTCCGGCGACAGGCGAGAGCGCCGCCGAGCTGTCCAATAAATTTCCGGGAAGCACGCTGGGGCCGACCCTCGCGTCGCCGGTTCCGCTTTCGGATGGCGGCAAGGATCTCTACATCTTGCAGGACAAGTTCCCTGCGCAGTTTGCAGCCGATGTGCCGGCAGCGCAGGCGGCCCTGATGGCGGCCACCCAGCGTCCGATCACGGAAGTCGCGCTCAATGAAAAGAGCGGCAAGGCCGCATGGCAAACCATTCCTTCCTGGCACATCTACGGCGCCGCGGACAAGAACATCCCGCCGGAAGCGATGGCTTTTATGGCCAAGCGCGCCAACGCTAAAGACGTCAAGGTGGTGAAGGGCGCGTCCCATGTCGTCATGGTGTCGCATGCGGAAGAAGTCGCGCACTTGATCGAGGAAGCGGCAGCGGCGAAGTAAAGCGTCAGCTTCCGCGGTACCGGTATTGCACGTGGCTGGATTTGCAGCGAGCGCTTCCAGCCACGGCGCAGTCGCACCTACCTCACCTCGACCAGGACACTCTGACATGACCACGATGACCGCCAAAGACGGAACGCAGATCTACTACAAGGATTGGGGAAAGGGTCAGCCCGTCGTGTTTTCGCACGGCTGGCCGCTGACCGCCGACGCCTGGGATGCCCAGATGCTGTTCCTGAGCTCGCACGGCTATCGCACCATCGCGCACGACCGTCGCGGTCATGGCCGTTCGGGCCAGCCGTGGAACGGCAACGACATGGATACCTATGCCGACGATCTCGCGACGCTGATCGAGAAGCTGGACCTGAAGAACGTGGTGCTGGTCGGTCACTCCACCGGCGGCGGTGAAGTCGCTCATTATATCGGTCGTCACGGCAATGCACGCGTGGCCAAGCTGGTGCTGATCGGAGCGGTGCCGCCGATCATGGTCAAGACCGCCAACAACCCCGGTGGCCTGCCGATCGACGTGTTCAACGACATCCGCCAGAAGACCCTGGCCGACCGTTCCCAGTTCTTCAAGGATCTCTCCGGCCCGTTCTTCGGCGCGAATCGCGCGGGATCCAAGGCGACGCAGGGTATGCGCGACTCCTTCTGGATGCAGGGCATGATGGGCGGCCTCAAGGGGCAGTACGACTGCATCAAGGAGTTCTCCGAAGTCGACTACACGCCGGACCTGAAGAAGGTTGAGGTGCCGACGCTGGTCATTCACGGCGACGACGACCAGATCGTGCCGATCGACGACTCGGGCCGCCTGTCGGCCAAGATCGTCAAGCACGCGACGCTGAAGGTCTATCCGGGCGCGCCGCATGGCCTGACCGCCACCCATCAGGAGCAGGTCAACAACGACTTGCTGGAGTTCATCCGCTCCTGAGTCACCCTGGCGCTGGTCGTGGTTTCCAGGATCGGCGCTAGACCGAGGACGCCTGGCGTCTTCGATGCTTGCTGCATTCCCCCTCCCGCAGCGGGCGAGAGGGGGAGGCTTTCCTGATGCTGCCGTTGAGGCTGGCGATTTCGAGCGGCGGCTTATTGATAGCGCGCAACAACGAAGGTCACTGGCGAGTTGCCATAGCCCGCGACGATGATTTTGCCGTCGCCTTGTATGGCGAGCCCTTGAACAGCGGCATTCGCGCTGCCGACGGTGGTGGCAGCCGGTCCGAAGCTGTAGTCCTGGTTGCCGAACTGGTCGTAGCGATTCAAGGTCAACTGGCGATAGCTGCCCGCACTGGAGTAGCCGCCGACAATGATTCCTCCGTTGGCGTCGATGGCAACATCGTTGCCGATCGCATCGCCGCTACCGATGGCGGTAAGGACCTTGCCAGTGCCGGATCCAAAGGTGCTGTCCAGCGCGCCGGTGCTTGTGTAACGAACGGCTGCAAATCGGTAGTAGCCGGAACTCGTGCTGTTCGCGTAGCCGGCGGCGACGATCTTGCCATCGATTTGAATCGCCAGCGAAGTGGCGATGGCGGAGTTGCCGGTGAAAGTGCCGCCCACATTGGTCAGAACTTTACCGCCGGCACCGAACGTGGTGTCCAGCGCGCCATTCGTGGTGTAGCGCGTCAACGCGAATACGGTGCCACCGCTCGACGCGTAGCCGGCTAGCACGGGTTTACCGTCCGCCTGGATGACCAGGTTGTTGGCGTAGGCAGAGCTAGTGCCAACCGCCGAGGTGACGGTACCGGAACCGCTGCCGAAGCTGTAATCCAATGTTCCGCTGCTGGTAAGGCGCGCCAGCGCAAAGCCGGAACCGGCATAGCCCGCTACCCAGATTGAGCCGCCCTGTACGGCTACGGCGTAGGCCTCCGAAGCCCCCGCGTAGAAATTGACGGTCGCCTTGCCCGAGCTGCCAAAGGTGGTGTCCAGCGAACCATCCGTGTTGTAGCGATAAATGGTGAAGTTGCGGGTGGAGGTGAAGTTCGGGCACGAGGTACCCGCAACGACGATCTTGCCATCCGCCTGCAGGGCGAGTGCGCGCGCCTGTCCCGAGCAGCTGCCGGACGGCGTGGTGGTGACCTTGCCGGTGCCATTGAAGCTCGTATCCAGCACACCACTCGTCGTATAACGCGCCAGTGCAAAGTCGCCGAGGGCGTCCTGGCCGGCGGTGACAATCCGTCCGTCCGGTTGGATAACAACCCGGGCGGCAGCACCGTAGTTGCCGAATGCGGTGGACGTGATGCCTGCTGAACCGAACGTGGAGTCCAGCGATGCGGCCTGTGCGAGCGTTGCAAGTGCGCTGATAGCACTAATAGCTATACCAAACGATATCTTCATCATGTTGCTGATCACTGCGTGTTCTCCCTGTTGAATGTGGTTGAATCTATTTGGGTCTCAATTCAATTCACCATCGCTTGCTGCGTAGCTTCCTGCCCGTAACGCTGCCCCCTTTAACGTTGAAGTTGGTCTTGATTGCTACCCCATGGTTGATCTGACGTTGATGAGCTGATCCGTCAGAAGCCCCAGTCGAAGGTGTGCCTGCAAGCACTTATTGCTTCCTAGTAATCATCCGACTTATCGGTCTCATAGGTTGCGCCGCGTGACACCATTGTTTGTACAACTGGTGCATACATTGGTGTCATGCCCACACGTGGGCATGACACCAAAGTCCGTGCAGTTTTGGAGACCAAAGTGTGTGCAGTGGAGGCGTCTTGTGTACGTACTTTGCTGACTGTTGAATAGCAACGTGTGTACAGGGCTAATTGAAACAAATGCTTAGGTGGTCACGGTTGCAGGGTACATCTGCGATTTGACAACCAAAGTATGTGCCGGACAGGCCACTAGAACGCTTCAGGTGCCTTGCCTCCGAGAAGGTAAAGTGACGGTGAGGTCGAAGTCATTCGCCGTCCTACCTCCATCGCAACTCACCATCGTATCCGCAGCTCACCCTTGAGCCGCTTCGGAGCTCGATGACGTCAGTAACGAAGTTTCCGTGGGTGTCTTCGTGGATCAACTCTGAAGGGTTACCGCTCCAAATGCGGAGACGATTGTCTTCACCGCACGTTGCCAATACTCCGTCATGGAGAAACCTAACCCGACGAACGGCCGCGTCATGCGCTTTGAAAGACACCAGTTCGCGTACATCGCTTAGGTCCATAGACAAAAAAGTGACCTGGCCGCTTGCGTCGCCGATGGCTAGGTGGGCCGGGCCACCCGTTAAGTCCGGTTGGAACGCATCTATCGTTCTTAGTGCGCAGCTTGTGGGAAATGTGGCGATGCACTGGCCTGATCCCAGGTTCCAAATTCGCACGCTGCCATCTTCCGATGCACTTGCAAGCAGATCTTGCCCAAGATTGACCAGTCCCCATACCCAGCCGTCGTGTCCCACCAGCGATCGAACTAACGTTCCATCCTCAGACCAGAGACGGATCGTGTGATCTGCACTCCCCGTCGCGATCATTCGTCCCGAAGTGAGCACGATTGAAAGAACCGCCGCCCTATGTGCCGTAACGGATCGAATGCAACGCTCCTCGGCGACATCCCAGTACCGCAGCGTGCGATCGCGGGAAATGGATGCGATCACACCGGGGCGCACCTCAATCAATCCAAGCACGGACTGGCTATGCCCGGTGAGTGAGCTGCTCAATGCCCCCTCTTCATGCCAAATACGGATGCTTCCATCTCGCCCGCCGCTGGCCACACGTCCGTCATCTAGTTCAATGAGCGTCCAGACGTAGCCTTGGTGATGCGAGACGCTAGTGTTGACGGGAGTCAACATCTCTGGCGCGCCGCGAAACAGGAGGTCGCTTCGCAGTACGTGTTTGACCCCACGAGTAACTTCTTCCCCCGCATGCCAAATGCTGTGATCAAAGACAATCAGACTGCCGGCGTGGGGACGAACGCGAGCGACAAGATTTGACTTGCCCTCTCCAGCTTGAGGGCCCGCCGCGTAAAACAGCGTGTCGCCACCTTCAAAATCGTCACCATCCGTCAGGTACACCATGAAGGTGAGCATGGAGCGGCAATCGGAGTCCCGGTGATGTACCCCATCCTGATGAATGTGGAATCGTTGCCCGGGCTGGTAGCGGCACAGACGAAATCTCTCGTTGATGCTCTCTAATTTCCAGTTCGGTATTAGGTCGCCTGGTAGTAGGCGCTCGATACCGCCCGGGAGCTCTTCACGCAGGCGACTCAGCAATTGCGCAGCTAGCTGTGCGTCAGCCAGAACCTGCCGGTCGTTATTTCTGTAAGAGGGGGGATAGTCCAGCTCAGCGCTGGAGAAACCGCGTCCTTCGGCAGCTTCGATTAAGGCGGTGCACTCGGCCCTGGAAAGGAAGCCTGGGATCAGTACGCAGGTTCCCAGCTCTCGTGGGAGAGGCTGCTCGATGATCCGGCACGGGCCGCTATTGGTTACGCCTGCTTCTTCCACTACCGACAGACTGCTGATCGCATCCATGGAATTCACCATTTATTGGTTGATCACCCAATTTATACGAAAACCTACCTGACCCAGCTCTAGTAATCAATCATTTTTTGGGTGTATAACCAATTTATAGAAAGGAGTCCTCGTGCCGCGCAAACCCAATACCGAGCTTCGTAGGCAGCAGATCGTTGATGGGCTACTCAAGACCGTAGCCGCGCAGGGCTATGGGGGAGCTACCATCCAGGCCATTGCGGCGGCTTCCGGACTGGCCCCGGGGCTCATTCATTACCATTTCCGCGACAAGCGCGAGATCCTGGTGGCGCTGGTTGATCAGCTGGCCCATTACGCATTGCGCCGCTTCGAATCCCGTGCCTCCTCGGCGAACACTGCGCAGGAGCGTCTGCGGGCCTATATCGATGCACGTCTTGCCTATGGGGAGGATGCCAACCCTGACGCGGTCGCGGCCTGGGTGATGATTGGTGCGGAGGCTGTGCGCGATCCCGACGTACGCGAGGTGTACCAGCAAGCGATAAGCCAGGAGATAGCGCTGATTCGAAAACTGCTCAGGGCATACCTGATCGAGAGCGGTAAACGGGTACGCAAGCTGGATGCCTTCGCTGCCGGGCTGCTGGCGTTTGTCGAAGGAGTGTTCGTCCTGGCGAGCAACGCACGCACCATTGTCCCAACGGGGTTCGCTGCAGACATGGCGACCGAATGGGTTCATCGGTACGTCGCTTCAGAGCCAGCGGCGAATGGCGTGCCGAAACAAGTAAAAACATTCCGCGCCCCCGCAAGGGCAAGGTGAGGTGGCGATGAGTGGCCTACTGAGTGTTCGGAATCAAGATGCAGGGATTTTCGTCGCCTCTGACATTAATCATTGGCGACGTGCATGGGCCGGGCTTGGTATTGAGTCCGCACCTGACCAAGTCTTCGATGAATTGCTGGCGCGCTATGAGGAAGCTCATCGTGCCTATCACACGCGTGAACATCTGGAAGAGTGCCTTGTACTGCTGGATGAGGTATGGAGCCAGTGTGACCATCCGGAAGAAGTGGCCATTGCTCTGTGGTTTCATGATGCGATTTACGAACCTCGGCGCTCCGACAACGAGGCCGCCAGCGCCAAATGGCTAGCCACAGTTGGCGATACGATGGGTGTGGAAGCACAGTCGATCGAGCGTATGCATGCGCTCGTCATGGCGACGCGGCACACCGCGTCAGTCGAACAGCCCGATGCGCAAATACTTGTAGATATCGACCTTTCGATTCTTGGTGCGTCACCTGAGCGTTTCGACGCTTACGAGGCACAAGTACGCCGCGAGTATCGTTGGGTTCCTGGCATGATTTACCGGGCTAAGCGTGCGGATGTCCTGAGGAGCTTTCTGGGGCGTTCCGCGATCTACACCACGCCTTTGTTCCGGGACCGATTTGAAGAGTGGGCGCGGGCGAATATCGCTCGCTCACTCGCCACACTGGAACGATGGTGGCCCTTGCCTGTGGAGCCTTAGTCTTCCGTTGCTGCATCGAGGATGCTTATGCATTTCAGCTCGAATATTCTCGATAGCGCTATGGTCAAGGAACATGTTTAGAGGCATGTAGACGCCAGAGGAGCGGAGGAGCGCATCTGTGTTCGTATTCCACAATTCCGGGCGGTCGTTGCCGTAGTACACCCGAGCTAAGCGTTGGATCCGCCAGCTGCAATAAGGCTTCCCTCGCGCAATAACGGGTCAGCTACAGATCGATCCGCCCCCATCCAGCCCCCAAGACCGCAATCGCAAGATTTTTTTGCAATGGGCCCACAAGTTCTTGACGCCTCTTGGCCGCCCATGTCAAATGGCCCCAGCCGTGCGCAATGCATGGCGGCAATCAGGGGAGATGATAGGGATGTTGCAACGGCCATTGGGACGGCTGGTCCGTCTGCGCGTATATGTGTACGACTTTTGTCGACGTACCAGAGAGTTCGTAGGATTTTGCGATCATCTATTTCGTCTTCGATCAATACGAAACGCATTGCAACCGTTGCGATATGTAGCGCTGGCCGTGTTGGGCCTGGGCTTGTTGCATGTCCCTCATGCTGCCAATGCGGAGGTGATGGTCTGCCAAAGCAGCGATACGGCCACGCTAGACCCGGCCTCCGGCGCATGGACCGTGACGCACACCTCCAGCTGTCATGTCGAGTTCGGCGATAACGGCGGTCCAAGGGAGCCTCAGGATGGCGGTCCATTGGGTGGCGGTGGCGGTGGCAACGTTGGAACGGTTCCCAACCAGGGCGACAAGCCCAACAACAAGCGCGATTCCAACCAGAAGACAGGCTGCGATCGCGCAGGCGGCGTCCAGCAGGCTGGCAACCCGGTCGTGTTCTCCACTGGCAACAAGATCGAGCCCGAGGTGGATTTCACCAGTGGTGGCGAGATGGGCCTCCGGCTCACCCGCACCTACAACTTCTATTGGGATGGCATCGGCATCTTCGGCCGCCGCTGGCTGAGCGACTACGACTACAAACTGCTGTTCACCACGGACGATCCCACGTCCGCGTGCTATCCCCGACCGGGCAACGGCACTTGCGATCCCACTGGCCAGACGATCTGGGCGCAGCGCCCCGACGGCCGCAAGATCAAGTTCAACTACGCAACGTCGCCCGCGCCCGGCTGGTACGAGGATAAGCCTTCGCCTATCGCCAAGATCTTGAAGATCGGCGGTAGCTACCAGCTCTATAGCGAAGACCACACGGTCGAGCTCTACGATGCGTCCGGCTTCCCCGTCACTATCAAGAACCAGCAGGGGATCGGCTGGAATTTCACCTACGATGGCAATCACTACCTGACCCGCGTGACCCATGATTCTGGACGCCACGTGGACTTCACTTGGAGCAATGGCCTGCTCGCGCAGGTCACGGATCCCGCCGGTAACGTCTACCAATACACCTACAAGACCATTGCGCTGACCTCGTCGAATACGATGCAGATGCGCTCGACGGCAGCCACGGCGCTCAGGCCCATGCTGATGATGCAGCCGGAGCTGGACGATCCACCGCCGACGCCATCAGCGCCTCCCATCCAGACCATGGTCGCCCTGCTTACCGGTGCGACCCAGCCCGGTACGCCGTCGACGTCGCATACCTATGTCTACGAAGACAGTCGATTCCAAACAGCACTAACTGGCAAGCTGATCCAGGGCGTGCGCTATTCGTGGTTCACCTATGACGCCAACGCACGTGTTACCGAAACTAAGCACGCCTACGACACAGAGCGCTATCAGTTCGCTTATACGCTCGACGCCAATGGCAACGTTACCGCCACTACGGTCACCAATCCGTTGGGTAGGGCGACCACTTACTCGTTTGATGCCAACGGCAACCAGGTGTCGATTGATGGCCAGGCGTCGACTCATTGCCCTGCCAGCTTCGCCATGCGTCAGTACGACTCCAACGGCTACATGTCGGCGTCGACCGATTTCCGGGGCAATATCACGGCTTACGAGTCGGATGCCAAAGGCCAGTTGCTGAAGGCCACTGAGAATGCCGGGGCCGATCCCACTGTGCAGCGTGTCAGGACGTATGCCTGGGACGATTACAATCATCGGACCAGGGAAACGTTGGTCGGTCAGCGTGAGATCGCCTATGTCTATGGAGCGGATCAGCGGATTGCGTCCGCCACGGTGAAGAACCTGTCGTCTGTGGTCGCTGCCAGTTCGAACCAGACACGCACCACCACTTATACCTACACCACATGGCCCAGCGGCCTGATTGCCACGATGACGATCGACGGTCCGCTGGCGGGCTCGGGCGACGCCACGGTCCTGACGTATTCGCAAGCAGGTGATCTGCTGTCATCCAAAAATGGCCTCGGCCAGACCACGACATACGACAACTACAACAACCTCGGCTTGCCCGGGAGCATCACCGGTCCCAATGGCGAAAAGGAGGCCTACGTCTATGACGGGCACGGCCGCATCGTCGACCGGCAAACCTTCCGCAACGGCGGCACGCAGCACACGTATTACGAGTACGACGGCTTCGGGCGGCGCTCGCGCATCACAGCGCCAGATGGCATGACGCATTCTTACCAATACGACGCTGCTGGCCGCCTCATATCGGAGTACGAGCCAGAGCCAGGCGGCACGTTCGCACAGACGGTCTATACCTACAACGCCATGTCGCTGCCGACTTCGATCAAGAAGCAGCGCGTCTTCGTGGAGCCGCAGCGGGGGACGACGCCGTGAGTAACAAAGGAATGTTTCGCTTCATTTTTTTGTGGAGCCTACTTCTCGGTGTTGTGATAGCCAAGCCCGCCATCGCGTGTGACGTCATCATCGATAAGCCCACATCCGACCAGGTTTTTTTGGCTCCGGCCAGCATTACGGTCACTGGTCATTCCACGTGTGGTCCGCGTCCCGTGCCCTACGATATTTATCTGGATGGAGGGAAGATCGCTCAAATTAGCGGAGGGGGCACCAGTTTCACCTATACCTTCTCAAACAACGCCTGGGGTGGTCATAACGTCAAGGCCGGCATTGGCGCGGTGATCGGTCTCGACCGTCATTTCCTGGTAGTGCCACCTGGATCGGGTTCGATCTCGGCCTCGCCTCAGGTATGCAATATTCCAGCGGGTGGTAGTACGTGTACTTCCACTATCAGCTGGACATCCAACCGGTATGACTATGCGGGGCAAAGCGAAGTCGTCGTCACCGATCTAAACAATAACAATCCTCAAACGTTCTACGGTTGGAACGGTACGCAGTCGGGTTCGGCTGCCGCTTCATGGATTACTACGGCCGGATCCCGGTTTCACCTTAAGGATTTTGTTGACCAGCATGATCTTGCCACCGTTGATGTGCGTGGCAATCTGCCCCCGGATATCGCTCTAACAGCACCTGGAAGCGGCAGTACTTATTACACGCCTGCCAACATCGCACTTAGCGCAAACGCAAGCGATCCCGATGGTAGCGTCCAGCGAGTGGAATTCTGGGTGGATGGGAATAACGTGGGGACGGTCTACTCTGCGCCCTACCAAGTCACGTGGAACAACGCCGGTGCAGGTTCTCATTCTGTCCAGGCGATTGCCTATGACAACTTGGGCAACTCGCGTTGGAGCTCGACCTCAACCATTACGGGTATCGCCTCGGTTGTCACGGGTCATATCGACGGTGTAACGCCCGACGGTTGGATTACCGGGTGGGCTTGCTCAACCTCTTGGGCTGGATCGATCAATGTTGATCTGTATCTCGGCGGTCCTTACGGCACTGGTACGGGCATTGGCCGCTATCTTGCCAATCAATCCAGCGAGCCAGCGGTTGCCAGCGCTTGTAATGTAGGCAGCGGTAGCTACCGCTTCAGTATTTCGCTCTCGGAAGCGCAGCGCCTCCAATACGCTGGCAAGACGATCTACCTCCATGGGATATCGCCTGTGGGGGCGAGCAACAATTTGTTGGGCGCCTCGGGCAATTTCGTGGTTCCGACGCCAGTGCCCAATGCTCAGTTCGTCGGCCAGTCGGTGAATGCAGCTATGCAGACGAATGCATCGCAGACGGTGACGCTCCAGTTTAAGAACACCGGCACGCGTACCTGGACTCGCGCGGCTAACTTCAAGTTGGGGCCGCAGAATCCGCCAGATAACTCGACTTGGGGTGTTTGGCTAATCGACCTTCCTGCAGATGTTGCTCCCGGCCAGACGGCGACGATCAGCTTCGCGATCCGAGCTCCTGGTACGCCGGGTACCTACAACTTCCAATGGCAGATGCAGCAGCAGAGCGTGGTCTGGTTCGGCGATCTCAGTAGCAATGTGGCTATCACGGTTAGTGCGCCATCGCCCGTAGTATCTACCTACAGCAGCGTCGACTATGACGAACTGGGGCGGGTGATCGCGCGCAGGGATAGCGCCGGCAATGTAAAGGTCAGCTATGCCTACGATGCCGACAACAACGTCGTACAGATTACCGATGCGCTTAATCGCCCCACGACCGTGGAGTACGACGCGTTCAATCGCCCCATCAAGTCGACCGATCCGGCCGGTGGCATCACCCAATACGCGTACGACACCGCCGACAACCTCGTCCAAGTGATCGACCCGCGCGGCAAGACGACCACGTATACCTACGACGGCTTCGCGCAGCTATGGATGCAGGTCAGTCCGGATACGGGCGCGACGGCCTATACCTACGACGCCACTGGACTGCGCACCGGCATGACGCGCAATGACGGCAGCTCGCTGACATATGGCTACGACGGCATCGGTCGCCTTACTAGTGCTGGCAGTGGCCAGGAAGTGCGCAGCTATACGTACGACTCGTGCGCTAACGGCAAGGGACGCCTGTGTGGTTTCAGTTCGGCGATCGGGGTGTCCACCAATACCTGGACCCATTTCACCTATACCGTCGATGGACTGCTGGCGACGCGCGACGATGCCATGCAAGGCACCGAGAACTGGACGGGCTACAACTACGACGACTCCGGTCGTCTGACCGGCATTAGCTATCCCAGCGGCGTCAGTGTGGGATACGGCTACGCTTACGGTAAATTGAGCACCGCGACACTCACGGCCAATGGTGCCACCAGCAATCTCGCCACCGGATTGAGCTATCAGCCGATGGGGGCGGTTACAGGCTGGACGGTAGGCAATGGCCTCGCACGCAGCTACGGCTACGACGGTGACGGCCGCCTTACCGGCATCAGCACCGGCAACTCCAGCGGCCTGGTGCAAAGCCTGACCTACGGCTTCAACCTGGCCGACGAGATCACGGCTGTCACTAACGGCTTCAATACCGGGCTTAGTCAGAAGTATGCCTACGACGCACTCTCGCGCCTGACCAAGCAGGAGTATGGCTCGGGCGGACAGCAGCTCCGTGAGTACGATGCGGCGGACAATCTGACTCATAACAACGGTCCGTGGGACGAATACCTCGCCGTAGACGCAAACAGCAATCGAGTCGCCAATATGGGCGACCACACCTACAGCTACGATGCGCGAGGCAACCGTTCCAAGTATCAGTTCCGTGGTTCCACCGCGATCTATGTCTACGACGCCTTCAATCGGTTGAATCAATACAGCCGGGACATCGATGCAAGTTTCAGTGAGCCCAATGGACCAAATGGCGAAGCGATTTATCACCCGGCCGGCACATGGTCTTACCTCTATGACGCGCAGGATCAGCGTGCAGGCAAGAGCGGCCCCGAGGGGCAGACCCGTTATATCTACGGCACCCAGAGCCAATTGCTGGCCGAGTACGGTCCAGGTGGCTGGAAGAGCTATCTATGGCTGGGAGGAGAGTTGGTTGGTGTCTACAGCAGCGCTGGCTTGGGTTACGTGCACACCGACCACCTAGGCCGGCCGGAAGTGGTGACCAATGGGGGGCAGCAGCAAGTATGGCGAGCTGCCAACTACGGTTTCGGTCGGACCGTTGTACAAGACGCCATCGGTGGCCTGAACCTTGGATTCCCGGGGCAATATCTGGACACTGAGTCTGGAGTTTGGCAAAACGGGTTCCGTGACTATGACAGCCGGTTGGGGCGGTATCTGCAAAGTGATCCAATCGGATTGATGGGGGGCATTAATACGTATACCTATGTCAATGGGAATCCAATATCTCTCGTAGACCTCTACGGTTTGGCCGGACAATATACGTTTGGTGTCAGCTTAACCGTGGTAACCCCATGGGTTGGTTTCTCCGCAAATATAGGCGCTGGCATTAGCTTCGATGGCTGGAATTCTCGTGGATACAATCAGGCTCAGCTAAACGTCTCCAATCCAGACAGTTCACATGGATTCTTCGTCGGCGTTGGGCCAAGCGCGGGGGTATCTAAAGGGCCTACTCCAACCACGGGAGTTGGAAGCTCCCCGTACATTGAGGGGGATGCAGCTGCAATTTTTGGTCTCGGCGTGTCAGCCACGAAAGACGATTGCGGCAATATCTCGTGGGGTCTCAATCGAGGCATTAAGGCATCTCCTGGCGCGGGTGCAGGCGGCTTCTCAGGAACCTCTTATGGCGCAACTCTTGTTGGGCCGACCCTGGGCACCGTGCTTGGTCACTAGAGGCATTTACACGCTTATATGAAAATCAATCATCCAATCTTCTTCGAAACGGCGGCTCTTAGCCTTCTGCCCACAGTCATCGCACTGCTTTCCTCGTCAGGAAACGGGGGGGCGCACATTGACATTTTGGGGGCTAATTTCAAATCTTTGCCGCTTATTGAGGCTGCGATATTTTTTGGTCTTCTTGGGCTGTTCAGCCGATTCCACAGTCGAGTTCGTCTGCCGGCGTTAATTGCTTGGGCTGCACTATGTTGCGCGCTGTCGATGGTGACAGTTGTTGCGGTCAGCTGGCTGGTCAAGGACGACATGGTTGTTGGTTACCTAGAGGCGGGGTTAATCTTGCTGAATGCATTGGCGGCCGTTCTGGCTTGGCTGGCAATACGATTTATCGCCAGCTATTGCACGCGCAATAAGCTACGTCGATGACAGGGGTGGTATATCTTTGGACGGCCGGACCTAATGGCTCGGTGCTTATCGTTAAGGTTTGCAATGAAAAGTGATCTGCTGCCTTATTTGCCTTTAATTGCCGGCGCTTTGCTGTGGTTAGTGGGGGGCAATCTTGTGCTGCGACGGATTATGGCGCGAGAGGGATTGCGCTGGCCCGCTTACCCGTCACTGAAAAGTTTCAAAATCGGAGAGATAGTGGCGTTGACGTTTTTTTTCCTTGCAGCACTGGCAGGTTTTGCTTGCACGGCTGCCCTTTCGGACTACTAGTCAAGGTCAAGGATGTGCCCACTGTCTATGTAAGTGCCTGCACGGAATGCAGGGCGTGTTGTATCAGCCGACGAGGCGGTACCGAGGTCGTCGAGGGCCTTGCTCGTGTCATCGACAGAACAACCCATTTCCCATCGAGATTGACCCAGCGGCACCTAGGCTCTTCCCGCTGTGGTTGTAAGTGTGCCGTCCCATCCCGGCAAGTTCACAGAGTCAGCGCCACGGATCGGTTGGGGCGACGTTGCGCTGATAAGTCGGCGAACTAGTACGGGAAGCAGGCCCTGCCCACAGGTGGGCATGACGCCAATATATGTGTAGGTCTGATAACCATAGTCTGTGCCACAGCGGCGCGTTATGTACCTACTTTGCTTGTCGTCCAAGAGCAAAGTTTGTGCACTGATCAATAGATCAAAGACTTAACTGAAAGGTTTCGACGACGAGAGGCGCACTTTGACAAGCGGGCGACGGTAGTGTCACGACGTCGACGGTTCCCCATCCGGAGCGGATGCCTTCGGCCCGCGGAAGATTACGACTCCGAAACGGTCGCCAGCGTCGTTTATGGTGAGCCCGAATTGCTCCGCCAGGGCTTTGCGCTCGGCACGGGCCTCTTCCTCACGACCTCCCGCGGTGGCGTTGATGTGCTGCAAGGCTAGCTCGAACTTTAACCTTCTGGCTTCTGCGGAGGTAGCCTCCGCCTTGTACCGCTCGCGCAGGTGATTGAGGTGCGGCGGCATCCGCATTTCCAGTCGACCTGAGACCCATCGGCTGAGGTCCGATTCCGACCCATGGCAGACATTGGTCAGTCGTCATCGAAGCTACTGGAGGACGGCATTGCCCCTGCCCAAGTCCGCACTATTTGAGCTAGCGCCGGCATGGCCTGGTCCGATGGACTGGGCGAATACGCGCTTGCGTGGGGCGAGGTTGTGACAGCCTGTCGGCCTTAGCGGGCATCCAAGGTAGGCTTTCTTCAGGTTCCTCAGCTTACCGCCTCTCTGCGCCAGCTTCTAAGCGCGCGTACGGCCGAGCCGCCGAGGAGGGGGGGGGGTTGACACTGTTAATATGTGAGTTAACATCGACTCAATTTCAGGGCGCACGCCAAAGGGGAAGCCATGCATCGACAACGCATGAATCCAGGAGTGTTTTCCGTTGAAGACGAAGGAATGCTATTCCGGCAGTAAAAAGGCGATCGAGTTGCTGGAAATGAATGATGGCAGCTGTGAAGCCCAGGTCTTTCTCGACAGCCTAGACAAGAGTGACAGGCGAAAGATCGACGTTCTTTTCGAAATGATGGGCGAACAGGGAAAGATCTCGAACAAGGAAAAGTTTAAGAAACTTGAAGGGACGGACGGAATCTTCGAGTTCAAGTCCTTCCAGATTCGATTGTTGTGCTTCCTTCACCATAGCCGCGTGATCATTTGCCGCGGTGTCAGAAAGAAGAAAGAGAAACATGATCGGGGAGACATCTCTTACGCGGAAACGTGTAGGAGGAATTTTCTTGGAGAAAACAAATGACCTGTAAGAATCACAACTGGGTCAACAGGCAACAGGCCTCCGACGAGGATCGTCGGGAATACGAACGCGAGCGGCTGATTCTTTGGACGACTGAGTTGTTGGCTGAGCTCATGGAGCAGACTGGGACCAGCAAAGCCGATTTGGCGAGAAAGCTTGGTGTCAGTAGAGCTCACATTACGCAGATGCTTTCGGGGGCTCGCAACGTGACCCTGAATACTCTGGCCGATGCCTCCTGGGCGCTCGGTAGGCGAGCTGTTGTTAAGTTGGAACCCCTGCGATCCAATGAGTTTATTTCTTCGCCCGTGCACGCCGTTACTCACGGCGCGCCGCGGGTGGTCGAGTTTGCTAAGAAGGGTTGCGCCCCCGTCGGCGACGTCAAAATTGAGGCAAAAGATGCATTCTTTGCGGGGTTGTATGCGGGGGTTGCGTGACGACTAATCTCGAATTGGCGCGCGAGGTTGGCGCGCATGTTGTTCTGCGCTCTATCACGCTCAGGAACGCGCACATCGATTCGAACCTGAATCCGTTGCATGTGCCTTCTGATGTGGCGATGACTCAGGGATATCGTAGTTCGTTCTCTCAGCACGAAGAGGATGGGCGCAAGCAGCTTATTGTTCTGACGGATTTTAAGTTTTCTGCAAAAGTTGGGGCCGGCGACAACTCTGATGCCGAAGGCGTCGAGCAATCTGACGAAGACCTTGTCGCTTTGGAGGCCACCTTTCAGCTTATTTATTCCCTTCCCTTGGAGCTGACGGTGGACGAGGAGTGCTACAAGCACTTCGCGGAGATTAATGGGCCTTACAACGCCTGGCCGTACTGGCGAGAGCTTGTGCAATCGGTTACGGGGCGAGTCGGTCTGGCTGGAATCACGATCCCGGTGTTTAGGCCCCCAAAGATCGAAATTCAGAAGCAGGAGAAAAAGATCGCCAAGGAGAAGAAGACCAAGGCGACCAAGTAGGCGCGAATCATGCCCCATGTCGGTGATCGCGATTCAGACGGTTTGTAAGGTTCCCTTCCGACCCGAAGCGGCAATGACCGCCCTCGACACATAACGGACATTACGAGAACGGGGCGTTCTACGCAGCTCCCTTATGGGTCGGCCCCCCATCTTGGCGTTCAAGCTAAGCCCGTTCTTTGGTGGGCGTTTACGGCCCTTAGGTGGCGCTCGCCCTTCCTGTCCCAGAGGTGGCTGCGTCGACTGACACCATTGTTTGTACATCCCCTCTGACACCAATGTTTGTACAACGCGTACATACATTGGTGTCATGCCCACACGCACCTGGGTGCAGCGCCCATGACTTCCGGCGCATGGACTAGTGTTAACTAAGCACTATGATTCACTCACGGGTAAGTAGCCGTGAGGGTATGTCGATGGATGACAGCGCTGGTTTGCTGAAGAAATTCCAGAAGGAGCTCTCGGCGGGCACGGTGTCGCTTGTGTTGCTGGCCGTGCTCGGGCAGTCGCGGCAGCCGATGTATGGCTATCAGATCGCCAAGCGCCTGGAAGAGGTAGGCGAGGGCGTGCTGGCGGGCAAGCAGAGCGCGCTGTATCCGGTGCTGCGCAATCTCGAGGCCTACGGTCTGCTTGGCAGCGAAGTGGAGCCCTCGGTCAGCGGGCCGCCGCGGCGTTATTACCGCATTACGAAGTTGGGTCGTGAAGTGTTGCGCGAGTGGGTGGCGGCCTGGAGTGCGACCCGCGATTCCGTCGATGCCGTTTTGCAAGGAGGGGTGATATGAACACGCCGCGTACCATTGCGGAGTATCTGGAGCAGCTGCGCGCCGCCCTTCGCGGTGCGGACCCTGCATTGATCCAGGATGCGTTGTACGACGCGGAGGAACACCTGCGCGCCGAACTGGCCGAGCAGCCCGGCCGCAGCGAAGCGGACATGCTGGCCCATGTGGTCGGCACGTATGGCGCACCGGAGGAAGTGGCGGAGATCTATCGCGATCAGGAGATCAAGATCCAGCGCGCGCTGCGTCCGCCGCCGACGCCGAAGCGGCATTCGCTGGCGGGGCGTTTCTTCGGCGTGGCAGCCGATCCCCGCACCTGGGGGGCGATGTTCTATATGTTGCTGGCCCTCGCGACGGGTATTTTCTATTTCGTGTGGGCGGTGACGGGTGTATCGCTGTCGGCGGGGTTTTCCGTGCTGATCATCGGCATTCCTTTTATCGTGTTGTTCCTGGGTACCGTGCGTGCGCTGTCACTGATTGAGGGGCGCATCGTGGAGGCCATGCTGGGCGTACGCATGCCGCGTCGGCCGCCGTATCCGGAGCAGTCCGCACAGTCGTTGATGAAGCGGATCGGGACGATGTTTTCCGACGCGCGCACCTGGACCACGTTGTTCTACATGATTCTGATGTTGCCGCTGGGTATCGTCTACTTCACCCTCACGGTGACCTTGATGTCGGTATCGATCGCTTTCATCGGCGCGCCGGTGGCTTATCTTTTCGACGACATCAACGATCACATCACCATCAACTGGGGTGTCGGCGCGCATGTGCCTGGCTGGGGCGATGCGTTCCTGTTGTGCATCATAGGCATCGTGTTGCTTTTCGTTACCTTGCATCTGGTGCGTGCACTGGGCCATATGCAAGGGCAGATCGCCAAGCATTTGCTGGTGTCGCGTACTGCCGCTTGATCGCAGGTTCTATCGACCCGTTGCCGGAGGTGCTTCATGCGTCGTTCGCGTATGTATCTGGTCGTTGCGTTGAGTCTGTGTATGCCCGCCGGCCTGCTGGGTGCGGTGGAGGCGCCTGCCTTCGATCCGGCGCAGGCGCGGCGCTGGTTCGATGAGGCGCATCAGCAATGCGCGGCCGACCACGGTGTACTCTGGGGCAAGAGCCTGTGTGGACCAATGATGTTCGTCGAACCGTCGACTCGACGGTTGATGACCAATCAGGCTGACGCGCAGGGCCTGCTGAAACCTGAGCATGGCGTGTTTACGGGGCGGCTGCCTGATGACGTGCCTTTCGCCAACTCCTCGGTGACCTGGGCCGGCGTGCATTGGGTGCAGTTGAACTGGCCGGCGCCGGACGATGGAGGGCAGCGGCGCGCCGTGATGGCGCACGAATCCTTCCATCGCATACAGGACGATCTGGGACTGGCACCGGCGCCTGAGGGCAGCAACGCGCATCTCGATACCATGCAGGGCCGCTATCTGATGCAGCTGGAATGGCGTGCCTTGTCGGCGGCGCTGGCCGCGACGGATGACAAGCTGCGCCGACAGCATGCGGAAGATGCCTTGGTGTTTCGTGCGGTGCGTTATCAGCATTTTGCCGGGGCTGCGCAGAGTGAACGCGCGCTGGAGCGCAACGAAGGCCTGGCCGAATACACCGGCATAGCGGTAGGCGCGACGACGCCGGCGGAACGCTTGTCGCTGACGCAGAACGATCTGGTTTCGCATGTATCAGCACCGAGCTTTGTACGCTCTTTTGCGTATGCCACCGGTCCCGCGTACGGCCTGCTGCTGGATCGCTATGCACCCGCCTGGCGGAAGGCGATACGGGCGCATGAAGTCGGGCTTTCCGAACTGCTTGTCGGTGCGCTTGGCTTCAAGGCTGGTGCGGTGACGGATGCACAGGCGGAGCAGCGTGCTGCTGCATATGACGGTGCCGCGCTGCTCGCGGCGGAACAGTCGCGCGAACAGCAACATCAGCAGCAGGTGGCGAAATACAAGGCCGCGCTTGTCGATGGCGCGCTGCTGGTGTTGCCGCTGAATAAGCCCCAGGTGATGTTCAATCCGAGCACACTGGTGCCGCTCGGCGATGCCGGTACGGTCTATCCCACCATGCGGGTGTTGTCGGACTGGGGCTCGATCGAAGTGCGCGAGGGCGCCTTGCTGTCGGCTGACTGGAAACACCTGACCGTTGCGGCACCCGGCAAGAACGCGGCGAAACAGGGCACGATCGAAGGCGCCGGCTGGACGCTGCATCTGGCGGAGGGCTGGCAACTGGATCAAGGGGCGCGGCCCGGCGATATGACGTTGAACCTTATCCACCAAGGGGCGCATTGAGCGCCCATCGACGAGAGGCATGACGATGCTGGGGGCATTGGAATTTTTGATCGGCCAGTGGCAAGGCGAGGAACAGATCGCGACCACGCGCTGGGGGCCGGGCGGTCCTGCAATGGCAACGGTCGATGCGCGCCTGGAGCTGGGCGGCAAGGCGATCGTGCTCGATTACCGCGAGACCCGCGATGGCGAGCCGGCGCTGCAGGCGCACGCCGTCATGGTGGCGGGGCCGGAGCACGATCAGTTTGGTCTGTACTGGTTCGATAGCTTCGGTTTCATACCGGCCAACGCGGCGCCTGGGCATTGGGACGGGCAGCGCCTGGTATTTCTGCGCAGCTCGCCGCGCGGGCAGACACGGCATATCTACGTACCGGAAGGC
This sequence comes from Dyella koreensis, assembly GCF_044904565.1. Taxonomy (NCBI): domain Bacteria; kingdom Pseudomonadati; phylum Pseudomonadota; class Gammaproteobacteria; order Lysobacterales; family Rhodanobacteraceae; genus Dyella; species Dyella koreensis. The sequence continues at coordinate 396,328 of NZ_JADIKD010000010.1, read as the reverse complement.
GACGGCCTATACCGCCTGACGCTGGAGAGTTCGTTCGATGCCGGTGTGCATTGGGAGCCGGTGCTGACCGGGAGCTATCGCCGCGTGGCGTGATGTGGCGAACGGCAGTTGTCCGGTTTTGCGTTGTCTGCTGTGATGCGTGCCTTTCCCATCCCCGGAAATCATACGCATGGATCGCTTGGTTTTCTTTCGCCCGGTTGTTCGTTCTTCTGCTTTGCTGGTTGTGCTGATGGTCGGCGTATTTCCTTTGGCTGCGCGCGCCGGCGTTTGCGAAGCGCCGTGGATGCACGACGGCGGCGAAATCCGCCTGGCGGTACAGGGTGCGGCGGGCATCCACGCTACGATCAACGTCGCGCAAGTGAAGAAGGATGGCGCCGGCAGCTGTCATGCCGAAGTCACCACGCTGGCGTCGGCCAGCCGCATCGGCGTATCCAACGAAACCCGTACGGCTTATCGGGTCGAGGTAAAGGCGGACCGCGCCAAGGTGATCAAGCATGAGGCTGACGGCCAGCTTGCGGCGCGTGCGGGCAACGCCAGTGCGGCGGGTTCCATCAGTGCGAAAGGGTTGGAGACGCTCTCCTACACCGGCTTGATCACCGGTGAAGGCCAGCGCCTGCCAGGCGAGACCTACGAGCTGAGCATGGATGCGCAGATGGCCGCGAGCGGCATGCCGGCGGGACAGATAAAGATGCCGTCGGCCAAGGTGACGTCGAGCGAGAAACTGGTTGGCGAACGCACTGCACTGGAGACGCGCATCGGCCGGCTCATGTGCTGGCCGGTACGCTACGAGCGCATCACGCGCGCTGGCTCCATCACCGTGGCTGGCCACACCATGCTGCCGCCTGCGAACACCGCGAAGATGACCGACTGGTATTGCCCGGATGTGGCGCTGGTGATGAAGCAGGAGTCGGTGCAGGGCGGGCAGACGGGTGTGGTTGAAGTGGTGTCGGTGAAGTAACCGGCGCCGCTCAATTTCCGTAGGAGCCCACCCCCGGATCAAGTCCGGGGCAGGCGCTGTGGGCGACACCGCCCGGTAAGACCGCGCTCTGGCTCCGACATCGGCCCTGCTGGCGCAGGGCCATCGCCCACAGGGTGGGCTCCTACACCAGTTGTAGATCCTTTGGACGCGCGCCGGGGAATACATTTTGCAGCTGGCCGGTGGAAAGGCCCCAGGTGCGGTTGAACAGGCCACCCAGCAGGTCGCGGTAGTTGTTGAGCACGGGATAGTCGCGGTTCTGCAGCAGGCTTTGCGCATTCACCGCTACCTGCGAGCCGGCGATGCGTCCACCGTTGATGCGTCCGCCCATCACCCAGTACACCGTGCCATGGCCATGGTCGGTGCCTTTGTTGCCGTTCTCGCGGAAGGTGCGGCCGAATTCGGAGACCACCACTACGATGGTGTTGTTCCATTCGTCGCCGAGCGCGTCGGCATAAGCGGCCAGACCCTGGCCGAGGTTGGTGAGGTTGTTTGCCAATGGGCCGGTGGTGCTGCCCTGGTTTACATGCGTATCCCAGCCGCCGACATCGACAAAGCCGAGCCGGTACTGTTGGCGCATCAGCGTGGCAATGCGCTGGGTTTCCTCGGCGAAGTTCTTGGCTGAGGCCGCGCCGCGATTGGCTTTCATCATCTCGTCCTGCAGGTCCTTTGACACCTTCTGGCGCAGCTCCAATCCATCGGCCGCGGCGGCAGCGAGCGAAGTGCCCTTGTACATGTCGGAGAGGATGGCCGACTGCCGGTCATCGAACGTCGGCTTGGCGACGCCGCGCAACGAGATATTGGGAATGTCCTTCTTGCCGCCCTGGAAACTCAGCGGCAGCGCGTCGGTGAAGGCGATCGAAGGCACATCCGTGAGCGCACCGGACAGGCGCGCCATGAAGCCGGAGCGGTAATCGCTGCGCTGCTGGGTCGGTTCGCCGGACTCGATGTTGTCCTGCGTTTCGAAATGGCTGCGCGACATGTCGTCGGTACCGGCGAATGGCACAAAGGCCACCTGCTTGCGCTGCCACAGCGGATAGATGGTGTCGCGCAGCACCGGGTTCAGGCCCCACTGGCTGTCCAGCGCGATGGCGCTGTTCGCGTTGTTCGCGTCGGGGCGTGCGATGGCCAGCGTGGGGCGCGATTCGTAATAGAAGTCGCTGCCGTAGGGCACCAGCAGGTTGTTGCAATCGTAGCCGCCGCGCAGGAACACCAGCAGGAAGCGCGGCGCACTGGCCGGTGCCGCGAACAAACGGCCAGAGAAAGAGAGAGAGGGAGCGGCGACGGCGGCGGTTGCCGCGGCGAGCAGGAATTGTCGGCGGTTCATGGGTGCCACCTCAGCGGTAATTGAAGTCGGGCGAAGAGAGCAGGAAGGTGTTCCATTCCTGTTGCGAGGCGGCCTTGGCCAGCGCATCGCGCGTCGCGGAAGAAAGGTGCGGATCGATCGCGTCGTAATACAGCCGCGAGGTCAGCATCGGGAAACCGGGTGCGGTGGCGTTGCTGCCTTCCGGCACAAACAACCGGTTGTTGCCGGTGCCGATGGCGCGCGCAATCTCGAAACGTTTGGCCATCTGTCCGGAGCTTGCCCAGCCGCTGGCGTCAAGCGGCCAGCCGTCCGGCGTCAGGCGGCCGTAGATCGGCTCGCCGAGCTGATTGAGCCAGTTGAGCATCGGGCGCGCGTTGACCACCGGTTTGCCGTCATAGGCGAGACGCACCGACGACACCACGAACTGCGTCGGGTCCTTGAACTTCTTGCCCTGGCTGGCAGTGAGTTCCTTTGACTCGAGCATGGTGCGCAACACTTTGGCGATATCGCCGTCGGTGCGCTGGAACGTCTTGGCCATGCGTGCCACTAGCGCCGGCGGCGGATCGTCGGCGACAAAGTAGCGGGCCAGTTTGGTCGAGATGAACTGTGCGCAGGCCGGCTGGCGGGTGATCAGGTCGACGGCTCTTTCCACTTCGTCGAAGCCGCTGCCCTTGATGTGCTGGCCGAGCAGTACCTTGTCGCTGAAATCATGGCGGGCCGGGTTGAATTCGAACAAACCGTTGCGGACGTAGAGCGATGCGAATTTGGGGTTGAGCTTCTGCGGCTTGTCCTGCTTCGGCGCGATGCCGACGCCGGTAAGGACCAGCGCGAGCTGCTGCACGTCCTGCTGTGTGTAGCCCGAGCCCACGCCGAGCGTATGCAGCTCCATCAGTTCGCGTGCGTAGTTCTCGTTGACGTGGCCTTTGGCGTTCTGCGCGTTGTCGAGGAATTCGAGCATGGCCGGGCTTTCCAGCGTGGCCATCACCAGATCCTTGAACTTGCCCAGTGCATGCGGCCGGATGCTGCCTTCCGAGTACTCGCCGATCACCCAGCGCACGCGCCCCTTGGCGCCGTACACACTGAAGTGGTTGAGCCAGAACCACACCATCTGTTCCTTCAGCTGGTTGGAGCCGTACACCGCGCGCAGCAGCTCGGTCTGTTGCGCCTGTTGCAGCAAGTCGTTGGCATGTTGCTGCTGCGCCTTCCTGGCGGCGACCTTGTCATCGCCGTCGGGCATGTCCTTGATGCGCTGCTGTTCTTGCTGCAGCGACTCCAGCAGCTGATCGGGCGGCGTGCGTACTACTTCATAGCTGCTGATCAGTTCGGCGATCTCCGGCGGCATGCGGTCGTCGGCCTTGTTGTCGAGCTGCTCATCCAGATAGCGCGAGCGGCCGAGTTCGCGATAGCGGGCCACGCTGGCGCTGTCGAGATCGAAGCCATCGCGGCGTAGCCATGCGATGTCCTCGGCACTCAACGCATCGGCGTTGCGGCTCATCGCGGCGGCGGGGCCGAGCAGCAGCATCAGGGTGAGCAGAGGGAGCAGGCGGCGGGTGGCCTGGCGTAGCGGGTGACGGTCGGCGGGTGACATGCGTCTTGGCTTCCTGGCTAAGGACGATGGAGGTTGCTTGGCATTTCAACGCAGGACGATGTCATGGGAGGACATGGGTGGGGTGTGGAGTGGGGCGCATTCGGGGGGGATTCATTCGGGGGGAAGGGTTTGCTAAGGGTTCGTATGAATTTGCGTTGGATTGTTTTGAGGGGTGTGGTGGTGAGCTTTGCTCGCTCATTACATATCGCCTACTGTGTCATTCCGGCGAAGGCCTGAGGCGCTTTACAACAGCGAAGCTGGTCATCCAGAGTGGTGTGCTTCGGTCGTCGCGTCTGCGTGCTCTGGCCGCTTATGCAGCGGGCATTTCGGACGCCTGCCGGCGCCCGAGTTACTTTCTCTTTGCTGGCCCAAAGAGAAAGTAACCAAAGAGAAATGGCCTGAGAGCGGGCGGTGGGCTCTGTAGCTACGCTCTTTCCAGTGTCAGGCGTCGGGATAGTTTTGCCCTGGTGCGTGTCCCGTCCCAGGGAGGAGGATGTGAGGGGCTTAGAACTCTTCGACGAACTCCAGCACGACATCCAGCAGGCGCGCTTCGCATTCGGCTACGTCTCGTACGGCATCGGCGTGTCGGGTGTCGGGGGCGCGGACTTCGATGTAGACCAGTTCGCCGCCTTCGTCGTCGACGAGTTCGCTGGAGCTGGAGTCGTCGCGCATGTTGTCCATGAGGTCGTCGACCTCTTCCACGTGTTCGATGCCGTCGATGCCGTGGAGGGCGTTGATGAGGGTGTTGGCGTGGTCGCGGCTGCCGATCATGCGGATGCGGATCATGGGCATGGCGGACTCCTGGACGGTACGGCTCCACGCGTTATGGTGAGCCCGTGCATGTAAGCGCAAGGTCAAGGGGATGCCGCGTCTCGGCTACCATGCGCCGTCTGCCGGAGAATCATGATGAGTAAAGCCTACGACCGCGCCTATTTCGACAAGTGGTATCGCGATCCGAGTCACGCGGTGGGTTCGCCGGCGGAGTTGCGGCGCAAGGTCGCGATGGTGGTGGCGCAGGCGGAGTACTACCTGGCGCGGCCGATCCGCAATGTGCTGGACGTGGGCTGCGGCGAGGCGACCTGGCGTGCGCCGCTGCGCGCGTTGCGGCCGGATATTCATTACCGCGGCCTGGACGCGAGCGAGTATGTGGTGGCGCGCTACGGGCGCAGCCGCAATATCGGGCTGGCGCGTTTCGGGCAGCTGGCGGAGCTGCGTTTCGATCAGCGCTTCGACCTGATCGTCTGCACCGATGTGCTGCACTATCTCAAGCCGGCGGAAATCCGCGCGGGGCTTGTGGGTATCGGCGAGATGCTGGAAGGCATCGCCTTCCTCGAAGTGTTCACCAGCAAGGACGACGTGGCCGGCGACCACGACGGTTTCAACTCACGGGCGCCCGGCTGGTATCTGCGGGAGTTCAGCCAGGTGGGGCTGCTGTCCTGCGGCTCGCACTGTTATCTGGGGCCGCGGCTGGAGCGGCATATCGCGGCGCTGGAGCGGGCGCAGTTGAGCTGAGCCGTAGTGACGGTAGTGGAAGGCCTGCATGCGGGTGCGGATGTCCTTGGGTGCGAAGGGCAGCTCGCAATCCGCACGCGCGCTGCCGTGCGCGGCGATCAGGATGAAGCAGCCGAGCAGGTAGCTCGTCGATAGCTTTTTCATGGACGGCATGGTCGCGATGATCGAGGGCGGCCACCATCCGTTTCTTGCTAAGGCATCGCAGCCGGTCGGTTCGATGACCGGCTGCGATAGATCAAGCGCGTATCAAGGCAGGTTGTCGAGATTCACATCCGGCTTGATGCCGGTCGGTGTACGCGTAAATGTCTGGCCGGAGGATACCGACGGGGTGAAGAACCCATCGTTGCGCAGATAGAACTGGTTGCCGATCACGCCGCCGGCGAAGTCCAGGCGCTGCTTGTTGAGGCCGGTGGGATCGGCATCGTAATAGGCGGACGTGATTTCCACCCAGTCGCCGCCCGCGGGTTTAGCCCACTGGTTGCCGAAGGCGGCACGGCGGCCGATGTAACCGAGATCCGGATCGAAGGATTCGAGGAAGGAATACATCCCGCGCAGGTAATGCGTGTCGCCCACGTACTTCCAGGTGGCGATCAGATGCCAGTCGCAATTGCCCTGGCTGTTCTGCGCATTGCAATTGCCCTGCGCGCCAGCGCTGGCGAACCACGCGGTAAACAAGGTGTTGCCGTTGCCATCGGGCTGCGCGCGGGTGAGGAAGCGATAGGTCTGGCCGGCGACCCATGCATAGCGCAGGTGGCTCTGGCCGCCGGTGCCTTCACCGCCGAAGCCGTTGGTGATTACGCCTGGGCCCTTGTTCACCAGCGTGGTGTTGCCCGTCGGCGAGTCCCACACGGAGAACAGGATGCGGCGCTCGGTTGGCGAGTTCACTTGCATGCCGAAGTAGCCGACGTTGAAGCCATCGGCCATGTAGTAAGAGCCGACCGGGTCCTGACCTTCCGGCACGGTGACTTCGCTATAGAAGTACTCCGTGTTCGTGGGCACCTTGTAGCCGAGATGCACCGAGGGCCCGCGCCGCGACCAATAGAAATTGGCCGGATCGTTCGCATACACCGTGCCGGCCGCCGTGGCGCTGCCCGAAATCTGCAGGTCGGTGATGTCGCCGTAGTAACCGCCGTCGGTGCTGACACCTTGCAGATCCACTTTGACGTAGCCCGGCTTGTCGATGGTGAAGCTGCCAGCCGGGAAAGGCGAGGGTGCGGTGCTGGAGAGATTGACCAGATGCGACTGCCCGCCGATCGAGACTTTCACCGTGCTGTGGCTGGCGCCAGTCAGACTGCCCGCCAGCGAGAGCTGCAACTCGCCAGCTTGCTGCACATCGAAGTAAACGCTGACGACGGCTTTGCTGGAATCCCAGTTATGCAAGCCGGTGTCAGTGATGGTTTCGTTCTTGGTGGGCGAGGTATTGGTGATGAAGGCATTGCCCCCCAAAGGCACCGACGCGTCCTGCGCCGCCGCCGCCCCGCACGAAAGCGTCAACAAAAGCCCGAAGAACTGACATGCAAGATGTCGCATAACTCCTCCCAAGGTTGATGGACCGTAGTGCATCGAAAGCCCGAAGCAGCGCTGCAGAGAGACAGCCCGGCGCGGGCGGAAAGCAGGCGAGCCGGCATCACAGGCTGAAAGCATGTGATAACAAACGAAGAGTAACGAAAGAAATAAGAAGTTCATACACTTTCATTCGATACTTTCGCTGCGCGAAAAAAGCGAAGGCAAAGCCAGAGCGAGGGCGAAGCCCAATGCTCTGTCGGCTCTTGATCTTCGGGTCCCCTGTGAAGCGGTGAGGGTTGGACGATCAGGCCCCGAAGGGGGCATCGGCATGGATGCCGATGCCTTTTCGACAGGACACGGATGTCCTGTCGAAAAGCCCGGCCAACCCTCACGGACTCGGAGGGCGAAGCCCGGAGAGCGCGCAAGAGGGGTGCCTTTTCTTTTGGTTACTTTTCTTTGGGCAAGCAAAGAAAAGTGACTCGGACCGCGGCAGCGGTTCGAAAGCCCGCCGCAGGCGAGCACGGTGGCGACAACGCGAACATCGTGGCGCTTCACTACTGGATCCCTGCCTGCGCAGGGATGACGAAGTAGGAGGGGGTATCGCAAGTCCGCCTTCTAGGGGCAGGACGGCGGGGATGTTCTTCGTTCACCCTGCCTATGCAGGGACGACGAACAAGGGAGCTATGCGACGTACGCAAAAAACGCTCAGACGAGCGTGACCTCCACCCCAGCCCCCCGCAACGACTCCACCATCTTCGCCTCAGCACTGCTATCAGTAATGACGCGATGCAAATGCTGCACCGGAGTAATGACAGACAAACTCCGCTGCCCAAGCTTGCTCGCATCGAACACCGCGATAGTCTCGCGCGACACGCGGATCATCAGCGCATTGAGCGACGCTTCGAGCGGATCGGGAGTCGTCACGCCAACCACCGGATCGAGTCCGTCCACGCCGAGGAAAAGCTTGTCCGCGGAAAGCTTGGACAAAGCCTGTTCCGCATCGGGGCCCACCAGCGAATACGAAGTGTCGCGCAACAGCCCGCCAAGCATCATCACGCGGATATGCGGCAACCCGGACAACTCAAGCGCGATATTCAACGCGTTGGTAATCACCGTAAGCGACTCGAACTTCATCTGGCGGATCTGCCGCGCGATCTCCACCGTGGTGGAGCCGGAGTCGAGGATGATGGTTTCGCCGTCGTTGATCAGCCGCGCCGCAGCCTGGCCGACGCGCAGCTTCTGCGCGTGATAGCGCGTCTCCTTGATGTTCAGCGGCGTGTCGTGCGTGCTCGGCGCGGGAGCGGGCAGGGCGCCGCCGTGCGAACGTGCGATGGCCGAGCTGCGTGCGAGTGCTTCCAGGTCATTGCGGATGGTGACGGCGGAAGTGCGAAAGCGGCTGGCCAGTTCATCCACCGTCGCGCGGCCCTGGTCTTCGACGTACTCGACGATCAGGCGCCGGCGCTCCTCCACCAGCAGGCGGCGCGAAGGGGCGGATGCTTGGTCTTCACTCATGCAGGGAGGCTCGGCAGGCGCAAAAGTCGGGCGGCGTTGTCATGGTATACCTTGCGCAGGATAGCGTCAGGCAGGTCCAGCCCATAGATCGACCAGCGCCCTTGCGGCGGCGTTTCGGCCGGCGCGTAGTCGAAGTATTCGTCGTCGGTTTCCAGGAAGCGGTAGTAGATCTCGTACAGCGCGTCGCCGAACAGTTGCTGCGGCACGTCGTCGCCGTAGGGCGAAGGCACCGCGTCGGTGCCGAACAGGATGCGGTCCTGGTAGCGCTCGAAGAACCGCCGCGCGGTGCGCGGCTGACGGCCGAGCTCGCCGATGCGGGCGCTGATATCCACCACGGTGTTGGGGTAGCGGTCCAGGCAGGCCGATACCGCTTCCAGATTCTCCGCACCATTGCCCACGTGCATCAGGGCGAAGGTGGTGCGCGGATGGCGCGCGATCATGCGGTCGCGCGCGGCGAGGATTTCAGCGTTGCTGGGAAATTCGGGGCCGTAGAACGACCAGTCCGGATGACGGCTGAGTTCTTCGTAGCGTTCGTTGCCGGGGTCGGTAGGCAAGAAGAACGCTTCCGGATCGGACACGTGCAGGAACACCGGCATGCCGTAGGCCGCGCAGGCCTCCCACATCGGATCGAAGCGGTGATCGTCCACCGCCACCAGCGGGCCGCTGTCGATCTGCTCGCGCAGATACAGGCCAAGCGTCTTCAGCAACTTCAGTCCGCGCGCGCCGATGCGGTGCGCGTGCGTGATGGCATCGCCCTGCAGTTGCGCGTAATCCGGCCGGTCGAACAGCTCGAACGAAGGTTCGGTAAGGGTAAGGAAGCGTCCAGGGGCGGCTTGGTCGAACAGGCGGATGCTTTGCTCCAGTCCCTTGCCGGTGCCGCCGGTGAGATTGACCAGGGTGCGGATGCCCTTGCGATCCATCACCGGCAACAGATCGTCGGGTTGCGCGAATACGGTGATTTCCTCACCCATCGACACACCGTTGCGCACGTTGGCGGTCCAGGTGAGGTGCGTGTGCATGTCGATCACCGGGAAGCGCGGGCGCTCCACCCGTGTCTGCTTCACATGCAACATGCTGCGCGGCTTGAAGTCGCACAGACGCAGCGCGTTCTTGCTGGTGTCCGGCGCCGTCTTGAGCTGATTTTTGCTGCCTTCGACGCGCACGGTGCCGGCGCCGGTGGGTGGTGCGCAGCAGAAGCAGGAGGGGGCTTGGCTCATCTTGATCTCGGCTCTTCTTCCTCTCCCTTTCGGTTGCCCGGAGGGGAGATGAAGCGGGGCATCAACGCGGGTGCTTGGCCATGATCTTGTGCACTTCCTTGACCAGCGCGACGGCCTGATCCAGCGGGCGCAGCCACATGTTGCGGCCGAACATCACGCCCTGTGCGCCGGAGTCCATATAGAACTCGACCTTGCGCAGCACGGCCGCGTCGTCGTCGTTCTTCTCGCCGCCGGAGAACAGCACCATGGTGCGGCCGGCCGAGCGCACCACGCGCTGGCTGCGCGCGCTGGCGTCTTCATCCAGCTTGTCGTACGGGGCGGGTGCGTTGGTGCGGTTGTCGTTGGGCTCATGCAGCTTGACGATGTCGGCGCCCAGTTCCACCGCGACGCGCGCGGCATAGTCCTGCGCGAACAGGCTGTTCTTGCCGCCCTTGGCTTCGATCGCCTCGCCGCGCGGATACGACCACACCACCAGCGGCATGCCGTAGCGCTCGCAGTCCTGGCGCACCTTTTCAAACTGGCGGAACTCGTCGTGCTGGCGCGGCGAACCCACATACATGGTGTAGCCGACGGCGTCGGCACCCAGGCGCACGGCGTCTTCCACCGAAGCGAACAGCGGCGACGTGGCATGTGCATCGCTGGGAATGTTGGTCTTGCCGTTGAGCTTGAGGATCAGCGGAATGCGGCCGGCGTAATCGGCCATGTACTTCTCGGCCAGACCCACGCCCAGCGCGATCGCGGAGAAGTTGCCTTCCACCGCCAGCCGGAACTGGTACTCCGGATCGATCGCCGGCGGGTTGGGGAAGAAATCGGTGGGGCCGTGTTCCAGGCCCTGGTCCAGCGGCAGCACCAGCAGACTGCCGTTGCGCGGGCCGTGCCCGTAAAGAAGGCGCCACAGACGTGCGCGCTTGCCGTGCGAAAGCGACAATTTCGAAAACTTTTCGGAAGCTTTCGAAAGGGCTTGTAAGCTCTGATTCATTTCGAATACCCTGAATTCCGTGACCGAACGGTTTCACATTCGAGCGAATCGGGCAAAATGTCAATACTTGATAAGAAAACGAAAGCAAATGATGCCCTCGCGGAGCTGCGTGCACGCTCGCTGGCGGAGCAGCAGGCCGTGGGCTATGCCGACACCTTGCGCGAGATTCTTCAGCAGCCGGCGACCTGGCGCGGCACCGCCGCCCTGTTGCGCGAGCCGGCGGTGCGCGAACGCATCGCACAGGCGCTGACGCCGCAGCCCGGTTCGATCGTGCTGACCGGTTCGGGCAGCTCCATGTATATCGGCGAATGCCTGGCGCCCACGTTGCAGGCGGGGCTCGGCATTCCCGCGCAGGCGATCGCCGCCGGCACCTTGCTCACGCATTGGCGCAGCGTGCTGCCGCCGGGGCCGGGCCTGCTGATTTCGCTGGCACGCTCCGGCGACAGCCCGGAAAGCGGTGGCGTGGTGGATCGCGTGTTGGCCGACCGGCCGGACTGGCGTCATCTGGTCATCACCTGCAACGCCAACGGCAAGCTCGCCACGCGTTACAACCATGACCCGCGCGTCAGCGTGGTGGTGCTGGACGAACGCACCAACGACCGCAGCCTGGTGATGACCAGCAGCTTCACCAATCTGTTGCTGGCGGGCAGTGGTCTGTTGCTTGGCACACAGGATGAACTTGCTGAAGAAGCCGTATCGCGCCTGGCGTCGACGGTGGAAGCGGTGTTCGCGCATCAGGCTGATGCGCTGGCCGAACTGGCCTCTCGCGATATTGAGTCGGCGGTGTATCTCGGCAGCGGCGGCGCCATCGGCGCGGCGCGCGAGGTGGCGCTGAAGATGCTGGAGATGACTGGCGGCAAGGTCATCACCATGGCCGAGACTTTCCTTGGGTTGCGCCACGGGCCGATGTCGAGCGTCCGTCCTTCCACGCTGATCGTGGCGCTGCTTTCACCTGATCCGGCGGTGCGCGGTTATGAACTTGATCTGTTGCGCGAGCTGTCGCGCAAGCAATTGGGCATGGCGACCTTGCTGGTGGGTGAGAACCTGCCCGCCGACGTGATCGCGCAGGGTGACGTGGCGATCGATCTGCACGGCCTCGGCTATGACGGCGAGCTGCCTTCGCATCTGGCCGGCGTGGTCGTCGGGCAATTGCTGGCGATGTTCCGCTGTCTGCAACTGGGCGATCGCCCGGACACACCCTCGCAAGGCGTGCTCACCCGCGTAGTGCAGGACTTCACCCTGCACGGGACGGACGCGTGACAGCCGGTGGCCCCGTAAAGCCTGATCTGATCAGGCAAGACCTGATCAGGCGCGTGCTGGTCGTGGGCGAGATCAATGCCGATCTTGTGCTCAAGGGCCTGCACGCCGCGCCCGCGCCGGGCAAGGAAGTGCTGGCCGACGATTTCCTGATGACGCCGGGCAGCTCATCCATGATCTGCGCGATGGGGCTGGCGCGGCTGGGTAATCCGGTGGCGTTCCACGGCAAGCTGGGTCTCGACGCCTGGGGCGAGTATTGCCTCGGTGCGTTGCGCGACGCAGGCATCGACGTGACTTCGCTGCGGCCCGATGCCGCGCTGCGTACCGGCGTGACGGTATCGCTTTCCACGCCGAGCGACCGCTCGCTGGTGACCTTCGCCGGCGCCATCGCAGCACTGCGCGCGGATGAAGTGAGCGCCGGGTTGCTGGCGAAAGCCGAACACCTGCACGTGTCGTCTTACTACTTGCAGCAAGCGTTGCGCCCCGGCTGTCGCGAGCTGTTTGCGCGAGCGCATGCGGCGGGGCTCAGCACCTCGCTCGATCCGGGTTTCGATCCGGCGCGGCAGTGGGGCTCCGATCTGGGCGATACGCTGCACGAGGTCGATCTGTTCCTTCCCAACGAGGAGGAGCTGAAAGCGATCACCGGATACCACGATGTGCGCGACGCGCTGATCGCGCTCGACAACGGCCGCACGCGCACCGTGGTCAAGCGCGGCCGCCTCGGCTGCGCCACCTTGCACGAAGGCGATCTGCTCGAAGTGCCAGCCTATGTCGTCGATGCAGTAGACAGTACTGGCGCAGGTGATTCCTTCGATGCTGGCTTTCTGCATGCCTGGCTGCGCGAGATGCCGTTGCGCGACTGCATGCGCTGGGGCAGCGCCTGCGGCAGTCTTTCCACGCGCGGCATCGGCGGCACCACGCGGCAGGCTGATGCGGAAGAAGCGCGTGCGCTTGTGGCGAAGGCGCCATGATCACGGTGGGCGGATTCAATACGGCGATCGACCGGCTGATCCGGGTCGATGCCTTGCGTTGTGGCGAGATCAACCGCGCGCTGGATGAGCAGGTTTATCCTGGCGGCAAGGGGCTGCACGTCGCGCAGACCATCGCCGCGCTGGGCGAACGCGTGCAGTTGGTGGGCCTGGTCGACGCGGCGCATCGCAATCTGATCGCACAGCATCTGAGCAAGCGCGGCACGTTGTTCCATGGGGTCGAGATCGGCGCCAGCATCCGCACTTGCCTGGCCGTGCAGGATGCCTCCGGCAGGATCACCGAAGTGCTCGGCCAGGGGCCGCAGCTCAGCGCGGCGCAACGCGACGATCTGCTGCTGACCTTCCGGCGCTGCATCGACGAAAGCGATCTGCTGGTCCTTTCCGGCAGTCTGCCGCGCGGCATGGCGGAGACCACCTATGCCGAACTCGTTGCTCAGGTGCATGCCATGGGCAAGCGCTGCATGGTCGATGCCAGCGGCAAGGTGATGCGGCATGCGTGGCAGGCGCAGCCGTTCCTGGTCAAGCCGAATCGCGACGAAATCACCGAGCTGCTGGGACGTCCCGTCGACGATCTTGCGGCCGCCGCCGATGCCGCGCTCGAACTGTTCTCGCGCGGCGTGACCATGCCCGTGGTGAGCATGGGGGCGATGGGCGCTATCGCTGTCGATGCCAGCGGCGTCTGGCATGCCTCGATTGAATTGACGGACATCCGCAACACGGTCGGCTCGGGCGATTGCCTGCTGGCTGGCTTGGCGGTGGGCACAGTGCGCGGCATGAAGCTGGAGCAGACGCTGCGTCTGGGCGTGGCCTGTGGCGCTGCCAATGCGGCCGCCGAGGAAACCGGCTACGTCGAGCGAAAGATTGTGGAGCGCTTGCTTCCCCAGGTGCGGGTACAGCGCCTGGCGGACGCGGTGAAACGGAGTTCGGCGGAATCGATGTGAGCAGGCGGCCGCTTTCCGGGAGGAAGCGGCCGTTTGCGTAGGAGGTTTCAAAGCAACAAAAGCAGGTTCGTGGAGAGGTGGAGCTTCCACGGGCAACCAACAACGACTGCACCGGACGGGGAGCAACCAGGTGTCCGCGCAGTCCGCTAGCGAACCACGGGAGAGGGTAGTCATGCGTGCAAAGAAAAGCGGTGGCTGTACGTTCGATGGCAGGAGAAAGCGCCTGCTCGCGTCATCCATCAGCAAGTCGGTGATGGCCATGCAGTTGGCGTGGGGATTGGGTGGTCTCGCGTTCGCAGGCATGGCTATCGCGCAGGTCGACACCTCCGCGCCAGCTGACGCTGCCGCGAAAACAGCGAAAAAGCAGGATAAGGACGCCGCCCCTGAAAAGGCCGTGCGTCTGCAGCAGGTCACCGTCACCGGATCGAATATCCGCAGCGTCGATGTAGCCGATGCGCAGCCGGTCATCACGATCGATCGCGTCGCCATCGAGCGCCAGGGCTTCGCGACGGTCGGCCAGATCCTGCAGAACGTTTCCGCCGCTGCCACGCCCGACCTCAGCATGTCGGCACCCGGCGACCTCGGCCCCAACCAGGGCGGCCAGTTCATCAACCTGCGTGGCCTCGGCGCGCCGCGCACGCTGGTGCTGGTGGACGGCCAGCGCATCGGTGCCGCGCACGGCGGCTACACCAACGTCAACGTGATCCCGGCCTCGATCATCGATCACATCGACGTGCTCGCCAACGGCGCGTCGGCGATCTACGGCTCCGACGCGATCGCGGGCGTGATCAACATCATCACCCGCAAGAACTACAACGGCGCCGAGGTCAACACCTACAACGGCATCTACTCGCCGCACGGCGACGGCATGCAGAGCCAGTACGACTTCACCTTCGGCAAGAGCACCGACAAGTGGGGCGTGGTGTTCAGCGCCTCGTACCAGGACCAGCGCCCTGTATGGACCAGCTCGCGCGATTTCTCCAGCTACCCGTGGACCGATCGCCATCCGTACTACGGCCGCACCTATGTCGGCCTGCAGCCGATCATCAGCAACGCAACCTTTCCGGATGGCAGTCATCACGGGGTGGTGCTGAACCAGGGCGGCAATCCGTTCAATCTCAGCGACTACCACCGGGTCAAGCCGCGCGTCTTCAATGACGGCGGCGACGTAGGCAGCCTCGCCGATGCCGGCGACTACACCTACAACAACCTGAGCGGCCACCAGAACATGCTGCGCACGGCCGATACGACGAAGAACCTGTATCTGGATGCGCACTACAACATCACATCGAACATCACCGCGCATTTCAATGCCGGCTACAACATCGACCATGAGAAGGCGACCGCAGGCACCAGCACCATGTACAGCGGCATGGGCGGGCATGACGACTTCCCGTCGCTGCTGTCGGCCGACAGCTACTACAACCCGTACAACCAGCCGGGAATGACGCCGCAGGACGTGAAGTTCTACCGCAAGCTCGCCGGCATCACCTTCAACAGCTACAACAATCCCAAGAACTATCGCTACAGCGCCGGGCTGGAAGGCAACTTCAGCGTGGGCGATCACCTGTTCAACTGGGACGTCAATTACTACGACAGCAAGATCACCGGCGTTAACACGCGTACGGGTTACTTCAACCTTCCGCATGCGCGCGACGGACTGGGGCCGTCGTTCAAGGACACTGATGGCGTCGTCCGTTGCGGTACGCCGGGCAACGTGATCGCCGGCTGCGTGCCAGTGAATGCGCTGGGCGCGCTGACGCCGGAGATGCTGCAGTACCTGCTGGTCAACAGTGTCGAGCACTACGGCAGTGAGGAGAAGGCGGCCACGGCCGATTTCGGCGGCAACCTGTTCGCCTTGCCCGGCGGCGATTTCAGTTTCGCCACCGGCGTGCAGCATCGCACGGTATCCGGCTACGACCGTCCTGACGCGTTCGCGGCGGCTGGCTATTCCACCGATGGCGCGGTGGGTCCAAATAAGGGCAGCTACTTCTTGAACGAGGCGTACGCCGAGGTCAATGCGCCATTGCTGAAAGACCTGCCGGCGATCAAGAGCCTTTCGCTGGATGCCGCGATCCGCTATTCGAACTACAGCAACTTCGGCAGCACCACCAACAGCTCGTTCAAGCTGACCTGGCAGCCGATCGAAGATCTGCTGGTGCGTGCAAGCTATGGCACCGGCTTCCGCGCGCCGACGGTCAACGACCTCTATCAGGGGCGTTATAACGCGGGCGGCTTCACCGATCCCTGCGATGCTGTCTACGGGCCGGCCGGATACGGGTATAGCGACACCGTAGCGCAACGCTGTCTGACCGGCTTCGGCGGACTGCCCGGCGTGGGTGCCAATTTCCGCCAGGTCGATCTCACCGGCCAGCCGGTGACGCAGGCCGGTGCGGCGGGCATCACGGAGAGCTTCAATGGTGGCAATCCGCATCTCAAACCGGAGACCTCCTACAACGGGCAGGTAGGCCTGGTGTATAGCCCGTCGTGGTTGCAGGGCTTCAACGTCTCGCTCGATTACTGGCGCTACAACATCCGCAACCTGATCACCGGCATCACCAATGACCAGGTGCTGGCGAACTGCTACCAGTTCGGTATCGAGTCGGCTTGCGGACAGTTTCAGCGGCAGGCCGGATCGAACCAGATCATCAATCTGCTGAATCTGGAAACCAATGCGGGCTGGCAGAAGACGGCCGGTTACGACTTCTCGTTTGCCTATGCCTTGCCCAAGTACTCATTCGGCCAGTTCAAGCTGGGCCTGACGGGCACCTACGTCGATAGTTACGACATGCTGCCGACGCTTGGCTCGGCGGTGGTCCATGGCGCGGGCATCGCCTCGTCGCAGACGGCGATGTCGGTGTGGCGCCTGCGCGGCAACTTCACCATCGACTGGTCGTGGCACGACTTCGGCGCCAACTGGACGATGCGCTACTTCTCGCCGCTGAAGGCGCCGTGCGCATTCCCGCCGCCGGATACGCGTTCCGCGTTCCCGTGCAGCTTGCCGGACTACTTCGCACCGGGCACGGGTCCGCAGCCGATGACACAGATCGCCTCGGTCACCTTCAACGATGCGCAGGTGTACTGGAAGGCGCCGTGGAACGGCACGTTCTCGCTCGGTGCCAACAACGTCTTCAATCGCAAGGGTCCCTACGTCTACGGCGGTTATGCGGGCAGCGACACGCCTTACAACTACAACGCCTCGTACGACATCGGCCGCTACGTGTACGTGCGCTATCAGCAGAAGTTCTGACGCGCTCCATCGGGAGGGGCGCAGCAACGAGGTTGCGCTCCCTCCCTTTCCATTCGCTCGCGGCGGTGTATGGCCGCCGCGGGGACTTCGAACAAGGGTGAGGTTTCAGGCATGTCATGGATTTCACGTTCTACCCGATGCACCGCTGACACAACGCCGCCGCGTGGTCGCTATGCCGCACAGCGCAAGCTGCTGGTGGCCATGCTGGCAGCCGGCATGGTCAGTCTGTTGAATGCCGCGCCAAGCGAGCACGCAGCCACGTTTTCCAAGCAGGGCGATACGCAGCAGTTCGGCAACGCGAGCATCGCCGCGACATGGAAGCTGGCCGGCGGCAAGCTCGGCGACATGGTGGTGACGGACGGGCTGAACCATCAAGAGTTCGCAGTGAGCGCGCCGTTCGTACTGACCATGGCGGATGGCAGCAAGCTGGCCTCCGGCGATCTGCGTGTGCTGTCCGCGCCGAAGCAGGTGAAGCTGCCGGTCGATCCGAAGGCGTCGCGCATGGCGGAGCGTCTTCCCGGCAGCGCGGTGCAGGCAAGTTTCGGCGACGAGGCCGGCCGCTTCCGCATCGACTGGCAGTGGGTGCAGCGCGAGGGCTCGGACTATCTGCGCGAAATCGTAACCATCACCGCGCTGAAGCAGGACGAGGCGATCAAGCAGGTCAGCCTGCTGCAGTCCAAGGCCGCGGATGCGGAAGTGGTGGGCACGGTGGCGGGTTCGCCGGTGGTGGCCGGGCGCGACTACTTCGGTTTCGAGCATCCACTGTCGAGCAGCGAGGTGCACGGTACCCAGGTGCGTCTGTGGATTGACCGTGAGCTGCCGCTACGCAAAGGGCAATCGGTGACCTATTCGGCGGTGGTCGGCGCCACGCACGACGATCAGTTGCGGCGCGACTTCGCCCACTACCTGGAGCGTGAGCGGGCGCGACCCTATCAGCCGTTCCTGCACTACAACTCGTGGTACGACATCGGCTACTTCACGCCCTATACCGAGGCGCAGGCGCTGGACCGCATCCACACCTTCGGTGAGGAGTTGAGCGTCAAGCGCAAGGTGAAGCTGGATTCGTTCCTGTTCGACGACGGCTGGGACGACCGCAGCGGAAGCTGGCATTTCAGCAAGGACTTCCCGCGCGGCTTCCTGCCGTTGCGCGACGCGGCGGCCAAGTACGACGCAGCGCCGGGCATGTGGTTATCGCCGTGGGGCGGCTACGGTCCGCCGGCCAAGGAGCGTGCCGAGAATGGCGCCAAGGCAGGCTACGAGATCATCGATCGCGGTCTCGCACTGTCGGGCCCGAAGTATTACCAGCGTTTCCATGACGCGGTGATGGAGCTGGTGCACAAGGACGGCATCAATCAGTTCAAGTTCGACGGCACCGGCAATGCCAACAAGGTATTCCCGGGCAGCGTGTTCGACAGCGACTTCGGTGCCGCAATCCAGTTGATCGAGGATATCCGCGCGGCCAAGCCGGATCTGTTTATCAATCTCACCACCGGCACCACCGCGTCGCCGTTCTGGCTGCGCTACGCCGATTCGATCTGGCGCGACGGCGAAGACGACGAGCTGACCGGCGTGGGCAGCAAGCGTGAACGCTGGATCACTTACCGCGATCGCGAGACGTACCACAACATCGTGGTGAAGGGACCGCTGTTCCCGCTCAACTCGCTGATGCTCCACGGCATCATCTACGCGAAGGAGAACCACAAGCTCAATACCGATCCGGGCCACGACTTTGCCAACGAAGTGCGTTCGTACTTCGCCACCGGCACGCAGCTGCAGGAGCTGTACATCACGCCGTCGCTGCTTAGCACGCAGGACTGGGACACGCTGGCCGAGGCCGCGCGCTGGTCGCGCGTCAATGCCGAGGTGCTGCGCGATACGCACTGGATCGGCGGCGATCCGGGCCGGCTGGATGTCTACGGTTGGGCGGCGTGGTCGCCGAAGAAGTCGATCGTCACCTTCCGCAACCCGAGTGCGCAGGCGCAGACCGCAGTGATCGACCTGCAGCGCCAGCTTGAGCTGCCGGCGGATGCCGCACGGCGTTTCAGCGTGCGCGATGTGTGGAAGAGCGGTGGTGATCCGTTGCCGCAGCGATTGGATGCCGAGCACGCCAGCACGGTGCAGCTTGCGCCGTTCGAAGTGCTGACCCTGGAGCTGACACCGGAAAGCTGAGTCATATCGCCTGCCGGCCGCCACGCGGCCGGCAGGCGCCGACATGTCCTGGGGAGGAATGATGTCCGCACACGATCAGACAAGACGCCAGCTGCTGAAAGCCGCAGCACTGCTGCCGCTGGCTGCCACCTGCGGCGGCCTGGCGCGCGCGGCGGGGCGGCTGTCACCCGGCTCGTCGGTGCCGGTGCGGTTTGCCGTGCGGTTGGAGCGTCCCGGGCGCGTCGTCAGCGACACGCTGACGGGACTGAGTTACGAGACGGGGCAACTGGCCGATCCCGCGTTCTTCTCGGCCGACAACCACGCGCTGGTGCAGTTGTTTCGTGCGTTGAGCCCCCATGGCGTACTGCGCATCGGCGGCAACACCAGTGATTACACCGTGTGGAGCGAGCATCGCGGCGAGCTGCCTGTGCAGCGCACCCATAAGGGCGGGCCGCAACAGCCGGTGGTGCTTCGGCCCGAGGCATTGCATGCGTTGGCCGGCTTTCTTCGCGCTACCGGCTGGAACCTGGTGTTCGGCGTCAATCTGAAGATCGGTGTGCCGGCGATGGCGGCGGAGCTGTCGAAGGCCGTGAAGCAGATCGTGGGCGACGATCTGCTGGCGATCCAGATCGGCAACGAGGCGAACAACTACGAGTCGGACTACGCCGCTTTCGATGCCGCCTGGGCGCCCTATGCCACGGCGATCCGCGAGACCGATGTACCGATCGCGGGTCCTGATACCGGCGCGAACACCGACTGGGTGATCGAATACGCGAACCGGCACGGCGCGGACAACGTCTTTCTCAGCCGCCACTACTACCGCGAGGCGGCGCCAAAAGGTTCGATCCCGGATCTGCTCGGCGGCGATGCCGAATTCTGCGCGGAGATCGAACAGGTCATGCAGGCGGCCGACGCACATCATTTGCCGTTCCGGCTGACGGAAGCGAACTCCTATTACCTCGGTGGCCGCGATGGCGTGAGCAACGCATTCGCGTCGGCGTTGTGGGGCGCGGATTTCATGCTCGCCATGGCACAGCGCGGTGTGGCCGGCATCCATTTTCATGGTGGCACGCTGGAGTCCGTGGAGGCCTCGCTGGGACGCAGTGCGGACACGGCGGCCGCTGCCAGCGACCTTTCCGCGCGGCGCGATGCCGTCACGTCGCGCTACTCGGCGATTGCCGGCAATGTCGAGTTGGGCTTTCAGCCGCGTCCGCTGTTCTACGGCATGTCGCTGGCGCAACAGTTCGCCGGCGCACGCATGTTGCACGGCCAGCTCGATGCCGGTAGCGCCAATCTCACGGCGTATGCCGCACAGCGCGATGACGCGCTGCTGATAGCGCTAATCAACAAGGACGCCGCGCACGATGCCTCGGTATCGCTAGCCGGCCTCAATGGTTATCGCAAGGGTCGCCTGATGCGTTTGCGCGCGCCCGCGCTGGAGAGCCGGCATGACGTGGTTTTCGAAAGTGATGCCGATGCCGGCAGCGCCGTCGTCGTGGATACGCACGGTCTTTGCCATGTGGAGCTGCCGCGTGGCAGCGCCGCATGGATTCGTTTGCTTCGTTCGGTCTGAAGGGCTCGTCAGGGATGTTGTGGCCTGCCGGCATGCGCCGGCGCGAGTGGGAGGAAAGGGTTACGCACGACGGGTGAGCTGGTTATCCAAATGATGGGGAGAGAGTGAGCATGAGCAACAAACACGCAATGATGTGCAGGAGCAGACTGAGTCTGCTGATCGCGATGGTACTGGCCAGCGGTGGCGCCTACGCGCAGTCCACCACCGGTACCATCGTGGGGCAGGTGCCCGCCGGTATGGGGGACACCGTTACGGTACAGAGCGACAACGGCCTTCAGCGCGACGTGCAGGTGGACAGTCGTGGGCGCTATGCGGCGAGCCAGTTGCCGCTGGGCAATTACACCGTGACTCTGAAGCACAATGGCCAGGCCGTGCAGACGCGCGACAACGTTGCGTTGCGCGTCGGTGTGACGACGGATGTGTCGTTTGCCGAAGCTGCGGCCAAGAACCTTGACGGTGTGAAGGTCACTGCCAATGCGCTGCCGGCCATTGATGTGACCAGTGTGGACTCGCGCACGGTGATCACCGCCGAGCAGCTGGCCAAGTTACCCCTGGGCTTTTCGGCGGAAGCGATTGCGCGCCTGGCACCGGGTGCAGTGAACAACGCTGGCGGCTTCACCAGCGCCACGGGCGGTTCGCTGGTGAGCTTCGGCGGCTCGGGTGCCAACGAGAACGCGTACTACATCAACGGCTTCAACACGACCGATCCGTTGAAGTCGGAGGGCGGCCTGACCTTGCCCTACGGTTCGATCGATCAGCAGGAAGCCTATACCGGCGGCTATAGCGCGCAGTACGGCCGTTCCGACGGCGGCGTGCTCAACATGGTCGGCAAGCGCGGCAGCAACGAGTGGCATTTCGGCGGCATGGCGAGCTGGGAGCCGGCATCGCTGCGTTCCTCGGCGAATAACTGGTACTACCAGAACGGCCAGCCGAATCCGCCGCTGGCGACGGGCACGCTGTATTCGCCGCGCAGCAAGAACGAATACTGGATCACCACCTACGACGCCTATGTCGGCGGTCCGCTGATCAAGGACAAGCTGTTCTTCTTCGCTTCAGCCGAGATGGCCAAGCAGCAGGGCAGTTCGGTGGGCAACGTGACCAGCAGCGCGCCCTATCAGAAGTACACCTATCACATGCCCAAGTGGTATGCGAAGGTGGACTGGAACATCAACGATAGGAACATCCTCGAACTGACCGGTGCTTCCAACAAGCGCTCCTACGGAGCCGACCTGTACCGTTACAACTTCCAGCAGCTCGCGCCCGGCCGTTTCGTGAGCCATGCGGACGGCACCAAGAACGGTGGCGACCTGTGGAGCGCCAAGTACACCGGCTATCTCACCGACAGCCTCACCTTGACGGCGTTGTACGGAAAGATGCGTACCACTGCGTTCCAGCAGCCGGTGGGCTACAACCCGAACCTTGCCTACGTGAGCGGCATTACGTCCCAGAACCCGGCCATCACCGGCGGCCAGCCCCTCTTCAATAGCCAGAACACCACGTCGCTGTACGATCCCGGCCGCGGCAACGCCACCAGCAATCTGCGGATAAGCCTGGAATACAAACTGGGTGACCACACGCTGACGGCCGGTATCGACAACCTGACGGCGCAGGCGCTGAAGCAGGGCAGGGTCACGTCAGGTCCGGGTTACAGCTGGACCTATGGTCACTCCGATCATCCCACCAATCCGGTCGACCCCGGCCTCGGCGTAGGCGCTCCCGCGGATTTCCCGAACGGCGCCACGGGCTACTACGTGATGAAGAACGTCAACAGCCAGTTGGCGAATGTCAGAACGGTGGAGCACGCGCAGTACATCGAGGACAACTGGCAGGTAAACGACAAGCTGCTGTTGTCGCTGGGCCTGCGCAACGACCAGTTCACCAATTACAACGCCAACTCGCAGCCGTACATCAAGCAGACCGCACAGTGGGCGCCGCGCCTTGGTTTCGCCTGGGACGTCAATGGCGATTCCAGCTTCAAGGTGTTCGGCAACGTCGGTCGCTACTACCTCGCTTCGCCGCTGGAGCCGGCGCTGAGCGCGGCGGGCGCACAGACCAGCACCACGCAGTACTTCACCTATAGCGGCATCAACCCGGACGGCACGCCGAGCGGGCTCACCACGATGTCGCCGCCGGTGTCAGCCAACAACAACTTCGGCATTCTGCCTGATCCGAAAACGGTGACGGCCAAGAACCTGAAGTCGATGTATCAGGATGAGTACATCCTGGGCTTCTCCAAGACGCTGGGCCACGACTGGCTGTATGGCGCCAAGGCCACCCGCCGCGTCCTGCGCAGCGCCATCGACGATTTCTGCGACGTGGATCTGATCACGCAGAAGGCGCAGGCACTGGGCTACAACGTCAGTTCGCTCAACAGCTGTTATCTGATCAACGCAGGTCGTGCGAACACCTTTATCGTGTTGGACGATAAAGGTCAGCATCATGAGGTGCCGCTCAGCCGCGGGGAACTCAACTTCCCGCCGATGAAGCGCAAGTACTACGAGCTGGAGGCGTTCCTGGAGCATCCGTTCGACGGCAAGTGGTACGGCAAGCTCGACTACGTGTTCTCGCGCAGCTATGGCAACACCGAAGGCTGGACCCAGTCCAACGTGCAGTCGGATGGACCCAGCGAATCGGCCGACTGGGATAACGCGCCGATCATGGCTTACAGCAACGGTGATCAGGGCAACGATCACCGGCATCAGATCAAGCTGTGGGGCTTCTACCAGATCACCCCGGAGTGGCTGGTGTCCGGCAACTTCTCGTTGATCTCGGGCGCTCCAAAGGTCTGTCTGGGTCTGTTCCCGGGCGACAACCCCGATCCGGCCGGTTACGGTTCGTCGTATCACTTCTGCAATGGCGTGCCGGTAACACCGGGCAGCATCGGGCGCCTGCCCTGGCAGCGACAGGTGGACTTGGGCGTGAAGTACACGCCGATGTTCGCCGCGCAGCGGCTCGGCCTGCACCTGGATGTGTTCAACGCGTTCAACAGCCAGCCGGTGGTCAACATCACCCCCAGCCTGTATGCGAAGCCGGATGGCACGTTGAATCCGCTGTACGGTACACCCAGGGTCATGCAGGCGCCGCGCTATGTGCGTTTCTCGGTGACCTACGACTACTGAGTGAACGGCATCCGTCCTCGGGATCATGCCCCGGGGACGGATGCCGCATCGTTGTCAGGGAGGTAAAGAATGAAAGACTGGTTGTTGCGCGCGGCGATAGTGCTGGGTGTGGTTCTGCCTCTGGGAGTGGCGGCGGGGCAGGGAGCCGCTGCGGTGCGGGCCAAGCCGGCGGCGGTCGCGGACGACGACGCCAACGCGCCATACAAAACGTTCGACACGACGCCCGCCATCACCATGGGGCCGTTGCTGCTCGATATGTCGGATACGTCGGTGGTGATCGAGTGGATGACCGATGCGCCCAGCGATGCCAGGGTGAGCTACGGCGAAGGCACGATCGAACACGAGGTAGTGCCGCAGGTGGACGGACTGGTGCCGGTAGGCACCGTGCATCGGGTGGTTGTCCGTGGGTTGTTGCCGGGGCACAGCTATCAGTACCGGGTTTCGTCGAGGCGGGTGGTGGCGTTGAAGCCTTATTGGCCCGATCGCGGGCAGACGGTCGAGAGTCCCATCCATAGCTTCACCACTTTCGATACCGCGAAGCAGGCGGCGAGCTTTGCGGTGATGACGGATACGCACGAAGACGTAGTGCGCATCCATGCGTTGATGAATCTGGTGCGGCGGAAGCCGGTGGATTTTGTCGTGCATACCGGCGACAGCCTCAACTATGGCGTCAGCGAGAATCAGCTGAAGGACAAGTTCATGGACCCGATGGCGACGGGTTTGCAGGGACACATGCCACTGCTGTACGTAAGGGGAAATCACGAATACCGCGGCGAGTTTGCCCGCTCGCTGGGAGACTATCTGCACTCGCAGAGTGGCAAGTACTACTACACGCGCGATCAGGGGCCGCTGCATCTGGTGGTGGTCGACACCGGCGAGGACAAGCCCGATGCAACGAATGTCTATGCCGGGCTGAACAATTTGCGCGACTACCGGCAGGAAGAATTCGCCTGGCTCCAGCAGACGTTTGCCGACGAAACGAGGACGCGCACGGCGCCCTTCACCGTGGTGCTTGGGCATGATCCTGAGTGGGGCTGGCTGGATGGCCACAATGAGGCATGGATGCAGCTTGCGAACCGCGCCAAAGTGGACTTGTTTATCGCTGGCCATCTGCATCGCCTCGAGCGCTTCGCGCCGGGAAGCCACGGCAATGACTTCCCCATTCTCGCGCTGGGTCAGGATCAGATCGCCCAGGTGGAAGCCAGCGAGCACGAGTTGAAAGTGACGGTGGTGGATCGCGCCGGCCGCACGCTCGATACCTTCTCGATCCAGCGGAAGAGCAAGTAGTCTCTCGTGATGTCGCGAGAGCGGGGTGGGTGGGGATATGAAATTCGCCAGTGTCGATATTCGTCGCACACGCGCATGCATGGGTGTGCTTGCTCTGTGCCTGTCGCTGTTCTCTTGCGCAGCTCTTGCCGGTTCCGCGGCAGCATTCGATACCGCGCCAGCGCGCGCAGCGTTGAAGCGTCTGCTGCTACGGCACCAGGCGCAGATCGAACTGGTGGTGCTGGACGCAGGTGGTGCCGAGCGTTTCGAGGTCGGTGGCACGCCAGGCCATATCAAGGTGGCCGGCACCTCGCCGGCGGTGTTGCTTGCCGGCGTGGAGGCGTATCTCGAGCGCGTGCCCAAGGTGAGCATCGGCTGGCCGGGCGACAGTCTGGATCGTCTGCCAAAGACCCTTCCGGCTCCGCCGCAAGCGTTCGACAGTCGTGCCGTGGTGCCGGACCGCTTTGCCTTGAACGACGTCGACGATGGCTACTCCGATGCCTATCTCGACTGGCCGGGTTGGGAGCGCAAGATCGATCTGCTGGTGCTGCGTGGAATCAATGAAGTGTTCATGCCGGTGGGCTCGGAAGAGGTCTACCGGCGTACTTTTCGCGAGTTCGGCTACAGCGACGAAGCGCTGCGGGCCTGGATTCCGGCGCCTGCGCATCAGCCCTGGTGGCTGCTGCAGAACATGTCGGCGTTTGGTGGGCCGGTGTCGGCGCGCCAGTTCGAACAGCGCACGGAGCTGGGGCAGAAGATCGTTGCGCGACTGCGCGAGCTGGGCATGACGCCGGTGTTCCCGGGGTACTTCGGTACCGTACCGCCGCAACTGGCGGTGCACTATCCCGGAACCAGGCTGGTGCCGCAGGGTGCGTGGGTCGGCTTTCAGCGGCCGGACTGGCTCGATCCGCGCGAGCCCTTGTTTGCACGGATTGCGGCAGCGTTCTACCGGCATCAGCGTGAGCTGTTCGGCGACAGCGCCATGTTCAAGATGGATCTGCTGCATGAAGGTGGCCGGGCCGGTGATGTGCCGGTGGGCGATGCGGCGCGCGGCGTGATGGCGGCCTTGCAGACGGCGCATCCCGGTGCGCGCTGGGTGATGCTGGGCTGGCAGCACAATCCACCGAAGGCGGTGGTCGAGGCGGTGGATCGCGACAAGCTGCTGGTGGTCGACGGATTGTCGGATCGCTACGACGGCATGGATCGCGAGAAGGATTGGCCGGGCGTGCCGTATGCCTTCGGCACCATTCCCAACTTCGGCGGGCATACCACGCTGGGCGCGAATACCACGGTGTGGGTGGAGCGCTTTGCGGCAGCGCGTGCCAAGCCGGGCAACAAGCTGCGCGGCATCGCCTATATGCCCGAAGGGAGCGGCACCGATCCTGCCGCGTATGCGTTGTTTACCGCGCTGGCATGGCAGTCCGACGCGATCGATCTGGGCCACTGGTGGAAGGACTATGCGACGAGCCGCTACGGTGGTGCCGATACGCACGCGGCAGAGGCGTGGCGGATACTCGGCGATACGGCATTCGCGATGCCATCCAGCGAGTGGTCGGAGGCACAGGACAGTTTGTTCGGCGCGAGGCCGGATCTGCAGGCGCGCAGTGCGGCCACGTGGTCGCCGACGGCGATGCGCTATGACGCTGGGCGTTTCGAGGGCGCTGTTTGCGCCTTGTTGCAAGTGGCGCCCGAGCTGCGCGAGACATCAGCTTATCGCTACGACCTGGTCGATGTGACGCGACAGGCTGTCAGCAATCGCGCGCGGCTTCGGCTGCCGCAGATCAAGGCAGCCTACGAGGCCAAGAATGTATCGGCCTTCCGCGAGCTGACCGCGCAGTGGATGGGCGATATGGAAACGCTCGATCGGTTGCTGGCCAGCGATCCGCATTTTCTGCTGGGGCGCTGGCTGGTCCATGCGAAAGCTTCAGCGGGAAGCGACGCGGAGCGCGCGCAGCTCGAGTACGACCAGCGCTCGATCCTTGCCAGTTGGGGCGATCGTTCCGGCGCGGACGGCGGTGGTCTGCACGACTATGCCAATCGCGAATGGTCCGGCCTGGTTGGCGGTTTGTACGCTGGGCGGTGGCGGCGCTATTTCGCGTCGCTGGAGCAATCGCTGGCCGGGCAAGCTCCGGCACCGATCGACTGGTTCGCGCTGGAGCAGGTCTGGGCGCGATCCCGTGAGGCGCTGGCCACTGAGCCGCAAGGCGATACGTGGCAACTTGCTCACAAAGCGGCGCATCGGCTGGGCATCTGTGCCGGCGGTGACGTACTCTCGAAGATCCCGCATCCCTGATCCTGTTTCGAAGGAGTCCTCGTGCAGCGACGCGATTTTCTGCGCCTTACCGCCTTGTTCCCACTGGGAGCCGCCAGCATGCGCCCGGCCGCAGCGAATGGCCGTGCCGTTTCGGCGGTCGAGCGCATGCCCGATGGACGTGCGCACCGGTTCGAGCTTTCGGCGAAACAGTTCCTGCTCGACGGCCAGCCGTTCCAGATCCGCAGCGGTGAGATGCACCCCATACGCATCCCGGACGAGTACTGGCGGCACCGCATTCGCATGGCCAAGGCGATGGGGCTCAACACCATCGCGGTCTACGTGATGTGGAATGCGCTGGAGTCGGAGCCGGGCGTGTTCGATCTCAAGACCGGCAGCCGCGACTTCGTCCGCTTTATCCGGCTGTGCCAGGAAGAGGGGATGTGGGTCTACCTGCGTCCGGGACCTTACGTATGTGCGGAGTGGGATTTCGGCGGCCTGCCGCCGTATCTGCTGCGCGATGAGGGCATACGCGTACGGCACAAGGACGACGCGCGTTACATGCAGGCGGTGGGGCGTTATCTGGACACCATTGCACCGCATATCGTGCCGCTGATGGCTGCGAAGGGCGGGCCGATCCTGATGGTGCAGGTGGAGAACGAATACGCTTCGTTCGGCAACGACCTGCACTATCTCAAGCAGTTGCAGGCGATGTGGCGCGAGCGCGGCATCGTGGGGCCGTTCTCCATTTCCGACGGCCTTGGGCAGATCCAGAAACAGAAAACCTACCTGCCGGGCGCGGCACTTGGACTGGACGGCGATACGGATTTCGCCGCGGCGCAAACCATCGCCGGCGAGGCGCCGGTGTGGGTGGGCGAGGGATATCCGGGATGGCTCACGCACTGGGGCGATGCGGATTTCCAGCGCGGCGATTACGTCGCGACGCTGGGTCAGCTGATGGCGCAGGGGCGTTCGTTCAATCTCTACGTCGTTCATGGCGGCACCAACTTCGGTTTCACCGCCGGTGCCAACGCCAACAACGATTACTCCAATTTCGAGCCGGTGATCACCAGTTACGACTACGGTGCGCCGATCAACGAGCGTGGCGAGGCGACGGCGGACTACGCGAAGTTCCGCGACATCATCGCGGCTCATGTATCGCACAAGCTGCCGGAGGTGCCTTCGCCGCCAACTGCGATGAGTTTTTCCGCAACTTTGCTTAAGCCCTATGCGTCGCTATGGGACAACCTGCCAGCGCCAGAGACTGTGCCGAAGCCGCAGTCGAATGAGCAGTTGTTCGCGCAGGATCACGGCATAGTGCTGTACAGAAAGACGGTGCGTGCGGGTGGGCACCTGGCGATTGATGGGCTGCGCGACTATGCGACCGTGTTCAGTGGCGATCGCTATGTGGATTACTTGTCGCGTGTGCACAAGCCGGGGCTGCATGATCAGGCAACGGTCGCGATTCCTGCGCCGGGCAAGGCGGATGGATCGACGCTGGATATCCTGGTCGACAGCTTTGGGCATGTGGGCTACGGGCAGGCGATGGCGGATCGCAAGGGCATCGTCGGCGACGTGCGTCTCGACGATGCAGCGCTGTCGGACTGGCAGGCCTACAGTCTTCCACTGGATGAAAAGTTTCTCGACACGCTGCGCCCGCTGACGAAAGCGGCCTCGCGTCCTGGTCTGTTCTTCCGCGGAAAACTCACGCTCGATCGGGTGGCCGACAGTTATGTCGACATGAGTGCGTGGGACAAGGGCTATGTATGGGTCAATCGCCGGCTGCTTGGCCGGTACTGGCGCATCGGGCCGCAGCAGCGTCTGTACTGTCCGGCCTCATGGTTCAAGGCGGGCGATAACGAAGTGCTGGTGCTCGATCTGCATCGCACCGAGGCGGCTTCCATTCGCGGATTCGAAAGCCTCCACGGTTGAGCACGCATCTTTGTAGGAGCGCACCCTGTGCGCGAAAGCCCCGCAAAGCGGGGCCGCTCTACGGCCCTTTCGCGCACAGGGTGCGCTCCTACAGTTCGACGTGGGCGCGCAGGGAGACGAAGCGGGCAGGGCCGCGATCGCGGTTGTAGCCGGGGTTGTGCACCAGCTGGAGATCGGGGCTGAGCGTGAAGTATTTGCAGACCGCGAAGCTGTAGTACGCCTCCAGGATCTGTTCGCGACCGTAGCGCAGCGCGCCGTCGCCGAGCACGAAACCGTTGCCGCCTAGTGCCAGGTAGTCGCGATGGACTGATGAAAGGCTGTTGATCGCTACGGCAACACTGAAGTGATCCTGGGTACGTCCCCAGTGCGCGCCGGAGAGCTGGAAGCCGCCGCTGACGGTGCGATCCACTTCGGTGAAAGCGAAGGATTCATTGCGGCCGTCGTTCCAGCCGGCGCGCATGAACAGGCCGGTGTCGCCTTGATCGGCCAGTGGCAGTTCGCCGTTGATGGCGAAGCCGTACTTGTGGCGGCCGGGCCGGTCGTCGGCCTTGATGTCGGGAAGCGTGCCGTTGGCCAGCGCGATGGCGATGGCCTCGCGATAGATGCCCATGCGCGCCTGGTTCTGGAAGGCGAGCAGGCGTAGTACCCAACCGTCCGCCTGTGGCTGCAGGGTCAGTTCCATTTGCTGGCCACGCGCATGGCGCAGGGAGCTTTCCAGCTTCTGGCCGTTCGCCTCGTAGGGCATGCGGTAGATGCCGTAGCGCAAGCTCCAGGTCGGGTTGATCCAGCCGATCATCAGGCCTTCGGTATAGCCGCGCGTGTCGGCAGCGAAATCCCAGGCGGTGTTGTTGAACAGCGCCCAGTTCATGAACTGCGTGCGTGTGCCGCCGGCATAGCGGTTTTTGTCGAAGTCGTCGTTGACGGCCATCTTGCCGATCTTTACTTCGAGGCGTCGCGCCGCTTCCTTGCCGGGCAATTGGTCCTGCGCGCGTTCGACATCGGCGGTTTCGTCGCCGAGGGGTAGTGTCCAGCGCAGATAGCGGCGCGCGACGTAGGGACCTTTGCCCAGGCTGCCCGAGCCCGAGCGGATCACGTCGCCATTGGGTAGTCCGCCGAGGCCGGTCGCGCCGCTGACACCCTGACCCTTGAACATCTCGACATCGAAATAGAACTGCAGATGCGCGGGCAGGGCGACACCGAAGTAGGCACCAAAGGTGTGAGAGCGTTCGGTGTCGCTGCGGGCAAGCAGGCTCTGCTTGCCCGCATAGGGCGAATGCAGGCTGTCCTGGTGCTGGTCGATGAAGGTGTACTGCGCACCCAGCCATTGCGGGATGAACAGGGATGCCTCATCGGCCTGCGCCACGCCGGTCAGGGCGAGCAGGACGGGCAGCGTCAGCGCGGCGAGCTTCTTCATGCAGGCTCTTTTCGATCCAGGTAAACAAAAGGCCGCGCATTGGCGACCTTTTGTCTCAATCACATGACAGCTGCACGGGCTTAACCGCCGCGCGAAGCCTTCTTGCGATCGTTTTCGGTGAGGTGCTTCTTGCGCAGGCGGATCTCCTTGGGGGTGACCTCGACGAGCTCATCGTCGTCGATGAAGTCCAGCGCCTGTTCCAGCGAGAACTTGATCGCGGGGCTGAGCTGGATCGCATCGTCCTTGCCCGAAGCGCGCATGTTGGTGAGCGGCTTGGGCTTGATCGCGTTGACCGTGAGGTCGTTGTCCTTGGCGTGGATGCCGATGAGCTGGCCTTCGTACACCGAGTCGCCTTCGGCGGCGAACAGCTTGCCGCGATCCTGCAGCGGCCCAAGCGAGTAGGCCGGGGTGGTGCCGGCAGCGTTGGCGATCATCACGCCGTTGAGGCGTTTGGCGATCGCGACCGGCGTGTACGGACCGTAGTGGTCGAACACGTGGAACAGCAGGCCCGAACCCTGGGTGAGGGTCTTGAACTGGTTCTGGAAGCCGATCAGGCCGCGCGCCGGGATCAGGTACTCAAGGCGCACACGGCCCTTGCCGTCCGACACCATGTTCTTCAGGTCACCCTTGCGGATGCCCAGACGCTCCATGACGCCGCCCTGGTGCTGCTCTTCGATGTCGACCACCAGCTGCTCGATGGGCTCCATCTTCTGGCCGTCGATTTCCTTGAGGATCACTTCCGGACGCGACACAGCCAGCTCGTAGCCTTCGCGGCGCATGTTTTCGATCAGCACCGAGAGGTGCAGTTCGCCACGGCCCGAGACCAGGAACTTGTCGGCGTCGGAGCCATCTTCCACGCGCAGTGCCACGTTGTGGACCTTCTCGCGGTCGAGGCGCTCACGCAGCTGGCGGCTGGTGAGGAACTTGCCGCCCGACAGATCCTTGTTGCCGACGAACGGCGAGTTGTTGACCTGGAAGGTCATGCTGATCATCGGCTCGTCGACGCTCAGCGCCGGCAGCGCTTCGGGCACCTCCAGAGAGGTCACCGTGTCGGAAATGGTCAGCTCGGAGATGCCCGAAATAGCGACGATGTCGCCGGCTTCGGCGCTGTCCTGCTCGATGCGCTCCAGGCCGAGGAAGCCGAGTACCTGACCAATCTTGCCCTGGCGCTTCTTGCCATGACGATCAATCACGGCGACCGGCATGCCCTTCTTCAGGGTGCCGCGCTGGATGCGGCCGATGCCAATGACACCGACAAAGTTGTTGTGGTCCAGCTGGCTGATGCGCATCTGGAAGGCGCCATCCGGATCGACGTCCGGCTTCGGCGCGTGCTTCATGATCGCTTCGTACAGCGGGGTCATGTCGCCTTCGCGGGCGTTTTCGTCCAGCGAGGCATAACCGTTCAGCGCCGAAGCGTAGACGATCGGAAATTCCATCTGCTCGTCAGTGGCGCCGAGCTTCTCGAAGAGATCCCACACCTGCTCGACAACCCACTCCGGACGGGAGCCCGGACGGTCGACCTTGTTGACGACCACGATCGGCTTGAAGCCCATCGCGAACGCCTTCTGCGTCACGAAGCGGGTCTGCGGCATCGGGCCGTCCATCGCGTCGACCAGGATCAGTACGGTGTCGACCATCGACAGCACGCGCTCCACCTCGCCGCCGAAGTCGGCGTGGCCTGGGGTGTCGACGATGTTGATGCGGTTCTTGGCGCCCGTCTTCTTGTCTTCCCAGGTGATGGCCGTGTTCTTGGCCAGGATCGTGATGCCACGCTCCTTTTCCTGGTCGTTGCTGTCCATCACGCGCTCGGCCAGCACGGTGCGCTCGGAGAGCGTGCCGGACTGCTTCAGCAGCTGGTCGACGAGCGTGGTCTTGCCGTGGTCGACGTGGGCGACGATGGCGATATTGCGCAGATTTTCGATGGACATGGGATTGGCTCGGGCGACCGGGTGGCCGTCGCGTGGATTTCTCAAGGGCGAATCGGACGATTATACGGATTAATGTGACAGCTTGCTTGAACCGAAGCTGCCAGAACCCGTAGGAGCGCACCTTGTGCGCGAAATGGGCCGAATGGACCGTGCTTTTAGCCCTTTATGGGGGCGCAATGAAGGGGCGGTCGCCCACAGGGTGGGCTCCTACAGGGGCGCCGTGCGTGCGCGGGTCACCCGGCTCGCCGTTTCCTTATGCAGCTGCGCGGCGAGCCAGGCGCCGGTGGCGATCAGCAGATCCAGGTCGATGCCGGTATGGATGCCCATGCCATGGAGCATGTAGACGACGTCCTCGCTGGCCACGTTGCCGGTGGCGCCCTTGGCGTAGGGGCAGCCGCCCGTGCCGGAGACGGCGCTGTCGACGACGCGAACGCCTTCTTCGAGGCAGGCGAGGATGTTAGCCAGGGCCTGGCCGTAGGTGTCGTGGAAGTGGACGGCGAGGGCGTCCATCGGGACTTCCTGCGCGACGGCCTTGAGCATGGCGCGCGCCTTGGCAGGCGTGCCGACGCCTATGGTGTCGCCGAGGGAGATTTCGTAGCAGCCGAGTTGATGCAGGCGCCTGGCGACGCGCACGACATCGCTGACCGGAACCTCGCCCTGGTAGGGGCAGCCGAGCACGGTGGAAACATAGCCACGCACTTTCACGCCATCGGCCTTGGCGCGTTCCATCACGGGCAGGAAGCGTTCGATCGATTCGTCGATGGAAGCGTTGATGTTTTTCTGGTTGAACGCTTCGGAGGCCGCGGTGAACACGGCGATCTCGGTGGCGCCGACGTCGCGCGCGCGCAGGTAGCCCTGTTCGTTGGGCACCAGCACGGGGTAGCTCACCCCCGGTACCTTGCGGATGCCCCGGAATACTTCGGCGGCGTCGGCCAGCTGCGGCACCCACTTGGGGCTGACGAAACTGGTGGCTTCGATGGTCTGCAGGCCGGTGGAGGAGAGGCGATCGATCAGCGCGATCTTCACGTCGGCCGGCAGCAGGGTCTTTTCGTTCTGCAGACCGTCGCGGGCGCCGACTTCGACGATGCGTACGTGGTTGTTGGTAGCGGTCATGATGGCGAGCCTGATACGACGTGTGACATCAATTCACTGCGCAAAGCGCACCAGCACGGTGTCGGCTTCGACGAAGTCGCCTTGCGCCGCGCTCACGTTTTCGATGGTGCCGGCGCGCGGGGCTTTCAATGCCAGCTCCATCTTCATCGCTTCCATCACCAGCAGCTCCTGGCCTTCCTCCACCGTATCGCCGGGCTTGGCTTTCACCAGCACGATGCGGCCGGGCATCGGCGCGATGATCTGATTGCCGCCGGCGCCCTGTTTGGATTCCCAGGCGAAGGCGACGGCGCGGGCGAGGCTATGGCGATAGCCCTCCGCGTCATGCAACAGCACGCGCTGGGCATCGGCGCGCAGCGGCAGGTGCAGGGCTTCGCCCTGGAAGCGGGCGCTGAGGGTTTCGCCGTCGTGGCGCGCGCCGTGCACGTCGCAGGTGGCATCGCCGTGGCGTAGCTGATAGTGACCGTCGTGACCGTGGGCTTCGACCTCGTAGCGCTGCTCACGCAACGACAGCGCGATGATGCGTTTGCCGGCATGGCCGACGCGCCATGCGTCGGCGCTGGCCCATGGTGAGAATGGGTCGGTGTTGTGCTGGGCGCCCGTGGTCACGGCGCGTTCGTCATGCAGCAGCGCTGCCGTCGCGGCGGCGAACAACACGGTATCGGACGGCGCCGCGTCACCGACGAGGAATTCGTCGAGGTGCCGGTCGAGGTAGCCGGTATCGATGCGGCCCTCGACGACCGCCGGATGGCGGGCGAGGCGTTCGAGAAAGGCGATGTTCGATTTCGGCCCTGCGATCTCGCAAGCGGCCAGCGCTTCGCGCAAGCGCTGCAGAGCTTGCGTGCGGTCGCGGTCATGCACGATGAGCTTGGCGATCATCGGGTCATAGAAGATGGTGACGGTATCGCCTTCAATCACGCCGCCATCGATGCGCACATGGCGCGACGCCGTGGGCAGCCGCAGGCGCAGCAGCTTGCCGGAGCCGGGCAGGAAGTTCTGTTCCGGGTCTTCGGCGTACAGGCGCACTTCGATGGCGTGGCCGTGCGCGTGGACCTGCTCCTGCCGCAACGGCAGCGCTTCGCCAGCGGCAATGCGCAGCTGCCATTCGACCAGGTCGAGGCCGAGCGTTTCCTCGGTGACCGGGTGCTCCACCTGGAGGCGTGTATTCATTTCCATGAAGAAGAATTCGCCGTCCTGGCCCACGATGAATTCCACCGTGCCGGCGCCGACGTAATTCACTGCCTGGGCGGCAGCCACCGCCGCCTCGCCCATGGCCTTGCGACGCTCGGGCGTGAGGAAGGGTGAGGGCGTTTCTTCCAGCACTTTCTGATAGCGGCGCTGCGCGGAGCATTCACGCTCATTGAGGTGGATCACGCTGCCATGGCTGTCACCGAACACCTGAAACTCGATGTGGCGCGGATGCTCCACGTAGCGCTCGAGGATCACACGCGTATCGCCGAAGGCGTTGGCGGCTTCGCGCTGCGCCGAGGCGAGCGCGTCGGCGAACTCTTTCTCGCTGTGCACGATGCGCATGCCCTTGCCGCCGCCGCCGGCCGCGGCCTTGATCATCAGCGGGAAGCCGGTATGGCGTGCCTGTTCGGCGAGGAACCCGGCGTCCTGGTTCTCGCCGTGGTAGCCCGGCACCAGTGGCACTGCATGTTGTTCCATCAGCGCCTTGGCGGCGGCTTTGGAGCCCATGGCGTCGATGCTTTCCGGGCGCGGGCCGATGAAGGCCATGCCGGCCTCGGTGCAGGCGCGCGCGAAAGCGGTGTTCTCCGACAGGAAGCCGTAGCCGGGATGAATAGCCTGCGCGCCGGAGCGCTTGGCGACGTCGAGGATAGCGTCGCTGCGCAGGTAGGAGTCGGCGGGGCGCGGGCCACCGATCGGCCAGGCTTCGTCGGCGAGGCGCACATGTTGCGCGTCGGCATCCGCTTCGGAGTAGACGGCGATGGTGTGGATGCCCAGGCGCCGGCAGGTGCGGATCACGCGGCAGGCGATTTCGCCGCGGTTGGCTATGAGGACGCGGTTGAACATGCGGAGGATCCGGGGGTGTTATGCAAAGTGCATAACGCTAACAGATGGGGGATGTGTAGCCGATGCGCGGCGCAGCAATCGTGTTGTTCTGCGGTGCGCCTTCCTACTTCGTCATCCCTGCGTAGGCAGGG
The DNA here is from genome assembly GCF_044904565.1 of Dyella koreensis. Lineage (NCBI taxonomy): Bacteria > Pseudomonadati > Pseudomonadota > Gammaproteobacteria > Lysobacterales > Rhodanobacteraceae > Dyella > Dyella koreensis. The sequence continues at coordinate 360,389 of NZ_JADIKD010000010.1, read as the reverse complement.
ATCCAGTAGTGAAGCGTTTCGATGTTCGCGTTGTCGCGACCGGGTCCGCCTGCGGCGGGGTTTCGTCTCGCTGCCGCGAGCCGAGTTACTTTTCTCTGCTTGCCCAGAGAAAAGTAACCAAAAGAGAGGGCACCCCTCTTGCGCGCCCTCCGGCCAAGCCTCACCGCTCCACAGGGGACCCGTTACGGGCTCGCTTCGCATCGCCTAGTAAAGCGGTTGCTCCCTCCCCTGCTTGCAGGGGAGGGTTGGGGAGGGGTGTGGGTGCTCGGGATGACGTTGCTACAGCGCGGGTTGAGATTTGCCGAAGGCCCCTCCGCGCTTCACTCGCCTTCCCAGTAATCCACCGATTCCCCTCTGCGCCCCACGGTGCGGAAGATCTGTGGTGTGCCATCGGCGGCAGGCCCGAACTCCGCGATGACGCCGTATTTGTTGCTGTCGGGGTATTCGCAGACTTCGGGGGTTTGTTTGGTGCTGATGCTGAGGTAGCGCAGGTCGGCGTTGCTGGTGTTGATGATTTGGTGGGCGCTTTCGGGGCCGCCGGGTGGGCAGGCGATGATGTCGCCGGCGCGGATGGGGTGGCGGTCGTTGCCGATGCGGACTTCGCCTTCACCTTCGAGGACGAAGAACATTTCTTCGTTGACGCGGTGGTTGTGGAGGGGGTAGCCGCGTTTGCCGGGCGGCAGCACGGTGAGGTTGTAGCCGAGTTTCTGCGCGCCCAGGTTCTGCGAGATGCGTGCTACGTGCGGGCCGTAGCGTTCGGCGGCGGCGCCGGAGGCAGCGAAGCCTGGTGGCAGGGGCTGTGGGTCGAGGGTGGCGATGTTGACGATGGGATGGGGCATGGCGGGTCCTTTGGGGACTGGCTTGATCTGCCTGATTTACTCGGGCGAATGGCAGACGGCTTCGATGTTGTGGCCGTCGGGGTCGAGTACGAAGGCGGCGTAGTAGTTGGCGTGGTAGTGCGGGCGCGGGCCTGGCGGGCCGTTGTCGGTGGCGCCTGCGGCCAGTGCAGCACGATGGAAGGCGTTGACGGCGGCGCGGGTCGGCGCGACGAAGGCGACATGCATGTTCGACAGCGGCGCGATCGGGTCGGCGCTGATCCAGAAGCAGGGTTTGCCTTCGGTGCCGAAGCCGGCATGCGAGCGATCACCGGTGACTTCGACAGTGACTTCCATGATCAAGGTGGCGCCCAGCGGTGCCAGCACCTTGGTGTAGAACACCTTGCTGAGCGCGTAGTCGGAAACGCGTACGCCGATATGGTCGAGCATGATGCCGCTCCGTGACGAGGTTGGAGCGGGATCATGCACCAAACGTATTACGCCGGCTTGTGCCAGTGGGGCGCGCGTTTGTCGAGGAAGGCGCCGAGACCTTCCTGGCCTTCCCCGGATACGCGCAGGCGCGCGATCAATGCGGCGTTGTCGCGGTCGGTCTGTTCGGCGTCGGCCTCGCTGATGCCTGCGACGCGCAGGGCCAGTTGCTTGGCTTCGGCCTGGGCGATGGGGCCGGCCTTGGCGAGTGCGCCCACGGTGGCGTCCACCGTTTCATCTAGTGCGTCGGCGGCGACGGATTGATGGAGCAGGCCGATGCGTTGCGCGGTCGTGGCATCGAACAGTTCACCGGTGAGGAACAGGCGGCGCGCCTGACGCAGGCCGATGGCGTGGATCACATAGGGCGAGATCACGGCGGGCACGAGGCCGAGTTTGACTTCGGTCAATCCGAACTTGGCGCTGTCCACGCCGATGGCGATGTCGCAGCAGGCCACCAGGCCCACGCCGCCACCGTAGGCGGCGCCGTTGACGCGCGCCACGGTGGGTTTGGGCAGGAATTGCAGGGTGCGCATGAGGCGCGCCAAGCGCAGCGAGTCTTCGCGGTTTTCCGCTTCGCTGGCCTTGGCCATGCCGCGCATCCAGTTGAGATCGGCGCCGGCGGAAAAACTTGCGCCTGCGCCGGTCAGCACCACGACGCGCACGGAGGTGTCGTTGCCGGCTTCTTTCAGCGCCGCGGTCAGCTCGGCGATCAGTCCGTCATCGAAGGCGTTGTGCAGCTGCGGGCGATTCAGCGTGATGGTGCGGACGGCGGCGCGGTCGGCGATCTGGAGGCTGGCGTACATGGGGATCTCTCTCGGTCGAGAGCCGCATGTTAAGGGAAGCGGGGCGGTGTCCCGGCACTCCTTAGCTAACGCATCACCTATCGAACCGCTTTAATGTACAATGCGAACCATTCTTATTTGAGTGGTTGCCGTGCGACTGTCCGACCTGCCGAAAGGGGCGCCTGCCGTGGTGGACCGAGTGGACGATGCTCATGCTTCCGACCCGATTGCGCAGCGATTGCGCGACCTGGGTTTCGTCGAAGGCGAGCCGGTTCGCGTGGTCGCCCGCGGGCCGCTGGGTGCCGATCCGCTGTTGATTCAGATCGGCTCCACGCGTTTCGCCCTGCGACGCACCGAGGCAGCGCGCGTCACTGTGCGAATGGAGGCGGCATGAGCGCGAGCACGCTGCGCATTGCCCTGGTCGGCAATCCCAACTGCGGCAAGACCGCGCTGTTCAATCAGCTCACCGGCGGCCGCCAGAAAGTAGCGAATTACGCAGGCGTGACGGTGGAGCGCAAGGAAGGTCGTTTCACTGCGCCTTCCGGTCGTGTGCTGCACCTGCTCGATCTGCCGGGCACTTACAGTTTCGACGCGAACAGTCCGGACGAGCAGATCACTCGCGACGTCTGCGAAGGTGTTTATCCGGGTGAGCCCGCACCTGATTTGATCGTCTGCGTGGCCGATGCGACCAACCTGCGCCTGCATCTGCGCTTTGTACTGGAAGTGAAGCGTCTCGGTCGGCCGGTCGTGCTGGCACTGAACATGATGGATACCGCGCGTCGCCGCGGCATCGTGATCGACGTGCCCGAGTTGCAGCGTCGTCTCGGCTTGCCGGTGGTGGAAACCATCGCGGTGAAGCGTGGCGGTGCGAAGGCACTGATCGAACGCGTGGACGGCGAAGTGCCGGTGGCTGCACCGGCGCAGCCGGATGATGCAGCCAGCCGCGCCGATCTGCACGCCGAGGTGCGTGCGTTGCTTGCCGCGACCGTCACCATGCCGCGCAGCACCGACGCGATCGATGACGCGCTCGATCGCTGGGCGCTGCATCCGGTATTCGGACTGGGCATTCTCGCGGTGCTGATGTTCCTGATCTTCCAGGCCGTGTTCTCCTGGGCCAAGCCGCTGATGGATGCGATCCAGGAAGGTGTGACCGTGCTGGGCACGTGGTCGACGCAGGCATTGCCGGCCGACAGTGCGCTGCACAGTCTGCTCAACGACGGCATCTTCGCTGGCCTTGGCGCGGTGCTGGTGTTCTTGCCGCAGATCCTGATCCTGTTTTTGTTCATCCTCATCCTTGAGGAGTCGGGCTACCTTCCGCGCGCGGCGTTCCTGCTGGACAAGCTGATGTTCAAGGCGGGCCTGACCGGGCGCGCGTTCATTCCGCTGCTGTCGAGTTTCGCCTGCGCCATTCCCGGCATCATGGCCACGCGCAGCATCACCGATCCGCGCGATCGCCTCACGACCATTCTTGTCGCGCCGCTGATGACCTGCTCGGCACGCCTGCCGGTGTACACCTTGCTGATCGCCGCGTTCATACCGCAGCGCACGGTGTGGGGTGTGTTCAACCTGCAGGGCGTGGTGCTGTTCACGCTGTACGTCGCCGGCATCGTCAGCGCGCTGACGGTGGCGTTCGTGATCAAGCGCTTCCGCAAGGACAAGAGCGAGCATGCGCTGCTGATGGAGCTGCCGTCGTATCGCCTGCCGCATGTGCGCGACGTGGCGCTGGGGCTGTGGGAACGCGCCAAGATCTTCCTCAAGCGCGTGGGCGGTATCATTCTCGCGCTCACTGTGTTGCTGTGGTTTCTGTCCAGTTTCCCGGCACCGCCGGCAGGCGCGACGCAGCCGGCTATCGATTACAGCCTGGCCGGCCGCCTGGGCCACGCGTTGCACTACGTGTTCGCGCCGATCGGTTTCAACTGGCAGATCTGCATCGCGCTGATCCCGGGTCTGGCCGCGCGCGAAGTGGCGGTGTCCGCGCTGGGCACGGTGTATGCGATGTCTGGTGCGGATGAGGCTGTCGCCAGCCAGCTTGGCCCCGTGATTGCGCAGCAGTGGTCGCTGGCCACGGCGCTGTCGCTGCTCGCCTGGTACGTGTTCGCGCCGCAGTGCATGTCGACGATGGCAGTGATCCGCCGCGAGACCAATTCCTGGCGCAATGTAGCGATCACTGCTGGTTACCTGTTCGGCCTGGCCTACTTGGCTTCGCTGATCACCTATCAGATCGCGAAGGCGCTGACATGAGTGCTTTTGCGCTGGTGCAGGCGGTAATCATCGGCGTGCTGGTCGCGACCAGCACGGTAGTTGCCTTCCGCAAGTTGCTGCCAGGCGTGAGTACGCGCTGGATGGCCGCTGCTTCGGCTTCGCTCAACAAGCCGTGGCGCAAGCCATGGCTGCGCGCCATGGGTCGCTGGCTGCAGCCGGCACAGGCAACCGGTAATTGCGGTGATGGTTGCGGCACCTGCGGCAGTTGCGGGCCGAAGCCGCCGGCCGCGGCGAAGCATGATGTGCAGCCGTTGGAGTTTCGCCCGCGCTCACATTGAGTGTAGGAGCGCACCCTGTGCGCGAAAGCCACGCATCGCGTGGCCGCTTTTGCCTCATCGGTGAAGGGTGCCGCCCTGCTCACACAGGGCGCGCTCCTACATGCGGAACACGCCGTATCGCTGCGGCTCGATCGGCGCATTGAGCGAGGCGGAAATGGCCAGGCCGAGCACGCGGCGCGTATCGGCCGGATCGATGATGCCGTCGTCCCACAGCCGCGCGCTGGCGTAGTAGGGGTGGCCCTGGTGTTCGTACTGCTCGCGGATGGGGGCCTTGAAGGCTTCCTCTTCCTCCGGGCTCCACTGCTTGCCGGCGGCTTCGATACCGTCGCGGCGCACGGTGGCGAGTACGGAGGCAGCCTGCTCGCCGCCCATCACGCTGATGCGCGCGTTTGGCCACATCCACAGGAAGCGGGCGCCGTAGGCGCGGCCGCACATGGCGTAGTTGCCGGCACCAAAGCTGCCGCCGATCACCACGGTGAATTTCGGTACATGCGAGCAGGCGACGGCGGTGACCATCTTGGCGCCGTCTTTGGCGATGCCGGCATTTTCGTATTTCTTGCCGACCATGAAGCCGGTGATGTTCTGCAGGAACACCAACGGCACGTTGCGCTGGTTGCAAAGTTCGATGAAGTGGGCGCCCTTGAGCGCGCTTTCGGAGAACAGGATGCCGTTGTTGGCGATGATGCCGACCGGATAGCCGTGGATGTGGGCGAAGCCGCAGACCAGGGTCTTGCCGTAGCGCGCCTTGAATTCGTGGAATTCCGAGCCGTCGACGATGCGCGCGATCACTTCGCGGATATCGAAGGGGCGGCGGGTGTCCTGCGGGATCACGCCATACAGATCCTCCGCCGGGTAGCGCGGTTCCGACGGCTGGCGCAGCGCCAGCGGCATGTCCTTTCTGCGGTTGAGGCTGGCGACGATGTCGCGCGCGATGGATAGCGCATGCGCGTCGTTCTCCGCGAAATGATCGGCTACGCCGGAGACGGACGTATGGACGTCTGCGCCACCCAGCGCTTCGGCATCCACCACTTCGCCGGTCGCGGCTTTCACCAGCGGCGGGCCACCGAGGAAGATGGTGCCCTGTTCGCGCACGATGATGGTTTCGTCGCTCATCGCCGGCACGTAGGCGCCGCCGGCGGTGCACGAGCCCATCACTACCGCGATCTGAGGAATGCCCAGGCCGGACATGCGCGCCTGGTTGTAGAAGATGCGGCCGAAGTGCTCCTTGTCCGGGAATACCTCATCCTGCAACGGCAGGAAGGCGCCGCCGGAGTCGACCAGGTAGATGCAGGGCAGGCGATTCTCCAGCGCCACTTCCTGCGCGCGCAGGTGCTTCTTCACCGTCATCGGGAAGTAGGTGCCGCCCTTCACGGTAGCGTCGTTGGCGACCACCACCACTTCGATGCCGTTGACCCGGCCGATGCCGGTGATGATGCCGGCGGCGGGCGCAGCATCGTCGTACATGCCGTGCGCGGCGAGCGGCGACAGTTCGAGAAAGGGCGAGCCTGGATCGAGCAGGGCGCGGATGCGCTCGCGCGGTAGCAGCTTGCCGCGTGCGGTGTGCTTGTCGCGGGCCTTCTCGCCGCCGCCTTCTGCACTGCGCGCCAGTTCGCGATGCAGGTTATCGACCAGTCCGCGCAGCTGTGCGCTGCTGGCCTGAAACTCGGGCGAACGGGTATCGATCTGCGAAGCGATGACGCTCATGAGGCTGGACTGCCGTCGATGGGAATACGCGATGATAACGGCGCCCGCGCACTCTTCGAAATCTTTGGTGCCGTAGGAGCGCACCTTGTGCGCGAAAGCGGCCCGGAGGGGCGCCGCTCTTCGGCACATGTGAGATGGGCCCTGCTACGCAGGGCTTTCGCGCACAGGGTGCGCTCCTACACAGGCGAAAAAAAACCGGCCGCGCGAGGCGGCCGGTTTTCTGGATACCGCGAAGGGGATTAGTGACCCTTCATCGCATCCTTGGCCTTGTCTGCAGCGTCCTTAGCGGCGCCAGCAGCGTCCTTAGCCGAATCAGCAGCCTTGCCGGCAGCGTCAGCAGCGTTGGTGGCAGCGTCCTTGGCCTGCTCCATGGCGCTGGCCGGAGCGGCAGCGGTGGAGGCCGGAGCAGCAGCGGTCGAAGCCGGAGCAGCAGCCGGGGCAGCAGCGGTGGAAGCCGGAGCAGCGGCCGGAGCCTCAGCAGCAGCCTTCTGAGCCTGATCAGCAGCCTGCTGAGTCTGGTCAGCCGACTTCTGGGCGTCCTGCGCGGAATCCTGCGCGCCGTTGCTGCAAGCCGCCAGCAGCGCGACGAGCGCGGAGGCGAGTAGGGTACGCGTGAACTTCATTGTTGAATCTCCTTTGCCGTGGAATGCCGTTTGGCGGGCGTATTAATAACGCTTTCGCGGAATTTGCGCCACATCTTTATTTAACAAGGCCGCCCCCGGTTATCCCCCTTTCATGGGAAGGGGATAGCCAGCTTAAGGCGATTCTCAGTCGATGCATTCCACCGCGATGGCAGTGGCTTCGCCGCCGCCGATGCACAGGGAGGCGATACCGCGCTTGAGGCCGCGCACCTTCAGGGCATTGAGCAGGGTCACCACCAGGCGGGTACCGCTGGCGCCGATGGGGTGGCCGAGGGCGCAGGCGCCGCCGTTGACGTTGAGCTTGTCGTGCGGGATGCCCAGCTCGCGCATCGGTGCCATGGCCACCACGGCGAAGGCTTCGTTGATCTCGAACAGGTCTACGTCCTCGACCTTCCAGCCAGCTTTGTCCAGCACCTTCTTGAGGGCGCCGATCGGGGCGGTGGTGAACCACTCCGGTTCCTGCGACTGGGTGGCATGGGCCACGATGCGGGCCAGTGGCTTGATGCCGCGCGCCTTGGCGTCGTCGGCCGAGAGCAGCACCACGGCGGCGGCGCCGTCGGAAATGCTCGAAGAACTTGCGGCGGTGATGGTGCCGTTCTCCTTGCGGAAGGCCGGCTTCAAGGTCGGGACCTTGGCGATGTCGGAGCGACCGGGCTGCTCATCGGTATCCACCTTCACCTCGCCCTTGCGGCTGGCGACGGTGACTGGAACGATCTCGCCGGCGAAGGCGCCGTTCTGCTGCGCGGCCTGGGCGCGCTTGACCGACTCGATGGCGAATGCGTCCTGCTCCTCGCGGGTGAAGTGGTACTTGTCGGCGCACAGCTCGCCGAACACGCCCATGGCCTTGCCGTCATACGGATTGGTCAGGCCGTCCCAGGCCATGTGGTCGACCAGCTGGCCGTCGCCGTAGCGGATACCGGTACGGGCGTTGACCATATGCGGCGCATTGGTCATCGACTCCATGCCGCCGGCCACCACGATGGCAGCCGAGCCGGCCTTGATCAGGTCGTGGCCCAGCATGATGGTCTTCATGCCCGAACCGCACACCTTATTGACGGTGGTGCAGCCGGTGGCGGGCGGCAGGCCGGCGTGCAGCGCCGCCTGACGGGCCGGTGCCTGGCCGAGGTTGGCGGGCAGGACGCAACCCATCAACACTTCCTGGACGTCCTGTGCGGCGATGCCCGCCTGTTCCAGCGCGGCCTTGATGGCCGTGGCGCCCAGAGTAGGGGTAGGTACGCCGGTGAACTGGCCGAGGAAAGAGCCGATGGCGGTGCGCTTGGCACCGGCGATGACAACACTGACGTCCGACATGGGGATCTCCGCAAAGGACTTGTGGGCGTGGGTGCCCGGTAGCTAACTGGGGAATTATCGCAGCCGCCTACCACTGCCGGCAAACCGCTGGCCGCGCACAGGTTTTACGACATACCGCGCAGTTGGAGATGCTCCGAGCCCTTTTACGCAGCCGTCATGATGTATGGGAGGCCCGCAGGGTGTGGTCCGCGGTGACGGCAAGGCTGGCTGCCTTGCCTAGACGTGGGCCGCAGCCTGCGGGCCTCCCATACATCACCCTGACATTTAACTTCGAGACGCGAGGGTTGGCTCTGTCTGCCCGCAACTCCGCGGCGCGCCGGCTTGACAGACGGCCAGTCTGCCAGCGCCGACACACCACGAATTTGCGGGCAGACAGAGCCAGTGACGGCTGCGTAAAAGGGCTCGGAGCATCTCTTATTACGGTGGTGTTGTGCGACCATAAATACCAGCCGGCAGGTATCTACAGGGAGCCGGGCAACGCGAGGGGAAGCGAGCATGATCACGGGGATGCAGTGTCTGAGGCGCCGCGAAGCGGCTGTCGCCATTGTCATGGCGTTGAGTCTGAGCGCTTGCGGTGGAGGCGGTGGCGGCAACGGCAATGTCCGGGCCAGCACGCCGCCCACACCGCCACCGGTGACACCGACCGCGCCACCGCCGACCACTTCGGCGCAACCGCCGATCGACGCGCAGCTCAGCCTTACTAATACGTATGCCGCGCATAACCAGGGTTTCACTGGGCAGGGCGTCACCATCGGCGTGGTCGACAGTGGCGTGATGCGCAATCACCCCGCGTTGGCCGGGCGTGTGCTGAAGGATCTGATCTACGTTGACCCGACCACCAACAACACCGCGGTCGACGATGTGGTTGGCCACGGCACGTGGGTGTCCCAGATTGCCGCGGGGCAGACCTACGCGCAGTTTCCTGGCGGCATAGCGCCAGGTGCGAATCTGATCTCGGCACGTATCATCAGTGACGTCGCGCCGAAGGATGATGGCTCCGGCATGGGCAACCAGGTCACCACGGCCGACCCGCTCGACCAGATCAACGACGACCTGATCGCCAACGGCGTCAAGGTCATGAACAACTCCTGGGGCGGTTTGTATTGGAGCGCCACCGCCACCGCGACCACGCAGAGCTTCCACGACGCCTATAACAAGTTCATCAACAACTGGGGCGGGCTGGTGGTGTTCGCGGCGGCCAACGATTCCAAAGCCAATCCCAGCGATGTGGCCGCGTTGCCGAATCGTGCGCCGGACCTCACTCGCGGCTGGCTCGCCGTGGTCGCGGTGGACAGCAACAACCCCACGCAACTGGCGAGCTATTCCAATGCCTGCGGTATCGCCATGAATTACTGCCTGGCGGCACCGGGCGATGTGATCGTCAGCGACAAGAATGCGCCAACCGACACCAGATACTGGGAGGTCAAAGGCACCTCGTTCGCGGCGCCGCAAGTCTCCGGCGCAGCCGCGCTGGTATGGCAGGCCTATCCGTATTTCAGCAATGACCTGGTGCGACAGACGTTGCTCGGCACTGCCACCGATATCGGCGCCGTCGGACCGGATGCGGTGTTCGGCTATGGCCTGCTCAACGTGGGCAAGGCGGTGAACGGACCGGCGAAGTTCGACTGGGGCGATGTCACGGTGAACTTCAGTGGCAGCTCCAACTGGAACAACGCGATCTCTGGCGCGGGCGGCCTGATCAAGCAAGGCAGCGGCACGCTCAACCTCACCCAGCCGGCGAGCTTCACCGGATTGACCCAGGTGCAGGCGGGCATGCTCACCGCCAAGGCGCTGGCTTCCAGTGTGAATATCAGTGCAGGCGGCACCTTGAGCGATACACCCAGCATCGGCGGCAGCGTGAGTAATGCCGGCGTGCTGACCGTGCGTGGCGGCGACGTCACCGTGGGCGGCAGCTACAACCAGAATGGTGCCGGCCGGCTCGCGCTGGAACTCGGTTCCGCACTGCGCGTGATGGGCATGGCGAGCCTCACCGGCGGCGATCTGTATGTGATCGGCGCCGGCTCCACCTATCAAGTCAACTCGCACACCAATGTGCTGGTGGCGAACGGTGGGCTGAGCGGCACCTTCTCTGCTTTGAACAAAGCTTCCAACGTTTTGCTCACCGCCACACTCAACTACGACGCCAGCAGCGCGTGGCTCAACGTGCAGCAAGTGCAAGTAACGGCGGTACAGGGCATGAGTTACACCGCCGCCTCGATGGGCGCGGCGCAGCGCGTAGACACTGCCTTTGGTCAGATCAACACGCAACTGACGCAAGGGGCTGCGAGCGGCCAACCGGTTTCAGCCAGTTTTATCGAAGGCGCGGCAAAGCTGCAGCAATCGCCCTCGGTGAAGGCGGCGCAGCAGTCGCTGGAGAGTCTGTCGGGTCAGTTGCACGCGGCCAGTGCGGCGATGACCTTGCAGGCGATCGATGCAGGCACACGTGCGCTGTCCGATCGTTTCGATCGGCTGCTCGATGCCCCCGCTGGTGGCGGCTGGGCGCAAGGGCTGGGGTATCAGGGCGCGATGGCGCGCAGCGGTTATGGCAACGTCGGCCTCGATATCAGCGGTTGGATGGTGGGACAGGATCATCGCCTGGGCGGCAATGGCATCGCGGGCTACGCGGTGAGTCAGGTGCAGGGTCTCGGCCGTCTCACCGACAGTGCCGACCAGGGGCGCAGCCGCGCGGTGGAAGGCATGGCGTACGGCGGCGTGGTCCGCAACGCGTGGTATGCGATGGGCCGCATCGGCGTGGGCGACTACCAGGAGAACATGCGCCGCTATCTGCGTCTCGGCAGTCAGTCGAGCGCGGTCGCCAGCGACAACCACGGTCGCTACGGCGTGGCGTACGGCGAAAGCGGTTATCGCTGGTCACTCGGCGGCATGCAGCTGACCCCTTACGTGAATCTGCAGTACACCTGCATCCAGCGCGATGGATTCAATGAGCTGGGCGGGGATGGTTTTGGCCTGAAGGCGAGCGCGCAAACTATCGAGCGCTGGCAGGCGGGAGCTGGCATGCGCGCTTCGCAACGCTGGTCGCTGGCGAACGGCGGCAGTATCGGTTTGCAGGCAAGGCTGCTGTGGCAACAGACTTTCGCGAGTCGCGGCGATGTGTTCGATGCGAGCTTCAGCGGGTTGAATCAATGGGCGCCGCTGGGTGGCGTCGGGCTGGCGCGTTATGCGGGTCTGGCCGGTGGTGCGTTGGACTGGCGCTTCTCGCCGCGGGCGAGTCTGGTGCTGGGGTATGACCAGTATTTCGGGCAGCGGGATCAGGCGAAGATGGCGACGCTCGCCTATCAGTACACCTGGTGAGGTTGCGGTCCTTCGTCATGCCGGCATCGCGATCAGCGTAAGCCATTCGCGATGCCGGTCGTGTAAGCCGAACTTTCTATTTACGACTTGCCGTGGAACAGCTCGCGGCCGATCAGCATGCGGCGGATTTCATTGGTACCCGCACCGATCTCATAAAGCTTGGCGTCGCGCAGCAGGCGGCCGGCGGGGAACTCGTTGATGTAGCCGTTGCCGCCGAGCGCCTGGATGGCTTCGAGGGCTACCTTGACCGCATTCTGCGAGGCATTGAGCAAACACGCGGCAGGATCGATGCGCGACTTGGAGCCGCTGTCGAACTGCTGCGCAACCATGTAGGCGAAGCCACGCGATGACTGTAGCGCGGTGTACATATCGGCCACCTTGCCCTGCATCAGACCGAAGGTGCCGATGGGGGCGTTGAACTGCTTGCGTTCGCGCACGTAGGGCAGGGTGAGATCCATTGCCGCCTGCATCAGGCCGATGGGGCCGCCGGAAAGCACCAGGCGTTCGGTGTCGAGGCCGCTCATCAGCACGCGCACACCTTCGTTCACCTCACCCACGATGTTTTCGGCGGGGATCTCGCAATCCTCGAACACCAGCTCGCAGGTGTTGGAGCCACGCATGCCAAGCTTGTCCAGCTTCTGCGCGGTGCTGAAACCTTTCATGCCCTTCTCGACGATGAAGGCGGTCATGCAACGGCTACCGGCGGCGCGCGGCGCGGTACGCATGTACACCAGCAGCACGTCGGCGTCGGGGCCGTTGGTGATCCACATCTTGGAACCATTGGCGACCCACACGTCACCTTTCTGTTCGGCCTTGCAGCTCATCGAGCCGACCACGTCGGAGCCGGCACCGGGCTCGCTCATCGCCAGCGCACCGACGTACTCGCCGCTACACAGCTTGGGGATGTACTTGCGACGCTGCGCTTCATTGCCGTTGTGGAAAATGTTCTGCACGCAAAGGTTGGAGTGCGCACCGTAGGACAGGCCCACCGAACCCGAGGCGCGGGAGATCTCTTCCATCGCGACCATATGCGCCAGGAAGCCCATCCCGGTGCCACCGTAAGCTTCGGGAATGGTTACGCCGAGCAGCCCCATTTCGCCAAACTTACGCCACAGGTCGGCGGGGAAGACGTTGTCGTGGTCGATCTGCGTGGCGCGCGGTGCGATCTCCTTTTCCGCGAAGGCGTGAACGCTTTCGCGCAGCAGGTCGATCTCTTCACCGAGGGGAAACGGGCGCATCGCAGACTCCGGCAAGGCATAGGGGGGATTAAAATGGTAGCTCACGCGGCCCGCCGGGCCTTGGCGCAGCGCATCACAGTGGGTCGGAAATCGTCCGATTGCGGAATGCCCCTGACTGGCTCAAAGTGGCGCCACATAAGCGGTAGGGGCAGTTCGGGGGCTATGGATGTGAGGGGTCTTTTTGTGCTTCCGGCGCTGCTCGGAGGCTTGTTCGTGTGGATGGTCCTGCGCCGACGGCAAAGCCAGGTGCCGGGGGCGAATTCCACGGTACCGATGACGCTCGAGCTGGGTGGCCTGCGGCTGACCCTGCTGCATCGTCATGCGCCCGACGCATCGAATGCCTGGTGCCGCAATGCATTGATGGCGGATGCGCATTGCAAGACAGAGCAACGCGAATTGCGTGCGAAGGGCGCGCTGCTTTCCGCGGTGGATCTGCAGGCGTGGCACGGAAAATTGCCGGCGTTTCTGGCGGGCGAGCGTACCGAACTGCATCTATGCGCCGACGGCGATTGCGTGGGGCTGTACCTGCAGCGCCCGCTGCGCGACGACATGACGGCGGTAACAGTGGTGCTGTTGGATCCGCAGATCTATGCCGCGGCGGACCGGCAAGTCGACGAGTACCGCACGCGCAACAGCGCGTTGTTCCTGGTGACGCCTGGGCAGCTCATGCGCTTTGGTGCGGATCTCGAACAAGCCATGCAAGGCTTTCCGGTCTATCCCGGTCACGCGGTGGGCCAGACCGCTTAGGGTCTCTCTGCCTTATCGGCATAGCCGGATTCAACGCTGGCCAGGGCGCTTGGTGAAGCCCAGCGTTTCCAGCCAGCCGTAATATGCATCGATCCAATGATCGCTGCTGGTTCCCTGTTTGTGCATACCGAAGCCGTGGCTGCCCGAGCTGAAGATATGCGCTTCCGGTTTATAGCCCGCGTTCTTCAGCGCATCGTAGAAGCGAGTGACGGCGTCGAGCGCCACCGGATCGTCCTGCGCCCAGGCCATGAAGATCGGCGGCAGTTTCGCCGGGATGGCCGGCATGCGGCCGAAGGGTGCGCCATAGATCAGCGCGACGAAATCGGGGCGTGCGGCGGCATCCGGTTGAAGCAGGGCGCTGCTGGCTACCATCGCGCCGGCCGAGAAGCCGATGAAGCCCACTCTGTTCGGCGCGATGCCCCAGGCTGCCGCATGTTGCCGCACCAGCTTGACGGCCTGAATGCCATCGGCGATGCCGTACTGGCCGGCCTGATCCATATCGAGATCGGCGGGTATGCCTTCCTGGCGCTTCTCCACCACGCGGTACTTGAGTACGAACGCAGCGATGCCTTTGCGTTGCAGCCAGCGCGCCACGTCGTTGCCTTCATGGTCGATGGCCAGAGCCACGAAGGCGCCACCCGGCGCAATGATCACGCCGGTCCCGGTGGCCTTGGCGCGCTCGGGAAGATAAGCGGTAAGCGTGGGTGTCACCACATCGATGATCACCGTGCCGACCGGTGTGTTCTTTTCGACCTGCTCCTTCTGCGTCCAGTGCTCCGAGCCCGGCGCGGCGCCGGGCCACAGTTTCAGCGTCTGTGCGTAGGCCGGGCAGGCGAGAAGCAGGGGCATGAGGATCGCAAGAACTCGGCGCATGTCGGGTCTCCCGAAATGCGGGCGAGCGTGCCAGTGAGGTAGTGACGCTTACGTGGAATAGAGCGGCTTCCGTGCTTCGGCATTCGCGCAAGCTGACCGCGCATGTGGCCGGCCGGAAACGGGCGCACTCCGTGGAATGCGCCCGTCGTGACCTCAGTGCACTTTGGCCAGCTTGCCCTTCAACTGCACGCCGGACATCAGAAAGCCGACGTGGCATTCGTACTTCTCGCTGTCACGGTAGGTCGCGCCGTTGTAGTCGCTCACAATGTCCACCACGGCATTGGCGCCGGCCGCCTTGGCCTGGTCTTGCAGGCCGATCAAAACGCTCTGCAGCACCCAGTCGCAGGACACGTCGTCCTTCTTGCCGAAGGCATTGGTCTTGCGGCTGACGTCGACATCCTTGATCACGGTAGCCTTGCTGCCCGCCGCGTCGCCGGCCAGGTAGAACTTCACACTGCCATCGAGCTTGCCGCTCTTCTGCGCTTCGGCCACGACCTGCTCGAACGGCAGATGCACGACCTTGTCGGCCGCCATGCTCACGGCGGGCAGGGCGAACAGGAACAGGGCGCTCAGGCTGAGGTGTTTTGCTTTCATGCGGGTCGATCTCCTTGAGTGGGTGGAACAACAACGGCGAGGAAGGACTCCTTCGCTTTCAGCACAAGCCGCCGTTCACGGCCAGGACTTGTCGGGTGATGTAACCGGCCTCCGGGCTCACCAGGAACTGCACGGCGGCGGCGACTTCATCGGGCGTGCCCATGCGCTGCATCGGGATCATCGCGAGGATTTCTTCCAGCGGCAGTTCGGCATCGAGCATGTCGGTGTCGATCAGTCCCGGTGCCACGCAGTTCACGGTGATCTTGCGCTTGGCCAGTTCAATCGCCAGCGCCTTGGCGGCGCCGATCACGCCGGCCTTCGACGCGCTGTAATTTACCTGCCCGCGATTGCCGATCAGGCCGGACACCGAAGTGATACAGACGATGCGCCCCGGCGTACGGCGGCGGATCATCGGCATGATCAGCGGATGCAGCACGTTATAGAAACCGTCCAGATTGGTGCGCAGCACCTGATCCCAGTCGTCACCAGTGAGCGCGGGGAAAGCGCCATCGCGGGTCAGGCCGGCATTGCAGACCACGCCGTAATACGCACCATGCTCGCCTACGTCTGCTTCAAGTGCAGCGGCGCAGGCGGCGCGGTCGGCGATGTCGAATTGCAGGATGCGCGCTTGCCGGCCCAGCGCCTGGATGCTGGATTGCACCGCTTCGGCCTCGTCACGGCGCGAGCGGCAGTGCAGCACCAGGTCGTGGCCGGCGGCAGCCAGGCGCAGGGCGATAGCGCGGCCGATGCCGCGGCTGGAGCCGGTGACCAGAATAGTGTTGGTCATGAGCGTGATTCCTGTGCGTCGTATGCGGCGAAGGTAGCTGCATCCGGTGGGCTGAAGACAGTGAGGCGTGCTTCGGCATGCCCGCCGGTCGCGTCGATGCGGCAGGCGAACACGCCCATGCCGTCCTCGTCGTGGAAGTGGCGCACGGCCTCGATGCGCAGCTCGCTGTCGGCGGAGAAGGCATCCACATCGCACTGGTATTGCCGTGCGCCGAGCAGAAAGCCAAGGCGGATCGGTTCGCCGGCCGCCCGCGCATGACAGCCCGCCCATGTCGCGATGGTCTGTGCCATCAGCTCGATACCGACCCATGCCGGCAAGGTGCCGTCGCTTTCGACGAAGGTGTTGCCGGCGCGCACGGTGCGCGTGCATACGATGCGTTCGGCCGCCAGTTCGATCACGCGATCGAGCAGGATCATGTCGCCCGTATGCGGCAGCACCTCGGCGATCGGCGGCAGTGTCACGTTGCGTCTCCCAGCACTACGCAGGCGTTGTTGCCGCCGAAAGCGAAGGAGTTGCTCATCAGACGGCGAGGGCCACCAACCGGCAGGTGGCTGCCTGTCCCGGTGAAGGTCAGGATCGGCAAGGCGGGGTCGGCCACGCCATCCCACACCTGCGGCGGGAGGCGGCGTTCGTCTTGCGGGTCGCGCAAGCTGAGCCAACAGAATGCGGCTTCCAGCGCACCAGCAGCGCCCAGCGTGTGGCCGGTCATCGACTTGGTGGACGAGCAGGGCACGCCGTGCGCGAACACCGCCGCCACCGCCTGGCTTTCCATCGCATCGTTATGTTCGGTCGCGGTGCCGTGCAGATTGAGATAGTCGATCTGCGCGGCGTCCAGCCCGGCGTCGCGCAATGCCTCGCGCATGGCCTGCTGCGCGCCGAGTCCCTGCGGATCGGGCGAGGACATGTGATACGCATCGGAGCTGGCGCCGCCGCCCAGCAGCTCCACCGGACCGGGTTCGCGCGTCATCAGGAACAGCGCCGACGCTTCGCCGATATTGATGCCACGGCGATGGCGTGAGAACGGCTGGCAACGTTCGTCGTCCAGCGCTTCCAGCGCGTGGAAACCATTGGTCGGCAAGCCGGCCAGCGTGTCCGCGCCACCGCACAGCACGGCATCGCACACGCCCATGCGCAGCAGGCGCCGCGCGCTCAGCAGCGCACGTGCCCCCGAGGTGCAGGCGGTGGAAATACCGTAGCAGGGGCCGGCCAGATCCAGCCATTCGGCCAGGAACTCGGCGGGCGCGCCCAGCTCCTGGTGGGCATAGCGATAGTCCGCCGGCCATGCGCCATCGCGGCGATAAGCGGCGATACCGTGGCATGCCTCATCGATGCCGGTGGTGCTGGTGCCGATGATCACACCGATGCGCTCGCTGCCGTAACGTGCCATGGCGGCGCGGATGGGTATTTCGATCTCCAGCGCGGCAGCGAGCAGCAGGCGGTTGTTGCGATTATCGCGGCATCCAGCCAGCGCGGCAGGGACGGGTGGCAGTTCCATGCGCACAGCGCCCAGCGGTAGCGCACGATCCGGCAGCCAGCCGGTCTCCTGGCGAATGCCGCTGTGATCACCGGCGAACAGCGCCTCGGCGACGGCGGCTTTGCCGGCGCCCAGCGCGCACACCACACCGAGTTCGTTGAGGTAGGTCTTCATGTGTCTGAAAGCGGTTTGCGCGCCGCCACGTTGACGAGGGTCTCTTCGCGCTGACCGGGGGGCGGCGGTGTGCGCAGACCCCAGCGTTCCAGCAGTCCGAAATCGCTCGAACGGCTCCACCACAGATAGGGCAGGGATACGTGGCGATGCTCGAACGCGAAGCCCTGTCCGCGCAGCATGGCGAGATATTCATCCGCGCTCTTCTGCACCTCCATCGGGTGACGGAAGAACCAGCGGATCACCCAGGTATCGATATAAGCCTTGGTCGATTCGGCGAACAACAGCAGGCCGCCCGGTTTCAGCACGCGCCAGAACTCGGCCAGCGCACGCTCCTGCTCCACCAGGTGATGAAAGGTCTGGTGGCAGAACACGATGTCGACGCTGGCGTCGGGCAGTTCGATGCGCGCGCAGTCCCCGGTGACCAGCTCGGCCTCAATCCCTTCGCGCTGCGCTTCGTCGCGCGCCAATGCGAGGCTGTGCGGGTCGGCGTCCAGCCCGATCATCCGATCCGGTCGGAACGCATCACGCAGCAGTCGGAACGAGCGGCCCTGGCCGCAGCCCACGTCGAGCAGCACGCCACCCTGTGGCAACGGTTCGCCGATCAGGCGCTTGAGATCGTTGATGGCTACACGCAGCACGTGATGCTGCCAGGTATGCGTGCGCAGAAACTGGAAACCCAGGCGAGTTTCCGGCACATAAGTGGCGCTGGCGTAAGTCATGCGTCGGTCATCATCGGTGCGGCGTCGACGGCCGTTGCCTGCGACACGGTGTGGTTATCGGCGGCCATCGACGCCAGGCGGCGTTCGACGATATCGGTGAACACGCGCGGTGAAAGCAACTGCATTTCACCCTGGGTGGTTACAGCCACCTGCACGGTGCTGGCGCGAGTCATGCGCTCACCGGTCTGCGCGTCGCTGATCAGATAGTTCACTTTGAGCCGGTTTCGCCATTCGATCAGTTCGGCGCGCACGATTACGCGCTGGCCGAAACGAGCGGCGCGTGCGTAACGCAGTTGCAGGTCGATCACCGGCCATACATAGCCGGCGGCTTTCATCTGCGTGTAGTTGTGGCCGATCTCGTCGAGCAGCGCGCAGCGCGCTATCTCCAGATACTTCACGTAATGGCCGTGCCAGACCACGTCCATCGAATCCACGTCGAAGAATGGCACCAGCACCTCGATCTCGGTGCTGAGAGCCTGTTCACTATCTTTGCGTAGCACGCGTTGCTCCTCTGTGGGCGTCAGGTGGTGGGGCGTGGCGCAGTGCCTGACGGCTGTCAGGCCAAGCCGCGCACCGCCGCATGGCGCCCACAGAGGAGCAACCCTGCGGGCCGGGTCTGTTTGCCCGCATGGCGGCGTCATCACTCGGTTGTGTACGGACGTACACGCCCTCGTTCTTCCTTGCCCTGCGCGCAAACAGATCCCGGCGCGTGCCACGCAAAGATAGTGAACAGGCTCTAGGAACGCCTTTAGCGCGCATGCTCGGTCTCCGCGTTCGGCGTTTGCCAGTAGGGGTAGAAGTTGAACCATTGCTGCGGCGCCTCCAGGCAACGCTGCGCCAGTCGCTCGGCATAGCCCTGCACCCAGCCGCGAATGGCTTCATCGCGCTGCCCGCGTGCCCAGGTCGGCGCATCGATAAAGCGTTCCAGATGGATGCGGTAACGGCCATCCACTTTCAGGCAACAGATCAAGTTGACCGGGCAGCGCAGCAGGCCGGCCATCAGCCAGGGGCCCTGGGGGAAGGGCGCAATGTGGCCCATGAAATCCACGCTGACGCAGCGTTCGCCATGCAGCGGCACGCGGTCGCCGGCGATCGCCAGCCATTCGCCACGATCGATGCGCTGTGACAGATCCATCATCAGCGCGGTGTCCAGTTCGCTCACCTGGATCAGGCGCATGCGCTGCTCGCCGGCTTCGCCCAGGAGTCGGTTGAAGCGGCTGACATGGCGGTTGTGCACCAGCACGTTGAGCGGCACCTGCTCACCCAGTTCGGCCATGGCGCGGCAGACATCCAGGTTGCCCAGATGCGTGCACACCAGGATCTGCCCGCGGCCGCTGTGCTGGCTCGCCAACAGCTGCGTGCGGACGCCATCGGGATCGCGCAGCTCCACATGTTCCAGCCGGAGCTTGCCGTTCCACACATCCAGCCGGTCCAGCAGGCAATCGGCGAAGGCCATGTACTGGCCGAACACCGAGCGCAAGCGCGGGCGCAGTGCGGGGCGCCCGCTCCACGCCGCAAGGCGCGCTTGATATTGCCGCACTGCGCGGCGGGTGCGGCCGCTGAAGATAAAGAAATACAGCACGATCACATGCAGCAGCGGGGAGATGGCGCGCCGGCTCAGGCGCCGCGCCGCCATGGCGGTGAACTTCATCAGGATGAAGCTGCCGCGTTCCTTCTGCGTAGCCCAATGACGTTGCGGCGGGAGCGGCTCAGCCATGCGCGGCCTCCCACGCGAAGCGGCCGGACGAAGCTTCGATGTCGCCCAGCTGATAGGCGAAGTGCAGCCGGTGTGCTGTCGCGTCGTGCCGCAATCGCAGTTGCACACGATCGCCCGGTCGCAGCAGACGCTGGAACTTGAGCATCTCCATGCGACGGCATGCCTTGGGCGTATCCAGCCGTGCCGCCGCGAACTCGAGAGCCCAGGCCAGCTGCACCACGCCGGGCAACACCGGCAGATGCGGGAAGTGATCGGCGAAGTGACGCAGGTCCAGTGGTATCAGCAGTTCCAGCGCACTCTCATGGCCTTGCGTATGGTCAGCCAGCAGCAGCGGATGTTCAGCACGCGGCTGGGCGAGCAGGGCATCGATCTGTGCGGCGCTTTGAACCGCATTCCATTGATCGCACAAGCGCCAATGTGTGGGTATGCCAAGAGCGTGGGCGGCGAGATGGTCGCGCAGCGCACCGAGGCATGCTTGCCGCCCCTGGCCGCGCAGCGCGGCGATGCCCTCGGCGCTCAACATCAGGCATACACCGGCATCGCCCACGGCAGCGTGCGCCACCCAGGGGTGTGCGCCGAGCGTGGTCGCGATCGCCGATGCCATGCTCACGCCGCTTTCCCGAGGCGTCGGCGCAGCAACCATTCCCCACCGAACAGCACGCCCATGATCAGGTAGGCGATGAAGCCGTTGTACAGCGTCCACCATCCCAGCGGCGCCCACAGGGTGAGCGCGCTGGACATCAGGCCGTTGAACACGAAGAAACCCACCCACGCCCAGGTGACCTTACGCGTGTACGGAATCGCTTCCGGCGGCAACACCGGATTGCTGACGCGTGCGATGCGTTCCACCATCGGCGGTCCAAAGCGCAGGCTGATGCCGAACACGAACAACAGCAGCGCGCTGATCAGGGTCGGATACCAGCGCAGCATCGTCGCTTCGCCGCTGAAGGCGAGCAGGACGCAATAAGCCAGCGCGGCACCCACCATCCAGCGGCCGCCGGGCTGTTTCAGCAGGCCGGGCGCGCGGATCAGCCACACCGCACCGAGAATCAGCGCGAACAGCGGCGTAGAGACGTGCTCCATTCCGAAATACACCAGGAATGGATACAGCAGCCCGAGCACGGGCAATAGCAGTGGCATTAGCTTGCGCATGCGGCCCGTTGTGCCTCGACGAAAGCAGCCAGGCTCGCCACCGTGGCGAAATGCTGGCGCGCGTCACGCGAATCGGACGCGATCTGGATGTCGTAGCGCTTTTGCAGCGCCAGCGCCAGTTCCAGCGCATCCACCGAATCCAGTCCCAGTCCCTGACCAAACAGCGGCTGCTCCGGCGGAATGTCGGCGGCCTGCAGGTCCTCTAGGTTGAGGGTGTCGATGATCAGCTGCGCAATATCCTGTTGCAATGCGTTCATGACGAAGCGAGTTCCTTGAGGTAAAGGTGTTGCAAGTGCTCGTTGAGCCGGCGTGAGGCTATCGGCAGAGGCGCGTCCGCATTGAATGTGGCCGGATCGATATCCGCACCCACGCGCAGGCGCACCTGTGTGCGGCGGTAAGGAATGCTGTACCAGGGCTCGGCCTTGGTCAGCGTGGTCGGCCGCACGGTGATGAACACCGGGGTGATGACGCGCGCGCCGCGCAGTGCGATCGCCGCGGCGCCGCGATGAAACACCGGCGCCTGTCCGGGCGTGGTGCGAGTGCCCTCGGGAAACACGACCAGGGTCTGCCCTTCGCGCAGCACATCGGCCGCCTGTTCCAGCATTTCCGGGCTGCCGTTATTGCTGATGTATTCGGCGGTGCTGATCGGGCCGCGCATGCAGGGGTTGCGCCACAGGCCTTGCTTGACGATGCAGTTGGCATCGCGGATCTGCGAGATCAGGAAGACGACGTCGATCAGCGAGGGGTGGTTGGCGATTACCATCTGTCCCGGCCGGCCGAGGCGCTCGGCGCCGTCCACCTCGAACGTCAGCACGCCGGTGCGATACATGAATTGCGCATGCAGCCAGAACGCGCGGCTGATCGCGGCGCGCACGCGACGACGATGCGCCAGCGGCCCTCCCGGCAGCAGCGAGAGCAGCGGAAACCATACGAGCCGCAGCAGCAGCCCGCCGATGCCGAAGAACAGGAAGCTGAGGCCGGTCGCGACCAGCCGCCACGGATAGAAGTCGCGCCTGCGCGCGCTCAAGGGAGCGGCTGCCAGATCCATCGTCGCATCTTCCATCGGTGATCAAGCACAGCGCGCGGTGTATGCAGTGCGCGCAGGAACGCGAGCGCATGCGGCCACTCGCTGGCGAGGGCTTCGGCCGTGTTGCGTTCGAGCCGCAACTGCCAATGCGCGTTGACCGGCTCGGGACGTTCCGGCTGGCCTTTGCCTACGCGCAGTGCCAATGCATAAGAGAACGGCACATCATCGATCAGGCCGTCATAGGCGGCTGGCGGCCGCTCCTCGGCGAACACGACGATGGCTGCCGGTGCGCCCTGGTCGAGCAGGGTGGCGGCTTCGAGCATGGCATGCTCGAAGGCATCGATTTCGCCCGCGATGGCGCTGGATTCGCCGCGCTGTCCACGCAGGATCGACCATTGGCCAGCGATGGCGTTGTGCACCGACAGACCGAACTGGGTGGGCGACAGCGGCTGCTTATCGGCGACGTCACCGAGCAGCGCATACGTGCGCTGGATTTCACCGTGGCGCGAAGCGAATACCAACGGCAACTGCTCGTCCTCGCCGCACAGCGGCCAGGCCACTTCCATCGCCATGCGTGCCATGCGGCTGAGGCGGCGGCGCTGCATGGGTGGCAGGAAGGCGCAGTCGGGCTGCTCACCCTGGTCGGCTGGTGTCCATGGCGATTGCGCCCAGGCCAGCCAGTCTTCGTCGCTCTGCAGCGAGGGCGCCCAGGCGCGCCATTGGGCGACGTGCAGGGCGATCACGCGTGGGCTCCATCAAACGCGCGGAACAGCAACGACGCGCAACTGCCGCCGAAGCCGAAGCTATTGGACAGTACGCTGCCAACGCGCTGCGCAGTCAGTGCAGTCACCAGCGGCGCCTCGGCAAAGTCGGTGTCGGCAGTTTCGACGGCGCTGCCTGCCGCCAGAAAGCCGTGTTCCATCATCAACAGGCTGGCAATGGCGTCCAGCGCACCGGCCGCACCGGGCGCGTGGCCGATCAGCCCCTTGATCGACGACATCGGCGGCGGTGCCGCATCGCGTTCCGCGAATACTGTGCCGATCGCCTGCCATTCGGCGAGATCGCCCAACGGTGTGGAGCAGGCATGCGTGTTGATGTAGTCGGGATGCTCGTTGTCGGCCAGCGCCTGGCGCATGGAGCGCGCAATGCCTGCCGCGCCGGGGCCGACCATGCTCTGCGCATCGGTACTGGCGCCATAGCCGCACAGCTCGGCGAGGATGCGCGCACCGCGTGCGCGGGCGTGCTCGAGCGATTCGAGTACCAGCACGCCGGCGCCCGCCGCCAACACAATGCCATCGCGCTGTGCATCGTAGGGACGCGAGGCCGATGTCGGCCGATGATTGCTGTTGACTGACAACGCACCCATCGCATCGAACCACAAGGCGGTGGTGTCGTGCAGTTCTTCGCTGCCACCGCACACCACGACATGCTGCTTGCCCAGCTGGATCAGCTCCATCGCATGGCCGATGGCATGCGCGCCGCTGGTGCAGGCCGAGCTGATCACATGGCTGCGGCCGCCAATATCGAAGGCATGCGCGAGGCCGGCGGCGAGCGCGCTGCTCATGCCTCGCGGCACGATGAAGGGCGACAGTTTGCCGGCGCCGCGCTCGCGGAAACTGGCGAGTGCGATCTCATGCTCGCTCAAGGCGGCGCCGCCACCCATCACCAGGCCGCAGCCGGGCGATTGCAGATCGCTGGAGGTGAGCCCCGCCTGCGTAATGGCTTCGCCCATGGCCTGCCAGGCATACCAGGTGGTGGCGGGGAGAAAGCGCCGCAGTTTGCGTGGCGGTTCCACTAGCGTGGCTGTGTCCACCGGACCGCCGATCTGGCAGCGCATACCGAGCACGGCAAGGCTTTCCATGTAACGGATGCCGCTGCGCGTGTGGCGCAGCGCATCGAGCAAAGCCGTATTGTCAGGGCCCACGCAGGACACCGAGCCCATGCCCGTCACCACGACGCGCGGCTGGCGATGCGCAACGACACTGCTCATGCAGCGACGGCCTTGAAGATCAGTGAGGTGTTGATGCCACCGAACGCGAAGTTATTGTTCATCACGTATGGCGTGTCGATGCGGCGGCCTTCACCCACGATGTAATCGAGCGCCGCGCATTCCGGATCGGGTTGCTGCAGGTTGATGGTGGGTGCGAACCAGCCTTCGCGCATCATCTCGATCGCCCACCACGACTCCAGCGCGCCACAGGCGCCGAGGGTGTGGCCGACGTAGCTCTTCATGGAGCTCACCGGCACACCGGTGCCTAGCACGCTGGCGGTGGCGTGGCTCTCGGCCACATCGCCGCGGTCGGTCGCGGTGCCGTGCGCGCTGACGTAGCCGATCGCTTCCGGCGCCAAAGCGGCATCGCTCAGGGCCATGCGCATCGCCACCGCCATCGTGTCGCTGGTGGGCTGGGTGATGTGGCTGCCATCGGAGTTGCAACCGAAGCCGATGATTTCAGCGTAGATGCGTGCGCCGCGTGCGCGGGCGTGTTCGTATTCCTCCAGCACCAGGGTAGTGGCGCCTTCGCCTACCACCAGGCCGTCGCGCGCACGGTCGAATGGGCGTGGAGTGAGCTGCGGATCATCGTTGCGCGTGCTGGTGGCGAACAGCGTGTCGAACACTGCCGCGCCGGGACCGGACAGTTCCTCGGCGCCGCCACACAGCATCAACGTCTGCTTGCCCTGCTGGATCGCCTCGTAGCCATAGCCGATAGCCTGGCTGCCCGAGGTACAGGCGCTGGACGTCGGCACGATGCGGCCCTTGAGACCGAAGAACACGCCGATATTCACCGCCGTGGTGTGCGCCATCATTTGGATATAGCTGGTGGCGGTCACACCCTGCATGGAGCCGGTGGTGAGCATGTGGCCCATCGCGCGGATCGGTTCCACACTACCGCCGGAAGAGCCATAGGCCACACCCATGCGACCATCGCGGATGTCTTCGCTGCCATGCAGCCCCGCGTCGTGCAGCGCACGTTCGCTGGCGGCCACGGCGAGCTGCGCCACGCGGCCCATCGAGCGCACCTGTTTGCGCGGCCAATTCGGCAGCTGGAAATCGTCCACCGGGCAACCGAGGCGGCCGTTCAAGGCGTCGAAGTAATCCCACTCCGGCATGCGCCGGACGGCATTGCGGTACTCGCGCAGGCGCGCGGCGATGGTGGGCCAGTCATGGCCGAGCGGCGTGACGCCGCCGATGCCGGTAACGACCACGCGCTTCATCGGCATGTGCCCAGCGGGAAGAAAAAGATGTTCATGCAGATACGTACTCGCGAGCGGGCCGCGCCGCCGGCACCAGCAGTGCCGTGAAGCCGATACCCAGTAACAAGGTGATGCCAAAGTGTTGCAGCGCCGGCATTGAACTCAGTGCCAGCAGGCCGAAAGAGAGCAGGGCGGTGACCGCTGACAGCAGCACGCCAGCGTAAGTCGCGCCGGGCAGATGCGCCGCATGCGGTTCGCCTTCGTGCAGGAACACCGCGTAATTGGCGCCCACGCCAAGCACCAGCATCAACGCCATCCAGTGAAACAGCGTCAGCGGCTGGCCCAGGTAGCCAAGGGCTGCGAGCGTGAGGCCGATACCCAGCAATGGCGGCGCCATGACGCGCGGCGCGGCGCGTCCGTAGCGCCACACGAACACCAGCGCGACCAGCGCGAATGCGGCGAGCAGCCAGATACTGGCGTATTCGCGATAACGTCCGAACAGCGTGGAAATGCTGGCCGGCTTGTCGACCAGCTCCACGCCCGGCAGGCCTTCGGCGGCTGCGCGCAGCACGGCGACATCATCCTGTCCCTGCGGCAGCACGATCGAGCCGATACCGTCCTTGCCTTGATCCATCCACAGATAGCGGAACGGTGTGGATACCGGAAGTGTCAGCCATGTCGTCAGCGTAAGCGGCTGGCCGGGCCAGGTATCGAGATACGCCGTGGCGACATCGGTACGAAGCCCTGCTTGCTGAAGCTGTGCTTCCAGTTGCGCGCGCGATGCGAACAGTGGCGCGAGTGCCGCATGGTTTTCCTGCTGGCGGCGCGCCGAAGGCAGCATGCCGGCTACGCCGGTCCAGCTTTCCAGCTGTCCGTTCTGCGCCAGCGATTGCAGGCGTGCTTCCAATGCTTCCTCGCGTTGCAGCACCTGTTCGGCATCGTCGCCATGCACCAGATAGAACTGGCTGCCATTGCCGATGCCGGCGATATTGCGGATGCGCGCTTCCTGCCGGCTGAGTTCGACTGGCGGAGAGATCAGCAGATGGATGTCGTCGTCATGCCCAAGCCGCCACCAGCCCGGCACAGCAACGAGCAGCAACAGTGCGATAGCCAGCACGCCGCGCCGGCCGATGCCGAGCCGTCCGGCCAGCGTCTGCAAGGCAAGCGCGCCGCGTACCAATATCGGCGACAGCGGCTTCGTTGCCGGCGCGGCCAACAACGCGGGCAGCAACCAGAACACGCTGAAACACGCGGCGAGCATGCCGACCATGGCGAAGCAGGCCATCTGGCGCAGCGCGGGGAATGGCATCAGGCCGAGCAGGGCATAGCCGAGCAGCGACGTGGCCAGGGCCAGCAACAGGGCGGGACGTACCTGACGCACGCCCTGCATCGCCTGCCAGCGAGGACCGGCGTTGGCGCGCGCACACAAATACTGGATGGAGTAGTCGACCGCCTCGCCGAGCAGTGCCGCGCCAAACACCAGGGTCAGCAGGTACACCTGGTCAAACAGCAGCACGGTAGCGGTGAGCGCGCAGATCACGCCGATGGCGGTGGAGAGAAACGCTACCAGCAGCGGGCGCGGCGAGCGGAAGGTCCACAGCAGCAATATCGCGATGCCAAGCGTCGATGCGAGACCCACTACATGCACGTCGTGCTCGGCACCCGCGCGCGCCTCGGCGGCATGGAACACCGCGCCGGCGCGCAGCAACTGCATGCCGGGATGATTGTGTGTCACGGCTTGCTCGGCACGCGCCAGCGCCGCCAGCGCGGCGCGCTGCACCTGATCGTCATAAGAAGAGCCGCGCAGTGTGGCGATCACCATGACATAGGTGCGGTCGTCGCGATGCGCGGTAAGCAGATCGTCTTCGGGCAGCAGCGGTGAGCGGCTCCAGGGTTGCAGGTCGAGCCAGTGCTGCAGCCAGCCGAAAGGATCGTCCTGCAGCTTCACGCCGATACCGGCGAGGAACGGCTCGTTGAGGCGATGCTTCAGCGCCTGCTCCGCGTCATAGCCCGGCTGGGTGAGCGCTGTACGGTCGGCATCGGTCAGCAAGTGGAAGCGATGCGCGAGATACGGTGCGATCAGCTGATCCAGATCGAACGGTGGCAGCTCGGCGGTGATCGCGGCGAACGCAGGATCGGCCGCGAGCTGTTTGCCCAGTTCGCGTGCGGCCTCTTTCGCAATGGCGTCGTCGGCATGCTCCACCAGTAGCACCATGCGGTCGCCGTTGGCATGCGCCAGGCGTTCCACCGCGGCCTCGGCCAGCGGATGGCGTTCGGTGGCCGGCAGCATCGCTAGCAGGTCGGTCTGGATCGGAGAGGTCCCGCGTCCGAATAACAACCATGCGCCGAGACCCGTCACCAGCAGTGCGAAGGCACTGAACAGCAGGGCGCGCAGAGGCGGGGTGAGCCGGCTCACGGGGGCATGCCCAGTGAGCGTTTTTCCAGCGGGCTCAGATCGCCGGCGTCGCGGGTGTCGGCGAAACGGATCTGCGTGCTCTCGCCGCTCTGCAATTCGACATGGATACCTTGCAGAAAACGATCGCCATCCAGATCGATGTGCCGGAGCACGCGCGCCATGCGTTCCTGCCGCGGCGTGAAGCGCAGCGTCCAGCGCGCTGTGCTGCCCTCGGCCCGGATATCGAACTGGCGCAGGGCGTCTTCCTGCTTGCCCGATAGCATGGACTGCAGCATCTGCGATACCTGCGCCACGCCGCGGTCACCACCGCGCACCGGTTGCGCGAGGCCCTGTTCATCGACCCGCGCGGTGCGCCCGCCGGTGAGCGCGAGCGTTTCGCGATACGGATCGTTGACTTGCCAGAGCATGCCCCTGCCGACCACGAATAGCAGCTGGCCACGGCTTACCTGCGGTTGCGTCAGCGCCGGATTTTCGCGGCTCTGGGTGAACGTGGCGCGTACGCTGGTATGGCTGCCCAGTTCGTCGAGGATGTGCTGCAGCAGGCTGGCTTCCTGTGCCTGCGCACTCAGCGTCGTACAACAGAGTGCAACCCAACAAAGCAGGGCAGTTATTGAGAAGTGCGGCCATGGATGGCCGCTTTTTGACTTTCGCCGGCAGGGATGCCGGCCCTCATTCATATCGCGCATGACGCCTCCCGGCGACTCACACGGCGCCATAGCAGCAGCGGCACGCGCGGCAGCATGCCAAGCAGCAGCCGGGTATGCATCGCCGAGATGCGCAGGTTGTCGCGCCACATGCGGAAATGCGAAAGCCCGTTCTCCGGATAGATCACCCGCGTCGGCAGGTTGCGCACCGGCAGGCCGCGCCAGATCAGGCGCACCGCAATCTCGGTGTCGAAATCCATCCGCGCTGGCAGCGGCTTGCGTGCGATCTCGGCGCAGGTGGCCGCCAGCGGATACAGGCGATAGCCGCACATCGAATCCTGGATCGCCAGCGACAGCGTCTCGATCCATACGAATACATGCGTGACGTAGCGACCATACAAACGCGCGCGCGGCACGCTGTCGTCGTAGACGGGCTTGCCGCAGACCAGGGCGCGCGGATCGCTGCGGCTTTCGGTGAGAAAGCGTGGCACATCGGCCACATCATGCTGACCGTCGGCATCGATCTGCAGCGCATGGGTGTAGCCCAGTTCGCACGCCGCCAGCAGCCCGGCAGTGAGCGCGCGGCCTTTGCCCTGGTTGTGCGGCAGACGCAGCAGGTGCAGATCCGGCTGATCGAGCACCAAGGCGTCGAGCACCTCGCGCGTGGCCGCGTTGCTGCCGTCGTCGACGATCACCACCGGCAGGCCATGGCCGCGCAGCGACTGCACCGTGCGCGCGATCGTGTCCTTATGGTTATAGATGGGAATCAGCGCGCAGGGCAGGAATGCCCCGGCGGCTGCGGCTGCACGCGCTTGCATCGGCGAAGGCGCGGATCAGCGGTCGAGCAGCGTTTTGACGGTGGCGACCACATCGCTCACCGTGCGCACGCTTTTGAAATCCTCCGGCTTGATGCGCGTGCCGGTCATGTCCTGCACCTGGATGGCCAGGTCGACGGCATCGATGCTGTCGAGCTCGAGGTCGGTGAAAAGATGGGCGGATGGCGTCACGCGGGCCGGCTCGATCTCGAAGGTGTCGTGCAACACCTGCCGGAGACGGGCCAGGATGTCCTCGTCGCTGATGCCGCTTGCCATGGTCGTGCTCATAAGTCCCTAGTCCCGTGCGTCCGCTACGTCCCTGTCGCGTCGTACTGCGCCTCGCCGGCCGCTCCTGTGCAAACAACACGGAGACGCGACGGCGTCCGGCAGGACGTAGCCGTGATCGAAAGCCCGTTGCATTCTTTTACCCGCCAGGCGGGTCCCCTGTTCCACTTTGCCTTTGTAGGCAAAGCCTTACATTTTTCAATTTCTACTATGGATTCTAGCAGAACTTGGGTGGCTGGCAGCCCAGCCAGGCCATCGGTTGGGTGCTGCCGCTGCTGGATACAGGTCTTTCAGGCGCTGACTATTCGGCCGGAAGTTCTTCAGCAAGCGCGGCAAGGCGGTCGCGTTGGGCGAGCACCAGGGCGAGTTGGCCCAACACCAGGCGTGCGGTTTCGTCATCGGTGTCGATGGTGCCGAGCGCCTCGGCCATGGCGGGTTCGTGTCCGTTCGGCGTTGCGGCGCTGCGCGTGGCGAGGGCCTGCGCCAGCCGTTCCAGCGCCATGATCGTCTGTTCGCCGGCACGAGTGATCATGTCGCGCGCCGCTCCTGGCATCAGCGCCTGCCGGTTGGCGCCCAGCGCCGAGAGGTGACCGAGCAGGCTGTGCGCCGCGCCAAGAAAACGCAGCAGCGCTTCGCTGCCCTGACGATGCCGTCCCGGTTCGCGCAGCATATTGGAGAGCACACCGCTCAGCGTGGCGTCGGCGTTGTGTGCGTCGCGGCGGGCGATGCGGTAATCGAGGTCATCGCGCTTGCCGCTGGCGTACTGGCCGAGGATGCGTGCCAGGTAGCGCGCGTCGCAGTGCAGCGTGTCGGCCAGCACCTGACTGAGCCGTCGTCCTTGCCAGTCGGGCAGGATCAAATGGATCGCGAGCGCCGCGATGCCCGCGCCGATCAAGGTATCCAGCAGGCGCGGCCACATCACTTCGTAGCCCTTGCCAACCTGGTTGAAGCACAGCACCACGAACAGCGTGATCGCGGCGGTGGCGGTGGTGTACTGGCGATGGCGCATGGCGAAGAAGCCCACGCCGGTGACGATCAGCAAAGGCACCTGGGCCGGCCCGAACGGCAGCAGTCGCAGCGCCGCCCAACCCGCGACCAGGCCCACCAGCGTACCGGCCACGCGTTGCAGCAAACGGCGCCGCGTGGCGCCGTAACTCGGCTGGCAGATCAGCAAGGTGGTCAGCAGAATCCAGTAGCCGTTACGCGGGTGCACCAGATGCAGCACGCCATAGCCGGCCAATAGCGCCAGGGCCAGGCGCAGCGCATGGCGGAAGCGGAACGAGCGTGCAGTGAACTGGATACGAATGCGTTCCCATGCCTCGCTCAGATCTTGCGGGCCGGGATCCTGCAGGGCGCTTTCCGCGCCCTCGGCCGGTGCGGCCAGCGGCGCCTCATGCGAGAGCAGTTGCTGGATCGCATTCATATTGCGCACTAGTGCGTCGAGCGAGCGCAGCAAATCGGCGGCTGGCGGCTGAGCTTGTCGATGCAGTGTTTCCAGCGACGTGCACACATCCTCCAGCGCCGCGCCGGCGCCGTTGTCGCCCTTGAACGGTATGCGCTGGCGCAGTGCATCGGCGCGGCGCCGGCACAGGCCGGCTTGCAGGCGCAGCAGATGCTCGCAGCGGAACAGCACATCACTATGGAAGAAAGCTTCGGCGAGTGCATCGTACGGATAGTGCGAGGAGCTCACCCGCTCATGGATGTCCTGCGCGGTGAAATACAGGCGCAACCGCGCCGCAGTGGAGCCGCGCGGGCGGCGCGGACCGATACGGTCGATCAGCACCAGCCGCGTTTCATTCAAGGCCTGCACCACTTTTTCGTTGCGCATGGCCAGGCCGGGTTGCATGGCCTCGCGATCAAGTCCGTGCACCGGCGCGAACAGCGCCGCTTTGTCTTCCAGATAATCCGCCAACGCATCGAAGGTGCGCGCCAGCGCATGCCGCACCGCCTGCTGCGGCGACAGCGCGCTCCATAGCAGCGACAGCACGCCATACCAGGCGGCACCGGCCAGTAGCAGCGCTGGTTCGCGCAGACTGCCGGGATGCGTTTCGGCATCGGTGCCGATCATGGTGTAGACCGAGAGCAGCAAGGTCGCACCAGCGATAGTCGCGTAGCGGCCGCTGACCGCACCGAGCATGACCAGTCCGAACGTCGCCAGCGGCAGGCCGAGCGCAAACAGCGGCGGATACGGCAACAGCCTCTGCACGGCGAATGCGGCGACAGTGAAACACACCAAGGTAATCAGCAGCGTGCCCAGCCGGCTGCGCCAATGATCCTCGGTTTCCGCGAGGGCGCAGGCGATCACGCCCAGCAGCGCCGGAATGGCATCGGCAAAGCGGCCCACCGCCAGGCAATACAGAGTCACACCGCCCAGCGCGAGAAATACGCGCAGGCATTCGGCGAAGCGGTCGGAGCCGCGCAAGCGGCGCCAACGGTCGATAAGAGGAGAGCGGGGCATCGCCGATCCCAACGCAGATGAATGCGGATCCCAGGCTTGGGTCACGCTACTTTCATCAGAACGGACCTGCCCATTCGCGACGCAAAGGTCACCAGCATGTCGAGACTGAATTTTTCGACCTTGCCTCGGCGAAGATCGGAGATGCGGCTCTGACTCACCTGGAGAATTTTTGCGGCGTCGGTCTGCGTCAGATGCCGCGCCTGAATCATTTTCTCGATTTCGATCATCAGCTCGGAGCGCATTCTATGGACCGTGGCTTCCGGTTCGGAAAAGCCGAGATCGGCGAATACGTTGCCGCTGGAGTGGGTGATCTTCGAATCGTCGCGTTTGGGACGGGGCATCGTAGTCATTCCTCAAATACGGGACAGGTCTTGCACGAGAGGGTGATGTAGCTGAGGACTACCTGATCTCTTTGAACCGTTTCCGGGCCAGATCGATATCGATTTGGCAGTTCTTTGCGTCTTCTTGTTGAAGGCATGCAGCACGTAGACCACATCGCCAATGTTCGCCACGTAAAGAACGCGATAGATACCTGCTTCATCCCGAATACGTATTTCGCGCACTCCGTCACCCACGCTTGTCATGGGTTTCCAGTCATGCGGGTCAAGTCCATTCTGGATTCGATGCAGCTCATATCCGGTCTCTCGACGGGCATCGACGGGGAAATCTTTTAAATCATCAAGGGCCGATCCAAGAAAGGCTAGCTGCTTCATGCAAGGCGATCTCCTTTACAGCGGGAGTTATACAAACATTTAGATATATATGCAAATACTTGGATATTGTGCGGCATAAAGAAGCCCGCCAGGGCGGGCTTCTTTGATACACGTCTCCCGGCAAGCCGGGCGGGCGTGAGGAGCTGCGCTTACTGACCGCGCATGCGACCGGCAAAGCGCGGCGCGCCGTTGCCCATGTGCGGCAGCTTGATCTTGCCGATCGAGCTGATGCGCTCTTCGGCCAGACGGTCGGCAGCCTTGTAGGTCGGCACGTTCTCGGTCTTGCTGATCTCGAAGATGCGGCCCAGGTTGTAGTAGATGGTGCGCATCATGCGCATCGCGCGCTCGCGGTTGTAGCCGTCGATTTCCAGCGACACGTTCATCACGCCACCGGCGTTGACGGCGTAGTCCGGCGCGTACAGCACGCCGCGACGGGTCAGCTCGTCGCCGATGGAATCGGTGGCCAGCTGGTTGTTGGCCGCGCCGCAGATGATCTTGGCCTTGATGCGGTCGATGGTCTGCTCGTTGAGCGTGCCGCCCAGTGCACACGGCGAGTACACGTCGGCGTCGACGTCGTAGATCTCGTCCAGGCCCACGGCTTCGCAGCCCAGCTCGTCCACGCAACGCTGCACCGCATCCTTGTTGATGTCGGTGACGAACACCTTGGCGCCCTGTTCGCGCAGCAGCTTGATGAACTCGCTGCCCACGTGGCCGCAGCCCTGCACGGCGTAGCTGTACTTGCCCACGTCTTCGTTGCCGTGCTTGACCTGCAACGCGGCCATCAGGCCCTGCAGGGTGCCGAACGCGGTGAACGGCGACGGGTCGCCCGAGCCGCCATGCACCTGGTGCACGCCGGTCACGTATTCGGTTTCACGGAACACGTATTCCATGTCGTTGACGTCGATGCCGACGTCCTCGGCCGTGATGTAGCGGCCGTTGAGCGAGTTGACGAAGCGGCCGAACGCGCGGAACAGCGCCTCCGACTTGTCCTTCGACGGATCGCCGATGATCACCGCTTTGCCGCCGCCCAGGTTCAGGCCGGCCACGGCGTTCTTGTAGGTCATGCCGCGCGACAGGCGCAGCACGTCGTTCACCGCATCCTGCTCGGTCTTGTACGGCCACATGCGCAGGCCGCCCAGGGCCGGGCCCAGCACCGTGTTGTGGATCGCGATGATGGCTTTGAGGCCGGCGTCTTTGTTATGGCAAAAGACGACTTCTTCGTGGCCCGTGTTGGCGATGGTTTCGAAAATCATGGAACGCTTGACTCCGTGGGTAGGAATGCCGGGTTTAGGGGAGTGATCCGGCCAAGGCACTGAAAAACCTGGCAATCATCGCTCCCAAAGGCGGCTGGGGGCGTCGATTGGACGGCGTAGTCTAGTACCTGATCGGAAACCTCCACACTGCGACGCAGCAAACGCAGCAGCGGCGGGCACTTCCACGGGGCGGGTCCAAGGCCCAGACGGCCGGCCCCGCGGCCGGCCGTTATCCTTGCCATGGGATCAGAAGGTCAGCGTGGCGCGCGCCCAGAAGTAGCGGCCCATCACGTCGTAAGTCGCCACATCGGTATTCGAGTTGGTGACGTTGTTCTGATAGAACAGCGGCGGCTGCTTGTCGGCGATGTTGTCGATGCCGAGATCCAGCCGGGTGTGCCATTTCTCGAAGTTATAACCGGCCTGGATGCTGTGGTAGGTGTACGCGCCGATCCTGCGCACCACGGCGGACCGATCGGTATCGGCCGACAGCTGCTGATTTTCATCGGCGCTGCCGATCTGGGTGCGCCCGATGTAGCGGACACGCCAGCTGGCGCTCCACGGACCGAGACTCCAGTTCAACATGGCCAGGCTGCGCCACCGCGGGAAATCGCCGTAGGCGTAGGTGTACTTGCCAGCGTTATGGATGGTCACCGAAGACGGATCGGCTGGATTCGGGTTGATGTCGTAGCGGGCCACATAGGTGTTGTTGAGGCTGACATTGAAGCGGCCGAAGCGCGTCTGGTCGAAGCGATAGGCGATGCTGCTGTCCACGCCCTTGGTCGACAGCGAACCCAGGTTGACCGTGGGCTCCGCGACGTAGTCGATATCGCCGGTGTTGAGGCGATGGATGAAACTGCAGAACGGACTCGATGCATTGGAGTAGCACTGGTTGAGCACCGTCTGCGCCGAGATCGAGGTGATGGTGTCGTTGAGGTTGATGCGCCACACATCCGCGCTCAACGACAGGCCCGGCAACCATTGCGGGTCATACACCACGCCGAAGTCGAACGACTTGCCCTTTTCCGGCTTCAGTTGATAACCGGCGGCAATCGCACCAGAGGTTTTGGCGCCGATCTGCGGGTTGGCCTGCTGGTAACTGCCATTGGTGGGCACATTGGCGCAGGCGCTGGCGTGGCCGCCGGTGTAGAAGTTGCACGGATCGTTGACCGTCGGCGAATCACCGCCGATACCGGCATAAAGTTCGTTGATGTTCGGCGCGCGGAACACCTGTGAAACCGTGCCGCGCAGCAACAGGTTTTCGATCGGACGCCATTCCAGTGCGACCTTGCTATTGGTGGTGTTGCCAGCGCTGCTGTAGTCGGAGTAGCGCGTGCCGACGGTCAGGTTCAATGAGTGCGCCCACGGCTCGTCGGCCAGCAGTGGGATCAGGGTTTCCGCATAGGCTTCCTTCACGTTGAAGCTGCCGGACAGCACCGTGGTACAGAACTCCACTACACCGCACAGGCCATTGAGATCGGCGACGGCGCCGGGATCGGTACGGGTCGAGGTGCTTTCCTTGCGGTAGGACATGCCGACCGCCAGATTGACCGTGCCGGCGGGCAGGGCGAACAGATCGCCGTTGGCATTGGCCTCGAACTGCTTCACGGTGTAGCGCGTGGTCGCAACAGGATTGACCTGGATCGCTTTCAGCGCGGCGATGGTGGACGGGTCGGCGACGTTGAAGATGTTGATCGGCGTGCAGTTGGCGATCGGGTTGGCCGCCGTGCCGCAGGTCACCGCGCCGCTACTGCTCAGGAACGACGGCCCCAGCGCTTGCTCCAGCTTGGCGTAGTCGAGGAAACCGTAGTTGATCGATTTCTGCCGCATGTTGCCGTAGTTGATATCGGCATCCCACTGCCAGGAACTGTCGCCGAAGCTACCGCGCAGGCCGGGATTAATCTGGGTGTTGTAGGTGTTGTAGACGTAGCGGCGATGCCCCAGCGTAGTGATGCGTGTGTTGTAGTTGCCGTAGCTGTTGCCGGTGGCGCGGTCGGTGCCGAAGTTGACCCCGAACGGGTTGTAGTAGTTGTCCGCGGAGACCAGGAAGTTATCGCCGTTGGCGAAGATCGGGATCGGCGCCAGTTCGGAATCCGATTGCGTCTTGGTGTAGTAGAGGTTGACGTAGGCTTCGAGATGGTCGGCCAGCTTGTACCTGCCGAGCACAAAGAAATTGTTGCGCTCTTGCGGCGTCTGCAGAATGTTGTCGCGCTGGTAGTTGTACGTATCGGCGCGCGAATAGCAGTGATAGTCGCTGAGCGACGTGGCACCCGTGACGCCCGGATTGAGCGACACGCGCGAACTGCAGCCGAGCTGGCCGGCCAGTGCGCTGGGCAGGGTGATCGAGCCCACCGGCGTGGCCGACGAACCGCTATAGACGACCTGGCCGTCGGTCAGGTTCAGCGCGTCGCGGGAGAAGCCGCGGTTGCCCGCCTGCACCGCATCGATCGAGTGGTGGCTGATGCCGGCCACGATGCTGCCGTTCGCGCCGGTGTGTCCCGCGGTCAAGGTGAAGTTGCGGCGAAAGCCGTCGCTGTGCCGGCTTTCGCCGAAATCCGTGGTGAATTGCACGCCGTCGAAACGGTCGCGCAGGATGAAGTTCACCACGCCACCGATCGCATCCGAGCCGTAGATCGCCGAGGCGCCGTCGCTCAGCACTTCGACGCGATCGATCATGTTGGACGGAATGCTGTTGACGTCGTTGTAGGCAAGGCGCACGCCGTTGACAAGAATCAGCGTGCGTTTGTCGCCGAGGCCGCGCAGCGAAATGGTCGCCGCGCCGGTACCGCCGCCGCTGTTGGTGCTGGCGTTGGTGGCGTTACCGGCGATGGAGGGCAGGTCCTGCACCAGATCGCCGAGCGTGGCCTTGCCGGTGGCGGCAATCTGCGAACGGTCGATGGTCACCACCGGGTTGGCGGTTTCCACATCCACACGACGGATGCGCGAGCCGGTGACGGTGACACCTTCGAGATTCTTGGCGGCTTCCGGATTCGAGCCTTCGCTGTTGACGCTGGCATCCTGCGCATAGGCGTGCGCGGCTGCGCCGAGCAGGATGGAACTGAGTGCGATCCTGACGGTGTAGCTGAGTACGCGTTGAGCCAGCGGCGCTGAAGGTCGACAGGATCGATAAGGGGCGGGCGGGCGGGAGATCGGGAGCATGGCATTCCTCGCGTGGGCGGCTAGTTGGTATCGGGCGGTGCCGCGGTTGAAGCGAGCCCCGCGACGGGCATTTCGCCTTCCATGGGCAACAGTGGGCCGTGCCGGGCCAGGCCCGGCTTTGCGTTCACTGGGTGACGGCTACCGGCGTGCGCGCGCCGGTAGCCGTCCATGCATCCGTCGCAGCGGCGACGGAGGTTGCGTGCTCAGCCGCTGCTGGGCGCGCCGGGTTCGACTTGCCAGTACACGGCGTAACGTTCACCGTGCACTTGATTCAGGGGCGCCACGGCGACGTTGCCATCGCGGGTAGCCGCCTCGAAGCGGAGCTCCTGCGCCGAGATCACGCGCAGCCACGTGGTCGTCGCGGTCTTCTCCGCGATTACGCGAGGCGCGGGCCATGGCTTGGGTTCGGGCTTGGGCGCGGCGTCGTAGCCGCAGTACTGCATGTCGTGGGTCAGGCCCTTGCTGCCGAGTCGAGCGGCCAGCACGAGCGGGCCATAGAGCATCGCGCGCTGATCGTCGTCGCCGGGCAGGGCTTCGCTATAGAGCTGCATCGGCAGGTCGAGCTCGACGCGATCGCCATCGTGCCATTCCCGTTTCAGCGTGAGGTAGCTGCCGGGCGAGGCGAACACATCGAGTGCCTGGCCATTGAGGCGCACGCGCGCGCCGGCGGCGATCCAGGAGGGAATGCGCAGGTTGAGGGCGAGCTGTGCCGGCGCGGCAAGCTTTATCTCGAAGCGCGTCAGCGGTTCGCGCGGGAAAGCGGTTTCCTGGCGCAGTCGCAGCTTCTGTTCCGGCCAGTCGAGCTCGGAAGGAATGAACAGGTTGATGTAGAGGTCGCGACCGTCGCGGAAGTAGATGCTGTCGTTGAAGCGCGCGAACTCCTCCGCGCCTGAGCCGGTGCAACACCAGAACGAGTCGGTCGGCGAGTTGTAGAACTTCGCGGCGCCGGGTTGCAGCGGGTAGTAGTACAGCTTCATGCCGTCGGCATCCTGGGTGCCGAGGCGAGCGTTGTAGAGCGTTCGCTCGTAGTAATCGAAGGCGCGCGGATCGCCATTCCACGCATAGACGTGACGGGTCAGCTTGAGCAGGTTGTAGGCCACGCAGCATTCGGCGCTATACAAGCCAAGCTGGCCCTTCAGATCGCTGGGGCCGGTTTTCCAGAACTCGTCGTTGCTGGAACCACCGGTGGCGTAGGTCCGGTTCTCGGTGACGGTTTCCAGGAAGAACTCGCTGATGCGCCGGTAGCGTGGCTCGCCGGTGAGCTCGTAGCGGCGCGCGGCGCCGAGCACCTTCGGGATCTGTGTATTGCTGTGCAGGCCTTGCAGCTCGTCGCGGTGCGCGGCCAGCGGCTCGAACAGCGACGCCTGGTCGAAGCGGTGCGCGGCTTCGCGATAGCGCTCGTTGCCGGTGATCGCATACAGCTCGTACAGCGCGTCGTTCATGCCGCCGTACTCGGTCTTCAGGATGTGCGCGACCTCGGTATCGGAGAAACCATTGAGCCAGCGCACCGTCCAGTTACCGACGCCGATGGCGACCTGGAGCGCCTGCGCATTGCCGGTATGCGTGTACATGTCGAGCATGCCGGCCAGGATCTTGTGGATGGTGTAGAACGGTGCCCACACCTTTTGCCCGCTGCTGAGGCGGTCGAAGAAGCTTTCGGGAAAGGCGCTCAGATAGCCATTCGGCTGCTGGCAGGCAGCCAGCGCGGCCACCAGCTCGTCGCCGCGCTGCTTCAGCACTTGATCGCCCATCGTGGCATAGGCCAGCGCAGCCGCGGAGAGATAGTGGCCGCCGCTGAAATGCCCGCGCAGTTCGC
This sequence comes from Dyella koreensis, assembly GCF_044904565.1. NCBI lineage: Bacteria > Pseudomonadati > Pseudomonadota > Gammaproteobacteria > Lysobacterales > Rhodanobacteraceae > Dyella > Dyella koreensis. The sequence continues at coordinate 321,545 of NZ_JADIKD010000010.1, read as the reverse complement.
AGTCGGGTTTCTCCCAGCCACCCAGCGGTTTCGCGGTGGAGGCGATGCCGGCCTGCACGCGGAAACTGTGCGCCAGGCGATCCACGGGAAGGCTGTGCAGATAACGCTGGTTGATCGCAGCGGCACGCGAGAAGTCGCTGTCCAGCAGACGCACCTGATTCAGAGCGAACGCCTGCATGCGGCGCACAGGTTGTTCACGCGGGCCGAGACCGAGCGCGGTGTCGGCCGGGGTGCTGGCATCGGCCAGGTCGGGCGCCAGTGCGAACACCTTCGGCATGATCGTGAGCGAAGCCAGCGCCGCGGTGGCGCGCTTGAGAAATCGCCTGCGATGATCAACGCCTTGCGGCATGCACTGCTCCCCGTTCGTATGGCCTCGTACCTAACTTGTGGCACTGGTACATCGCATGCATCCCCCGATGCGCGCTTTCATCCTGCCGTCACATAAGCAACCCGTCTTGTGTCATTTGCGGCCGTGAAATGCGGAATTCCGCACAGTGGTGGTTTTCTACATGAACGTGGCGCGATGCTGCTAAAAATTTAGACGTCTATATGCAATGACATGTAGGAGCCCACCCTGTGGGCGAAAGCCCTGAATCGTAGGTTGCCTGTTTTTCCAGGGCAAAAACACGGCCATGCTCGCGCATGGCCTTCGCGCACAGGGTGCGCTCCTACAGGAACGGTGTCAGATGAAAAGGGCGGTGATGTGCAGCCGCTGGCCTGGTTCGCCGCGCAGGCGGACCGCATCGTCCTTCAGGTCATGAGTGCCGGCTGTTGCACCGTCCACTGCCACGGCGCCGAGTCGTTTGCCTTCTGGTACGCGGAGGCTGAGCCATATGGACTTGGGGGCGGAAGTCGCCGGAAGCGTCACATCCGCCGTGATCTCGCCGTTTCCATCGGGTTGCAGTTGCAGACTGGTCCGACCCCAGCGTGTCGGGGCATCGGCGATGGCGATGGGCTCCCGGCCAGCCATCCAGCGGCGCGGCACCGCGCGGGCGAGGTATAGCGTGTCGCCGGCACTGTCGTCGAACACCAGCATCCACCGCAGCAGCAGCGGAATGGTGAGCTGCGCCGGTATGCAGAACAGCGGCATGCCGCCGCTGAGGTCCGATACCTCGCCAGCGGTCCAGCTGCCCGGCGTATGCGCGTGATAGCGATGCGCGTAGAGAAACAGCAGATATTCGTCGATGCGTCCCAGGCGCAGCAACTGCTGCGCATAGCCGTAGGAGATGAAGCCGAGAATGTCGCGGTTCTCCGCGCTGGGAGGCGCCACATTGGCCACGACCCCGAGACTGGTGGCGCCGTGGCCACGCATGCAATCAATCACCAGATGCGCGAGGTCATCCGGCAGCACATCGGCCTGCAACAACTCGGCATAGGCACGATGTGGCCACTGCTGCTCACTGGGCTTCTCCTTCAACAGCGATTCGCGGAAGGTGAGTTTCGCGCCGGGTAGCGGGCCAACGTAGGGCGGCTTGAGATCGTGGCGGATATGGGCGCGCAGGCTGCGTACGACCTGATCGGTGAGCATGTCGGCGCGTTTGCGCCAGCGTGGCGCGCTGCTGTCGTCGTGGCCGGCGATCTGAGGCCAGGCCGTCGCCAGATCCCGCAGCCCGCGCGCGGCGAGGGCGCTGTTGGCGTAGTAGGGCTTCCACCACAGTTGTGGCTCGGGAAACAGGCAGGCGTCGGACTCGTTCCAGCCGTGGATCAAACCATGGCCCGGATCATTGGCCGGCAACTTCAGGCTGGCATCGTGCAATTCCAGCAGGATCTGCACGGTCGCTTCGATCTTGCCGCGATGCTTGCGCAGCAGGGCAACGTCGCCGGTGTACCGCAGATAGCGCGCAAGAAGCGACAGCGTCAGGCCGAACTGGCCGGTCTCCGCGCCGCGCATATTGATCATGCCGTCGGGTTGCACGAAGTCGGTGAAGTAGCCGTCCAGTACCGTCGCCGCCTGCGCAAAGCGACCCCATTCCAGGTTGGCGTAGAGCGAGCTGGTGAAGGTGTCCTGGAAGCCGTCGTATTCGTTGCCGTAGTAGTCGCGATCCACTGCACCGTATTTCGGATAGCTGCCGCCCGGGCGCACCACCAGTTCGCGGGCAAAGGCGAAGCGCGCCATGTCGCGCCAGCTCGCATCGGGCAGGCTGGCCGCGCAGACATCGGCGAGCCGCCGTTGCCAGTCATCGTGAAAACGCAGCAGGGCGCGGTAGAAATCAGCGGCCGAGGGCTCCTTGCGACGCGGCGGATAAGCCGGATAACTGTGGCCAAAGCGCACTTCGCGCATGCGGCCGTGCTCGATCAGCGCGGTGCGATGCCAGGTTTGCACCACGAAACGATCGTCGGCATCGACATCGGCAAACACTAGTACGTCGTACCAACGGCCATCGCCCAAGGGAAACACTTTGTGCACCGCTGGTAGCCACCCGCCGAGCAGGCCTTCGCGACGACGCACGGCGAGCGCTTCGTCGCGCAACGCAGCCACGTCCTGTTCCGGATGGAAGGTGCGCGTACGGCCATTGGGAAACACCGGCATCGTATCCGCGCTCTGCACCGTGCCGACGAAGGTGGTCCAGGGCAGCCGGCCGGCGTAGTCCTTGGGATCGAGCTTCGAAGCCAGCGGCGGTGCCGCCAATCGGACCTGCTCCGGATCGGGTTCACCGCGACTCAGCAAACGGTCTGCGAGCAGATCCGCATCCGCGAGTGCCACCTGCGCGAGCGTCATGCCGAGATAAGGCGGCTCGCCCGAAGCGTGGCAGGCTTCGGTGCGTTTACCGAGCACACAACCGCCGTCAGGACCGAGCAGGGTGATCGCGCCATCAGGATCGCGCAGATCTTCGAAAACACGCCAGCCAGCCCCGTCGATCCCGAAACCTTCCAACTGGACGTGACCCGCCGTCGATACCGCCGCAACCGGTACACGCGGCGGCGCGGCAAGTGGCGCACCGCTTAGAGGCGCCTGGAGCGCGACAGCCTGGACCGGCGTCCAACGGACCACGCCAGCCACGGCCCCGGTAGCGGCAAGACCCTGCAGAAAACGACGTCGATCCATCGGCTAATGACCCCTGTGCTATCGCGCCACTCCATCGCGCTACATCAATAAAAGAAAGCCCGCGTACGCGCCCGAAAACACAGGCGGAAGAGGGGGAGGTGGCTTCCGTACGCGGGCCGAAACTCAGATTCCCATGCGGCAGGTTCGTGGTCTTGCATCGATCCAACCACCATCATGCGGAATCCCGCACATTTGCAATGAAGCGAGTCGCGCCGCAGCCGCGGCAGTTCTTGATCTGGCTCTAAAGTTCGTCGGTACAGAGGCGAGGGCAGGACGATCAGCCCTGGGGAAAATGATCCAGACGTCTGGCACTGGAAGATGCGTAGCTACAGAGCTCGTCGCCTGCTCTTAGACCATTTCTCTTTGGTTACTTTCTCTTTGGGCCAGCAAAGAGAAAGTAACTCGGGCGCCGGCAGGCGTCCGAAATGCCCGCTGCATAAGCGGCCAGGGCACGCAGACGCTAAAACCGAGCGACACCACCACTGGATCCCTGCCTACGCAGGGATGACGAAGTAGGCAGCAACGTCACGAGCACCGCACATCAAGCAGCGCTCATAGCGAGCCGACTATTACGCCGTCCATAAGCGAAATACAGCACACAACCCAGCAACAGCCAAATGGCAAAACGCAGGTAGGTGATAGTGGGCAATCCCCAAATCAGCCAACAAGAAAATCCCACCCCAATCACCGGCACCACCGGCACCCAAGGCGTCCGAAACGGCCGATGCAACTCCGGCTGCCGCCACCGCAACACCGCCACGGCCGTGCAGATCACGATAAAGGCCCCCAGTACCCCGATATTCACCAGCTTCGCCAACTCATCCAGCGGAAACAGCCCCGCCGCCGTCGCCGTAACACCACCCAGCAGTACGGTGGAACGATGCGGTGTACGCCAGCGCGGATGCACGCCTGCGAACCACGCGGGCAATAGCCCGTCGCGCCCCAGGCTGAAACCAATGCGCGCCCCGGCCATGAGGTTGGCGAAGATCACGCTGGTGATACCGCAGACCGAAGCCAGCGAGATCACCACCATTACCCACGGCAAACCGATCTGGATGAACGCACCGGCCACCGGTGCGGCATTGTCCAGCGTGGTGTAGGGCACGATGCCGGTAAGCACCAGGCAGATGGCGAAATACAGCAGCATGGCGATGCCCAGCGACAGCAGCACCGCGCGGGGCAGGTCGCGCTGCGGATTGCGCGATTCCTCCGCGGCGGTGGTCAACATGTCGTAGCCGAACACCGCGAAGAACACCACGGCCGCACCCGTCACCACGCCGTGCATGCCGAACGGCATGAAGGGATGCCAGCGCTCCGGCTTCACGTAGGCAACGCCCGCGATCACGATCAGCGCGGCACCGGCGATCTTGATCGCGACGATCAAGGTATTGAAGCGCGCGCCCCATTCCATGCGCATGGCAAGCAGGGCGGTGATGGCGAGCGAAATCAGGATGGCGGGCAGATTCACCACGCATCCCGGCGCGCTGCCCCATGCACCTCGCGCCCACACCGGCAAGGGAATGCCGAACGCATCCAGCAGCGCCTGCGCATAACCCGACCAGCCTACGGCCACCACGGCCGCGATCAGCGCATATTCCAGCAACAGATCCCAGCCGATGATCCATCCCGCGAACTCGCCGAGCACCGCGTAGCCGTAGGTGTAGGCACTGCCGGAGACGGGAATCAGTCCGGCGAACTCGGCGTAGCACAGCGCCGCGGCCGCACTGGCGATGCCGGCAATCAGGAACGAGATCAGCACCGCCGGTCCGGCCTGTGTCGCTGCGACGGTGCCGGTAAGTACGAAGATCCCGACGCCAATGATGCCGCCCAATCCGATGGCGGTGAGTTGCCACAAGCCCAGCACACGGTGCAGGCCGCTACCGCTTTTCGCCGCCTCGCCTTGCAAGGTTTCCACCGGCTTGCGCCGCGCCATGTCGTTGATCAGGCCCATCGGTTCCTCCCCGGAACAGCGTGCAGTTTTTGAGTGTGTCGTTTTGTTGTTGTGTTCCCTGAAGCTGCTTATTTCTCCTGGGCGTAGGGCGACTTCCCGCCCTTCGCTATAAATGCATCCACCTGTTGCTGCAGCACGGGCAGCGGCACCGATCCCAGTGACAGCACGGTGTCGTGGAAGGCTCGGATGTCGAACCGCTCGCCCAGCGCTTTCTCGGCCTTGGCGCGCGCATCCACGATGGCGAGTTCGCCGAGGTAGTAGGACAGTGCCTGTCCGGGCCAGGCGATGTAGCGATCCACTTCGGTTTCGATTTCGTGTTCGCTCAGCGCAGTGTGGTCGCGCATGAAGGCCTGCGCCTGTTCGCGCGTCCAGCCGAGATGATGGATGCCGGTGTCCACGACCAGCCGGCAGGCGCGCCACATCTGGTAGCTCAGATAACCGAAGCGGTCATAAGGCGTGTCGTACATCTCCATCTCGACGCCCAGGCGCTCGGAGTACAGCGCCCAGCCTTCGCCGTAGGCGGAGATATAGGTGTAGCGGCGGAAATCGGGCAGCCCCTCATGCTCGGCCGCAAGCGGCATCTGCATGGCGTGGCCGGGTGCGGATTCGTGCAGCGTGAGCGCGGTCAACGAGTACAGCGGGCGCGAGGGCAGGTCGTAGGTGTTGACCAGATAGATACCCGGGCCGCCGCGTCCGCCGGTGTAGAACGGCGCCAGATCGGCCGGCACCGGTTCGATGGCGAAGCGCTGGCGGGGCAGGCGGCCGATGTAACGATCGATCTTGCCGTCCACGCGCTTGGCGACCCATGCCGCGTCCTTCAGCAGTTCCTCGCCGCTCTTCGGATAGAACTTCGGATCGGTGCGCAGGTAGTGCAGAAACTCGGGGAAGCTGCCCTTGAAGCCGCTGTCGCGGATGGTCTGGTCCATCTCCTGGCGGATGCGCGCGACTTCTTTCAGGCCGAGCTGGTGAATCGCTTCCGGGCTCATGTCCAGCGTGGTGAATTCGCGAATCTGCGTGCGATAGAACGCCTTGCCGTTCGGCATGGATTCGGCGGCAAGGGTCGTGCGCGCCTGCTTCATGTAGGTGTTGCGCATGAAGTCGAGCAACTTGGCGTAGGCGGGGATCACCGATCGCTGGATCGTTTCGCGGCCTTGTGCGCGCAATTGCGCCTGCACATCGGCAGGGATCAGCGCCGGCATGCGGCGGAACGGGGTGTAGAACAGGTTGTCGTCGCCCTTGGCGTTGACCACGTCGGCGATGGACTGATCGCGTCCGGTCAGCGTCACGCGCGGTACGCTGAAGCCGCGGGCGAGGCCGGCGCGCATGTTCGCGATCTGTTCGTCGAAGTAACGCGGAATGTCATCCAGCTGGCGCAGATAGCGGCGGTATTCCTCCGCGGTGCGCAACGGATGCCGTGCGGTGAAGCCGAGATTGGTCCAGAACGCCGTATCGCTGTTGAACGGCATTTCCCAGGTGCGGAAGCGCTGATCGGCCAACAAGGTCTCGATCTGATTGCGATACACCGCGTAGTTGACTGGATCGTCGCCATGCAGTTGCGCCGGCGAGATCCCGTCGAGTTTCTTCAGCACTTCGGCCCAATAGCGCTCACGCTCTGCTTGTGTCGCCGCATCGACTTTGGGCAGATGGTCGGCGGCCTCGCCCTGGCTGTCTTCGTCATCCGCACCCTTGAATTGCGCCTGGCGCCATGCCCATTCCTGCGTGTAGACGGCGCGGAAGCGGGCGCTTGTATCGTCGGCGGCGTGCGCCTGCACGGCGGCGATGGCGAGGCAGACGGCACAGCTCAGGCTGACGATCAACTTGTTCATGGCGCAATCCGATCTCTTGTAGGAGCCCACCCTGTGGGCGAAAGCCCTGCGCAGCAGGGCAGCTATTCAAGAGCGCGGCCCTTCCGGGCCGTTTCACTCAGGCCATCCATGGCCCTCGCCCTATGGGCGGCTTTCGCCGTGCAAACCGGCAGTCCTGCCGGTTTGTCGCCCACAGGGTGGGCTCCTACGCAAAGGGTTGGTCGATGGCGGGCGAGGGCGGGGTGAACCACGCAGCGCCTTCCTGGGTGACGTAGAAGTGATCTTCGAGACGCACGCCGAAACGGTCGGGCACCACGATCATGGGTTCATTGCTGCAACACATGCCGGGGCGCAGTTCGGTCTGATCGCCGCGCACCAGGTAAGGCGTTTCGTGGATGCTCAGGCCGCAGCCATGGCCGGTGCGATGGGGAATGCCTGGCAGGCGGTAATCCGGGCCCAGTCCGGCACGCTCCACCACAGCGCGGGCCGCCGCATCAACGGTCTCGCAATGCACGCCGGGGCGAATCGCTTCGAAGGCCGCGCGCTGCGCTGCCTGTTCCAGTTCCCAGATCCGCTGTTGTTCCGCGTTGGCACGGCCGAAGATATAGGTACGGGTGATATCGGAGTGATAGCCCTGCACCGTGCAGCCGGTGTCGATCAACACCAGTTCGTCCTCGGCCAGGTACTGCTCGCCAGGGATGCCGTGCGGATACGCCGTAGCCTGGCCGAATTGCACGATGCAGAAGGTGGAGCCGTTGTCCGCGCCGAGCGCACGATGCGCGTCGTCGATAAAGCGCACCAATTCGGTGCGGCTGATGCCTTCGCGCATCAGGCCGGCGGCAAGGCGGTGCACCTGCAAGGTCATCGCCGTGGCCTGTTTCATCAACGCCAGCTCGGCTTGTGACTTGCACATGCGGCAGCCGTCGACGATGGCGCTTGCATCGCTCAGCGGTTTGCCGCCCAGCACTGCGCGCAATCGCTCGGCGACCACGTAGGGCGCGGCCGGATCGAGCGCGAGGCTGCCGGCGCCGCGTTCGCGCATGGCGTCCGCCACCAGTTGCTGCGGGTTGTCGTGCTCTTCCCACAGACGCACGTCGGCGGGAATGCGCAATACGGCGGTCAACGAGCCGACTTCGAAGCCAGGGCAGATCACGATGGGATCGCCGCTGGCGGTGAGCAGCATGCCGACCAGGCGCTCGCTGGCGCCCCAGGCGACGCCGGTGAAGTAGCGCAGCGATGTGCCGGCGGTGATCAGTACGGCATCGACTTGTTGTTCGCGCAGAAGGGCGCGGGCGCGTTCAGTACGTTGCTGGTATTCGTCCGCGCTAATTGCAGGTGCGACGGCAGTCCAGGGTTTCAGGCTGGTCCTGGCCTGCGCGATATCGAGACCGCCGATTTGCGTCATGCGTGCTGTGCTCCCTGGTCTAGATCGTCAATGCACCAGCAGCCATCGATGCAGCGCGCCACGCCACCAGGGTTGTGATCGCGCAGTTCCGCCGGGAGCTGGTGATCCGGCACATGGTCGTAGCAGTGCAGAGCCGTAAAGCGGCGGATGGCCGATGGCATGCCGACGGCGGTGAAACCGGGATGGCCGGTGCTGGGATAGGGGCCGCCGTGATTCATGGCGGGGCTCACCGCCACGCCGGTCGGCATGCGATTGCCGATCAGGCGGCCGACATGCGGGCGCAACGCATGGGCGACTCGCGTCCAGGTTTCCTCGTCGCTGCCGTTCGTAGCGCTGTAGAGCGTGCCGGTGAGGTTGCCCTCGAACGCGGCGGCCACTTGCGCCATCTGCGCGACATCATCAACGCGCACCAGCAGGCTCGCCGGGCCGAACGCCTCCGTCTGCAGGGCCTTTGGGGCGCGCAGGAACTGCGCGGCATCGACGCTGAGCAGGGTCGGCGCGTGACGATAGCCGGGCGCGGCAGCTTCGCCGCCGGCGAGTACTTCAGCGCCCGCCGCGCATAGCGTGGCAATGCCCTGGCGCAGGTGGTCGAGCACACCGCGCGAGAACAGCACGCTTGCCGCCGCGTTCGCGAAGTGCGCGGTGGCGGCGGCCACGAACGCATCGCCCGCCTCATCGCGCGGCACGATCACCACGCCGGGATTGGTGCAGAACTGGCCGCTGCCCATCGTGCAGGAAGCGAAGAACTCCTGCGCCAAAGCTTCGCCGCGTTCCGCCAACGCGCCAGGCAACAAGAACACCGGATTGACGCTGGACAGTTCCACATAGGCAGGAATGCCGGCCGCATCCGCGGCAGCCTTCAACGCCAGCCCACCCGCGCGGCTGCCCGTGAAACCGATGGCGCCGAGACGCGCGTCGCCAGCCAGTTTCGCGCCGATCTCGTGGTCGAAGTGATACAGCATCTGCACGGACGCCGATGGCAGACCGCTCTTGCGCAGCGCGGCCAGTGCCAGTTGGGCGAGCCGTTCGCTGGTGGCCAGGTGCGAGGGATGTGCCTTGGCGATCACCGGATTGCGTGCCGCGATAGCCGAGGCGAAATCGCTGCCGGCGATGGCGTTGAAGGCGAACGGAAAATTGTTCGGCCCGAACACCAGCACCGGCTTGCTCAGCGGCGCGTGATGCGAACGCAGGCCGGCCGCCGTGTCGATCACCGGTGATGTCCATGCATAGCTGCGCACCGCCTTGGCGGCCTGTCGAAGCTGGCCAGTGGTGCGCGGCAATTCCACCGCGGCCAGGCGCGGCTGCTTGGGCAAGGCAGTCTCTGCATGCGCGAGCGCGACCAGTGTGTCGGCGTCAGCCTCGATGCCATCGGCATAGGCTTCGAGGAAAGCGGCGATGCGTTCCGGTGGTGTCGCGGCGAGTTCATCCGCCACGGCCACCGCGGCACGCAGCGCGGCTTCCACATCCGCCGCGCCGACGATAGGGAAGGCCGGGCCGATCGCTTCGCCGGTGGTGGGATCTTCGGCGCGAAGCGTGCCCACCAGCTCACGTGGCAACTGCCAGTCGCCTTCGATCAGCAGAGGCTGCACGTTCATCTCAAAGCACCGGTGTGCGGGCGATGGCGTGGTCGATCACTTTCAGCGCGGCCTCGCGTTCGGCGCCAGTGATGAGGAGCCGAGGCGCACGCACGCGCTCATTGCCAAGGCCAACCTTGTCCTGCACCAGTTTGATCAGCTGCACGAACTTGGGCACGGTGTCGAGGCGCAGCAGCGGCAGGAACCACGCATAGAGTTCGGCCGCCGCATCGGCACCGCCGTCGCGGGCCAGTTCAAACAACTTCACGGATTCCTTCGGATACGCGTTGACCAGGCCGGCAATCCAGCCGCGCGCGCCCATGCTGACGCCTTCGACGATGGCGTCATCCATGCCCACCAGCAGTTCGAGGCGATCGCCAAGCAGCGAGCGGATGGCGGCGAAGCGGCGCACGTCGCCGGAGGATTCCTTCACGGCCTGCACATTGGGGAATTCATGCGCGAGTTCGGCGATCTGCTCGGGCGAGAAGTCCGTCTTGTACGCGATGGGGTTGTTGTAGAGCATGCACGGCAGATCGGTGGCGGCGATCACCGCGCGCAGATGCGCACCCATCTCGCGCCAGTCGGTGGAGTACACATAGGGCGGCAGCACCATCAGGCCGGAGCAGCCAAGCGCCTTGGCCTCGCGCGCCAGGCGCACGGCTTCGTCGGTGGAGAGGGCGGCGATGCCCGGGATCACGGGTGCGCGGCCATCGAGGGCTTTCACCAGCGTACGGATGATCGCCAGCTTCTCGTCGAAACTCAGCGTGGCCGCTTCGCCCAGCGAGCCGAGCGGGACGATGCCGGTACAGCCACTGTCGATCAGCGTGCGTGCGTGTTCGGCGAGGAAGGCATGGTCGACCTGGCCATCGGCGGTGAACGGCGTGGTGATGGCGGGAATCACACCGCGCCAGATGGATGCGTTACTCATGATCGGCTACCTCGGTATTCGTCGTCGGAAAGGGAAAAGTCGTCGCACCCGCCAGGGTGGCGAGGCGTGCGGGAAACAGGGGCGGGCGGCTGCCGCTACGAGAAAAGCGGCCGAGCTCGGCCAGCACGGTGCCGCAGATGCGGCCCTGGCACGCGCCCATGCCGCAGCGCGTGGCGAGCTTGGCGGCACGGGCATCGCTGAAGCCGTCCAGTTCGCCGAGCGTCACGTCTTCGCAGCGGCAGATCAGGGTCTGCGCATCGGCGAGCTGATGCAGGCGCGGGTCGAGTGCGAAATGAGTGGTAAGCAGTTCGGCGAAGCCACGGGCCTTGTCGCGACGCGGCAACAATGCGTCGGCGGCCGCCGTATCGCCAGCCGCCATATGACCGACGATAGCGCCTTCGAGCCGCGCCACCGCCAGGCCGCCGATGCCGTTGGCTTCGCCTGCGGCGTAGATGCCAGCCACGCTGGTGCGCAGCCACGAATCGACTTGTACCTGAGGATGCGCGCCGCGATGCACCGTCGCGCATCCCAGCAGTTGCGCCAGCTCCACGTTGGGCACCAGGCCATAACCCACCGCGAGCAGATCGCAGTCGAGGCAGGTCGTGCCATGCGGCCCTTCGATCTCCACCATGCGCAATGCGGTTTCGCCATGCGCGCGGCGGACGAAGGTACCGAAGCGATACGGCACACCGGCGAGTTGCGCACGCAGCGTGACGGCTTGAGCCGCACGTGCCGGCCAGCGCAAAAGTTGTCGCGCAAAGGTATGCACGCGAGCCGTTGGCGCTTGTTCGTAAATGCCTTGCAGCCGGGCGCCATGTGCGCGCAGGGTCGCCGCGGCAGCCAGCAATAGCGGGCCGCTGCCGGCGATGACCACACGCTTGCCGGCGATCGGCCAGCCTTGCTTCACCAGCGCCTGCAGACCGCCGGCGCCCATCACGCCCGGCAAGGTCCAGCCGGGGAAGGGCAGCAGCAATTCGCGCGCGCCTGTGGCAAGAATCAGCGAGGTATACGAAAGCAGGGAGCTGCCTTGCGGTGTTTCCACGCGCAGGGCGGATGGTTCGGCGGCGACAACCTGATGATTGGTCAGCAGTTCGACGCCATGCAGATTTGCGATGGCCTCGCGCGCGGCACGCGGCGCGGCGCGGCGCACGTCATGGCGCCACACCTGTCCGCCGGCACGCGCCTGTGCGTCGATCAGGCCGACACGTACACCGTGGCTGGCGGCCGTCTGCGCGGCGGCAAGTCCGGCGGGGCCGGCACCGACGATCAGGACGTCATAACGCTTAAGGCCACGCTGATGAAGTATCGCCATCGTCATGATGCCTGGAAGGCTCGCCGGCGCCGCCGCGTGGCGCAGCGAAGACTGGCCGTCTTGGCAAGCCGCGCGGCGGCGCCGGCGAGCCTTCCAGGCATCACCCCATCATTTGAAATCTCATATGTCGGGGCCAGCCCTGTCTGTCCGCATACCTTCGGCCCGTCGTCTCGACAGACGGCCAGTCTGCCTTCGCCGACGGTCCTGTGGTCTGCGGACAGACAGGGCTGGTGACGATGGCGATACTTCATCAGCGTGGCCTTAATCACGGCAGCGCACCTGCATGCCTTCGCGTGCGGTAGTCATGCATGAGCGCACATGCGCGACGCCGTCGATCCGCACGCGGCATTCGAAGCACACGCCCATGCCGCACAGCGGTGCGCGTGGTGCGTCACTCACCGAGCGGCGGAAATGCAGGCTGACGTGCGCGATGGCGGCGGCCACGCTCGCGCCGGCCGGCACATCCACCTCCTGCCCGTCGATGCTGAGGCGGACCATGCCGCTCATGCGGCCATCCTCGATGGCGCGTAGGGCGTTGGATCGATCGCCGGTTCGCGGCCCTGGATCAGATCCAGCAACAGGTGCGCGCTGCCCAGGGCGGTGGTCACGCCGAGCCCCTCGTGGCCAGCCGCGACCCATTGGTCAGTGCCGCCAGGTACGGCGCCGAGGTAAGGTCGGCCATCCGGCGTGGTCGGACGAAAGCCGGTCCATGCGCGCAAAGCCTGCAGCTCGCGCAGCGCGGGAACGAAAGCGAAGCAGCGTTCCAGCATACGTTGCAGCATCGCGGGCGAGACCGCGGCGTCGGTGGCGCTGAACTCGCGTGACGAGCCGATCAGGATCTGTCCGGTAGGGCGCGGCTGCACGTTGAAGGCGACACTGCTGTCGGCATCGCCGTGCGCACTGTCCGCGTAACCGAGTTCGAGCAACTGGTGGCGCAGCAGGTTCGGATAGCGCTCGGTGATCACCAGATGCCCTTTGCGGCCACGCATCGGTAACTGCGGCAGCAGCGAGGGCAGGGCGCAGCCGGTGGCGACCAGTACGGGACCGCTGAGGGTGCTGCCATCGTCAAGTTGTGCGCCACCACGCGGAAGGGCTTGTACGCGACGGCCGGCATAAAGCCGCGCGCCACGCGATTGCGCGCGCTGCACCAGGTAACGCGCCACGCGCGGCGGATACACCACGGCCTCGCGCGGCACCAGCATGCCGCCGCTCATGCCGGGCGCGAGCGCCGGCTCCAACTCGTAGAGGTTTTGGGCATCGAGTACATGCGCTTCGATGCCAGCCGCGGCCAGGCGCACACTGCGCGCTGCGGCAGAGGCCAGTTCGGCATCGCCGCGTGCGACCCATAGCGTGCCGCAGCGGCTGAATTCGGCTTCCTTCAAATCGGCAAAGGCTTCCCATTGCCGCAGCGAATAGCGCGACAACGCCAGCTCGGCCGGGTCATCGTCCATCGCTACCAGATGGCCCATCGCCGCCGCCGTCGCGCCGCCACCGATCGGACCGGGCTCGACGATGGCGACGCGCAAGCCATCCGCGCTCGCCGCATCGGCACAGGCAGCGCCGACCATGCCGGCGCCGACCACGATCAGGTCAAAGCTGGCGGCAGCCGCCTTCATTCCGCGCCGCTGCCCCAGGTAAAGGCGTCGGCTTCGTCGAACAGCAAGGTGGAGCGCGCCACCACATAGGCAGTGCCCGTGATTCGCGGCAGCACCCCGCGCGTGCCAGGCGTATAGCGGCCCTCGAACACGCTGCCGAGAATGCTTTCCTGCCGCCATGTCTCGCCCGGCGCCAGCTTGCCATCAGCGGCCAGGCAGGCCAGCTTCGCGCTGGTGCCGGTGCCGCAGGGCGAGCGGTCGTAGGCAAGGCCGGGGCAGAGTACGAAGTTGCGCCCATCCATGCCGGCCACCGGCGAATCGGCATTGATCTCGATATGGTCGATTTCACCGTTGTCCGCGCCGGTGATGTCGCGCGCTACCAGCGCGCGCCGCACCGCTTCGGTATAGACCGTGAGTTCGCGCTGATGATGGATCTCCAGCGGCAGCGGCGTGTCCTTGGTGATGAAGAACCAGTTGCCACCCCAGGCGATATCGCCGTGCACCGTGCCGTAACCCGGCACCTCGATCTGCACGTTGCTGGCATGGCGGTAGCTCTCCACGTTGTCGATGGAAACGCGGCCGTCCTCATGCAGCTCCGCGCCCACCGTGCCGACTGGCGTCTCAATGCGGTGCATGCCGGGACCGATACGGCCCAGATGCTGCAGCGTGCGCACCAGGCCGATGGTGCCGTGGCCGCACATGCCGAGATAGCTGACATTGTTGAAGAAGATCACGCCCGCGCAGGCTTCCGCCGTCTGCGGCGGCAGCAGCAGCGCCCCCACTACGGTGGACGAACCGCGCGGCTCGCAGGCAATGGCGCTGCGCCATCGATCGAACTCGCGGCGGAAGCGTTCGCGCTGTTCCATCAGGCTGCCGGTGCCCAGATCGGGGAAGCCGGCGATGACGACACGAGTCGGTTCGCCGCCAGTGTGGGAGTCGATCACGTCTATGGTGTGCATGGCGTCTATGCTCGCTTTGCAGGCGATTGGACGTCTAGAAACGCTTGGCAGCCGGCGATGCGGAAATCGGCACAATACGAAAACACTTGCGCATCCTATGCTGCAAGTGCAAAAAAGGTGGGCGCACAATGATGGGGGTTCGATGGAAATGAAGATTTCGGCCGATGAGCTAGAAGCACTCTTCGATGCACTGCCCGACGTAGTGTTCTTCGTCAAAGACGGCAACGGCCGCTACACCCACGCCAACCTCACCCTGGTGCGCCGCCTGGGTCTCAAGCATCGCGCCGACGTCATTGGCCGCAGCGTCACTGAACTCTTTCCCGCGTCGCTCGGTGGATCCTACGCCTCGCAGGACCGACGCGTGCTGGAGGGCGAGGTGATCGAAAACCAGCTGGAAGTCCATATGTTCGCCAATCGTGTCGCGGGCTGGTGTCTGACCTGCAAACGCCCCCTGCGCCAGCGCGGCGAAGTGCGCGGCATCGTCGGCATCTCCCGCGACCTCGGCAAACCCGACGGCCGCCACCCCACGTACGTACGCCTGCGCCGCGTCCTCGCTTACCTGCAAGAGCACTACGCCGAAAGCGTACGCGTCGCCAAACTCGCCGAACTCGCCGACGTCTCCGTCGCCCAACTCGAACGCCACTTCCGCCGCGTCTTCCAGCTCACCCCCCAGCAAGTCCAGACCAAACTACGCATCGAAGCCGCCATGCGCCTCCTCTCCGGCGACCAAAGCGTCGCCGCCATCGGCCTCGCCTGCGGCTTCGCTGACCAAAGCGCATTTGCACGGCAGTTCAAAGCGACAGTCGGAATGACGCCAAGGGACTACCGCGCGATGACGACGGCGAGTGCGAAAGAGAAGCGTGAGAGCAGTGCGCGCTTATAATTCAGAAGAAATTATCCCGACGTCTGATACTGGAAAAGGCACGGCTACAGAGCCCGCGGCAGGCGAGCCAGGGCACGCAGACGCGGCAACCGGGCGACAACGCCCTGGATGACCAGCTTCGCTGTTGTGAAGCGCCTCCGGCCTGCGCCGGAATGACGAAGTAGAAACGGCATTGCAAGGAGCGAATCCTCATATCCAATCGCCGTGCATCAATTGGCTTTTAGCGATCCGCATAAATTGGCTATGTACCGCCCGAGCTGCGCACGCCTATCTTCGTCTCCAGAAACACGTAACGAAAAGTTGATGCTCCCCCACTCAACTGCTTAACGTCGTTATCCAGCTCACCGGAAGATCCCCGCTTCCGCGTGAGTCCTTCTTCCCGCCTTCCTGATCCGGAGTGAACCCTGTGTCCGCTTTGGTATCCATGCCCGATGACGTCCTGATAGCCGCGGCTACAGAGTCTCCGCTCGAACCCGCCGCGCCTATGCAACCTTACGTATGGGCCGCCATGCCACCCTCGTCGTCGGCTCAGGCCGATACGCAGGGTTTTTCCGACCGTATTGATCTACTGATCGAGCGTGCGGGAAGCGTAAGCGCACTCGCACAATGCTGCGGCGTCACCGAGCGCACAGTGCGCAACTGGCGCAACGGCCATGGCGACATCTCGCGCGATCGCTGTCTCGTACTCGCGCGCGCGCTCCACATATCGCCACTCTGGTTGATCAGTGGCGAAGGCTGCATGACGGATGGTTTGGCGGAGAGTGCGTCACCGGTTGTCGACGCCCAGGATCGGCAGCCGAGCATTGACTGCGAGCGGCTTGCTGCCGCGTTGCAGGTGTTGCAGTCGTACATCGTGCTGGTCGGTGGCTCACTGAGTCTCACGCAGCGGGCCGAGGTGATCGCCGAAATCTACGGCATGCTCACTCAGCCGGGACCAAGCGATGCTGGGCGACTCATCGCCTTCCACAAGATGCTTGCCGTCTACCTGCGCAAGACGGACCTGCGTGTGTATTCCTCCGCGTCCGGCTGAGCCGGAGCGCGATGATCGTTCTGAGTATCTGCTTCGCCCGACAGATCATTTCGAACCTGTGCCACCAGCGACCAGGTATCTCACGCAAGACTCTCTGGCGTGAGATGCGTACGCATGATGAGTGGCTCGTTCGAAAGCCGAATCCCTCTTCGACCAACCCGATCTCAGAGTGTGCAGGCATGTATCTGGAACTCGATGGCCACGGCCCCCATTACACGCAGCTGATCCGCGTGCTCAAGTCAGCCATCCTCGATGGCCGCATGGGTGCTGGTTCGCGTCTGCCGCCCACGCGAGAGCTAGCACTCGAATTGGAGCTGTCACGCACAACCGTGCTGGCCGCCTACGAACAGTTGCGCGCCGAAGGCTTCATCAACGGCCGCGTCGGTTCGGGCAGTTACGTGACCGGGCTGCAACTCACGCCGCTATTGCGGCATGTCGCGAACACGGCCGACACCCCCACCTCGCGCTATGCGGAGAGGGCGCGACAGTTCCGCGAGCGCCGGATCGGTCGTCTCCATTTCGGCCTGCGCTACGACCTGCGCTACGGCGACCCGCTAACCAATCCCGCCCTCAATGCCGCATGGGGGCGTGAACTGGCGCGCGCGGCGGCCTACTCGCCGCTGACGGTAACCGGCTCATGGGGCTTGCCGGCATTGCGGCAGCAGATATGCGAGTACCTTGCGCGACGTCGCGGCCTGCACGCGCAGCCGGACGACGTCCTGATCGTCACCGGCACCCAGCAGGCGTATGCGCTGTGTGCACGCGTGTTGCTCGATGAGGGCGACACAGCCGTGCTGGAGGAGCCGCGCTACTTCGGCGCGTATCACATCCTGGCGGCGCACGGTGCAAAGCTGTGCCCAGTGCGCTCGGATGATGACGGGCTGGTTTGCGATGAGTTGCCGGACGAAGCACCGAAACTCATCTGTGTCACGCCCTCGCATCAGTTCCCCACGGGCGCCGTGCTGTCGCTGTCGCGCCGCATTGAGTTGTTGCAATACGCCGAAAGCAAGCGTTGCTGGATCGTGGAGGACGACTACGACGGTGAATTCCGCTACGACGCGCATCCGCTGGCCGCACTGCGTTCGCTCGACGAGGGCGACCGTGTGATCTACGCCGGCACCTTTTCCAAGACCCTGTTCGGCACGCTGCGCATGGGCTACCTGGTGCTGCCGGCGGCGCTGCGCGAGGACTTCATTACCGCCAAGTACCTCAGCGACGTTTCCTCCCCCGGCATAGAGCAGGCCGCGCTGGCCCACTTCATGGAAAGTGGCGGGTTCGAACGGCACCTGCGCCATGCCCGCAAGGAACTGCGCGCACGCCGCGAAGCAATGATCGCTGGCTTGCATCGCCATGCGGGCGAACGCGTGCGGATAGTGCACTCGCCGGCCGGCATGCACGTAGTGGCCTGGTTGAACGGCTACGACCACGACCGCGCCGAGGCACTGATCACGCACGCACACGACCGCGGGCTCGGCCTGTACCCCATGGCACCGCACTACTTCACGCCACCAGCCCAATCGGGTTTGTTGCTCGGCTACTGCAGCTTGTCCGTCGCCGAATTGCGCGAAGCAATGCAACTATTCGGCGAATGCCTGGACGCCGTTCCAGCGGGTGCGTACTGACACACCTACGTGTGCGTGATGGTTGGGTGATCTGGCGCTGAAGAAAACTATCCCAACGTCTGGCACTGGAAAAGGCGCAGCTACAAAGCGCACCGCCTGCTCTCAGGCCATTTCTCTTTGGTTACTTTCTCTTTGGGTCAGCAAAGAGAAAGTAACTCGGGCGCCGGCAGGCGTCCGAAATGCCCGCTGCATAGGCGGCCAAGGCACGCAGACGCGACAACCGAGCGATAACGCCACTGGATGACCAGCTTCGCTGTTGTGAAGCGCCTCCGGCCTACGCCGGAATGACGAAGTAGAAGCGGCGTCGCAAGAGCCGAACCCGCACCCGAAGAGAGAGAAAGAAAAAAGCCCCGCCAGTTGGCAGGGCTTTTTCATCAGTCAAAGGAGGCGAACGGACTCACCCGTTAACCCACACCCCCACATTCAAATGCCAACCATCATCACGACGCTCATAGTGCGGATGCACATAGTGATACCCCGGCCGCACCACCTCCCAATGTCCGGGAATCGCCACATACTCGCGCCCGTTCCAGCGCCAGTAACCGCGCGCCCACACATAGCCCTGACGCGGCATCGGCTCCACTTCCACCACACGCGGCGGTGGCGGCTGCGGGGCTACCACCACTTCCTCCACCACTTCGCGCCGTACCACGGGGCGTTCCACCACCACGGGACGATCGTGGACAACACGCTCTTCGACGCAGCCGCTGGCAAGCAGGGTGAGTGCGGCGAGAGCAATAAGACGGGTCGACATGTAGAGGCCTCAGTGAGATGTGGTGAATGGTGCGGATGAGAGCGTGCGTTTCATGCGGCGACACTCTCATCCATCGTGCCTTTGCGCTGGCTTTGGAAAACGCGCGGACCTATCGCAGGTTGTTGCGCGTTCAGCGGCCCCAGTAGCCGTCGTGGAAGCGCCAGCCGTTGCCATGGCGTACCCAGCCTGCGGGGCGATAGCGATAGCCCGGGCGCGCCTGCACCCAGCGGCCGGTTATCCACATGTGGCGACGCATATGTGGATTCCATTGCCAGTAACCCGGCGCCCACGCGTAACCGCGACGCGGCGGCGGCACGCGTTCAAAGCGCGGCGGCGGTGGAGCCACGCCGATCTGTACGGAGACGCTGGTGCGCGCGACGGCTTCGGGGACATAGGCGGTGCTTCCCAGCGCTAGGCCTATGGCGGTCAATACGGCAAGCTTGCGTGCGAGCGGATTCATCAAACTCTCCTTCTATAACGCAGCCGCGATGTGCAGCGTGCAGGTGGAGAAAACGAAGAGCCGCCCTGCGTGTTGACGACGCCTCGTAAGTTTGTTCAGAAAACGGTCGGCTGAGGTAGGAGCGCACCCTGTGCGCGACAGCCCGCGAGGCGGGGCCGCTCTGCGGCCCTTTCGCGCACAGGGTGCGCTCCTACAGAAACTCAAAGACGGCAGTTGGGTGTGTGTCCGCTGGCGCGTGCCTGTTCGTACACCGGCATCAATTGCTGCGCCTGTTGGCTCAGCGATTGTGCGCGGCCCGACGATGAAGGGTGAGTGGAGAGGAACGCCGGTGGCTTGGCGCCGCCTTGCGCGCCCATCTTCTGCCACAGCGCTGCCGCGGCGCGCGGATCGAAACCGGCTTGCGCCATATAGCGCTGACCCAGCGTATCCGCCTCGCTTTCCTGTGTGCGCGAGAACGGCAGCAGGATGCCGACTTCCGCGCCGACGCCCAGAGCCGCGGCAGCATAGCCGGCGTTAGTGCCGCGGGTTGCGGCATAAGCGGTACCGGCCAGTACGGCCGCCTGCGTCGCCATGTTGTCCGACATGCGCTCGGCGCCATGGCGTGAGACCACATGCGACAGCTCATGGCCGAGCACCACGGCAAGCTGATCCTGATCCGTGGCTACCTTGAACATGCCGCGGTTCACGCCGATGCGGCCGCCGGGCAGGGCAAAGGCGTTGGCGCTGTTGTCGTCGATGATCTGCACTTCCCACTGCTGGGTATTCCACGGCGGCGGCAGCACTCCGATCAGCGCGTTGGAAACGCAGGTGGCGTAGGCGCGTTCGCGCGGCGAGTCGACAAACTTGCCTTGCTTGCGCATGTCGTTGAACGCGCTCAGGCCCATCTGGCTCATGTCGTTGTCCGACACCATCATCAGTTGCGAGCGGCCGGTGGGCGAGGTGGCACAGGCAGCCAGCAGACTGCACAGCGCCGGCGCCAGCAGATGGCGGAATTTCATGCGTAAACCTCCCTGGTAGACGTGACGCGAAGCATAACCTTGCGACCGCCACTAGGGCGTGTTCGCCGGCCTCTGGAAAAGAACGAACGATCGTGCTATTTTCCGGGCCATGAACGATACCGTCGCCACCGGAAAGCGCGCCGCCACGCGCCGCCTGATCCTCGACCAGGCCTATGCCATGGCTTGCAGCGATGGGCTGGAAGGCCTGTCCATCGGCTCGCTGGCGCAGGCGGTGGAGATGTCCAAGAGCGGCGTGTTCGCCCACTTCGGTTCCCGCGAAGACTTGCAGCTGGCCGTGCTGGAGCTCGGCGCCCACCGTTTCATGGCCAAGGTGCTTCTGCCCGCGCTGAAGCAGCCGCGCGGGTTGCCGCGCCTGCGCGCGGTGATCGCCCACTGGTGCGAATGGGCACGCGTGTATCAGAGCGGCTGCGTGCTGCTTTCCGCCGCCAGCGAATACGACGGCCGCGACGGCGCGCTGCACGACGGTGTGGTGCGTCAGCAGGCCGGTTGGCGCGACGAGCTGCAGAAATCGATCGAACTGGCGGTGGCGGAAGGCCACCTGCATGCCGACACCGACGCCGCGCAGCTCGCTTTTGAAATCTACGCCTTGATGCTCGGTTTGCATCACGACGCCGGCCTGTTCGGTTTCGACGAGGCACGCCGTCGCACCGATGCCGCCGTCGATCGCCTGTTCACCAGTTATCAGCCCTGATCCCCGCAGGAGCACGCCCATGTCACGCACGCAAGGCTCCAACCATCGCCGGCATTCCACCACCGCCATGCTGAAACTCAGTGCCGTGCGCGCCAGCTTCGCGCTCGGCGGACGGCTCGCGCCGATGCGCACCGTGAATCGCGCCGCGCGCCTGTTCGCCACGCCGTTTGCCAGCAGCCGCATACGCGCGCAATCGGCGCGACCGGATCAGGACATGCGCCAGGGCAGCTTGCAGGTGGGCGACGAAACCATCGCGACTTATGTGTGGGGCGATCCGTCAACACAACCCTATGCGCTGCTGGTGCATGGTTGGTCCAGCTTTGGATTGCGCTTTATGCCATGGGTGCAGCAGCTTCGCGAGATGGGCCTTGCCGTGGTGACTTTCGATCAGCCCGGCCATGGTCGCAGCAGCGGCAAGCTATGCACCTTGCCGGACTTCATCACCACCATTCGCGCGGTGGGGCTGCACTTTGGCAATGCGGCGCTGGCCGTCGGCCATTCGCTTGGTGGCGCCGCATTGGCTTTGGCGCAGAGCGAGCAATGGCTGGCGCAGCGCCTGATCCTGATCGCGCCCGCCGCCGATATGGAAGCCGCTGCGGGCCGCTTCCTGCGCTTTGTGCATCTTGGCGATCATCTGCGCGGCGCCTTTCTGGCGTGGCATGAGCAACGCACCGGCGTGCAGGTGAAAGAGCTGCAGGTGCATCGCCATCTGCCGGCACTGGGCCAAGCGGGTTTGATCGTGCATGACCTCGACGATCGCGACGTGCCGTGGGAAGAGGGCGAACGTTACGCCCGCTACTGGCCAGGGGCGCGTTTGCTTACCACGCAAGGGCTGGGTCATCACAAAGTGTTGGATGCGCCGGAAGTGCTCGACGCGTCATTCGCTTTCCTGCGTGGCGAGATCGTAGGCGACCGCGTGGTGGCTTCGCCGAACCTGCCGTTCGGCGTGGCTTGAGTCACGACTGTTCTTTCGGTGCGGAACGACCGGTGTGAAAGCTGCGGAACCGGCATACGTTGAAACCGCGCCGAACCCATACGCGGCCATCCGCGAAAGTCATGCGGAAATCGCGAACGCATCCGCCATCAGCATGCTCCAGCGCGATCGTCGTCGAATCGCCGCCGGGTAGTGACCGTTCTCCTAGCGCGATGTCGTGGAAGTCGTTGGTGCCGGTTGTCGCTACCGCGAATGACGCGAGGCTGCTCGGCGCGTTGTTGTAGAGATCGAGATAATGCGTCTGCGCGACGGCGAGCGCCGGTGCGGCCGCGAGTACAACAAGCATGACGATGCGCATGAAGGTCCCCTCCTGAGATCGACGGTCTCCGCGACACCTCGCGGATGTGTGGATTGGAGGGGCGCGTTGGCCGCCCGGAAAGCGATTCGTGACGAATCGTAGCCAGCAAAGGACGAATCGTAGCCGGCATGGACGAACGCTATTCGCCACATGGAAAGCCTGTGTAGGATGCGGGCGCCGGCAGCGATGTTCTCCGCCGGCCTGGACCTTGGGGGAATGCCGGTGCGATTTCTGCGTTACATGGCGGTGTGGACCATCCTGGTGGTGCTTTTCGCGCTGCAGGGATACGCCACCGATGCGGTGCGCGGTTTCACCTGGAGTGCGAGCGACTACATCCGCTGGTCGATGATCCAGTGGTACACGCTCGCCGCGTTGGCGCCGGCGGTGTTCTGGCTGGCGGCGCGCTATCCCATCGAACCTTCACGGCGTTTGCGTTTTCTTCCCGTACACGTGCTGGCCAGCGTGGCATTCACCGCTTGCGCGGTGCTGCTCGCCGCATCGATGGCGCATATCCTTGAGCCCGGCGAACCGCCGGTGGCCGAACAGCTGTCGCAGTTCATCAGCAAGTACGCCGTCACCGACATGTTTGTGTACTGGATGCTGCTGGTCATCTGGCATGCGGGGCGCTTCTACCGCGAGAAGAACCGGCGCATGGTGCAGTCGGCACAGTTGCAGGCACAGCTCGCCCAATCGCGCCTGCAGGTGCTGAAGATGCAACTGCAACCGCATTTCCTGTTCAACACCCTGCATGCCATCTCGACGCTGATCCGCGAAGACGCCGCCGTGGCCGAAGACATGCTGCTGCGGCTCAGCGATCTCCTGCGTGCCTATCTCGACGACGACCGCCAGGAGATCGCCCTCGCCAGCGAGCTGGAGTTGCTGGATCTCTACCTCGGCATTCAGCGCATCCGTTTCAAGGATCGCCTGACCACACGCGTGGATGCCGCGGCTTCCGCACTGGATGGCGCGGTGCCCGGCCTGATCCTGCAACCACTGGTGGAAAACGCGATCCATCACGGCATCGGCAAGCATGCCGGCAGCGATCAGGTGGAGGTCACCGCCTATCGCGATGCGGACAGTCTCTACCTTGAAGTGCGCAACCATGGCAGCACGCTGGACATGCCGCAGGAAGAGGCCTTCGGGCGAGGTGTGGGTCTGTCGAATTCGCGGCTGCGGCTGAAGGAATTGTATGGCGACGCGGCGACGATCTACCTCGATGCCTTGACGCCGAAGGGTGTGGTCTGTCGTGTGCGACTGCCGTTCCGCGCGCTGCCGGCGAAGTCCGGTTTCGCGGCCGGAGTAGCAGCGTGAGCATCCGCACCCTGGTGGTCGACGACGAGCCCATCGCGCGGCATAGCGTGGTGCGCCTGCTGCGTGAAGACGCCGACATCGACATCCTGGGCGAATATGGCGATGGCGCCAGCGCGCTGGAAGCGATACGCCGATGCGCACCGGACCTGGTGTTCCTCGATATCCAGATGCCCGAGATGACCGGCATCGATGTGATTGCCAGCCTGGGCGAGGAGCGTTTGCCGGCTACGGTCTTCATCACCGCTTTCGAGCAGTACGCGGTGCGTGCTTTTGAAGCCAATGCGGTTGACTACCTGGTCAAACCATTCAGCCGCGAGCGCTTCATCACCACGCTACGGCGTGCCAAGCACCGGCTATTGGCCGGCGCCGGCGTGGCTGATGCCGTGCCCGCGCAAGTGTTGCAGGCCCTGGCCGAACTGCGCCGTGAGCAAAGCTACGCGCGGCGCATTCCGGTGTCGGTCGACGGTAGTGTCACTTTGCTTGATGTCGCGAACATCGACTGGATCGAAGCCAATCGCAACAGCGTGCTCCTGCACATCGGCAAGCAGGTCTACGAACTGCGGGAAACCATGGTGGCCCTGGAGGGACGGCTCAACCCGCGCCACTTCGCGCGGGTACACCGCTCGGCCATCGTCAATATCGATCGCATCAAGGCGATCCATCCCTGGTTCAAGGGTTACCACATGGTGGTGCTCACCACGGGCGAGCAGCTGCGCATGAGCCGCTATCAGCACGAGACCTTTATGGGCCTCGCGCGGTTTCAGACGCGAGACCCATAGCGTCGACCGTATTCGTCAGGAATGGTCGAGTGGCGTCTTCAACTGCAGGCCGCTGCCGACCATATGGATGCCGTCGTCTGCCAGCGCGTCGGTCGAGCCGCCCTTGTCGTCGTTGGCCTGCGGGTACTTGCTACGCCAAGGGATCGGTTCTTTCGGGCCGGGCACGTAGGCCTGCCATTGGCCGTAATAGGCACTCTCCGATACGTTGGGCATCACCATGTGGAAGACGACAGGCACTCGTACGATCCAGGAGTCGTCATTGGCATGCGGGCCGGAGGTCGGCAGGTCGTAGGTCCATTGACGCGCGGCCCTGACGCTGGCTTCGGCCAGTATGCGGCGCCATGTTTGCATGCCTTTGTCGGTGTCCACCACGTCGAGGTTCACTTGCTCTGCGTCGACGTCGGCTACCTTGCCGCTGCGGTCGATGCGCGCCAGTAGAAAGACCGTGCCCGATACACGCGCTCTGAGGGCGAGTTCCGGATATTTGGGAGCTCTCCTGTCCTTGAAGCGCACCGAGTCTGAGTCTTCTTCGGCCCCCGGATCACCGAAGGTAGCGCCTGCCACGCGTACAACGAAGTTGCTACTGTTGTCCTCTCTTTTGGCTACCACGCGCAGGCTCATCTTGGCTTTTGCCACTACGGGCTTGCCATCGAGCATCACTGGCTCGAAACGCCAGGTGGCAGAGGCGCGGCGAATAAGGTCGACAACTTCGGGAGGCAGTTTCTCCACTTTGTCCAGTACATGTGACTGCGTGCGACCGTCCGTCCCTACGACCACCCAGCCGGTGACAAGCATGCTGGCTTCTGCCTGCTTGCGCACCTCGCTTATGCTTTCGGCCGAGGCCAATCCACAGAACACCAGGCACAGCAGTGCCATCCATAACCGTTTCATGCTTACTCCCCCTTTGGATTCAAACGTGTTGCTGGTGCAGTCGCCGCGTCAGGAATGATCGAGCGGTGTTACGAGCCGCAAACCGCTGCCGAGCATATGCACCGTGTTGTCGGCCAGCGCGTCGGCGGCGCTGCCCTTGTCGTCGCTGGCCTGCGGATATTTGCTCAGCCACGGGACGGGTTCTTTCGGGCCGGGCACGTAGCCTTGCCACTGGCCGTAGCGGTTCGTATCGGGCTTGCCGATCTGATGCAGATTGAAGTTCACCGGTACGCGCGCGATCCAGTATTCGTCCTTGGCGTGCGGGCCTGATGCCGGCGGGTTGTAGGTCCACTCGCGTGCGGCCTGGATGCTGGCGTCCGCAAGGATCTCGCGCCAGCGACGCAATTCGCTGGCGCTGGCGACCAGGGCGAGATTGACCTGCTCGGCGGAGACGTCGGCCACCTTGCCATCGCGGTCGATGCGCACGATCAGGTAGACCGTGCCGGATACGCGCGCTTCGATGGCGCGTATGGGGTAGCGGGGCGCGATATGGCGGTCCTTGAACGAAACCTGCTCGTCCGAGGTGCCATCGCCGAACGTGGCGCCGGCGATTCTCGCGGTATAGCCCTCGCTGCCTTCTTCGCGCTTGGCCACCACGCGCAGATTCATCTTGGCGCGCGCGGCTACGGGTTTGCCGTCACTCAACACGGGTTCGAAGCGCCAACCGGCGGAGGCCTTGCGGATCAGGCTGATCACTTCGGGCGGCAACTGGTCGGGCTTGTCCAGTTCATAGGACTGCACACTGCCATCAGGCGCCACCACGATCGTGCCGGTAACCACCATGCTGGCTTCGACGCGCTTGCGTACCGCGTAGACCCCCTCGGCGGAGGCCAACCCGCAAAGCACCAACAGCAACACCGCTATCCATAACCGTTTCATCTCCATCTCTCCATGTTGGGGCGAGGGTCTGGCGGACGGCCGAGTATCGCGCGCGCCCCTTTGCCGTGGCTAGCGCAAAACGGCGATGGGCCGGCCTGTCGAAAACGCGTCCGCCCGTTCGTCTAACCCATGAAGACGGTTGTTGCATGCCGATCATCGGCAGGACATCCATCTCAAACCCTGACACGCATTACCTTTTCACTAGGCGGCGCTTGTCCCCATTGCCCTTCAAGGAGTTGAAAATGTTTGCCAAGACCTATTTCGCGCTGCGTACCGTCGGCATGGCGTCGTTCATGGCTGCCGCCGTCGGTGGCATGAGCGGTGCTCATGCGAGCGCGGCCACCTACAGCATCGATCCCATGCATACCTACCCCAGCTTCGAGGCCGATCACTTCGGCGGCCTGTCCACCTGGCGCGGCAAGTTCAACAGCAGCAGTGGCAAGGTGACGCTGGATAAGGCGGCGGGTACCGGCAGCGTGGAAATCACCGTTGACGCATCCAGTGTGGATTTCGGTCTGGACAAGATGAACGAGGTGGCGCGAGGACCAGAGCTGTTCGATGTGGCCAAGTACCCCAAGGCCGTCTACAAGGGCAAGCTCACGGACTTCGTCAACGGCGCGCCGACCAAGGTCGTGGGTGAGCTGACCCTGCATGGGGTAACCAAGCCGCTCGATCTCACCATCCATTCGTTCAAATGCACCCAGCATCCGATGTTCAAGCGCGACTGGTGCGGCGCCGATGCCAGCGCCAGTTTCCAGCGCGACGCGTTTGGCATCACCGGTGGCAAGGATTACGGCTTCAAGATGGATGTAGCGCTGCGCATCCAGGTGGAAGCCGTGATCGATGAAGCACCGGAAGCGAAAAAAGTCGCCCTCGCCACGCCAGCTCAGTAAGCCGCGGGGGCAGGGCAGTCATGGCGGGGTGGGATATCTTTGATGAGAATGGTTCGCATTAATCTGTGCTAAGGTCGCGGCCCGGCATCACTTCGCCCGCGCCCTTATGCAGCTTTTCTCGTCCCGCCCCGCCGTGGTTTTCGCGGCATGACGCCCGCGTCCCATCCGCCCGTACGCCATCGCTGGCGGCTGCGCGACGTCCTGCGCAAGTTGCATCTGTGGCTGGGCCTGAGCATCGGTCTGTTGTTCGCCGTGCTGGCGCTGTCCGGCACGGTGCTGGCCTATCAGACCGAGCTGTTGAAATGGCGTCACCCCGAGCTGACCCAGCACGCCTTGCCCACGGCGGAGCAACAGGCCGCGGTGCTGCAACACATCCATGAAACCCGGTGGCCCTTGCCGCTGCGCAGCGTCGATCTGCCGGATGCGGACTTGCCGGTGTGGCAGCTGTTCCTCGATGGACAGACGCGTGTCTATCTCGACCCGATCGACGGCAGGCAACTGCTGCTACGCTCGCCGGACAACGACTGTGTGCTGTGGCTGCGTTATCTGCATACGCATCTTCTCGGCGGCAAGACCGGTGAGTTGTGGCTTGGCGTGATCGGCATTGTCGAACTGTCGCTGTTGCTGATCGGCCTGGTGCTGTGGTGGCCGCGCAAGGGGCATTGGCGCCATGCCGTGCATATGTATGCGCAGCCGCCCATTCGGCGTTGGCGCAGTTGGCACCAGAGTGTGGGCGCCATCGCGTTTCCCTTGCTGCTGCTCAGTACGCTGACTGGCGTCACGCTGATTTATAAGGACACCACGCGTGCCGCGCTGAGCAGTCTGTTCGGTGGTAAGCAGGCGCCATCGAAGTTGCCGACGCTCACGCCGCGTGACGCCCCGGTGCAATGGTTACCGGCACTCGTCGCCGCGCAGGCAGCATTGCCGCAGGCGGAATTGAACCGCATCACGCTGCCCAGCGCGAAGAACGCCGCCTTGATCATTCGCGCACGTGGTCCGGAGGAATGGAATGTGGTCGGCCGCAGTGTCGTGGTGGTCGATCCATACACCGCCAGTGTCATGGCAGTGCAAGACGCGCAGCAGCAGGGCCGGGGCAACCGGTGGAGCGACAACATCTATCCGCTGCATGCCGGTGCGGTCGGCGGCTCCACCTGGCAATTCGTGATTGCCATCGTCGGCGTGTTGCCGGCGTTCTTTGCCGTCACCGGTTTCCTGTTCTGGTGGACACGCACGCGGCATCGGAAGCACGCGCAGCGCGCTTCCGGCTAGGCACCCGTACGCGCCGGTACGCCGGCCGGCATCGCGCGCTTAACAGCGATCCCCACTAGAATTGTCGGGATCAAGCACACGATGTCGGAGTTGCCATGAGTTCCCCCGCCCAGCACGTCCCCGCCAGTGCTGCAGTGCACGAAACCCGTCCCCTGCGGTTCGTGACAGCAGCCAGCTTGTTCGACGGTCATGACGCCGCGATCAATATCATGCGCCGCATCATCCAGTCGCAGGGCGCGGAGGTCATCCACCTCGGCCACAACCGCTCGGTGGAAGACGTAGTGCGTGCCGCCTTGCAGGAGGATGCCGACGCCATCGCGCTGTCGTCCTACCAGGGCGGCCACGTCGAATACTTCAAGTACATGGTCGACATGCTCAAGCAGCATGGCGCCGCGCACATCCGCGTGTTCGGCGGCGGCGGCGGCACCATCACGCCGGAAGAAATCCGCGAGCTGCAGGCCTACGGCGTCGAGCGCATCTACCACCCCAACGACGGCATGAAGCTCGGTCTCACCGAGATGATCGAAGACGTGATGAAGCGCACCCGCGCCGCTGCCGACCAGCGCGCGAACGGTGCTGTCGCGGCGCCGCAGGTGGATATCGACGACGAGATCTCCATCGGCCACATGCTTTCGTCCATCGAAGAGGGCGGACTGTCCGAGGCCGAACTCGATCACCTGCGCAAGCAGTGGAAAATGGCCGGCAAGCAGACGCCGGTGCTCGGTGTCACCGGTACCGGCGGCGCGGGCAAATCGTCCGTGGTGGACGAGCTGCTGCTGCGTTTCCTGCATGCCTTCCCCGAGATGCGCATCGCCGTGCTCGCCGTCGATCCCACTCGCCGCCGTAGCGGTGGCGCGTTGCTCGGCGACCGCATCCGCATGAACTCGCTGCGCAGCCATCGCGTGTACATGCGCTCCATGGCAACGCGCCGCCAGCACGCTGCGACCAGCATCGTGCTGCACGACTGCATCGATTTCCTCAAGGCGCAGCCGTACGACCTGGTGATCGTCGAAACCGCCGGCATCGGCCAGAGCGATTCGGAGATCGTCGACCTGGTCGATTTCCCGATGTACGTGATGACCAGCGACTACGGCGCGGCCAGCCAGCTCGAAAAGATCGACATGCTGGACTTCGCCGAGCTCGTGGTGCTCAACAAGTTCGACAAGCGCGGTGCCGAAGACGCGCTGCGTGACGTGCGCAAGCAGTGGAAACGCAACCGCACCGCCTTCACGCTCACCGACGAGCAGGTGCCGGTGTATCCCACCATTGCCAGCCAGTTCAACGATCCGGGTGTGACCTGGATGTTCAGCAACCTGTGCCGTCTGCTGCGCGACAAGCTCTCGCTGCCCGCGCCCAAGTGGACGCCGGAGCTGGACACCACGCTCAAGGAACCGCGCGCTACCGTGCTTATCCCCGGCAGCCGCGTGCGCTACCTCGCCGAGATCGCCGAGCAGGGCCGTGGGATCAACAGCGAGATCGAACGCGAAGCGAGCTTTGCCAGCAAGGCTCAACATTACTACGAGTCGCTGAAGGATCTGGGCGACACGCACCTGCCGCGCGAACTGGCTCGCTATGAATCCGCCGCACTGCATGAGGAGGGCGTCGATCGCACCTTGCTCACCCTGCGCCAGCGCTACAACGAAGCGCTGAAGGAACTCAGCCACGAAGCCATCCACCTGCTGCACGAGTGGCCGGCGCGCTACAAGTCCGTCACCGCCGATGTCAACGAATACAAGGTGCGCGACAAGGTGATCCGCGTAGAGAACTACCGCGAGTCGCTCAGCCACCAAAAGATCCCGAAAGTCGCGCCGCCCAAGACCAAAGACTGGGGCGACCTGCTGCGCTTCCTGATGCGCGAAAACCTGCCGGGCCATTACCCCTACACCGGCGGTGTGTATCCGTACCGCCGCACCGGCGAGGATCCCACCCGCATGTTCGCGGGCGAGGGCACGCCGGAGCGCACCAACCGCCGCTTCCATTACCTGAGCCAGGGCGGTGCCGCCACGCGTCTGTCCACCGCATTCGACTCGGTGACGCTGTACGGCGAAGACCCGGCGCCGCGTCCGGACATCTACGGCAAGATCGGCAACTCCGGCGTCAACATCGCCTCGCTGGACGACATGAAGAAGCTGTACTCCGGCTTCGACCTCAGCGCGCCGAGCAGCTCGGTCTCAATGACCATCAACGGCCCCGCGCCGATCATCCTCGCGATGTTCATGAACACCGCGATCGATCAGAACGTGGAGAAATACCTCAAGGAGGACCCAGCACGCTGGGCCGCCGCCGAGAAGCGCATCGCGGAGCTGTTCGCCAACGGCAAGCGTCCGACGTACTCGGGCGACCTGCCCAAGGGCAACGAAGGCCTCGGCCTCGGCCTGCTCGGCGTCACCGGCGACCAGCTGGTGGATGCGGAAACCTACGCACGCATCAAGGAAGAAACCCTGCAGACCGTGCGCGGCACCGTGCAGGCGGACATCCTCAAGGAAGACCAGGCGCAGAACACCTGCATCTTCAGTACCGAATTCGCGCTGCGCATGATGGGCGACATCCAGCAGTACTTTGTCGACCACAAGGTACGAAACTTCTACTCGGTGTCCATCTCCGGCTATCACATTGCCGAAGCCGGCGCGAACCCGATCAGCCAGCTCGCCTTCACGCTCAGCAACGGCTTCACCATCGTCGAGTACTACCTCGCCCGAGGCATGAACATCGACGACTTCGCGCCCAACCTGTCGTTCTTCTTCTCCAACGGCATGGACCCGGAATACACCGTGATCGGCCGCGTTGCCCGCCGCATCTGGGCGCGTGCCATGCGCGAGCGCTACGGTGCCAGCGCACGCAGCCAGATGATGAAGTACCACATCCAGACGTCAGGCCGTTCGCTGCACGCGCAGGAAATCCAGTTCAACGACATCCGCACCACGCTGCAGGCGCTGTACGCGCTGTTCGACAACTGCAACAGCCTGCACACCAACGCCTACGACGAAGCCATCACCACGCCCACCGAAGAAAGCGTGCGCCGTGCCGTGGCGATCCAGATGATCATCAACAAGGAACTGGGCCTCAATTTCAACGAGAACCCGTGGCAGGGCAGCCACGTGGTGGATGCTCTGACCGACATCGTGGAAGAGGCCGTCTACAAGGAGTTCGAGGCCATCAGCGAGCGCGGCGGCGTGCTTGGCGCCATGGACACCATGTACCAGCGCGGCAAGATCCAGGAAGAGTCGATGTACTACGAGCAGAAGAAGCACGACGGCAGCCTCCCGCTGATCGGCGTCAACACCTTCCTGCCCAAGGACCACGGCGGCGAGATCGCCACCGAGATCGAGCTCATCCGTTCTACCGAAGAAGAGAAGGGCCAGCAGATCGACAACGTGCTGGCCTACGGCAAGGGCCGCAACGCGCTGGCGCCGGAAAGCCTCAAGGTGCTGCAGAACACCGCCCGCGACCGCAAGAACGTCTTCGAGCAGTTGATGGAAGCGGTGAAGTACAACTCCCTCGGCCAGATCAGCCACGCGCTGTATGACGTGGGTGGCGAATACCGCCGCAACATGTAAGAAACAGGGGGCCGCAAGGCCCCTTGTCATTTGGCAGTGCCGCTACGACGCGAAGTCCGCCATTGAGAGACCGCCTATGAAATTCATCCCATGGACCCTGCTGCTTGCCGCGTGTCAGCTGTCGGCCGGTTGCGCACCGGCCTACATGCGCGTGGCGCCCAGTGTGTCGGGTGTCGTCGTCAATGCGACCGACGGGACACCGGTGACCGGTGCGGACGTCTATCTGAACGAGTTTCCGTCACGTGGCACCAAGTCGGGACCGGACGGCCATTACACGATTCCGGCCATTCGGCGATGGACACTATGGACGGCCGGCGACCTGGTTCACGAGCGAAAGCCCGGATACCTGATCGTTGCGGATGCGCCGGGATACTTCCAAGGGCAGAAGACGTGGGATATGGGCGATACAGCGCCGCAGAACATCAAGATGAGTCGCAAGGTCGCCGGACACTAAGCGCGCGGTAGCGAAAGCGTTCCGGCTTCAACGGAACGCCGTCAAGTCCGAGTGGCCTTATCCCGCCTGATGGCGTCGAAGAAGCTCGGTGGATGCAGGCAGACCATGTCGATATTGCCGAGCTCGATATTGATGAAGGTGCGCGTGCCCTGATCCTTGGTCTGGGTGCGCAGGGTAGGCGTGCCATAGATGAAGGCGATGCATTCGCCATTTTCCTTCAAGGCCTGTTCGAGCCGCGCCCTAATTCTTTTCTTGGGATGGTCTTCGACGAGATCCCTGCGAATGAAGAAGGACGGCTTCGCTTCGCCGAGCAGGTTCTGATCCTCATCGACGAGGCGGGCCGGGGATTTGAACGCCAACAGATAATCGCCACCGGGTTTCAGTTCCGAGACCTGGGCCTTGCCCCAATAGATCCTCGGCTTCTGGCCGATGGGCACCTTGCGTTTGGGGTAGATGCACTCGAAGAGAGCGTTGAACGGGATGGCTGTCTCGGTGCCGACCGTCAGCGTCTGGGTCGCGTCCACATCGGCTTTTCGATACTTGAGCCATCGGGTGATAACGCTGCTGACTGAAAACAGCTGTCTGCTGGTCGTGGCCGCGTCGGCGCGGGATAGCCCCTGCTTGTGGCGTCGCAGTGCGCCTCCCGCCGGAACGTCGGCGATTCCCACATGGCGCACATCGTGGCTGGGTGGACGATGCAGGACAAAAACGTCCGGACCCACCGTGTTTCCCTGGCCCGATCCGAGGTTGGCAGAAGATGCGGCTGTCGACGCTTTTGCCACATCGTAAGGGCAGTCGGGCCGATGGGGCGGGTACAACCGGAAATGCGGCTGCACGCCAAGACTCTGTTCCGGCTTGTCCATGTTGGCGCAGGTCACCCGTGCCGCGCACTGCTCGTCCGGACAGCTAAACGCCCGCTTGTCGGAAAGCATGCCGTCCCAGAACAGGTCATAGGCTTCTTCAGCGGTGATCGGCTTTTGGAGTTCTTCGTTGAAGGCTACGTCCAGGTGCATGGCTGAATCTGATTTCCTGTTTTGACCGTTTGTCGAGCGCTTCAATGCGATCTCAATGAACTGCCCGCGTGGACGAGTATGGCTGCTGAGCGTGCATGCTTCATTCGCATTCTGCAGCACATGACGCCTGCACATTTGATTCACTCACCTGAACCTTCCCACTGGATCTTGCTGCGTCGCAGGATGACGCAGCAATTTCTCTCGATCATTCTCTCCGCCGTTTCCAGGCATACCGCTGACAGGGGCGAGCCACACGTTCGTGTGTGCACGCAGGTGTGTGTGTGTTGCCTGGCCGGCGCTAGGGGCGCTTTTTCTCTGGGGAGGGATGGCATGAGTAGTCGCAAGACGTTGCAGGGGAAGGTTGGAAGCTTTGCTCGCATGTCGCGCCGCCCGTTGGCGGCAGCATGCGCGGTGGCCTTGCTGGCTGGCGTAGCTTCCAGTGGTGCATGGGCCCAGGAGGCGCAGAACCCGCCGCCGGCCAAGCCCGCCGATACGAAGGCCGCTGCGCAGACGGGCCAGGTTCCCGCCAAGACCGAGAAGAAACCGCCGCAAGGCTCGGTGAGCAATCTGGATGCGGTCATCGTCACCGGCATCCGCGGCAGCATCGAGGGGGCGCTGAAGGCCAAGCGCAACTCCGACAACATCATCGAGGCGATTTCCGCCGAGGATATCGGCAAGCTGCCGGACGCGAGCATTGCCGAAAGCCTGGCGCGCCTGCCGGGCCTTGCCACGCAGCGCATGGATGGCCGCGCCAATGTCATTTCGATCCGCGGCCTGTCGCCGGATTTCGCCGGCACCACGCTCAACGGTCGTGAGCAGGCCACCATCGGCGAAAACCGTGGCGTGGAGTACGACCAGTATCCTTCCGAGCTGATCAGCGGTGCGGCCGTCTACAAGACACCCGATGCCAGCCTGGTCGGGCAGGGGCTTTCCGGCACGGTGGATCTGCACACCATCAAACCGCTGGACCTGCCCAAGCGCGCCATCGCCATCAACCTGCGCGGCGAGCACACCAGCAACGGCAAGCTCAACCCCGGCTCGGGCGTGGGCGACATGGGGCATCGCGCGAGCTTTTCGTACATCGATCAGTTCTTCGATCACACCCTGGGTCTGGCCGTGGGTTTTGCCCAGCTCGATTCGCCGATTCAGGAGAAGCAGTACCAAGCCTGGTGGTGGAGCGTAGACAACGGCTCGGCAGGCATCGAGCAGAACTGGGGTGGTCCGCATACGCCGGGCCTGCCGGATAACGTGCTCTCGCAAGAAGGCATGCAGCTGCGAGCGCAGTCGGAGAACCAGTTGCGCAATGGTTTGATGACGGTGCTGGAATGGGCGCCGGGTGACCATTTCCACTCCACGCTCGACCTGTACTACTCCACCTTCAACGAGCGCAAATACAAGAACGGTGTGCAGTGGTCGAGCAGCCCCTATAACCATAACGGGGTGCCGGTCTATAGCAACGTGGGGATCAATCAGGCGCTGCCGTATCCCATCGTGACCTCGGGCACGATGAGCAACATCGCGCCGATCCTGCAGAACGAATACATCAAGGAACACGACAAACTGTTCTCGGCGGGCTGGAACAACCAGTACGACTTCGGCAACGGCTGGGTGGTGACTGGTGACCTGTCGTATTCCAGCGCCAAGAAAAAGCTGCGCGATGCCTATCTGTTCGGTGGTCTGGCCGGCAACCCCACCACCGATGTGTTCTTCAACACACCGACGGGCGACGGTTATCCGTACTTTCGCCCCGGCATCGACTTGAACGATCCGTCGCGCGTCGTGTTCACCGATCCGGACGACTACGGCTACAACGGCCGCCAGGAGTTCGACAAGCAGAAGGACACGATCCGCGCCGCGCGCCTGGAAGTGAGCCACCCGCTGGGCTGGATCTTCAGCAGCGTGAACGTGGGCGCCGCCTATTCGGAGCGCAAGAAGACCAAGCAGGCCGATGTGTTCTTCGCCTGGCTCAACGGCAATGGCGACGACGGCACACACGGTCCTTATGACCCGACCTTCGGTGCGCCGGTTGGCTCGTCATACCTGCGCGGACCGACCTCGCTGGGTTATGGCGGCATCCCGGGTATCCTCAATTACAACGTGCTGGATGCGCTGGCGAACCAGTTCTACCTCACCGAGCGCAATGGGCAGTCCGACTGGAGCCGCAATTACTCGATCACGGAAAAGGTCCCGGTCGCCTACGCCAAGTTCAACATTGAGACCCACGTCGCCGACATCCCGCTGCGCGGCAATGTGGGTGTGCAATTCGTACGCACGGACCAGTCCTCCACCGCGTTGCAGACCAATGGCAACACCCTGGTCGGCAGGCTCACCGGTGGCGCCAAGTACAACAAGGTGCTGCCCAGCTTGAATCTGGTCGCGCAGATTGCGGACGGCCAATACCTGCGTTTCGGCCTGGCCAAGACCATGGCGCGTGGACGCATCGACGACGAGAAGGTGGCCAGCTCGGCGTCGGTGGCGCGCGTTACCGAAGGTCCGGCGGCGGGGCAGGTGCTGTGGTCCGGCAGTGGCGGCAATCCGCAGTTGAAGCCGTATATCGCGGTGGGTACGGACCTGTCGTGGGAGAAGTACTTCGGCAAGTCCAGTTACGTGGCCGTCGCCGTGTTCAACAAGAATCTGTTGAACTACATCTACAACAAGACGGTGCTGGACTTCGACTTCGCCAAGGCTGGCTTCATCAACGACACACCTTCGCTGGTGCCGACGAGCAATATCGGCTCGTTTACCCGACCGGAGAACGGCAACGGCGGGCGCATGCAGGGCCTGGAGTTGTCGGGCGCATTGGAAGGCGGGCTGGTGGCTCCGATGCTGGATGGCTTTGGTGTGCAGGCGAACTTCTCACTGACCAACAGCTCGATCCCGGAGAGTGCGGTCTCGTCCATCCCTGGCGGACCGAAAACCTTGCCCGGCCTGTCGCGCAAGGTCGCCAACCTGGCGGTGTACTACGAGAAGTACGGCTGGTCGGTGCGCGTCGCCGAGCGTTATCGGTCGTCGTTCACCGGCGAAGCGGTGCCGCTGTTCGACCAGCTCGGTTACGTGAAGGTGTTGGCGGACAAGCAGACCGACTTGCAGGTCGGCTACGCCTTCGACGAACGCAGCTCGTGGAGCGGTCTGTCGCTGCTGCTGCAGGTGAACAACCTCACCAACTCCGAGCAGAAGACCCAGCAGATCTCCGGCTTGCCCAACAACGTGCAGGTGGCGCGCCCGCTGGACTACACCACGTGGGGCCGCACGGTGATGTTCGGTGTGAACTACAAGCTATAGCGATGCCTGTGGTCTAAGTGTTTGTGCTCAGAGAGCCGGCTTTGCAGCCGGCTTCTCTTTGGTCACGCGGGCATCGAGAATCTTTTCGTACTTGTCGGCGTAGGCGCGGCAGGCGTTCGGGTCAATGAAAGGATTCGGTGTTGTTTTCGACTGCAGCAGCGCGAGCTTGCCGTCGAATCCGGAATGGTCCGGATGGGCCGAGATCAGGATGTCGCAGGGCAGCTTGGCAAAGCCACGTATACCCTTGCGGTAAGCCTCGGTGATATCGCCGTGCGTCGCATCTCCGCTGAAGTGGAACCCATCGGCGGCGACGGGATTGAGGCTGGCAGCGAAGATGACGTTGAGACATTTTTCGCCTTCGCATGATGTCCAAGACCAGCTCGTGCTGCCCGGCGTATGCCCCGGCGTGAAATGCGCGGTCACGGCCGTGTTGCCCAGGCGCAAGGTTTCGCCATCACCGATGCCGCGCACCTTCGCAACCGGAGCGAAGGCTTCGATCTCTCCCGCTTGCGGGTCATCGCTGGCAACGTGGCCGGCACGCAATGCCTGCGCGCCGCGCGGGCTGGTCACCACCGTTGCACCGCTATCGCGCGCCAGTGCGGCGAT
Source organism: Dyella koreensis (assembly GCF_044904565.1). Taxonomy (NCBI): domain Bacteria; kingdom Pseudomonadati; phylum Pseudomonadota; class Gammaproteobacteria; order Lysobacterales; family Rhodanobacteraceae; genus Dyella; species Dyella koreensis. The sequence continues at coordinate 284,246 of NZ_JADIKD010000010.1, read as the reverse complement.
GCCGCCGGAGTGATCGAAATGCGCTTCGGTGTTGAGAATGAATTTGATGTCTTCCACCCGAAAGCCGAGCTTACGGATGTTCGCCTCGGTCGACGACACCGATTGAGGCAGCGCGCCATCGACCAGGATCAGGCCGGCATCTGTCTTGATCAGCGCCAGGCTCAGGCCGCCAAAACCCACGTAGTAGGTGTTGCCGTAGATGCGCACGGGCTCCTGCGGGCGAAGCCACTTGTCGGCATAGGGCGAAGGGATGGGCTTGGTCAACGGATCGGGTGCGGTCGCGGCGAAGGCCGTCGCGGTGAATGCAAACGTAGTGATCAGCGCGCGTACCGCAACCTGTTTCATAGGCTATCTCCCCAGTCGAATGCTTGAAGGGTAAGCGCCCATGCTTCGCCGTCAACCCTGCATTCCGGCATGTCCGCAGCACAAACGAGCGCCTCGCCGGTCAGGCAAGGCGCTCTCACGACCTGTGGCTGCGTTCTATTTGATCGTCAGGTAGTAGGTATACGTCATGGACATCATGCTGCCGCCCATCATGCCCGTCGAGGTGCGCACGATGGTGTGCTGGCCTGGCGACAGCGGCTTGAACAGCATGTAGTAGCCGTTGTTCAAGTCAGGCTGCCAGGACGTGGTGATGCAGCTGTCGAACGTGGACTGCAAGCTCGGGTCGCCCTTGACCGAGAACACGTTCTCCGAGATGTACTGGTAATCCAGCGCATCGTGGATCGGCCGTCCGTCCAGGGTCACATTGAGCGACATCATCATCATGTACTTCTTGCTGTCGGCGACCAGGAAGTCGTACAGCGATTGCCCGGGTGCTGGCCCGAAGCTTGGATCGGGGCAGGGGTAGGTATCACTGACGAAGCCGACCATCAGCAGGATGGCCTTATTGCGCGGAATGGTGCAGCTGCGTGTGAGGCTGCCGGACATCATGGGCGAGGCGATCGGTGCGAGGAACCATACCGGGCCTTCCTGGCCTTCGGCGCAGTTCGCGCCGGTGGGATCGAAGAACGGATTCTTGTCGAACGGTTGCGCGTAGAGCCACTGGATGGAGCGGTCGGCCCAGCCGTAGATGCTCTTGTCGAATGGGCGCGAATGCCTGGGGTAAAGCATCGGATTCCCATCGTTGTCGGCATCGGGCGGTGGTGCGGCGTAGGCCGCGCCCATCACACCGCAGGCAATAAGCAAGGTGCAGAACGTCTTGTACATAGACCCCTCCATAGCAAGCTGATGAGAAGCGGGAAACACGGGTGTGGGGACGGTGGTGTTTCTTGCCGAGGCTCCCTTACGGGGAAGCGCGGTCAGATTGACGCGCGGCACAGTGGCTTGCTTCCAGAAACGTGCCTGCCGTTTCCGTGATCGTGGCGCAGGGCGCAACTGGCTCCCTCCCCTGCTCGCAGGGGAGGGTTGGGGAGGGGTGAGTACTTGAGAAAGCGCGTCGGGAGAGGTTTTCTCAAGGGCTTACCCCCTCCCAGCCTCCCCCTGCTAGCAGGGGGAGGAGCAAAGCTGAGATTCGACGCTAATCAAGAGGGTGGCGGGGTGTCATGTTTAGTGGCCTGCAACTCCACCGATACTTGTGCTTCGGACTCCGCCGCTGGTATCGCTTTGGCATCGATACGTTCCGGCATCCCGAACGTCATGCTCTGAAACACCCCATCGCGCCGGATCAGCGCGTGATACAGCGCCGCACCCACATGCCCCAGGATGGTCAGGAAGAACAGATAGGCGAGATACCGATGCGCCTCGCGCAGCCACGCAAACAGTGTGGCGTTTTCGGGAAGGATGGCCGGCAAGCGCAAGGTATCGCCCAGCATGATGGGATAGCCGCCCGCCGACTGCATAGCCCAGCCGATCAACGGCATCGCCAGCATCAGACCGTAAAGCACCCAGTGCGACGCGTGCGCCACATAGCGTTGCCAGTACGGCATGTCGTCGGGCAGCGCGGGTGGCTGCGTGCGCAGGCGTACCGCGAGACGCACGATCACCAGCAGCAGAATCGCAACACCCAGTGGCCGATGGATGGCCAGCAACCATGGATGCTTCGGCGACACCGTGCCGACCATGCCGACGCCGATAAACAGCATCGCCAGGATCAGCACGGCCATGGTCCAGTGCAGCACGCGGGCGAACGGATGAAAGCTGGCAGGTGTGTTCATCGCTTGCTCTCCGCGTGAGCTGCGTCGGCATGCGGTACGCCAGGCAGGCCGGCTTCCTCGCTGGTGCGGCGCAGATACGAATTGGCGTAGGCCGCCGAACGCGCAGGCAACAGCGGATCGTCGGAGATCTGGATGCCGGCGGGCAGCACGGTCGGGTCGTAGTTGATATCGCGGCAGTCGCCGCTGTCCTGCGCCTGTTCGCGCTCGATCACCAGCGTGCCGGCGTCGATGGTGGTGCGATCCGCAGGCCATGCGCGGGTAGCGTCGTTGGTCGGATCGCCGGGCGCAGCCAGGGTCAGCAGCAGATGCCAGCGCAGCGGACCCTGGGCAAGGCGTTGCTGCAAGTCCCGGGTCAGGTAGTCGCTGTCGGCGGCACTGTGCGCCGCATGGCCGTCGTCGCTGGCCTCCGGTACAACGCGCCAGCGCACCGCATGACGCTGGCCCGCTGCGTCGATCAGGTAGAACGCGTTGAGGCTGTAGTAGCTATCCGTACTGAAGCTCGCCGATGGCTTGGCCGTTTTGGCCCAGGCGCGAAAGGCCGCCGTCTCCGGATGCGCAGCGAAGAACGCCGCCAATTTCGATGGGTCAGGCTTGCCGGTGGCCGGGTCGGGCCGGCTGGCCTGCACCTGTTCGTAGAACGCCTGCGGTGTCGCCACGGCGAACACCGGCGAGTTGTTCATCCCGGTGCGCCATTGTTGGCCATCGGCGAGATTGAAACGCAGCGCCAGGCTGCGGATGGGCGTGCCGCCATCCGGGGCATAGGGATTGCCGCCGGGAATCGCAAAGCGCCCCACCACCGGTGTGCGCACCGGCGCGAACACCCTGGCGGTGGAGTACGGCACCGCCGCACCCGTGCTTTCGAAGTACCCGCCGACGCAAACCCCCTTGGCGTGATTGCGGCGATAGCCAGGATGCAGGCCGCCGTTGGTCTGCAAGGCATCGACGATGCGCGCCGGCGTGAGTCGCCGGGGCGCCAGCCAGCCGGCGACATAGGCAAAGGCGGCGGCCAGCACGCCGACCGCGAGGCCGATCGTGATCCATCGCCAGGCAAGGCGCGGCGAAGGCGGGGTATCCAGGGGATCGGGCACGGGACGGCTCCTGACCGGGTGGTCTTGGGGGTAAGTCTTTTCTTCGCTCCCGCACGCCGGGCGGTTACCCCGCGGCCTTGCCACAGTTTCGCCTGGCGCGCTTCCAGAAACTTGCTATGCGTGCCGCACCGGGTTCCGGCGCTACCGGCAGGCGTATGATTGCCCCTGGACTGGCGCTCCGTGGGGGCTGCGCGTATGTCGATCATGCAGGCTGTTTTGCAGTCACCGCACTTCGTGGTGTTCAACCAGGTGTGCAAGTACCCGCGCGTCAATTGCGGCTACGGGAAGGGTGACGAACCCGCACGTTTCATCTTTACCCGGCGCGGCTCCTTCGCCATTCGCGTCGGCAGCAAGACCTACATGGCGCGACCGGGCCAGGCCATCCTGCTGGGCAAGCACATCGAGTACAGCGTTTCCCATCCCGACATGTGCGGCTGCGATTGCTGCACGGATATCTGGATCGACGACGCCATGCTGGACGCGCTGGGTGCCGCCAACTCCTCCGCATCAGCCTCCCGCGAATTTGCACACGATCTGCAATTCCAGAAAACCCACGTGGAAATGTTGCTCTGCATGCAACACAACGGCGGCGACAAACTCGAGGCCGAGGAAGTGCTGTTGGGCATGCTCGACCATCTGCTGCAAATCCATGCACCCGCGCGTCAGAAACGAAAGAGCGCCGGCACCGCACGACAGGTAGAGCGCGTGGAAGAGGCCATCATCGGCCACGCCGGAGAAAACCTCGGCATCGATGAGCTGGCGAAACTGGCCGGCTGCTCACCGTTCCATCTCTGCCGCATCTTCCGCCAGGGCACCGGCCAATCGCTGCGGCAGTTTCGTTTGCAGCAACGCCTGGGAACCGCGCTTGGGCGCCTGGGCGAAGGTGAGGAAGACCTTGCCGCGCTCGCCTGCGACGTGGGCTTCAGCAGCCACAGCCACATGACGGATGCGTTCAAGCAGGCGCTGGGCAAATCGCCGAGGGAAATGCGCGAGGAGCTGAGGCAGAGTGATCTTCGAAGGTTGAAAGCGCGATTGTGCGCATAGCGCGCAATCGCGATGACACTACCCGGCGAAGTTCAGGGCGCCGTAAAGGCTTTGCTCGCGAAACCCAGACGCCGGAACTTGCTGTCAGCCGCACTCACCGCAAGCACATAAGGGCGACCGCTGACCAGATGCACATCACTCAAGTCGGCCGTGCCCTGGGGACCCAGCACCAGCGTCTGCCATACCGTGGCATTGCCATGGCCGGAAGTGGCGATGGCAGGATCGAGCACAAACACCAGCGTCATCATCGCGCCGCCCGGCGGCGTCCAGCGGACATCATGGCCGTTGATGGCGACGGAGAAGCTGCTCGGTGTGTTCTGGCCAACGGCAAACAACTCGAACGTACCCTTGGGCGCGATGTAATAGCTGATGCACGATGGGATATCGATGTGCTGCTTGCCACCGGCCACGGTGAAGGTGCCCGCATAGGCGCCCTTCGCCGCGGAGTACGCGCCTTCCATCGAACCCTTCTGCTGCGTGCCGTCCACGGTGCCGCTCCAATTACCGCTCAGCGACGCGGCCTTCTTGGTGCCGGAGACCGTACCTACGTTGTTGCTCTGGCAGCCGAAGTAGGTGAAGTACATGGTTCCCGAAAAACTGCTGTCGGAAGCTGGCAGGTTCAGATACACCGAGCCCATGGTCGGGTCTTCGGGGTTGGTGGCGGGGTCTTCCTGGTAGTAGCCGACATACACGCCGCCCGGTGGCGTCGAGGCATTGGCGGCTGGCGAAGCAGGGCTGGCGGCCCAGGCGCAAACGGGCAGGGCGGCGCAGAGGGCGAGTGCGCGGAGCGAGCGTTTCTTCATGGTGGGTTGCCTCAGAACTTCAGCAACGGCAGGCCGACTTGCTTGCGGCAATCATTGCGCATGGCCTGCTCTTCCGAGACGGTCTGCTGCAGCGACGGCGCAGCCTTGTCGTTCCGGCTCGCCAGTGCGCGCTTCGCAAACTTCTCGCCGAAGCATTTGCAGTAGTCCCCCAACTTGGGGTTGCCCTTCAAATCGGCTTCGCCGTGCGGCGCAGGTATGTTGGTGCCCTGGGTGGCGCACATCTGCGCGTATTGCTCGGTGGCCTGCGCCAGTGCATCGGCATGCGCTGGTGACGCGGCGGCCATGCCGATCGCGATGCTGAGTGCGAAAGCAGGAGCGGCCCGGAGGCCCAGGGACAGATGGCGAATCACGTTCATTACTCTTCCTTTGAGTGCTGCGAATAGGCCTGCGGAAACCTGAGGCCGCCAAGGTAGGCGCGCATTATGTCGAATCGATAAGAATAATCGTGAGGTAAACTCCGCAGACCAGGGGCGCCGCCGGCCCCAGCTAGAGAGCTGCCGGCATCGCCAGGGGAACAGGGCACGGTCATTCGCGACCGCTGTCCGCGCGCTCGGCGCGGGTCATGCGGTTCAACGGAAGCACTACCAACCAAGGCATGGGAGCCACATTTTGACCCCGACTAAAAACATGTTCTGTCGCTCGCTGCTGGCTGCGAGCGTGGCCGCACTGCTGCTCAGCGCCTGCGGTTCCTCCGGCGACAAGCCCGCCGCGGCGGAGCCCGCGGCACAGGCCAAGCCACCCGCACCGGCCGCGTTCAACGTCGCTCTTTGCGTCAACGACGACTGCGGTGTGGTCGATCAGGCCGCCAACGTACTCATCCCCTTCAAGAACGACTACGACAACTTCAGCCCCTTCCTGATGAAGGACACGCTGCTGGTTCAGAAGGATGAGCAATGGCTGCTGCTGGATGCCAAGACGCGCCAGCCGATCAAGACGCTTTCCGGTGACATCTACACCGTCACCCCGGGCTACTTCGGCTTCGAGCGCGACGGCAAGATCGGCCTGATGGACTACCAGGGCAATGAAGTCGTGGCGCCACGCTTCGACAGCGTCTTCTCTGGCGGCGAAGATCAGTACATCAATTACCAGGTTGGTGAGAAATCCGGCGTCATCGATGTCCACGGCAAGCAGCTCACCGACGCGGTCTACGACAGCATGGTGGTGCGCGAAGACCTGGATACGCGCGGCGGGCTGATCACCGCCGATCGCGGCGACCAGAAATGGCTGATCAACCTCAAGGATGGCTCGCAGAAGCAGGTGGAGTACGGCAGCCTCGGCGAGATCAACGACGGCCATATGGTCGCCGCGGCGCCTGACCACATCCGTAGCGGCCTGACGGACGCCAACGGCACGCTCGTGGTCCCGGTGAAATACGAGTGGATGGGGCTGCCCAGCGAAGGGCTCGTTGCGTTCCGCGAAAAATCGGCGGAGCCCTGCGGCTACATGGATTACACCGGCAAAGTCGTCATCGAGCCGCGTTTCGTGCAATGCGAACCCTTCGGCAAGAAGGGCGCCCTGGCGAAGCTGCAGAGCGACGACAGCAACCCTGCAAAGAACAAGTTCGGCATGATCGACCGCAGCGGTGCATGGCTGGTCCAGCCCAGCTATGACGCGGTGGGCGAGGCCGAGCACACGCTGCTGGGCATGCTCGGCCACAAGCAGGGTTACGGTTCCATCTTCCGCCAGGCCGATGCCTTCTCGTATCTGTCCGGCATTTTCGATCTGGACCAGGGACGCGAGATCATTCCCGCCACCTACCAGCAGGTGGGCGTGCTCACGCCGCAGCGCTTCGTGTTCAGCGGCGCCGATGCGCCGAAGATCAACGTGTCCATCCTCGGCCAGGTCACACCCGTGCCCGCACTCGGTGTGATGGACGCCGCCGGCAAAGTGCTGACGAAGCCGGAGACGTTCGCCGACATCCGCCTCGACAAGACAGGCCGATACCTGGTCGCTCGTGATGGCGAGGAACAGCCCCACGAAGCCTTGCTCGATCTCGACGGCAACCAGCTGATCGCGCCGCAGTGGCACGAGCTGCACATCGACACCCAGCGCAACATCATCCTCGGCTACGACCTGCGCGGTACCGGCGACGATGCCGTACGTGTGATGCGCGCCGCATATGACCTGCAGGGCAAGACGCTGTTCACCGTCAAACACACCGACTGCGGTGCGGACCAATTGGTGGATGGCAGCGGCAAGGTCATCTGGCCGCAGGATGTGAAGCCGTATTGCAAGTCGGCGGAGCAGCAGGCGAGTACCGAAGGCTGATCAACCGGTGTAGTGCCCTCGAAGCGAGCGATGCTTCGAGGGCACTCACTACGCAGGTATGACGGCCCGCACGATCAGCAACGCACCCGCCACAACCGCGACGGCGCCGATCGCTCGCGCAGCACGCTCGCCGTGCGGTGCAAGACGTTCCATAGTGATGGCGGCTGTCACCAATGCCATCACGCGCAGATCCATAACGCCAATCACCAGGAAGATTGCCGTCAGGCCGGCGCAGCAGTAGCTGCAATGAAGGCCAAGGCGCAGGCCATGTCGCCATGCCTCGCTGATGTTCGCCTGCAACTTATGGCGATGTCCCGGCGCTCCCCGGCAGCATGCAAGGTGATGGGCCTTCCACGCGGTGAACTGCAGCGCACCGGCGATCAGCACGACCATGCCCTCCATCAACGGCACGGCGCGCGCCAGCGCCGGCTGCTGCATCTCGGCCGCGGCGAGGAGGGCGCCCAGTGGGAAAGCGATGACTCCCAATGTCGTCCATACGAGGAAGTAAGCCAGACCCGTAACGAGAGTCAGCTGGCCGAGTCGTATCTCACCGTTATCGCTAATCGCCTGGCGATAGCGCCACAGCATGGGGATCAGTGACGGCAGCATCATCGCCACCATCATCACGGCCCACATGCCAAGGAACGTCAGCGCGGCGCCGGGCCACGTCTGTCCGCACATCGGCATCCATGCCATTGACATGGTCCAGTGGCCGGGCATCGGCATGCCGCCCATGGCGGACATGGACGAGCACCAGGCGATGGTGATGGCCGCGCTGGCGGCAAAGAGCAGCGCGGCGATGCCAAAGAATGCTTGTTGAGAGGCTCGCTCGGACATCATGCGCCGGTCTCCAGATCTTTCGCTCAATTTGCTCGTCATCCCGGCGTAGGCCGGAGGCGCTTCACAACAGCGAAGCTGGTCATCCAGTTCAAATAACCGTGCGAAGCACTCAAAAGCGATTTTCGTGTGCTGCGCACGCGTACTTCACTGGATCCCGGCCTGCGCCGGGATGACGAGCAAGAACTCAACCCTGCGCGTACTCATCGTGCCGGCGCCACCAGATCCCCGTCTCATTGCGCCCCAGCGGTGCGCGATCGAGCCAGTGATACATGCCCCAGATGCCATCCACGCCGCGCGCATAGGTGGAATAGGTGTGGTAAACCACGCCGTCTTTCAGCACGAACGCACTCATGCCTGGACGGTCGCGCGCATATGTCGCCACATCGGTTCCACAGGTGGCGGCCAGACGGACCACAGGTTCCGGTGCTTCGGCTTCATCCATCGCGTGGCCGCCGCGCTCGTAGTTGTATTCGATAAGTCCCTTGCGCTGTTGCTCCTCAGTGAAGGAGACGTCGAAGTCGAAGTTGAAATCGCTGTCGGTCGAAGACGCCCACGGGAACGTCCAGCCCATCCGCTGCTTGTACGCCCGCAGCTTGGCCAGCGGCGCCCGCGACACCGCGGTGAACGCCACGTCGTGGTTGGCCAGATGAACAGCGATGCCATTGAAGCCATCCGCGACCGCCGAGCAGGATGGGCAGCCCGCCGTGTAGTCGGGTCCGAACATGAAGTGGTAAACGAGCAGCTGCGAACAGCCCCGGAACAGCTCGGCCAGCGGGACATTCCCCTCGTCGGTCTCGAATCGATACGCCTTGTCGATCCGCACCCACGGCAATGCCTGCCGTTGCCGCGCCAGTTCATCACTACGCCGCGTGTGCTCCTTTTCCGCCTTGAGCAGCTCGATCCTTGCTGCCAGCCATTCGTTGCGAGTCCCGGTGGTATGTGTCGTCATAACCTTTCTCCGTCTGGTGCCGTTCGTACCGTGCCGGTACGGCGTGCTGGTGAGTGGACGTGAGATAGACTGCGACGGGCCGGCCGGAGGGTGGGAGTGACAAGTGTGGCGCGATTGAGATGAGCTCGATTCGATGGACTCGTTGATCACGGCGGCGGCACGCGCGCTGGCCGCGGGAGACCCCCTGGGGGCACTGAACCGCGTGGCCCTGCGCGATGACCCACCCGCGCTCGCGCTTCGCGGGATTGCCATGGCGCAGCTCGGTGATTTCGTCCGCGCCAAAGCCCTCGTACGTAGCGCGGCGCGCGCCTTCGGTGCAAAAGAGGCTGTGGCACGCGCGAGGTGTGTGGTTGCCGAAGCGGAAATTGCGCTGGTCTCGCGCGACCTGGGCTGGCCCGAGAAGGCGCTCGACGCCGCGCGGATCACCCTCGAAGCCCACGGCGACCGCGTGAACGCCGCGCACGCTCGCTATCTCGAAATCCGGCGCCAGCTTCTGATCGGGCATCTCGACCTGGCCGAGCGTACGCTTGCCGGACTCGATGCCTCGCTCTTCCCGCCCGCCCTGAGGGCCGCCCACGAACTGGCCGTTGCCGGCATCGCCATGCGCCGCCTGCACGCGAAGACGGCGCACGCGGCGCTCACCCGGGCCGCGCAGGCGGCGCGTCTCGCCGCCATCCCTGCGCTGACGGCGGAAGTCGAAAACGCGTCCCTCGCACTCCATACCCCCGCGGCACGCCAACTGGCGCGCGGCAAAGAGCGGTTACTTCTCCTCGAAGACGTTGAAGCTTTGCTGGCGTCGAAGGCGCTTGTGGTCGACGGGTGCCGTCGCGTCATGTGTAACGCGGGCGAGATGGTCTGGCTCGCCAGGCGCCCGGTATTGTTCGAGCTCGCCAGCGCGCTGGGCGAAGCGTGGCCCGACGACGTGCCAAGGGATGCGCTCATAGAGCGTGCCTTCCGCGCCAGGCATCCGGATGAATCGCATCGCGCCCGCTTGCGTGTCGAGATCGGGCGGCTGCGCAAGGCGCTGCGGATGCTGGCCGATGTGAGCGCCACCACGCGAGGCTTCACGCTGGAACCACACAGTGCACGTGAGGTTGTGGTGCTGGCGCCGCCGGTGGAAGAAAAACATGCGGACGTACTCGCCTTTCTCATCGACGGCGAATCCTGGTCGAGCTCAGCGCTGGCGCTGGCGCTTGGGGCCAGCCAGCGCAACGTACAGCGGGCACTCGATGCACTCGCGGCGACAGGCAAAGTACAGTCGTTCGGTCGCGGGCGGGCCCGCCGCTGGATGACCCCGCTCATGCCGGGATTCGCGACGGCCTTGTTACTCCCTGCGTCACTACCGAATGATTAGGATGGACGCATGAAGCCGACACCTGCCGACATCATTAGAGAATACGGACCCTTCCCGGGCGTGGACAAAGTGGCTGGCGTCACCTATGACGGCGAGCACGTCTGGTTCGCCAGCGGAGACAAGTTGAACGCCCTCGACCCGGCGAGCGGCAAGACGTTGCGTTCGATCGATGTCGCCGCCCACGCCGGCACAGCCTTCGACGGCAGGCACCTGTTTCAGATTGCCGAGGATCGCATCCAGAAAATCGACCCCGATACCGGCCACGTACTTTCCACCATCCCGGCCCCCGGCAACGGTGGCGATTCGGGGCTCGCCTGGGCGGAAGGCACGCTCTGGGTGGGTGAATACCGCGCCCGCAAAATCCACCAGGTCGACCCCGCCACCGGAGCGATTCTCCGCACCATCGAATCCAGCCGTTTCGTCACCGGCGTCACCTGGGTGGAGGGCGAACTCTGGCACGCCACCTGGGAAGGCGACGACAGCGACATACGGCGCATCGATCCGCAAACCGGCGAGGTCCTTGAGCGACTCGAAATGCCGCCTAACTCCGGCGTGTCCGGACTCGAATCCGACGGCGGCGACCGGTTCTACTGCGGCGGCGGCATGAGCGGAAAGGTGACCGCTATCCGTCGGCCGAAGCGTAGAGTGGCGAGCGGAAGCAAGTAAGCGAAGCGGTGCCCGGGCACCCAATGGGTAGGAGCCCACCCTGTGGGCGACCGCTCTCCCCGAGCGCCGCACGCGCGTGAATCGCGCACAGGGTGCGCTCCTACAAAGCGTTTGCCAGATGACGCGCAAACTCAAGGACCGCTAGCCGGTCCTGCCGACGACGCACTCGCCGGCGCCTTCCCCTTGCCCTTATGCATCCGCGGCCCCTCGCGGCTTTTGCCGCCACGCCCACCCTGATTGCGATACATATCATCCGCCATGCGCTTCTGATCATCAGAGAGCACCGCGTACAGATCGCTCATCGCGGAAGAAAGCTTCTGCATATTCTCCGCATGCAGTTGGGTGAGGTCGGCATACGACTTCATCGCCTCCACCGCATTCATCGTGCCCAACTTCTGCGCACGGTCGCGGAAAGCCTGATCAGCGCGGTTGGCGTTGTCGCGCATGGTCTGCGCAAACGCATCCCACTGCTTCGACTGCTTATCGGTGATCTTCAACGTGCCGTGCATCTCGGTGATGCGCTGCTCCACGGCATCCGCGCGTCGCTCAGCGCGGCTCTTGGTCATGGCGGCTTTGGGCGCCGCCGCTGCGGAAGTGGCTGGCGCGGGTGAGGTCTGCGCCCAGGCGGCAGGGGCGAGCATGGCGAAGGACAACAGCGCGGGCACAGCCAGAGTGCGAATCACGGGCTTCATAGTGGGATGCTCCGAATCACAGGGCGAATCGACGGCGATCAAGAAAGGGCGCAACGGCGCCTGCTAATAGCCGGGCGGATAGCTGTCGTCGTAATACACAACACCGGGCGGAGGAGGCGGAGGCGCGGTGCGATACACCACCTCCGGCGGCGGCTGCGTGCTCGAGTTGGCGATAGCCGCGCCGGCCACCACACCCAGCAGCGCACCCACAATGACGGCACCGCTGTTATCGCGGCCACCGCGCCGACGATGGTCGTAACGCGGCGGCGGCACCGGCCGCCCATGGTGATAACCGCCACCAGGACGATAGCGCTGCGCCTCCACCGGCAAGGACGACGACAGAACCAGCAAGGCAAGCAGCGCCACCGCAATCTGGCGGGCGCGCAAGAAACGAAAGGTGCGAGTCATCAACGTACCCTCCTCACATGCAACGGTAGTCGTAACGAACAGACCGGCATCGGTCGCTTGCGCAGTGAAGTCGACGCAAAGGGCAGGGCCGCCAGGGCGAAGTCCGGCCAGGCCGGATCGAACCCGCCGGAATCTAGGCCATGACATGTGTAGGTTTCCTCAAGAGGGGGCGGGAGCGGGCTGGCTCCCGGCCTGGCGCAGGCAATCCTCGTCATCGCACAGGAAGTTGCGTCGCGCTTTCACATCGTCATCTTCGGTCCCATGCTTTGCTGCTGTGTCTGCATGCGAAGTTGCTCATTGAGCTGTTGCTGGTGGTCCATTTGCTGATTGACGGTTTGCAGTTGCTGGTGCGATTGAACCAGTGGAACATGCATCGCCTGCTGCGCATCCACGGCGCCCCAGCCGGTGCGCGGGTCGTCGATATCGCCGCGAAACGCCTGAAACAGATGAATGTTGGGGGAGACTTGGCCGGTCTCGCGGTTCTGGCCGAACTCCATGTGGGTCACCTCCCGCAAGCCAGCCCGTTTTGCTTCGATCAGGGTGCCGGTGGCCAGCCGCTCCATTTGATCTGGATCAAGGCGAAAGCCGCGTGCGTCATGCAGCTTGGTCAGCTGCTCTTGAATGCTGCGGTACGTGCCATGGTCGGGATGCTCTGGGTGTCGCGGGTCGAGTTCGTGAGCGTCAGCGTTCGGGGTGGTGACTGCATGGGGCGTGGATCGGAGATGGGCCACTGGGGCTGCCAGCGCCGGCTCGCGGAGCTCGCTATTCATCGATGCGGGGGCTTGCTCCGGAATGGGCTCACGGGGCGTGGGCGGATTCGGTGGCGCCGGTTCCGCTGAAAGGGCTGGCGAAGGCCTTGTCGCCGCAACCGCGCGGTGAATCCCTTCCATGTGCGCCGTTGGTCTGTCGAGGTGGGCGGGTTCGACGCGCGTTTCTTTCGTCAGGGCTGGATCGTGCAGGGTGCGCTGTTGCGTCTGCTGGTGCGACAACGTCGGCGCGTGATGCCCCGGCGGCCTCCGGCCGAGTTCCTGCTCGGTGCGCTGATTGATCATCTCTACCTCGCGCAGCAAGGCGTGTTCATGCGCGGAGTCGGGGTGCATCTCGCGGTGCACCGGTGTCAACGAGCGCGGACTGATGGTCTCTGGCGTATCGAAGAGCGACGGCAGTACGGGGATGTTGCCGACCTCCTGATGGCGCTGGCGGTCGAGCGCGCGATGCCGGGTCGAAGGGGTGTGGTGGTCATGCGACACGACCGGCACATACTGGTTGGCGTTGGGGCCATCCCTGGTGTGATCGAAATGGTGGGGCGCGGAGGGCAACTGGCTGCTGTCGAAGTACGGCCGGGGCGTTTTGTCCTTGCCCAGGTCGATGCCTTCTTTCTCCAATAGCTCTTCGCTCAGGCCAAGGCGCTGCATGTCGATGGTCAGCTCGGGCTTGTGCCCCTGGAACGGCCGGGCCTTGTCCTCGGCCTCGATCACGCGCTCGATGGCCCAGCGTCCGTAGTAGTTGGGGTAGTTGGCTTCGCCGCTGCGGCCGACGACGAGAGGGCGCTGCCCGGGTTGTGCATGCTTGGGATCAGGGCGGTCGAAATAGTGGTGCCCCATCGCGGCGATGTTGGCGGGTGTGGGGGAGAGGGTGCCGTCTTGGTTGAAATTTAAGCCTGGGCGTGGCTCGGCCTTGGTGCGAGTTGAGCTTGGGTCCTGCTGGACGAAGTCGGCTGTCCTATTGTTCTGGGTGTCCAGCATCTCATCCAAACCGGCTGTTGGAAGAGCCTGCTTTTGGTGGCTTAGCAAGGCGTTCCAGCCGGCGATTTCAGCTTTGGCTTCATCTTCGCGGCTAGCTTGGATGAGATTAGCGATAGGCCGGGTATAGTCGTGTACGGACGATTTCTCGGCGGCCGTCGCCTCGATGGCCTTCATGAAGGCGGTGATTGATTGCTGCTTGGCCGCACTGTTGAAGCTATGCTGGATTTCGTGCCCCATCACAAAGGTCAGGTCTCGCGCGTCGAAGCGTCCTTGTGGATTGTCTTCCGCCTTGGTCTGCAAACTTAGCGCCGGCAGGTTCATCGATTGATGGCCGGGATCGTAGGTGCCACCCGCGCCGCTCTTGGCGTCGAGGATATTGAGCTGTTTGAGGTGACCTTCGCTGACTGAGCGCTTGATTTCGTCTGAGAGAGCCGGCGAACCGTTGATGGTCGATTGAAGGTTGTCCAGCATGCCCTGCGACACAGGCAGGAGATCGCCGTCGGTATCGCCATAACTGCTGTTCGCGAAATGCACCATCATGCTCTGTAACTTCACAATGGATTTCAGATCGCCGCTGGCGCCGGTGCCGAAAGGTGACAAGCTGCTAGATGGCAGGATGACCAGACGCGATGACAGATCATAACTACCGGTCAGATGGCGAAGGCCATCGCCCGATTCCACGGCAAACCCTGTGAGTTGGTCCTTGGTGGCCTGCCGGTTCAACGTATCCAGTAGAGCGGCATCTGCCGTAACGGCTTCTCTTAACTGCGCAACCTGTTCAGGACCGATGCCTGGTTGAGTAGCGAATTGTGCGAAGGCGGCTTCTAGATGGGGATTGGGCTTCGCCATGGAATGCCTCCATTCAGTTCAACGTTCCAATGAATACGACGCAATTTTGCGGCCGGCCCTCATGGCCTCGTGGAGTTAGCTCCCGGAGTCGAATGGATAGCGTGATGTCATTCTTGTAGTAGCGCCAATCCATCAACTGCCCGATTTCGCCATAAATAGGCGTGTCGTCATAACCCATGGCTTTGAGCGCATGGTGATAGTCGTCGAAGTTGAACGTACACACGGGTGCCATGCTTTCGCTCTCTTCTCGATTGACGAGATACAGCCCCACACCGCGTAAGACGGCGGGTGATTCGCCGATGTAAACCAGCTTGTATCGCCACCCATTTCCAAAATCAGTGCTCAGATAACCCGCGTTTTTTCCGTCGATTTCGAGCGTAAGTCCGGTCGATTCCTTAATCGTCTCCACGCTTAAATCGCTACGGGATTTGATATTTCCAAGCAGTTTGAGAAATCGCTTGCTGATTTCCTCAGCGCTCAATGCGGGATTGACGATCTTGTGATCTCCAGGCGCCATGACTGAGGTCTCCTGTGTGGTGGCGATAGCTTTGGGCGACGGGGTCGAGCAGGCCGTCAGCAAGGCGGTTGCCAAAATTGCTAACGTGCGCGTTGTCTTATGGAGCATTGGGGCCTCCCAAATGCAAACATGGAACGTCCGTTTTCGGCAGTAGCCGACGGGTGAAATATTTGTCCTCGTAATACCTTATCTTGTCGCACAGGACGGGATGCGGAATGCCCTCATAGAAGAACACCTCCTTGTCATTGCTCATCGCCTTCAACTCCTGTGGCAGCATGAGCGCGCGCCGTTCGTCCGATTCGCTTCGGCTCACGTCCCTGCCGCGCGTAATGTTCTCCCTGCGTACCGTGGTATAGCCGAGCATCTCCGAATAGTCATTGGCATCGCGTTGCTCGCGCGGGGTGTAGACGATTTGCAGTGCGTGGTTGGTGACGAAGGTGCGCGCCACATCCCGGCCGTACACCGCCTCCAGTTGGGAAACGCTCTGGATGATGGGCAGCAGTCGCAGGTTGTAGCCGGCAATGAATGACACCGCGCTGGCAAGGATGTCTACCCGGCCGATGGCGGTGAACTCATCCATCAACAGCAGGCATTGATGGGCCAGTTCCGGATTCTGCGAGGGCAGCTCTTTGGTGTTGAGTTTGATCAACTGACTGAAGAACATGTTGATGATGATCCGGCTCTCGGCCAGCTTGTTGGGCTGGATGCCGATATAGATCGTCATCTTGCGTTTGCGCAGGTCGGTGAGCAGAAAGTCGTCGCCGCTGGTGGCGGCATCGAGCACAGGGTTGATGAACATATTCAACGGCTCGCGAAAGCTGCCCATGATCGATGAGAAAGTGTCATCGGCTTGCGAGAGCAGGTTGCTGAATGCGTTCCCGGCTTCGGCGCTAAGGAAAGGTTGTTGCGATAGCTGCCGTAGGTAGTCCTTCAAGGCACTTCCATCGCCGGATGACAAACGGAACACCATGCCGAGAGTGGGTTCCTTGATGCGCCCGGGAAGGCCGTCCTTCGTGCGCAGCGCGTCCATCCGCTCGAACAGGTACAAGGAGAAGGCGAGAAAGGCGTTGCGGGCCTGGCTTACCCAGAATTTGTTGTCTGGCGAACCATCGGGGTAGAGCGTTTCCGCCAACGCCATCAGGTCGGAGATGCGAAAGGCAGGATCGTTGGTGACGTAGTGCAATGGGTTCCAGCGATGGGAGCGACGGTCTTCGGCAAAGGGATTGAACAGGAAGATGTCCTGCCCCTGCGATTGACGCCAGCCGCTGGTCAACTCGTAATTCTCTTGCTTGATATCCAGCGCCACCATGGAGCCGGCATAGCTCAGCAAGTTGGGGATGACGATGCCGACGCCTTTGCCGGAGCGCGTAGGGGCGGCAAGGAGGGCGAATTGCTGCCCGGACATGTGGATAAACCTGCCGCGCATCTTGCCGATGACGAGGCTAGTCGACGAAGGCGCGAACATCTTTTGCCTGGAAAGGTCGCTGGCGGTGGCGAAACGCGCTTCACCATGCAGAGCCTTCGGCCTGGGTCTGAACAGCCACACAAGCAAGCCAAACCACGCCAGAACAGGCGCGCCAAAGCCGATGGCTCCCGCGATATGAATGCGCTTCGCATACAGCGCAAACGCAGGCTGGTCCAGCGCCTGTAGGTATTGCCAGTAGGTATTCCACCGTACCGGGGATCCGTGCAGGCCGAGCAGTAGAAATGTGAGATATCCCGATGCGTACAGGCCGCCGATGATCACCAAAAACAGCGTGATTACGGCCGATGCCGCCTTCCATGGATGCATGCGCCAAACTCCTGGTCCTGCTGGTTTCATGATTGCGTAAGTCGCAACCAATGCCAGCGCATCGTGCATGCATGGGAGACGATACGCCATGAGATGAATCTCACGACATATCGTGGCTTATTGAGCGAGCGGCATTAGATCAGCAGCATTCCCTGTGGCCCATTTGAGATCGATACGCCGAAAGGGTTGCCTTGTTGCGTGCGTAAGGCGTCCCTTGCTTACCTGGCAACGAGGGATTCCCTTACGGCTTCACAAACCTCAACGTCATCCGATCCGACTCCCCAATCGCCTTCATCTTCGCGTGCTCATCCTCCGGCCCCGCCAGATCCGGCGGGAGCCGATGCACGTTGATGTCTTCCGGGTCATCGGGGTTGGCGTTGATCTGCGATACGCCGCTCAATCGAAAGCCGGTCTTGAGAGCTAGCGCGATCAGATAGTCCTCGGGGATGCGGTGCAGTGCACCCGCCGTAACGACGGGTTCGGCGAAGGGTTTGGCGCGGTGTTCGGTGAGGCCGAGTACACCACCGGGTTTGAGTACGTCGAAGGCGGATTTGAATACGGCTTCGATGGTGTCGGGGCTGTTGATCAGCCAGTCGTGGGTGTTGCGGAAGGTGAGCACCATGTCGGCGGAGTTGCTGGGGCCGAGGTTCACTTGGTCCGGCGGCGAGAACGGAATGATTTTGGCGATGTGTCCGTAGACCTTCGGCTCGGCCTTGAGCTTGGCGGCGAACTTCTCCGCCTTGGCCGGCGCGGCTTCGATCAGATGGCCGTGCGCATAGAGGAAGGGCGCGAGGATTTCGGTATACCAGCCGCCGCCCGGCGACAGCTCGATCACCGTCATGTCCGGCTTGATGCCAAAGAACTGCAGCGTTTCGATAGGGTGGCGATAGCGGTCGCGCGCCTTGTTGGCGTCCGAACGCCACGTGCCGTTGACGGCTTGTTGCAGTGCCGCGGTGGTGTCCGGCGAGGTGGCCGGGGCGGCGCTGGTGAAGGCGGGAAGCAGCAGTGCGGTGGCGAGCAGGGCGAGGCGTTTGCAGGTGCGGCGGAACATGGTTCGACCTCCTGGCAGGGAATGTTCAAGCCTACGCCGAATGGGGCGTGATGCCAGAGGCCGCTGTTTGCCTTGTTGTGATCATTCCCTTATCAATGCCTGGGCGAGTCAACTTATCCGGGCGGCCATGCATGAAGCAGTCAACGGCATCGAATCTGGCATTGCTCTTGGCCCCGTTGGGCTGGGGATTTGCCTTCATAGGGGTGACGGCTCAACTGGGTGATCCCGATCCGGACATCCCGGCCGCTGTGCTGGAAGCGGAGCGGCTGAAGTACATGGTGGTGTTCTATCTCGGCGTGTTCCTTATCGCCGGTGCGCTGTGGGCCTCCGGCTATAGCTTTTCAGAAGCCAAACGTCGCGCGGTGGTTGCCGCATTCATTGGCGTTGCTCCGCTGATCGCGCTGGTTGTTGGCAGCTTGATCTTCTGATTTGGGGAAGATGCTATCGATGGTCGCTTTCTAAGTAGATGCGGCCTGAGCACTTTGCGGCTCACGAAGTTCTGCTTTAGTCGCCGCTTTCTTCAGCAAGCTCTCAAAGAGCTGGACGCGAAGACGGGCGCTGACCTGAAGCATGCACGTCCAGTAGCAGAGGATGAGCACGCAGCTAAAGAAGATCTCTGGCCAGCTGAGTTGAGGCGGCCAGTGCATACCTCTGAACTGGATGTACAACGCAACGACGATCGGAAGTATGCCCAGCTTCTCAAGGCTACCCGTGAGTAGGGGCAATTTCTCCTTCATGCGCTCGTTGCGATGGTTTGCATAGTCGGCGAGCTTCTGCAGTTCTTCTGATGGAAATTCGCTCAGCCATTGGACAAGCGCTAGATGGTGCGGCATATCAAAATCGAGTTCGTCGGCGCACTCGCGCCGCTCGCTTTGGAAACCGGGTAGCCGCGGCGGAAACTTGGGAATGATCGCGATGGCGAAGCTGATCAGTTCAATGATCAGCATCACGAGGGTAATCGCCAAGGTGTAGAGCTGATTCGATGGAAGTAGCTTGGCAGCCAGCAAGCCAAGCACTGTGGCCATCAAGCCGATCGAATAGGCCAGTTGGGTCTTTCTCGATAGCTGAAGAGACGCACCTGGCTGCTCAGGCAATGCGTCAATGCGGTCGTTCAATGCTCTGAACGTCAGTCCGGTCTGCTCCATGTGAACTCCCCCTGTTCATGGCCTAAGCATAGGCGAAGTCGCGCCTGAGTAAGTGGTCATGAAAATCCCTCAGTCACCCAACAAAATAACGACACCCCCTTGACCACCATGAACCGCCTTAATTGCCGCACACATTCCAGGAACACTTAGTTCACTGCGCGGCGCGTTGAATGCGCGGGCGCATCGTTGTGATGCGTCAACGTGACCAGCGGAGGCGACAACTGATGAACGAAGACATCATTCAAGGTCAGTGGAAGCAGCTTGGTGGGCAGATCAAACAGCAGTGGGGCAAGTTGACTGACGACGATCTCAAGATCGCCGAAGGCAACCATGAATATCTTTCCGGTCGTCTGCAAGCGCGCTATGGCCTTGCCAAGGACGAGGCCGAGAAGCAGGTGAAGGCTTTCGAGAAGAGCCTGCACAACG
This sequence comes from Dyella koreensis, assembly GCF_044904565.1. Taxonomy (NCBI): domain Bacteria; kingdom Pseudomonadati; phylum Pseudomonadota; class Gammaproteobacteria; order Lysobacterales; family Rhodanobacteraceae; genus Dyella; species Dyella koreensis. The sequence continues at coordinate 264,432 of NZ_JADIKD010000010.1, read as the reverse complement.
TGCATTGACGGGTTAACGCGAGGACAGGGGCCGCGCTGCCAGCGGCCCCGCTTCGTTCGATACATGACATGCGCAGCGATGCTCGTGCCGGCGATGGCGCGCGGCTCGCGCGTGTTGTTGGATGGGTGGGCGGCGGTGTGATGGTGCATGCGTAGCTGCCACAAATCGCATGCCTTGCAGCGGCAAAGCCCTACAGATTGCCGCTCAATCCTTTGCTACTTTCGGGCGGTCGTCGGCGCCGTTCTTCATGGGATGGCGCGGGCGGTCATTGCAGCAATGCAGTGAAAAAGCGCGGGCCGCATGAGCTGTCACTCATACGACCCGCTAACCAAACCAACTTAGATGGAGTTGATATGGCTAAGCCAGATCATACGGTAGTCGCTCGCCCATCGGGCTCCCCCGATAACAAACCGACGAATCCACTCAGCCGCCCGTTCTATCTGGATACGGCGGATGATCCGGGGCAACACGTGCTCGCCAAACTCGGCAGCATCGCCATGGCGATCAACGTCATCACCTGCCTGCTTGCCAACAGCGATGCGTTTCGCGACGCGCAAGCCCACAACGAACCCACCGAGCCCGGCCACTGGCCGCTCGCGCCGGCCTGCGCGGAGGGTCTGTTCGCAGCGATCTACTTTCTAAATCAGTACGCTGAAACGCTCAGCCATGAGTCGTTGGTGAGTTCTGGCGTCTGATGATCGTCAGTGGCGCCTCGTTCCAAGTGACGAGGCGCCTGACACGCGTGTGGAGGTTCGTGAACGTGCGCGGGTCATCTACGTGAGGTGACGGGTGGTGCCTATTCCGCGGTTGTCTTCCAGGCCGGCGCGCCCAAGGCCAACCAAGGCAAGCCCCGATAAGACTCCGCCACCACCCAAGCCCCACACGCAATCGCCGCCGAAATCACAAACGCCGTCAGCGCCAACCGGTCCACTGGCATCGCGAACAGCTTGGGTCCCCACACCAGCAGCGTGATCACCCACAGCATCGCCGCCTCGAGCGTCGCAGCCAGGCGCGGGAAGATGCCGAACAGCACGGCGATGCACGCGGCGATGCTGCCGGCTCCTGTCAGGTAAGCCCAGCCCAGTGGCAAGGGCAACCAGCTCGGCACGAGCTCGACGGTTTGCGGGCTGTAGAAGAAGTGGGAGAGGCCGATCATCGGCAGCGAGAGGGAAAACAGCAGGCGGGCGTTGCGAATGCCTTTACTGCCGGCGAGAAACGCGGGCTTGCCATCGTTGTCGGCGAGCCATGCGTAGATCACCCAAGCGCCCGCCACGATCACTGCGATCTCACCGAAGCCGAGCCAAGTTGCTTCCATCTGTGGCACGGCGACCACGGCCGGGAGTTTCAGCAATACCGCCCATAGCACCATGTAGACGAACAGGATGGCGGCGGCGGGTTTGGCGAGCGGGCGGATAAGCAGGCCGATGCCGGTGGCCAGTTCGATCACGGCGAACGCGTAGGCCAGTAATTGCTGGCCCGGCATGTGCTCGATGGGGATGCGTTGCCATACCAGTGCGACATCGCCGTAGATCAGGCCGATGACGCCGAGTGCCGCCATCACGATGGCGAATGCCACGTACGCCAAGCTCATGGAGAGGGCTTTGGCGTCCGTGGTTGCGGAGAGGCTGTCGGTGAACGTGGTGCGGTCGGGGTGAATCGATCGTTCCATACCTTGTCTCCCTCGGGTGTGCGCGGCACACAGCGGTGGTGCTGAAAGGCGAATGGCTATCGGATACCTGGTTGGCGTTGAGTCTTAGCCGATCATGGTTTTCTCCTCCCCCTGCTCGCGACGCGAAGCTAGTCCCGCGGGACAGGGGGAGGCTGGGAGGGGGAACGCTTTCTCAAGTACTTACCCCTCCCCAACCCTCCCCTGCGAGCAGGGGAGGGAGCTAGAAGCTGAGGCTTGATGCTAATCAGGTTCGATCTCGCATGTGCAGGCCGGCACTTAGCTTGCACAAACCGTTTTTATAGGTAAGCGGCGCCCAAATACCTAGGGCCAATCATGGCGCCATGCATAAGGCCAATACGATGATCGCTTCGGCAGGGCGTGCGTCGATCACTTAGGGTTTGCCGATGAGCCTGGGCTCTTCTTGCTGGCGGTGTCGCCGCACATCGGCGGCCACGCCTCCTTGCCTTCCGGCTGCCACACAAAGAATTCGCCGGACTTCGGCTCGCCCGTGTCGCGCGCGAACAGCAGCGATTTGCCGCTGGGTGAAAACATCGCGCCGATCTCGCTGCCGTTGACGTTGATCTCCGGCCCCAGCTTCACTTTCGGCAGCCAGCCTTTCGGGCCGAGGCGGGATTCGTAGAGTCCGCCGTCGGCCTCCACGATCAGTCGTTTGCCATCCGGTGAGGGCAGGGGTTCGTATTCATCGCCGGCGCTGTTGATGGCGGGGCCGGCGTTCTCCACGGTCCATTGGCCGGGGCTGTTTTCACGCGCGCGCCAGATGTCGTTCTTGCCCAGGCCGCCTGGCCGGTTGGAACCGAAGTAGAGCCAGCCATCGGGCGCGAGGCGCGGAAACCATTCCGCTTCGTCGGAGTTCACCGGAGGCGGCAGGCGCACGGGTGGTTTCCAGCTGCCGTCAGGCGCACGGTCGGCCTTCCAGATATCGAGATCCTTGCTCTTCATGCTCCCGGTGGCGCGCGTGGAGATGAAGTAGATCGTATGGCCATCCGGCGTGAACCACGGATCAGCCTCGGTGCCTGGGCCGGCGAAAGGCGCATCCACCGGTGTGGTCCACGTCTTGCCGTCGCAGTGCGAAGTGAGGATGCGCCAGCCGGAGAACTTCTTGGAGCTGCGCACGAAATACAACGCGCCGGTTTGCGGATCGAACGCGGGATGCGATTCGAACAGATCGCTGGATACGCCGGTGGGTGTCCACGGTTGCACCGTGGCAGGCGTCTTGTCGCTCGCAGAGCAGACCGGTGCGACAACGGCGAGAAGGACAGCGAGACAACGCTTCATAGGCATCGCCGGAAAGCTCCCCAGAGTGACGGTCGATGGTATCGCAGTGACGGCGTTTGCCTATGTGACTTTTGCCACGGAGCCACGCCTTCCGGGATGTATGTGAAAGCGCGGCGGTGAGGCGCGTAGGGTGATGCTAGGAGCCCTTGGCGGTATCGATGGCACGCCGTACCGCCTTGAGGCCTGCTTGCACGACGTTGCGCGAAGCCCCGGCAAATCCGAACACAAGTCCGCCGCGATCCGTGGCGCCGTATTTGGAAAGCGGGTGAATGTCGACGCCAGCTTGCGCGCACGCTGCCGCAATGGCGCGATCATCCAAACGCTGATGTGCTTGCTTGAACAGGCCGGTGACATGCATGCCCGCATTGGCCGGCCCGAAATCCAGCACGTCGGCCAGCACCTTGGCTTCTTCCAGAAACGCCTGTCGCCGTTCGTCGTAGATCGCGCGGGTTTTGCGCAGGTGATTCGCCAGGTGTCCTTCGTTGATGAAGGCGGCGAGCACGCCTTGGGTGAGCAGGGCGGTGTGGCCGTCGGCAATGTGTTTGGCGTCGACGAAGGCGGCGATCAGCGCTTCGGGAACGATGGCGTAGGCGATGCGCAGGCCGGGGAACAGGATCTTGTTGAAGCTGCCGACATAGATGACGCGGCCGTGGCTGTCGATGCCTTGCAGTGATGCGATGGGGCGGCCTTCGTAGCGGTAGTCGCCGTCGTAGTCGTCTTCGATCACATAGGCGTCGGCTTCGCGTGCCCACTCGAGCAGCGCTTTCCGCCGCAGCAGCGACATCTCGTAACCCAGCGGATATTGATGCGACGGCGTGACATAGGCGAGGCGGGCGCGCGGTTCCAGCTGCCGGCCAGCGGCGACGTCGAGGCCTTGTTCGTCGACGGGCACCTGCACGATTTGCAAGCCGGCGGCGCGCAGGCAGTGTTGTACGGGTTGGTAGCCCGGCCGTTCGGTCCAGGCATGGTCGCCGGGATCGGCGAGCGCCTTGCCGGCGAGCTCCACCGCTTGTTGCGTGCTGGTCACCACGATCACTTGTTCGGGCGAGCAGCGCACGGCGCGCATGGCGGATGCATGGGCGGCGATGGCTTTGCGCAGCGTGGGCAGGCCGTTGCTGGCGCCGTATTCCCAATAGTCATTACCGGGGCGGCTCGCTTCGCGATGTAGCAGGCGGTTCCAGATATCGCGCGGGAACAGATCGGAAGGCGGTAGCGAGGGCGTGAACGGCGTGGCCGACGCAGCTTGATAGTGGCCGGGATAGGCCTGCAGTGCCTTGGCGCGCTCGGATAGACGAGGTGCCGTTTCGCACCGCTTGGTGGGCGTCAGGCGTTTGGGGATACGCGGGGTCGCATCGCGTTCGGGTAATTGTGGCGCGACGAAACTGCCGGCGCCGCGACGCCGCACGATGTAGCCATCGGCGACCAATTGCCCGAGTGCCCAATCGACCGTATTCCGCGCGACACCGAAATCCTTGGCGAGCGTGCGGCTCGACGGAAGCCTGGCGTTGCGTGCGAGCGCGCCACTGGTGATAGCACCGCGTATGCGTTCGCAGATACGCGCATACGCGGGTACGCCGGCTACCGTTTCAAGGCCGGTCACGTCGACGGAGAATACGGAGCTGGCATGTTTGGCCATCCGCCGATGATAGGGCCAGCCCTGCGCTGTCGAATAGCCGGGGCGCCGCCGCGTTTTCTTGCGTGGGGTGCAGGCCGTCGCTCAACCCTTCACGCGCGTGTGATCGATCAGCCAGTTGGTCTCCCACGTCTTGCCGCCATCCTTGGAGAACGCCTGTTCCCAGTGGGCTTTATCGGGCCCGAGCCGGGTCCACAGAAAGCGGATTTTGACGGGCAGGTCATCGTCGTGGTCGTCGCCGTAGAACACGCCGTGGTCGCCGTTGAAGCCGCCGACGACCGGGGGGAACAGCACGCCGGTGCTGCTGTTGATCCAGTACAGCGACCACTGGCGTTTGGCGCGGTCGAAGAGGCGCACGGTCATGCCGGACCAGCCTTTGGTGGGGAAGACGCCTTCGTCGATGTTCACTACGCCGCCAAGGTGGTTGTTACAGACGAGGGAGGCGGGGAAGGTCTCCCAGTCGTCGCTGTCGACCCAGCGTTTCTTCAGGCGGCGGTTGACGAAGTTCCAGTGGCCGACGAAGAAGTCGAAGTCGTGGATGTCGCCGGTGGGGACGGTGAGGCCCGGCGGCGCCCACGCTTCGGAAGGTGTCTTGGTATGCGCGGCGAACGCGTTGGCGACGGGCAGCAGGCTCAGGGCGCTGGCGCAGGCCAGCCCATCAAGCATCACTTTCCGGCGTGTGGTGGAGATGGACTCGCTCATGGGGCTCGCTCATCGAGTGGGCAGGCACAAGATGAGCCCTCCCCACCGGCAACGGGAAGGGCCATTTAGAGGGAGGCGGCTAGGCCACTGTCGCCAGCTCAGAACACGTAGCGCACGCCGGCGGTGCCCTCGGTGCCGGTGCTTCCCCGGCTGCCGCGCGCGAGGCTGCGCTCGAAGGTCACGTAGGCGTTCCACATTGGTCCGATCTGCGCGGTAACGCCGCCGCCGAAACGCAGCGACGATCCCGCGCTGGCGGTCGCAAAGCCAATATTGTCCAACTGCTCGCGCTTGCCGCTTCGGAAATCGTGCGCGTAGTCGAGGGTGAGGAAGGGGGTGATGAGGTGATACGCGTCGCCGCCGAAGCTAAGCGGGTGCTCGGCGCGTATGCCGGCGCGCCCGAGCACGCTGTCGTCGCCCTTGAGTTGCAGGGCGACCTGGTCGAGATCCACCGTGTGATCGAACGACACGCGCTGATAGGCGATGGAAGCGCGCGGCTCGATGGTGGTGCCGTTGAACTGGAAGGGATAGCCGCCTTCCAGTGAAGCCAGCCAGCCGTGGCCGCCGAAGCGGTCGAGTACGCCTTGCTGCATGGTGCTGGCGCTGATGTGCCGGTAATAGGTGCTCTGCAGCACGGCGTCGAGATACCAGCCGCGCGCGGCCATGTACGTTGCGGTGCCACCCAGGCTTTGCGCATCGAAGCTCAGGCGCGCGTGGTTGATGGGAACGTTGAGATGCGTGCTGCCAAGGCTGCCGATGGCATCCAGATGCAACTGGTCGCCTTCGGACAACAGGTTGCGGTCGATCCAGCCGGCGCCGACTTGCAGGTACCACAAATCCTGTTTGACGTTGGGCAGCTGGTTGCTGATCTGCGAGCCGCTCCAGTTGCTGTAGCGCGCAAACGTTTCGACGCTGTTCGGCGCGTTGGCGCTTTGCTCGATATCGCCCAGGCGTTTGTGCAGATCGTCGGCGAGCGCAAAGCCGTAGGAGAAGACCGCGGGCGGCAGGGCGCGATAAGCAACCACCTGCGGCAGCACCACTGCTTCGCCCGGCGCTTCGCCGTTCGGGCCTTCGCCAACGGGGAGACCCGCGGGCACGTAGACATTGTTGGTGGTGAATCCACCGGGCGTCACGTTGCCAGTAATGCCTGGGCCTGGCTGCGTAGCAGGGGGCAGCGTGCCCGTATTGGTAGTGGTTGTCGGGGGCTGCACGACGGGGACTTGCAGGCGATAGTCCGCAACGGATTTGATGCCGGCCGCTGCGAGCCGCGGATCGATTTCCGAGGTGGCCGACGCACCGGCCGGGAACTGATACAGACGCAGCTCATACGGCCCTGACGCGACGAAGCCATGCGGCAACTGGAACGCTGCCGCGTTCGCCGTGCCGCCGACCTGCACCACCGAAATGCCGCTGGTGTTGGTGTCGCTGGTGAGTGCCGGCGTGCCGCCCGGCAGGGCTTGTATGTTCAGTGGTGTGGTGCCGCTGACGTTGCCTTCGATCAGTAGGCGGTCGGTGGTCTGGTTGCCGGGGCCGCCGGCGTTGAGCACGGTCTTGATCAACAGCGATCCGCCCTGGCCTGCGTAGTTGCCGCCGACCAGCAAACTGCCGGTAAGCGCGGGCGGATCGGGCGCGACGACGCCGAGGTTGATCAGGTTGCCGGTGGTTGAGCCAATGCCCGACAGCGTGCCACCGGCCTGTACGGTGATGTCCGAAGTGAGCGAGCCGTCGAGTTCCAGCGTGCCGGCATTGACGGTGGTGGCGCCGGTGTAGGTGTTGGCGCCGGTGAGCAGGGTAGTGCCGCTGCCGGCCTGGATCAGATTGCCGGTGCCGGAAACGACGTCCGCATAGGTCACGGTGTCGGAGCGGTCGAAGATCAGCGTGGCATTGTCGGTGATATTTCCCGTGACGTTGCCGCTGGTGCCGCCGGCGCCGAGTTGCAGCGCGCCGCTGCTGATGGTGGTGCCGCCGCTGTAGGTGTTATTGCCGGTAAGCACGGTGGTGCCGCTGCCGATCTGCGTCAGGCTGCCGCTGCCGGAAATCACGCCGGGGAAACTGCTGGTGTCGGAGCGGTTGAACGACAGCGTGGCGTTATCGGTGACATTGCCCACGATGCTGCCGCTGGTACCGCCATCGCCGATCTGCAAGGTGCCCGCGCTGATGGTGGTGCCGCCGGTATAGGTATTGCTGCCGGTAAGTACGGTGGTGCCGCTGCCGATCTGCATCAGGCTGCCGGTGCCGGAAACCACACCTGCAAACGTGCTGCTGTCGGAGCGATTGAAGGACAGCACGCTGTTGTTGCTGACATTGCCGGTGATGCTGCCGCTGGTGCCGCCATTGCCGATCTGCAAGGTGCCAGCGCTGATGGTGGTGCCGCCGCTATAGCTGCTGTTGCCGGTGAGCACAGTCGTGCCGCTGCCGATTTGTGTGAGGCTGCCCGTGCCGGATACGGCACCGGGGAAGGCGCTGGTGTCGGAGCGGTTGAACGACAGCACGCTGTTGTCGGTGACGTCACCCACGATGCTGCCGCTGGTGCCGCCATCGCCGATCTGCAAGGTGCCGGTGCTGATGGTGGTGCCGCCGGTGTAGGTGTTGCTGCCGGTGAGTACGGTGGTGCCGCTGCCGATCTGCGAGAGGCTGCCCGCACCGGAAACCACACCGACGAACGTGCTGGTGTCGGAGCGATTGAACGACAGCACGCCGTTGTCGGCGATATCGCCCACGATGCTGCCGGCGGTGCCGCCTTCGCCGATCTGCAGTGTGCCGTTGCTGATGGTGGTGCCGCCGGTATAGGTGTTGGCGGCGCTCAGCACGAGCGTGCCGGGGTCGGCCTTGTTCAGCCCCTGATTGCCGGCGAGCACAGCATTGATGGTGGCGGTGACGCCGGGATCCACGCGGATCATCGGCGCCGCGCCGCCGGGCAGGGCGGTGAGGGTCAGCGCATTGCCATTGCCTTCGATGCGATAGCCATTGGTAAGGAACTGCAGCGCTGACGCGGTGACCGGTTCGCCGAGCGTCACCGTGCCGGCGGTGGCGGTGAAGATCGCCATGCCGGGGATCCAGCTCTGGTTGATATTGCCGGTGACGTTGGTCCAGTTGCCGCTGCTGTTGTTCCAGATGCCATTGCCGCCATCGATGACGCTGTTGCTGCCATTGGCCGGCACGCCGTCCCAGAACTGCACGGGCAGGCCGTTGATGAACTTGATCAGGTTGACCTGGTTGGGCACGGCGGTCTGGATCACCGCTTCGTTCGCGCCGCCGGGAATGGAACCCAGCGTCAGTCCCGGCCCGCTCAGCGCGCCGTCGTAGTTGATCAGGCGATAGCTGCCGGGCGTGCTGGCGAATTGGCCGGTGTCGTTGACGTTCAACACGCCGTTGAGCGAGAGGTCGCCGGTGTCGTTGATCAGGTCATTGGGATTGCCGACGACATTCGGCATGGCGAGGTCGTAGTTGAGTTGCGAGTGCAGGGTCAGCCCACCGACATACAGAGTGCCGGCTGCACCGATCTGCGCGCCGGGCGCCAGCGTGCCGCCGTTGATGGTGACCGGCCCGGCGATGATGCCGGCGCCGCCCAGGGTGGTGCCGCTATTGACGGTGACTGCCGTGTTGCCCAGCGAGCCGTTGACCAGCAAGGTGCCGGCGCCGACTGTGGTGGTGCCGGTATAGGTGCTGTTACCGGTAAGGGTGAGCGTGCCGCCGCCGATCTGGGCGAAGTTGCCGCTGCCGCTGATTGCGCCGGCATAGGTCACCGCGTCGCTGCGGTTGAAACTTAGTGTGGCGTTGTCGACCACGGCCTGGCCGCTGCCCAGCGTGCCGGTGGTCCCTCCGTTGCCTACCTGCAGGGTGCCGCCGCTGATGGTGGTGAGGCCAGCGTAGGTGTTGGCGCCGGTAAGAGTCAGCGTGCTGGTGCCTTGTTTCTCCACGGTGCCGGTGCCGCTGATCACGTTGCCGTAGGTGGCGTCGGAGCGGTTGAACACCAGTGCGCTGTTGTCGACGATGTCGGTGGCGACGGTGCCGTCGACCGTGCCATTGCCGATGCTCAGCGTGCCTGCATTGATGGTGGTCGCGCCCGATTCGGTCACGCTGTTGGTGATGATCAGCGTGCCATTGCCGTTCTGCGCCAGAGTGCCGGTGCCTGTGATGGCGCCGCCGAAGGTCAGTGTGTCGGAGTGGTTGAAGATCAGCGCACTGTTGTTGGTGACGTTGCCGCTGATGTCGCCGAGCGTGCCGCCGTCGCTCACCTGCAGGGTGCCGCTGCTGATCGTGGTGCCGCCGGTGTAGGTGCTGTTACCGGTGAGGATGGTGGTGCCGCTGCCGGCTTGCACCAAGGTACCGCTGCCGCTGATCGTGCCGGTATAGGTCAGGGAGTCGTTGCGATTAAATACGAGCGTGCCGTTGTCGACGATATTGCCGGGCACGCTGCCGCTGGCGCCGCCATTGCCCAACTGCAGCGTACCGGCGCTGATGGTGGTGCCGCCGTCGTAAACATTGTTGCCGGTCAGCACCAGCGAACCGGCGCCCAGCTTGGTCAGTGCGCCGTTGCCGTTGATCTGCTGCGCGAGAACCGTCGTATTGCCATGGGTGTCGATGCTTCCGCCCGGCAGGTCGAGGGTGATGGCGCGTGTGGCGGCGGGATTGAAGCTGGCATCGAGGCGCAAGGTGCCGCCGGTGAAATCCAGCCCGCTGGTGGCCGCGCCGAGGTTGGCGTCGCTGCTGACCGCGAGGGTGCCGCTGTTGAGAATGGTGCCGCCGCCATACGTATTCGTGCCGCTGAGGCTGAGCGTGCCGGCATCGGTCTTGGTGAGCGCGCCGGCACCATCGACCGTGCCGCCCAGTGTCAGGATCGTGCCGGCGACTGGCGCCAACGTGCCGCCATTGGCATTGAGAGTGACATGGCGTGCGGAAGTGAAGCTGGCCGTAGTGGCCAGGGTGCCGCCGTTGAAGGTAAGCGCTCCGCTGGCGGCACCGAGATTGTTGTCCGCGGCGACCTGCAGCACACCTTCGTCGACGAAGGTGCCGCCGGTGTAGGTGTTGGTGCCGCTCAGCACCAGCCGTCCGCTGTCGCGCTTGATCACAGTGGTCGCGCCGCCACTCCCGTCGACGATGGCGGCGTTCACGATCGCCGTGATGCCTGGATCGACGCGGATGACCGTGCTGGGGTCGCCGGCGAGCGTGAACCCATTGCCCTGGATCTGATAGCCATCGGTGAGGAACTGCATGCCGGTGAAGGCCACGTTCTGGCCCAGCGTGACGGTGCCAGCCGTGCCTTCGAACACAGCGAAGCCGTTGCTCCACGGTGCGTTGGCGCTGCCGCTGGCGTTGGTCCAGTGCGTGGTGGTGGTGTCCCATACCGAGGTTCCGCCATCGACGACGCCGTTGGCGGTGGTGTTGGGGCCATCCCAGAACTGCAGCGAGAACCCGCCGCCGGACACGATCAGATTCACCTGGCTGGGCACGCTGGTCTGTACCAGGAAATCGGAGGTGACGAAGCCATTGGGCAGCGTGCCCAGCGCGAGCCCGTTGTTGGTGAGCGCGCCGCCGTAATCAAAGATGCGATAGACGCCGTTGCCGAAGCCGCCGGCGTCGCTGATGTTCAGCGTGCCAGCGAGGGTCAGGTTGCCGGCGACTTCAGTGAGGTCGTTGGTCGAGCCGCCCACGATATTCGGCAGGCCGAGCTCGTAATCGAGCTGCGAGCCGCTGTTGAGCAGCAGTGATCCGACATGCAGCGTGCCGGGGCTGTCGCCTGGCGAGAGGTGGCCGCCGTTCGCGATCGTGACCGCGCCACTCACCGTGCCGGAACCGCCCAGGGTGGCGCTGGCGTTCACCAGCGCATCGCCCGCGATGGAGCCGTCGACATTCAGGCGACTGCTGGCGACCGTGGTGAGGCCGGTATACGTACTGGTACCGCTCAGGGTCAGCGTGTTGGCACCGGCCTGGGTCAACGTGCCCGTGCCGCTGATCGCGCCGGCATAGCTCATGGTGTCGCGATGGTTGAAAACCAACGCGCCGTTATCCGTGATATTGCCGGCTACGCTGCCCGCGGCGCCGCTGCCGTTGCCCAGTTGCAGCGTGCCGGCGGCAATGGTGGTGGGGCCGGTAGCAGTGTTGTCGCTGGTAAGGATCAGCGTGCCGCTACCGGCTTGGGTAAGCGAGCCGGTGCCGCTGATGGTGCCGGCGTAGGTGACGGTGTCGCTGCGGTTGAAGACGAGTGCGCTGTTGTCGATGATGTCGCCGTTGATCGCGCCGCTGGTGCCGCCGCTGCCGATCTGCAAGGTGCCGCTGCTGATGGTGGTGCGGCCGGTGTAGGTGTTGGCACCGGTGAAGATGGTGGTGCCGCTGCCGGTCTGCGCGACGTTGCCACTGCCGGCGATGATGCCGGGGAAGGTGACGATGTCGGAGCGGTTGAAGGCCAGCGTGCCGTTGCCGTTGACGGTGACGTTGCCGGCGATGCTGCCCGTGGTGCCGCCATTGCCCAATTGCAGCATGCCGGTATCGACGATGGTGCCACCGCTGTAGGTTTCGGCGCCGGTAAGAATGGTGGTGCCGCTGCCGATCTGCCGCACCGCGCCGGTGCCGGAGATCGTGCCCGGAAAAGTAACGGTATCGGAGCGGTTGAAGCTGAGGCTGCCGTTGTCGGTCACATTGCCGAGGACGCTGCCGGTGGTGCCGCCGTTACCCAGCTGCAGTTCGCCGGCGCTGATGGTGGTACCGCCGGTGTAAGTTTCGTTTTTCGTGAGGCTGAGAATGCCGTTGCCGCTCTTGGTCACGCCGCCGCTGCCGCTGATCAGGCCGGCGTACGCGCTATCGGCGATCTGCGTGAACAACACCTGGCCGTTATCGGTGACGCTCGGCGGAAGGGCGGACGCCTGACCCGCCAGCGTGCCGGCCGGATCGACCACGATGCTGCCGGTGAAACCGGTGTTGTTGCCGGTAACCGTCAGCGTGCCTTGATTGACGTTGACGTTGAGATTGCCGGTGATGGCGCCGGTCAGCGTCCACGCGCCGGGATCGATCTTCTTCAGCGTGGCGAAGCCCTGGATGCTGCCCGGCAGCGATTGGCTCCCCGAGCCCGCGAGCGTGATGCTGTCGTTGCCGCCGCCGCCCTTCAGCGAACCGGTGATCTGCGATCCCGTGTAGAGCGTCAGCTGATCGTTCTTGCCAAGGAAAACCAGGTTGCCGTCGATCAGGCCGCGGTTGGTGAAGATGGTATTCGCGCCGGGGTTGCCGCCGATCGCGCCATGCGTGGAGCGGATGATGCCGGTGGCGTTGTTGATCACCGTGTTGGTGCTGCTGCCGCTCTCGAAGTAGATCGCGAACGACGGATTACCCTGGATCAGGCCGTTGTTGATGATGGTGTTGCCGGTGCCGCGCGGGTTGATCGCTTCAGCGGTGGGTGCGGTGCCGTTGCTCAGTACGGTGGCGCCCACGCCGACCGTCATCGTGGTGTTGCTATTGAAGTCGATGGTGTTGTTGCCGGTGCCGGTGGGGCCGCCGCCCGTCGTGGCCGTGTTGATCACCGAGGCGTAGTCGCCGATGTTGATCGTGCCACCGGTGTTGATCGCGATGGCTTCGGCGTTGCCGGCGGAAATCTGTCCCGCGTTCGCCGTACTGGTACCGGCATTGACGGTAACGGTGTAGTTGTTTTGCGTGCCGTTGCCGACGCCCGCGGTGTAGGGGTTAGGTGCGGTGTTGTCGCACGTGGCCGATGATGCGCCGATCGTGCAGGTCGCATGCGCCGCCAGTGGCACGCCGGCATAGAGAACAGCGAGTAGCGCCAGTGCAAGGCGCGTGGGCCGATGGCGGATCGCCATGGCATGACGGGTCGATCCACCAACAGTTCGCATGCGCGCCCCCGGTCTTCAATCCCGGCGCGTAGCTTATACGCAACAAACATCAACAAAAGGCGAACTTGCGACGTGTTTTTCAGGTGCTAAAACAAGCAAGTTTTTGCGTTCGGGCGTGATGCGCGCGCCACGGTGGATTCGGGTCCCTAACGTTCGACCATCGACTTCAATCGCGACAACGCACGGTCCCATTGCTGCGCAATGGTTTCGAGCGAGCGCCGCGCCTGCTCGAGCTGCGAAGGCTCGAACTCCCACAAGCGTTCACGCCCGAGTTTGACGTCGCGCACCAGCCCGGCATCCGCAAGGACTTGCAGATGTTTGGTCACCGCCTGGCGGGTGATGTCGGTACTGGTAGTGAGTTGCGCGATGGACATCGCGCCACCTGCGCAGAGCAGGGCGACCAGGCGCAGACGGGTGGCATCGCCCAGCGCGGCGAAGATCGGCGCGGAACGCTGCAGCACGGGTGTTTCCGCCGCGCTGCGTGTGGACGGCTTAGTGCGCGGCGACATACTTCTCGATGTTCTCCATCTGCTCGGTCCAGCCGCCGCTGTTCATGCGGTAGGCCTCGCTGCGGCGCTCCACCGGAATCCTGTCGAAGCCTGACTCGACGACGCGCAGCAGAGTGCCGTCGCTGGCTTCCTCCAAAGTGAACTCGACCAGCGTGGTCGGCTCCTTTGAGTAGTCGGCGTCCGGGTCGATGGCGTAGGGATGCCAGCGGAAAGCGAGGTAATGCTCGGGCTTCACACTTTCCACCAACGCTTCAAACACCAGGTGTTCGTAGCCGGGGTAGGTGATGTTGCCCTGCGTGTACTCGCCGGCGATGAAACGCTTGCCTTTGAGGGCGACGCCGAACCAGTCGCCGAAGGATTCGGCGTCGGCCAGCGCCCGCCACACGCGTGCGCGTGGGGCCTTGAGCAGGATCTGTCGTTCGATGCGATCAGTCGATGTGTTCATGGGCAACCTCCGGGTTGCATATTAGGTCGGGCGTTTTTCAAATGCAACTGTTTGGTTGCATGAGGCCGATGGGCCTCGATTAACGCTGTCGGACGGGCGGAATGTCGCTGCCCGTCCCATCGGCCCGGGACGGTGTTACCGTTCCGCGCTGTCGACGCAGTAGATCCGGTCAGCCCATGAATCACTCACTACGGCGGGCAGTCGCCGCCACCCTGATGCTCGCCGCCGCGCAGGCGTGCTGGGCGCAGACACCCAGGACGGTGTTGCTGGAAGAGCTCACCTGGACCGAGGTGCGCGACCAGGTCGCCGCGGGCAAGACCACCATCATCATTCCCATCGGCGGCACCGAGCAGAGCGGCCCCGGTATCGCGGTGGGCAAGCACAACGCGCGCGCCGCGTGGCTGGCGCAGCACATCGCGGAGCAGCTGGGCAATGCGCTGGTCGCGCCGGTGGTGAGCTACGCGCCGGAGCAGGGGCATGCCAAGTTCCCCGGCACCATCAGCGTGCCCGATGGCGCGTTCGAGCAGATCCTGGCCGCGGCTGCGCAGAGCTTCGCCGCGCATGGCTTCAAGAACGTGGTGTTCCTCGGCGACCACGGCGGCTACCAGAGCGATGTGAAGCAGGTCGTGGCGCAGCTCAACAAAGCCTGGGCCGGCAAGGCGGCCAAGGCCTTCGTGCCGCCGGCGTATTACCAGGCCAGCTCCGACGGCTATGCGCAAATGCTGCGCCAGCGCGGCTTCCGCGATGACGAAATCGGCACGCACGCGGGCCTGGCGGATACCTCATTGCAGTTGGCGGTGGCGCCGCAGATGGTCCGGCTGGACAAGCTCAAGGCCGGCCCCAAGCTGGGGGCGGCCGATGGTGTGTACGGCGGCGACCCGCGTCGCTCTAGCGTGGCGCTTGGGCAGGCAGGCATCGATGCTATCGTTGCGCAGACCGTGGATGCGATCCGCAAAGACACGGCCGGGCGCTGACTTTCCGCGCCCACTAGATTTAATCCCCAAAATTTTCGAGAACGGAATTCCCCATGATGTCTTCTCTCCGTAGCGTCTCGCGGCTCGCTTCCCTGACGAGTGCCGTGCTGGCTGGGCTTTGCTTCACTGGCGCCGCGATGGCCGCGTCGCCTGCCGTCAAGACGGTGCCCGGCATGCCTGCCGTACTGAACCCTGACAACATGTATACCGAGGCGCGCCTCAACAACTTCAGCCCCAACGTGAAGGGCGCGCTGGAGCGCATCTATGTGCCGAACCTGCGTTCCAATACGGTGTCGGTGATCGATCCGAAGACCTACAAGGTGGTCGACACTTTCCCGGTGGGCAGCAGCCCGCAGCACGTGGTGCCAGCGTGGGATCTGCAGACGCTGTGGGTCACCAACAACGCCGAGGGCAAGACCAACGGCAGCCTGACCCCGATCGACCCGAAGACCGGCAAGCCTGGCAAGGCGATCGAGGTCGACGACCCGTACAACATGTACTTCACGCCCGACGGCAAGGAAGCCATCGTGGTGGCCGAGGCGCATGCGCGCCTGGACTTCCGCGATGCGCACACCATGCAGCTGCGTAGCAGCCTGGATGCGCCGGAGTGCAAGGGCATCAACCATGCCGACTTCGCCATCGACGGCAGCTACGCCATCTTCACGTGCGAGTTCGGCGGCAAGCTGGTCAAGATCGACATGGTCAACCGCAAGGTGCTTGGCTATCTCGAGCTCGAGAAGAAGGGCATGCCGCAGGACATCCGCGTGTCGCCGGACGGCAAGATTTTCTACGTGGCCGACATGATGGCCGACGGTGTGTACGTGGTGGATGGCGCCAGCTTCACCAAGATCGGCTTCATCAAGACCGGCATCGGCACGCATGGCCTGTATCCCAGCCGTGACGCCACCAAGCTGTATGTGGCCAACCGCGGTTCCAACCATGTGCATGGCGAGCGCCGCGGCAACAAGAAGGGCATCAACAAGGGCAGTGTGTCGGTGATCGACTTCGCCACGCGCACCGTGGTGGCCAACTGGCCGATCCCCGGCGGCGGCAGCCCGGACATGGGTAACGTCAGCGCCGACGGCAAAGTGCTGTGGCTGTCGGGTCGCTACGATGATCTGGTCTATGCCTTCGACACGACCACCGGCGAGGTGCGCAAGATCAAGGTTGGCGCCGAGCCGCATGGACTGGCCGTGTGGCCGCAGCCGGGGCGTTACTCGCTGGGGCATACCGGCATCATGCGCTGAGGTTTGTAGCTCCTCCCCCTGCTGGCAGGGGGAGGTTGGGAGGGGGTGAGCCCTTGTGAAAACCTCTCCCGAGCCTTGTCTCAAGTACCTACCCCTCCCCAATCCTCCCCTGTCCCACGGGACTAGCTTCGCGTCGCGAGCAGGGGAGGGGGCAGAAGCTGCTTCTGCTTAAGCGCTGCTTTCCAGCAGATACGCAATCTTCTTGCCCTTCGGAAGTTGCTTGATCTCCCACTCCGCGCGCGACGCCGCCGCACGATCGGCATAAGCCCTCGATCCAATCAGCCGTAACGGCGGATGCGAGCGCGTATATCGGGCGCCGCGCCCCGCGACATGCGCTTCGTAGCGCGCGTCGAGATCATTGGTGATCCCCGCATAGAGCGACCCGTCGCGGCATTCGATCAGATACAGGCACCAGGGGCGGTCGTTGGTCGGCACGGTTCTACGCAGTCATGGCAATGGCTGCGGATGGTAGCCAAGCCGGTGCGGGAGCGGGCGGTTATAATTTCCAGCTCATTTCTCACGCAGGCCCCGCCGATGTCCGATATCCCCGCTTGTCCGCAGTGCGGCATGGAAAATACCTACCCCGACGGCGACAACTACGTTTGCGCCGATTGCGGTCACGAGTGGCCGATGGTGGCTGCCGCATCGACGGACGAGGGCACGGTGGTGCGCGACGTCAACGGTAACGTCCTCAACAGCGGCGACTCGGTGGTGGTGATCAAGGACCTCAAGGTGAAAGGTTCCTCCATCCCGCTCAAGCAGGGCACCGTGATCCGCAACATCCGACTGGTGGACGGCGACGCCGAGCACATCGAAGGCAACTCGGACAAGATCAAGGGGCTGGTGCTTAAGGTCTGCTTCCTCAAGAAAGCCTGAGGCTGCTTTTTGTAGGAGCGCACCCTGTGCGCGATCGGGCGCACCACTTCGCCGGGTTGTCGCGCACAGGGTGCGCTCCTACTGATACATCAGGGGATCACGGTGCCTTGGACGACGGCAGATCGCTTTCGTTCCTGCCGCGTGGCCCGGTGACGAGGGAGCCGCGTACGCCTTGCACCTGCACGTTGGCGACTGGGCGCGCTTCCAGTATCTGGCAGCGTCCGCCAGCCTCGTCCAGGCGCCTCACGTAGTCTGTTCCGACATAGACGCGAGCGTCGTGGGCATAAGTCACCCAGATACGTTTTACGCTGGTCAGACCGGGGCAAAGGCTGGTGTGGAGCAACCATGTCTGGTTGTCGTTCTGCGAGTGGATCAGTAGATCCCGGTTACCCAAGGCCTCCCACGATGCGTCGCGGTCGTTGACTTGCAGTGAGGCGACGGGATCACCGGCCTGACTTTGCAGCGAGGCCAACCTTGCTGCGGTGTCGTTTTCGTCGCGTGCCTGGGCGGTTCCAATGACAAGCGTGAGCGAGAGAGCGGCGAGTCCAAGCTTGGTTGCTTTCATACACACTCCTTTGGCATGACGGCAGATGGTGCGCCGAAGTCTGCGCCTTCGCGATCAGAGCCTACAAGTGCGTAGATAAGCGTGGCTCATTCATAGGCCTGCCGTTCGGCCCAGCTCTTACCCATTCAAGAATGACAATGCGGTCTCCGCCATCCTCGGTGAGGCGACGATGTCGTAATGCGTCAGATCCGGCAGGA
Source organism: Dyella koreensis (assembly GCF_044904565.1). Classification (NCBI taxonomy): domain Bacteria; kingdom Pseudomonadati; phylum Pseudomonadota; class Gammaproteobacteria; order Lysobacterales; family Rhodanobacteraceae; genus Dyella; species Dyella koreensis. The sequence goes on along the minus strand of NZ_JADIKD010000010.1, from coordinate 246,481 downwards.
TCGCCAGGCGGTTGCGGGACATGTGTTCGCGCTGCCAGCCGGCGTCTTTCAGGCCGCCGCCAAGCAGCTGATAGAAGCGAATCTGATGTTCCGGACGGATCATGTCGCCGTCGCCAAAGATCAGCATGACCGGCATCGGAAGTTTGGCGACGTCGACGGACCAGTCGTAAGGCTGGCGGATCCAGTCGCCCATGGCATCGAGCAAGCGCGGGAAATCTTCTACGTGCGGCGCCACCGCCGCGTAGGCGTGATACATCGGGGTGTTTTGCATCATGGGTGCGGCTTCGGCGGATAGCATGACCTGTTGCGCGCGTATTTCCGGATACCAGCTGTCGTCTGCATACGGCGTGGAAATCAGGGCCAGCCGGCGCACATGTTCCGGATGCTGTACGGCCAGGCGCAGTGCCACGCTGCCGCCGAAGGAATAGCCCAGCACGTCGACCTGCGCATGGCCGAGCTCTTCGAGAAGCTCGGTCATGTCGTCGGCGATCGCTTCACAGCGGATCGGCCGATGGCCGAGCGAGCTGCGGCCGTGGCCTTGCAGGTCGACGGTGATCACCTGCCGCTGCCCGGTGAACGCCGGCAGCACCGGGCCAAACATGTCGGCGGTGCCGAGTCCGCCGTGCAGGAGCAGGAGCGGTTCGCCCTGACCGCGGACTTCGTAGTAGTAATCGACGCCATTGAGTTTCAGATGCCCGTTGCTGGCGGGCAGGGGGCTGATTGGCATGGCGGTTCCTCCTTGAGAATGTCGGGCCTTCGCGATGCCGTAAGCGGGCGTGCCGCATGTCGCGCTATATAGACGACGAATGGGCACGCCGCGAATCGACGGCTTCGCCAGTCACCAGTGCCGCACCAGCTGCTCCATCATGCCGCCGATAATCTGATGCGCCCGGCGTGTCGGGTGGTACTCGTCCCAGAACAGATAGGCATCCGGCGTAGCGCACGCGGGCTGCGGCACCGGAAAGGTGACCTCGCAGGCATCCGTGGTGTTGGTGATGCCGTAGCGCGCCGCGTTGTCGATGATCTGCCGCGTCTTGCCACCCCAGTCGAACAGCCGGATCGATAGCCCGTCGCGAACTTCGGCCGTATGCAGCGTTTCTTGCAAGCGTGTGTTGTAGCGCGAGGCGAACGCATCGGCGATGTTCGACTGGCCGGCGGAAAGAATGTACGGCAGGCCTTTCAGATAGAACGACTCGGAGACCAGAAAGCGGCGCGCGCCGAGTTCGGCGAGGCGATGCACAGCCAGCGCGGTGTTCTCCGCAGCGCGGTCAGCCATGTCCTGGATCGTGGCCGGCGTCTGCGTTCCGACAAACAGCGTGCCTGGCTGAGCGAAATCGATGAACTTGAAATAGTCGTTGGCGGAAATCGCCACGACATAGAGCGCATGCGGATCGGCGCGGAGGACGCCCAGATCATGCCGGAAACTGGCGACCTGGGCCTGGATGCCAGTGGCGGTGTAATCGTCCACCCAGGACTCGTAATTCTGGTCGCCGGACATGGCGCCGCCGACGGCATAGTCGGTCAGCTTCATATGCAGCGCGCTCGCGAGATCCTCCACCGCCACCAGACCGTTGGAATAGCGCCCTTGGTAGTAGAGCTTGGGATTGGGCATCACCACCGCATTCGGAACACCGGCGGCAACCGCCTTCGTAGTCAGGTTCAGCTTGACGCCGCTGTCGGTATAGCTGTCGCCGAACGCGAAAATCTGGGTGACGGTGGCATGTGCATCGCCGGCTTCACTCGCGCGCGGCACAACGCCTGACAAGGCAAATGCGGCCAGGGCCAGCAGTAAAAGCGAGTGCTGCCGGGTCGGCCGGCATGAGGGAAAGGCTTTCCACGTAGGGCTGTGCATGACCCGCTCCCGCCTCAGGGCAAGAGCGCGCACGCTAACTCGCGGCATGAATGCGCTTTGTGAATGCCATGTGTGGGCGCGAGGCATTCAAGTGCCGGCGCGAACAGCCGATAAATGCCCCAGGTGCGCCTTTTTCTCCACCAATGGCATTCGATCCCCGATGCGGGCACTATCGTGCCCAGCGGGGCGTCAAGCTTTCGCTTGTCGCGGAACCGGGCGCTCATTGTCTCCCCAGCAAGGTACCTCGCCACATGACCTTTCATAAGTCGCACTCGAAATGGTCGGCCAACCGCGTCGACTGGAGCGACCCGGATCTGGAAGCGCTGCTGCGCAGGTCGGAGAACTGGAAGCTCGACAACCGCGGCGCCTTCTCGCCGCAAGACGTACAAGTCCATATCGGCTGGGGCGCCAGCGGCGGCCGCCACGCCGTACTCGTATGGGAACGCGACCAAGCCCTCGTTCTCGAAACCAACTTCCCCATCCCCGCCAACGAACACGTCCGCATCGACCGCCCCACACCCACCGGCGTGCGCAGCGTATGGGGTACCGTGGTGGAAGGCCGCGAAGGTTATCGCGAGGAAGACAAGGCGAAAGGGATACACGTGCACTGGGTACACGTGCGCTGATTGGCTGGTTTGGCGCGCAGCAAATTCATTGGGACTAGCGACGCTGCGTAGCAGCGCCCTCCCAAGCACCCACCCCTCACCCCAGCTCTCTCCCCGGAGGGGAGAGGGAGCTGTATGCGTTGCTCTGCTCTGCTCGGCGATGCGAAGCGAGCCCGTAATGGGTCCCCTGTGGAGCGGTGAGGGTTGGACGATCAGGCCCCGAAGGGGGCGCAGGCAGGGATGCCTGCGCCTTTTCGACACGACATGGATGTCGTGTCGAAAAGCCCGGCCAACCCTCACGAACCCGTAGGCGAAGCCGGAGGGCGCGTAAGAGGGGTGCCTTTTCTTTTGGTTACTTTTCTTTGGGCAAGCAAAGAAAAGTAACTCGGCTCGCGGCAGCGAGACGAAAGCCCGCGGCAGGCGAACCGGGGCACGCACACGCAAACATCGAAGCGCACCACTACTGGATCCCTGCCTGCGCAGGGATGACGAAAGTAGGAGAGAGTGACTCAGGATCAGAACTCGCTCCCGGTGAAAGAGGGAGCGGGACGCCAAAGCATCAAGGCTTACTAAACCCCATATGCAAAGTAATCTGATCCCCCACCTTCAACCCCGCCATAGCCGCCGGCGGAAAATGCACCTTCAACGCCATCCCACCCGCCGTAACATCCACCGTCCCCGACTTCGGATCAGTCGCCATCACCGTCGCCGGCATCGTATGCATACCCTGCACATTGGCGTGCATGCTGCCCATCTTGTCCTGCGGCATAGCGTTTTGCGCCGCCACACTGCCGACGGCCAGCGCAAACCCAAGCGCGGCAAGCAGTGAAAGGCGCCGCATAGATGAAGTACTCATGGCGATCTCCCTCAAGAAAGCCCCGCTGCGACAGCAAAGCCTGCTCCCCACCCCGTGTAGATCGCCTGATTACAAGGTTAAGTCTCAGCGCAGATAAGCCCGCAACACGGCCAGCACCGGTTCCAGCTCATCGCTGCGCGAGCCCTTGGGCGCGACATGCTCCTTGAGATGGCCCTCCATCAACTGCAGCATCAAGCCCTGCACAGCGCCGCGGATCGACGCAACCTGCTGCAGGATGACGCCGCAGTCGTCGTCGGCCTCGATCGCGCGCTCCAGCGAGGCGACCTGGCCACTGATGCGGCGTACGCGGGAAATTAACGGTTTCTTGTTCTGCGCGATGTGGGCCATGGTCTGCTCCGGGCGTATCGATATAGTATGGGGGGGTATACTAAACCTCTGGCGCCATGAACACCGCACCCGATACCTCGCCCTACCTGCATTCCCATCAGTTCAACGATGGCAATCCGCTTGCGGAGAAGAACACGCTGCGCGCCACGGTGATCACCGCGGTGATGATGGTGGTCGAGATCACCGGCGGTTACATGCTGAACTCCATGGCCCTGCTGGCGGACGGCTGGCATATGAGTTCGCATGCGCTGGCGCTGGGGTTGTCGCTGGCGGCTTATGCGCTGGCGCGCAAACTCGCCCACGACGGCCGCTTCGCCTTCGGCACCTGGAAGATCGAAGTGCTGGGCGGCTACAGCAGTGCCTTGCTGCTGGGCGTGGTGGCGGCGCTGATGCTGTTCCAGTCGGTGGAGCGGTTGTTCGCGCCCAGCCCCATCCACTACAACGAAGCGATCGTGATCGCGGCCATCGGCCTGGGCGTGAATCTGCTATGCGCGTGGCTGCTGAAGGATGGTCATCACGGTCACGAACACGGTCATGCGCACGATCACGGCCACGATCATGTTCATGGACATCATGCCCACGACATCAATCTGCGTTCAGCCTACCTGCACGTGATCGCCGATGCGGCGACCTCGGTACTGGCCATCGCCGCGTTGCTGGGCGGCAAGTATTTCGGCGCGAGTTGGCTGGATCCGGTGATGGGTATCGTCGGCGCGTTCCTGGTCGCCAACTGGGCCGTCAGCCTGCTCAAACAGTCTGGCAGGGTCCTGCTGGATGCGGAGATGGATGCGCCGGTGGTGCAGGAAATCCGCGAGGTGGTCGTAGAACATTTCCCGTACGCCGCGGTGAGCGACCTCCACGTATGGCGGGTCGGCAAAGGACGCTTCGCCTGCATTCTCGGGCTGGTCAGCACGCAGCCGCTGACGGCCGCCGCGGTGCGCGGGCGCCTGGCGGTACACGAGGAGCTGGTTCACATCACGGTGGAAATCGCCGACGCTGGAAGTTCGCCCATGGCTTTCTTTCAGCGCGGAAGCGGCAACCGATAATCCTGCCTGCTTCTTAACCGTCGTATCGCGACGCGTTTTTCCTGACGTTCTTGCCGCCGGAATCCTTGCTGCGCCGATGTTTGCGAGGCAGCGGCGAGCCGATCCGGCGCAGGCGGGCGGCCCCTCAATGTGGCGAACGCAAATGAAGAAACATTACCCCCAACCCTTAATTTCGCAATTGTGCGCCATAGCCCCGCACTTCAGCATGCGCCCTGTCATAGGTCGGTCATGGTTGAAGGAGTCGTAGGACCCAGCCACCGGATCGGGGAGCCGGATCGGCCAGTGAAGCCGGTGGACGCCGTCCACCGCTCATAAAAATCTGCGGGGAGTGTATTGACCATGATCGAAAGAGTGCATGGCGGGGCTTCGTGTCACCCATTCAAGGCGCAGCAGCGGTTTTCCGGCGCGCGTCTTGCCGTTGCGGTGGCGATGGGCCTGGCCTTGATGTACGGGCCTGCGGCTCTCGCGCAACAGGCCAGCGACGGCGCCAACACTGCGACCCCGGCAGATAGCGCAGCCAAAGCCAAGCCCAAGAAGAAAGGGAGTGAGGCCGAGAAACCGGTTCAGAACCTCACCGGTGTCACCGTCACTGGCGTGCGCGCCAGCCTGCAGTCAGCCCAGCAGCTGAAGCAGAACGCCGACCAGATCGTCGACTCGGTCACCGCCGTGGATATCGGCGCGCTGCCCGATCGCAGCGTCACCGAGACCCTGCAGCGCATTAGCGGCGTCACCATCGATCACTTCATGGCGCGCAACGACCCGGATCATTTCTCCGCCGAAGGCAGCGGCGTGATGATCCGCGGCATGACGCAGGTCCGCGGCGAGTTGAACGGGCGCGACGTGTTCAGCGCCAACTCCGGCCGTGGCCTCAGCTTCGAGGACGTGCCGGCCGAGCTGATGGCCGGCGTGGACGTGTATAAGAATCCCTCCGCCGAGATCATCGAAGGCGGCATCGGCGGCACGGTCAATCTGCGCACGCGCCTGCCGTTCGACTCGCCGGGACGGGTGATCGGCTTCACCGGCGGCGTCAACGAAGGCGACTTCGCCAAGAAGAGCAAGCCGTCGGCTTCGTTCCTCTACAGCAATGTGTGGAAGACCGAGAACCATGGCGAATTCGGCGCCTTGTTCGACGTGGCTTTCTCCGAACTGGCCACGCGCTCGGACGGCATCCAGATGGAGCCTTACGTCAGGCGCAACGACGCCGCCGTACTCAAGGGCACCAATTTCGCTAACGTCTATGTGCCTGGCGGCGCCGACTGGCGCACGCTGGACTTCCAGCGCCGCCGCATCGGCCTGGCCGGCGCGCTGCAGTGGCGCCCCAACAAGGATCTGGAGCTGACCAGCCAGGTGCTGCGTTCTGATTACCGCATGCAATGGGACGAGTTCGGCGGCATCTTCAATGACACCAGCAACAACGTGCATCCGGCCGGCGGCGGCACCTTCAACTACGACAGCAATGGCGTGTTTCAGAGCGGCACGCTGGCGTCCGATTCGTGGCGCGGAAATCTGACGACCGACGGCGTGCGCTTCATGGCCGACCGCCGTTATGCGACCCAGCGCACCATCACCACCGACTGGTCCAACAGCCTCAAGTACAACATCAACGACCAGATGGTGCTGTACGCCGATGCGCAGTTCGTCAAGTCGACCAGCCAGTCGCTGGACTTCACCGTGTTCGACGCCACCTATCTGCCCGGCGTTACCCTGAACGTGCCCGGCGGATCCAAGCCGACCATCACCTCCGATCCCGCCTCCTACGCCACCAATCCGGCGAATTACTTCTGGAGCGCGGCGATGGATCACCATGAGCGGAACAAGGGGCTGGAGCGCGCCCTGCGGCTGGACCTCGAATACAACTTCGAGGACAGCAAATGGCTGCGTTACGTGAAATTCGGCGTGCGCGCCACCAGCCGCACCGAGCTGAACAAGAACAACGGCTACAACTGGGGCGTGGTTTCCGACAACTGGGCCGCCATCGATAGCCCGAGCGGACTGGCGGACCTGGCCACCTATCTGCCGGGTATGTCCTCGCTGTACGCGTATTCAAACTTCTTCCGCGGCAACGCCAGCATGCCGCCGCAGCTGTACTTCCCCAGCGACAAGCTGGTGCGCGACTATCACTACGCCTACCAGCAGCTGCATGCGTTTGGCTCGGCCACGGGCTGGGCGCCGCGCGATATCTATCGCAAGCAGGACATCAACGACCAGAGCGAAAAGACCAAGTCCGCCTACGGCGTGCTGTACTTCGGCAACGACGATGCGCTTGGCGTGCCGGTGGACGGCAACGTGGGCATCCGCCTGGTGCGCACCGACGTGACCGCGAGCGGCTACGGCCAGTTTCCGGACCTCACCACCAGCGGCGTCGACCCCAGCCTGAAGGCCATGTACTACGGCCAGTATTTCCCGCTGAACTTCAGCGGGCACTACAAGAACGCGCTGCCCAGCTTCAACCTGCGCTTCAAGTTCACCGACAGCCTGCAATGGCGACTGGCCGCGTCCCGGGCGATGAGCCGTCCGGACTTCACTCAGCTGCAGCCGTATCTGCAGATGGGTGCCACGCTCACCTCGGACAACACCGCGGTGACCAAGTGGAACGGCTCGGCCGGCAATCCGAACCTCAAGCCGATGCGCGCCAACCAGTACGACACCGCGCTGGAATGGTATTTCGCACCCACCGGCCAGCTGTACGCCACGCTGTTCTACAAGGACGTGCGCGACTACATCGCCAACCAGACGCGCACCGAGACCTACAACGGCCAGCCGTTCGAGGTGACCCGTCCGTACAACATGAGCAAGGGCAGGATCCGCGGCGGCGAATTGGGCTACCAGCAGTTCTTCGATTTCCTGCCCGGCTGGCTGAAGGGCTTCGGCGTGCAGGCCAACTTCACCTATGTCGACAGCAAGGGCGGCACCAACAGCGCCACCGATCCGTACTCCAACACCACCGTCACCGGTGTGGTACTGCCGCTGGAAGGCCTGTCCAAGCGCAGCTACAACCTGGTGGGCATGTACGAGTATGGCGACTGGTCGATGCGCCTGGCCTGGAACTGGCGCTCGCGCTACCTGCTGACCGCCAGCGACGTGGCCACCAAACTGCCGACCTGGTCGGACGATTACGGCCAGCTCGACGGCTCGATCATGTACCGCCTCAACAAGAACGTGCAGGTGGGCCTGCAGACCAACAATCTCACCAACTCCACCACCAAGGTCCTTATGGGACCGACCAGTTACGCGGACGGCACGGTCGACCACCGCCTGTACAACCGCGGCTGGTTCATCAACGATCGCCGCTACGAGTTGGTGATGCGCGCGTCGTTCTGAGATGGTAGCGCGCATCCGCACCATGATGGCGGCGCTGGCAGCCTGCCTGCTATGCGCCGCCAGCGCCGCCGCGGCCGACGATGCAGTGGCGTACCGCTATGCCAGCGTGCGTATCGGTGGCGGAGGTTTCGTCAGCGGGCTGCTGTTCCATCCTCTGGAACATGGCCTGTACTACGCACGCACCGATGTCGGCGGTGCCTATCGCTGGGACCGCTCTGCGGCGCAATGGGTGTCGGTAACGGACTGGATCGAAGCGAAGGACGAGAACCTGCTGGGAATCGACAGTTTCGCGGTCGACCCCAGCGATCCGGAGCGTGTCTATCTTGCCGGCGGTACCTACACCACGGAACGCGTCGGCAACGGAGCGATCCTGCGCTCAGCCGATCGCGGCAAGCATTTCGAGCGCGCGGACCTGCCGTTCAAGCTGGGTGGCAATGAGTTGGGGCGCGGCAATGGCGAGCGGTTGGCGGTGGACCCGCACGATGGCCGTGTGCTGTTCTTCGGCTCGCGCAGTGCCGGGTTGTGGCGTAGCGACGATCGTGGCGCGCACTGGGCTCGGGTCGACAGCTTCCCCGCCGTGGCGACATCGCCCTCGGCGAGCGCGGAAAACAGCTGGCGGCGCCAGGCCATCGGCATCGTGTTCGTGGTGTTCGAACCCGCTAGCGGCAAATCGGGCAAGCCGACGCCGACGCTTTATGCGGGTGTGTCCACCCGCGAGACCAGCCTGTTCCGCTCCGATGATGGCGGGCGCAGCTGGAAAGCCGTGCCGGGCCAACCGGCGGGCCTGCGTCCCAACCATATGGTGCGCGCTGGTGACGGCAGTTATTACCTGAGCTACGGCGACGAGCCCGGACCCGACGCCATGCATGCCGGTGCGGTGTGGAAATACGAGCCATCCGCGCAACGCTGGACCGACGTGACGCCGATGCCGCGCACCGCGCAGGACACTCAAGGCTTCGGCTGGGGCGCGGTAGCTGTCGATCCTCGCGATCCAAAGGTGGTGATGGCCGCCACTTTCTCGCGCTACACACCACGCGATGAACTGTTCCGCAGCACCGACGGCGGCGCGCATTGGCGCGCCGTGTTCCCGCACTCCGAATTCGATCACGGCACCACGGTGTGGACGCGCGAGCACACGCCGCACTGGCTGGCGTCCGTCGTCATCGATCCGTTCGATGCGGATCACGTGATGTTCGTCACCGGCTACGGCATCTGGGCGTCGCGCGATATGCGCGCGTTCGACCAGGACGGCACGGTGCACTGGACATTCCAGGACGAAGGGCTGGAAGAAACCGTGGCGCTTGGTTTGATCAGCCCGCCCGAAGGTGCGCATCTGCTTAGTGCGTTAGGCGATCTTGATGGCTATCGCCACGACGATCTGGATACGGCTCAGTTGCAGTTTGCCGCGCCGCCGCGTTACGCCAATAGCCAGAGCATCGACTATGCCGCCGCCAAGCCTGCGCTGATCGTGCGCAGCGGCTACCTGCGCAAGCCGTTCGGTGCCGCGGTCCGCGCTGCGTGGTCGCAGGATGGTGGCAAGCAGTGGAAAGCATTCGCCAGCGAGCCGCCAGAGGGGCAGGGTGCGGGCAATATGGCCATCGCGGCCGATGGTGGCGCGGTGCTGTGGGCGCCGGATCGCGCGCAGCATGTCTACCTCACCCGCGATTTCGGTCAGCATTGGCAAGCGGCGGAAGGTCTGGGAGTCGGTATGCATGTACTGGCGGACCGGGTCGACCCGAAACGTTTCTATGCCTACGACCGCAACTCCGGCGCACTCGCCGCAAGCCGCGATGGTGGTGCACATTTCGCCGCGATCGGCGGCGAGCTGGGCACAGCGGCGAAGGGGCGGGAACAGACGCGCGTGCAGGCGTCGCCAGATGCGGCCGGTGAGTTGTATGTCGCCAGTCGCGAGGGCGAACTGCTGCGCGGTGACGACACTGGTCGTGTCATCAAGCGGCTGCCCGGACTGACCGGTGTCGATGCTTTTGGCTTCGGTAAAGCGGCGCCGGGTCGAAGCGCACCGACTTTGTTCGTGGCCGGCCGCCTGCATGGCGCGCATGGCATCTTCCGTTCCGTCGACGATGGCGAGAGCTGGCAGCGCATTGACGATGCGGACCACCGCTATGGCCGCATCAGCCATCTCACCGGCGATCCGCGCGTGTTCGGCCGCCTTTACTTCGCCACCAGCGGGCGCGGGATTTTCTATGGCGAGCCGGCGGCGAAGGCGTCCCCATGAAATCCATCAAACCCTTTCTTGGCCAGGGACTGTCCATGCGCTCATCGTTTATCCGGCGCGTGCTGCTCGCAGCGTGCGCTTGCGTGTTCGCGGGTTCCGTGTTCGCCTCTGAACTGCCGAAGGTCGTCAATGACAACGGCCGTCATGCGCTATTCGTGGATGGCAAGCCGTATCTGATCCTCGGTGCGCAGGTGAACAACTCCAGCAACTGGCCGGACATGCTCGGCGAGGTGTGGCCGGCGATCGAGCGGATGCAGGCCAATACCGTGCAAGTGCCGATTGCATGGGAGCAGATCGAGCCGAAGGAAGGACAGTTTGATTTCAGCTTTCTCGACACCCTGGTGGCGCAGGCGCGCGAGCATCACGTACGGCTGGTGCTGCTGTGGTTCGCCACCTGGAAGAACAACGGGCCGGCTTATGCACCATCGTGGGTGAAGCTGGATAACCGTCGCTTTCCGCGCATGATCAACCGCGAGGGCAAGCAGCTCGGTTCACTGTCGCCGCACGTCGCGGCCACGCTGGAGGCGGATCGCAAGGCCTTCGTACAGCTGATGACGCATTTGCGTGCGCTCGATGGCGAGCAGTACACCGTCATCATGGTGCAGGTGGAGAACGAGTCCGGTACCTACGGCACCGACCGTGATCACTCTTCTGCCGCGGATGCGCTGTTCGCCGGCAAAGTGCCGGAGCCGCTGCTGCATGCCACCGGCAAGTCGGCGGGCAGCTGGAGCCAGGTGTTCGGTGCGGACGCGGCCGAATATTTCCAGGCATGGTCGGTAGCGCACTACATCGATCAGATCGCCGCCGCGGGCAAGGCGGTGTATCCGCTGCCGATGTACGTCAATGTGGCACTGCGCGATCCCTTCAAGCCCGGGCCGCCTGGCAGCTATGCCAGCGGCGGGCCGACCGACAACGTGCTGCACATATGGAAAGCCGCCGCGCCCGCGCTGGACGTGCTGGCACCCGATATCTACATGCGCGATTACCCGCGATACACCGCCGTGCTGGAGCGCTACGCACGCAAGGACAATCCGTTGTTCGTCGCCGAGACCGGCAATGACAAGGTGTACGCACGCTACCTGTATGCCGCGCTCGGCCATCACGCCATCGGCTTCTCGCCGTTCGGCATGGACTACACCGGTTACGCCAACTATCCACTGGGCGCGCGCAAGCTCGACGAAGCCACGCTCGACGCGTTCGCGGCGAACTATCGCGTGCTGGCACCGATGGTGAGCGAGATTGCTGCCGCTGGTTACGCTAATCAGTTGTGGGGCGCCGCCGAGCCGGAAGCCACGCACGAGCAGATGCTGGACCTCGGCGACTGGCAGGTGCACCTCGGCTATGGCCAGTTGCAGTTCGGCGTCGATCCGCCGCAAGGCAACGCGGAGCTCGACGGCGGTGTGCTGATCGCGCGGCTTGGCCCCGACGAATACCTGGTGACCGGCCGCAACGTGCGCGTGAATTTCTTCCCGGGCCGCGAACGCAAGGACATCCATTTTCTGCTCGACCGTGTCGAAGAGGGCCATTACGACCATGGCCGCTGGATCTTCCGCCGCCTGTGGAACGGCGACCAGACCGACTACGGTTTGAATTTCACCGGCCAGCCGCAGGTGCTGCGGGTCAAACTGGCTACGTACTGAGGAACACCATGCGCAAGACTGTGCTTGCCTGGGCGCTGCTGGCGTCCGTATCCATCACTTATGCCTCCGACTTTGCGCTGCCACCACCCAACGATGCCGGTGTCGATCAGCGCGTGGATAGCTTGTTAGGCAAGCTCACGCTGGAACAGAAGGTGTCGCTGCTAGGTGGTGTGGACGGCTTCTATACGCGCGATATTCCGCAGATTGGCCTGCCGCGCATCGCCATGTCCGATGGCCCCATCGGTGTACGTGCGCCTGGGCCTTCCAATGCGTATGCCGCTGGCATCGGCCTGGCGGCGAGCTGGGACCCGGCGCTGGCCGAGCGCGTGGGCAACGCGATGGGCCTCGACGCGCGGGCACGCGGCATCGGCTTTCTGCTCGGCCCCGGCGTGAACATGTATCGCGCGCCGCAGAACGGCCGCAACATGGAGTACTACGGCGAAGACCCGTATCTCGCCGGCAAGATCGCGGTGGGTTTGATCCGTGGCGTGCAGGGGCAGGGCGTGGTCGCTACCGTCAAGCACTTCGCCGCCAATAACTCCGAGTACGATCGCCGTCACCTCGACACGCTGATCGACGAACGCACCCTGCGCGAGATCTACCTGCCGGCGTTCGAGATGGCGGTGAAGGAAGGGCAGGTCGGCGCGGTGATGAGCAGCTATAACCTGGTCAACGGCGACTACCTCGCCGAGAACCGCCGTATCAGCCACGACATCCTGAAACAAGAATGGGGCTTCAACGGTCTCTTCATGTCCGACTGGGGAGCCACTCACGACGGCATCAAGGCGTTCAAGGCCGGTCTGGATCTGGAGATGCCCGGGCCCGAAGCGATGACGCCCAAGTTGACGCTGGATGGTTTGCGCGACGGCGCGCTGTCGCGCGACGATCTCGACGACAAGGCTCGGCGCCTGTTGCGTACCGCGGTACGTTTCGGCTTCCTCGATCGCGCGGCACGCGATTACGGCATTCCGCTGTTGGGTGGCGAGTCCGATCAGGCGGCGCTGGATTCCGCGCGCGAGGCGCTGGTGCTGCTGAAGAACGAGCACGACACACTGCCGTTCGACGCGAACCGCATGAAGACCATCGCCGTGATCGGTCCGGCCGCGTATCCCGGCGCCGGCAGCGCGGGCGGCAGCTCGCACATCGATGCGTTCCGTACGGAGAGCATCCTCACCGGCGTGATGGATAAGGCGGGCGCGAAAGTGCGTGTGCTGTACAGCCGCGGCCTGCCGAGTACCGACGAGGTGTTCAAGAAGGAAGTATTCGTCACCACCGATGGCCACAGCGGCCTGCTGCGCGAGACCTTTGGCAATCCGGATTTCGCCGGACAGCCGATCGACCACACGGTAAACACCAAGATCGATCAATGGAAGCCGGAGCTATGGACCACGCCGGCGACCGACCGCCAGAGCATCCGCTGGAGTGGCCGCTACGTACCGCAGGCCACCGGCAAGTATCTGTTCCTCACCGCCGCTGCGAGCAACGACACCTACACGCTTTATCTCGACGGCAAGCCGGTTATCGAACAGCCGCTGCGCGAAGGCCAGGCACCGCACTACACGGTCGTGTCGCTGCAGGTCGGCAAGCCGGTGGAAGTGCGGCTCGACTATCGCCCCGACGTCAGCTATAGCCGCATGAGCCTGGGTGCCATCGCGGTGGACAAGATGATCCCGGAAGACGCACGCAAGATGGCGGTGATGGCCGATGCGGCCGTGGTCGCTGTCGGTTACGACGCCACGTCGGAGAGCGAGGCCTTCGACCGCAGTTTCGATCTGCCATGGGGGCAGGAGGCACTGATCGAGGCGGTGGCCGCGGCGAACAAGCGCACCGTGGTCACGGTGACCTCCGGTGGCGCGTATGCCACGGATCGCTGGCTGGACAAGGTGCCGGCGTTGCTGCAGAACTGGTATCCGGGTGACGAAGGCGGCAAGGCGATTGCCGAAGTGCTGTTCGGCGACCGCTCGCCGGAAGGCAAGCTGCCGATCAGTTTCGAGCACCGCTGGCAGGACAATCCGACGCACGATTTCTATGACGCGACTACTGCTGCCTCGGGACGGCCGACGGTGCGTTACGGCGAAGGCGTGTTCCTCGGCTATCGCTGGTACACCAGCCACCCGCGCCAGACGCAGCCGTTGTTCGCGTTCGGCCATGGGCTTTCATATACGCGCTTCGATTTCAGCAACCTCACACTGTCGCCGGCCAAGCCGACGACGGACGGTCCCGTCACGGTGTCATTCGACGTGCGCAACAGCGGCGCGCGCGAAGGCGCCGAAGTGGCGCAGGTCTATGTGGGCGATCCGTCCGCCGCCGTGCCGCGCCCGGCCAAGGAATTGAAGGCTTTCAGCAAGGTGCGGCTGGCACCGGGCCAGACGCAGCGCGTCACGCTCAGCCTCGATCGCCGCGCCTTTGCCTATTACGACGTGAAGAGCCATGACTGGAAAGTCGATGCAGGCCGCTTCCGCATCTACGTGGGCAACGCCTCCGACCACACTCCGCTCAGCGCCGATCTCACGCTCGGGAAGCAGCCATGATTCGTCCGTCGTTGAAATGGTTTCCACTCTGCGCTGTCGCGCTCGCCGTACTCGTGGGCTGCGGCAAGTCGCCTTCGACCGAAGGCTCGGCCGCGAGCAGTCACGCACAGAAGCTGGATGACGGCGTGATCGTGCGGCTCGACGGTTCGCCGCAAAAGGTACGCCTGCAGCTGGTGGACGAGCGCATCGTGCATGTCACCGCCACGCCCGATGGCAACTTCGAGCTGCCGGCCAGCCTGATGGCGCTGAAGAGCGGTGGCGATGCGCGTTTCACTTTCAGCGAAAGCGCGGACGCGGTGACGCTGAAGACAGCGAAGCTGTCCGCGCAGGTATCGCTGCGCGATGGCGCCGTGCATTTCTTCGATGCCGCCGGCAAGCCGGTGCTGGCGGAGCGCGCGGGCGGGCGCAGCTTCGAGCCGACCATGGTCGACGGCAAGCCGTTCTACGCGATCCGCCAGCGCTTCGACTCGCCGGCCGACGAGGCCTTCTACGGTCTGGGTCAGCACCAGAATCGCCAGATGAACTACAAGGGCGAGGATGTGGAACTGGCCCAGCACAACATCGACGTGGGCATTCCGTTCGTGGTGTCGTCGCGCAACTACGGCCTGCTGTGGGACAACAATTCGATCACCCGCTTTGGTGATCCGCGCGAGTACCAGCCGCTGAGCCAGTCGCTCAAGGTGTACGACGCCGAGGGCAAGCCCGGCGGTCTTACCGCGAGCTATTACGTGGGCGACGCGCTCAAGGTGAAGCGCGTCGAGGCGCAGCCGGACTACCAGTACCTCAAGGATCTGAAGCAGTGGCCGGCCGAATCGCCCGCCAAGACCACCAGCAAGGTGGTGTGGGAAGGCAGCATCGAGCCGGCAGTGTCCGGCGAACACAAGTTCCGCCTGTATTCGAGCAGCTACGCCAAGGTGTTTCTCGACGGCAAGCCGGTGTACGACGACTGGCGACAGAACTGGAACCCCTGGTATCACAACCTGCGCCTGCCGATGGAAGCGGGCAGCCGTCACAGCCTGCGTATCGAGTGGGAGCCGGACAGCGGTTACCTCACCATGCTGCATCTCGACCCGCTGGCTGGCGGCGAGCAGAGCGAGCTGTCGCTGTTCTCCGAGCTGGGGCATGCGGTGGACTATTACTTTGTCGCGGGCGACAACCTCGACCAGGTGATCGCCGGCTACCGCACGATCACCGGCAAGGCCACCATGCTGCCGCGCTGGGCCTACGGTTTCTGGCAAAGCCGCGAGCGCTACAAGACCCAGGCCGAAATTCTCGACACCGCCAAGCGCTACCGCGAACTGGGCCTGCCCATCGACAACATCGTGGAAGACTGGAGCTACTGGCCGGAGAACGCCTGGGGCTCGCACGACTTCGACGCCGCGCGCTTCCCCGATCCCAAGGGCATGCTCGACCAGCTGCACGCCATGCACATGCAGCTGATGATCTCGGTGTGGCCCAAGTTCTATCCCAGCACCAAGAACTATCAGGAGCTCGATGCCAAGGGCTATATCTACCGCCGCAATGTGGAGCAGGGCGAGCTGGACTGGATCGGCAAGGGCTACCTGAATTCGTTCTACGACCCGTATGCGAAAGAAGCGCGCCAGATCTACTGGCGGCAGATCCACGACAAACTCGGCGTGCTTGGCATGGACGGCTGGTGGCTCGATGCGTCAGAGCCGGATATCCATTCCAACCTAGACATCGCCGAACGCAAACTGCGCATGGGGCCGACTGCGCTCGGTCCTGGCGCGGCGTTCTTCAATTCCTATCCGTTGATGCACACCACCGGTGTGTATCAGGGCTCGCGCGAAAACGATCCGGATCGCCGCGTCTTCATCCTCACCCGCTCGGCCTTCGCTGGACAGCAGCGCAACGCCGCGGCGACGTGGAGCGGCGACGTGGTTTCGCGCTGGAGCAACCTGCACGACCAGATCTCCGCTGGCATCAACTTCTCCATGTCCGGCATCCCCAACTGGACCACTGACATCGGCGGCTTCGCCCTGGAGAAGCGCTACGAAACCACCACGCCCACTGCGGCTGATCTGGCCGAGTGGCGTGAACTCAACCTGCGCTGGTTCCAGTTCGGCACCTTCAGTCCGCTGTTCCGTTCGCATGGGCAGTTCCCGTACCGCGAGATCTACAGCCTCGCGTCACCCGGCACACCCATGTATGAAGCGCTCGCCTACTACGACCGCCTGCGCTATCGCCTGATGCCCTACATCTACACCCTCGCCGGCGACACCTACTGGAAAGACAGCAGCATCATACGCGGCCTGCCGATGGACTTCCCCGGCGACGCCAACGTCCGCAACATCAACGACGAATACCTGTTCGGCCCCGCCTTCCTCGTCGCTCCGGTGACCGAGTACCGCGCCACCTCGCGCCAGGTCTACCTGCCCGCCGGCACTGCCTGGTACGACTTCCGCAGCGGCCAGCGCCACGACGGCGGCACCACCATCACCGCCGACGCCCCACCCGAACGCATGCCCATCTTCGTCCGCGCCGGCTCCATCGTGCCCACCGGCCCCGCCATCCAATACACCGGCGAAAAACCTGACGCACCCATCACCCTGCTGATCTACAGCGGGGACAACGGCCAGTTCTCCCTCTACGAAGACGAAGGCACCAACTACGGTTACGAGAAAGGACACTATTCGCGCATACCGCTCAGCTATGACGAAGCCGGCGGCAAGTTGACCCTGGGCAAGCGCGAAGGCGATGGCAGCGGGGCACCAGCGAAGCGGAAATTTGTGATCCGGCGTATCGATGGCAGCAAACCGAATGCGGATGGCAATGATGTAAGCGAAGACATCAGTGTCGACTACGACGGCGCAGAGCAAAAGGTGGCGCTGAAGACCAAATAGCAACGCCATGGGTAGGAGCCCACCCTGTGGGCGATCGTCTTTTCAGATTGCCCCGCGCAAGGGAATTACTCGGGCCATCCATGGCCCACGCCCTTCGGGCGGCTTTCGCCGTGCAAACCGGCAGTCCTGCCGGTTTGTCGCGCACAGGGTGCGCTCCTACCCATATCCCATTTCAACGTTATCGTGAGCACCCACCCCTCACCCCAACCCTCTCCCCGGAGGGGAGAGGGAGCTGTTGCTCTGAATGCTCTGAAAGGCGATGCGAAGCGAGCCCGTACCCGGGCCCCTGTGGAGCGGTGAGGGTTGGACGATCAGGCCCCGAAGGGGGCGCAGGCAGGGATGCCTGCGCCTTTTCGACACGACAGGGATGTCGTGTCGAAAAGCCCGGCCAACCCTCACGAACCCGTAGGCGAAGCCGGAGGGCGCGTAAGAGGGGTGCCTTTTCTTTTGGTTACTTTTCTTTGGGCAAGCAAAGAAAAGTAACTCGGCTCGCGGCAGCGAGACGAAACCCCGCCACAGGCGGACCCGTATGGAGCAACGCGACAACCGAGACACATCACTACTGGATTCCGGCCTACGCCGGAATGACGAAGTAGGAGGGCACGTCGCAGGGGCCGAGCCCTCACCTCGCTCCTCTCCCGAAGAGAGAGGGAGAAAAGCTAAAGCGCTAAGCGCGAGCCATACTCAAAAACTGCCTTGGCGTGCAATTAAACTCCCGCCTAAACACTGCATACATATACTGCAACGACGTAAACCCACACCGCACCGCCACGTCCGCCAGCGGAATCGAACTGTCCTCCAGCATCGCGCGCGCCATCTCCAGCTTGTGCTCCAAAATCGTCTGGTGCACCGTCTGCTTCAGCTCCCGCTTGAAGTGCTCCTCAAGCAAAGTGCGCGAAATCCCCACATAGTCGGCCACCTGCTCGGTCTTGATACCGAGGCAGGCGTACTGGCGGATGTAATGCCGTGCACGCATCACGTGCGGACTGCGCATGGGCTGATGCAGGCTGCTGGCCTGCACGTTAATGCCTACCGGTGGCACGAGCACGCGCGTATTGGTGCAGTCGCCACCGTGCAGCATCTGATGCAGCACCTGCGCGGCCATGCGGCCCATCTCCTCGGCACCCTGGGTGACTGAGGTCAGCGGGATGCGGCTGAGCAGCTGGGCCATCGGATCGTTGTCGATGCCCACTACGGCGATCTGTTCGGGAACCGGCACGTCGGCCACCACGCAGGCCTGCAGCAGCTGGCGCGCGCGTGCATCGGTGACGGCGATGACGCCGATCGGCTTGGGCAGCGATTTCACCCACGCCACCATGTCCTCCTGCGCACGGCCCCAGCCGCCCGCGCTGGTCGGCGAGCCGCGGTAGACCATACCCTCCAGGCCGTCCGCATCGATCATCTGCAGGAAGGCGGTTTCGCGTTCGTGCGCCCAGCGGTTGCCGGGCGAGGGAGGCAGGCCGTAGAAGGCGAAGCGCTGCAGGCCCTGGGCGATCAGGTGGTCGTAGGCGAGGCGCACCAGCTTGGTGTTGTCGGTGGCGACATACGGCGTGTTGGGCGGGTACTGGCTGTCGTCGGCGTAAGAGCCGCCCACGGCGACCACCGGCATCGGCAGGTGCGTGAGCGTCTCGGCCACGGCGGGATCGTCGAAGTCAGCGATGATGCCGTCGCCGCGCCAGTGCTGGATACCCAGCGTGCGGCAGCGGAAATCCTCTTCCATGAAGAGGTCCCATTCGACGCGGGTGGATTTCAGATATTGACCGATGCCGGAGATGACCTGGCGGTCATAAACCTTATTGGCGTTGAACAGCAGGGCGATGCGGTGCGGTGACATGGGGCGTACCACTGACTGTAACTAACGGCGGTTGCCGCGAAGTTCCGACGCTACCAGTTACTTATGCGCCAGGCATGACGCATCGCGACAGGGAAAAATGACCAAGGCGATGGCGAATTTCGTAATTGCGCCCTGATAGGCCCGACTGCAGCATCCAAAAGCATTCAGGAGGCTTTTAGATGACTTACTTCGATCACGTGGCGCCGATCCGCTACGCCGGTGCCGACGCCGACGATTCCCTCGCATTCCGCCACTATGACCCGTCCCGCCTCGTACTCGGCAAGCGCATGGACGAACATCTGCGCCTGGCGGTGTGCTATTGGCACAGTTTTGTGTGGCCGGGTGCCGACATGTTCGGCAGCGGCACCTTTCAGCGCCCCTGGCAACAAGCCGGCGACCCCATGCGCCAGGCTCGGGTAAAGGCCGATGCGGCGTTCGATTTCTTTGCCCGCCTGGGTGCGCCTTTTTATACCTTCCACGACACCGATGTGGCGCCGGAGGGCGACAGCCTCGCCGAGTACGCGAACAATTTTGCGGCGATGGTGGATGTGCTCGAGGCCAAGCAGGCCCAGACCGGCATGAAATTGCTGTGGGGCACGGCAAATCTGTTCAGTCATCCGCGTTACGCGGCCGGCGCGGCCAGCAGCCCGCAGCCGGAAGTATTCGCCTACGCGGCCAGCCAGGTGTTTCATGCGATGGCCGCGACCCAGCGGCTGGGCGGTGCCAACTATGTGCTGTGGGGCGGCCGCGAGGGTTACGACACCTTGCTCAACACCGACCTGCACCGCGAGCGCGCGCAGCTCGGTCGCTTCTTTCAGATGGTGGTGGAGCACAAGCACCGCATTGGTTTCAAGGGTGCTTTGCTGATCGAGCCGAAGCCGCAGGAACCGACCAAGCATCAATACGACTACGACAGCGCCACGGTGTACGGCTTCCTGAAGGAGTTCGGCCTGGAGAACGAGGTCAAGGTCAATCTGGAAGCGAACCACGCCACGCTGGCCGGGCATTCGTTCCATCACGAGGTGGCGACCGCGATCTCGCTGGGCATCTTCGGCAGCATCGACGCCAACCGCGGCGATCCGCAGAACGGTTGGGACACCGACCAGTTCCCCAATAGCGTGGAAGAGCTGACCCTGGTGATGTACGAGATCCTGCGCCACGGCGGTTTCACCACCGGCGGTTTCAATTTCGATACCAAGGTGCGCCGCCAGAGCAGCGACGCGGCGGATCTGTTCTATGGCCATATCGGCGCGATGGATGCGCTGGCGCTGGCGTTGGATCGCGCCGCGGGCATGATCGAGCGCGATCTGCTGGCGGAGTTCAAGGCCGAGCGCTATGCCGGCTGGGATGGCGGCTTCGGCAAACAGATTCTCGATGGCGGCTTCAATCTGCAGACGCTGACGGAGGAAGCGGCCCGGCGCGATCTGCGCCCGGCGCATGTCTCCGGCCGGCAGGAATGGCTGGAGAATCTGGTCAACCGCTTTATCTACGGCTGAGCACGCGATGTTTCTCGGCCTGGATCTGGGTACGTCGGCCGTCAAAGCGGTATTGATCGACGAAGAAGGGAAGGTGCGGGCGATGGCCTCGCACCCTCTCTCGCTTTCTCATCCGCACGCGCGCTGGTCGGAGCAGGATCCTGCGACGTGGTGGGCAGCCGCGCTGTCTGCCGTCGAGCAACTGCTTGCTGCCGCGGCGGCGGAGGGTATTTCGTCGCGGCGAGTGGCCGCCATCGGTCTTAGCGGGCAGATGCACGGTGCGACCCTGTTGGACAGGAACGATCGTGTGTTGCGCCCGGCGATCCTGTGGAACGACGGGCGCAGCGATGCGCAGTGCCGCGAGCTTGAGCGCGTTCCCGGTTTCCGCGGCATCACCGGCAACCTCGCCATGCCGGGTTTTACTGCGCCCAAGCTGGCCTGGGTGCGCGAGCACGAACCGCGCATTTTCGATCAGGTAGCCAAGGTGTTGCTGCCGAAGGATTACCTGCGTCTGTGGCTCACTGGCGACTACGCGACCGATATGTCGGACGCGGCGGGCACGCTATGGCTGGATGTGCCGCGGCGCCGCTGGAGCCAGTCGATGCTCGATGCCTGCGGTCTGTCGGTGGAAACCATGCCGAGGCTGCATGAGGGCACCGAAGCGACGGGCCGGCTGCTGCCCGAACTCGCGGCGCGCTGGAATATGGACCGCGTGCCGGTGGCCGCCGGTGGCGGCGACAACGCCGCTGGCGCGGTCGGTGTCGGCATCGTCGGCCACGGCCAGGCCATGCTTTCGCTCGGCACGTCGGGTGTGTATTTCGCGGTGTCGGATGGTTTTCTGTCGCGGCCGGAACAGGCGGTGCACAGTTTCTGCCATGCCTTGCCAGGCACCTGGCATCTGATGTCGGTGATGCTCAACGCCGCCAGTTGTCTTGATTTCACCGCACAGCTGACGGGCCGCTCTAGCGTCGCCGAGATGCTGGCTGAAGCCGAACGCAGTGCCGGTCGCGACGACGGCCCGATGTTCCTGCCGTATCTCACCGGTGAGCGCACGCCGCATAACGACGTACATGCCTGCGGCGCTTTCAGCGGGCTGCGCGCGGACAGCACCGCAGCCGATCTGGCGAACGCGACACTGGAAGGCGTGGGGCTAGGTCTGCTCGACGGCATCGAGGCCGTCGATGCCGCGGGATTGCACGCGAATGAAGTCACGGTGATCGGCGGCGGTTCGCGCAGTGCGTACTGGACGCAGATGCTGGCCGACATCATCGGTCGGCCGCTGACTCTGCGCAGCGGCGGCGATGTGGGTGCCGCACTGGGTGCGGCACGGCTCGCGCGATTGGCAGCGGAGCCGGGTGCGTCGCTCGCCGAAGTGTGCGCCATGCCACCGCTTGTTGCGGTGCGCGAGCCAAATCGCGCAAGGCATGCCTATTATCGCGAACGCCGTCAGCCGCTGTTCCGCGAGCTGTACCGGCAACTGCAACCGCTGTACTCAGGAGCGAGCGGCCGTGACGGATCACCGGCCGGGCGCTCCGCTGCCAGTCATCACGAGGGATGCTCATGAAGAATCTGTTCGCGCGGGCGCTGCTGCCGGCGCTGTTGCTGGCGGCCATGGTGCCGGCGGCACATGCCAGCAAGGACAAGCCGGTGATCGGCTTTTCGATCGACGACCTGCGCATCGAGCGCTGGGCGCGCGACCGCGACTACTTTGTCGCCGCCGCCGGTGCGCTGGGCGCCAAGGTCTACGTGCAGTCCGCCGATGCCAGCGAGGAGCGGCAGGTGGCGCAGATCGAGAACCTGATCTCGCGCGGCGTCGACGTGCTGGTGATTGTGCCGTTCAACTCCAAGGTGCTAGGCAACGTGATCGCTGAAGCGAGGCGCAGCGGCATCAAGGTGGTGTCCTATGATCGCCTGATCCTGGGCACGGACGTGGATGCGTATATCTCCTTCGACAACGAGAAGGTCGGCGAGCTGCAGGCGCAGGGTGTCCTGAACGCCGCGCCCAAGGGCAATTACTTCCTGCTCGGCGGCGCACCCACCGACAACAACGCCAAGCTGATCCGCGAAGGCCAGATGAAAGTGCTGCAGCCGGCAATCGCCAGCGGCGCGGTGAAAGTCGTCGGGCAGCAGTGGACACCGGAGTGGGACGCTTCCAAGGCGATGCGCATCGTGGAAGACGCGCTGACCGCCAACGGCAACAACATCCAGGGCGTGGTCGCCTCCAATGACGGCATTGCCGGCGGCGCGATCCAGGCGCTGGCCGCGCAGAAGCTGGCAGGCAAGGTGCCGGTGTCCGGCCAGGATGCCGACCTTGCAGGCGTGAAGCGTGTGGTCGCAGGCACGCAGGCGATGACCGTGTACAAGCCGATCAAGCTGCTGGCGGGGCAGGCCGCGCAACTGTCGGTGTCGCTGGTGCGTGGCGACAAGCCGGGTTTCACCAGCAAGATGAATAACGGCAAGAAGGATGTGGACACCGTCCTGCTCAAGCCAACCCTGCTGACCAAACAGAACGTCGATACCGTGATCGCCGACGGCTTCTATACCCACGCCCAGATCTACGGCAAGTAAGGGTAGGGATGATGGCGGGGGGCGATCTTCTGTTCGAAATGCGCGGCATCACCAAGGCGTTTGCCGGCGTCAAAGCCCTGGACGGCATCGACCTGAAGCTGCGCGCCGGCGAATGCGTGGGGCTGTGCGGCGAGAACGGCGCGGGCAAGTCCACCTTGATGAAGGTGCTTTCCGGCGTATATCCGCACGGCAGTTGGGAAGGCGAGATCCTCTGGCGCGGCGAACCGTTGCGCGCGCGCTCCGTGCGCGACAGCGAGCGCGCCGGCATCGTCATCATCCATCAGGAATTGATGCTGGTGCCCAAGCTCTCCGTGGCTGAGAACATCTTTCTTGGCCACGAACTGACCCGGCCGGGCGGGCGCATGGACTACGACGCCATGTACGCCAAGGCCAGCGCCCTGCTGAAAGAACTCAAGCTCGATGACGTGAACGTGGCGCTGCCGGTGATGAACTACGGCGGCGGCCACCAGCAACTGTTCGAGATCGCCAAGGCGTTGGCCAAGGACGCGAAGCTGCTGATCCTGGATGAGCCGACTTCGTCGCTGACTGCGCGAGAGACAGAGGTGTTGCTCGGTATCGTCGAAGACCTCAAGCGCCGCGGTGTGGCCTGCATCTATATCTCGCACAAGCTGGACGAGGTGGAGCGCGTCTGCGACACGGTGAGCGTGATCCGCGACGGCAAGCACATCGCCACGCGACCGATGGCCGAACTCGACACCGACGCCATCATCTCCCTGATGGTGGGACGCAAGCTGGAAAGCCTGTTTCCGAAGGTAGAGCACGCCATCGGTGAAGTGATTTTTGAGGCGCGCCATGTGAGCTGCCTGGATCCGGTGAATCCCCAGCGCAAGCGCGTGGACGATGTGTCGTTCGAATTGCGGCGCGGCGAGATTCTCGGCATCGCCGGCCTGGTGGGGGCGGGGCGTACCGAACTGGTCAGCGCGATCTTTGGTGCCTATGCGGGCCGTAGTTCGGCGGAGCTGGTGCTCGAAGGCAAGCCGTTGAGAGTCCGTTCGCCAGGCGACGCGATCCGAGCCGGCCTGTGCATGGTGCCGGAGGATCGCAAGCGGCACGGTATCGTGCCGATGCTCGGCGTGGGCGACAACATTACGCTGGCGACCTTGCAGCACTACGCGCGCGCCGGGCACATCGACCGGCAACGCGAACTGCAGGTGGTGGAAGCGCAGATCGGGCAGCGCCGGGTCAAAACCGCGAGTCCGGCACTGCCCATCGCGCGGCTGTCGGGTGGCAATCAGCAGAAGGCGGTGCTCGCCAAGATGCTGCTGGCGAATCCGAAGGTGCTGATTCTTGACGAGCCGACGCGCGGCGTGGATATCGGCGCCAAGGCGGAGATCTATCGCCTGATCTTCGAGCTGGCTGCGCAAGGTGTGTCGATCATTCTGGTGTCGTCCGAGCTGCCCGAAGTGCTGGGCCTGGCTGACCGTGTGCTGGTGATGGGCGAGGGACGCCTGCGCGGCAATTTCCCCAATCAGGGCCTCACCCAAGAACAGGTGCTGGCCGCCGCGATCGACGCCGGCCCGCGCGCCGCCGCCTGAATTCATTCGCCCCCCAAAAAAACGCTACGAAGAAACAGCTACGGAATCCGCGATGCAAGCCCAGCACATCCAACAACTGTTTACGCGTTACAAAATTCTGGCCTTGCTGCTGGCGGTGGCGGCGATATGGATTTTCTTCCACGTCGCCACGGAAGGTGCCTTCGTCACCCCGCGTAATGTGTCCAACCTTCTGCGCCAGATGGCGATCACCGGCATGCTCGCGTGCGGCATGGTGTTCGTGATCATCGCGGGCGAGATCGATCTGTCGGTGGGCTCGCTGCTAGGCCTGCTCGGTGGCGTGGTCGCGGTGCTCACGGTGAACCTGCAATGGTCCACGCCGATGGCTATCGCCGCCGTGCTCGTGCTGGGTGTGCTGATCGGTCTGTTCAATGGCGTGTGGGTGACGCGCATGCGCGTGCCTTCCTTCATCGTGGGCCTGGGCGGCATGCTCGCGTTCCGCGGTGCGCTGCTTGGCGTGACGCATAGCTCGACCATCTCGCCGGTGCCGGACGACCTGGTGTACCTGGGGCAGGGTTACGTGGCGCCGATGCTGTCAGGCCTGCTGGGCGTGGTGATCTTCGCGGCGCTGGTGGTGCTCACGGTGCTGCGCCGCCGTCGTCGCGCGGCGCTTCAGCTCAATCAATTGCCGTGGTGGACCGATGTGCTGAAGCTCATCGCGATCGGTGCGGCACTGGCCGGTTTCATCACCACGCTCAACCGTTACGGCGGTGTGCCGCTGCCGGTGATGATCCTGGTAGCCCTGCTGGCGGTATTCACCTACCTCGGCACACAGACCGTGCTCGGCCGGCATATCTATGCGGTCGGTGGCAACCTGGAAGCGACGCGGCTGTCAGGTGTGAACGTGGCGCGCGTGAAGCTGGTGGTGTTCGGCATCATGGGCCTGATGTGCGCCTTCGCCGGCATCATCAACACCGCGCGTCTCGCCGCGGGCTCACCCTCGGCTGGCAGCAACGGCGAACTCGATGCCATCGCCGCCTGTTTCATCGGCGGCGCCTCCATGCGCGGCGGCGCGGGCACCGTCCACGGCGCACTGATCGGCGCGCTGGTGATGGCCAGCCTCGACAACGGCATGTCGATGATGGACGTGGACACCTACTGGCAGTACATCGTGAAGGGCACGATCCTGGTGCTGGCGGTGTGGGTGGATGTGTTGTCGGGGTCGCAGCGGGATTAACGCCGCATAGGTACGACGGCAGAAGCGCGCTCGGTTTATTCCTTCCGCACCGGCGCCCCGTACTGCAACGCATCCGAGATATCGCTCGCCGCCTGCCGCAACTGCGCCTGCGTATGCAGCATGGTGATCGACGAGGCGCGGCGCTCGATAAAGGGAATGGTGAGCGCGCACACGGCATGGCCGTGCTGCATCACCGGCGCGGAGAGGTCGGTGACGCCGTCGACGATGTGGCTGGGTGCGCTGGCGTAGCCGCGGGCGCGCACCTGCGCCACCAGTTTCAGGAGCTTCTTGCGGTCGAGGTCGGGCTCATGGGTGGCGATCATGTCCAGCCACAGGTTGCGGATCTCGTCGCTCTGGTAGGCCAGCAGCACGTGGCCGGAGGTAGCCTGCGACATCGGGCGGCGATGGCCGACGCGCACGACCAGGCCGATTTCACCGGGCGGGTCGATGCGGGCGATCACCACGATCTGTTCGCGCGACGGCACCACCAGATGGCATGACTGTTCCACCAGGTCGGCGAGGCGATGCATCACCGGCAGGGCGGCTTCGACCGCGGTCTTGAGCTGCGGCTGTTCCATGCCGAGGCGGAACAGCCGCGGCGTGATCGAGTAGCCGGTGTCGCCTTCGCCGCGGGTGATGTAGTCGCGCTCTTCCAGTACCTGCAGCATGCGGAAGATTTCGCCGCGCGAGCGGCCCACGCCTTCGGACACCTCGGCGATCGTCAGCGGCGTCGGCGAGGCGGCGAGCAGTTCGAGAATGTCCAGGCCTTTGTCCAGCGCAGGCGCGCGGTACTTGGGTGGTGTCTTGGGCATGACGCGATGGATCCCCGGTTGATGGTGAAGCTTGCCTCAACTGTGATGCGCACCGCCACGCCATGGTTGCCGCGTGGATGGACGTCTGGACGTCGATGCTGCGATGCGACTTGTGCTACAAGTGAATATATTGTTCATATTTGCACATTGAGTCGAGTCTTGTCATTGGCCCCGCACAACGGGTGCCGTCCAGCGGGAGCAGTGATTTGGACATCAGTACCGAGCACCGGTCAGCGGCAACCGCGCAGGCCACCCAGATCTACCGCCGCTCCATGCTTCCCCTGGTGTTGATCGTCAGCCTGTTTTTTCTGTGGGGCGTCGCCAACAACCTCAATGACGTGCTGATCGCACAGTTCAAGAAGGCTTTCGTACTCAACGATTTCCGCGCCGGGCTGGTGCAAAGTGCGTTTTATCTGGGCTATTTCCTGGTGGCGATGCCGGCCGGCATGTATATGCGGCGCTTCGGCTACAAGAGTGCGGTGGTGTTCGGGCTGGCGCTGTACGGCATCGGCGCGCTGCTGTTCTGGCCGGCGGCAGAGTTTCGCACCTACGGTTTCTTCCTGTTCGCCCTGTTCGTGATCGCGAGCGGGCTGGCGTTTCTGGAGACCTCTGCCAACCCCTTCGTGACACTGCTGGGGCCGCGCGAATCGGCCGCGCAGCGGTTGAACCTGGCCCAGGCCTTCAACCCGCTCGGTTCGATCACCGGCATTCTGATCGGCCAGCACTTCATCTTCTCTGGTGTCGAGCGTTCATCCGACGAGCTGGCCGCCATGAGCGCGGCGAGCCGCGCGGCCTATCTCGCGCAGGAAACCGCCGCGGTGCAGTTGCCTTATCTGGTGATCGGGCTGGTCGTGCTGGGCTGGGGCCTGCTGATCCTGCTGACGCGCTTCCCCGCGGTCCATGCGGTCGGTGAAGAGCCTGCGGCGGGCGAGGGCGTATTGCGGACGCTGCTGCGTGATCGACGCTTCACCTGGGCCATGCTGGCGCAGTTCTTTTACGTCGGCGCACAGGTCGGCGTGTGGAGCTATCTGATCCGCTATGTGCAGGCAAGCGTGCCCGGCACCCCGGCCAAGACGGCCGCGAATTTCCTCACCGCATCGCTGGTGTGCTTCATGGCCGGCCGTTTCGCGGGCGGCGCCTTGATGAAGTATCTGGCGCCGCGCCGCCTGCTGGCGCTGTTCGCGGCGATCAACATCGCGTTGACCGTGTTCGCCCTCCTGGCGCCGGGCTATGCGGGTGCGTGCGCGCTCGTCACGTGCAGCTTTTTCATGTCGGTGATGTATCCCACCATCTTCGCGCTGGGCGTGGAAGGCCGCGGCGACGACGAACGCAAGCTCGGCTCGGCGCTGCTGGTCATGACCATCATCGGCGGCGCCGTACTTACCGCGGCGATGGGTGCGGTGTCCGACGCGGGTGGCATCGCCAGGGCGATGGCCGTGCCGGCGGTGAGCTTCGCGGTGGTACTGCTATTCGCACGCCGCCAACAGCCAGGAGCCTGAGATGCCACGCCAGTATTTCGCCCTCGACCTGCGGGACGACGCGCTCGCCATTGCCGAATACGAACGCTGGCATCAACCCGGCCACATCTGGCCGGAGATCGTCGCCTCGATCCGCGCTGCCGGCGTGAGCGACCTGGAAATCTTCCGCACCGGCAACCGGCTGATGCTGGTGATGGACGTACCCGAAGATTTCGATAGCGCGGCCAAGCAAGCCGCTGACGCCGCCGATCCGCGCGTGCGGGCGTGGGAGGCGTTGATGGATACCTTTCAGCAGCGGCTGCCGTGGGCGAAGAACGGAGAGAAATGGGTGCAGATGACCCGAATCTTCTCGTTGGGCGAGTGCATAAAAAGCGATCGCTAGGCGCCGATGCGTTTGCGCTGGCTGTAGCCAAGAAGATGCTTTTGATCTTCAACAGCGGTGAGGGCCGTGCAAAAGGCCCTAAAGAAAACCATCCCGAGGTTTGGCACTGGAAAGGGCGGTTCTACAAAGCACACCGCCTGCTCTGAGGCCATTTCTCTTTGGTTACTTTCTCTTTACTCCGGGCATCCATGCCCTCCGCCCTTCGGGCCAGCTGCGCTGTTCGCACCCGCTCCTGTGCGGGTGCGTGGGCCAGCAAAGAGAAAGTGACCCGGCTCGCGGCAGCGAGTCGGAAGCCCGCGGCAGGCGAGCCAAGGCACGCAGACGCTAAAACCGGGCGATAATGCCACTGGATGACCAGCTTCGCTGTTGTGAAGCGCCTCCGGCCTTCGCCGGAATGACGCAGTAGTAGGACGCAATGTTGCTAGTTCAGCGCCGCCAGATCACCTCAGGCGCAATCGCTCGCACATCCGTCTGCCCAGTCAACGCCATGCTCACACTCAGCTCGCGCCGTATCAGCTCGATCGCCTTCGTCACACCAGCCTCACCCATCGCACCAAGCCCATAAAGAAACGCCTTGCCGATCAACCCGGCACGCGCACCACTGGCCAGCGCCTTCAGCAAATCCTGTCCGCTAAGGATGCCTCCGTCGAACAACACCTCAAGACGATCGCCAACATCCTGCACGATGGACGGCAGTACATCGATGCTGGCAGGAGCGCCATCGAGCTGGCGGCCGCCATGGTTGGAAACGACGATGGCGTCGACGCCGTGATCAGCGGCGAGGCGTGCGTCGCGCGGGTCCATGATGCCTTTGAGGATCAGCTTGCCGGGCCATAGCTCGCGGATCCAATCCAGATCCTTCCAGGTGATGGTGGGATCGAACTGGCTGGCGATCCATTGGGCGAGTGTGGTGAGGCTGTCGGTGCCGCCGATGCGGCCTTGCAGGTTGCCGAACGAACGACTGGGCGCGCGCAGCACGCTCCAGGCCCAGCGCGGTTTGCTGGCGATATCCAGCAGGTTGTGCAGGGTGAGTTTGGGCGGTACCGACAGGCCGTTCTTGATTTCGCGGTGGCGCTGGCCCTGCACGGTGAGGTCGGCAGTGAGCATCAGCGCCGAGCATTCGGCGGCCTTGGCGCGGCTGATCAGCTCGCGCGCGAAGCCGCGGTCGCGCATCACGTAGAGCTGGAACCAGAACGGCTTGTCGACGGCGGTGCGCACCTGCTCGATCGAGCAGATCGACACGGTGCTCAGGCAGAACGGAATGCCGGCCGCCACCGCCGCGCGTGCACCAAGGATTTCTCCGCTGCCGTGTTGCAGGCCGGTGAGTCCGGTCGGCGCGATGGCCAGCGGCATCGACACCGGCTGCCCGACGATCGTCGTGGCGAGCGAGCGCTGGTCGACGTCGATCATCACGCGCTGGCGTAGCTGGATGCGTTCGAACGCGTGACGATTCTCGCGCAGCGTCACTTCGTCATAGGCGCCGCGATCGGCGTATTCGAAGAACGCGCGAGGTACGCGGCGGCGGGCGAGTTCGCGCAGATCCAGTACATTGGTGATCGGCGTGGCCATGGCGATTCCTCAGAGCCAGTAGAGTTTGTGTAGGAGCGCACCCTGTGCGCGAGAGCCCTGCAAAGCAGGGCCGCCTTTGCCACATTGGACAGAAAGCGCGGCCCTGCACGCTGTTTCACTCGGGCCATCCATGGCCCTCGCCCTGCGGGCGGCTTCACCGTGCAAACCGGCAGTCCTGCCGGTTTGTCGCGCACAGGGTGCGCTCCTACAGGTCATGCGTTCAATGCGTGGAGAGGTTCCTGCCAGGCAGGGCCATCCGGAAAGCGGAACTCGGCGATCGAGGCGTCGAACATCTGCGCAGAGAAACCTGGTGTCGTCGGCGCCAGATAGCGACCGTCGCGGATAGTCACCGGATCGACAAAGTGCTCGTGCAAGTGATCGACGAACTCGATGGCGCGATCTTCCTTTTTGCCAGTGATCGCCACGAAGTCGGCCATCGCCAGATGCTGCACCAGTTCGCACAGGCCGACGCCGCCGGCATGCGGGAACACGCGCACACCGAACTTCGCCGCCAGCAGCAGGATCGCCAGATTCTCGTTGACGCCGCCGACGCGCGCGGCATCGATCTGCACCAGATCGACGGCACCGGCCTGGAACAGCTGCTTGAACATCACGCGGTTGTGCGTGTGCTCGCCGGTGGAGACCGGCGTCGGCGCGATGGCGCGACGGATGGCGGCGTGGCCGAGCACGTCGTCGGGGCTGGTCGGTTCTTCGATCCAGGCGAGCTTCACGTCAGCCAGCCGGCGCAGCCATTCGATCGCGCGATGCACATCCCAGCGCTGGTTGGCGTCCACCGCGATAGCGACATCCGGCCCCACCTCGGCGCGCGCCAGACGGCAGCGGCGTATATCGTCCTCGACGTTGTGGCCGACCTTGAGCTTGATGGTGCGGAACCCGTCGGCCACTGCTTCGCGAGCGAGGCGCAGCATCTTTTCGTCCGAATAGCCGAGCCAGCCGGGCGAAGTGGTGTAGGCGGGATAGCCTTCCGCCAGCAACTGTTCGATGCGTTGCGCCTTGCCGCGCTCGGCGGTGCGCAGCAGTTGCAGCGCTTCGTCGGGCGAGAGCGCGTCGGCGAGGTAGCGGAAGTCGATCACGCTCACCAGCTGTTCCGGTGTCATGTCGGCGATAAAGCGCCACAGCGGCTTGCCGGCGTGGCGCGCGGCCATGTCCCACGCCGCGTTGACCACTGCGCCGATGGCCATGTGCATCACACCCTTTTCGGGGCCGAGCCAGCGCAGCTGCGAGTCGCCGATCATGCGCGCGGCAAAACCGCCGAGGTCGCCGATCACTTCATCGAGACTCAGGCCGACCACGTAGGGGCGCAAGGCATCGAGCGCGGCCTTCTGCACGTCGTTGCCGCGGCCGATGGTGAAGACCAGCCCATAGCCGGCGAGGCCGTGCGGATCGTCGGTGCGCAATACGGCATAGGCGGCCGAGTAGTCCGGATCCGGATTCATCGCGTCGGAGCCATCGAGCTCACGCGACGTCGGAAAGCGTACGTCGTAGGTATCCAGTGCAGTGATTTTCACCATGCGTCCGGCCTCCTTGTGCCGGAGAGAAGCAATGTCGTGACGGGACGGCTCATCGTGCGTTGCCCTGGTCGGCGGGATGCGCATGCACTTGCTGGCGTTGCCGGCCGAGCCCGTCGATGCCGAGTTCGATCACATCGCCGGGGCGCAAATAAGTGGGCGGCTTCAAGCCAAGGCCCACGCCGGCAGGCGTGCCGGTGCTGATGACGTCACCGGGCAACAGCGTCATGTAGCGGCTGATGTAGCTGACCAGCTTGGCGACGCCGAACACCATGTCGCTGGTGTTGCTGTCCTGATAGCGATGGCCGTTTACTTCCAGCCATAGGCGCAAGCTCTGCGGATCGGGTACTTCGTCGGCGGTGACCAGCCAGGGACCGATGGGGCCGAAGGTGTCGCAACTCTTGCCCTTCACCCACTGCCCGCCGTGCTCAAACTGGAATTCGCGCTCGGAGAGATCGTTGACCACCACGTAGCCGGCGACGTGCGACAGCGCTTTTTCCAGAGGCACGTCGCGGGCGGTCTCGCCGATCACCACGCCCAGCTCCACCTCCCAGTCGGTGCGGGTGGAGCCACGTGGAATCACGACGTCGTCGTTCGGCCCCATGATTGCGCTGGTGGCCTTCATGAACAGCACGGGCTGATCGGGCACGGGCGCGCCGGTTTCGGCGGCGTGCTTGGCGTAGTTCATACCCACGCAGATCATCTTGCCGACCGGCGCTACCGGTGCGCCGAAGCGCGGCGTGCCGGAGACCTTGGGCAGGGTGGACGGATCCACGGCGGCCAGGCGTTGCAGGCTTTCGCG
Source organism: Dyella koreensis (assembly GCF_044904565.1). Lineage (NCBI taxonomy): Bacteria > Pseudomonadati > Pseudomonadota > Gammaproteobacteria > Lysobacterales > Rhodanobacteraceae > Dyella > Dyella koreensis. The sequence goes on along the minus strand of NZ_JADIKD010000010.1, from coordinate 213,982 downwards.
GCTGAGCGTGTAAGGATCGATATCGGCGACGATGGATGAGAGATCGCGCAGTTCGCCCGCGCTGTCGATCAACCCTGGCTTCTCGGTGCCATGCTCGCCATAACGGACAAGTTTCATCCCGTGAGTTCCTTCAGTTGGACCAGCCGCCATCCACAACGTGGACCGTGCCGGTAGTGAATGCGGATTCGTCGGAGGCGAGATACAGCGCGAGCGCGGCGATTTCTTCCGGCGTGCCGAGGCGGCCCATCGGCTGACGCTCGATAAAGCTGCGCCACACGGCTTCCTCGTCGCCGCCCAGCGCCCGCACGCGGTCGCCCAGTGAAGGTGTTTTCACCGTGCCGGGGCAGATCGCGTTGCAGCGCACGCCGCGTGCCACAAAGTCGGCGGCGATCGAGCGGGTGAGGCCGATCACCGCGGCCTTGGTGGTGCTGTAGGCGAAGCGGTTCGGCACGCCCTTGATGCTGGACGCCACGGAAGACATGTTGACGATGCTGCCGCGCCCGCGTTCGAGCATGCCGGGCAGCACGCGCTTACACAGGTGGAACATGCTGTCGACGTTGATGCTGAAGGAGCGCTTCCACGCCTGCTCGTCGGTGTCCAGGATGGTGCCGGCGTGCACGAAGCCGGCACAGTTGAACAGCACGTCGATGCTGTTGTTGGCGGCGACCAGCGCGTCGATTTCGTCGGTACGGGTCACATCCAGGCGCTGCGTGCGGATCGACGGATGCGTCGCCGCGAGACTTTCCAGCGCGGCGGTGTCGATGTCGGTCGCCAACACCTGCGCACCAGCTTCGGCGAAGGCGAGGGCGGTGGCGCGGCCGATGCCGGCGCCAGCGGCGGTGACCAGGGCGTGCTTGCCGGCCAGGCGTGTATTCATGGCTGGGATTCCTTATGAGGCGAAGGAGATACGGCGAGATCGAGGCCGTAGAACGCGGCCGCGTTGCCGCCGAAGATGTCCGCTTCGCGACCGGGCGCGAAGCGATGGGCCAGCACGCGGGCCAGTGCCAGCCAGTGCGCGTAGTCGCCGCGCAAGGTGAGCACCGGCCAGTCGCTGCCCCATAACAGACGTTCAGCGCCGAAGCAGTCGAAGACGTGTTCGACGTAAGGTGTGATGGCATCGTCGGGCAGGCCCGGCGCGAGCTGGGTCAGCAGGCCGGAGAACTTGCAGTACAGCATGGTGCGCTCGGCGAGGCTAGTGATATGCGCCGCCCAGTCGTGGGAGTCGCTGCCGTCGATGGCTGGCTTGCCTGCATGGTCGAGCACCGCGCGCAACGCGGGTTCGCGCACCAACCGCTTGAGCAGCGACGGCAGTTGATCGGGACGCACCAGTGCATCGAAAGCCAGGTCGTGCTGCTGCATGCTGGCAAACGCTCTATCCAGCTTGGGGCGTGCAAGCCAGTCGGGATCGGCGATGTCCTGCGCCATCGGGCGCAGGCCGATCAGTAGGCCGCGACCGTCGCGCACCAGCCGTTCGATGCGCGCATCCACATCGTCCGCTTCAAAATCCACCCAGCCGACCACGCCCACGATGCTCTTATTGTCGCGCGCGAGTTCAAACAGGAAGCGGGTTTCCGCTTCGGTGGGTGCGGCCTGTACCAGTACGGTGCGCTGCACTTCTGTGGCTGCGCGCAGCGGGGCCATGTCGTGCGGCAGGAAATCCCGTTGCAATGCCGTGGGCGCATCCGCCAGCCAGCCGTAGTCGCCGCGGCTGACCTGCCAGTAATGCTGATGCGCGTCGACCAGGGTCATGGGGTGACCGCGCTCGGTGCGAGCAGGCCGGCGGCGCGCAGCTGCGTCCACAGTTCGGGTGGCAGCGCGGTGTCCAGTCGCGAGACGGCACTATGTACTTCGCTGGCCGAGCGCATGCCGCAGACCACGGTGGCGACAGCAGGGTGAAGCAGCGGGAATTGCAGTGCGGCGGCACCGAGGCTGGCGCCGGTCTGCGCTGCGATGTCGTAGAACCGCTGTGCGCGTGCGCGCGTCGGCGCATCGGCCGGCGCGTAGTTATAGGTATCGCCCGGGCCGTCGGCGGCGCCAAGCAGGCCGGAGTTGTAGGGGGCGGCGGCGAGGATGACGACATCGCGATGCAGCGCTTCGTCCATCACGCGCGTGCTGTCCTGCTGCTCGAACAAGGTGTAGCGGCCGGCCAGCATGATGGCGTCGAGCGCGAAGCGCGGCATCACTTCCAGGCAGATGGCTTCCTCGTTGACGCCGAGGCCGATGGCGGCACACACGCCTTGCGTGCGTAGCTCGGCCATTGCGGGCAACGCTTCGTCCAACGCCTGACGCAGGATCTGCGGATGTTGCGCGCCGTGCGTGAGCGCGCCGATGTCGTGCAGCAGCAACAGGTCGATGCGGTCGGTGCGCAGGCGGCGCAGGCTGCTTTCGACCGAGCGCAGCACACCGTCGCGGCTGTAGTCGAAGATCGCCTGGCGGTTGTCCACGGCAAAACCGTCGGCGAGTGGTTCGCGGCCTTCGGCGCTTTCGATCAGGCGACCGACCTTGGTGGAAAGGGTGTAGCTGTCGCGCGGTTTGGCGGCCAGTACGGCACCGAGGCGTTCTTCGCTGAGGCCGTAGCCGTAGTAGGGCGCAGTGTCGAAATGACGGATGCCGCGGCGCCATGCATGTTCGATGGCCTGCGCGGCGTCAGTCTCGTCCACGCCGGCGTACAGGTTGCCGATGGGCGCACCACCGAAAGACAACGGCGTCAGCCCGAGCCGTTTGCCAGTGGCCGGTGCGCTGCTGCCTTGCTGGTTGTGGAGGCCAGGTTCCGCCATGCCAGAGCTCCGCGAACTGGGAATACCGAGAGTGACTCGTCGATAGCGACTCGCACCGCATCCAGGCCCGCTGATGCGCGGACTCTGGCGGATGCTGGGCGCCCGCTCAACCGCCACTTGCCCGGTCTGAGCAAGTGTGCACATATGAAATATAGTTTTACAAGTGATCTTTGCGTGAGGCTGTCGATCGCGAGAATTTCCTGTTGCACTGCAACTTGCATCGATCTATATAAATATGAAACATCGATTCGCCCATGAAATGTGCGGCGGGTCGCTGTAACGACGAATCGGGTCTTGGGGGCGGGGAGCCTTGAACGTGTATCTGCACGAGATAATTTCAGCGTCCGCCTGCGCCTTTCCGGCGCCCGGGAGCTGCGCATGAATGGCCGCGCGGCGGCAATCGGTGGCGGCGCTGCCGATGTGCGCGAACTCCCGCGGGTGCGGTCGTCCGGAACGCCGGACATGATCGCGCCCAACGTCTGTCCGCCGTTCCTTGCCGCCGATGTGGGCGGCACCCATGCACGCATGGCGTTGATGGCCCCCGGCACCCGCGTCAGCGGGCCGGTGGTGCTGGCTTACAAGGTCTATCGCTGCGCCGACTACGCCGACATGGCCAGCATCGCGCGCGCCTTCTGCGCCGAGCTGCCGGAGGCGCCGCGACAACTGGTGCTGGCCTGCACTGGCTGCGCACTCAACGGCGTGGTGATCAATGAAAGCTTGCCGTGGCCGATCGTGCCGGCGGCGATCGCCAGCGCACTGCAACTCGACGACGTGCTGCTGCTCAACGATTTTGAAGCACTGGCGCACGCCACGGCTTATATCGATATCGCCCGTTCGCCGCTGGTGAACGCGCCGGCTCATCCGGATGTGCCGGTGATCGGGCCGATGGTGGTGGTCGGACCAGGCACCGGACTGGGCGCCGCGGTGCGTCTGCCCGGCACGCCGCCTACGGTGCTGGCAAGCGAGGCGGGGCAGACTCAGCTCGCCGCGCGCGTCGGTCGCGAGCAAGAAGTACTGAGTCTGCTGGCTGCACCCGATACCCACGTGTCGTATGAGCACGTGCTGTCCGGCCCCGGCCTGCTGCGTCTTTATCGCGCGCTATGCGCCGAAGCCGGACAGGAGGCGACGTGCGCCGAGCCGGCTGACGTCAGCGCCGCCGCCGTCGACGGCAGCGATGCGCGCGCGGTGGAAACTTTGCAGCTGTTCTGCGGCTGGCTGGGTTCGTTTACTGGCGATCTGGCCATGCTTTATCAGGCCACTGGCGGCATCTGGCTGGCTGGCGGTTTTCTGTCGCGGATCGTGGCGTTCATGCGTAACAGCGCCTTCGCCGACCGCTTCCTCGACAAGGGCGTGATGCGGCCTTTCCTGGAAAAAGTCCCGGTGCGCGTGGTGGATCACGGCCAGCTCGGCGTGATCGGCGCGGCAAGCTGGTTTCTCGATCGCCAGGCGCGAGCCAAGGGAGAGCGGGAGTTTCGATAGTCCGCAGCGCGGCGTTCCAGCCGCGTTGCTCGCCACCACCACCATTGCCCGAGGTTTTGCCATGTGTCGATCCCTTGCCTGCTGTCGAACTAGCCCCGGCCCGGTGGAGCACTGAGCGGATGAGCAAGGGCGCGCTGCATCGTCTCGCCATGACGTCCACGTGGATGCTGGTTGCCGTGTCGCTCGCGGCGACGGCCGGCGCACCGGACGCGGGCACTATCGAGCAGCAGTGGCGGCAGGCCAACAGCAAGTACGACGGTGCGCGACAGGCCGTGCTGAAGCAGGTCGATGCGCAGGCATGGTCCGGGCCGTTCCAGCCGGACTGGTCCTCGCTGGCGGAATACAAGACGCCCGATTGGTATCGCGATGCCAAGTTCGGCATCTTCATCCACTGGGGCGTGTACTCGGTGGTCGCGTACAAGGGCGAGTGGTATCCGCGCCATATGTACGAGCGCGAAGGGCAGTACGCGAACTACTACCAGCATCAGATCGCTACTTACGGGCCGATGCCGCAGGTGGGCTACAAGGATCTGATCCCGAAGTTCAAGGCCGAGCATTTCGATCCGGCCGCATGGGCGAAGCTGTTCCGTGAAGCTGGCGCACGCTATGTGGTGCCGGTGGCGGAGCATCACGACGGTTTCGCCATGTACGACTCGAAGCTGAGCGACTGGACCGCGGTGAAGATGGGGCCGAAGCGCGACGTGATCGGCCAGATCGCCACGGCGGTGCGCGCGGAAGGCATGAAGCTCGGCTTGTCCTCGCACCGCGCCGAGCATGACTGGTTCTTCGAATACGGCCGCCGCTTTGATTCCGACGTCAACGATCCGCGCTACGCGGCGCTGTACGGTCCGGCGCATCCGCTGCAGGGCGCGAAGGGCGAGGACGGCAAGGAGGTCGACTGGACCTTCGTTTCCGATGCGTATCTGGACGACTGGCTGGCGCGCTCCGCCGAGATCGTGCAGGACTACCACCCGGACCTGATGTACTTCGACTGGTGGATCGGGCAGACGCGTTTCAGCGGCGCGCTCGCGCGCTTCGCTTCGTTCTACTACAACCAGGCCGCCGCGCGTGGGCAGGGCGCAGTGCTGAACTACAAGCTCGATTCGATGCGCATGGGCAGCGGCACGCTCAACATCGAACGCGGGCAGGCGGCGGACATCCGGCCGCAGCCATGGCAGACCGAAACCTCGGTCAGCCAGGATTCGTGGGGTTATGCCGAGGGTGACACCTACAAGAACCCCGACGAGATCGTGCACCTGCTCGCGGATGTGGTGAGCAAGAACGGCAACCTGCTGCTCAACATCGGCCCGAAGGGCGACGGCAGCATTCCCGACGAAGCTAAGAACATGCTTCAGGCTGTGGGCCAGTGGCTGCACGCCAACGGCGAGGCGATCTACGGCACACGGCCGTGGCGTCAGTTCGGCGAAGGTCCGACCAAGGTCGCCGCCGGCACCATGCAGGACAGCAAGACCGCGCCGTACACCGCGCAGGATTTCCGCTTTACCAGCAAAGACGGCCGGCTCTACGCCATCGAACTCGGCTGGCCCGACGACAGACAGGCGGTGATCCATGCGATCGGCGCCGACATGAAAGTGCGTCGTGTCACCTTGCTCGCCACCGGCGCCGAGATTCCCTTCCAGCAGCAGGCGGATGGCTTGCATCTGCGCCTGCCCACATCCCCCAAAGGATTGCATGCCTATGCGTATCGCATCGAACTGCTCTAAGCCCCGCCATACCGCGCTGCGTCGCGCATTGAGCGTTGCGCTGCTGCTTGCGGCCGGTAGTGTTGTCGCGGCCGATCCGGCCACCGCGCCAACCGCGACAACGCAGAGCCCGCAGCAGAACGACCTGATCTGGCAGAAGGCCAGCGCCAAGTTCGATCCGCAGCGGCGCGCCTTGCTGGCCGAGGTGGAGAGGGGCGATGGCGCCGGTCCGTTCCGCGCCGACTGGGCGTCGCTGCAGGCTTACCGTTCGCCCACGTGGTACGACGATGCCAAGTTCGGCATCTTCATTCATTGGGGTGTGTACTCGGTGCCGGCGTTCGGTAGCGAGTGGTACTCGCGCAACATGTACGTGGAAGGTTCGAACGAGTTCGCCCATCACGTCGCCACTTACGGACCGCAAAGCGAATTCGGCTACAAGGATTTCATTCCCAAGTTCAAGGCCGAGCATTTCGATCCGGCCGTGTGGGCCAAGCTGTTCCGCGAAGCCGGCGCGCGCTACGTGGTGCCGGTAGCGGAGCATCACGACGGCTTCGCCATGTACGACTCGAAGTTGAGCGACTGGACCGCGGTGAAGATGGGGCCGAAACGCGATGTGATCGGCCAGTTGTCCAGGGCGATCCGCGCGGAAGGTCTGCATTTTGGCCTGTCTTCGCATCGCGCCGAGCACGACTGGTTCATGGGCAACGGGCGCAAGTTCGCTTCGGACGTGAACGATCCGAAGTACGCCGAGTTCTATGGTCCCGCGCAGGTGCGCATGGCAGGCTCGGACAGCGACGCGCTCTCCACGGACTTCACTTTCGTTTCGCAGGCGTGGCTGGACGACTGGCTGGCGCGCACCACGGAACTGATCGACGACTACCACCCGGACCTGATCTATTTCGACTGGTGGATCGGCCATCCGACCTTCCGTAACTCGTTGCCGAAGATGCTCGCCTATTATTACAACCAGGGCGCGGCGCGCGGCGTGGTGGTGAACTACAAGCTCGGCGAATTCGCTGAAGGCGCGGGTGTGCTGGATGTGGAGCGCGGCCAGCTCACGGGCATCCATCCAACGCATTGGCAGACCGACACCTCGATCAGCAACGATTCCTGGGGCTACATCGAGCACGACACCTACAAGTCGCCGCAGGTGCTGATCCAGCTGCTGGCCGACGTGGTGAGCAAGAACGGCAATCTGCTGCTCAACATCGGCCCGCGCGCGGATGGTGTGATCCCGGAGGGAGCGCAGGACACGCTGCGCAAGATTGGCGGCTGGCTCAAGGTCAACGGCGAGGCGATCTACGGCAGCAAGCCGTGGCGGCAGTTTGGCGAAGGCCCGACCGAAGTGGCGGGCGGCTCGTTCCAGGACACCAAGACCAAGCCGTATACCGCCGAGGATTTCCGCTTTACCACGCACAACGGCAAGTTGTACGCGATCGAGCTGGACTGGCCGGCGGGCGGCAAGGCGGTGATCCGCTCGCTCAAGCCGAGCGACGGCGTGCGCTCGGTGCAGCTGCTCGCCAATGGCAAGGCAGTGTCGTGGAAGCAGCAGGACGATGGTCTGCATGTGACGCTGCCGGCGAAGCCGGTGGGTGAATACGCCTATGTGCTGCGCATCGAGCTCGCCGCTGAGCAGGGGGCGGCCCGATGAAGCGTCTGCTGATGTTGCTGCTGCTCGTGCCGGCGCTGGCATTCGCCAAAGCGCCGAGCGCGATGTTCTACATGATGGGGTCGCAGAAATCGATCGACTCCTTCGTCGCGCATGCCGACAAGATCGACGTGCTGGTGCCCACCTGGTATGGCGTGGACGAGAACGGCCTGGTCTCGGGCCAGCCGAACGACTACGTGATGAAAATCGCCAGGGAGCATCGCGTGCCGGTGATGCCGATCCTGTCGGCCAATGGCGAGCGCGAGAAGTTCCATAAGCTGCTTGGTAACGTTACCGCGAAGAAAGCGATGATCGCGTCGCTGATCGAACAGGCGAAGCTGTATGGCTTTACCGGCTTCCAGTTCGACTTCGAAAACATCGCCTGGACCGATCGCGATGCGCTGACCGCGATGACCAAGGAAACCGCCGATGCGCTGCACAAGCACGGACTGAAGCTCTCCATGGCGATCGTGCCGAATGCACCGGGTTATGCCGGTGGTGGCGCGTTCTCCAAATGGATGTGGGAATACTGGCGTGGCGCCTATGACCTGAAGGCGCTGGCGCAGTCGCTGGATCTGGTCTGCCTGATGACCTACGACCAGCACACGCGCTGGACCACGCCCGGCCCGGTGGCCGGCATGCCGTGGACGATGGAGCACCTGGAGTACGCGCTGAAAGTGGTGCCCAAGGAAAAGCTCTCGCTCGGCATTGCGCTCTACGGCTATCACTGGTTCGCGGGCAATCCGGTGAAAGACGACGGCAAGGAGTCGTCGAACATATCGGCGAGCTACATCGATGCGGACGAATCGTTTCCGCTGGCCAAGCAGTTCGGCGTGACGATGCAATGGGATCCGGTGGAGCACGAGTCCTGGTTCTACTTCTATCGCGACGGTATGCGCGAATGGGTGTTCCTGCCCGACGCGCATGCGTTCCGCGACCGCTACGACGTGGTGAAGAAATACGGCCTGCAGGGCTTCTGCTCGTGGGTGCTTGGTTCGGAAGATCCGAAGGTGTGGGATGAACTGCCGGAGGCGCAGCGATGAGCCGCCGTATCGCGATCGTGGGATTCGTAGTGGTCGCATCCGTTTGGGCCACGCTGGCGCGGGCGGCGCTGCCGCTGGTGCCGTATCCGAGCCATGCCGAGGAAGGCAAGGGCAGCTTCGTGCTGGACAAGCAAGTAAGCATCGACGCGCCGACCGACACGCGCTCGAAAGAGATTGCTGCATTCCTGCATGACGCCATCGCGGAGCAAGCCGGTATCGACTTGCCGGAGCATGCAGCGCGCAAGGGGCGCCATATCGTGCTCAAGCTGGATCCCGCCGTCGTCGGCGACGAGGCCTATCGGCTCGACGTGACGCCGCGTGGCATAGCCATCAGCGCGGCTACCGGCAAGGGGCTGTTCTGGGGCGTGCAGACATTGCGCCAGTTGCTGCCGGTCATACCCTCGCAAGAGACGAAGGTGTCGATTCCCGCCGTGCGGATCGAAGACGAACCGGCCTTCGTCTATCGCGGCCATATGCTTGATGTGGGGCGGCATTTCTATCCGGTCGCCTTCATCAAGAAGCAGCTCGACCTGATGAGCTACTACAAGCTCAACACTTTCCGCTGGCATCTCACCGAGGACCAGGGCTGGCGCATCGAGATCAAGCAGTACCCCAAGCTCACCGAAGTCGGTGCCTGGCGTACCGAGCCGGACGGCAGCCGCCATGGCGGTTTCTACACGCAGGATCAGGTGCGCGAGATCGTGGAGTACGCGCGCCAGCGCAACATCATGGTGATTCCGGAGATCGAGATGCCGGGGCATAGCTCCGCGGCCATCGCGGCGTATCCGGAACTGTCGTGCGCCAAGAAGCCGATCAAGGTGCCGTCGGGCTGGGGCGTGTTCAGCGACGTGTTTTGCCCACCCGACGAGAACGTCTACACCTTCCTGCAAAACGTGCTGGACGAAGTGCTGCCGCTGTTCCCTTCGCCCTATGTGCATATCGGCGGCGACGAAGTGCCGGCCGGCGCGTGGGCGCATTGCGAGGCTTGCGACAAGCTGATCCGCGACCAGGATCTGGGCGACGAGAAGGGGCTGCAAAGCTACTTCGTGCGCCGTATGCAGGTGTATCTTGCCGGCAAGGGCAAGACCATGATCGGCTGGGACGAGATCCTCGAGGGCGGCGTGGACGCTTCGGCGGTGGTAGAGGTGTGGCGCGGCGACGAGGGCGCCGGCAAGGCCCTTGCCAACGGCAACCGCATCATCAACGCCAGCCCGTATTACCTCGATACCCCGTTGTCGCGCCTGACGGTGGAAAAGCTGTATCTCACCGATCCGCTGGGCGAGTCGGGGCAGGCCCGGCGCGAACAGGTGCTGGGCGCCGAGGCGCCGCTGTGGAGCGAGCGCGCGGATCCGTTGAATGCAGAAGTGCGGCTGTATCCGCGCCTGATCGCCTTCGCCGAGCGCCTGTGGCGCGGTGGCCCGGCGGACGCCGCGAGCTACGCGGATTTCCATCAGCGCCTGCAGGCACAGTATCCGCGCCTGGATGCATGGCAGGTCGGCTACGGTCCGGAAGACCGCAACGTGGCCGAGTACGCGCTGTCGATCAACGCCAAGCGTGATGGCTGGCAGCTGCAGGCACAGCGCGGCTTTGCCGATGTGGAGAACCACTACACGACCGACGGCAGCGAGCCGACGGCGTCGTCGCCATCCTTCACCGATACGCTGGAGCTGAGCGCACCCGGCACGCTGCGCGTGGTGCCGTTCCGCAAGGGCCGCGCCTACGACCATCCGCACAGCTTCCAACTGGAGCGCAGTCCTGCGTTTGGCGCCACCGCGAGTTACGATCCGGCCCCCAGCCCGACCTACAGCCAGCACGGCGCCGCCGCGCTGACCGACGGTGTGCTTGGCGGCGAGAACTTCAAGGACGGCACCTGGCTGGGCTGGGAAGAGGCCGATCCGCGCCTCACGGTCGATCTGGGCAGCGCCACCGACGTGCACGAAATCAGCGTCGGCGTGCTGCAGCAGGCTGATTCCTGGATCTGGTGGCCCCGCAAAGTGCGCTTCTCGGTCTCCGACGACCAGCAGCACTGGAAGACCTTGCGCGAAGTGAAGGTCACGCCCATCGCCACCGATAGCCTCGGCCATGTGCAGCGCGTCGCCTTCACGGCCGCCAAGCCGATCCATACCCGTTACGTCCGCGCGGAAATCACTCGCCATCCCGCGCAGGACGATCGTCATACCTGGACCTTCGTGGACGAGCTGATCGTGCGCTGAGGTACCGGTTGTTTTCAGGAGTAGTGGTTTTTAAACAGAAGCGGTTCCGTTCGTTACATCCCTCAGGGGAGGGTCAACATCATGGGGAGGATAGTCATGTCACACACAGCATTTCGCCGAAGAGCGCTAGCCAATGCGTTGGCGGTTGCCTTGTTCACGCCGTTTGTCGCTCACGCGCAAGCGGCTTCCGCGCCGCAGGATGCATCCGCGCAAACACCACCTGCTGACGCGAGCAAGAAGGCTGCCACGCTGGAAAAAGTCGTGGTGACTGGTTCGCGCATTGCGCGCGCAGAGGTGGAGGGGCCTGCACCCGTCTCGATCATCACCGGCGCGGATATCCAGAAGCAGGGTTTCACCACGGTCTACGAGCTGATGAACTCCATCACTCAGGCTGGTATTGCCGAGACCGCGCCTAGCTGGGGCAGCACCTCGGTCAATGCACGCCAGTTGAATCTGCGCAACCTGGGTTCGAACCGCAGCCTGTTGCTGATCGATGGACATCGCGTAGTTGACTACCCGATGCCAGCCAGCGGCAAGACCAACTTCCAGAACTACAACAACGTGCCGACCGGCATGATCGACCGCGTCGAGATCCTGGCCTCCGGCGCCTCGGCGATCTATGGCTCCGATGCGATCGGTGGCGTGGTCAACATCATCCTGAAGAAGAACTACCAGGGTGACGACATCAAGGTGCAGGTCGGCACCTCCAAGCGCGGCGGGCGCGATTTCGCCGACTTTAACTTTGTCGGCGGCAAATCCGGCGAGAACTGGAACATCATCTATAACCTGCAGCGTAGTCATCGCACGCCGTTGTGGGGTCGTGATCGTCCCTACACCGCCTCCGATGCCGATGCCGGCTATGGCGCATGGGACCAGAATGCGCGCATGTTCGGCTATCCCCGCTATACCGGCCTGTCCTTGAACGATGCCAACGGCAACTTCATCGCACCGCCGGCAGGCGCCTGTTCGCAGGCGGGCTTCAAGGACAACTTCAGCCTGTATCACAAGCAGACGGTGGGCACCAACGGCCACACAGTCGATCCCACCAACATCACTGATGGGGGTTCGTACTGCGCGCAGAACGCACTGTTCAACAACTGGGTGCTGACGCCGGGGCGCGACGACAAGGACGCCTACATCGCCGGCAACTATGATTTCGGCAATGGCCTGCAGGCTTATGGTTCGGTTGGCTACTGGGGCACCACCGGCACCTCCAACACGCAGCTGCCGTTTCTGTACCCCTATGGAAGCCTTCCAGGCTCGTTCTATGACCAGACCTCTGGGCAGCTCATCACCAACTACTTCCGCCAGCTGACGCCAGGCGAGATGGGTACCTACGGCAATACCCATGACGTAGAGCAGAACTGGGACATGCATGTGGGTCTGCGCGGCACCATTTTCGATGGCCGCTTCAACTGGGACGCCAACCTCGGCCATGCCAAGTACATCGTGCGCGAGTCGTACACCGGCCTGAACGAGCAGGGCATGTTCAATTACTTCTTCGGCCAACAGCTCGGCACTACCAATGTCGGCGGTACCGACTACCCGGTGTACGCGATCAACCAGCAGCGCTTCTGGAATCCGATTACGCCGGATCAGTACCGCACGTTTGCGGTGGGCGGCGAGAACACCGCGACGTCATGGATGGATCAAGCCTCGTTCAATCTGACCGGCGATCTGTTCAACACCTGGGCCGGCCCGGTCGGTTTCGCCGGTGTGCTGGAAGCAAACCACGAGGGCTACCACCTCATTCCCGATGCGCGCGGCAATACCGTCAGCTTCGGCGACCCCTTCCAGGATTTCAATGCGGGTGGCGGCACGCGCACACGTTTCTCGGGCGGCACCGAGTTCCGCATTCCGCTCGCTTCGACGCTGACCATGACGCTCTCCGGCCGCCTGGATAAGTACCGCGACGCCAGCAGCACCGACATGGCGCGTACCTGGGGTGCGGCGATCGAATGGCGGCCGCTGACTGGCGTGTTGCTGCGTGGCACTTACGGCACGAACTTCCACGCGCCGGACATGCAGTACATCTACCAGCGGGATTCGCAGCGGACGGTCGGCATCTATTCCGACTATTACCAGTGCATCGCGAATCACCAGTCGACCTGCGAAGCGACCCAGCACACCACGTACTACACGCTGCACGCCGCCGGTGGCCGCAACCTGCTGCCGGAAGAGGGTCATTCCTGGACTTACGGCTTCGTGTGGGACGTGAACTGGGTCGAGGGTCTGACGGTTTCTGCCGATTACTGGCATATGGGCGTCGACAACGCCATCGACAACGTCAATGAAGACACCGTCCTGAAGGACGAGGCGGGTTGCCGTACTGGCCTGCAGGTTGGCGGCGCGCCGTACACCGACCATGCGCAGGGCTCGGAGTATTGCAAGCAGGTCATAGCTAACGTTATTCGTGACGCCAACGGTAACGTATCCACGGTCCACACCGGTCCGATCAATCAGACCAACTTCTATGTCAGTGGCGTGGATGCCAACGTCAGCTATCGGCTGAAGACGCAAGACTGGGGTACCTTCAATTTCGGTCTCGATTGGACCGACAACCTTTCATACAAGCTGCGCAAGAAGGCCAGCGATCCCCTGCTGAACACCCGCTACGACCGCGTGGCGACCAGGACGCGCGCTACGGTGAACTGGCGGAACGGGCCGTGGGACGTGACGCTCTATGGCGATCGCCAGGGCGGCGTGCGCGCACCGCACTACGGCGGCTGCGAAGTGCTGGCCAACGGCATCACGCCGGGACTGGGCGATGCGGATTGCGTGGTCTACAAGGGGCACACCCCGGCGTGGATCACCTATAGCACCACCATCGGGTATCGCTTCAACGAGCGCTTCAAGCTCGGCTTCACCGTGTCCAACATCTTCGACAAGGTGGGCTATATCCCGTACTACGCAGGTGGCTTCGAGTTCATTCCGACTTTGAACGGCGCGAACTACAACGGCCGCGAGCTTTCGCTGCAGTTGGAGTACAAGCTTGATTGAGTGATGGGGGAGGGGGAGCGAGAGCTCCCCCTCCCAGATACACGCCGTATAGAAAACGAGAAACCAAACGCATGCCGACATTTTCCTCAGGATTGTTGTCCCTCGCGCTGGCCGTCAGCGCCACCTGGTCCGCCGGCGCTATCGCGCAGAACGCTTCCGACCTGAAACCCTCGCCGCAGCAATCGCACTGGCAGGATCTGGAATTCGGCGTGATCGTGCATTTCGGCACCAACACCTTCCTCGACCGCGAATGGGGTGACGGCAAGGCGGATCCCAAGGTGTTCAACCCCGATCGTGTCGATGCCGCTCAATGGGCGCGCGCCAGCCGCGCGGCGGGTGCGAAGTACATGGTGATGGTCGCCAAGCATCATGACGGCTTCGCGCTGTGGCCCACCGAGCAGAGCAATTATTCGGTGAAGAGCAGTCCGTGGCAGAACGGCAAGGGCGATCTGGTGCGCATGGCTTCCGATGCCGCGCGTGCAGAGGGGCTAGAGTTCGGCATTTATCTGTCTCCGTGGGATCGCCATGAGCCGCGCTATGCGAACAGCAAGGCCTACGACGCCTATTACCTCTCGCAGATGGACGAGCTCGTGCAGCACTACGGTCCGCTGACCGAGTGGTGGCTGGACGGCGCGGGCAGCGGCGGCCATGTCTACGATTTCGGCAAATATCTGGAAGAGCTGCGCACCTACCAACCGAACGCCATGGTATTCGCCGATATGGCGCTGTTCGAATACGGCGACATCCGCTGGGTGGGCACCGAAGACGGTCATATCCGCGGCGAGAACTGGAACGTGATCGACCGCCACGGCTATCTGCGCTGGCGGCCGGTGGAAGTGGACACGCCGCTGCACAAGCTGCACTGGTTCTGGCACCCCAACGACGAAGCGACGCTGAAGAGCGTCGATGAGCTGATGGATATCTGGGAGAACAGCGTGGGGAAGGGCGGCCAGCTCATGCTCGGCATCGCGCCGGACCGCCATGGCCTGTTGCCCGATGCCGATGTGAAGCGGCTGGAAGAGTTCGGCAAGGCGGTGCAGGCGCGCTACGGCGATGCCGCCAACCTCGCGCGCAAGCACGTCAAGGCCGATCCCGAAGCGGAGCGCGCGCTCGATGGCGATCGCGATACGTTCTGGTCGGCGCCTGAGGGCTCGCATCACGCGGTGCTCGAAGTCGATCTGGGCCGCCCGGTGACCTTCGACCGCACGCTGAGCATGGAATGGCTCGACGACGGCCAGCAGGTCCGCAACTATGCGGTGGAGATCTGGGACGGCCATGCCTGGAAAACGGTGGCGCGCGCCGAGGCGATCGGGCATATGAAGGTCGATACCTTTGCACCGGTCACAGCACAGAAGCTGCGCCTGCATATCCTGTCCAGTGTAGGCACGGCACGCATCCGCGAGTTCCAGGTGTTTGACGGCCGCACCCGCTGAGTACCGCCAGTAACGATTAAGGAAACGATTCATGCAGCGAAGCAACCTGATCAGCCGGCCGCGTTTCTTGCTGGCCATCGCGCTACTGCTGGCCGGTGGCCACGCCATGGCCGCGCCGCTCGCCACTCAGGTGCTGCAAAGTGGTTGGCAGTTCCATCTGGCGCCCGACTCGGGCACGGCCAAGAGTCATCCGGAGGCTGCCGAATGGCGCGCGGCCACGGTCCCCGGCAGCGTGCAGACCGACCTGCTTGCGGCGGGTGTGATCGGCGATCCGTTCTACCGCGACAACGAGGCGCGGCTGCAATGGATCGGCCTGGCTGACTGGGATTACCGCCTGAGCTTCAAGGTGGATGCGGCCACGCTCAAGCGCGAGCATGTGGAGCTGGTGTTCGATGGTCTGGACACGTTCGCCGACGTTTCGCTCAACGGCCGCAAGCTGCTCGCCGCGGACAACATGTTCCGGCGTTGGCGCGTGCCGGTGAAGGGCGCGCTGCGCGCGGGCGACAACCGGCTGGAGGTGCGCCTGCATTCGCCGATCGCGCGCTTGCTGCCGTGGCTGCTCAAGCAGCCTTACGCGCTGCCGGGTGAATTCGATTCGGCTTTCGGCGATGAGCCGAAGGGCAAGCAGACCGCCAATTACATCCGCAAGGCCAATTACCAGTATGGCTGGGACTGGGGTCCGCGCTACGTCACCCTCGGCATCTGGCAGCCGGTGAAACTGGAGAGCTGGGATCGCGCGCGTCTCGCCGATTTCCATATCGCACAACAGCACGTCGATGCCGACGCGGCGGAGTTGCGTGCCGAGGCGACCGTGCAGGCCGATCAGGCTGGCAAGGCGCAACTGGCAGTGAGCTGGACCGCGCCGGACGGCAGCCGCCACGATGCGACGCAAGAGGTCGACCTGCGCAAGGGTGACAACACGCTCAGTCTGCCGATCCGCATCGAGCAGCCGCAGCGCTGGTGGCCGGTGGGCTACGGCCCGCAGAACATGTATCGCTTCGAGGCCACGCTCAGCAGCAACGGCGAGGCGCTGGCCAGCGCCGAACGCGGCACCGGCCTGCGCAGCGTGGAGCTGCGCCGCGACAAGGATGCCTGGGGCCGCGGCTTCGCCTTTGTCGTTAACGGCGTGCCGATGTTCGCCAAGGGCGCCAACCTGATTCCGTTCGACAGCTTTCCCACGCGCGTGACGCAGGACGGCATGGCGCAAATCCTGCGCTCGGCACGCGACGCCAACATGAACATGCTGCGCATGTGGGGCGGTGGGCATTACCAGAGCGACGCTTTCTATGAAGAGGCCGACAAGCTCGGCCTGATGATCTGGCAGGACTTCATGTTCGGCGGCGCGATTCCGCCGTACGACGAGGCCTACCGCGAAAACACGCGCATCGAAGCGGTGGAGCAGGTCACACGGCTTCGCGACCATCCCAGCATCGTGCTCTGGTGCGGCAACAACGAAGTGCAGACCGGCTGGGAAGCCTGGCCGGACCGCGAGAAGTTCCGCCAGTCGATTTCCGCCGAAGAGCGCGCAAAGGTGGAGCAGGGCATGAAGACCCTGTTCGGCGAAACTCTGCGCAACGTGGTGCATCAATACGCGCCCGACGTGCCGTACTGGGCCAGCTCGCCCAGCACCGATTACGAAGGCGCGGCCAACAAACTGGACGATGGCGACTACCACTCGTGGAGTGTCTGGTCCGGTTCCAAGCCGATCGAGGACTATCTCACTAGCACGCCGCGCTTCCAGTCTGAGTACGGCCTGCAGTCGTTCCCGGTGATGGCGACGGTCAGGGCCTTCGCGGCCGACGATGACATGTCGCCGAACTCGCCGGTGATGCGCGCGCACCAGAAGTTTGCCAACGGCGATGGCAACGATCGCCTGCTGTTGTACATCCGCAAGTACTACGGCGAACCCAGGGACTTCGCTTCCTTCGTCTATCTCAGCCAGGTGATGCAGGCCGAAGGCATTGAGTTGGCGGCGGAGCATCTGCGCAGCACGCGGCCGCAGGCGATGGGTTCGCTGTACTGGCAGTTGAACGACGTGTGGCCGGGCGCCTCGTGGTCGAGCGTGGATTACTTCGGGCGCTGGAAGGCGCTGCAGTTCCATGCGCGCCGCTTCTACGCACCGGTGCGCGTGGCAGCGATCCACCGCGAGGGGCATAGCGACGTGTTCGTGCTGTCCGACCGCACCGAACCGTTCCAGGCCACGCTGCGCAGCCGCGTGATGAATATGGAAGGCAAGGTGCTGCGCGAGCGCAAGCAGTCGATCAAGGTAGCATCGCTGGCCAGCACCAAGCTCGCCAGCCCCACCGATGCCGAACTGCTGCATGGTGCCGATCCGCGCAAGACCTTCGCGGTCTATGAGCTGCTCGATAGCAAGGGGGTCCTGTTGTCGCGGCACCTGCTGTTCGTGCAGCCGCCGATTGCGCTGCAACTGCCCGATCCCGAGCTGAAAGCGGAACTGCGCGACAACGGGCAGGGCATGGTGCTGGAAGTGAGCGCTGGGCGTCTCGCGCGCGAAGTGTGGGTCGATTTCGGCAGGCTCGACGCCACCGTGGAAGACAACGCCTTCGATCTGCTGCCCGGCGAGAAGCGGGAACTGCGTGTGGACAGCCGCGAGAGCTTCGACGCCCTCCGTGGCGCCCTGCGCGTGCGCTCGCTGGCTGGCGCGACGCAACCCGTGATGGAGCAGAAGCCATGAGTGCCTCGCGCCGCGACGTATTGAAGCTGATGTCTTTCGCACTCGGCGCCGCGGCGCTGGGCGGCGCGCGACCCAGTTGGGCCGCGTCGGCCGCGCGCTTCGTGAGCCAGCGCCCGCCGGTAGGCAAGCGCAAGTTCACCAGCGCGGCGGTGGAGCAGTTGATCGCGCGCACCAAGGCGCGGATCGCCGATCCCGAGTTGGCCTGGCTGTTCGAGAACTGCTTTCCGAATACGCTGGATACCACGGTGGAATTGGGCAGCCTGCGCGGCAAGCCGGATACCTTCGTGGTCACCGGCGACATCGACGCAATGTGGCTGCGCGATTCCTCCGCGCAGGTATGGCCCTACGTGCCGCTAGCGGCCAAGGACGAAGACCTGCGCCGTTTGTTTCGCGGGCTGATCCGCCGCCATGCGGTGTGCATCGCCATCGATCCCTACGCCAACGCCTTCCTGCCCGATCCCACGGCGAAAACAAATCTGGATTGGGCCAAGCAAGACGTGACCGATATGCGTCCCGGCGTGGCCGAGCGCAAATGGGAGATCGATTCGCTGTGCTATCCGGTGCGGCTGGCCGCGGCGTACTGGAAAGCCACTGGCGACCGCACGCCGTTCGATGACGACTGGCGCGCGTCGATGCGCCTGGTGGTGGCGACCTTCCGCGAACAGCAGCGCAAGCACGGGCCGGGGCCGTATCACTTCCAGCGGCGCTCGGAGGTGCCGACGGAAAGCCAGTTCCTCGGTGGCTATGGCAACCCGACGCGACCGGTGGGCCTGATCCATTCGATGTTCCGTCCCTCCGACGATGCCTGCCTGTATCCCTTGTTCATTCCCGGCAACCTGTTCGCTGTGTATGCGCTGCGCGAGCTGGGGCCAATGACGCTCGCGCTGTTCGACGACAAAGCCTTCGCCGAGGAATGCAAGGCGCTCGCCGACGAGGTGCAGCACGCCGCCGAAACGCATGGCGTGATGCGCGATGAGCATGGCGATGAGATCTGGGCCTATGAAGTTGATGGCTTCGGCAATCAGTTGTTCATGGACGACGCCAATGCGCCAGGGCTGCTGAGCCTGGCGTATCTGGGTTGCTGCCCGCAGGACGATGCACGCTATCGCCGCACGCGAGCGCGCGCGTGGAGTGCACACAATCCGTACTTCTTCGCGGGCAAGGCTGCCGAAGGTATCGGTGGTCCGCACGAGGGCCTGCGCATGATCTGGCCGATGTCGATCATGATGCGCGCCTTCACCAGCCGCGACGATGCCGAGATCCGTCAATGCCTGTATTGGCTGAAGACCACGCATGCCGGTACCGGCTTCATGCATGAGGCTTTCGATCAGGACGATCCGGCGCATTTCACCCGCCCTTGGTTCGCCTGGGCCAATACCTTGTTCGGCGAGCTGATTGTCGAGCTGGCGGAACGCAAGCCAGCGCTGCTGCGTGGCTGAGGTTTCCGCACGATGATCCATACACCCCACTGTAGGAGCGCACCCTGTGCGCGACAAACCGGCAGGACTGCCGGTTTGCACGGCGAAGCCGCCCGCAGGGCGAGGGCCATGGATGGCCCGAGTGAAACGGCCCGCGAGGGCCGCGCTTTGTTCAAGAGCGGCCCCGCTGGCGCAGGGCTTTCGCGCACAGGGTGCGCTCCTACACGTTGTTTCTTTTTGTTTCGCTACCGGAGTACCACCCATGGTGACACGCAGGCGTTTCCTGCAAGGCGCAGTGGCCGCAGCCCTGCTGGGCAACCAGCTCGGTCCTTTCACCGGCATCTCGACGGCGCATGCCGCGGGTGCGTCGCCCACGGGCGGCGCGGCCGATGCGGCGACGGGCGTGTCGCGCTACGTGGATGTATTCATCGGTACGGGCGGTCACGGTCATACCTATCCGGGCGCCACGATGCCGTTCGGCATGGTGCAGCTCAGCCCCGACACCTTCAATGCGCAGTGGGACGCGTGTTCGGGTTATCACGAAGGCGATGGCTCGATCATGGGTTTCTCGCATACGCACCTGAGCGGTACCGGCGCGAGCGACATGCTCGACTTCCTGGTGATGCCGGGTACCGGGCCGGTGCAGTTGAAGCCTGGCGACCGCGAATACCGGGGCCTGAACTATCGCTCGCGCTACGACGGCGTGCCGCCAACCAATGAGGCACCCACCGCGAGCAAGCCGATCGAGCGCGGCTACCGCTCGCGTTACGACCGAGCTGACGAACACGCCGTGCCGGGTTATTACCGCGTGCTGCTGAAGGACTACGGCGTGCTCGCCGAGCTCACCGCGACCCAGCGCGCCGGCCTGCATCGTTACACCTTCCAGAACAAGGGCGAAGGCCATCTGCTGGTCGATCTCGCGCATGGCTATCGCGACGATCCGGTCACGCCGACCAAGGTCAGCGACGCGACCCTGCGGCTGATCGGCAAGGACACCTTGGTGGGCGGCCGCCGCGTGCATCAATGGGCAAATGGCCGCTACATCTATTTCGCGATGAAACTGTCGCGGCCGTTCGATAAGGCCGTGCTCTATGACGAAGATGTGCCGCTGGCCAATGCCACACAGGAGGCGAAGGCCACCCATCTGAAGGCGGTGCTGCATTTCAACGATGCGCACAAGGCGCCGTTGCTGGTGAAGGTGGGCATTTCCGCGGTGGATATCGAGGGTGCCCTGCGCAATCTCGATGCCGAGGTCGCCGGCTGGGATTTCGACGGCGTGCGCAAGGCGGCGGCGGAGAGTTGGGAGCACGAGCTGAGCCGCATCCAGATCGATACGCCGTCGGATGACGTGCGGCGCATCTTCTATTCCTCGCTTTACCACACGATGTTGGCGCCGACGCTGTTCAGCGATACGGATGGGCGCTACCGCGGCATGGACCTGGCGGTGCATCAGTTGCCTGAGGGGGCGCACAACTACAGCACCTATTCGCTGTGGGATACCTACCGCGCGCTGCATCCGCTGTACACGCTGTACCAGCCGGAACGCGTGCCCGATCTGGTCAACGGTCTGCTGCGCATGGCGGCAGAGAGTCCCGATGGTCCGCCGGTGTGGCCGCTGCAGGGTGTGGAGACCGGTTGCATGATCGGCTATCACTCGGCGGTGGTGGTCAGCGAAGCGGTGGCCAAGGGCTTCCCCGGTATCGATCCGAAACAAGCCTGGTCGCTGTTCCGCAAGCGTGCGTTCGAGGACGACTATCGCGGCCTGCCGTTCTATCGCGAGCGTGGCTACATCCCCAGTGACAAGGAAGGCGAGGCGGTCAGCAAGACGCTGGAATACGCCTATGACGACTGGGCGCTGTCGCATCTCGCCGATGCCGCCGGCGCTACCGAAGACGCCAAGAAATTGCGCGAGCGCTCGCGCAATTACCGCAACGTGTTCGACAAGAAGCTGACTTTCGTGCGTCCGCGCGGCAGCGACGGCAAGTGGTTGGAGCCGTTCGATCCTCGCGGCATGGGGCATTCGAGCCAGTGGCGCGATTTCACCGAGTCCAACGCCTGGCAGGCCACCTTCCTCAACCAGCACGACGTGTATCACTACGCGGAACTGTTCGGCGGCCAGCAGCCGTTCGAGCACAAGCTGGATGAGCTGTTCCACACCAGCTCCGCGTTGCCAGCCGACGCGCCGCCGGATATCGCCGGCATGGTCGGCCAGTACGCGCACGGCAACGAACCCAGTCACCACGTCGCCTACCTGTATGCGTACACCGGCGCGCACTACAAGACCCAGGAGCGCGTGCGTTCCTTGCTCACCACGATGTACAAAGCCGAGCCCGATGGCCTCGCTGGTAACGAAGACTGTGGACAGATCAGCGCCTGGTATGTGATGAGCGCGCTGGGTCTGTACGCGGTGGATCCGGTGAGTACGCACTACGTCTTCGGCAGCCCGTTGCTCGATCGGGCGGAGATCCGGATGGGCGACAAGCGACTAGTGGTGGAGGCGCACGGCAATGGGCCCGATGCGCCGTACATCCAGTCGGTGAGCTGGAATGGCAAGCCGTGGAGCAAGAGCTGGATCGGCCACGCCGAACTTGCCAAGGGCGGCACGCTCAGCTTTCAGATGGGCGGTACGCCGAACAAGGCGTTCGGTGCGGCGCCGGGGGATCGGCCGCCGTCGTTTGGCAAGGTGGCAGGGTAGATCTCCCGGAGCCTGCACGTGACCGGTGTAGGAGCGCACCCTGTGCGCGAAAGCCCCGCTTGAGCGGGGCCGCTCTCCTTTCCTGGATGGCAAAAGCGGCCCTGCTACGCAGGGCTTTCGCGCACAGGGTGCGCTCCTACAAGGGGTGCGCGTGGGCTAGAGATATGGGGCAGGCTTTAAGCCGCCACCTTCTGCAACACATTCAAATCAATCTTCTTCATCTGCATCAGCGCCGCCATGGCTTTCTGTGCCTTGGCCTGGTCCGGCTGGCTTAGCAGTTCGATCATCTGGTCCGGCACGATCTGCCAGGACAGGCCGTAGCGGTCTTTCAACCAGCCGCATTGCTGTGCCTTTTCGTCGCCGCCGGCTGAGAGCAGCTTCCAGTAATGATCCACTTCGTCCTGC
The DNA here is from genome assembly GCF_044904565.1 of Dyella koreensis. NCBI lineage: Bacteria > Pseudomonadati > Pseudomonadota > Gammaproteobacteria > Lysobacterales > Rhodanobacteraceae > Dyella > Dyella koreensis. Next base: position 191,473 of record NZ_JADIKD010000010.1, on the reverse strand, counting down.
GAGCGGCAGTGGACGACCAGCGATACGGCCTCATTGAACTTGAAGTGCGGGCCCCCGTTGAGTGCGGTGAAGTCCTGTCCATCGAGCTGGAAACCCACCGTCATGGCTGTGCCTTCAGGCTGGCCTGACGCCTGGGCGGCTTCCTTGCTGTAACGCGTGGTGGCGGTGATCTTGGAGTTCTCGAAGACGGAGACATAGAACTTCGCCGCCTCCTCGGCCTGGCCGTTGAACCACAGGAAGGGGGTAATGCGCTGGAATCGGGTGCTCATCGATGTTTCCTCGCGGTGTCTGTCAGGAATCCAGGGACAGAGCGTCGGGCCGGTGCGGTGGCAGGGTGGACGGCGCTCTTGTCGATGCGACGAACGGGGCAGGCCCTTTTCGACAAGGTGCGGAGGCGGAGCTTGTCAGGGCCGCTGCGCCGGGCATGTGAAGGCTGGCGTGAGAGGGCGATGCCGTTGCGGCATCGCCCTTGGCACTCAATGACTTGCGGCGAAGTCGATACGCGACAGGCCCTGTGCCTTGGCTTCACTCAACACATGAGCCACCGCCTGATAGGCCGCACCATCGGCAGCATCGATGCTCAGGCGCGGCTGCAGGTTTTGTTGCGCTGCGATAGCCAACTGGGTTTTCAGCTGCGGCTCGTCCACCGGGGTGTCGTTCCAGTACAGCGCGCCGTCCGCGTGGATGGCGAGGCGGATGGTGTCTGCCCGATCCGCGATGGGTTTGTTGCTGCCCTGTGGCAGGTCGATCCGCGTCTTATGCGTAATCACCGGCGCCGTGATCATGAAGATGATCAACAACACCAGCAGTACATCCACTAGCGGGGTGACGTTGATATTCGAAATGGCACTGCTTTCGACACGTGCAGAGAAAGCCATGGTTCTTCCTCCTGGGCGAACGCAACGATGTGTGGACGATGGGAATGCCGCGGCCATAGGGGGATGCTGCGGCGGTTTCAGCTTACTCCCGGATTCGCGCGATTTGCCATGCTCGCGTGAACCATCGGGGTATCGGCCAGTCAGAACCCTGATTGGCAAGTGATGAGGGTAGTGCAGTGAAAAATCGGCAATCTTCGTTTGGGGCGTGGGTGGTGGCGGTGATCGTGCTGGCAGCGGCGATCGCGGCTGGCGTGTTCATCTGGCGCAAAGGTGTGCAGGGCGTGGAGCAGACGCCGGCACCGGCGGCGAGTTCGACGGCGGGGGCGCCCGCAGCGGCTTCGTCAGCGCCGGTGGTTCGGCATCCGATCAGCGACGCCGCGCCCGCATCGGCATCGACCGCGCCGTTGCCCGCGCTGGAAGGCAGCGACGACACCGTCGCGAACGAACTGGCGCAACTCGGTGGCGATGGACTGGCCGGATTGCTGCTGCGCGATCAGATCATCCCGCGCATCGTGGCGACGGTGGATGCGCTGCCGCGCCAGGGAGTCGCCACGCGTATCCTGCCGTTGCGTACGCCGCAGGGCGCGTTTGCGGTGAATCAGGAAGACGGGCACTTCACGCTGGCGCAGCGCAATGCGGAGCGCTATGCGCCGTATATGCGCGTGGTGGAGCAGGTGGATGCGAGCAAGGCGGTGGCCTGGTATGTGCGCTATTACTCGCTGTTCCAGCAGGCGTATCGCGATCTCGGCTATCCGCGCGGGTATTTCAACGACCGCCTGATTGCCGCCATCGACAATATGCTGGCGACGCCGCAAGTGAGCGGGCCGATCGAGCTGGTGCGTCCCGATGTGTACTACCGCTATGCCGACCCTTCGCTGCAATCGCTGTCGGCTGGGCAGAAGCTGCTGCTGCGCATGGGGCCGGAGCAAGCCGCGAAGCTGAAGGCCAAGTTGCGCGAGATCCGCGCGGGGCTGGTCAGTCACTCGCCCGGTCAAGGCTGAACCGCTGTCGGCAGCTCGTCTTGACGTCGCCAGATATGAAGGTAAACTTTGTAGTTAGACTTCATATTTGGTGGGCTCATGGCGAGCAAGCAACGATCCGAAACCGGGGCAGCGCGTTTATCCGCCGCCGTGGCGGACCTGCGCGTGGCGATCGGCAAGCTGAGACGGCGGCTACGTGATGAAGTGAGCCTCGGCGACCTGACCTGGTCGCAGGTGGCCGTGCTCGGTCATCTGGAGCGCGGCGGGCCAGCGACGGTGACTGCGCTTGCACAGGCCGAAGGTGTGCGCCCGCAATCGATGGGCGCCACCATCGGTGCGCTAGAGGCGGCCGACATGGTGAGCGGTGCGCCGCATCCCACCGACGGACGGCAGACCTTGTGGTCGCTCACGCCGCGCTGCCGCGATCTGATCAAGGTCAGCCGCGTGGCAAGGGAAGACTGGCTGCTGCGCACCATCCACGCCGAACTGACACCGGCGGAACAGGAGGTGCTGGCGAAGGCCGCGCCTTTGCTCAAGCGCATCGCCGAGGCGTAACCGAACCTCTCGAACCTTCAGACATTCATCGCTGATCGGGGCGCCGTGTCGTGCGCTGCCGGTTGTCACTCGTACGCATACCTCTCCGGAGAATCCACACCATGGCCATCACCACGCTCGATCCGAAGACCGCCCTGATCGTTGTTGATCTGCAGAAAGGCGTCGTGGCTTATCCCACCGCGCACCCGGTGGGTGACGTGATAAAGCACGCGAGCGAACTGGCCGCTGCTTTCCGCCAGCACGGTTTGCCAGTGGTGTTGGTCAATGTCACCGGTGGGGCACCGGGGCGCGCCGAGCAGAGCAGCGTGCTTGGTGAGCTACCCGCTGACTGGGCTGAACTCGTGCCCGAATTGAACCCGCACCCGCAGGACCACACGGTGACCAAGCGCACCTGGGGCGCTTTCAGTCACACCGACCTCGATGCCTATCTGAAGGCGCGGGGCGTCACGCAGGTGGTGATCGCCGGCGTCTCCACCAGCATCGGTGTCGAGTCGACCGCGCGGCAGGCGCACGAGCATGGCTTCCACGTCACGCTCGCCCTCGATGCCATAACCGACAGGCATGCGGATGCGCATCTCAACAGCGTGACGCGGATCTTCCCGCGACTGGGCGAGACCGGAACGACGAAGGATATTCTCGATCACCTCGACGGCACCCGCGCGTGAATGCATGGATAGTTAAGCGCGGCGATCGGCAGGCGATTCGATGAGCGGCATGTTCCGCTCGCTGCGCAACTACAACTACCGCGTGTGGGCGAGCGGGGCGATCGTATCCAACGTGGGCACGTGGATGCAGCGCACCGCGCAGGACTGGCTGGTGCTCACCGAGCTTACGCGTCATAACGCGACGGCCGTGGGCGTGGTGATGGCGCTGCAGTTCGGCCCGCAGGTGCTGTTGCTGCCGCTGACCGGTTTTGCGGCCGATCATTTCGACCGGCGCAAGTTGCTGTTCGTGACGCAGGCGACCATGGGCGTGCTGGCGCTCGGCCTCGGTGTGCTCACTATCGCCGGCGTGGTGCAGCTATGGCATGTGTATGTGTTTGCCTTGTTGCTCGGCTGCGTGGCTGCATTCGACGCGCCCGCGCGGCAAACGTTCGTGGCGGAGCTGGTGGACGAAGCGGACTTGTCGAATGCGGTCGCGCTGAATTCCACTTCGTTCAATGCCGGGCGGATGATTGGTCCGGCCATCGCCGGTGTGCTGATCGCGGCGGTGGGCACCGGATGGGTGTTTCTGATCAACGCGGTGTCGTTCGCTGCTGTGATCGCTTCGCTGTGCCTGTTACGCCGCGAGGCTTTACATTCGGGACCGCGCGGGCTGCATACGCGCGGAAGCCTGCTCGAAGGTTTCCGCTATGTATGGCAGCGGCCCGATCTGAAAGCGCTGCTGTTTATGCTGTTCCTGATCGGCACCTTCGGGCTTAACTTTCCGATCTTCATCTCCGCGATGTCGGTCAGTGTGTTTCATGCGGGCGCGGATCAGTACGGACTGCTGAGCTCGATCATGGCGCTGGGTTCGGTCGCCGGCGCGCTGCTCGCCGCCCGGCGTGCGCAGCCGAGCATGGCTGTGCTGTTGGCCGGGGCAGGGGTGTTTGGCATCGGTGTGGCGTTGGCCGCGGTGATGCCTGGTTTTCTATCCTTTGGCGTAGTGCTCATTCTTGTCGGCGCCTGCGCGCAGACTTTCACGACCAGCACGAACAGCCTGGTGCAGCTGTCCACTACACCCGCGATGCGCGGCCGGGTGATCGCCATCCTGCTCGCCGTCGCGCTGGGCGGCACGCCGATCGGTGCGCCGCTGGTGGGTTGGGTAGCCGATACCTTCGGGCCGCGCTGGGCGCTGGGTGTGGGTGCGGCTTCCGGTTTCGCCGCGATGCTGGTCGGGTTGCGTTATCTGGTGAAGTACCATGGCCTGCGCGTCGGCTTCGGCGGTGGCCGCCTGCGTGTCGACTTCGATCGCCGGATGCCTGCGCAGGATGTGTCTGCCGAAGCGCCGCGCCAGCAGGCTTGAATTTTCATACTCATTGGTTTAATAATTAGCCTCTCCTGCTGAAGTCCCGATGCCCTGTCGCATCGGATGGATCTTTGGCCGAGCCGGGCGCAAGGCCCGCGTTTCGTATCCCGCGATTTAAGGACATTCACTCATGACATCCCGGCTTCTAGGGGCGGCGTTGATTCTTGGTCTGCTGTCGGCGATCGGGCCGTTCGCGATCGACATGTATCTGCCCGCGCTGCCCACCATCAAAGAAAGCCTGCACACCGATGTGGACACGGTGCAGATGAGTCTGATGGCGTTCTTCATCTCGCTCGGCATCGGACAGCTGATCTATGGCCCGTTGTCCGACATGGTGGGACGCAAACCGCCGATCTATTTCGGCCTGGTGATCTTCGCGCTGGGCAGCGTGGGCTGCGCGATGGCGCCAGACATCCACACCTTGATCGTGTTCCGTTTCATCCAGGGCCTGGGTGCCTGTGCCGGCATGGTGGTGCCGCGCGCGATCGTGCGCGACATGCATACCGGCCACGACGCGGCGCGCCTGATGTCGTTGCTGATGCTGGTGTTCAGTGTGTCGCCGATCCTCGCGCCGCTCACTGGCAGTCTGGTGATCCGCCTGGCGAGCTGGCGCGGGATTTTCTGGACGGTGACCGGTGCGGCGATATTCGGCCTGATCCTGGCGGCGACGGTATTGAAGGAAACGCGTCCGCGCGAGCAGCGCGTGGACAGCAACCTGCGCTCGGCGCTGCAGGCTTACGCCACCTTGCTCAAGGATCGTCATTACCTGGGGCTGGTACTGATCTGTTCGTTCGGTGTGGCGAGTTTCTTCGCGTATCTGGCGAACTCATCCTTCGTGCTGATCAACCACTATGGCCTGACGCCGACGCTTTATAGCTTCGCGTTCTCCATCAATGCGGTGGCGTTTATCGGCGCGGCGCAGTTCACCGGCAAGCTGGGTGCGCGCTATGGCCTGGCGCGTCTCGTGCGTACCGCGGTGGTGGGTTATGCGGTGGTGATGCTGGCTTTGCTGGGGTTGAACCTGGCGGGTGTGGATAGCCTGGGTGTGCTGATGGCGCTGCTGTTCGTTGGTTACGGTTTCCTTGGCCTGGTGATTCCGAGTTCGGCGGTGTTGGCGCTGGAGGATCACGGGAAGATCGCCGGTACGGCGTCGGCGCTGCTGGGCACGATGCAGTTTGTGACCGGAGCTTTGGTGGTTGGTGTGATCGGGCGGTTTATCGATGGGACGGCGGTGCCGATGGTGGGGGGGATTGCTGCGTGTTCTGTGGTGGCGTTGGTGTTGGCGCAGGTGACTTTGCGGCATCGGCGGTATGTGGTGGCGGAGTCGGTGGCGGCCGACTGATGCTTTGTCTCCCTCTCCCCAGGGGAGAGGGTACGGCCCTCGTGCAACTCCTTCCTACTTCGTCACCCCTGCGCAGGCAGGGGTCCAGTGGCGTTGTCGCTCGGTTTTGGCGTCTGCGTGCCCTGGCCGCTTATGCAGCGGGCATTTCGGACGCCTGCCGGCGCCCGAGTCACTTTCTCTTTGCTGGCCCAAAGAGAAAGTAACCAAAGAGAAATGGCCTGAAGAGCAGGCGGTGTGCTTCGTAGCCGCGCCTTTTCCAGTGTCAGACGTCTGGACGGTTTTCTTCGAGGCCCGTCGTCCGTTTTCACCGCTTCACTGAGAACCCTTTCTTTGGGTTCGCTATCCACAGCCCTTTACGTCAACACCGTCCTCGCATGAAACGGCAGCATCGTTGCTCCGGTGCCGGCGACGGCTGGTTCGGCGCGTTCGAGTTTGTCTTTGTTGGCGTCGATGACGACGAGGATGTGGCCGGCGTCGAGTTCGCCTTTGAATTTGCGGTGGATGATGTCGGGGACTTCGCTGCCGATGAGGGCGCCGGTCCAGCCGCCGACAGCGGCGCCGGCGAGGGTGAGTGCACCGGCACCGGCGAGGGTGATGCCCAGGGGTGGTACGGCGGCGGCGATGAGGCCGATCAGCAGGCCACTGCCACCGCCGCAGGCGACGCCGCGGAGGGCGGAGGGGGCGAAGTCGGTGCGGCCGGTGAGGAGGTGGTCGGGGATGCGTTCGAGTTCGATGTCGTCACGTGCGACCAGCGAGATGTCGTAGTCGTCGACACCGGCATCGCGTGCCGCCTGCATGGCGGCGCGTGCACTGGCGAGATCGTTGGTGCTGAAGATGCAACGGGTTTTCATGGCGGACTCCCACCGTTTCCGGCGTGGCGCGCCTCGCGTGTGACCGCGCCGTTCGGTGCGGCCGGCGGGCAGGGGTTACGGGAATATCATTTTCCTGTGGTTGTAACGGGCATGTGACCCTGTTGTTAATGCGCAAAGCACGCGGTGTGGTTCATTCGGCATGTCGGTTCGGCGGCCGGGCAGGTAGTCTTTGCGGAGCAAGCTGCCACAAGCCATTCACTCGATCATGTCTTCCAGACCTACCTCCGACGCTCAACAACTCGACCTCCTCGGCGGCGCGTCGTCGACGCCGGCCGAAGTGCATCGCCTGTTCTTCGCGCTGATGCCTGACGAAGTTACCCGCAACAGCCTGTCGCGTACCGCCGATGCCTTGAAGGCTGGGCATGCGGCGTTGCGCGTGCGCTGGATCGCACCGGCGCGCTATCACGCCACGGTGCATTTTCTCGGCGACCATCCGATGCTGCGCCAGGATGTGATCCAGGGCGCCAAGGCCGCCGGGGATGCGCTGGTCGCGTCGTCGTTCGACTGGTCGCTGGATCTCGCCTCGACGTTTCGCGGCCGCGAGCCCCCGCTTATTCTGCGTGGCTCCATCGTTCCCGACGCACTGCAACAGCTTTGGCAAAACCTGCGCGAGAGACTGATCCGCGCCGGTCAGGGCGCACAGATGGAGCGCACCTTCACGCCCCATGTCACGCTGGGCTACAGCCGCGGCGGCATGTTGGAGCCGACGCCTGTCGAGCCGGTACGCTGGCGGGTGGAGCGGCTGGCCTTGATTCATAGCGTGGTGGGGCAAAAGGACTATGAAGTGCTGCAGCGCTGGGATTTGGGGGGATAGCCCGGGATGCCGAAGGTCATGACTCCGCCGGTCCGGTTTGGGCGCACAATGCCGCTCCCATCATCTTCAACGGAGTCCGTCATGCGTACGACCGTTCTTGCTGCGCTGATTGCCTTTGCGCTTCCCGCAGCTGTGCTGGCCCAGTCCTCTGCGCCGAGCGCGCCTTCGTCCTACGTCACTGCCGCGGTCAATGACCCCGCGCGCAAAGACGATGTTGCCAATGATGCGCGGCGCAAGATCGCCGACCTGATGACCTTCTCCGAGGTGAAACCCGGCCAGAAGGTGCTGGAACTGATTCCGGGCAGCGGTTATTTCACGCGCGTGTTCAGTGCCGTCGTGGGGCAGGCCGGCCATGTCTACGTAGTGTGGCCGAATGAATACGCCAAGGAGTCGGAGTCCGACGTGGCCGGCTCGAAGGCATTGGTGGCGCAGCCGCATTACGCCAACGTGAGCGTGCTGACCCAGCCGGCGAACCAGTTGAGCGTGCCGCAGCCGGTGGACGTGGTGTTCACTTCGCAGAATTACCATGACTATCCGGACAAGTTCATGGGCAAGGTGGATCCGGCTGTGCTCAACAAGCAGGTGTTCGCGGCGCTGAAGCCGGGTGGCTTGTATGTGATCGTGGACCACGTCGCCGAAACCGGCTCCGGTCTGCGCGATACGGATACCCTGCATCGCATCGATCCCGCCATCGTGAAGAAGGAAGTGGAGGCGGCGGGCTTCGTGTTCGACGGTGAGAGCAGTGTGCTGCGCAATCCCGCCGATCCGCACAACATCAAAGTGTTCGACAAGTCGATACGCGGACATACCGACCAGTTCGTGTATCGCTTCCGCAAGCCGGGTTGAGGTTTTGCTCGACGAGCACGACGACAAACCGCCGGAGGGCGCATCGGCGCCCTCCGACGATCCGCGGCCGGTACGTCCGGTCGAGCCGGATGCCGGGGATTGTTGCGGCGAGGGCTGCGTGCCCTGCATCTTCGATCTCTACGAAGAAGCGCTGGAGCGCTACAAGGTCGCCCTGACGGCGTGGCTGGCGCGGCATCCGGAAGCGGGACCCGATAGCAACGCGTAGGAGCGCACCCTGTGCGCGAAACGGCCCGCAAGGGCCGCGCTCTTCTGGATTCTCTGTCTTGTCGTGTAGGGCTTTCATTCGGGCCATCCATGGCCCTCACCCTGCGGGCGGCTTCGCCGTGCAAACCGGCAGTCCTGCCGGTTTGTCGCGCACAGGGTGCGCTCCTACACGGCGCTGCGTGTGTGCTCGAACTGGTGTTGCAGATCCTGCTGGCAACGCGCCAGCTGCATCGGCGCGAAGCGTTCCGGCCACGCCTGGCTGAGGTCGGGGCAGCTGTCGATGACGCGGTGATCGCTGAGCAATTGCGCCATCGCCAGTACATGCGCGGCGCGCAGCGTTTTGCCCAGCGGCGATGGCGTGGCGGGCATCTCGGTCTGGGCGAATTCCGTTAGCGCCTGGGTCACGTTCGGTGGCAATTCCCAATGCCTGGCGGCGCGCAAGGTGAGTTGCGCGGCGACCTGGGCGCAACCCTCGAGAAAGTCCGCGCTGAGCATCTCGGGCGCGGCCACTTCTTCCACGTCGAGCAGATGGATCACCGCGCCGGTACCGGTGTTGCACACGATGCCGGCGAGATACGCCTCGAACGGATCGCAGCCGGCGTACTTGCCGAGGAAGGCGCTGGCATGCGCGCAGCGCTCGGCGTGATCCCATAGCCGCTGGCCCGCGACCAGCCCGCGCGCGCCGGCGCTGGCCTGCAGGATCGGTTTCATCATGTGTTGGGTGGCGACGCGTCGCAGCCCATCCTGGCCGAGCAGTACCACAGCATGCTGCAGGCTCTGGATCGAATGCAGGGTGCGGTAGTAGATGCTGCGGCTGACCCGCATCACCTCGCCCACGAGCATGGGATCGCGCCCGACCAGCTTGGCCAGTTCGGCGCCGGCCACGTTGTCGTTCTTCAGTGCGTGCAGCAACTGCGGCAGCACCGCGGGAAGGCGCGGCAGGCTGCGCACATCGAAACGTTCGCTGACGATCTGCAGGCGCCTCAGCAGGGCTGGCTCGCCGGGATGATCCGGTGCGCCGCTTGCCGCATCGGGCAGGCCGAGCATGAAGCGCTGATAGCGCTCGGCCAGCTGCGCCAACGGGAGCTCGACGGCGCCGGCCGACGGTGTGGCTGGCACATCCGGCTGGCTGCGCAAGGTGATGCGCGGACGCCGCTCCGGCGTGGGCCGGGTAGCGAAGACGCGTCGCCATAGCCAATTCATTGGTGTGTCGCCCCCATGGCCGCGCGGACACGGCCTCCCCGACGGGGTTATCGGCATGACCCGGGGGAAATGTAGGGCGACCCGCTGGCGGCATCGCCGATCTGCGAAGCGCAGCATGTCCGGACTGGGAATCGCGGCGCCTGCCCCCAGATGAAAGGGCTTGTTACCGAGGACGTCCCATGATTCCGTTTTCTGTACTCGATCTCGCGCCGGTTACCCAGGGCAGCACGCCGACCCAGGCGTTCGCCAACAGTCTCGACCTGGCGCGTCTGGCCGAGCGCCTGGGCTATACGCGCTACTGGCTGGCCGAGCACCACAACATGCCGGGCATCGCCAGCGCGGCCACGGCGGTGCTGATTGGTCACATCGCTGGCGGCACGTCGACCATCCGCGTCGGTGCGGGCGGCATCATGCTGCCAAACCATGCGCCGCTGCAGGTAGCCGAGCAGTTCGGGACGTTGGCCTCACTGTATCCCGGCCGCATCGACCTCGGCCTGGGCCGCGCGCCCGGCACAGACCAAGCCACCGCGCGCGCTTTGCGGCGCTACTACGAAAGTGCCGAAACCTTCCCCGATGACGTGCTCGAATTGCTTGCCTACTTCGAGCCCGCAGCACCGGGGCAGCCCGTGCGCGCTGTGCCGGGTGCCGGCATCGACGTGCCGGTGTGGTTGCTGGGTTCCAGCCTGTTCAGTGCGCGTTTGTCAGCGGCGCTTGGGTTGCCGTTCGCGTTCGCTTCGCACTTTGCGCCGGATGCGATGGATGAGGCCGTTGCGCTATACCGTCGCGATTTCAAACCGTCGGCTCGCCTGTCCGCACCGTACGCGATGCTGGGTGTGAATGTGGTGACCGCGGAAAGCGACCGCGAGGCGAAGCGCTTGTTCACTACGCAGCAGCAGAGCTTCATCAATCTGCGGCGTGGTCAGCCGGGGTTGATACCGCCGCCCATCGACGATATCGAGAGCTATTGGACGCCTACTGAGAAGTTTGGTGTGGAGCGTGCGCTGGCTTGTGCGGTGGTGGGGGATGTCGACACGGTGCGTGATGGGTTGGCTGTGTTTATCGAGCGTCATCGTCCGGATGAGTTGATGGTTACGGCGAATGTGTTTGATCACGAGGCGCGGAAGAGGTCGTTTGAGTTGGTGGGGAGGGTGCGTGAGGCGCTAGTTGGCGCGTGACGCTTTTTCTCCCTCTCCTTTGGGAGAGGGGGCGACGATTGAGCCATTCCCGCCTACTTCGTCATCCCTGCGTAGGCAGGGATCCAGTGGCGTTGTCGCCTTGATGTTCGCGTTGTCGCGACCGGGTCCGCCTGCGGCGGGGTTTCGAACCGCTGCCGCGGTCCGAGTTACTTTTCTCTGCTTGCCCAGAGAAAAGTAACCAAAAGAGAGGGCACCCCTCTTACGCGCCCTCCGGCTTCGCCTGCAGGTCCGTGAGGGTTGGCCGGGCTTTTCGACACGACATCCATGTCGTGTCGAAAAGGCGCAGGCATCCGTGCCTGCGCCCCCTTCGGGGCCTTTTCGTCCAACCCTCACCGCTCCACAGGGGAACGGTTACGGGCTCGCTTCGCATCGCCCTTTAGAGCAATAGGCTCTCTCACTTTGGTGAGTGGATGCATTGCGGATACGAAGAGCTCAGGCTTTCGCATCCACTTTCTGTTGCAACGCCATTGCGGCTGCCGGATTCCGGTGCTTCGCTGCGCTGATGAAAAACACAAAGACATCGCGCGCCACGTCTGGCGTATGCGGCGCGGCCACATGCGGTAGCTCTGCCACATCCTCGCCGGCTGACCAGCGCTGCGCGCGGTCTGCCCATTGATCAAGCGCGCTGGCTGTGTAGCCGGTGGCGACGCTGTCTTCGCTGCGCATCAGGCGCGCGTAACTGAAGTCGCCGGTGAAGTCGGCGAGTGATGGATAGTCGGGCGAGTCGGTGAATACGGTTGGCACGGCATGCGGCCGTACCAGGTTCACGTAGCTGTCGCTGAGAAAGCTTGGGTGGCGTACTTCCAGGACATGGCGCAGTGGTTGTCCGTTCAATTCGCGCGGAAGCAGGTCGAGAAATGCGGCGAGGTCGTCGGCGTCGAAGGGACGTGATGGCGGTAGCTGCCACAGGATGGGTCCCAGGCGGTCGCCCATTTCTGCGAGACCGCCGTGGACGAAACCGTTGATGCCTTTGCCGGTGGTCGACAGCCGCTTGCCTTCGGTGACATAGCGTGGCGCCTTCAGGGAGAACACGAAGCCGGGTGGTGTTTCCGCGGCCCAGCGTGCGTAGGTTTCGGCTTTCTGTGCGCCGTAATAGGTGCCGTTGATTTCGATCGCGCCCAGGTGTTGGCTGGCGTATTCCAGTTCGCGGCGTTGCGGCAATCCGTCGGGGTAGAAGTTCTTGCGCCATGGCGCGTAGTTCCAGCCGCCGATGCCCACGTGGATGCGCGAGGCGGCGGGGCGATCCGCGGTGGCGAACAGGTCATCGATGGGCATGGCGGGCGAGCGATGGAGGGTGGGGCGCCATGATGCCACGCGTATTGGAGTGCGCACGGTAGCTCGTGACTTCAGGCACGCGCCGCGCCCTGGTGGAAGGCGTATCCAGTCGCATCCTTTCTGCCGTTCCACCACTACTACGGGGTTGGGCTCATGAAGCTGCTTGCATGCACGTCGCTGGTGCTGTTCCTGTCGGTCGCTGCCCCTGCTGAAGCGGATGTGTCTTCACCGCTTGTACCGGAGGTGTTTGCGCCGGGCGTTATTTCGGGGCCGGCCAATGAAGATTCGGTGGCTTTCGCGCCGGATGGCAAGACGGTTTTCTTCGATCGCATCAGCGGGTCGAATGCGGTGATTCTGGAATCGCACAAGAAGGGTGATACGTGGTCTACGCCGCGGCTCGCTCCGTTCTCGGGACAGTGGCAGGATCACGACCCGGCGATGGCGCCCGATGGTTCGTTCCTCGTGTTCACTTCGAACCGTCCGGATGCATCCGATGGCAAGCCACTCGCGGCGATGATGGCCAACGGCAAGGTGTATCCGGATTTTGGTGGTCATCTGTGGCGGGTCGACCGCAAGGGCGATGGCTGGGGTGAGCCGGTGCGCTTGCCCGATGCGGTCAACGACAGCACGCGTACCTATGCTCCCAGCGTCGCCAGCGATGGCAGCGTGTATTTTCAGCGTCCCGGCGAGGACGGCGACTTCCGTCTGTATCGCTCACAGTATCGCGATGGCACGTATCTGGCGCCGGTGCTGGTCGCGCTGGGTGATGCCTCCGGTCACAAGCTGGATCCTGCTGTGGCACCGGATGAATCCTTCATCGTGTTCGACGCAAATGACGCGAACAAGAGTGGTCCGGATCGCTTGTACATTGCTTTCCGCGAAGGCGAGGGCTGGGGCAAGCCGATCGATCTCGGCGACACCGTCAACGTCGGCGATCCGTGGGGTGCGCATCTGGGGCCGGATCACCGGACGCTCTACTTCAGCAGCCATCGCGCGACGCGGGTGAGTTATCCGCGTACGCGCGAGCAGGCCGAACGCGATCTGGCGCGCATGCAGGCGTGGGACAACGGGGGCGAGAACATCTGGTCGGTCTCGCTGGCGCCGTGGCTCGACGCGCACCGCGCCTCGGCGCATTGATCAGCGTGCGGTGCGCAGGCGCAGCCACTCGGCGATGCTGATGCATAGCAGTAGCCACACCAGGCCAAAGGCATAACCGGCGACGACATCGCTGAGATAGTGCACTTGCAGCAGCACGCGGCTGATGCCGATCAGGCCGACCAGCAGCACGGCGGTGAATATCACCGTGCGGTGCCAGCGCGTGGGCAGCAGTCGCAACAGCACATAGGCCAGCATGCCGTAGAACACCATCGAACCCAGTGCGTGTCCGCTGGGGAAGCTCCAACCGGACTCGGTGACAAAGCCGTGGTTGTGCAAGGGGCGCGGGCGTTCGATCAATGCCTTGATACCACTGGTGAGCGGCATGATGCCAAGCTGGGCAAAGGCCCATACACCGGCCAGCGCCCATTCCCCGCGCAGTAGCAGGTAGAGCAATACCAGGGTGGCTGCGGTGGCAACCCATGGCGTGCCGCCGAGCTGGGTGAGCATGGCGATGATCTGCAATGCCAGCGGCGGCATATGCATGCGCAGCTGCTCAGCCAGCGCAGCGTCGAAGTTCGCCACGTTCCCCGGGCTGCCGGTGCCAACGGCGAATGCGATGCCGCCGAACAGGAGCAGCATGAGCGTGGCCAGTGCGATCCCGGTTTGCCAGCGCATCACGCCGCGCTGCCGGCGTCCAGCAAGCGCGGCGACCCGCAGTCTCGCGCTGCGCCGCCAGGCCAGGTCGCCGGTCAGCAGGGCCAACAGCAACAGTGCCGCCCATAGGGCGAGTGCGTGCGCCGCGATCCAGTCCGTCGTTAGTGCCATCGTGTTTCCGCAGGGTATTGCCAGCCAGGCATGATCGTTGCCCGCTGGCCGCGCGTCGAGCCTTGTGACTTCCAGCGCTGGCATTGGCCCGGCTTTGCCACGATAGTTGGGCGCTTTCAAACCGGTGGAGCCGAAGATGTCCCAGCGAGTCCTGTCCCCGCGTCTGGCAGGTTGTGCGGCCTTGTTCGTGTTTGCTTCGACGGCATGGGCACAGCCGCCGATAGCGCCGGGCGCCGCTGCGCCGGAGATGGCCGTCACCGCCAAAGCCGATGCGCTGCCGCCGCAGTTGCAGGATTTCCAGGCCTATGTGGACAGCGCGCGCAAGCAGTTCGACGTGCCGGGCATCGCGGTGGCCATCGTCAAGGACGGCAAGGTGGTGATGGAGCAGGGCTTCGGCCTGCGCGAGCAGGGCAAGCCGCAGCCGGTGGATGCGCGCACGCTGTTCGCCATCGCTTCCAACACCAAGGCCTTCACGGCCGCCGCGCTGCAGATGCTGGCGGAGCAGGGCAAGCTGAAGATGGACGATCGCGTGATTGATCATCTGCCCTGGTTCCAGATGTCCGATCCCTACGTGACGCGCGAGATGCGCATACGCGACCTGCTTGCGCACCGCAGCGGTCTGGGTCTGGGTGCGGGTGATCTGCTGTATTGGCCGCCGACTTCCTACACCACCAAGGAAGTAGTGCAGCGCCTGCGTGAAGTGCCGCTCGCGACGAGCTTCCGCAGTGCCTATGCCTACGACAACATCCTGTTCGCGGTGGCGACGCTGGTGATCGAGCAGGTGTCGGGCCAGAGCTACGCCGACTTCATTCGCAACAACATCTTCAAGCCGGTAGGCATGGATGAGTCGCTGGTCGATATGACCTACCTCAAGCCCGGCATGGATACGGCTATCGGCCACGCCAAATTCAACTTCAAGGAATTGAAGCCGGTGCCGCCAATGGCCTGGAGTAACAACCCCGGTGCGGGCGGCATCTACGCCAGCGTGCATGATCTGGCCAAATGGATGAATGTGCAGCTCGCCGGCGGCCGCCTGCCGAATGCCGACGGCAAGGAGCGCCGCCTGTTCAAGGAGGAGAGCCAGAAGCAGATGTGGTCGATGCTCACGCCGATGAAGATCGGCGAGCCGCCGGTGCCCGAGCTCGCGGCGGCGAAGCCGAACTTTGCGGGTTACGGCGAAGGCTGGTTCCTCTCCGATTACCGCGGCCAGCGCATGGTGTGGCACACCGGCGGCTGGCCGGGCATGGTATCGCGCCTCACGCTGGTGCCTGAGCTGAAGCTCGGCGTGGTGGTACTGACCAACCAGGAATCCGGCGCCGCTTTCAACGCGGTGACGTATCGCGTGCTCGATGCGTATCTGGGCAAGGACAAGACCGATTGGGTGGCCGCTTACGCCGCCGCGGTGAAGAAGTCCGAAGGCAAGGCCGACGACAGCTGGAAGAAGCACGAGGCCGAACGCGACAAGAACAGCAAGCCGTCGCTGCCGCTGGCCAAGTACGCCGGCAGCTATCGCGACCCATGGTATGGCGACGTGGTGGTCAGCCAGGAAGGCGGCAAGATGCGCCTGCGCTTCTCCAAGACCGCGCAGCTGGTTGGCACCATGGAGCCGTGGCAGCACGACACCTTCATCGTGCGTTGGGACGATCGTTCCTTGAATGCCGATGCCTTCGTCACCTTCTCGCTCGATGCCGACAGTGCGATCCGCGAAGTGCGCATGCAGCCGATCTCGCCGCTGACCGATTTCAGTTTCGACTTCCAGGATCTGCGCCTGACACCTGTAAAGGTCGATACCAAAGAAGGTTGATCTAACGCAGACATGCCATCGGGTAAAACGCCCGATGGCAGCGGCGGCGGGCCCCAAGGAGTGGGGGTGGGGCCAGCGTCAATCGCCGATGCGACCGGTTCTATGGCTGGGGGAGACTGTCATGCTTCGTCGTCGTCCTGTTGTCGCTTTGTGCCTGAGCCTTGCCTTGTTGTGCGGCGCGGCGCTGGCGCGTACCGATGTGCCGCGCGCGCATCATTTTTTCCGTGTGACCCTGGATAGTGCGGAGACCGCGCCGGTGTCCGGCCGCCTGCTGCTGTTCGTGATCGACGCCAAGACTGCCAAGGCGCAGACCAAGGACGGCAAGGTCGACGCGGTCGACGTCGATCCGCTGAATCCCGGGCAGACCCTGGTTGCCGCGCGTGAAGTCGATCGGCTGGCGCCCGGCGAATCGATCGATGTGGATGCGGATGCGCAGGCGTTTCCCACCGGCATCGCGCAGCTGGTGCCCGGTGATTACCTGGTGCAGGCCGTGCTCGATGTTGATCACAGCTACAACTACACCGGCCGCGGCGCGGGCGATGTGATCAGCGACGTGGTGCCGATGCGTTTGCCTGAGGCGATCATGCCCAAGTTGTCGCTGGCCAAGACCGTGCCGGAGAAAGATGCGTGGACGCTGCCGCCTTCGGCGCCGCAGGCCATGCGCGATGCGATGCCGGCGGCGCAGCAGCGTGCCGAGGCGATCGATTTCGTCAGTCCTTCGCTATCCGCATTCTGGGGCCGGCCGATCCATATGCGCGGCCTGGTGCTGGTGCCGCCGGGTTACGATCCGAAAGGCAAGCAGCATTACCCGGTGGTGTATTACACCCACGGTTTCGGCGGCGGCCTTGCGCGCTTCGCCGGTCCGGTGACCACCGCTTACGCGGCGATGGAGAAGGGCGAAATGCCGCCGATGATCTGGGTCTTTCTCGACCAGTCCAGTCCCACTGGCACGCATGAATTCGCCGACTCGGTGAATAACGGTCCCTGGGGCAAGGCGCTTACCGAAGAGCTGATTCCGCATCTGGAATCGCACTACCACATGGATGGCAAGGCGCGCGGGCGCTTCCTCAACGGCCACTCCTCCGGCGGTTGGGCCACGCTGTGGTTGCAGACGCGCTATCCGAAAGTGTTCGGCGGTACCTGGTCGACTTCGCCGGATCCCAGCGATTTCCACGACTTCACCGGTATCGATCTGTATGCGCCGAAGGCCAACGCGTACCGCGAGCCGGACGGTTCGGCGTATCCGCTGATTCGCGACAAGGGCAAAGTGCTCGCCACCTTCCAGCAGTTCGCGCAGCTTGAGCGGGTGCTCGGCGGCTACGGCGGCCAGCTCGCTTCGTTCGAGTGGGTGTTCTCGCCGCGCGGCAAGGATGGACGTCCGCAGCCGATGTTCGATCGCGATAGCGGCGACATCGATCCTGCTGTGGTGACGTACTGGAGCGATCACTACGACATCGCCAAGCGCCTGCAGGCGGACTGGCCCAAGTTGAAGCCCGACCTCGACGGCAAGATCCACGTGATCGTGGGCACCGCCGATACGTTTTATCTGGATGGTTCCGCGCACCGGCTGAAGGATGCGCTGGACGGGCTGCATGCGAAAGCGGAAGTCCGCTTCATTCCCGACAAGACCCACTTCGACCTGTATGCGGAAGGCGACGACCGTTCCGCGTTGCTCAAGCAGATCACCCGGGAGATGTACGCCGTGGCGCGGCCACCGGCCGAGCCGTCCAAGCCCTCCAAGGCAAAGCATCCCAAGAGTGGCCATAAGGTCGCGGCCGCTCCGTAAAAGCTTGCGAAACAGCCGCATGGATGATGAATGCGCCTTGCGATGCGGCATGGCGCTTTCATGGTTTTGATGCATAGTCGCCGCCGCAGGTGCCGCGCAAGCACACCTGGGTGCATCGTCGCAGCGAACGACCGCTAGGCGGTTCCGGCGGGCGGCGATCAACGGAAGTTATTCGCGCTGGAGGGAGTCAAAAATGAAATCGTACGGTTTGATCGCAATCATGGCGGCCTGTCTGTTGGCCGGGCCTGCAGCGTTCGCTCAGCAAGCGTCGGCACCGGCGGGTTCCACGGGCCAGTGCAAGGACGGCAGCTATACCGACCACGCCACCAAGAAGGGTGCATGCTCGGGTCATAAGGGTGTGAAGGAGTGGTACACCGCCGCCGCGGCTGCCGCTGCTGCTCCGGCCGCCGCGCCGGCTGCCACCCCGGCCGCACCTGCCGCCGTCGCGCCGAAGGCCGCGCCAGCCGCAGCACCTGCTGCTGCACCTGCCGCGGCTCCGACTGCCGCCGCCGCGCCCGCTGCGAAGAAGGGCATGCCGGAGCCGGCGGCCACGGCCGCGCCGGGTGGTGGTCCGGGCATGGTCTGGGTCAACACCAGCAGCAAGGTCTACCACTGCCAGAACGACAAGTGGTACGGCAAGACCAAGAAGGGCGAGTACATGAGCGAAGCCGATGCCACCGCCAAGGGTTTCCATGGCGAACACGGCAAGAAGTGCTCGCCGTAAACGCGCTGACTGATCGCGTCGCAAACGACGCGTCGTAAAAAGAAAAGGGCTGGCGTTTTCGCCAGCCCTTTTTTGTTTTCAGGCAGAAGGATTACTTGCCGCCAGACACCACCGGCAGGCTGATGAAACTTGCCGTGCCCGGTGTATGCCATACACGCTGTGTCGCCTTCTTATAGTCGCTGGCTTTGGCGTCGAAGATGTTCGGTACATAGGTCTGCGGGTTGCGGTCGTACAGCGGGAACAGGCTGGACTGCACCTGCACCATGATGCGATGGCCCGGCTTGAACACGTGGTTGGTGGTGGGCAGGCCGAAGCTGTAGAGCAGCGGCTGATCCGACGCGATCGCCTGCGGGTGTTCGAAGCTGGTGCGGTAGCGGCCGCGGAAAATATCCAGCGACACCGCCAGCTCATAACCGCCCATGGACGGATTCGAGGCGACCGTGTCGGGATACACGTCGATCAGCTTCACCACCCAGTCGCTGTCGGTACCGCTGGTGGATGCATACAGATTCACCTGCGGCGCGCCGCCGATATGCAGCGGCTCCTTCAGCGGTTCGCTGACATAGGTGAGCACATCGGGACGGCCGTCGACGAAGCGCTGGTCATTCACCAGCCAACGCGTCCACGCATCGTGGTCCGCGAAGTGCACCGGGCGCGGCTGGTACGGCACTGGCTTGGCGGGATCGGAAACGTACTCGTCGAACTTCGCGGCCGCATCGCCGGGGGCGGTGAACGACAGTGCGCCATCCGTGCCGAGATACAAGGCCTTCGGCTTGCTTGCGCAGCCCTTGTCGCAACTCAGTGGCCACGACTTGTAGTGGTCCCAGCGGTTCTCGCCGGTGTTGTAGATCAGCACCGGTGGCGTGTTGGCCTTGGGCGCGCCGTCCACCAGGTATTGGTCGAAGAACGGCTTGAGCACATCGCGGCGGAACTGCAGCGCGGTGTCGCCATCCCATTGCAGCGGGCCGAGCGAGCTGCCGTCGTAGTTCACCTGGCTGTGGCGCCATGGGCCCATCACCAGGTAATTCTTGTCGTTGCCCTTGTCCTTCGGCTCGGTCGCTTCGTAGCTGTGGATCGCGCCCCACATGTCCTCCTGGTCCCACAGGCCCTGCAGCCACATGGTGGGCACCTTCAGCGGCTGCTGCGCCATGACCTTGTCCAGTGCCTGACCCTGCCAGAACGCGTCGTAAGACGGATGCTCGTCCAGCTTCTTCCAGAACGGCAATTGGTCGAAGCCGTTGGCGCGTGCGTAGTCACCGGCGGAACCGGCGGCGAGGAAGTTGCTGTAATCGTCGAAGCCGACGCGCGGCGCGCCTTCGCCCTTGCCCTTCTGCGCCGTCTGGCCGCGGATGTAGTCGAAGTTGGTCTGGCGGTAGGCGCCGTAGTGGAACCAGTCGTCGCCCATCCAGCCATCCACCATCGGGCTTTCCGGCGCGGCCACCTTCAGCGCGGGATGCGGATTGACCAGCGCCATCACCACGGTGAAGCCCTCGTACGAAGAGCCGAGCATGCCGACCCTGCCGTTCGATTCGGGCAGGTTCTTCACCAGCCAGTCGATGGTGTCGTAGGCATCGGTGGAGTGGTCGACTTCGCTGGAATTCAGTGGGCCGCGCAGCGGACGCGTCATCACGTACTCGCCTTCGGAGCCGTACTTGCCGCGCACGTCCTGGAATACGCGGATATAGCCGCCGCGCACGAACACCTCGTCACCCTGCGGCAACTGCGCCAGCATGCTGGGCGACTCCGTGCGAGCGGCGCGGCCGCTGGCGTTGTACGGCGTGCGGGTGAGCAGGATCGGCGCATGCTTCGCACCCTTTGGAATCACGATCACCGTGTGCAGCTTCACGCCGTCGCGCATCGGGATCATCACGTCGCGCTTGATGTAGTCGCTGCTCTCGGTAGGTGCCGTGAACTTGGCGGGGATATCCGGCGTGAGCGGCGCGGTCTGCGCCTGGGCGAAGCTGGCGCCAATGGCAGCGGCGAGTACGGCGGCAACGAGCAGGGGACGGCGGACGGGCATGGAACCTCCGGGCAGGCGGGCCGCCGGTGGTCCATCAGGGCGGCAGGGTGGGAAAGGGCTGCGTCATTGCAAGCGTTCGACTTTAAGGGAGCTGGCCGGGGGTTCCCACCATGACTTTCTGCCTATGGGGTGTGTTTCTCCCTTTCCTCTCTGGGGGAGAGGGGGGCGACTCCGCTTCCTACTTCGTCATTCCGGCGAAGGCCGGAGGCGCTTCACAACAGCGAAGCTGGTCATCCAGTGGCGTTATCGCCCGGTTGCCGCGTTATCGCGACCGGGCTCGCCTGCCGCGGGCTTCCGAACCGCTGCCGCGGTC
Organism: Dyella koreensis; assembly: GCF_044904565.1. Taxonomy (NCBI): domain Bacteria; kingdom Pseudomonadati; phylum Pseudomonadota; class Gammaproteobacteria; order Lysobacterales; family Rhodanobacteraceae; genus Dyella; species Dyella koreensis. The sequence continues at coordinate 170,710 of NZ_JADIKD010000010.1, read as the reverse complement.
CGGGTCACTTTCTCTTTGCTGGCCCAACCCCCCGAGGGGGCCTAGAGAGAAAGTAACCAAAGAGAAATGGCCTGAAGAGCAGGCGGTGTGCTTCGTAGCCGCGCCTTTTCCAGTGTCAGGCGTCGGGTTGGCGCGTTCAATTGGCCGTGCCGCCAACCACCCCAGTCAGCTCGTAGTGCCGCATTTCCTCGATCTGCGGCACGTAGGGGCGGATGGCGGCCAGGAATGGGGGAAAGTGCTCGCTGCGGCGGAAGCCCTGCAGGTGATCCTCGGCGGAGGTCCAGCGGATGCGTAGTACGTATACGCCGGGCTCCTCGGCGCAGCGGCTCAGTTCGTAGCCGAGGCAGAAGGGGCTGGCCGCCAGGCTGGCGGCGGCGCGCGCATAATCGCGCTCGAAGGTGGCACCGTCGGCCGCAGGCAATTTGTAACGGATGTATTCCACGATCATGCAGCGTCTCCGCGAGGCACGTTGTAGGGTCGGAGGGCATCATGGCGTGAAGCGGTGGCATGCGATACGCACCGTCCGGTAACTGGGGGCTGCGATGATCCAGGATGAAGCGACAACCTATGTATGTCCGGTCGAGCTGGCGCTGCAGGCGATCGCGGGCAAGTGGAAGCCGGCGATCCTTTGGGAGCTGACCGCCGGCGCACGGCGTTTCAGCGAGTTGCAATCGGCATTGCCCGGTATCGCGCACAAGGTGCTCAGCCAGCAACTGGCGCAGTTGCAGCGCGACGGCATGGTGATGCGCAGCGAGCCGGCGAGCGATGCGCCGCCAGGCTATATGTTGACCTTGCTGGGTGGCACGCTGCGTCCGTCGCTCGATGCGCTGGCGCAGTGGGGTAAGGCGCATGGCGAACGGGTCAGCGCGAATGCGCAAGAAATGAACCGTCATCGCTGACGACGCGCGGCAGACTGCTTGCGAGCCAGGGAGCCACGCTATGAAAAACCGCACTCGCAACGATTATCTGCAACGTATCGACCGTGTCATTGCCTTGCTGGAGCAGACGGTCAACGAGGGTGATGATTTGCCTGATCCCGCCCGACTGGCGGAGGTGGCGCATCTGTCGCCGTTCCATTTCCATCGCGTATATCGCGCGCTGACCGGCGAGACACTGGGCAACACCGTGCTGCGTTTGCGCCTGTTGCGCGCGTTGCGACTGCTTGCCGATCCAGCGCAGTCGGTGACCGAGGCGGCGTTGGCGGTGGGCTATGAAACACCGCAGGCGTTCGCGCGTGCATTCCGCCAGGCGTTTGATGCAACGCCTACAGAGTGGCGCGGGCAGCAGGAGCAACTGGACGAAGCTATCGAGCGTATGAGCCGCGCGCCTGCCGACAGCACGCGGGCACCGGCACTGCTGCAAGTGGAAGTGGTTTCGGTAGAACCGTTCCGGGTGGTCGCGGTGCGTCATCGCGGTAACTACGATGATCTGGGCGAGGCTTATGCCGGTCTGTTCGAATGGGCCGTTGAGCAGGGCGTGATCGAACAATTCATCGGCATCTACGGTGTGCCGGTGAGCGACCAGCGCGACACTCCGCCGGACGCGTGTGAGTTCGATTGTGCGCTGGCGTTCGATCGCGATGTTGCGCCAGGTGAAGGCATGCAGGTGCTGCCCTTGGGGGGCGGGCGCTGGGCGCGTCATCGCCATGTGGGTGCCTATCTGGGCACCGGTCTGGACGAGGCGACCGATGCGCTGCTGGCGCAATGGCTGCCGGCCAGCGGGTATCGACTGCGTGATGCGCCGGTGTTTCATCACTACCTGGATGATCCGGAACAGACGCCCGAAGCCATGTTGCGCACGGATATCTACGTGCCTCTTTCTTAGAGCTGGTTCAAATTCTCTGCGCTGAAAGATTGGGGCACTGGGTGTTCTTTGTGGTCGCGACAATCGTTGGGTTATCGCGACCTGGCCGCTTACGCAGCGGGCGTTCCGAACCGCTGCGTAAGCGGCCAGGCCGAAACAGCCCAACCTGGAGAGCGCATACCAGGAGCGCCTGCCCCTCCCAATTGCTCAATCAATCCAGCGGCAGGTGATTCACAAAGGGCCCGCGCGCTGCCATGAATGCCATCGGCGTCATCCCGGCGAACTCGCGGAACTCGTGCGCCAGATGCGCTTGGTCGCTATAGCCGTTGTCGGCGGCTACGCGACTCCAGTCGACCGAGTCGACGCGATGCGCTTCCTCCACCACCATGCGGAAACGCAACAGTCGCGCATAGCGCTTCGGACCCATGCCGATCTGGCGGCGAAACAGACGGCCGAAGCGGTATTCGGAGAGGCCGATGTCGCGCACCAGTGCGCCGATACGCGCGACGCGTGGTTCGCGATGCAGCACGGACAGGGCATGGCCTATCGCCGGGTCCAGTTGCGGCTGGTAGATGCGTTCCCGCAGCCAGCGCTCCAGCACACTGAGCCGCTGCACGGGGTCGGCCGTATGCAGCAGGTGCTCGCGCAGCTGGCGCGCGCTGCCGCCGAACATATCCTCCAGGCCGATATCGCGTTCGATCAGCACGCCGTGATCCTCGCCGGTCAGCGCATGCGCACCACCGGGGCGGAACACCACACCCATCACACGCACCTGTTCGGCGGTATCGATGATCTGGCTACGCAAGCAGGGGCCGCCGATCACGGCGGCCGGCGAGCGCGTGCAGATACGCGTGGCGTCGTCGCGATAGACGCGGGTTTCGTCTTCGTGAAGGTTGATGATCAGCGCGGCGCCCGGCGTGGGCAGCACGCGTTCCAGATGATGCGCGGCCGGCGGCATGTCCCAGTCCCACAGACGCTCGACGAGGGCATTGAGCGGTGGAGCGGGCAGGGTGGTGTGATATCCCATCGGCGGGTTCCGGTGCTGACCGTGTCAGGTTTTCGGCGGCATCGGGGCGTCGGTCGACGCGGGTATGGTGCGCACGATCATGTCCTGCGGCGTGGACAGCGGCAGATCGGCCTTGCGCAGCTGGCCGAGGATCTCGAACAGCAGATCGCTCTTGACGTTGCTGACATCGCGCGGATTGCCGATATAGGCGGTGCACAGGAAGGTCATCGAACCGCCGTCGAGGTTGTCCAGCTGCACATTGGGCGAAGGCGTTTCCAGCGTGGTGGGATGCGCCTTCAGCGCGTCGAAGATGATTTTCCGCGTCTTCGCGGCGTCGGTGCTCAGCGGCATCGGCAGGCGGATCTGTACGCGCCCCAGCGCACCCGCCTGGGTCACGTTGCGCACGTTCTGGGTGATCAGCTGCGAGTTGGGCACGATCATGATGGAGCGATCGCTTTGCTGGATCTCAGTGGCGCGCACATTGATACGCTTGATGTCGCCCTCGGCGCCGCTGAGGCTCACCCAGTCGCCCACCTTCACCGGACGTTCGGCGAGCAGAATCAGGCCGGAAATGAAGTTCTGCACGATCGCCTGCAGGCCGAAACCGATACCGACGGTCAAGGCGCTGGCCACCCAGGTGATGCTCTGCAGATCCACCTTCAGCGCAGCCAGCACCAGCACGAACACCAGCACGCTGCCGACATAGCCGAGCAGGGTGACGATGGACATCTGCATGCCCGGTTCCAGCGAGGTCTTGGGCAACAGCTCGTGGCCCAGCCAGCGTTTGATCAGGCGCATCACCAGCGTGCCGACCAGCAGCACCAGCAAAGCCGTAAGGATGTTGCCCGGCACGATGGGCAGGGTGCCGATGGAGCGCACCGCAAACAGTTGGCCGCCGCGCGAAAGTAACTCTTCCGGACCGGCACCATAGGGCGCAAGCAGCAACGGCAGGGCCACCAGCAACAGGAAAGCGCGCGACAGGCCCGACAGCACCACGGCGGCCTGCTCCAGTCGCGCCGGCGTCACGCCGAAGGCTTCCTGGATGCGGTTGCCTGAGCGCGAGTCCGGCGAGAACAGGGTGGCGAACAAATCGTTGACCAGATGCATCAACAGATACAGCGACGCCACGACGAAACCGCCGCGCACCATCTGCCGCGCCACGAAGAAGGCGAACGCGATATAGCCGGTGAGCAGGCCAAGCAGCGAGAGCGTCACGCCGACGAAAGCCGCCGCCACCAGCAGGCCGACCCACAAGGGGCGCTTGGCCGGCGCTTCGCCGGAAGCGATCAGCGCGCGCCGCGCGCGGCCCATGCGGATCAGTGCCGCCGCGACCAGCGAGGCGATCAGCAGGCTGAGCAAGCCGTTGACCGCCACCGTCGCGCTGAGGCTGGCGCCGATATGGTGAGTAACCCGCTCGGCCACGCCGAGCAACACCGTGCACCAGGCCAGCAGCCACGGGAACGGATGCAGGCGGCGCGCCAGATCGTCGGTGATCGCCGGCATGCGCCATGACGGCCGTCCGGCACTCAGCAAGGCACGGCCGAGTCCGGCCATGCACGATGTCACTACTGCCAATCGCACCAGCCCGAGCGCGAAGTCGCGCAGCTCGTCGTCCAGCGTGCTGTTCCAGTCGATGCCGAGATAGACCAGATAGGCGGCGACGCTATAGGTGAGCGTGGTACCCAGCGTGATGAACAGCGCCAGCGCGCTGCGGCGCAGATGCCCCGACGGCATGCGATTGGTGGTGACTTGCACCAGCACGCGTTCCAGTTGCCGCCGCCCCAGCGCGAGCAGCGCAATGGCGGCGATCAGGCAAAGCACCAGCGGTGCACGGTTGGGGGATTGCCAGGCCTGGCGCAACGCACCGAGCGCATCCGCGCCGAGCAGCTTCAATCCCGCCTGGTCGTCGGGCACGCTGCGCGACAGCGAACTCCAGAACGTACCGCTCAGCGGCGACGCAGTGCGCTGGCTGATCTGCGCGTCGAACAGGTCACGGCGCAGGCCGGCGATCTGCGTGATCAGTTGCTGGGCTTCCAGGCTGAGCGTCTGCGCCTGCTTGGTCTGCGCATCCAGGTCGGCCTTGGCCTTGTTGAGCTGCTTGCGCTGGGCGACCACTTCGGCGGCTTCCGGCGGCGCGCTCTTGTCAGGCGCAGGGCCGAGTACGTCGAGCTTGGCTTTCAGCGCGTCCGCCTGTGGCGCAAAGCTGGCGCTGAGCTGGTCGGCCTGCTGCTGCAGTGCCTGCACCTTGCCGCGCAGATCCACCAGCCCGCCATCGTTGAGCTTGTCGGTTTCGGTGAGCGCCTGCTTGATCTGGTCAAGCTGGCTGTTCAACTGATCCACAGTGACTGGCGCCGGCTGCGGCGGCACCGTGCTGGAGCTGTCCTGGGCCAGCGAGGGGGCGCTGCAGCCGATGGCCAGCAGCAGGATCAGCAGGAAGCGAAGCGCGGTAGACATGGCCGGCATCATCCGGGCGCATCCGTGCAGGGTCAATCAAAACTGTCGCGGCTTTGACGGCCTGTTCAGACGCGGGGTTGCAGCCTTGGACGATGGACTGGAAAAGCGTGATCGAGTCCGCTCCCGTCTGGAGCGGCAATGTGGCGAAGGCGCGTGCCGTGCAGAGCGAGCTGGCTGCATGTGTGAGTCTGGTGGACGACTATCCGCCGCTGCGCGTGATTGCCGGTGTCGATGTGGGCTTCGAGGACAACGGCACTATCACCCGAGCCGCCGCCGTGCTGCTGGATGCCAGCACGCTGGTGCCGATTGCGCAGGTAGTGGCACGCCTGCCCACCTGCATGCCGTACATCCCCGGCCTGCTGTCGTTCCGCGAGCTGCCCGCGGTGTTGCAGGCGCTGTCCGAGTTGCCGCAGGTGCCGGATATGGTGTTCGTGGACGGGCAGGGCATTGCGCATCCGCGCGGGCTGGGTATCGCGGCGCATCTTGGCGTTATCACCGGGCTGCCGGCGATTGGTGTCGCGAAGACGATTCTGGTCGGTAGTCATGGCGCCGTCGGCGAACGGCGCGGGGATCGTGCGGAGCTGGTGTATCAGGGACGGGTGATCGGCACGGTGTTACGCAGCAAGGATCGGGTGAAGCCGCTGATTGTGTCGCCGGGGTATCGGGTGAGTGTGGCGGGGGCGGCGGAGCTGGTGTTGGCTGGGTGTACGCGGTATCGGTTGCCGGAGGCTACGCGGTGGGCGGATCGGGTGGCGTCGCGGCGTGGTGGTTCTTCTCCGTCGCTCTTCGGGAGGGAGACGGAGTGAGGGATTGGTCCTTGCGATGCTGCCCCTACTTTGTCATCCCTGCGTAGGCAGGGATCCAGTGGCGTTGTCGCTTGGTTGTCGTGTTGTTGCTCACTGGTTCGCCTGCGGCGGGTTTCGTCCTCCTGCCGGAGGCCGAGTTACTTTTCTTTGCTTGCCCAAAGAAAAGTAACCAAAAGAAAAGGCACCCTCTTGCGCGCCCTCCGGCTTCGCCTACGGGGCCGTGAGGGTTGGCCGGGCTTTTCGACACGACATCCCTGTCGTGTCGAAAAGGCGCAGGCGTCCTGCCTGCGCCCCCTTCGGGGCCTGATCGTCCAACCCTCACCGCTCCACAGGGGACCCGTTACGGGCTCGCTTCGCATCGCCTTTCAAAGAAAAAAAGAAGAGCAGCTCCCTCTCCCCTTCGGAGAGAGGGTTGGGGTGAGGGGTGGGTGCTCGGGATGGCGTTGTTACTTCGCTGCTTCAGCTCTTGTATCCCTCCGCTTCGACCTCAACTTTTCTCTTCCTCGACATCTATTTCAGGCACCATGCCGTTCCTGGCATGGCTGGAGCGCCGCGATGATTTTCCGTTGGTTTGAATCGCTCATCGATGCTTTCAAGGAGCCGGTGGATGGGATGCCACCGCAGTCGGTGTGGCGTTTTTACGTGTTTTATCTGCGCCAGGTGTGGCCGGTGTTTGCGGCGGCGATCGTGGTGGGTTTTGGCGTGGCGATTGTCGAGGTGTCGCTGTTCGGGTTTATCGGCAGCATTGTCGATATGGCGAAGGGGGCGCCGGCGGCGGATTTCTTCCAGAAGCATGGGAATGAATTGCTGTGGATGGGGTTTGTCGCGTTGATTGCGCGGCCGGTGTTGATCGGGCTGCATGATCTGTTGGTGAATCAGGCGATCGTGCCGAATCTCACCAGCCGTATCCGCTGGCAGAACCACCGTTATGTGATCCGCCAGAGTCTGGGGTTTTTCCAGAACGATTACGCGGGGCGCATTGCCAATCGCATCATGCAGACGGGCGGTTCGTTGCGTGAGTCGGCGGTGCAGATCGTGGATGCGATCTGGTACGTCACCATCTATACCGGCAGCGCTATCGTGATGTTCGCCAAGGCGGATTTCTGGCTGGCCGCACCGCTGGTGGTGTGGCTGGCGGCGTATGTCGCCACGCTGGCGTTTTTTGTGCCGCGCACCAAGGAGCGTTCCTGGCGACAGTCGGAGGCGCGTTCGCGGTTGATGGGGCGCATCGTCGACGGGTATAGCAACATCCTCACGCTCAAGCTGTTTGCGCATACACGGCGCGAGGAGGCTTACGTGGCTGACGCGATGGGTGAGCAGATCAAGCGCATGCGTGCGATGACGCGGCTGACCACGGCGATGGATGCCACCATCACCACGCTCAACGGTTTCCTGATCGTGGGTACTTCGGCGCTGGCGATCTGGTTGTGGAGCCAGGGCAAGGTAACGGTGGGCGCGATCGCTCTGAGTACCGGGCTGGTGATCCGCATCAACAATATGTCTGGCTGGATCATGTGGGTGGTCAACGGCATCTTCGAGAATGTCGGCACGGTGCAGGACGGCATGGAGACCATCTCGCGTCCGCGCACGGTGCAGGACAGCGAGGGCGCGATGCCGCTCGAAGTCACCAATGGCGCCGTGCGTTTCGACGACATCCATTTCCACTACGGCAAGGAAGGTGGGGTAATCGCTGGCCTGGAGCTGGCTGTGCGTGCGGGCGAGAAGATCGGCCTGGTCGGTCCTTCCGGCGCGGGCAAGTCGACCCTGGTGAATGTGCTGCTGCGCCTATATGACCTGGAAGGTGGCCGCATCCTGATCGACGGTCAGGACATCGCGCACGTTACGCAGGAAAGCCTGCGTTCGCAGATTGGCGTGGTGACGCAGGATACGTCGCTGCTGCATCGCTCGATCCGTGACAACCTGCTTTACGGTCGTCCGGATGCCAGCGAAGCGCAGATTCTCGAAGCGGTGCGCAAGGCACGCGCGGATGAATTCATTCCGGAACTGGTCGATGGCGAGGGGCGCCATGGCTATGACGCGCACGTCGGCGAGCGCGGCGTGAAACTTAGCGGTGGCCAGCGTCAGCGCATCGCCATTGCGCGCGTGCTTCTGAAGGATGCGCCGATTCTGGTGTTGGACGAGGCGACGTCGGCGCTGGATTCAGAGGCTGAGGCCGCGATCCAGGACAGTTTGGAGCTGTTGATGCGCGGCAAGACGGTGATCGCGATTGCGCATCGGCTTTCCACCATTGCGCGGATGGATCGGCTGGTGGTGATGGATAAGGGGCATGTGGTGGAGACGGGGACGCATGCGGAGTTGATTGCGCATGGGGGGTTGTATGCGCGGTTGTGGCGGAGGCAGACGGGTGGGTTTGTGGCGGCGGAGGATGATACGGTCGTCGCCTGATTTTTCTCTCTCTTCCTTATTGAGCTGATTCGACTGAGCTGATTCGCCTCTTGCGACTCGCCTTCCTACCTCGTCATCCCTGCGTAGGCAGGGATCCAGTAGTGGTGCGCTCGGTTTTCGCGTTATCGCGACCGGGTTCGCCTGCGGCGGGCTTCCGCCTCGCTGCCGCGAGTCGGGTCACTTTTCTTTGCTTGCCCAAAGAAAAGTAACCAAAAGAAAAGGCACCCCTCTTACGCGCCCTCCGGCTACGCCTACGGGTCCGTGAGGGCTGGCCGGGCTTTTCGACACGACATCCCTGTCGTGTCGAAAAGGCGCAGGCGTCCTGCCTGCGCCCCCTTCGGGGCCTGATCGTCCAACCCTCACCGCTCCACAGGGGACCCGGGTACGGGCTCGCTTCGCATCGCCTTTTGGAGCAACGGCGGTCTTTTCCCCTCAGGGGGAGAGTTGGGTTAACTGGTAGTCTGGTGTCGCAAATAGTTGCGCTACCTTTCTGCCGGCCGCCGCCTCCGGCTGTCGGTCCATGCCGCCAAATCTTGTGATTTACCGCATGTTTTCCCTGTCCGGGCTGCCCGCTCGTCAGGTTTTTGCTACCGCCTGTCTCACTAATGCTTGTCGTAATAATTTACGATTGTAGGGTTGGCGAAAGCTTTACAGGGGAGACAGGGGATGCGTGTCGGGTCGCGGCAGCGAGGGGTCTCGCTGATTGAGGTGTTGATGGCGGTGCTGATTTTCAGCATCGGTCTGATCGGGCTGGCCGGGTTGATGGTGATGGCGGCGCGGTCGAATCAGGCGGCGTATCTGCGTACGCAGGTGACGTTTCTGGCGGGGAGCATGGCGGATCGCATGCGCGCCAATCCGGTGGCGGTGTGGAACGGGGCTTACAACGACATCAATTATCCGGTGGCTACGGCGAAGAGCTGTGATGCCGATACGGCGTGTACGCCAGCGGAAGTGGCGGCGCGCGACAAGTTTGAGTGGAGCACGCTGCTGAGTGCGGCGGTGCCGGACCCCAAGGCGACCATTCAGTGCACTGGTCGCGATGCGGTGGGTTATGCGCTGACGGATGACCACATCAATATGCGTCCGCCTTATGGCGGCAATTGTGTGTTGCGTATCCGGTGGCAGGAGCGCAAGGCGGGCGACAAGGGTACCAACAGCGAGACAGCGCCACAGACGTTTGCCTGGGAGTTTCAGCCATGAAGGCCGTTCGCATGTTTCGCGCCGGCCAGGCCGGCCTGACCCTGATCGAATTGATGGTGGCGATGGTGCTGGGGCTGATTGTGGCGGCCGGGGTCATCACGGTGTTTCTCACCACGTCCAGCCACAACCGCGTGCAGACACAACTGGCGCATCTACAGGAGGATGGCCGTTTCGCCATCACGCGGCTGGTGTCGGACCTGCGCATGGCGAACGGGCAGTACTGCAGCAATTCCGGTGGTGTGAACAACGAGGGTGGCGGCATTTATCTGTCGCAACTGCGTGCACCAATGGTGCAGGCCGACAATCTGTTGGGCGCTTTGCATGACGTCAGCACGCCCTGGGGCGCGGATCCTTATCCGGCCAAGCCGAGCGAGCCGTACAGCTTTCCGTCGTTCCTTTCGATGCGCGGCTATCAGTGCGGCAAGACCTCATGCACGCCGACGGTGCCTGATGGCTTGCCGTCGATCGGCAAGAATAAGGGTGACCGCGTGGCCGGCTCTGGCGTGTTGACGCTGCGCTATCTCGACTCGTCGGGCGGCTGGGCGTTGGGCGGTACCAGCACGATGGTGCCGAATGGCGACGGTACGGTGCATCACATCGCGATCAGTCCGGCGACGGGTGAGCCGGCGATCGACAATGACCACTACAAGCCCGGTGATCTGATGATGCTGGCCGACTGCTCGAACGGTCAGATCTTCGCGGCCAATCTGCAGGACACCAATCAGTTCTACCCGGACGCCATCGACACCGGTAACAACTTGGCGATGCCGGTGGCGCAGCAGCCGCTATCTGCACCGCGCCTGTTCAATTTCACCCGCGACTTCAAGACGGTCACGTATTTCCTGCGCGTGGTCGATCTCGGCGACGGTCGCACCACTGGTGCGCTGGTGCGTCGGGTCAATGGCGAGAACAGCGAAATCGTGCGTGGCGTGGAGCGGCTGGATTTCCTCTACGGCGTGGAAGATGCCAGCGGTGCCACGCGTTTCCTCACCGCCGATCAGGTCGACGACCGCGCCGCCGGCACCATCGCCTGTCCGCCGCCGGCACCGAATCCGCTCGGTGACAACTACGGCTGTCTGTGGCGCGCGGTGAAAAGCATCGAGGTTCATCTGCTGATGAACGGCCAGCAGATCAACGGCGTGCTGACCGGCAACGAGATGCGCTACGCCTACAGCATCGACGGCAATACCTCGCCGCAGTTGCCGGACGACGCGAGCAGGGCGGTGAAGCCGGCCGATCAAGGTTTCGACAACCGCATGCTGCGGCGCGAATTCAACGCGCTGGTCTCGGTACGCAATTACAACCCCTGAGGCGGGCGCCTTGCGCGCTCCCGTCCGTTAGCAAGTGGAGTTTCCGATGTCGAAGTCGCATGGCATGCGCGTGTCCCATCGCTCACGGCAACAGCGTGGCGTGGTGCTGGTGGTGGCGCTGATTTTTCTATTGCTGCTGACTATCCTGGCGATCAGTGCTTCCGGCCATTCGCTGTTGCAGGAGCGCATGGCCGGCGGCCTGCGCAATGCGCAGCAGGCCGAGCTGGCCGCCGAGACCGCGTTGCGTGGCGCCGAATGGCGTTTGTGGAAAGCGGGCAGCGATGGTTCGGTCAATTGCGGTACCACCGTGATTACCGATTGCTACGTACACGATCCGGCCAGCCCGATCACCACCGTGGTGGCGTTCCGCACCAAGACCGGCTGGGTGACCGAGGGCGCCACCGAGTACAAGGGCAACAGCGGCAGCTACGACTACACCACGCTGTCGAGCAGCACGCTCAAGGCGGAAGAGCGCAAGGTCGCGGTGCTGGCGAAGAACCCGCACTACATCATCGAAGACCTCGGCCCCGAACTGCCGCCCGGCACCGGCCCCAGCCACGAATCAGGCGTGACCAGCAGCACCGGTACCGGCCCGTCCAATACAGGGCGCCACGTTTATCGCATCACCGCGCGCGCCACCGGTGGCAACGAGAACACGGTGCGCATGGTGGAAAGCACCTTTGCCGCCAAAGGCAATTGAGGATCGGGGGAATCCATGAACATACGCATTTCGGTCAAGGGGCGTCAGCGATTGTCGGCGACAGCCGGCAGTCTGTTGCTGAGCCTTATGGCGGGCTATTCCGCAGTATCAATGGCAGGCACGGTGGAGCTGAGCCCTGGTCCGCCGGCGGCGACCATTACGGTGGCGCCGAACTTGGTGTTGACGTTTGACGATTCGGGGTCGATGAACTGGCATCACATGCCGGATCAGCGGCCTTACGTAAACAACACGGCCTGGGTCAGCAGTAATACGGACCAGCAGCAGGGAGCGACGGAAAACCGCACATTTTCCAGCTCGGGTGCTCCCTTCTTGTGTGCGGGCGTGATTACGCCCGGCATCACCGACGCCACCGACCCGCGCTCGTGGAGCATGAACGGCGTCTATTTCAATCCTGATAACAAATACGATCCGCCAAAGAAGGCTGATGGTACGTCCATGCCCAATGCGAGCTTCACTGCGGCATGGGACAACGGTATACAGGTCAACCGCAATCAGAACCCTACGGGAAGCAACAATATCCGCAATCTCGGCAACTACAGTTTTTGCGGAAAGACTGGCGCCGGTTATTTCAAATACACGCGAGCTGCCAGCACGCTGCCGGTGGATGGCAATACAGGGCGCTTCACATCAGCGGCGACGACCGCTCTCTACGCTAACCGGTCGGGCGACTGGCAGTGGGTAGTGGTGACGTCTGACACCGACAAGCAGAATTTTGCCAACTGGTACTCGTACTACCGTACGCGCAGTATGGCTGCAGTCAGCGCCATGTCATTGGCCTTCGCCTCGTTGAAGGACAACGTGCGTGTGGCCTGGCAGAACATCAATGCCAACACGCTGGGCAACTCGACCAAGATCTTCAAGTTCGTTGATAGTGCGGCGACCAGCAACGTGCGTACCTCATTTTACGACTGGCTTTTCGCAACCACGTCTACCGGCGGTACGCCAAACCGGTCAGCGGCGAAGCGTGTGGGCGACTACTTCACCGATCGCAGCGGCAGTGACGACAGCAATCCTTACTGGGACAGGGACGTCAACAAGGAACTGATCTGCCGCAAGAACTTCCATATTCAGATGACCGACGGCCTGTGGAACGGCGACAGCAACGTAGCGGCCCCGGGGAAAACGGATACGGAGGGCCGCAGCCTTCCTGATAGCTTCCAGGGCTTTTCCACCACTGATCGGGAAAGCAAGGTTGTATGGAACGAAGAGAGCAATTCGCCGGTGACTATGGCCGACATCGCTTTCCACTATTGGGCGACAGACCTGCAAGACGGCCAGAAGGGCAATACCAATAGTCTGTTCTATAAGGAGGCCAGTCGCCGCAAAGTGCCGATGAACATCGTCGACCAGTCGACCGATTTGTTCGGTACGCCGTTGGCCAAGGACGCCGATCCGCGTACTAACAAGGAGATCTACTGGAACCCGGCCAACGACCCGGCGACCTGGCCGCATCTGGTGCAGTATATGATCGGTTTCGGCGCCTCCGGCACGTTGCTCAATAATGATGCGACCTATGCGAAGCTCCGTGCCGGCACCGTGGCATGGCCGGTGCCGGCAGTAGGCACCGACGACGGCCGCAAGATCGATGACATGTGGCATGCGGCGCTCAACAGCCGCGGCAAATACTTTGGCGTAAGCAGTCCGTCTGCCCTTGTCGAAGCGCTCAACAAGATCATTTCCAGCATCCTTCTTCAGTCCACCACACCGATGGCAGGCGGTCTCAACTCCGCGGTGCTGACGGCTGCTTCGGTGACCTATCAGGCTGGTTTCGATCCGGGCACCTGGAGCGGTTCGATCAAGGCTTTCTCCGTTGGTTCGGATGGCTCGATCAGCAAAACAGCACTGTGGGACGGCCGCAGCCTGCTTGACGCGCGCGTGCAGGATTCGCGTGTCATCCTGACCAGCACCGCGGTGGGCGAAGGCAAGGGCGCGGCGTTCACCTGGGCCAATGCGGGCGAGGCGTTGAAGGCGGTCGACGCCGGCTTTGATGAGAAAAACACCGGCGCGAATCGCTTGCTCTGGCTTCGCGGTGACCAGAGTAATGCCGGCAAGACCTTCCGCCAGCGCAGCTCGGTGTTCGGCGCAGTCATCAACGGTCAGACCTTGTATCTGGCCGCGCCGACGGGCGGCTATCTCAATACCTGGCCGAAGGATTCACCGGAGGCGACGGCCGCGAAGGCTGGCAAGAGCTACGAGCAGTTCCGCGCCGATCACTTGAAGCGTGCGCCCACGCTGTTTGTCGCCGCCAACGACGGCATGCTGCACGCCTTCGACGCGACCACGTCGACGACCGACGCCACCAAGGTCGACGTCACGCCCAGTCCCGGCAAGGAGCGCTGGGCCTATGTGCCGTATTCGGCCTACGGACGTCTTACGGGCTGGTCGTCGCTGACCAACTTCAGCTTCATGCCCTCGGTGGACGGCACGCCGGTGAGCAGGGATGTGTATTTCAGCTCGGGCACCAAGCAGGGCTGGCACACCATCCTGGTGGCAGGCCTGCGCCTCGGCGGCCGTGGCGTGTACGCGCTGGACGTGACCGAGGTGGCCTCCACCGAAAGCAGCACATCAGGCAAGGTGATGGGGCCGGCCGATCGCGTGCTGTGGGAGTTCAACAACACCAGCACGGGCGGCGCCAACCTCGGTTACACCTTCGGCCGTCCGAACATCGGTCGCCTAGCCAACGAAAAATGGGTGGTGCTGGTGCCTGCGGGTTATTTCCCGGAAGGCAGCACTGATGAGGCTGCGTCCAACACTTTCAGCTCGCTGTTCGTGCTGGATGCACAGACCGGCGAGCTGTTGCGCGAGCTGAAGACACCAACCACGGTGAGCGGCATCGACGGCGCCATCGAAAGCTATGGCCTGTCGACACCGGTGATGGGCGACTACAACAGCGACCAGGTCGACGATGTGGCCTTCGCCGGCGACCTGCTCGGCAATATGTGGCGCTTCGACCTGACCGACGGCGATCCTGCCAATTGGAAGGCCGAACTGTTCTTCCGCCCCAAGAACCCCGGCTACCGTCCGGTGACGGTGATGCCGCGCCTGTTTCCAACACCGGGTGCGAGCGGCTTCACTGTGGTGTTCGGCACCGGCAAATACCTCGGCGGCAAGGACAACGTGGTCGACGACAACACCCGCGTGCAGGCGGTGTACGGCATTCGCGACAGCGGCAAGGCTGGGCAGGCGGTAGTGGAGGAGGGCACGACGCTGCTGGTGCAACAGCTACTGGTGGAGAAGGACAACGTACGCGGACTCACCACCAGACAGGTGCCCGCCGCCGACGCCGACAAGAAGCCGATCCGCGGCTGGTACTTCGACCTCGATATCGCGGCGGCCAAGGGCGAGCGCGTGGTGGTGGATGCCACTGCCTTGTTCGATTCGGGTCGCGCGATCATCACCACGCTGATTCCGCAGACCAACGATCCTTGCGACCCCGCGCCGCGCGGCGCGCTGATGGTGATCAACGCTGCCACTGGCGGAGCGGCCGAAGGCGTGAACTTTGGCGACATCGTCGGCTGGCCCGCCGATTACACCCAGGCCGGCGCGCGCGTCACCAATCCACCCACCGGCGGCTTCCTGCCGGCCACCGTCTCCATGGGCGGCGGCAAGGTCTACATACCCGGCGTAGACGTCGACAAAGAACCCAAAGAAACATTCTCGTTCGGCGATACCGTGTGGCGCCGGCGCTCGTGGAGGGCACTCATCAATGATCGCTAAGCACACACCCGCACGCGGCTTCACCCTGATCGAACTGATGATCGTGGTGGTGGTGATCGCCATTCTCGCCGCCATCGCGATTCCCTCGTATGGCCGCTATGCCTATCGCGCACGTCGCGTGGATGGCAAGGAGCTGCTGTTGCGTATCGCCAATGCGCAGGAGCGTTATTACGCGACCTTCAATCGATATGGCACATTGCCCCAGATTGGCTTTGCCGATCCGGCGGTTTCCGAGAAAGGTTATTACGCGGTCAGCGAGCTGGCACCCAGTGGAAGTAGCGCCCAGGCATACATTGCTACTGCGGTGCCCTCAGGTATGCAGAGCAGAGATGTATGTCAGTCGCTGGCGATCACCAACACGGGCGTGAAAACACCCGACGCCAGTAGTCTCACCGCGAACAGCAACGGTCCCTGCTGGTGAACGCCATGCACAGAGCTTCATCCCACCAGCGTGGCCTGAGCCTGATCGAGTTGATGATCACCATCATCGTGCTCGCGATCCTGTCGGCCATCGCCGTACCGAACTTCCGCAACCTTATCCACCGTCACCAGATCACCTCCGCTACCAACAACCTCGTCGGTGCCTTCGCCTACGCACGTAGCGAGGCCGTTTCTCGCGGAACGTTTGTTTCTCTCTGCCCCAGCACCGACGGCGCTACTTGCGCCACCACCACTGCCTACGACACCGGCTGGCTCATCTACACCTATCCGATCGGCACCGACGGCGCCGATCAGTCCTACGATGCTGCGAAGAGCATCTTTCAGCTGCTGCGCAATATCCCCCGCCAGCAAAACATCAGCATCGTCGCGAAAGACAATAAGATCATCACCTACGGCCAACAAGGCCAACTCAAACGCCCCATCCCCAGCGACGGCAGCCCTCCCATCAGCTTCGTTGTGTGCAACAAGAATGATGCTGGCGAAGCCAGCAATACATCTGGCGTACCAGGTACGCGGATTGATTTGAGCGGAGCGGGCGGGGCGAGGAGCAAGACGTTGGCGGCGGGCTTGGGGTGCACGTTGGATTGAGGGGCAATGCCACGCATCAAGGCAAAACCATCCCGACGTCCGGCACTGGAAGATGCGCAGCTACGATGCGCACCACCTGCTCTTAGGCCATTTCTCTTTGGTTACTTTCTCTTTGGGCCAGCAAAGAGAAAGTGACCCGGACCGCGGCAGCGGTTCGGAAGCCCGCGGCAGGCGAGCCAGGGCACGCTGACGCTAAAACCAAGCGACAACGCCACTGGATTCCGGCCTACGCCGGAATGACGAAGTAGAAACGGCGTCACAAGGGGCCACTTTCACTCTAGTCCTCCTCAGAGGAAAGAGGGAGCAAAGCGCAACGCGTCAGCGCAACCGATCCCTCAACCCCGAATGCCGAACCGTCACCCTCCCTACCGCCTCAGCCACCACATCCCCCCCACCCACCAACGTAAACCACCGCCGCGCCCGCGTAACCCCCGTATACAAAAGCTCCCGCGTCAGCACGCCACTGGCCCGCTCCGGCAGCACGAGCGCCGTGTGCTCGAATTCCGAGCCCTGCGACTTATGCACCGTCATCGCAAACACCGTTTCCAATTCACCGAGGCGCGAAGGAAGGATGAAGCGGATACGTTCCGTCTGCGCCTCACCCGAACTGTCGGCGACGAGGAAGGCCACGCGCAGGCGAGGTTCGCCATCAGCCGAAGGCACGCGCAAGGCAATGCCAACGTCGCCGTTCATCAACCCAAGGTTGTAGTCGTTGCGTGTCACCAATACCGGCCGGCCTTCGTACCAGTCGTGGCCGGCATCGATCAGCTGGGCGCGTTGCAGAATGCTGGCGATCTGCTGATTGAGGCCTTCCGTACCGTAAGGGCCATTGCGCAAGGCGCATAGCAGCTGAAAGCGGTGGAAGGCATCGAGTACGTGGCGAGCCCATTGCGCATGCGCTTCATCGCCAGCATCGATGGCCGGTCGTTCCTGGCGCAGCACTTCAAGATAGTAGCGATAACCCAGCGGAGCATCGCCCCCGTGAGCAGCAAAATGTTCGCGCCCGCCGTGCAGCACGAGGGTGGCGAGTTCGCTCGCATCCGCGACGCCGTCGATCCAGGCGATATCCGGCTGCGGCGATTGGAACAGGTTACGTACGCCGCCAAGATCGCCGGCGTTCACAGCCAGCGCCAGGCGGCCGATGCCGCTGGTGGCGTCGAAGCGATGGCTGTGTCGCAGCATCACCACGTGCTGATCCAGCGCGTGAGCGTCGCTGCGCACCCACGGCTGCACGTCGTTACCGGTAGTCGTGCGCAGCCAGTCGGCAGTGGCTTGCTCGTAGTGGCCGCCTTCGGCACGGCGGCACAGATCGCCAAGCACGGCACCGGCTTCCACCGAGGAAAGCTGATCCTTGTCGCCGAGCAGGATCAGGCGTGCCGACGAGGGCAGCGCGGCGAGCACGGCGGACATCATCTCCAGGTCGACCATCGACGCTTCGTCGATCACCAGTACATCCAGCGCCAGCGGATGCGCGGCATCGTGGCGGAAACGGCGGGTGTCGGGCCGTGCGCCGAGCAGGCGATGCAATGTGTCGACGGTGGCCGGAATCGCCATGCGCACGGCATCGTCGACGTCGAGGCGCGCGAGCTGGCCGTGGATAGAAGCGTTGAGCCGCGCGGCGGCCTTGCCGGTAGGCGCGGCGAGACGGATGCGCAGTGGTCGCGGCTGTTCGCGCAGATGCAGGGTCTGCAACAGGCCGAGCAGGCGTACCACCGTCGTGGTCTTGCCGGTGCCGGGGCCGCCGGTGATCACGGTGAAGGCGCCGTGCGCCGCCAGCGCACAGGCGACGCGCGGCCAGTCCGGCTGCGCGGCGGAGGCGGGAAACAGGCGGGCAAGTTCTTCGCTCAGATGTCCTGGCACAGGCTGCGCGACCGACCAGCGTTCGCTGATCGCCTGCGCCACCTGGCGTTCGTGGTTCCAGTAACGCCTCAGGTACAGGCGCGTGCCGTCCAGCACTAGCGGCGTGGCGCCTTCGCCGCTGCCGATCCATGTGGGCAGTGAGTGTGCCTGCAGCGCTCGCTCGATCGCGTCGCGCCAGTGCGAGGGCCAGGATTGTTCGTCGGCGAGCATCTGCCACATGGAAAGGTCGAGGCAGAGATGACCATCGGCGAGCTGTCGGCTGAGCAAGGCAGCGAGCAACAGCCACGCAGGATCGGCTTGCGTGTCCTGCTCGGCGAGGAAGCGCGCGAACGCGGTGTCGAGCGCGCGCAGGCGCTTCTGCTCGATGGCATGGGCGAGCAGGGCGAGCCGGGAATCAGGCTGCATGCGCTTGCTCTCCCTGTGCGAACAGCACGTCCATCGCTTCGATCAACTGGCGCGGCAGGCGTTCGCGGTGCACACCATGACCTTGCGCGTCGACGCCACGCAGATACAGGTACAGCACGCCGCCGATATGGCGGTCGTAGTCGTAGTCGGGCAGGCGCACGCGCAACTGGCGATGCAGGGCCAGGGTGTAGATGGCGTACTGCAGGTCGTAGCGCTCGCGCAGTACGGAGTCGCGCATGGCCTCGGCCGTGTAGGCGCTGGCGTCCGGGCCGAGCCAGTTCGATTTGTAGTCGACCACGTAGTAGCGGCCGTCGTGTTCGAACAGCAAGTCGATAAAGCCCTTGAGCATGCCGTTGAGCTGGTCCCGCAGCAGCGGCAGGCGCGGGCGTGCCTCCAGCGTGTGTGCGGTGACCAGGCGATCCAGCACGGTGGTGTCCACGCGATGCGCGGCGAACCAGAATTCCAGTTCGGCGCGGTAGCTGGTGGTACGGCGCAAGTCGCCGAGGGCGAGCATGCGGTCATCGGCCAGCGGTAAGGGCATGCGCAGCAGCGACGGCAACCAGCGCGACAGGGTTTCCACCTGATCCTGCCAGGCGTGGCGTTGGCAGCGGCGCATGATCTGCTCCGTGGCCAGCGAGGGATCGTCCGCTACCTGCGCGAAGCCTTCTTCCGCAGCCCATTCCAGCAGGTCGTGCAGGAAGGTGCCGGCCATCGCGCCGCGAGGGAACGCGTGAATGCCGCTGCCCGCGCTGCTCACGAGAGCCACGATGGGCTCTGCCTGCTCGATGCTGGCTTCGGCGAGCCGGTCCTGCGTGGCGGTTTCCGGCGCGGCGGGTGCGTTGCTGCTGTCGTCTTCGCCGTAGCGCAGCGCACTGTAACTGGCGATCCACCAGCGCTCGCCGGGTTGGCCAGGATAGTTCCGCGCCGGCTGGAGTTCGGTGGTCTCGCTGATGGCGGGACGGTAGGCCGAGGTCTGTGGCACATCAGGCAACGATTCGATCCGGATCGTTGCCTGATCGTCGGCGACTGCCCGCAGCACGGGCATCAGGTCGGCGGGTTCGATCATCTCGCCGCCGGAGAGCAGGTAACCAAAGGCGGACTTGTGCAGCGATGGGGCTTTTTCATTACCCACACGCAGGCAGGCCACACCGAGCCAGCAGGCGTGGCGCGCGCGCGTCAGGGCCACGTAAAGGAGCCGCAGATCTTCCTGCAGGCGTTCGCGTTCGGCGCGGCTCCAGGCATGTTCGTCGGGTTGCAGGTCCGTGTGCGGCTGGCCGTCGTCGTCGTGCCACACAAAGCTGTCGCTGCGCTTCAGTTCGCGCAGGCTGCAAGCGAACGGCAGCAGCACCAGCGGATATTCCAGACCCTTGGATTTGTGGATGGTCACCACTTTGATCAGTTCCGCCTCGCTTTCCAGGCGCACGATCTGTTCCTCGGCGGTGTCGGCCTCGCCGTCGTGGGCCGCGGCGATCTGTTCGCCGAGATGGCGGATCAACGCGTGTTCGCCGTCGAGCATGGCGGCGGCCTGCTGCAACAGTTCGGCCAGGTGCAGCAGGTTGGTCAGCGCGCGCTCGCCGTCGTCGCGCGCGAGCCAGCGCGAGGGCAGGTCGAAGCGATGCAGCATGTCGTGGAGCATCGCCAGCACGCCGTGACGCAGCCAGGTCTCGTGGAAGCGGCGGAAGCGTTCGCCGCATTGTTCCCAATAGCGCTCGTCGCTGTTGAGGCGGTCGAGTTCGGCGTAGCTCTGGTCGAGGCTGGGCGTGGCGAGCGCCGCGCGCATGGCGCGATCGGAGCCGGGCTCGGCGCAGGCCTTCAGCCATAGCAGCAAATCCGCCGCTTCGGATGAGGCGTAGACGGAATCGCGGTCGGACAGATATACGCTCTTCAGACCATGCTCGCGAAGCGCCGAACGGATCGCGATCGCTTCCTTGCCGTTGCGCACCAGCACGGCGATATCGCCTGGCTTCAATGGCATCAGCGGCTGGTCCTTTGCCTGGAAGCCGCAGCGCCCGTGTTGCGCGGCGTCGAGCAGTTGCACCAGCCAGGCCGCCGCCTGGGTGGACATGCGCTGGCGATAGGCGGTGCTGCCAACAGTTTGGCCCGGATCCAGCACGGCGAGCTGCAGCGCGGGCAGCGGCGCGCCATCAAACAGCAGTTGATCGTCGCGCCCGCGGGCCAGCACCGGCTGGAATGGCAGGCCGCGATCGCCGTGACCGAAGCCGAAGGCGCCTTGCGGGTGATCGTCGGCGTAGGCATAGACGCGATTGACTGCATCGACCAGGGCGGTGGTGGAGCGGTAATTGGTGGTCAGCGTCCAGGTCGGCCGGCTGGCGGCGTTGCGTGCCTGCAGGTAGGTATGGATATCGGCGCCGCGAAAACCATAGATGGCCTGTTTCGGATCGCCGATCAACAGAAGGCCGGTGTCGGCGCGCTGCGCATAGATGCGCCGGAAGATCTGCCACTGCAGCGGGTCGGTATCCTGGAATTCGTCGATCAGCGCGACCGGATACTGCGCGGCGATGGTGTTGGCCAGCCGCTCCCCGCTGGGGCCGCGCAAGGCGTCGTCGAGGCGCGTGAGCATGTCGTCGAAACCGAGCTGTGCACGCTGCCGCTTGGTCTGGTCTTTTCGGGCGGCGATCCAGGGCGCGGCGTGGGCAAGCACCAGCGGCCTGATCTGATCGAGTGCGCCCAGGCTTTCCACCGCCTCGCCGATGGCGGCGAAAGCGGCATGCACCGGCGCGGTCTTGTTCTTGTTGGCGGAGGTGCTGAGCTTGGCCTGGGTGAAACGGCGCAACACGGCTTCATCGATGGCTTCGCCCTGCGCCCAGGCGCGCATCGCGGCCAGATCGTCCGGCATGCGCTTGGCGGGATAGCTGCGTCCGTTGAGCACGCCCTGGCCCATGGCTTTGGTCAACGCTTCTTCAATGGCGGCGATATCGTGCAGCCACAGCGCACGCGCATGCGATTGCGTCTGTTGCGAATGCGCCAGCGGCGCCTGCAGGGCGGTGCGCACGTCATCGACGCGCGGCAGCGGTTGGCCATGCAGCCGCAGTTGATCGGCCGGCTGGCGCAGCAGCGGTTTCAGCGTGCGCTGCAGATCCTGCGGGGTCTGCCACCAGCGCGCGAGCAGGGCGGCGCCATCGCGGTCGAGGGTGAGGCATTGCAGGCGCCAGTAGTCGCGCACTGCCTCGGCCAGCAGTTCGCTTTCGTCGGTGTCGGTGTCCTGTACGAAGGGATGGCCGCTGTCGAAGGCGTGCTGGCCCAGCATGCGCTGCGACCAGCCGTGGATGGTGTGCACCGCGGCTTCGTCCATCCACTGCGCGGCCAGTTCCAATTGGCGCGCAGCGAGCGCGCGGCTGTGCTCGTCCGGGTATTCGGCGATCAGCGCAGCGAGAAATTCATCGGGCACACCGTTGCCGCGGAACAGGCCGGCGGCTTCCGCCAGGCGTGCGCGGATGCGGTCGCGCAATTCCGCCGTGGCGGCCTTGGTGAACGTTAGCACGAGGATCTGCGCCGGCAGCAGGGGCGCACCGGTGCCATGGCCGAGCACCAGGCGCAGATACAGCGCGGCGATGGTCCAGGTCTTGCCGGTGCCGGCGCTGGCTTCGATCAGTTGCACACCGCGCAGTGGCAGGCGCAGGGGTTGGAGCGGCGCGCTGGCGCTCATGCGTCCTCCCCTGGCTGTTGCACATGGGCGGCGAGTGGCCGGTACAGCGGCAACCAGTTTTCAAAGCCGGCTTCGTGCATGGCCTGGAAGGAAGGCCATGCGCGTTGCAGATACGGATCTTCATCGACCTCGCCCGCGCGCTGAGCCGCATCGTCGCGGTCATACGAAAGGCGGGCCGCGGCGAAGGTGTCCTTACCTTCGTTCTCGGCCTGCAGCCACGCGAAGGCGGTCTTGCGCGCGATGGGTAGCGGTGCGCACATGCCGTTCACGACGGCGTGCAGTAACGCGTCGAGCAGTGACGCGGCTAGGGCTTGTTCCATCGCCGGTAGCCAGGGCTGGGCGTCGATACCCACGATGCGTGTCTGCAAGGCCAGGCCATTAGCGTTGGCGAACAGGTGCGATACCCAAGCCGGAATGAGTTTGTCCAAACGCAATACACGTTGGCGCAGCAACGGGCCCTGGATCAGCTCAAGCCGCAGATAGCTTCCTCCATCGCCGCGATGCAGGTCGGCCAGCCAGTCCTCGACCATCACGCCATGCGCGGCATAGCGAAGTTCGTATTTGTCTTCCAGGCGTGGCCAGCGCTGCTCCGCCACTCGCCACAAGGTCGCGAGTGCGCGGGCTTCGGTGGCGATGTTGTCCTGCCACAGTTCGCCGAAGCCACCGGGCGGCAGGCGGCCTTGCTCGCGCAGATGCTGCACCGCTTCCAGCACGGCGTCATGCATGCCGGTCTGCGCGGGATCGGCGAGTGCGGCGCGCAGCACCGACTGGATCGCGCCGTAGCGTTCCAAGCCGTCGAGCGCGAAGGGTTCTTCGTCGGCGGTTTCCGCATCCTCGGCGGTGAAGTGCACCTTCAGGCGCTGGTTGAAGAAATAGCGGACGGGACGTGTCAGGAAACTCTGCAACTGGCCGAGGCTTAGCGCGGCATCGGGTTGCCAGGGTGCAAGCGCGTCATCGGCTTCCCCCTGACTAGCGATGCGATGTGCCTGCTGCCATTCGTGCGCATAGGTAAAGACGCGCGGGTCGTCGCCTGCGCCGAAATAGCGCTTGCTGAAAGGTTGCAGCGGGTATTCGGTGGTCAGGGCATCGAGCAGGTTCGCGGCTTCCGTCGGGCGCTTCCAGCCGGCGGCCAGATAGTCGCGCAGCTGACCGACCAGCACGGACGGTGGCAGCGCGGTGTTGTCGCGAGCGCTGCGTCCCACCCAGCTCACGTACAGCGCGTCGCGCGCGGAGAGCAGGGCTTCGAGGAACAGGTAGCGGTCGTCCTCGCGGCGCGAGCGGTCGCCGGGGCAGGCATGGCCGGGCAGTGCCATCAGGTCGAAATCGGCTGGTGCCTGGCGGCGCGGGTAGTCGCCATCGTTCATGCCAAGCAGGCACACCACGCGGAACGGAATCGCGCGCATCGGCATCAAGGTGCCGAAGCTCACTGCGCCGCCCATGAAACGCTGCGACAGGCGCGTGGCGTCGATGGCTTCCAGCCAGTGTTCGCGCACGATGTTCAACGGCAGCGGTTCGGCCAGGGCGGCTTCGTCGCAGGCTTGCAGCCATTCATCGAGTGCGTCGTCCAGGCGGCCGAGGCGGTCGCCATCATCACTGTCATCGGTAGCGAAGAAGGCCAGCAGCAGGGCGCGCAGGCGGGTCACCCATTCCATGGGTGTGGCTGCACCGCGCAGCTGTTGCCAGGTCTGCTCGAGCTGTTCCAACAGTTCGGTCAATGGGCCAAGCAGGGCCGCATCAAGACCGCCTACTTCGCCGTAAGGCGCCATCGCCTGCCAGGTTTCGCCATGGCCTACGGCATAGCCGAGCAGCAGCCGGCGCAGACCGAACTGCCAGCTGTTCTGTGCCTGCGCCGGCAGGCCGAGACTTTGTTTCTGTGCGCCGTCGAGACCCCAGCGGATGCCGGCGCCTTCGATCCAGCGGCGCAAGGTCGGCAGGCCGGCCTCGTCGAAACCGAAACGCTTGCGCAGCGCGGGCACGTCGAGCAGATCGAGGATGTTGCTGACGGTGAAGCGCGACTCCGGCAATGACAGTAGATGCTCCAGCGCCACCAGCAGCGGTGCGGTGCTGCGATCGGGCTGGTCGGCCACGGAGTAGGGCAGATAGCGCGGGTCGTCCGCGGCGATGCGGCCGAACACGGCCTGCACATGCGGCGCATAGGTCTGGATATCCGGCACCATCACGATCACATCGCGCGGCGCCAGCGGGCGGCCTTCGCTGGCGGCCTGCTCGAACAATGCGAGCAGCTGGTCGTGCAGGATCTCCACTTCGCGCTGCGGATTGTGGGCGATGTGGAAGCGCATGGAGTCATCGCCTTCACGCCAGATCTGCTTCTGCGCGGAATCGGCCGGCAACGGTTCCAGATCGAGGATGGCCTGCTGCACCTGATGCAGCAGGGTGTTCTTGCCCACGTCGGAGAACAGATCGATGCCACGGCTCCAGGCGGCGAAGCGGCGGCGGTAGTCGTCGGGGCGATCGAAGCTGTCGAGCAGGCGGATGTAATCGCGACCTTGCTTGCCCCAGGCCGCCAGCAAGGGATTGGCGTGCAGGTGCAGATCTTCAAAGCGAGGTTCGTCCGGCAGGCCCGGCTTGCCGGACTGGCGTCGCTGGCTGGCCTTGAGCAGTTCGCGGTCTTCGATGATGTCGGCCCAGTAGTGGCGGCAGGGATTGGCCACCACCAGCAGGATCTGGCAATGCCGCGCCAGTGCGGTCAGCGCTTCCAGGGTCTGTTGCGGCAGTGAGGAAATGCCGAACACCACGATGCGGCGCGGCAAGGCCTCCGGCCGCGTCGACAGCGCCTGCGCGCGTTCGACAAAGGCCTGATGCACGGCGGCGCGATGGCTGTGGCGTTCCGCTGCGCCGACATCCTGCAACAGCAAGCGCCATAGCCGCGCCTGCCAGCGCTGCTCGGAAGAAAGCGGGGTAACGCGATCGCGCCAGTCGTCGGCCAGCACGTCGCGGCCGTGCTCCCAATCCGCCAGCCAATGCGCGCGATACACCTGGTACTGATCGAACAGATCGGCGATGCGCGCTGCCAGCTGGTAGCGCTTGCGCCAGTCCGGATCGCCGCCGAGGAAGTCACGCAGTGGACGGAAATCCGCGTCGTCCAGGTGTTGCGGGATCAGACGCAGCAGGCGCCAGGTGAGACGCGATTTGTCGAACGGTGAGGTCGGCGGTACGGCATCGCGCCCGAGCACGGCGCGATAGGCCTCCCACAGAAAACGTCCCGGCAATTGCACCTGCACAGCTGCGCTGATGCCCAGGCCGCCCTGGTCCGCCGGTCGCGCCAGGGCGAGCTTCAGCCACTGCGCGATGCCGTTGCTTTGCACCAGCATCAGTTCGTCTTCGAGCGGGCGCAGTGGTGCGCGTGCGAGCCAGGCGGTGAGCAGGTCGCGCAGGTCTTCCAGGCGGTTGCCGTGGATGACCATCAGGCCCGGTTCGATGGGGATCTCGAGGGGGAGGGCCAGGGTGGTGGTCACTGGGGTGGGAGGTGGGCGCGCATGGGGTGGGATTGTGGCGGACATTGGTGTTGTGGGCGAGTGGTGGAGTGCCTGCTATTCACTCGCCTTCCTACTTCGTCATCCCTGCGTAGGCAGGGATCCAGTGGCGTTGTCGCCTCGATGTTCGCGTTGTCGCGACCGGGTCGCCTGCGGCGGGGTTTCGTCTCGCTGCCGCGAGTCGAGTTACTTTTCTCTGCTTGCCCAAAGAAAAGTAACCAAAAGAAAAGGCACCCCTCTTGCGCGCCCTCCGGCTTCGCCTACGGGTCCGTGAGGGTTGGCCGGGCTTTTCGACAGGACATCCCTGTCCTGTCGAAAAGGAACCGGCATCCATGCCGGTTCCCCTGCGGGCCTTTTCGTCCAACCCTCACCGCTCCACAGGGGGCCCGTTACGGGCTCGCTGACGCATCGCCTTTCAAAGAAAAAGAAAGAGCAGCTCCCTCTCCCCTCCGGGGAGAGGGTTGGGGTGAGGGGTGGGTGCTTGGTAGAGCGTTGCTACTTTGTGTGTTGCTGTGCGCGCTCGAATTCGCGCAGCGTGTGCTTGCGCATAAGCAAATAACGCACCGCCATAACGAACATCGCCGCATGCTTTTGGCATGCGGCGATGGGTGTTACGGGTGAAGCTGGCAGTGGGCCCGTGCGCGTGGCGCGCGCGAGTTGTTGCATTTGTGGCATCGCACGACGTTGATGTCAATACTTTGATGTGTTTGATGATCGGTTGTCGTGGACGTCCAAATTTTTTTGTGGGGGATGTTGGCGTGATTTTTTTGTGTGGTGTTGGTGATGGTGTGCGGGATTTTTTGTTGACGTGTTGGTGTTATCGGCGCGAAAAATTTGACGGTCAGAAGGTGTAGCGTGCGCGGCCGTACCAGTACGCGCCGTTCACTCCGATGGGTGAAATGACGTCGTAGGGGAAGTTGCCGGCGTAGTTGATGTCGCTGTTGGAGCGGGTGGGGTATTGGTTGGTGAGGTTGTAGCCGCCGAGTGCCACGCTGAATCGGGAGGTGAGGTGCAGTTCGGCTTCGGCGTCGAGTTGCCAGCGCGCGGCGTAGACCTGGCGGGGTTCGAAGCCGCCGCCGAAGTCGAAGACGCGCACGGTGGAGCCTTGCCGGGTGACGCGGCCGAGCAGGGACCAGCGGCTGTTGTTCCAGCTGGCGGTGAAGGAGCCGCGCTGGCGCGGGGCGGCGTCGGTGAGGGTGTTGCGCTCTTCGTCGCCGAACAGCACGTTGCCGGCGCCGGTGGCGGCGAGTTCAGGTGGTGTGGCGCGGACGCTGCGGATATCGGTGTGGTTGCGGCTGTAGGCGAGAGTGAGCAGCAGGTTGCCGCCGGCCCAGGGTGTGCGGTAGTTGCCGACCAGTTCGGCGCCGCGCGTGCGGGTGTCTACGGCGTTGGTGAAGAACGCCACGCTTTGAACGCCGGGGACGCCGAAGTGCTGGAGGATGTAGTCCTCCAGTCCCGCGCTGTCGATGGTCTCGGACAGGGTGACGCGGTTGTCGATGCTGATCTGGTAGGCGTCGAGGCTGAAGTCGAAGTGCTGCCCGATCTGTCCGGTCAGGCCCAGGCTGAAGTTGCGCGACTTCTCCGGCTTCAGCGGTTGCGCGCCAAGTCCGCGCGCGATGGGGTTGTTCACCGAGAGGATGCGGCCAGTGACCAGTTTGCCGTCGGCGCCGTAACCGCTGGTAGTGGATTCGAAACCGATCTGGCTCAGCGAGGGCGCGCGGAAGTTGTTGGAGGCGGCGCCGCGCAGGGCGAAGCCGGGGGTGAATTCCCAGCGTGCGCTGAGCTTGCCGCTCCAGTTGCCGCCGAAGTCGTTGTAGTGCTCGTAGCGTGCGGCGGCGTCGGCGAAGAAGTGATCGGTGATGTCGCTGGAGACTTCGGCGTAGGCGGCGCCGACATTGCGCGACAGTCGCGCGGCGTCCTGCGGTTGCAAGCCGCCGCCGGCCTGCGCGCCGACGGGCGCGTCGGTATAGGGGCCGGCGGCGTAGGAAGCCGGATCGCCGGGCAGGGTGCGGAATTGTTCGTGGCGATACTCGGCGCCCAGCGCCAGGGTGAGGTAGCGGCTGCCGACGGCGAACTCGCGGTTGCTATCCAGATTGGCGCTGCCCTGATTGAAACGGTAGCTGCCGATATGGAAGGCGGTGGGGCTGTCGGGACCCAGCGAGGCGTTGAGCGAATGGCGCAGGTCGTAGTCGAAGGCATTGCTGCCCCAGTTCAGGCTGCCGTCCACATTCCAGTCCGCCAGCTTGCTGCGCACGCCGGCAGCGGTCTGCACGTCGCGGTTGTGGCCGATGGATTCCGGGCGATAGCCGTCGGTATAGATCGACGGCACGTTCGCGCTGCTGTCGGGGTAGCGGAAATAGTTGTCGCCGATGGTGTGGCGCTGGGTATAGGTACCAAACCAGTAGAGCCGGGTGTTGTCGCTCAGCGGCAGTTCGCTGTTGAGCCAGCCGCTGTAGTTCTCGGACTTGGGGTCGCCCGCGGCGTAGTTGCGTTGGCCGCGCAGGGCGAGGTTGGCGGGCGTGGGATCGGCCAGCCAGTCGGGTACGGTGTCGTTGCCCGCGCGGTTGGTGGCGTCGTGATGAGCAGCTTCGATGCCGGCGCGGAAGAAGCCGGTGCTGGCGAGCCGAGCGCCGAACTTGGCGGCGGTGTAGCTGCTGTTGCCATCGGTGATGGTGCGGTCGGTCGGACGGAAATGCGTGTGGTTGGCGCCGTAGGAGGCCACCACTTCGCCGCCTTCCGGCGCGTCGTCGAGAATGATGTTGACCACCCCGGCGATGGCGTCCGAGCCGTATTGCGCGCCCGCGCCATCGCGCAGCACTTCCACGCGCTTGATTGCGCTGATCGGGATTGCGTTGAAATCCACCGGTGTGGTGCCGCGCCCGATCTTGGTGTCGGTATTGACCAGGGCCGAGGTGTGGAAGCGCTTGCCGTTGACCAGCACCAGCACCTGATCGGGCGACAGCCCACGCAACTGCGCCGCACGCACGTGATCCGAACCGCCAGAGTTGGACTGGCGCGGGAAGTTGAACGAAGGCAGCAGGTTGGCCAGGGCCTGGCCGAGCTCGCCGTTCACCGCGCCGGCGGCGCGCAAGTCATCTTGGCTCAGCACATCCACCGGCACCGGTGATTCGAGCGCGGTGCGGGTGCTGGCGCGCACGCCAGTCACTACCACCTGGTCCAGCGTGTGCGCCTGCGTGCTTTCGGTGGCTTGTTGAGCCTGCACCGGTGCGACGGCGACCGCGGCGATGACGAGCGCGACCGGCAGGCGGGCGCGGCGATGCTTCCTGAGACGTGCGGGCATGCGTTTTCCTTGTGGAGCGACAGATCGCGCCGCGCATGGGCGCGGGTCGGCAAGTGGCAGGGGGAAGGCGCTGGAATCAGCGCATCGTGCGGCGGCTCAGCGGCAACAACATCGCCGCATGCACATGGCATGCAGGGAGGTGTATGGCTTGTGGAGCGGCGTGTTCACGATGAAGGGGCGTCAATGTGGATAGGAGCGGGCGGATGTGGGCGGGCATACAGTGTATGTCGCAAAGTATCCGGTCGGGCATTTGTTGCATTGCGGAAGCTTCATGTCAATACTCTTGCGCGTCTGACGGTCTATCCGTCTGGACGTCCAAATATCAAGCAAGGAATATCGATGCTATTTCAACGTGTGCTGTCGGGGATGCTGGTTCTTGGATTGATGGCTGGCTGCGTCATGCAACCCTCTGCCCCGACGAGCGCAACGTTGCAAGGCGACGCGGCGCACCCGGCGGCGACGCAGGGTTGGGTGGAGACGCGGCTGTATTTCGGCCTGGGCCTGGTCGACAAGCCGGAGAGCGGTGTGAGCGAGCAGGCATGGCGAGCGTTTCTCGATCAGGAGGTGACGTCGCGCTTTCCGGACGGCCTCAGTGTGATCGACGTGTATGGACAGTGGCAGGGCAAGCAACAGTCCTCGCCCGAACGGTTGCGTTCGAAACAGTTGGTGATCGATTACCCGGACACGTCGGAGAATCGCGCCAAGGTGGAGGCGATCCGCGCGGCATGGAAACAGCGCACAGGCGACCAGTCGGTGCTGCGGGTGACGCAGCCAGCGGATGTGTCGTTCTGACGGGCGTGTACGCCGGCCGTCCCGCACCCAGCTCGTCATTCCGGCGCAGGCCGGAATCCAGTAGAGAAAGAGCTGGTAAAGGCGATCGCGCTGACTCTGCGCTTCACCACTGGATGATTCGCTTCGCTCACCCCTGCGGGGCCGCCCTTCGGGCGTTCTTCGCACTATGCGCTCGTCCGGCCTGCGCCGGAATGACGAATGTAGCCACCATCTCTCGGCCTCCTACAGAGAATCTCCTTTGAACAACATTCCTTCACGCCGCTGGCTGACGCCCGGCGACCTCAATGGCTTCCTCGGGCTGGTGGTGGACAACCTGTCCATCATGGCGTTTCTGGCCACGGCGCTGATCGGCATCTTCGGGTTCCCTGCCGATATCGTGTTTCTGCATATGTTCCCCGGCACCGCGCTGGGTGTATTGCTGGGCAACCTGGCTTACACCGCGATGGCGCGGAAGCTGGCGCGGCAGAGTGGGCGCGAGGATGTCACTGCGATGCCGCTGGGGCTGGATGCGCCCACCAGTATCGGCATGGCGCTGCTGGTGCTCGGTCCGGCGTTTCTGCATTTCAAGCAGAGCGGCATGGATGAGCACGCGGCGGCGGTGGCGACGTGGCAGTTGGGTATGGCCTCGCTGGTGGTGATGGGCGTGCTGAAGTTCGTGCTGTCGTTCTTCGGCGCGGCGGTGCAGCGGCATGTGCCGCGTGCGGGGCTGCTTGGTTCGATCGCCGGCATCGCGCTGGTGTTGATGGGTTTTCTGCCGCTGGTGGAGATCCTCAAGGTGCCGGTGGTGGGCTTCGCGGGGTTGGGTGTGGTGTTGTATGCGCTGGTGGCGCGCGGACGCCTGCCGTTCGGTTTGCCGGGGGTGCTGGTGGCGTTCGTGATCGGTGCCTTGCTGTATTACGTGCTCGGGCCGCTGGGTTGGCTGGGCACGGGTTATCACGCACCGGCGGCCTGGCAATGGCGTTTCGCGCTGCCGCTGCCGACGCTGCAGTGGATGCAGGGCATCGCGTATACCGTGCCTTACCTGCCGCTGATCCTTCCGTTTGGACTGCTGATGGTGGTGGGCGGTATCAACGTCACCGAGAGTGCACGCGCCGCGGGCGATGACTACTCGACCCGCGACATTCTTCTGGTGGAGGCGCTGGCCACACTGGTGGCGGGTTTCTGTGGCGGCGTGGCGCAGACCACGCCGTATATCGGGCAGCCTTCGTACAAGGCGATGGGCGCGCGCAGCGGCTACACCTTGCTGACTGGTGTGGTGATCGGCCTGGGCGGTGTGTTCGGTTATCTGTCCAACCTGGTGGAGCTGGTGCCGCTGTCGGTGCTGGCGCCGATCCTGGTCTTCGTGGCGATCGGCATCACCGTGCAGGCCTTCGAGGCGACGCCGATGCGTTATGCGGCGGCGGTGGTATTCAGTTTCTTTCCGGCCATCGCGCGCATGGTGACGATCAAGCTGAGCGATCCCACCTATGTGTCGCCTGAGCATTTTGGCGCGCTGTTCAATGATCGCGCGCACGGCATTTCCGAACTGGCCGTGATCACCGTGTTGGGCAATGGCTTCATCATCACTTCGATGATCTGGGCCAGCTTTGTGGTGGCGCTGATCGACGGCAAGGCCGCGCGTGGCGCGTTGATTCTCTTGCTGGGTGGCGCGCTCAGCCTGTTCGGCCTGATCCACTCCGTGGAGCCGGCGGGCGGTGTGTATCTGCCGTGGTTGCTGGATACCGGTGAGCGCAGCCTGGTGTGGCAATTCGCCGGGGCCTATCTGGTGCTGGCAGTGGTGTTGCTGCTGTTGTCCTTGCAGCGGACTGACGTGAACAAAATGTCGAAATCATCGGCGTAAGGCCGCCACGCGATTGGCTCGACGACACTTCACGCTGCTTTCGCGCGTCGTCGGGCATTCAATGGTACGTCGAAGGGGAATCCTGCTTGCGTCCGGCCGGGTGCGGTGACATGGCCCGGCGTCGGGACGCAGGTGCGAGAGATAAATGACGTGCGCGGTTGAGCGTTATGGCCATTAGTACGGCCGACAGCAAAGGGCCCGGCGATGCCGAGCCCTTTCTTTAATCAATCGCGGGCTTCGAGAGCTCGATTGAGTCGCAACGCACCCAGCGTGCAGATGGCGCCGGAGAGCAGGTAGAGGCTTACCGCACCCAGTCCGAATTTGGACGACAAACTCAGTGCTACCAGTGGTGCGAATGCGGCGCCGATCAGCCAGGCGAGATCGGAAGTGAGCGCGGCGCCGGCGTAGCGGAAGCGGATCGGGAAGTTGGAGGTCACGGTGCCGGCGGCCTGGCCGTAGGAGAGGCCGAGGAGGGCGAAGCCGATCAGGATGAAGGCATCCTGCGCGGCCTGTTGACCACCGAGCAGCCACGGGGCGAAGAAGCTGAAGATGCCGATCAGGATCGCCAGCAGGCCGAGTGTGGTGCGGCGGCCGATGCGGTCGGCGATGAAGCCGGAGGCGATGGTGCCGACGATGCCTACGCCCGCGCCGATCACCTGCACGATCAACACATTGTTGACCGACTGCGTCGCGCCGAGGGTGATCCACGATAGCGGGAATACGGTGACGAGGTGGAACAGCGCATAGCTGGCGAGTGCCGCGAAGGCACCGAGGAAGATGTTGTGATCCTGCTTGCGCAGCATCTCGAACATGCCGATGGGTTCCAGTTCGCGCTCTTCCAGCAGCTTGGTGTATTCCTCGGTCACCACCAGGCGCAGACGCGCGAACAGCGCCACGACGTTGATGGCGAACGCGACGAAGAACGGATAGCGCCAGCCCCAGCTGAGGAAGTCGTCGCTCGACAGGTTGGCGTGCAGGAACAGGAACAGCGCGCTGGCGAGCATGAAGCCGATCGGTGCGCCGAGCTGGCCGAGCATGGCGTACCAGCCACGGCGGCTCGGCGGCGTGTTGAGCGCGAGCAGCGAGGGCAGGCCATCCCACGAGCCGCCAAGGGCGATGCCTTGCAGGATGCGGAAGATGGCGAGCAAGGCGATAGCATGGCCGCCGATCGTGTCATAACCCGGCAAGAAGGCCATGCCTACCGTGGAGCTGCCAAGCAAGAACAGGGCCGCGGTGAGCTTGGTGCCGCGGCTCCAGCGGCGCTGGATCGACATGAACAGGGCGGTGCCGAATGGACGCGCGACGAACGCCAACGCGAAAATCACAAAGGACAGCAACAATCCGTCAAGGCGATTCTCGAAGGGGAAGAACACAGACGGAAATACCAGCACCGAAGCGATGCCGAATACGAAGAAGTCGAAGTATTCGGACGCGCGGCCGATGACCACGCCCACGGCGATCTCGCCGGGAGCGACCGTCGAATGGCCGTTGTGCTGCGGCGCAGTGTCTTGCGCCAGGGGGCCTGCCGACGGATCGGGGTGGTGCTCAAAAGTGCTCGACATCGTCATGGCTCGGTTCGAAAGAATGACTTGGACTGGTTAAGCATCTCACTGACGGGGTTTTGCTGCCATGAGACAAAGTGTCCTATTCCTGCATCGCAGCAAACGGGTTAATTTTCCGGTTCCCCCTACGCTTCGGGTAGTTCCCTCAGCCATGTTCACCAAGGCTCTCCGTGGGCTGCTGCTGCCTGCCGTTCTGCTGCTGACGGGTTGTCAGACGGTTTTGATGTCGCCCTCCGGTGACATGGCAGTGCAACAGCGCGATCTTATCGTCGCCTCCCTGGTACTGATGTTGCTTATCGTCGTACCGGTGATTGCGCTCACCCTGTTCTTTGCCTGGCGCTACCGCGCGTCCAACAAGAAGGCCACCTACCGGCCGGACTGGGATCACTCCACCGTGCTGGAGTTGCTGATCTGGTCGGCGCCGCTGCTGATCATCATTGCACTTGGCGCGATGACCTGGGTGAGTACGCATAAGCTGGACCCGTTCCGTCCGCTGGAGCGCCTGTCGCAGGGCCGCGAGGTGCCGGCCGACGTCAAGCCGCTGGTGGTCGAAGTGGTGGCGCTCGACTGGAAATGGCTGTTTATCTACCCGGAGCAAGGTATTGCGACGGTGAACGAGCTTGCCGCGCCGGTCGATCGCCCGATCCAGTTCAAGATCACCGCCTCGACCGTGATGAATTCGTTCTTCATCCCATCGCTGGCCGGCCAGATCTACGCCATGCCCGGCATGGAGACCAAGCTGCACGCGGTGATCAACAAGCCCGGTGTCTATGACGGCTTCTCCGCCAACTACAGCGGCGCAGGTTTCTCCGGCATGCACTTCAAGTTTCACGGCGTGAGCGAAAGCGAGTTCGAGCAGTGGGTGGTCAAGGCGAAGCAGGGCAGTGCGCTGAATCGCGATACCTACATGCGTCTGGAAAAACCCAGTGAGAACGAACCGGTAACCCGTTTCTCCAGCGTGGCGCCGGACCTCTACGAAGCCATCGTCAATCTTTGCGTCAAGCCCGGTACGCCGTGCATGCACGAAACCATGATGAAGGACGCCGCCCGTGCGGCCCAGCCTGCCGCTGGCGAGCATGACATGCACGACATGGCGAACATGGAGCATTGACCGTGAGCCGCCTGACCCGTCTTTTGTGTTGTATCGCCTACCCAGGTGTCCAAGATGTCTGACCATCCCGACCTCGCCAAACTGATCTTCGGTCGCCTGACCTGGGAAGCGATCCCGCTCCACGAGCCGATCCTGCTGTACACCTTTATCGCGGTGGCGCTGGGCGGTGTGGTGGTACTTGGCGCTATCACCTATTTCCGTCTGTGGGGCTACCTCTGGCGCGAATGGTTCACCAGCATCGATCACAAGAAGATCGGCATCATGTACATGGTGCTTGGCCTGGTGATGCTGCTGCGCGGCTTTGCCGATGCGATCATGATGCGCTTGCAGCAGGCCGTCGCTTTTGGCGACTCGGCGGGGTATCTGCCGCCGCATCACTACGACCAGATCTTCACCGCGCATGGCGTGATCATGATCTTCTTCGTAGCGATGCCGATCGTCACCGGTCTGATGAACTATGTGGTACCGCTGCAGATCGGTGCGCGCGACGTGGCGTTCCCGTTCCTCAACAACTTCAGCTTCTGGATGACCACCAGCGGCGCGGTGCTGGTGATGATGTCGCTGTTCGTGGGCGAGTTCGCGCGCACCGGCTGGCTGGCGTATCCGCCGCTGTCGGGCATCGCGGCCAGTCCCGACGTGGGCGTGGATTACTACATATGGGCGTTGCAGATAGCGGGCGTGGGAACGCTGCTATCCGGCATCAACCTATTGGTGACCATCATCAAGATGCGCGCGCCGGGCATGAAGCTGATGCAGATGCCGGTGTTCACCTGGACCGCGCTGTGCACCAACGTGCTGATCGTGGCGGCGTTCCCGGTGCTGACCGCGGTGCTGGCGCTGCTTTCGCTGGATCGCTATATCGGCACCCACATGTTCACCAACGAGCTTGGCGGCAACGCCATGATGTATGTGAACCTGATCTGGATCTGGGGTCACCCGGAGGTGTACATCCTGATCCTGCCGATGTTCGGCGTGTTCTCTGAGGTGGTGTCGACCTTCGCCCGCAAGCGCCTGTTCGGCTATACCTCGATGGTGTATGCCTCGATCGTGATTACGGTGCTGGCCTATCTCGTATGGCTGCACCACTTCTTCACCATGGGCTCGGGCGCCAGCGTCAATTCGTTCTTCGGCATCACCACGATGATCATCTCGATCCCCACGGGAGCGAAGATCTTCAACTGGCTGTTCACCATGTACCGCGGCCGCATCACTTTCGAGCTGCCCATGATGTGGACGGTGGCCTTCATGGTGACCTTCGTGATCGGCGGCATGACCGGTGTGCTGCTGGCTGTGCCGCCGGCGGACTTCTCGCTGCACAACAGCCTGTTCCTGATCGCGCACTTCCATAACGTGATCATCGGCGGCGTATTGTTCGGTGCCTTCGCCGCGATCAATTTCTGGTTCCCCAAGGCTTTCGGCTTCAAGCTTGATCCGTTCTGGGGCAAGTGCTCGTTCTGGCTGTGGGTGGTGGGCTTCTACTTCGCCTTCATGCCGCTGTATGTGCTTGGCCTTATGGGCGTGACCCGTCGCCTGAGCCACTTCGAGGATCCGTCGCTGCAGATCTGGTTCCAGATCGCCGCTTTCGGTGCGGTGCTGATCGCGCTGGGTATCGCGGCGATGCTGATCCAGTTCGTGGTGAGCTTCCGCCGCCGCGAGTCGCTGCGCGACGTTACCGGCGATCCGTGGGACGGTCGCACGCTGGAGTGGTCCACGTCGTCGCCGCCGCCGGCCTACAATTTCGCGTTCACTCCGGTGGTGCATGACAGCGATGCCTGGTGGCAGATGAAGGAGCACGGTTATCGCCGGCCGCTGTCCGGGTTCATCGACGTGCATATGCCGAAGAACACCGGCGCGGGCATCATCCTCGCCGGCATCAGCACGGTGCTGGGCTTTGCCCTGATCTGGCAGATGTGGCCATTGGTGGTGCTGGCGTTCGTGTCACTGCTGGCGACTGCAATCGGTCATACCTTCAACTACAAGCGCGACTACTACATCCCGGCCACGGAAGTGGCCCAGGTCGAAGCGGCGCGTACGGAGCAGCTGGCCAGCCATGTCTAACTCAACCTCCATCGCCATGGGCGCCGAGGCGCGCGAGCCACTCCAGTTCCACCTGGAGACCGAACACCATCCGCAGAACGGTACGCTGCTGGGCTTCTGGCTGTACCTGATGAGCGATTGCCTCATCTTCGCCTGCCTGTTCGCCGTGTACGGCGTGCTGGGCCGCAGCTATGCCGGCGGTCCCACCGGCGCCGAGGTGTTCGAGCTGCCGCTGGTGGCATTGAATACGTCGCTGCTGCTGCTGTCGTCGATCACCTACGGTTTCGCCATGCTGGAAATGCAGCGCAACCGGCAGCGCGGCACCCTGATCTGGCTGGCCATCACCGGCCTGCTCGGCGCGGGCTTTATCGGCATCGAGCTGTACGAGTTCACGCACCTGATCGCCGAGGGCTATGGCCCGCAGCGCAGCGCGTTCCTGTCGTCGTTCTTCACCCTGGTGGCCACGCACGGCCTGCACGTCAGCTGCGGCATCATCTGGCTGATCACCTTGATGGTGCAGGTCTCGAAGAAGGGTTTGATCGCCGAGAACAAGCGCCGTTTGTGGTGCCTGTCGATGTTCTGGCACTTCCTCGACGTGGTGTGGATCGGTGTCTTCAGCTTTGTCTATCTGATGGGAGTGCTGCCATGAGCGCGCACGCCGATACGCATGCCGCTCACGGCGGCCACGATCACGGCCATGATCATGATCACGACGAGGGCGCCGCCCACGTCTCGTTCAAGGGTTACATGATCGGCTTCGTGCTGGCGGTGATCCTTACCGCGATTCCGTTCTGGCTGGTGATGAGCGGCGGTTTCAAGACGCCGAGCACCACCGCGCTGGTGGTGCTGGGTTTCGCCGCCGTGCAGATCGTGGTGCACATGGTGTACTTCCTGCACATGAACACCAAGTCGGAAGGCGGCTGGAACATGCTGGCGCTGATCTTCACCGCGGTGCTGGTGCTGATCACGCTGAGTGGTTCGATCTGGGTGATGTACCACCTCAACCACAACATGATGCCGGCGATGATGCAGGACGTGCGGAACCTGCCATGAGCAGGCGCCTGTCTATGGTGCGAACCGCAAGGCCATGCCAGGGCTAGGCGCTACCCCGGAAACATCGATGGAACGCGGCCCGCGCGGGCCGCTGACTCTCATCGCCCTGGCGCTGTTCGCGCTGGTGGCCTTTGCGAGCTTTGTCGCCCTTGGCACCTGGCAGGTGCACCGCCTTGCGTGGAAGCGCGATCTGATCGCACGTGTGGATCAGCGCGTGCACGAGCCCGCCACCGCCGCACCCGGTCTATCCCAATGGCCGCGGATAACGGCGGCTACCGACGAGTACCGGCACGTCCATCTGAGCGGCGTGTTTCTGCATGACCAGCAGACGCTTGTCACAGCAAGCACCGCACTCGGCAGTGGCTATTGGCTGTTGACGCCGCTGCGCATGGCCGATGGCGCCGTGGTGCTAATCAATCGCGGCTTCGTTCCGCCGGACTGGTGTGGCCGCAAGGCAAGCTGCGTGGCGGGGCCGGAAGGCGAGACGACCATGACCGGGCTGCTGCGCATGCCCGAGACCAGGACCTTCTTGCGCCAGAATGATCCGGCGCACCAGCGCTGGTATGCACGCGACGTGCAGGCCATCGCGGCCGCGCACGGTCTGGGGCAGGTCGCACCTTATTTTGTGGATGCGGATGCCGATCCCACGGATGCAACCGGATGGCCGCGGGGCGGACTGACGGTGATCAGCTTTCCCAACAACCATCTGGTTTATCTGATTACCTGGTATCTGCTTGCGCTGATGGTGGCAGTTGCTGCCATCTATGTTGGCCGGCACGAGTACCGATTGCGCCGTTCGCTGCGAGAAGCACCGGCACCCCGAACGGTGCGGAGCTGACCCGGGAGCGGGCCGCGCAAAGAAAAAAGCCACCCGAGAGGGTGGCTTTTTTTGAATCGAGTGGTGGGCGGTACAAGGATCGAACTTGTGACACCTGCCGTGTGAAGGCAGTGCTCTACCGCTGAGCTAACCGCCCGCCGAGAGCGCGCAAATATACGGGGTGTTTTGTCTCAGGTCAATGCCCCGGGAGCGAGGCCCAGGCTGGCGCGGGGCGTTTTTGCCGCAGGTCCGGAAAAGTGAGGGCAAAGGAGCCGGCGGGTACAATGCGCCGGCCTCAAGAATGGACCCTATTTATGCACGACGCCCTTGCCAACCTGCACATGATCACGCTGACACCGTGGAAGCTCATCGGCCTGCTTGGCACGCTGCTGTTTACCGCGCGCTGGTTCGTACAGTTCTACGCGACCAAGAAGCAGAAGAAGGTAGTGGTACCCATGTCATTCTGGTACCTGTCGGTGGCGGGCAGTGTGCTGACGCTGGCGTATTTCATCTGGGGCAAGAACGACTCGGTCGGCATCATCCAGACGGCTTTCCCGATGCTTGTTTCCATCTACAACGTGTTTGCCCATCTGAAGCAGCACAAGCCCGAGACAGTGCGTCCGGGCGGTCCCGAAGAGACCTGATGGTGGTGCTTCCCCCTGTTGCACGCAGGGGGGAAAGCGCTTCAATCCGGGTCGTAATCCAGATTCGGTGCCAACCAGCGTTCCGCTTCCTCGCGCGTCCAGCCCTTGCGCTTGGCATAGTCCTCGACCTGTTCGCGAGTGAGGCGGCCCACCACGAAGTACTGGCTCTCCGGGTGCGAGAAGTACCAGCCGGAGACGGCCGCCGTGGGATACATCGCGAAGCCTTCGGTGAGTTCGATACCGGTGTTGGCGGTGGCATCGAGCAACTTGAACAGCGTGGTTTTCTCGGTGTGATCGGGGCAGGCCGGGTAGCCGGGGGCGGGGCGGATACCGCGGTATTTCTCGTCGATCAGCGCGTCGTTATCCAGCGTTTCGTCCGGTACGTAGCCCCAGAATTCGCGGCGCACGCGTTCATGCATGCGCTCGGCGAAGGCTTCGGCGAGGCGGTCGGCGAGCGCCTTGAGCATGATCGATGAATAGTCGTCGTGCGTGGCCTCGAAGCGGGCGACATGTTCCTCGATACCGACGCCGGCGGTAACAGCGAAACCACCGACCCAGTCGCGCTTGCCGGCTTCCTTCGGTGCGATGAAATCGCCGAGTGAGAAGTCGGGGCGTTCTACCGGCTTGTCGACCTGCTGGCGCAGGTGATGCAGAGTGGCGAGTTTCTTGCCGTCCGCTGCATAGACCTCCGTGTCGTCGCCGGCCTGCGCGGCCGGCCAGAAGCCGATCACGCCGCGCGCGGTCAGCCACTTTTCCCCGATGATGCGGTCGAGCATCTCCTGCGCATCGCGGAACAGTTCGGTGGCCTGGGTGCCGACGACCTCGTCCTGCAGGATGGCTGGATAACGGCCGGCCAGCTCCCATGCGTTGAAGAAGGGACTCCAGTCGATATAGCGGCGCAGTTCGGCCAGATCATAGGCGTCGAAGACGGTGATGCCCGGCCGGTTCGGTTGCGGCGGTTCGTAGCTGGCCCAGTCGCAGGTGAAGCGTTGTGAGCGTGCCTTTTCCAGCGACACCAGTTGCTTGCCGGGGCCGCGATTGCGGTGGCGCTCGCGCACTTCCGCATATTCGGCCCGGACCTTCGTCATGAAGTTGTCGACCAATTCCTTGCTGACCAGCGACTGCGCCACGCCCACGGCGCGCGAGGCGTCCTTTACCCAGACCGTGGGCGATTTGTAGTGAGGCTCAATCTTCAGAGCGGTATGCGCGCGTGACGTGGTGGCGCCGCCGATCAGCAGGGGAATGTGGAAATCCTGCCGCTGCATTTCGCGCGCGACCTGGCTCATTTCCTCCAGCGAGGGCGTGATCAGACCGGACAGGCCGATGATGTCGGCGTTGTGCTCGCGCGCGGTATCGAGAATCTTCTGCGCCGGCACCATCACGCCGAGGTCGATCACCTCAAAGTTGTTGCAGCGGAGCACGACACCGACGATGTTCTTGCCGATGTCATGCACGTCGCCCTTCACCGTGGCCATCACGATGGTGCCGTTGTTCTTGCCTGCGTCGCCGGTGCGCAGTTTTTCCGCTTCGATATACGGCAGCAGATAAGCCACCGCTTTCTTCATCACGCGGGCGGATTTCACCACCTGCGGCAGGAACATCTTGCCGGCACCGAACAGGTCGCCGACCACGTTCATGCCGTCCATCAGCGGGCCTTCGATCACGTCGAGCGGGCGGGAGGACAGCTGGCGGGCTTCTTCGGTATCGGCTTCGACGTATTGGTCGATGCCATGCACCAGCGCGTGGCTGAGGCGGTCGCGCACGTTTTTCTCGCGCCAGACCAAGTTCTCGACGACGACTTCGCCTTTCTTCGCCTTGAACTTCTCGGCGACGTCGAGCAGGCGCTCGGTGGCGTCGGGGCGGCGGTTGAGCACCACGTCCTCGACGCGGTCGCGCAGTTCTTCCGGCACGTCGTCGTAGATCATCAGCGCGCCGGCGTTGACGATACCCATGTCCATGCCCGCCTTGATGGCGTGGTACAGGAACACGGAATGGATCGCTTCGCGCACGGTGTTGTTGCCGCGGAACGAGAACGACACATTGGAGACGCCGCCGGAGATATGGCTGGCCGGGAAGCGCTTTTTCAGCTCGCGCGTGGCTTCAATGAAGTCCACTGCGTAATTGTTGTGTTCCTCGATGCCGGTGGCGATGGCAAAGATGTTGGGGTCGAAGATGATGTCTTCGGGCGGAAAGTCGAGCCGGGTCGTGAGCAGTTCGTAGGCGCGCGAACAGATTTCCACCTTGCGTTGGCAGGTATCGGCCTGGCCCTGTTCGTCAAAGGCCATGACCACGACAGCGGCGCCGTACTGCTGCACTTTGCGCGCGTGTTCGAGGAAGATTTCCTCGCCTTCCTTCATCGAGATCGAGTTGACGATGCCCTTGCCCTGCAGGCAGCGCAGGCCGGCTTCGATCACGGTCCACTTGGACGAATCGACCATCACCGGTACACGGGCGATGTCGGGCTCGGCGGCGATCAGATTGAGATAGCGGGTCATCGCCGCTTCCGAATCGATCAGGCCCTCGTCCATGTTGACGTCGATGATCTGCGCGCCGTTGGCGACTTGCTGGCGCGCGACGTCGACGGCTTCTTCGTAACGTTCTTCCTTGATCAGCTTCTTGAACTGCGCGGAGCCGGTGACATTGGTGCGCTCGCCGACATTGACGAACAGCAGGTCGGGCGTGATGACCAGCGGCTCGAGGCCGGAGAGTCGGGTGTGGCGAATGGTCATCGTGCTCAGGCGGCTTGTACGGTAAGGGCGGAGGGGAGGGCGCGCGGCGGACAATGCCGCACAGCTTCGGCGATGGCTTTGATGTGCGCCGGCGTAGTGCCGCAGCAGCCGCCGACCAGGTTGAGCAGGCCGTCGCGGGCGAAGCCGCCGATCACCGAAGCCATCTGCTCCGGGGTTTCGTCATATTCGCCGAACGCATTCGGCAGGCCGGCGTTGGGGTGGGTGCTGACGAAGCAGTCGGCGACGTTGGCCAGAGTCTGCACGTGCGGGCGCAGGTCGGCCGCGCCGAGTGCGCAATTGAGGCCGACGGTGAGCGGGCGTGCATGGGCCACTGAGTAATAGAACGCCTCGGCCGTCTGGCCGGAGAGGGTGCGGCCGGAGCGGTCGGTGATAGTGCCGGAGATCATCACCGGCAGGCGCGCACCGCGCTGGTGGAACAGCTCGCTCAGCGCGAACAGCGCCGCCTTGGCATTGAGTGTGTCGAAAATGGTTTCGACCATGATGACGTCGGCGCCGCCATCGATCAGTCCGTTGGCCGACTCGGTGTAATTGGCGGCGAGCTCTTCGAACGTGACATTGCGGAAACCCGGGTCGTTGACGTCCGGCGACAGGGAGGCGGTGCGGCTGGTGGGGCCGAGCACGCCGATCACGAAGCGCGGTTTGTCCGGCGTCTTTGCGGTGTACGCATCGCACGCCGTGCGCGCCAGGCGCGCGCCTTCGCGGTTCAACTCGTACGCAAGGTGTTCCAGGTGATAGTCGGCCTGGCTGATGCGGGTGGAGTTGAAGGTGTTGGTTTCGACCAGATCGGCACCGGCTTCGAGATACGCCTCATGCACGCCGCGGATGATCTCAGGCTTGGTCAGCGTGAGGAGGTCGTTGTTGCCTTTGAGATCGCAGCTGCCGGGGTGGTCGTGATGATGTTCGTGCGTGCTGTCGCGGCCTTCCACGAAACGCTCGCCGCGAAAGCCGGCTTCGTCCAGCTGGTGGCCTTGCAGCATGGTGCCCATGCCGCCGTCGAGGATCAGGATGCGCTGGCGCAATGCGCTTTCCAGCAAGGCGACG
Source organism: Dyella koreensis (assembly GCF_044904565.1). NCBI lineage: Bacteria > Pseudomonadati > Pseudomonadota > Gammaproteobacteria > Lysobacterales > Rhodanobacteraceae > Dyella > Dyella koreensis. Next base: position 127,884 of record NZ_JADIKD010000010.1, on the reverse strand, counting down.
CGATCGGGGTGGAGCCAGGGGAGGGTGCTCATGATTCGGTCCTCACGGTTTGCGCGCGAGCAGGCTGATGACTTCGAAATGCGGCGCCTTGCGCTCGCGGCTCAGGCGCGTGCAACTCAGCACGTCCAGGCCTGCGCTCTTGGCGTAGCGGTCCAGCTCATCGCGTGAAAAACCCAGATTGCGGTGATCGAACGGTTCCACCACCGCACGGTGGTCGTGCTTGCCCAGCGTCACCGCCAGCAGGCGGCCGCCGGTACGCAGCAGGCGCGAGGCTTCTGCTACCGCCTTGGCCGGCTGTTCCGCATAAGTAAGGGCGTGCAGCATCAACACCAGGTCGAAGCGGCGTTCGCCGAGATCGAGCGCGTGCATGTCGCCCTGGCGCACTTCGACGTTGGTGAAGGGTTTGAGGCGCTGCGCGGCGGCTTCGGCCACGCGTTCGCTGGAGTCGACGCAGACGATCGAGCGCGCATGCGGCGCCAGCAGTTCGGCGGTAATGCCATCGCCGGAGGCGATGTCCAGCACGTCGCCGGTTTCCAGCAATTGCAGCAGCGAACGCGCCAGGGTTTCCCAGGTGCGGCCTGGTGAATAATGACGCTCCATGTCGCCCGCGACGGTATCGGCCCAGCCTTCCTCGCGGGCACGCTGGGCGAGTACGCCGGGCAGGCGCGCGGCGTCGTCGTGCAGCAAGGCGTCGTCAATACTGTCGCGCAATGAGCGGATCAGCGTCTGGCGATGTTCGTCACCCTCGCTGTTGGCGCGGTAGTAGGCGGAGACACCGGCGCGACGGTCGCGCACCAGCTCGGCTTCCTTGAGCTTGGCCAGATGGGTGGACACGCGCGGCTGCGCCAAATGCAGCACGGAGGCCAGTTCGGCGACGGTCAATTCTTCGCGTTCGAGCAGGGCCAGCAGGCGTACCCGGGTGGGGTCGGCCAGCAACCGCAGGACGCTGGAAGCGGTGGCGAGATCCACGCTGCATCCTTATATCGCGATAAAGAGATGCATAAGGCTAGGCGCCCGCACCCAGCGCGTCAAGATGCTGTAGGAGCGCACCCTGTGCGCGAAACGGCCCGTTAGGGCCGCGCTCCTTAAAAAGCTGCGGTATTCAAAAGCGGCCCCTGCTACCGCAGGGCTTTCGCGCGCAGGGTGCGCTCCTGCGTGCTGCGGTCGCACAAGGGGTTTTTGCGACCTCCCGCTAAAATGGGCGGCTAGCCTCACTCTGGAGCCTTCCCCATGGATTTCCGCTTTACCGAAGATCAGCTTTCGATCCAGTCCATTGCCCGCGATTTCGCCCAGAAGCGCATCGCGCCGGTTGCCGCCGAGCTGGATGCGAAAGGCGAATTCCCGCTGGAGAACATCCGCGAGATGGGCCAGCTGGGCCTGATGGGCATCGAGGTGCCGGAGGCGTACGGCGGCGCGGGCATGGACCCGATTGCCTATGTGCTGGCGATGATCGAGATCGCCGCGGCCGATGCCGCCACGTCCACCATCATGTCGGTGAACAATTCGCTGTTCTGCAACGGCATCCTCAAGCACGGCACGGAAGAGCAGAAGCAGAAGTTCGTGCGCGCGATCGCCCAGGGCGAAGCCATCGGCGCCTACGCGCTGACGGAGCCGCAGTCGGGCTCTGACGCCTCCGCCATGCATACCCGCGCGACCAAGAACGCGAATGGCGACTGGGTGATCAACGGCAAGAAGAGCTGGATCACGTCTGGTCCGGTGGCGCGCTACATCATCCTGTTCGCCATCAGCACGCCGGGTATCGGCGCCAAGGGCGTGTCGGCCTTCATCATCGACACGCAGCTGCCGGGCTTCCACGCAGGCAAGACCGAGCCGAAGCTCGGCATCCGGGCCTCAGCCACCTGCGAGATCGAATTCACCGACTACATCTGCCCGAAGGAAAACCTGCTGGGTGAGGAGGGCAAGGGCTTTTCGATCGCGATGGGCGTGCTCGACGCCGGCCGCATCGGTATTGCCTCGCAGGCCGTGGGCATTGCGCGTGCGGCTTATGAAGCCACCCTGCAGTGGTCACGCGACCGCAAGGCGTTCGGCCACCCGATCGGTACCTTCCAGATGACCCAGGCCAAGATCGCCGACATGAAATGCAAGCTCGACGCGGCCACGCTGCTGACCTTGCGCGCAGCCTGGACCAAGGGCGAGACCGATAAAAATGGTGGCCGTTTCGGCACCGAGGCCTCGGTGGCCAAGCTGGTCGCTTCCGAAGCGGCGATGTGGATCGCGCATCAGGCGGTGCAGATCCATGGCGGCATGGGTTATTCGAAGGAAATGCCGCTGGAGCGTTACTTCCGCGATGCCAAGATTACCGAGATCTACGAGGGCACCAGCGAGATCCAGCGCATGGTGATTGCGCGCGCCGAGACGGGTCTGCGCTAAGTCGGATTGCTGCGTTTCGACAAACGCCCGGCCGGGAAACCTGCCGGGCGTTTTCGTTTATGCGCCCATAAAAAAGCCCCGGCATTGCTGCCGGGGCTTGAGGTGTTGCCAGGTCGTTGTTTACGTCCCGCGACGCGGGTCGGAATCGAACGGACCCTGCTCGTTCGCGAGGTGACCATGCGTGGGCGGAATCTTGTTCGACGGTTCGTCGAGCTTGTCGCCCAGCGCGCGGCGCACGACCACGTAGAACACCGGGATCAGCAGCAGGCCGAGGAAGGTGGCGAACATCATGCCGCCGATCACGCCGGTACCGATCGAGTGACGGGAGTTCGCACCCGCACCGGTCGAGATCGCCAGCGGGAACACGCCGAGGATGAAGGCCATCGAGGTCATCAGGATCGGACGCAGTCGCAGGCGGGAGGCCGTCACAACCGAATCGAACAGCGACTTGCCCTGTTGCTGCTGTTCCACCGCGAATTCCACGATCAGGATCGCGTTCTTCGCGGCCAGACCGATCACCGTGATCATGCCGATCTTGAAGTACATGTCGTTCGGCAGGCCGCGCAGCATCGAGAACACCACCGTGCCGAGCAGGCCCAGCGGCACCACCAGCAGCACGGCGACCGGAATCGACCAGCTCTCGTACAGCGCGGCAAGGCACAGGAACACGATGACGATCGACAGCACCATCAGCAGCGTGGCCGAGTTGCCGGCCAGGATTTCCTGGTACGACTGACCCGTCCAGTCCGCGCCGAAGCCCTTGGGCAGGTCGTTGTTGACGATGTTCTGCAACGCCGCCATGGCCTGACCGGTGGAGTAGCCCGCGCCTTCGCTGGCCACGATTTCGACGGCGGAATAGCCGTTGTAGCGCGTCAGTGCCGGAGAGCCCGTATCCCACTTGGTCTGCACCACGCTGGAGAGCGGGATCATGTTGTACGGGTTGGTTGCCGTTTTGGTTGCACTCTTCGCCAGCACGCTGGGCGAGAAGATGTGCTGCAGCGCTTCGGGCCCCATGCGATAGGGCTGGTCGGCCTGCAGGTACACGCGCTTCACGCGGCCACCGTAGATGAAGTCGTTGACGTAGATCGGCGCCAGGGTCAGCTGGACAGCGGTATAGACATCGCTGACCGAAAGCCCCATCGACTCCGCCTGCACACGGTCCACCTTCATGGCCCACTGCGGAGCGTCAGGCAGCGAGTTGGGGCGGGTGCCGACCAGGGCCGGATTACCCTTCGACTTGCCCAGCACCATGCCCATCGCCTGCATCAACTCACCATGCGACTGGCCGGCACGCGCCTGCAGATACATGTCGATGCCGCCGAACTGGCTGAGGCCGCGGATGGTCGGCAGGTTCACCACGAAGATCTGCGCATCACGGATGCCGTGCAGCACGCCGTTGGCCTGCATGATGAGCTCGTCCGCGGTGATCTTGCGCTCGCTCCAGTCCTTCAACTTGATGAAGGCCATGCCCGCGCTTTCGCTCTGGCCGACGAAGCTGAAGCCGCTGATCTGGTACATGCCGACGATGGAGTCATTCAGCGGACTGTTCTTCAGCCGCTCGCGCATCTCTGCCATCACGGCTTCGGTGCGCTTGATGGTGGCACCGGGCGGCAGGTTGACGATGGCCAGCGCGAAGCCCTGGTCTTCGCTGGGCACGAAGCTGGTCGGCAGCTTGGTGTACAGGAAGCCGGCAAGGGCCGCGACCAGCGCGAACACAATCATCCAGCGCGGCGCATGGCGTGCTGCGCTGCTGATGTGGCCGCTATAGGTATGCGTGACCTTGTCGAACAGCGTATTGAACCCGCGATAGACGACGTTCTTCTTCTCGTTGTGCGTCGGCTTGAGCATGGTGGCGCACAGCGCCGGGGTGAACGACAAAGCGAGGAACGCGGAGAAGCCCATCGACACCGCGATGGTCAGCGCGAACTGCTTGTAGATCACGCCCGAAGCGCCAGCCTGCAAGGCCGACGGAATGAACACCGCCGCCAGCACCACTGTGATGGCCACCACGGCGCCGGTGATCTGGCCCATGGCTTTGCGGGTGGCCTCCTTCGGCGGGAGGTGTTCCTCGGTCATGATGCGTTCGACGTTCTCGATCACCACGATCGCGTCGTCCACCACGATACCGATGGCCAGCACCATGCCGAACAAGGTCAGCTGGTTGATGGTGAAGCCCAGGGCGATCAGGCCTATGAAGGTGCCGAGCAGGGCAACCGGAATCACCAGGGTGGGAATGATGGTGGCGCGGATGTTCTGCAGGAAGATCAGCATCACCAGGAACACGAGGATGATCGCCTCGATCAGGGTGTGCACCACTTCATTGATCGAGACTTTCACGAACGGCGTCGTGTCGTACGGCGCGAACCAGGTGACACCCTGCGGGAAGTCCCTGGCCAGTTCGTCCATCTTGGCGCGCACTGCGGTGGCGACGTCGAGCGCGTTGGCACCCGGCAGCAGCTGCACGCCCAGACCGCCGACCGGCTGACCGTTCCAGGTCGAGACCAGGCCGTAGGTCTGTGGACCGAACGAGACGCGGGCTACGTCGCCGAGCCTGACCACCGTGCCGTCGCTGTTGGCGCGCAGGATGATGTTGGCGAACTCCTCCGGCGTGGAGAAACGGCCTTCGGCCGACACCGTGGCGGTGAAGCCCTGGTCGGCGGGAGCCGGATCGGCGCCCAGCGAGCCGGCAGCGAACTGCACGTTCTGGGTGGAGACGGCATCGCGCACGGCGCTGGCGGAGAGGCCATAGCCCTGCAACTTGTCCGGGTTCAGCCAAATGCGCACCGCGTACTCGGCACCGATCACACGGGTGCTGCCCACGCCGGGGATGCGGCCGACTTGATCGGAAACCTGCGAGGCGATGATGTCGGCCAGGCGGTTGCCGTCGATCTCCGGATTCGTGGAGACCAGCGATACGAACATCAGGAAGTCAGGGTTGTTCTTGGCAACCACCACACCTTGCTGGGTCACCGCCGAAGGCAGGCGCGGCTGGGCCAGCGAGACTTTGTTCTGCACCTGCACCTGGGCGATGTCCGGGTTGGTGCCGGTCTCGAAGGTGAGGGTGATGGAAGCCGTGCCGCTCGCGCTGGAGGACGAACTGAAATACAGCAGGTGGTCGATACCGGTGAGCTGCTGCTCGATCACCTGGGTGACGTTCTTCTCCACGGTATCGGCGTTGGCGCCGGGGAAGGTCGCCGACACCACGACCTGCGGCGGTGCGATGTTGGGATAGGACTCAATACCCATGTTCAGCATCGCAATCGTGCCGACCATGGTTATGAGGATGGCTACCACCCAAGCGAAAATCGGGCGGTCAATGAAGAAACTCGGCATGTCGGTCGGCTCCCTTACTGCTTGCCGGCGGCAGGCTTGGTGCTACCTGGTGCGCCTGCTGGACCGTTGCTGTCCTTGTTCGGCTGCCACGGCGCGGCCTTGGCGGGTGCGCCCGGCTGCACGGCCTGGAGTCCCGACACGATGACCTGATCGCCGGCGGCAAGACCGCTGGTGACGATCCAGTTGCCGGAAGCCATGTTGTTGGCGACCACGTTCTTGCGCTCCACCTTGCCGTCCTGACCGACCACCAGCGCATAGGCGCCGGCGACGTCGCGCGCGATGGCCTGCTGCGGGATCAGGAACACATTGGCCTGCTCGCCGAGGTTCGCGGTGATGGTGACGTAGGTGCCCGGGAACAGGCGGTGCTGTGGGTTGGCCAACTGCGCACGCAGGTTGACTGTACCGGTGGTCGGATCGACGGCGGCGCCGGAGAAGTCGAGCGTGCCCTTCTGGTCGTACTTGCTGCCGTCCGGCAGGGTGACTTCCACCGAGGTCTTGTCCGTATCCGACAGTACGACGTGACCCGCCGTCTGCGCCGCGCGGAGGCGATCCAGGTCCGCGGCGCTCACGGTGAAGTTCACGTACAGCGGATCGAGCTGGTCGATCGTGGTGAGCAGGGTCGAGTTGGCGCCGCCGTCGGCGCTGCTGTTGCCCACGATGGCGCCTTCGGTCAGCTGCTGCTGCCCGGCGCGGCCGTCGATCGGCGCGGTGACGCGGGTGAAGCCGAGGTTGATGCGAGCGCTTTCCACGGCGGCCTGCGACTGCTTCACCGCGGCGGCGGAGCTGCGCTCGTTGGCTTCGGCGGTGTCGAGGTCGGACTGGGAGATGTAGCCCTGCGGACGCAGCTGGCGATAGCGCTCAGCGGCCTTATGCGCATTCGTATAGGTCGCCTGCGCCGACGTCAGGTTGGCCTGGGCGGAGCTCAGGGCGGCCTGATAGACCGAGGGTTCGATCTCGAATAGCACCTGGCCCTTCTTGACGTCGGTACCTTCCTGGTAAACGCGCTTGAGCAGCACACCCGAGACGCGGGCGCGCACATCGGCGCTGCGATAGGCGGAGACGCGACCCACCAGGTCCTTGCTCAGCGGTGCGCTCTGAGGCTGGGCCTTGACCACACCCACCTCCGGCGGAGGCATCTGCGGAGGACCTTGTTCCTTCTTGCCTCCGCAGGCAGCCAGTGCCAGCAGGCCCAGGCACATCACGGGTGTGCGCAGTGACGAGGACTTCATGGGGACTCCATTCTTTAAGTATCGGGGTATGTGGTGGCGCCGACCCCCGGATCGGCGGCCAGACCTGAAGCTTTATGGCTCGCAAACGGCCTGCCCAGTGCCTGACGTCCCGCTTTACAGCGGAAACGGGGTGTGGACAAGCGTTCGGACAGCCCATCGAGCCGGGTGATCGGGGCTGACTATACCGTACAGTTTACAATTTGCTTTTGCGTATGGTCTAGCCCCGAATTCTTCGTATTTTTATCGCGAAGAGAGCGTGATGCCGGCTGGGACACCCTCCTTTGGTGGATAGGGCCGACCGGTGGGGAGGCGTATATGTGTGCGTGACGGGCTTGGGTTTGAACCGGAATCGTCGAGCCGGCCATACACAGGCAACGAGGGCGAGCGCGCTCCGAGGGCCGTCATGTCGATCCTGCCGTCCAATTTATCCGGGTCGTCGCACAGCCGCGCGGCGCAGGACGAGATCGTGTTGCTGGGCCGCGTCGCTGCGGAGGAAAGGAGCGCCTTCGAGGCTCTGTACCGGCTCTATCGCCCGCGCCTGCTGCGTTTCATCGACGGCATGCTGCGTCAGCGCGCGCTGGCCGAAGAGGTGCTGGACGACACCATGATGGTGGTGTGGCGCAAGGCGCACACCTTTAACCATTGCTCCAAGGTGTCCACTTGGATCTTCGCCATTGCCTACCGCCAGGCGCTCAAGGCGCTGAAGCGGCGGGAGAGCGTACTGCCGCCAGAACTGCCGGAGAGCGCCGAGCTTGGTCCCGGCCCCGAGCTGGAATGCCAGCAGGAGGAGCTGCATCGGCAACTGGCCCAGGCGATGGAAAGCCTGTCGGCCGACCACCGCGCCGTGATCGAGCTGACCTATTACCTGGGTTACGGCTGCCGCGAGATTGCCGAGATCATGGATTGCCCGGTCGATACGGTGAAAACGCGCATGTTCTACGCGCGGCGCAAGCTTCGCGCGCTGCTAGAGGCGCGGAAGGAGGCCATATGAGCGGGCGAGTGCTGCGATTCGAAGGGCCGGCGCACATCGAGGCCGAGCGACTGTTGCCATGGCTGGTGAATGGCACGCTGGAAGGCGAGGAGCGGGCGCTGGTGGAGCAGCATCTGGCCGAGTGCGTGCAGTGCCAGCGTGATGTGGCGTTACTGCGTTCGCTGCAGGCGGCATGCCGCGACGAGGTCATCGTCGATCCGGGCGCGGTCGACGCCGAATATTCGCTGCAACGCCTGCGCAAGCGCATCGATGCCGAGCGCGATCCCCGCCGCATCCTGCCGCGTCGCTGGGATAGCGGGCGATCGTGGCTGCATGCGGCGATCGCGGTGCAGGCGGTCATCATCATCGCGCTGGCATTCGCCTGGTGGCATGCCGGCCAGCCGGCGGCTTACCGCACCCTGGGCGCGGCGGACGTGCCAGCGGCACGCCTGGTAGTGGTGTTCGATCCACACCTGAGCGAGCAGCAGATGCGTCTGCTGATCCGCGCCAGTGACGCGCATATCGTCGATGGTCCGACGGATGCCGGGGCTTATGTGTTGAGTGTGCCGCAGTCGCGCTCCGACACCGTGCGCGAGGCACTGCGCGCGGCGCCGGGCGTGACCCTGGTCGAGAACCTCGATGGCGGCAGGCATTGACCATGCGCTGGCTGGCGTTGCTCGCGCTGTGCTGCGTCGCCCTGGCAGGATGCGCCGCTGGCGCTGTGCGGCCCGCAGCACCTGATACGGCGCAGGAACGGGCGCGCATCCTGGTGATGTTGCGCGCCGCGCCGCCGCACTTCCTTCCACTCGACAGCTACGCTGGCCAATACCAGTCCTCGCCCGATCATGAGGCGCATCGGCGTGTCGCCATGCAACTGGCGCGCAAACACGGTCTGGTGCTGGTCACCGATTGGCCGATGCCGGCACTCGGCCTGGATTGTTTTGTGATGCAGGCGCCGCGTCAGGACGCAGTAATGCCTACGGTGCTGGCGCTGACCGCCGACAAGCGGGTGGAGTCCGCCGAGCCCATGCAGTTGTTTCACGTACTGGGCAAGGGTGATCCGCTGTACAGCTTGCAGCCGGCGGCGCGAGCCTGGCATCTGTCCGAGCTGCATGCCGTGAGTACCGGCAAGGGGCAGGTGATTGCTGAGCTCGACAGCGGCGTGGAACTGGCGCATCCCGATCTGGCCAGGCAGGCCACCCAGGCGCGCAATTTTGTCGACGATGGCGATTACCGCGCCGAAGCGCACGGCACCGAAGTGGCGGGCATTCTCGTGGCACAAGCCGATAACGGTATCGGCATCGCCGGCATCGCCCCGGATGCGCGCCTGTTGGCCCTGCGCGCCTGCTGGCAAGAGCGGCCGGAAGCGTCTGCGGCCGTGTGCAGCAGCTTCACCTTGGCCAAGGCCTTGCAGTTCGCATTGGAGCGCCGCGCACAGATCATTAATCTCAGCCTGGCCGGCCCGCGCGACCGCCTGCTGGAGCGTCTGCTGGATGTGGCACTGGCACATCGGGTGACGGTGGTGGGCGCGCTGGATGAAACCGCAGCGGATGGTGGCTTCCCAGCGGCCTATCCCGGCGTGCTGGCCGTCGCTGGCGAACATGCGGCCAGCCCGTTGAAGGGCCTGCTGCGCGCACCGGACGAGGGCATTCCGACGACAGTGCCGGGCGGGGGCTTCGGCTTCGTCGATGGCTCTTCGTTCGCGGCGGCGGAGGTCAGCGGCCTGGTGGCGCTGTTGCGCCAGCTGTCGCCGGCGATCCGCCCCGAGGCGCTGCTCGACGCGCTCAGCGCGGCACCTACGCCAGGCTTGGATCCGCCACGGTCTGCCATGATCGATGCCTGCGCTGCCGTGGCGCGCGCCAGCGGGCGTTGTGCCTGCGACTGTCGCGCGGCGAGTGCGTCGATGTCGGTGGCGCGATGAGAGTCCTCGGCATGTTGCGCCGCAGCGGCCGTGACGTGCATAAAGCCTGTGCTGCACATGCGCGTTACGACATACGCGCGGGTATTGGATTCAACTGGCAGGCATGGAATGCGCAGCGGGCCTGGACCGATACACGTGGCGCTTCCACTGGGCCCTATGCATTCGGTTATCCCACCGCAGGAAGCTTGGACGATCACGCGTGGGTATTGAATCTTTTGCACGCTTGGTAGACATGCTTGGTAGAACACACTGAGAGCTGAAGTTTGTGCCGCAGTGCAGGTGGCTAAGCATGCGGGGCCGGCGTATCCTTTTGCGGCTTTTCTGCTCCATTCCGTCCCCACAGACAAGTAGATGCCATGAATGCGATTCGTGCGGCCAGTGATAATCCGATCCAGGCTGTTGTTTTCGAAGAACTGAAAAAAAGCGGCTTTCCCACCCAGCGCCTTGATGAGGCGCAATTTTTTATCGGCGCCTTCTTCTCGCGCATTGCCTCCAGCGATCTTGAGCTGCACACCGCCGCTGAATGGGCCGCGCTGGTGGCCGGCCTGCTCGAGTTCGCGCAGCAGCGTCAGCCCGGCCGCGCCTCGGTACGTGTGATCAATCCCGAATTCGGTCACGCCGGCCGCAGCCTGGTGCAGATCGTCACCGACGACATGCCGTTCCTGGTCGACACGGTGAGCATGATTGTGTCAGCCAAGTTGCAGATCCACGCGGTGATCCATCCAGTGGTGAAGGCCGTGCGCGATGCGACGGGCCGCCTGCAGCAGATGGGCGCGGAAAATGGCACTCCCGAATCGGTGATGCATTTCGAAGTGGATCGCATGGCCGGCGACGCCGAGATGGCGCAGCTGAAGAGCCAGATCGAAGCCTCGCTGGAAGACGTGCGCGTCTCGGTCAACGACTGGGCCAAGATGCGCGACAAGGCGCTGGCCATCGCCGACGACCTGACCAAGCGCCAGCTGCCGATCCATGCGAGCTCGGTGGAAGAGGCGAGCGAATTCCTGCGCTGGGTGGCCGACGACAACTTCACCTTCCTCGGTTATCGCGAATACGAAGTGACCCAGGCCGACGGCGACGAAGTGCTGCGCTCGATGGAAGGCTCGGGCCTGGGCATCCTGCACAAGCAGGAGCGTTCGATGGCGCCGCGTTCGCTGCGTTCGCTGGTGGCCAGCGAGCTGCCGCAGTCGGGTTCGACCGACGCCATCATCCTGACCAAGACCAATGCGCGCTCGCACGTGCACCGTCCGGGTCATATGGATTACATCGGCGTGCTTCGCTTCGACGCCAACGGCAAACCGGTCGCGGAGCAGCGCTTCCTCGGTCTTTTCTCCTCCAACGCCTACATGGCGCGCCCGCAGGACGTGCCGCTGGTGCGCCACAAGGTCGAAGCCGTGATGGCCCGCTCGGGCCTGAAGCGCGATTCGTACTCCGGCAAGTCGCTGCGCCACATTCTGGAGACGCTGCCGCGCGACGAGCTGTTCCAGAGCAACGAAGACGAGTTGTATACCACCGCCATCGGCATCCTCGAGCTGCGTCAGCGTGCCCGCACGCGCCTGTTCGTGCGTCGCGACCGCTATGGCCGCTTCTTCACCTGTCTGGTATTTGTACCGCGCGAGCGCTTCAACACCTCGGTGCGCGAGCGCATCGAAGCGCTGTTGCGCGACGCGCTGCATGGTGAGCAGAGCGATTCGGCGGTGCTGATGGGCGAGGCCGCGCTGGCCCGCCTGCATGTGGTGGTGCGCCCCAAGATCGGCGACCACGTGAACTTCGACGCCGTCAAGCTGGAAGAAGGCGTGGCCGCGATCGTGCGCAACTGGCATGACGATGTGCGCGATGCGCTGGTCAAGCGCCTCGGCGATCACGACGGTGTGGTGCTGGCGAATCGCTACGCCAAGTCACTGCCGGCAGGCTATGTCGAAGACGTGTCGCCCGCCGCTGCCGCCGAGGACGTGCGCCAGCTGTCGCTGCTGAAGGGCGACGACGCCGTGCGCATGTCGTTCTATCACCCGGCCCAGCGTCCGGAAGAGTTGCGCTTCAAGGTGTACCGCAGCGGCACGGATATCGCACTGTCCGAAGTGCTGCCGCAGTTGGAGAATCTCGGCCTGCGCGTGCTCACCGAGCACCTGTACGAAGTGAAGTCCGAAGGCACACCTCTGTTCATCCAGGACTTCGAGGTGCAGCCGGTCGGCAACCTCGCGTTCACGGTTGAGCAGGTCGGCTCGCTGTTCGAGGACGCCTTCGAGCACATCTGGCGCGGCAATGCCGAGAACGACGGCTTCAACCGTCTGGTGCTCGGTGCCAAGCTCGGCTGGCGCCAGGTCGCCATGCTGCGCGGCTACTGCAAATACCTGCTGCAAACGGGCGTGGCGTTCTCGCAGAGCTATATGGAAGACGCCTTCAACCGCTATCCGGCCATCGCCGGCCTGCTGGTGGAGCTGTTCCTCGCCAAGTTCGATCCGCGCCGCGAGAGTTTGTCGGCCGACGAACTGAAGGCAGCGGGCGAAGCGCTGTCGGGCGAAATGACCGCGCTGATTCCGGAAGCCGTGCGTACCGCGCATCCGGCGCTGATCGACGGCCTGGTCGCCGCGCTTGCCAAACCGCGCGACGAACAGATCAAGGTAATCGAAGAGACCATCGGCGTGCTGCTGGAGAACGTGTCCAGCCTCGACGACGATCGCATCCTGCGCAGCTTCATGGCCTTGATGCGCGGCACGCTGCGTACCAGCTTCTTCCAGCAGTGGGACGGTGCCTACCGCGGCTACATCAGCTTCAAGTTCGACTCGCATCGCGTGCCGGATCTGCCGAAGCCGGTGCCATATCGCGAGATCTTCGTTTCCGCGCCGCGCGTGGAAGGCATCCATCTTCGCTTCGGCGCGGTGGCGCGCGGCGGCCTGCGCTGGTCCGATCGCCGCGAAGACTTCCGCACCGAAGTGCTGGGCCTGGTGAAGGCGCAGATGGTGAAGAACACCGTGATCGTGCCGGTCGGCTCGAAGGGTGGTTTCTTCGTCAAGCGTCCGCCGGTGAATGGCGATCGCGACGCGCAGCTGGCGGAAGGTATTGCCTGCTACCGCATGTTCATCAGCGGCCTGCTCGACATCACCGACAACCTGGTCGAAGGCAAGGTGGTGCCGCCGCACGACGTGGTGCGCCATGACGCGGACGATCCGTACCTGGTGGTGGCGGCCGACAAGGGCACCGCGACGTTCTCCGATATCGCCAACGCGATTTCGGTGGAGCATGGTTTCTGGCTGGGCGATGCGTTCGCTTCCGGCGGCTCCAACGGCTACGACCACAAGGGCATGGGCATCACCGCCAAGGGTGCGTGGGAGTCGGTGAAGCGCCACTTCCGCGCGCTGGGTCGCGACAGCCAGACGCAGGACTTCACCTGCGTGGGCGTGGGCGACATGTCGGGCGACGTGTTCGGCAACGGCATGCTGTTGTCGCAGCACATCCGCCTGCTGGCTGCGTTCGACCATCGCCACATCTTCCTCGACCCGAACCCGGATGCGGCGCGTTCCTTCGTCGAGCGCGAGCGCATGTTCAAGTTGCCGCGTTCGAGCTGGGAGGATTACGACAAGTCGCTGATCTCGGCTGGTGGTGGTGTGTATTCGCGCACGCTGAAGTCGATTCCGGTGTCGCCGGAAGTTCGCGCCGCGCTCGGCATCAAGGCCGACGTGACGCAGATGGCGCCGACCGATCTGCTCAACGCCATCCTCAAGGCGCCGGTGGATCTGCTGTGGAACGGCGGTATCGGTACCTATGTGAAGGCCAGCAGCGAAACGCATGCCGACGTGGGCGATCGCGCCAACAACGGCCTGCGCGTCAACGGTGGCGAGCTGCGCTGCAAGGTGGTGGGCGAGGGCGGCAATCTAGGCATGACCCAGAAGGGCCGCATCGAAGCCGCCCAGCACGGCGTGCTGCTCAATACCGACTTCATCGACAACTCGGCCGGCGTAGACACCTCCGACCATGAGGTGAACATTAAGATTCTGCTCGACGACGCCGTACAGCGCGGCGAGCTGACGGTGGAAGCGCGCAACCAGCAGCTTGCGGCCATGACCGACGAAGTCGGCCAGCTCGTGCTGTGGGACAACTATCGCCAGAACCAGGCGATCACCCTGATGGAGCACCAGTCGGTGCGCCGCCTGGGTTCGATGGCCCACTTCATCCGCACGCTCGAGGGCGAAGGTCTGCTTGATCGCCAGGTGGAAAACCTGCCGAGCGAAGCTGAGTTGACCGAGCGCAAGACCCGCGGCCAGGGCATGACCCGCCCCGAGCTGTCGGTGCTGCTGTCGTATGACAAGATCAAGCTGTTCCAGCAGATGCTCGACTCTGATGTGCCGGAAGATCCGTACCTCTCCAAGGAGCTGGTGCGCTACTTCCCCGAGCCGCTGCACGACAAGTACGCCGCGCACATGCAGCGCCATCGCCTGAAGCGCGAAATCATCGCCACCGCGGTCACCAACTCCACCATCAACCGCATGGGCGCCACCTTCATGATGCGCATGCAGGAAGACACGGGGCAGGGGCCGGCGGCGATCGCCAAGGCCTACACCGCCGCCCGCGAAATTCTTGGCGCGCGCGAACTGTGGGCCGAGATCGAGGCGCTGGACAGCAAGGTGGCCGAGGACACGCAGATCGACGCGATCATGCAAATCTGGTCGCTGCTGCGTCATCTCACCCGCTGGCTGCTCAGCCGTCCGGGCGGCACGCTGGATATCGCCGCCAACGTGGAGCGTTACCAGGCTGGCGTGACCGCGTTGCGTACGGCATTGCCCGGTGCACTGACCGAAACCGGCAAGGCCGATTTCGCGACTAGCCAGGAGAAGTGGGAAGGCATGGGGCTGCCGGAAGATCTGGCGGTCCGTCTCGCCCGCATCCCCGAGCTGCGCGCCATGCTCGACGTAGTCGAAGTGGCTCAGCAGAGCGGTCAGCCAGTGGACAAGGTGGCCAGCGTGTTCTACGAGCTGGGCGAGTCGCTGGACCTGGAGTGGCTGCGCAGCCAGATCGAGGCATTGCCGGTGGAAGGCCACTGGCATGCTCAGGCCCGCGGGTCGCTGCTGGACGAGCTCAATCACCAGCATCGTGCGCTGGCCCTGCAGGTGCTGACGCTAGCCGGCAACAGCAAGGACGTTTCGCCGGTGCAGGCGTGGCTGCAGCGCGACGACGCCACGCTCAAGTACACGCGCAGCATGCTGGCGGAAATTCTCACCCAGAACGCGGATTACCCGATCGCCTCGGTCGCGGTCCGTCGCCTGGCCCAGTTGGCGCAGGTGCCGATCAACCAGTAAGTAGTCCGAAGCAAGGAGTCCATGGCGGCTGTTAGGCAATGGACTCCTGATTACGTTGAGAGGAAAGGGCGCAGACCTGTCTTGGTCTTGCGCCCTTTGCTTATCTGAGCTCAACTGGCGTCCTCGCTCACTGACCTCCTCACGGTTCCCTATGGCCTACGCCTTCGTCGCCAGTGAAACCAGCGTTGCCCAGCAGGCGCGCCGCAAACTGGTCGATCGCTATGGCGACACGCCGCCGGAACAGGCGGAGGCGATCGTGGCGCTCGGCGGCGACGGCTTCATGCTGCGCACCCTGCACGCGTATCGTGCGCTGCCGGCGGCGGTCTACGGCATGAAGCTGGGGCGAGTGGGCTTTCTGATGAACAAGCATCGCATCGACGACCTGGAAGGGCGGATCGGGCGCGCGCATGCGGCGGTGCTGTATCCGCTGGAGATGCAGGTCACCGACATCAACGGCGAGGTGCATCAGGCGCTGGCTTTCAACGAAGTCTCGCTGTTGCGCCAGAGCAACCAGGCAGCACATCTCGAAGTGCAGCTCAACGAAGCGGTAAAGCTGGACACACTGGTGTGCGACGGCATCCTGGTTTCCACACCCGCAGGTTCCACCGCCTACAACCTCTCCGCGCATGGCCCGATCCTGCCGCTGGATGCCAACGTGCTGGCGCTGACCCCGATCAGCCCGTTCCGTCCGCGTCGGTGGCGCGGCGCCATCCTGCCGCACCGTACCCAGGTGACTCTGCGCGTGCTCGATCCCGGCAAGCGGCCGGTGAGCGCCACCGCTGATTTCCATGAAGTGCGCGATGTGCGCGAAGTCCTGGTGAAGCAATCGGAAGGCCTGGGCGTCCGCCTGCTGTTCGATCCGGAACACAATCTGGAACAGCGCATTCTGGATGAGCAGTTCGCACCGGACTGATTCGGCGCTTTCGTAGGAGCGCACCCTGTGCGCGAAAGCCCTGCGTAGCAGGGCCGCTTTTGCCACATGATGGAGAAAAGACCAGCCCTGCTACGCAGGGCTTTCGCGCACAGGGTGCGCTCCTACGGGCAATCCCCGGCGCTCTTTGCTAGATTCAACGGCATCATCGTCCATAGCACTTCCATGACCCGCGCAGGCACTATCCACGATCCCACTGCCGCCACCGACAATCGTCTGGTGGTCGCCATTTCCTCGCGCGCGCTGTTCGACCTCGGCGACAGCCATGCCTTGTTCGAGCGCGACGGACTGGATGCCTATCGCGCCTTTCAGATCGATCACGAGAACGAGATTCTCAAGCCGGGCGTGGCCTTTCCGCTGGTGCAGAAACTACTTGGCCTCAACAAGCTGGCCGGCGACGTGCCTCCGGTCGAGGTGATTCTGCTCTCGCGCAATTCGGGCGATACCGGTCTGCGCATCTTCAATGCCATCCAGCACTACGGCCTGGAAATCAGCCGCGCCGCGTTCACCAGTGGCGCGCCGACCTCGGACTATATCGCTCCCTTCAAGGCGGACCTGTTCCTGTCCGCCAACGCCGAGGATGTCGGTCGCGCGCTCGCCGCAGGTGTGGCCGCCGCCACCATCCTTCCCTCCGTGGCGCCGCCGCGGGCCAGCGAGCAGTTGCGCATCGCCTTCGACGGCGACGCGGTGATCTTCGGCGACGAGGGTGAGCGCGTATCCCGCGAAGAAGGCCTGGAAGCCTTCCACCGCAGCGAAACCGAACGCGCCGACGAGCCGCTTTCCGTTGGCCCGTTCCGCGGCTTTCTCACCGCTGTGCATCGACTGCAGGCGGCGTTCCCCGCCGAGGATTCACCTATCCGCACAGCGCTGGTCACCGCGCGTTCGGCACCGGCGCACAAGCGCGTGATCCTCACCTTGCGCCGCTGGGGTGTGCGTATCGATGAGGCCCTGTTCCTGGGCGGTCGCGACAAAGGACCGTTCCTGGACGCTTTCGGCGCCGACATCTTCTTCGACGACTCCCCGGCTAACGTGGAATCCGCGCGGCAGCATGTCGCGACCGGACATGTGCCGCACGGCATCAGCAACCGCGGGCGCGGCGACTGACTAGAGGCACTCGGTCAGGCCGTCGTAGATCGACTTGTCGGTATTCGGCAGCATGGCATCGATCGGATTGCGCCCTTTCAGCGCGGCGACCAACTGTGTCGCGCTGGTATGAGCGGCAAGCGGGCTAGCGCATTGCCACTGATGCAGCGCCACCACCACACGGCCATCGCCGGGATTGATGTCCTCCGAGCTGGCCGCGATCACCCACACGCATTCGCCGATATTTCCGCTGGCGGTCTCGACCGAGCAGCGGTAGCTGAGCGCTTCCAGATTGGCGTACTCGCCCTCGCAGAACGTATCGCCACAGACGTCAAGAAAATTGAGCTTGAGCTGGTAGGTGATGTCGAGCCAGGCGTCCCGATCCTGCCAGTCGGGCAGGTAGTCGTATATGTCGACATAGGCAGGCGCGAGCGTATTGCGCTGGGTGTTCTTGCTCTTGGCCAGCGATAGCGCTGGAGCACAGAGGAAAGCGGTAAGCAGGGTCGCTGCCACAACAAGGCGTGAAGTGCGGATGCGCATGAGTCCATCTCCGTTCGTAGGCGTCTCGTCCAGACGCAGGACTCATTGGGCATCACGGCCATGGTCCGGAACAGGCGGCCTGCGCGGGATATCGCGTAAGGAGACCGAGTTGCTTTTTGCGGAGGAAGTGAAGGCTCGTGCGTCGGTATTGATCGACCGCTGGTGCCCGCTCACGCTGATCAGTGGTCCGGAGTTTTTCCGGACAAGCTTCCCGCTACACCAACCTGGTCCGCCGCCACCAGGGCGTCACCTTGCCTTCCCGCACCAAAGTGAACAGGCCCGAGCCCAGGATCAGCGCGATGCCGATCAGCATGGGCCAGTCCAGATGGTCGCCAAACAGCCAGTAGCCGAAGCCGATGGCCCAGAGCATCTGGCTGTATTGGGTGGGGGCGACGCGATTGGCGGGTGCGTGCTGAGTGGCAAACATCAGCAATACACCAGCGAAGCCGGCCAGCAGGCCATAGCCGGCCAACAGGCTCCACTGCTTGAGGTCGGGCCAGATGAAATGGGGCAGCATCAGCAGGCCGCCAGTCACGAGTGGGCCGATCACCCCGGCGCCGTACAGACTGATGCGTTTTTCATGGGCGCCGGCCATGCGCAGGGCCACCACTGATACCGCGCCAAAGAGCCCGCATGTCATCGCGGCCAGATGCCCCGTGCCCAGCGCGCGGAAACCCGGCCGCAGCACTACCAGCACGCCGATAAAACCGGCCACCACCGCCGACCAGCGCCGCCAGCCCACGTGTTCCTTCAGGAACAGTACCGAGAGCAGGGTCACGAAGATCGGCAGCAGGAAGATCAGCGCAAAAGCTTCCGCCATCGGCAGCGCCGTGAATGCGATCACAGCCGTGATGTTGCAGATGGCGCCGGAGATGGCGCGCACCCACCACAGGCTGGGGCGGTTGGCCTTGAACACCTCGATCCAGCGATCCTGCGGCTTGCGGATAAAGGGCAGTGCCGAAAGCATCATTACGGCGCCGAAAAACACCGCCTCGTAGGCGGGCAGCGTGCCGTGCAGGGACTTCACGAAGGCGTCGCTGATCGCGTAGGCCGCGTAGCAGGCAAAGCCCAGGAGTACACCTTTGATCATGGGGATTCCAGCGGAAAAGCGGGGGGGCGGCAGGCCGGGCCATGGTCCCATAGCGAGCCGGCCACGCCTACCCGCCGGTGTTGCACCTCGTCATGACCTGGAGGGACAGGGGCCGCTAGAATCGAGGGCTTGTCCCACCCACGTACGGAATCCCTGCATGTCCGCTCGCCTGAATCCGCTCGACCTGTACGACGTCCGCTCGCTGCTCACCGACGAAGAGCGCATGGTGCAGGACACTGTTGGCCGTTTCGTCGATGAAAAAGTGCTGCCGATCATCGGCGACGCGTTCGATCAGGCGCGGTTTCCGCAGGAGCTGGTTCCGGAGATCGCCAACCTCGGCCTGCTGGGCGCGACCATTCCCGAGAAATACGGCTGCGCCGGCATGAACGGTGTGAGCTACGGCTTGATCTGCCAGGAGCTGGAGCGCGGCGATTCGGGCCTGCGCAGCTTCGCCTCGGTGCAGAGCTCGCTATGCATGTACCCGATCTACGCCTACGGCACCGAAGAGCAGAAGATGCATTACTTGCCGAAGATGGCGGCAGGCGAAGTCATCGGTTGCTTCGGCCTCACCGAACCGCACGGCGGTTCCGACCCGGCCAACATGAAGACCCACGCCAAGCAGGACGGCGGCGACTGGGTGATCAACGGCGCCAAGATGTGGATTACCAACGGCAACCTCGCGCACATCGCGATCGTGTGGGCGCAGACCGAGGACGGCATCCAGGGCTTCATCGTGCCCACCGACACCAAGGGCTTCACCGCGCAGGAAGTGCACAAGAAGATGAGCCTGCGCGCGTCGGTTACCTCGGCGCTGTTCTTCGACAACGTGCGCGTGCCGGAAGCCAATCGCCTGCCGAACGTGAAAGGCCTGAAAGGCCCGCTCGGCTGCCTTACCCAGGCGCGTTACGGCATCACCTGGGGCCCGATCGGTGCCGCGCAGGCGTGCTTGAAGGAAGTGCTGGACTACACGCAGGAGCGTATCCTGTTCGGCCGTCCACTCGCTTCCAACCAGGCCGTGCAATTGAAGATGGCCGACATGGCCCGCCGCATCACCACGGCACAGTTGCTGTCGCTGCAGTTGGGTCGCCTGAAGGACGCCGGCAAGATGCAGCCCACCCAGGTCTCGCTCGCCAAGTGGAACAACTGCCGCATGGCCATCGATATCGCGCGCGAATGCCGCGACATCCTCGGCGGCGCCGGCATCACCACCGAGCATTCGGCGATCCGCCATGCGCTGAACCTGGAATCGGTGATCACGTACGAAGGCACCGAGACCGTGCATCAGCTGGTGGTGGGGCGCGAGCTGACTGGCATCAACGCGTTCTGACAGCTCGATGAAACAAGAAGCTGCGGCCTTTCATTTCGTCATTCCGGTGTAAGCCGGGATGACGCCAGGGGCGTGTTGATTCCTGTGGAGGTGCGTAAGGTGAACTGGCAAGACATCCGCATCGAAACCGACCGTCTGATCTTGCGCCCGCCACGGCGCGAAGATTTTGACGGCTGGGCCGCCAATATGGCCGATGAGGAAGCGGCGCGTTTCATCGGCGGGTATCAGCCGCGCGCCGCCGCGTGGCGCGGCTTCCTCACCATGGTCGGCGCCTGGGCGATCCAGGGCTTCGGCATGTTCTCGGTGATTGAGAAGAGCAGCGGGCAATGGCTGGGCCGGCTCGGCCCGTGGCAGCCCGAAGGCTGGCCAGGTACGGAAGTCGGTTGGGGGCTCGCGCGCGCGGCGTGGGGTAAGGGTTACGCGCTCGAAGGTGCTATCGCCAGCATCGACTGGGCGTTCGAGCATCTTGGCTGGACCGATGTGATCCACAGCATCGATCACGACAACAAGCCCTCGCAGGCGCTGGCGATCCGCCTCGGTTCGCGCAATCTCGGGCCCGGCCAGTTGCCGGCACCGCTGGAAGATGTGAAGGTCGACATCTGGGGTCAGTCGCGCGAGGAATGGCTGCAGCGCAGGAGACGGCCATGAGCGCGGACACTAAGACGGCGCGCGACACCTTGCGGCAGACACTCGTCCACGTCGTGCCCGATCTGCAGAAATACTGCCGCGAGCCGTGGTATCTGATCGGCAGTGCTGCGGCGTCGCTGGTCGGCGCGGACGTGAGCGTGGCCGATGTCGATGTACTCGCCAGCGCCGGCGATGCGGCGCAGCTGGAAACTCAGTGGCGCGATCTGCGTGATCCCATTTACATGCCGGCCGGTGCGGAGCATTTCCGCTCGCGTTTTGCGCGTTTCCGTTTTCCCGGATTGCCGGTGGAAGTGATGGGCGACCTTGAGCTCAATCGCGGTGATGGCTGGCGGCCCGTGCAGGTGCATGAAGTGGCAAGCATCAGCGTGGCCGGCTTTGCCGTGTCGATTCCATCGGTGGCCGAGCAGATCCGCATTCTCGAGAGTTTCGGGCGGCCGAAGGATCTGCAGCGCGCCGCTCTGCTCAAAGCGCTGAATTCGAGTAGCGCAGCTTTTAACTCCTCCCCCTGCGAGCAGGGGGAGGCCGGGAGGGGGTAAGCCCTTGCGACAACCTCTCCCGAAACGCTTTCTCAAGCACTTACTCTTCCTCAACCCTCCCCTGTCCTGCGGGACTAGCTTCGCGTCGCGAGCAGGGGAGGGAGCATAAGCTCCCGACGAGATCGCCTGTCCATCATGATTGCCCTTCCGTTTGCTCTCAGCGCCCGCCACAAAGGCTTCAATCGCGCCGAAATCGTCGACCAGAACTTCACCGAGTTCGTGCAGCTGTGGCAGGGCGATGTGCGCCATGCGCCGGATGACGGGCAGCCGGTGCTGCCGGGCAGCGCGCTGGACGCGCGTGGATTCCGCGAGTTGCTGGAATCGCAACTGATCTCGCGCCATCTCGACCTGATGGCGCGCGTGCTGCGCGTGCAGAACAAAGTGTTCTACACCATCGGCTCGAGCGGTCATGAAGGCAATGCCATGGTGGCGCGGCTGACGCGGCACACCGATCCGGCCTTCCTGCATTATCGCTCTGGCGGTTTCATGGCAGAGCGCTTCCGCAAGCTGCCTGGCATGGATCCGATCATGGATTCCGCGCTGTCGTTCGCCGCCAGCAAGGACGATCCGGCTTCCGGTGGCCGCCACAAAGTGTGGGGCAGCAAACCGTTGTGGGTGCTGCCGCAGACGTCGACCATTGCCTCGCATCTGCCCAAGGCCTTCGGTACGGCGGTCGCGATCGAGCAGGCACGCCGCATCGGACATGCGCTGCCGATTCCCGAGGACAGCATCGCGATCTGCTCGTTCGGTGACGCGTCGTCCAATCACGCTTCCGCGCAATCGGCCTTCAATGCCGCTGGGTGGACGGCGTACCAGAAGCTGCCGGCACCGGTGCTCTACGTGTGCGAGGACAACGGCATTGGCATCTCGGTGAAGACACCCACCGGCTGGATCGCCAACAACTTCAAGCATCGCGCGAATCTCGATTATTTCTTCGCCGACGGCCTGGATCTGGCCGAAGGCTACGCGCAGGTGCAGCGTGCGGTGGATCACTGCCGCGATACGCGCCGTCCGACTTTTCTGCATCTGCGCACCACGCGCGTGATGGGACATGCCGGCACCGATTTCGAGATCGAGTGGCGCAGTGTGGAAGAGTTGTTCGCCCTTGAATCCAGCGACCCGCTGCTGCGCTCGGCGGACATCGCTCTGGCTTCCGGGTTGTATACCAAGGTGTCGCTGCTTGAGCTTTACGAGACCACGCGCAAGCGCTGCTTCGAAGCCGCGGAGGATGCGGATCGCCGTCCGCGCCTTACCTCGCTCGAAGACGTCATGAAGCCGCTGGCGCCGTACACCCCGGCGGCGGTGAAGGCTGAGGCCGAGCGCGTCGATTACGCCGAGCGCCGTCTCGCGGTGTTCGGCAGCGAAGACAAGCTGCCGGAGAAGCAGCCGCCGCGCCACCTGGCCATCCAGATCGGCCAGGCCTTGCACGACGTGATGGCGAAGTATCCCGAGTCGCTGCTGTTCGGCGAGGATGTGGCGCAGAAGGGCGGCGTGTATACCGTCACCAAGGGCCTGTTCAAAACCTTCAAGGGCAACCGCGTGTTCAACACGCTGCTCGACGAGACGGTAATTCTCGGCCTGGCCCAGGGCTACGCCAACATGGGCATGTTGCCGATGCCGGAGATCCAGTATCTGGCGTACTTCCACAACGCCTGCGATCAGATCCGCGGCGAGGCTTGTAGCCTGCAGTTCTTCTCCAACGATCAATACCGCAACCCGCTGGTGATGCGCGTGGCTTCGCTGGGTTATCAGAAGGGTTTCGGCGGTCACTTCCACAATGACAACTCGATTGCCGCGCTGCGCGACATTCCCGGGCTGGTGGTGGGTTGCCCCAGCCGCGGCGACGATGCGGCCACCATGCTGCGCACCCTGATGGCGCTGGCGAAGGTGGATGGCCGTGTATGCGCCTTCCTCGAACCCATCGCGCTGTACATGACCAAGGATCTGTACGAAGCGGGCGACGGTCAGTGGCAGTTTGCCTATCCTGCGCCGGATCAGGCGATGCCGCTGGGTGAAGGGCGTGTCTACAACGAAAGCGCCAACGACCTGGTGGTATTCACCTTCGGCAATGGCGTGCCCATGGCATTGCGCGCCGCGCGCGCAATCGAGGCCAAGCACGGCTGGAAGACCCGCGTGGTCGACCTGCGTTGGCTGGCGCCGCTCAACGATGCCTTCATCGCCGAACAGGCGCGCAGTGCGAAGCGCATCCTCGTGCTGGACGAGGGGCGCAAGAGCGCCGGTGTAGGCGAGGGCGTCATCACCGCGATCGTCGAAGGCGGCTGCGGTGCGACACCGCTGCAGCGTGTGATGGGTGCGGATACCTATACACCACTGGCCGGTGCAGCCCTGCTGGTGTTGCCGGGCGAGGCCGAGATCGTGGCGGCGGCCGACCAGCTCGCCTGAACGACAGAGGAAGGTTTCGATTCAGTCGGGGCTGCGTAAGTTGGCGAAGGTGTAGTCAACGAAGGATCCGACGATGAAGCTTTCCGCCATCGCTCTCGCGTTTTCAGCCGCCCTGGCCTGTGCGGCCTGTTCGCAGGACAAGAACGGAGCCGCATCGGCGCCCGCCGCCAGCGCCACGACGAACAAAATCGACGTGGCGAGCAGTGTCAGCGCGGCCGAGAGCTTGCCTGTTGATGCCGATACGGCAGCCAAGGGGCCGTATCTGTTCGACCTGCTGCAGCGCCCCGATTTTTCAGCAGCCTTCGCCAAGTTGTCCGGTGCCTCCGATTTGCCCGACTGGACGCGTCAGGGCGGTACGTCCGCACCGGCGCAGCATGTCGTGGTGAGTGGCAAATCCATGCTGGTGGCGAGTGGCTGCAAGCCGCACGATTGTCCGGGGGAGCGGATCGTGTTGCTCTATGACGAGAAGACGCATGATTTGTGGGGTGTGTTCGCCAAGCGCACGGGGGAGGCGCCGGTGGATGTGGGCGATACCCGTAATGATCAGTTGAGTTGGCTTGGGGGGCCGGATGAGGGGGTGAAGGTTTTGTTGAAGAGGAAGTTGTATTCGCCGGAGTGAGGGCCTGGCCCTTGTGACCAGCCTACCTAACTTCGTCATTCCGGCGCAGGCCGGAATCCAGTAGTGACGCGCTTCGATTGTCGCGTTATCGCGACCGGGCTCGCCTGCGGCGGGCTTCCGCCTCGCTGCCGCGAGTCGGGTCACTTTTCTTTGCTTGCCCAAAGAAAAGTAACCAAAAGAAAAGGCACCCCTCTTACGCGCCCTCCGGCTTCGCCTGCGGGTTCGTGAGGGTTGGCCGGGCTTTTCGACACGACATCCCTGTCGTGTCGAAAAGGCATCGACGTCCTGTCGATGCCCCCTTCGGGGCCTTTTCGTCCAACCCTCACCGCTCCACAGGGGACCCGTTACGGGCTCGCTTCGCATCGCCTTTCAAAGAAAAAGAAGAGCGGCTCCCTCTCCCCTCTGGGGAGAGGGTTGGGGTGAGGGGTGGGTGCTCGCGATAGGGTTTGGTGTTGCGTCAACAACGCTCTTCCAAAGCATCACCCAGACTTAACTGCGGCTCGGCATGCTTGGCACTCCAGCAAAGGCGGGAGGAAGTGATGAGTACGATTAAGGTCGCGGTTTTTGTGGGTAGTTTGCGTAAGGAGTCGATCAACAAGAAGCTGGCTTTGGCGGTGGAGCGGTTGGCGCCGAAGGAGTTGGTGTTTGAGCATGTGCCTATCGGTGGGTTGCCGCTCTATACGCAGGATTTCGATGGCGATTACCCACCGGAGTGCGGGCGCCTGAAGCAGACGGTCGAGGCGGCTGATGCGTTGTTGTTTGTGACGCCGGAGTACAACCGCTCCATGCCTGGCGTACTCAAGAACGCGATCGATATCGCGTCGCGGCCGTGGGGAACCAATTCTTTCGCGGGTAAACCGGGCGCGGTGATCGGTGCCTCGGTGGGAGCTACTGGCACGGCGCTGGCGCAGCAGCATTTGCGTAATGTGCTGGCTTACCTTGATGTGCCTCTGCTAGGGCAGCCGGAAGTGTTCATCCACTTCAAGGATGGTTTGCTGGATGACCAGGGCCACATCGGTAGTGAAGGTACGCAGAAGTTTCTGCAGGGCTTCGTCGATCGCTATGTGGCTTGGGTCAAGCGCTTCGTCTGAATGCGTGTAGGAGCGCACCCTGTGCGCGAAAGTCCTGCGCAGCAGGGCTGGGCTCCGGGATACGGAGCGCGGCCCTTACGGGCCGTTTCGCGCACAGGGTGCGCTCCTACGTAATGGCTTCAGGCTTCGGTGGAGGCGCCTACGCCGCAGATTTTTTCCAGCAGCTGCGATTGCACGTTGCGTGTGCCTTGTCCGGGCGCGGGGTGCTGGCGTACATACTGGCCGTCAGGCTGCAGTTGCCAGGAGCTGGAGTTGTCGCTGAGGTAAAGCTCCAGCTCTTTCTTCAGGCGCTGCTGCAGTTTCTTGCTCTCGATCGGGAAGCCGGTTTCCACGCGACGGTCGAGGTTGCGCTCCATCAGGTCGGCGCTGGCCAGGTAGAACTGTTCGTCGCCGTTGTTGGCGAACCAGTACACGCGACTGTGCTCCAGGAAGCGGCCGACGATGGAGCGCACGCGGATGTTGTGCGACACCCCGGGCACACCCGGTCGCAGGCAGCACATGCCGCGCACGATCAGTTCGATCTTCACGCCGGCCATGCTCGCCTTGTAGAGCGCGCGGATGATCTTGGGGTCGGTGATCGCATTGATCTTGGCGATGATCTGCGCCGCGCGTCCTGCGGTGGCGTGAGCGGTTTCGCGCGCGATCAGGTCGAGCAGGGTCTTCTTGAGGGTGAATGGCGCATGCAGCAGCTTCTTCATGCGCAGCACCTTGCCCATGCCGGTAAGCTGGCTGAAGAGCTTGTGCACGTCTTCGCACAGCACCTGGTCGGAGGTGAGCAGGCTGTAGTCGGTGTACAGGCGCGCGTTGCCGGTGTGGTAGTTGCCGGTGCCCATATGGGCATAGCGCACCAGTTCATCGCCTTCGCGGCGCTGGATCAGCATCAGTTTGGCATGCGTTTTCACGCCCACCACGCCGTAGATCACCATGGCGCCGGCCTGTTGCAGGCGTGAGGCCAGCGTGAGGTTGGATTCTTCGTCGAAGCGCGCACGCAGTTCGACGACAACGGTTACTTCCTTGCCGGCGCGCGCCGCATCCACCAGCGCATCGACGATCTCGGAGTTGGCGCCGCTGCGGTAAAGCGTCTGCTTGATCGCCAGCACGCTCGGGTCTTTCGCCGCCTGATGCAGCAGGTCCACCACCGGTGCGAAGGATTCGTAGGGATGCAGCAGCAGCACGTCCTGCTTGCCGATCACCTGGAACAGGTCCTCGGCTTTTTTCAGCGTCTTGGGAATCGCGGGCGTGAAGGGCGGGTAGAGCAGTTGCGGCGCATCGGTCTTGCCGATCAGGCCGAACAGGCGCGACAGGTTCACCGGGCCGTTCACCTCATACATTTCGGCTGCGGTGAGGCCGAACTGCTTGAGCAGGTAGTCGGTGAGCTCCTTGGGGCAGTTGTCGGCCACCTCGAGACGCACCGCATCGCCGAAGCGGCGTGAGTACAGTTCGCCGCGCAGTGCGCGGGCGAGGTCTTCCACGTCTTCCGGATCGATGGTGAGGTCGGCGTTGCGGGTCAGGCGGAACTGGTAGCAGCCGTGCACCGACATGCCGGGGAACAGCTCTTCGGTGTGTGCGTGGATGATGGAGGACAGCAGCACGAAGTTGTCGCCGCCGCTGCATACATCGTCCGGCAGGCGGATCAGTCGCGGCAGCACGCGCGGCGCCGGCACGATGGCCAGGCCGGAATCGCGGCCGAACGCATCCACGCCTTCCAGCTGCACAATGAAGTTGAGGCTCTTGTTCACCAGCAGCGGGAACGGGTGCGTCGGGTCGAGGCCGATCGGCGTGATCAGCGGCGCGACTTCATGGCGGAAGTAGCGACGCACCCATAGCTTCTGTTTGTGCGACCACTCGTTGCGGCGCACGATGCGGATACCCTGGCGGTCCAGCTCGGGCAGTACGCGTTCGTTGAGGATGGTGTACTGCCGCTCGATCTGCTTGTGCGCGATCTCGCTGATCTCGGCCAGCACGCGCCGGGGCGAGATGCCGTCCGGCCCCACGATTTCATGATCGAACGCGATCTGGCTTTTCAGGCCCGCCACGCGGATCTCGAAAAACTCGTCCATGTTGCTGGAGAAGATCAGCAGGAACTTCAGCCGTTCCAGGATTGGCTTGCGCTCGTCCAGCGCCTGCTCCAGCACGCGGATATTGAACTGCAGCTGCGACAGCTCGCGATGGATGTACAGGCTGCTGTCGTTGAGGTCATGCGCCGCGGCGGCGGGTGTGCTCGCTATGGGCAGGTCCAGGGCAGGCGCGCTTTCTTCGACCGTAACGGTAGAGCGGTTTTCACTGCTGGACATCATGTCTTTCCTGGTCCCCCACTGGCGGGGACGCTACGGGGAATAGGCATGCTACCCCGTTC
The DNA here is from genome assembly GCF_044904565.1 of Dyella koreensis. Taxonomy (NCBI): domain Bacteria; kingdom Pseudomonadati; phylum Pseudomonadota; class Gammaproteobacteria; order Lysobacterales; family Rhodanobacteraceae; genus Dyella; species Dyella koreensis. Next base: position 100,125 of record NZ_JADIKD010000010.1, on the reverse strand, counting down.
CCGCGGCAAGCACGTCCTCGACCGGCCCGCGGCATGGGGCCGTTTCGCGACCGGTCATATTGCTACGGTCTTCTGACAGCGGCATGACATGGCGGGCGGTCAATGGCTGTTGGCGTAGTCGATCAGCGCCGTCGCCAGGTGGTCGAACAGCTTGCGCACGGCGAGGTGGCGGCGCATGTCCTCGTGCATCACGACCCAGGTATCCATCCCCAGTGCCAGTTTCTCCGGCAGCAGCCGCACCAGCTGCGGTTCGCGCGCGGCCAGCGGTACCTGGCAGAAACCGATGCCATAGCCGGCGCGGATCGCCGCCAGTGCCGCGAGGTCGTTGTCGGTACGCAAAGCGAACAGCTCGCGTGTATAGGGCAGGTCTTTCGGGCGCAGGCTGCGGATATAGGGGGTCTCCTGATCGAAGCCGATAAGGCTGTGTTCGCGCAAGGCTTCGACGGTTTCTGGCTGGCCGTGTGCGCGCAGGTAGCGCTTGTGTGCATAAGCCCCCAACTCGATGCGGCCGATATGGCGCGTGACCAGCGCCTGCTGGGTGGGGCGCGCCATGCGGACGGCGATGTCGGCATCCTTGCGCAGCAGGTCTTCGGGCTGATTAGTCACGGACAGCTCGATCACCACCTCCGGCTGCGCCTTGCGAAACGCGGCGAGCATGGATGGCAGCACTTCCACACTGATGATTTCGCTGGCGGTGACCCGCACCACGCCGCGGGTCTTTCCGTCCTGCGCGGTGGCGGCGCGGCGTAGTGCGGCGGTGGCGGCGGCCATGGCCTGTGCGTGGGGCAGCAGGGCATAAGCCATGTCGGTCGGCACCAGCCCCTGTGGCGAGCGGGCGAACAGATCGACGCCCAGCGCGGTTTCCAGTTCGCGGATATGGCGGCCCAGGCTGGGCTGGGTCATGGCGAGTCCACGCGCGGCGGCGGACAGGCTGCCTTCGCTCATGACGGCGAGAAACGAGCGGTAGAGGTTCCACTGGGGATCATGCTTGGCCATGCATATTTGTATAGCAGATGTTTGTGGATCGCCAATTTTCTTTGGTCTCGGGCGGGGCCAAGCTAGCCCCATACCCCACGAGGAGTTCGCCATGAAGACATCGAAAACAGCCCTGGTCGTCGGCGCCAACGGCGGCGTCGGCAGCGAAACCTGCTTGGCCCTGCTGCGGCATGGCTGGCAGGTACGTGCCATGGCACGCATCCCGAAAGCGGATGCGCTGGACGGCGTGGAGTGGCTGCGTGGTGACGCGATGGTGGCGGCCGATGTGATGCGCGCTGCGCAGGGCGTACACGTGATCGTGCATGCGGTGAACCCGCCGGGTTATCGCGGCTGGGACAAGGTGGTGCTGCCGATGCTGGACAACAGCATCGCTGCAGCCCGCGCCGTGGGTGCGCGCATCGTTCTGCCGGGCACCATCTACAACTACGGCCCCGATGCCTTTCCGCTGTTGCGCGAAGATGCGCCACAACATCCTCAGACCCGCAAAGGCGAACTGCGTGTGGCGATGGAGCAGCGACTGGAACAGGCCGCGCGCGAAGGCACGCCGGCATTGATCCTGCGCTGCGGCGATTTCTTCGGCCCACGCAGCACCGCCAACAGCTGGTTCTCGCAAGGCCTGACCAAGCCCGGCGCGCCGGTGCGCAAGGTCAGCTATCCGGGCGCCTTCGATATCGGCCATGCCTGGGCCTATCTGCCGGATGTCGCCGAAACATTGGCGAAGCTGCTCGACCGCAGCGACGAACTGGCTGACTTCGCGCGCTACCACTTCGGCGGCTACTGGCTGGATGGGCGCGGGATGGTGGAGGCGGTCCGTCGCGCGGTCGGCAATCCGGACATCGTGGCCGGGCGTTTTCCCTGGTGGCTGGTGACGCTGGCCTCGCCTTTCGTGGAGACGCTGCGCGAGATGCGCAAGATGCGCTACCTGTGGCGTACACCGGTGCAACTAGATGACACGCGACTGTTGGCCTTTCTTGGCGTATCGCCGTACACGCCGATCGAGCAGGCGATCCGGCACACCCTGGAAGGGGCGGGGTGCTTGCCGGCCGGGTCTGTGCTCGCGACAGCCGCGTGAGCGATGAGCCGTCTAGTGCGGCGATGTCTTCTCGCGCGGATGCTGATCACCCGCCAGGTAGCGGCTCGGCGGTGCGCCGAGCACGCGCCGGAAGGCCGCAGTGAAGGCGCTGGTGCTGCCGTAGCCAAGTTCGATAGCGACCTGAGTGATGGATTCGCCGCGTCCCAATCGGGTAAGCGCGGCCAGCAGGCAAGCCTGTTGCCGCCATGCCGCGAAGCTCATGCCGGTTTCCTCGCGGAAGGTACGGGTGAAACTGCGTCGGCTCATGCCGGCCTTGTCGGCCATGGCATCGATGTCGATCTCCAGCGCCGGTGCGTCGAGCATGACGCGGCACAGCCGGCGCAAGCGCCGGTCGCTGGGCAGCGGGGTGTTGAGCGCCAGGGGTTGCATGGCGCGCACTTCATCCACCAACAACGCCATGAGGCGGCCGTCGCGGCCCTCGAGATCGTATTCCACCGGCAGGTCCACGGCTTCCTGCAGCAGCTCATGCAGCAGTGGCGAGACCGTGATCACCTGGCAATGCGTCCAGAGTCCGGCGGCAGCGGCGGCCTCCGGCCGGATGTACGCGCTGCGCGTGCTGACCGTGCCATCCATATGCACTTCATGCATGACGCCGGCGGGAATCCACAGGGCGCGTCGCGGCGGCACCACCCAGCTGCCTTCCGGGGTAATCGCCTTGACCACCCCGGTGACTGCGTACAGCAGCTGATGGCGCTTATGCGTATGAGGCGGGAGTACGAAACGGCCGGGGTAGTCGTTACCCGTCGCCACCACATCGCGAGGCGTGTCTTCGTATTGAGTGACGCGGGTCTGGCGCATGATTGGCCCGAATTCTATATCTATTGACCCAATACCGCATGCGGGCCGCCCGTCGCGGCTCTAAGGTGCGCGACATACCGCCACAACACTCCCCCGAGTCCCCACATGCGATCCCCCGCTGAAGAAACCTTGCCGTCGCCATTGCCCGCCGTGCCTGTCCGCCAAGAGCAGGCGACCGAATTCGGTATTTTGGGCGCGATCAGTTTTTCGCACCTGCTCAACGACATGATCCAGTCGCTGATCCTGGCGATCTACCCGATCCTCAGTGCCAGCTTCCATTTGAGCTTCGCGCAGGTCGGCTTGATCACGTTGACCTATCAAGTCACCGCCTCGCTGCTTCAGCCGGTGGTGGGCATGGTCACCGACCGCAAGCCAATGCCTTACTCCTTGCCGATCGGCATGGGGTTCACCTTGTGCGGGTTGTTGCTGCTGGCGACCGCGCCGAATTTTTCGCTGCTGTTGCTGGCAGCCGCGCTGGTCGGCACGGGCTCTTCCGTGTTCCATCCCGAATCCTCCCGCGTGGCGCGCATGGCCTCGGGCGGCCGGCACGGCATGGCGCAGTCGCTGTTCCAGGTGGGTGGCAATACCGGCGCGTCGCTAGGGCCGCTGTTGGCGGCATGGATCATCGTGCCGAACGGGCGCGGCAGTGTCGCTTGGTTTTCGCTGGCGGCGCTGCTCGCCATCGTGGTGTTGCTGCAGGTGAGCCGCTGGTATCGCGAACATCATGCGGTGCGTGGGAAGGCCAAGGCGCACCACGCGCTGCAAGTGACGCTGACGCGCGGGCAGGTGAGCGGTTCGTTGTTGATCCTGGGTCTGCTGATCTTCTCGAAGTATTTCTACCTGGCGAGCATCAGCAGCTATTTCACTTTCTACCTGATCCATAAGTTCGGCGTGTCCGTGCAGAACGCGCAGACGCATTTGTCGGTGTTCCTGTTCGCGGTGGCGGCGGGTTCGCTGGTGGGTGGGCCGGTGGGTGACCGCATCGGGCGTAAGTGGGTGATCTGGGCGTCGATCCTTGGCGTTGCGCCGTTCACGTTGCTGTTGCCGCATGTGGATCTGTGGTGGACGGGTGTGCTGACCGTGGTGATTGGTTTGATTCTGTCGTCGGCGTTCTCGGCGATTCTGGTTTATGCGCAGGAATTGATTCCGGGGCGTGTCGGCATGATCTCCGGGCTGTTCTTTGGTCTTGCTTTTGGCATGGGTGGTATTGGTGCGGCGGTGCTTGGGCGGCTGGCTGATGCGCATGGCATCGAGTATGTCTATCAGCTGTGTGCGTATTTGCCATTGCTGGGGGTGATTACGGTGTTTTTGCCGAATTTGGAGCGGCCGTGTCGTCAGGCTGTTTGAGTTCTGCTCCCTCTTTCTTCGGGAGAGGGTTCGGCTCTTGCGACATTCCTTCCTGCTTCGTCATTCCGGCGAAGGCCGGAATCCAGTGGCGTTGTCGCTCGGTTGTCGCGTTGTCTCGCACTGGTTCGCCTGCGGCGGGTTTCGTCTCGCTGCCGCGAGCCGAGTTACTTTTCTTTGCTTGCCCAAAGAAAAGTAACCAAAAGAAAAGGCACCCCTCTTACGCGCCCTCCGGCTTCGCCTGCGGGTCCGTGAGGCTTGGCCGGGCTTTTCGACACGACATCCATGTCGTGTCGAAAAGGCATCGACGTCCTGTCGATGCCCCCTTCGGGGCCTTTTCGTCCAACCCTCACCGCTCCACAGGGGACCCGTTACGGGCTCGCTTCGCATCGCCTTTCAAAGAAAAAGAAGAGCAGCTCCCTCTCCCCTCCGGGGAGAGGGTTGGGGTGAGGGGCGGGTGCTTGGGATAGCGCTTCTACAGAATCGGTAGGAGCGCACTCTGTGCGCGATGCGCGCAGCGCCGGTCGCGCACGGGGTGCGCTCCTACGAAGGGCTAGCTGGCGCTGATGACGACGGGTTCGGGTTCGAGCTTTACGCCGAATTTGGCTTGTACGCCTTCGATGACGCGTTGTGCGAAGGCCCAAAGCTGTGGGCCGGTGGCGTGGCCGTGGTTGACCAGCACGAGTGCGTGGCGGTTGGAGATGCCGGCATCGCCTTCGCGTTGTCCTTTGAAGCCGGAAGCTTCGATGAGCCACGCGGCGGAGAGTTTCCAGCGTCCGTCGTTGCCGGGCCAGGCGGCCAGTTCCGGGTGTGCCTGCTTCAGCGCTTCGCCGACGGAGGCGTCGACGATGGGGTTCTTGAAGAAGCTGCCGGCGTTGCCGATCACGGCGGGATCGGGAAGTTTTTTCGTGCGTAGATGCACGACGGCTTCGGCGACGTGGAACGGCGCGGGTTTATCGACGCCCATGCGCGTGAGTTCTTCGCGAATACCCGCGTAGTCCAGGCGTAGTTCGCGCGAGCGGGGCAGGGCGAAGCGCACGGCGGTGACGATGTAACGGCCGGGCTGGTGCTTGAAGATGGAGTCGCGATAGGCGAACGCGCAAGCGGCGCGGTCGAGGACCGCCACGCGGCGTTCGATGGTGTCCCACGCCTCCACGCTTTCGATGAACTCGGCGACCTCGGTACCGTAGGCGCCGATGTTCTGGATGGGGGCGGCGCCGACGGTGCCGGGAATCAGAATGAGATTCTCCAGGCCGGCGAAACCCTGGCCCAGGGTCCAGCGTACGAAGTCGTCCCAGCGCTCGCCGGCGGCCACGGCGATGCGTGCGACGTCACCGTCCTGTTCGACATGCACGCCGCGCGTGGCCATGGCGATGACCGTGCCGTCGAAGTCGCCGGTGAACAGCATGTTGCTGCCTTCGCCGAGCACCAGCAGCTTGCCGTTGCGCACCGCGGGAAAGTCGAGCAGTTCGGGCAGTTTGGCGGCGTCGCGCACTTCGGCGAGCAGTTTGGCGCGAGCATCCACGCGCAAGGTATTGCGCGCGCCGAGCGCGGCGTTCTCGATCAGCGTGTAGCCGCCCATATCCGTGCGATTAGCCAGCATGACCGCTCTCATTTGGAGCAGCCTCGCGCTGGCGGCGGATCTCGTTCACGCATTCGGCGATGAGCTCTGGACCGCGATAGACCATGCCGGAGTAGATCTGTACCAGCGAGGCGCCGGCATCGATCTTGTCCGCGGCATCGCCGCCGTCGAGGATGCCGCCCACGCCGATGATGCCGATATCGTTGCCCAGCCGCTTGCGCATGCCACGCAATACGGCGGTGGAGCGCGCGAACAGCGGCTTGCCGGAGAGGCCGCCGGTTTCATTGCCGTGCGGGTCGCTGGCTACCGCGGCGTGGTCGATGGTGGTGTTGGTGCAGATCACGCCGTCGACCTTGGCGGCCAGCAGCACGTCGGCGATGGCGTCAAGTTCGGTCTCGCTGAGGTCGGGTGCGATCTTCAGCAGCATCGGCTTGCGCGCGCCGGTCTGCGAACCCAGGCGCTCCTGCGCCTCGCGCAGGGTTTCGATAAAGCGGCGCAGGGTGGCTTCTTCCTGCAGGTCGCGCAGACCTTGGGTGTTGGGCGACGAGATGTTCACCGTGATGTAGCTGGCATGCGCGTAGATGCGCTCCAGGCAGAACAGATAGTCGTCCACCGCTTTTTCGTTGGGCGTGTCTTTGTTCTTGCCGATGTTGATGCCAAGCACCCCGCGATAGCTGGACTGCTGCACGTTGCGCACCAGGGCGTCGACGCCGGCATTGTTGAAGCCCAGCCGGTTGATTACCGCCTCATGGTTGGGCAGGCGGAACATGCGTGGCTTGTCGTTGCCCGGTTGCGGGCGCGGCGTGGTGGTGCCGACTTCGACAAAGCCGAAGCCCAGCGCGCCCAGCGCATCGAGATGGTCGGCATTCTTGTCCAGGCCGGCGGCGAGGCCGACCGGGTTGGGGAAGCGGATGCCGAAGGCCGTGGTCGGCAGCTCGGCGGGCGGTTTGGCGGCGAGGTGCAGGAAGTTGCTGCGATGAGCCACATCCAGGCCATACATGGTCGCGCGGTGCGCTGTTTCCGCGTCGAGTGCGAACATCAAGGGTCGGAGGTATTTGTACATATCAGAGCCTGTTTATGGTCTCTCCGTAGCCCGCGCCGGGTCTGTATGCGCGCAGGGCAAGGAAGAGTGAAGGAGTGTACGTCCGTACACGACTGAGCGATGACGCCGCCCTGCGCGCATACAGACCCGGCCCTCCGGGTTGCCGTTGAATGGCTGCCATGCGGCGGCGCGCGGCTTGGCCTGGCAACCAGTCAGGCGCTGCACCACGCGCCACCACCTGGCAGCCATTCAACGGCAACGCGGGCCACGGGGAGACCATAAACAGGCTCTTAGCCTGGGTAGCCCACGTAGACGCGGGTGTCGTAATCGAAGCTTACCTTGCCGTGTTCGGCGCAGGCGTCGAACAGTTCGCGCAGCGCGGCCAGCATCGGTTCGTGCATCGGGTGGCCGGCGGCTGGCGCATAGGAGGAGGACATCAGACGGCCCTGCAGGCTGTCGAAATCCAATAGCTGGCGATGCTCGAAACTCGCAGTGCCGCGATAGCCATCGCCGAACCACTGGCGCATGCGCGGTTCGTCGGCATAGCGCTCGGCTACGCTGGTGTAGTCGGTACCGTAGCGCTGCAGCAGAGCTTCATAGCCCTCAAGGAATGGCGTGCTGGTGAGCCGACGGCTGTTCCAGTAGATCGCGGCCAGGCCATGCGGGCGCAGGATGCGGTGGAACTCGTGGCGCGTGGCCTCCTCGTCGAACCAGTGGAAGGCCTGTGCCACGGAAATCAGATCCACGCTGTGTGCGGCCAGCCCGGTGGCATCGGCGCGGCCGTCGAGCGCGCGGAAGTTCTCGTCGCGTCCCAGCCATTGCTCGGCCGCGCTGCGCATGGCGGCATTCGGCTCGACCGCGATCACGTGATAGTCCGCATCGAGAAACATCTTGCTGGAGATGCCCGTGCCGGCGCCGATGTCGGCGACGAGCCAGCGTGGCGTCACGCCGTGTTCGCTTTGCAGCCATTGCAGGAGCGCATGCGGATAGTCGGGACGGTAGCGAACGTAGTCCTCGACGCGGTTGCTGAAGCGCTCAGTGGATTGCAGATCATTCATGGCATTCATCCCGTCAGCGATTGGCCGCCGTCGACGCAGAGCGTCTGGCCGGTGATCCAGCCGGCCCACGGCGAAGCAAGGAATAGTGCGGCGTGTGCGATTTCTTCCGGATGGCCGAAACGGCCGAACGGAATCTTGCCCAGCGTGGCGCGGTAGAGCTCGGGTTCCTCGCGCTTGCGGCGGTCCCACAGGCCGTCGGCGAACTCGATCGAACCGGGTGCGACGGCATTCACGCGAATGCGGTGCTCAGCGAGCGCCAGTGCCTGCGAGGTGGTGTATTGGCTCAGCGCAGCCTTCACGGCTGCGTACGGCGCGCCATGCCGGCGCGGATGAAACGCGGCGATGGAGCTGGTGTGCAGGATGCTGGCATGCGGCGAGGTCTTGAGATGAGGCAGGGCGAAACGCGAAGCGCGTACCGCCGCCATCAGGTCCACCTCGAAGCCGGCGGTCCAGCCTTCGTCGTCTTCGCTGAAACCGTAACCGCTGGCGTTGTTGATCAATACATCGATGCCGCCGAGCGCGGTGGCGGCGTCGTGCACGTAGCTTTCGATGGCCTTCGCATCGGCCAGGTCGCAGCTCTTTGAATGCGCCGTGACGCCGTGCGCCGCGATGGCTTCACGCGTTTCCGCCAATGCCTGTTCGCCGCGCGCGCAGATCGACACCGCTGCACCGGCCTCGGCAAAGGCCAATGCCATGCTGCGGCCAATGCCGCGGCTGCCGCCGGCGATCACGACGCGATAGCCGTGGAAATCGAAGCTGGTCTTGGCGGTCGTTGTCTGCGTCACGGAGAAGGCCGGCTGCCGATGAAAGTGGTCGGGCGTGATGACCGCAGGCGCCCCGGCCGGAGCCGGGGCGCCGGTGTTGCGCTTACAGGTCGAACTTGATGCCCTGCGCCAGCGGCAGTGCGTTCGAGTAGTTGATGGTGTTGGTCTGGCGGCGCATGTAGACCTTCCATGCGTCCGAACCCGATTCGCGACCGCCGCCGGTTTCCTTCTCGCCGCCGAACGCGCCGCCGATCTCGGCACCCGAGGTGCCGATGTTGACGTTGGCGATGCCGCAGTCCGAGCCGGCTGCCGACAGATACTGCTCCGCCGACTTCAGGTTCTGCGTGAAGATGGCCGAGGACAGACCCTGTGGCACGGCGTTCTGCAGCTCGATGGCTTCGTCGAGCGACTTGAACGTCATCACGTAGAGGATCGGCGCGAAGGTTTCGGTCTGCACGACTTCGTCGCTGTTCTTCAGGCCGGTGACAATGGTCGGCAGCACGAAGTTGCCCTTGCGGTCGTTGAGTGCTGCACCACCGGTGCGCACCATGCCGCCGCTGGCCTTGGCCTTTTCCACGGCGGCGAGATAGGCGCTCACGGCATCCTTGCTGTTGAGCGGGCCCATCAGCGTAGTGGCCAGGGTCGGGTCGCCGATCTTGCCTTCCACCTGCTTGTAGGCGGTGACCAGCTTCTCGGTGACGTCGGCAGCGATCGACTCATGCACGAACAAACGGCGCGTGGTGGTGCAGCGCTGGCCGGCCGTGCCGACGGCGCCGAACACGATGGCCGGAATCGCCAGTTTCAGATCGGCGCTTTCATCCACCACGATGGCGTTGTTACCGCCCAGCTCCAGCAGCGAGCGGCCCATGCGCTGCGCCACGCGCTCGCCGACCATGCGGCCGACCTTGGTGGAGCCGGTGAAGCTGATCAGCGGAATGCGCTTGTCGTCGACGAAGGTCTGCGACAGATCGGTGCCAGCGTCGTTGAACAGGAAGAAGATATCCGGGAAGCCGCCGGCCTTCAGCGCCTCGTTGCAGATCTTGATGGTGGCGATGGCCGACAGCGGCGTTTTCGGCGACGGCTTCCAGATGCACACGTCGCCGCAGATCGTGGCGAGGAACGCATTCCACGCCCACACCGCGACCGGGAAGTTGAACGCGCTGATGATGCCGACCAGGCCCAGCGGCTGGTACTGCTCATACATGCGGTGGCCGGGGCGCTCCGAGTGCATGGTGTAGCCGTAGAGCATGCGGCTCTGGCCTACCGCGAAATCGGCGATGTCGATCATCTCCTGCACTTCGCCGTCGCCTTCGGGCTTGATCTTGCCCATCTCCAGTGCGACCAGCGAACCCAGTGCGTCCTTGTGCTTGCGCAGCGCTTCGCCGCACAAGCGCACGGCTTCGCCGCGCTGCGGGGCAGGGGTGGTGCGCCACACTTTGAAGGCTTCCTGCGCGCGCTTGACGATGATCTCGTAGTCGGCGGCGCTGGAGGCGTGCACGGTGCCGATCACCTCGCCAGTGGCCGGGTTCACCGGCTGCAATGCGCCGGCGTCGGTGGTCTTGGACCATTCGCCCTGGCCGAGATAAGAGCCCGAGTGTTCGTTGCCGAGACCGAGCGCTTTGAGGATTTCGTGGGACATGCGTGCTCCTGAGCCTTGGCGCCGTGTGGCGCTGATGGGTGAAAGGAGGGAATTCTAGCAGGAGGGGTGTTGGGGGCAGGTTTTGGGGTTTGTTGCTTTGCGGCGAAAGTGGGGGTTTGCTTGCACTCCTCCCCAATTTCGTCATTCCGGCGAAGGCCGGAATCGAGAGGGATGTGCTTCGGTTGTTGCGACTGCGTGCCCTGGCCGCTTATGCAGCGGGCATTTCGGACGTCTGCCGGCGCCCGAGTTACTTTCTCTTTGCTGGCCCAAAGAGAAAGTAACCAAAGAGAAATGGCCTGAAGAGCAGGCGGTGTGCTTCGTAGCTGCGCATCTTCCAGTGCCAGACGTCGGGATCGTTTTATTAACGCCTGATCGGCAGTGCCAAGCTTTTGCTCCCTCCCCTGCTCGCAGGGGAGGGCTGGGGAGGGGTAAGTACTTGAGGTCGTGTTGCCTATGGCGCGGGTTACTTCTCACCTCAGCGCTCAATGCCCGCAACCAGTACTTCCGCCCTATACGCCGAACTTCAACGGTGGCGACAGGTCGCTGTACGTGGCCGGTTCGGAGCATGGCTCCGCGTCGTCGTCCAAGGGCGCAAGTCGATGGAGGTGGGTGATGAAGCGTGTCGTCTTTGCCGGATGGGTTGTGGGTGTGTGTGGTGTCTGGTCGTTGGCTGCGGGGGCGGTGGAAAGTGGGCCGACGGAGGCGGCGCTGCGCGATGTGGAAAGTGCCTGGAGCCGAGCCTTTGTCACGGGTGATGCCAAGGCGCTGGATGACTTGCTCGATCCGGCCTATGTGTCGGTGAGTACGAGCGGTGTGCCGCGGCCGAAGGCGGAGATCATCGCGGCGGCGAGTCGTTTTGCGGCGGAGCATCCGAATACGCCGGTGCAGCCGCTACCGCCAACCTCGACGTTCAGCGTGAAGGGGAGTGCGGCGGTGGTGACGCATCACGGGGCGCAGGACACATCGGTGGATGTTTTCTACTACAGCCAGGGGCGCTGGCATGCGTGGTATTCGCAGCACACCAAGCTGACGCCGGCGAGTTGAGCGCCACGGGGGCGTATCGCCTATACTTTCGCAGTCTCGCCGTTCGCCGCAAAGGCGTCGCGAGGTGCTTCGCCCCCGTAGCTCAGTTGGATAGAGCGTCCCCCTCCTAAGGGGAAGGTCGTACGTTCGAATCGTATCGGGGGCACCATTCGACGATTTCCGCGGGCCGGCCTTTGTCGGCCCGCGGTCGTTTGGGGATGTGTAGAACAGCGTCACGAATTCCCTACAAGCGCTCGACAACCATGTGACGCGGAATGCATGGATTGAGGAATGTATGAGCACCACATCGCGACCAGCCGCTCCACTCTGGTTCACCGGGGGATTGTTCATCCTTCTGGGCTTGTTGCTTACGATCGGTGGCGCGTGGCTGCTGCGTTACGGCGGCTCACCGTATTACCTGGTGGCAGGCTTGGTCGTGGTGTTTACCGGTTGGCTTGCATGGCGCGGCAGGCGTTTGGCGCTGGGTGTCTATGCGCTGGTGTTGCTTGGCACCGTGTTGTGGTCGGTGTGGGAGGTGCGTTTCGATTGGTGGCAGTTGGTGCCTCGCGTGGCGGTGTGGCTGGCGCTTGGTGTGTGGTTGCTGCTGCCTTGGGTGTCGCGCCGTCTGGTAGTGGCGGGCACGCAGCCGGCCTTGCGCTGGGCGGATCGCTCCTGGCCGTTGTGGGTGGCTTTCGGTGCAACGGCAGTGGTTGGCGTGGTGGCGTACTTCACCGATTACTACACGCTGGCGGGTGAAGTGCCGGAAGCAAACATGGCGGCTTCGACGGTACCGGATGGCGCGGGTACGCCGCAGGGCGACTGGCTGGCTTATGGTCATTCCGGTTACGGCGACCGTTATGCACCGGCGACGCAGATCACGCCGGCCAATGTCGCGAAATTGCAGGTGGCATGGACCTTCCATACCGGCGATTTCAAGGGGCCGGGCGACCCGGCCGAAATCGCCAACGAGGTCACGCCACTCAAGGCCAACGGCAAGCTGTATATCTGCACGCCGCACAACATCGTGATCGCGCTGGATCCGGATAGTGGCAAGGAGCTGTGGCGGTTCGATCCGAAGATCAACCGCGACGCCAAGAACTATCAGCACATGATTTGTCGTGGCGTGGCCTATTACGACTCCGGTGCCTACGCATCGCAGGCGGCCGCCGACGGTTCGGTGGCAAACAACCTGCCCGAGCCACCCAAGCCAACACCAAAGGGAGCCGTGGCGGCGGAGTCGATTCATTTCGACAGTTGTCCGCGCCGCATCTTCGCGCCGACAGCGGATGCCACCATCGTTGCCCTCAATGCCGACAACGGGGAGCCGTGCACGGACTTCGGAAATCACGGCGTGATCGGCTTGTATCAGGGCATGTCGATGACCCAGCGCGGTTTTCTCAACCCGACCTCGCCGCCGGTGGTGACGCGCCATGTCTTGATCGTTTCGGCCAGCGTGACCGACAACGACTCTACCGATGAACCATCCGGGGTGATCCGCGGTTACGACATCACCACGGGCCAGTTGCTATGGAACTGGGATGCGGCTGCTCCCGGCGAGACCGCACCGTTGCAACCGGGACAAACCTACAAACACAACTCGCCCAATGCGTGGAGCGTGTCCAGCGTCGACGAGAAGCTTGGCCTGGTCTATATCCCGATGGGCAACCAGACGCCGGACATGTGGGGTGGCAACCGCTATACCGAAGGCGAGCGTTTCAACAGCGCGATCGTGGCGCTGGATATTGCCACGGGCCAACTGCGCTGGGTCTATCAGACCGTACATCACGATCTGTGGGATATGGATATCGGCGGCCAGCCCAGCCTGGTCGACATCGATACGCCCAACGGCAAGACGCCCGCATTAGTGGCTTCGACCAAGCGCGGTGACATTTATGTGCTGGATCGCCGCGACGGCAGGCTGCTGGTGCCCGCACCCGAGAAGCCCGTGCCGCAAGGTGCGGCCGAAGGCGATCACACCTCGCCGACGCAGCCGTTTTCCGAGCTGAGCTTCAAGCCGGAACGCGCCCTGCGCGAAAGCGATATGTGGGGTACCAATCCATTCGATCAGCTGATGTGCCGGATCAAGTTCAAGCGCCTGCGCTACGACGGCATCTTTACGCCGCCTTCCGAGCAAGGCTCGCTGGTGTATCCGGGCAACTATGGTGTGTTCGACTGGGGCGGTGTCGCAATCGATCCGGTGCGACAGCTGATCATCGGCAACCCCAATTACATGGCGTTCGTGTCGAAGTTGTTCACGCGCAGCCAGGAGGAGGCCAAGATGGCCAAGAAGGGCGGCACCGGCAGCGAGCACGGCCTGCAGCCAATGACCGGTACGCCGTTCGCCGTCGAGCTGACACCGCTGCTGTCGCCACTTGGCATTCCCTGTCAGGCGCCACCATGGGGTTATGTGGCTGCGGTCGATCTGAAGACGATGCAGAAAGTGTGGATGCACAAGAACGGCACGGTGGTGGACAACGCACCGCTGCCGATTCCGCTGCCACTCGGCGTGCCCAGCCTCGGCGGATTGATGATCACCGGCGGCGGTGTCGCTTTCATGAGCGCGTCGCTGGACAATTACCTGCGTGCCTACGATGTGCGCACCGGCAAGAAGCTATGGGAGTCGCGCCTGCCGGCGGGCGGGCAGGCCACGCCGATGAGCTATGTCTCCGACAGGAGCGGTCGCCAGTACGTCGTCATCATGGCCGGTGGGCATGCTTCGTTGGGGACCAGGATGGGTGATGCGCTGATTGCCTACGCATTGCCTGCCGAGGACGTCGCCAAACATTGATGCATTGCCGCGTAGCGAAGCGGTCCGATCAAGCCCGTTCATCCACGCGCCTGTGACATGGGCATTCACGCCTCATGGACGCGTGCCGTGGATAGTGGCGCTGCCCCCGGCGCGGGCATCGAGTTTTCTGTATTGGGAATCCTGGATAGAAGCCCGCTTCGCGATTAGAGCGAGGGAGGCAAGCGCGATGCTGTCGCCGGCTTTCGGTGATCTGGCCTGCTACTCCAGATCAGGACTGGGCTTCAGCAGCGCCTTCTTTCCACGCTCCACGCGGTTTCCGTCCACGGCTCCTCGGCCTAAGACCTCAAGGAGACGACCATGTTTGCCGCGCTGGAATTCGACCATGGCTTGTTCAAGCCGCAGATCAAATGGGTTGTGGTGGAGTGTTCGGGAGTAGGCCGCAAATGCGGCGGACCCATTGCCTTCCCGCCTCGCCGAGACCGTGCCTACTTTGTTTCGCCGGTGACTGCCCGTGCCGATGCCGAAGCCTATGCCGACTTCAAGAACCGCCAGGAAAGCGGACTTCTCAGCGATGTCGAGAAACACGCTTTGTCGCGCGCTGAGGCGGGTGACCATCCGCAGCGGCATCTGGCGTATGCGTGGGATCATCTATTGATGGCCGATCTGCCGTTGTCATGGGCCGTGCTGGAGTGGTCGGGCAATGACGACGAGGACGGTCAACGCATCGATTCAGCGTACTTCACGCATACCTCCGAGGCCGAGGTCGACGCCAAGGTCTTCGCTTTCCTGCGCGAAAGTCACTTGAGCAAGGACAAGGCGCAAGCCGCGGCTTGAGACGGCATGCCGTTCCACGGTGGAGGGAATCCCGGGCAGGCCGGGACTCCCTCCGTCCGATCAGAACGCCATATCCACCGACAGGAAGCCCTGTCGCGGCGAACCCACCAGCAACGACTGGAACGTGCCCGTGGGATCGCTGTTGGTGAAGCCGTTGCTGTCGATGGTGGCGATGTATTTCTTGTTGAGCAGGTTGCTCACGTTCAATGACACTTTGAGGTTCTTGGCGAAGCCGACGTTCTTGCGCTCCCACGACAAACCCGCATCCCACAGCCAGAAGCCGGCGATGCGCTGGTCGTTGACGAAGGTGTAGTAGCGGGCGCCGGTGTACTTGGTGCCGAGCGTGGCGCGGAAGTCACCAAACTTGTACGAGAGCTCGCTGGCGAACATCTGCTTGGGCGAGTCGACCACGGTCTTGCCCTTGGCGGGAATCAGCACGCCGGCGTCCAGGTAGTTGTCCTTGTACTTGGAGTCGTTATAGGTGGCCGAGTTGAACCAGCGCAGCGACTCCGTCGGCTGCCACACGAAGGTGAACTCGGCACCCTTGGAGTTGACCTTGCCCACGTTGGCGATCTGGTTGGGGCAGCTCACCACGCCGGCGCAGGGCACGATGACCAGCAGGCGGTTCTTGAAGTCGATGTTGTACAGCGCCAGCGAGGACTGGATGGTGTGGTCGACGTAGCGCAGGCCCAGTTCGCTGTTGCTGGAGCGTTCCGGGCGAAGCGTGTTGCGCAGGCTGTCGAACGTCTTCTGGTCTGACGACCACGCACCGTTGGCGCCTGGCTCATAGGCGTTCTGGTTCATCGAGAACGACGCGAAGGTTTCCCAGCCATTGCCGAATTTGTAGTTGGCGCCGACCTGCGGCAGGAAGCCGCTTTCCGCGGTCAGCGCGCCACTGGCGCGACCGGGCAGCAGGGCCACGGCGTTGGTGGTGATGTTGTGGCCCTTGAAGCCGTAATCGATGCGCAGCGCGTCGTTCATCAGCGTCCAGCTGTCCTGCAGGTACCACTGGCGCGTCAGCGTCTTGAAGCGCTGGCGGAATTTGGCGTGGTAGTACGTGTCGTAGGTCTGGTCCTGGTCGATCGGGCCGGACAGCGGGTTCGGCTGGAAGCTGCGTGCGATGGTGTACTGGCTGTCCTCGAACCAGAAACCGCCTTCGATGTGGTGGCTGCCGAGATCGTAAGACAGCGAGTTGACCATGCCGCCGCGCGTCATCAGGTAATGCGAAAGGCGCAGCGCGATCGGTGCGTCGCCCGGCGCTGGCGTGTAGGGCAGGTCGGAGAGCGGTGCGAACCAGTGACCCTGGCCGAGATCGTGGTGATAGTACGGCTGCACGTTCAAAGTCAGGCGGTCGTTGAGGAAGAACTCGCCCTTTACGGACACCAGCTCGTCGTTACGGATGCCGTTGCCGTTGTAATAAGTGTCGTCCGCCGTCTGCACGCAACCGCTGTACTTGCCGTTGGCGATGTCGACAGCGCGCTGCCAATCCGGCGCGAGGTAGTCGAACTTGTAGCCGCAGCGCTTGAGCGTATCCAGCGAGAGATCGAGGTAGGGCTGCTCGACACGGCGCACGACGTCGAGCAGGCCGGTGACGCGGCCGCCGGTCCATTCGTACATGGCCTTGGTGTTGAGCTGCTTCTGGGTCTGGCTGTCGTCGCCTTTCCATTTAGGCGCATCGACGTACATGCCCGAGATATAACCGCTGAAGCCGCCGATGCTGCCGGTGTCCGCGCGGATGTAGCCACGCTTGAAACCATAGGAGCCGCCGGTGGCGTTGACGCGCACGCTGGGCGTGGTGCTCGGGTTGTCGGTGTAGAGCTGCACCGTGCCGCCGAGGTTGCTGGTGGAAGCTGTGCCCAGTGCGCCAGAGCCCTGTGAGAGTTCCAGCTCGGCGAGGTTCTCGCTGATCCAGGCGCGCGTCACGCTGAGGCCGTCGCCCGAGTGGTAGTCGGTATTGCCCATCGGAATGCCGTCGAGCGTGTAGCCCAACTGCGTGTGGTTGAAGCCGCGCAGGCTGATGCGCGAGGACCACTCGTCGGTGCCGAACGGATCGTTGGAGACGAAATGCACGCCCGGCATGGTCTGCAGCATCTGGATCGGGCTGGTGCCTGGCACGGCCTGGTCGATCTGGGTCTTGTCGATCTGCTGCACCTGGCGGGTGGCGTTCTGGCCGACCACCGAGATCGTCTCCAGCACCTTGGCATCTTTCGCGGCCGGCGCGCTGGCATCGGCGGCGGCAGCCGGGCTGGTGTCGTCGGTGGCGTGTGCAAGCAGCGGGAAGATGGCGAGCAGCGCAAGGCAAAGCGGAGTGCGGGGCAGCTTCATGTCGGGCCTTAGAGGGTGGATGTTTTGGGTGGCGCGCGCGGAAGGCGGGCGCACGTCAACGACGCGGTGCGTATTGCAGTCGACGTGGGTTGCATGGTGGTTTAGGGGTGATTGCGTGGTGTCTGCGGGGAGGCGACAGGTGGGGGCGGTTGTCTAGACCTCTTTGTTCCCGCTGCCCTCTGGCGTGAGGGGTGGGGGCTTGGCTCACCGCTTCTACTTCGTCATCCCTGCGTAGGCAGGGATCCAGTGGTGTTGTCGCTCGGTTGTCGCGTTCTCTCGCACTGGTCCGCCTGCGGCGGGGTTTCGTCCTCCTGCCGGAGGCCGAGTTACTTTTCTCTGCTTGCCCAGAGAAAAGTAACCAAAAGAGAGGGCACCCCTCTTACGCGCCCTCCGGCTTCGCCTACGGGTTCGTGAGGGTTGGCCGGGCTTTTCGACACGACGTCCCTGTCGTGTCGAAAAGGCGCAGGCATCCGTGCCTGCGCCCCCTTCGGGGCCTGATCGTCCAACCCTCACCGCTCCACAGGGGACCCGGTTACGGGCTCGCTTCGCATCGCCTAGTAAAGCCGTTGCTCCGTCCTCTGCTCGCGACGCAAAGCTAGTCCCGTGGGACAGGGGAGGGTTGGGGAGGGGTAAGTCCTTGGGACGACGTTGCTACTTGGTGATCTGAAGTGAGCTTTCGTCCGCCATGGCGTAGCTGGGAGTTTCCGCCCACACGCTATTCGCCTCTCCGGCCCGCGCGCGTTTTTTAGTTGCCCGCGCCAGTGCAATGAATCCGACACCGAGTGCGATGCCGGTGAGGTCGACGAAAAGCACGGCGGTGGTTTGTGCTGTCCACGCGGCGGTCCATGCATCGCTGTTGCGGATCAGATCGAAGGCGGAAGTGAGGATGTAGGCGGCGGCGGTGATCCGCAGCAGTTCACTGGCGGCACGGGGAATGGGGCGCAGGCAGGTGTAGGCGATGGCTAGGGTGACGCAGCCGTAGAAGGCGAGGCTTTGCGGCAGGGCGGGTGGGATGTGGGTGAGGTCGGCTAGGGCGGTGGCGGTGAAGGAGAGTGCGATGCCGAGGCAGCTGCCGATGCAGAGGCCGATGGTGGCGCGTGCCATCACCAGGGTTTTGCGTGGTTGTTCGGTGTGGCGGCGTTTGCGGCGGGATTCGATCCACAGCAGGTTGCCGGAGTAGAACAGGAAGGCGCCGGCGAGGCCGAGGAGGAAGTAGAGCCATTGCACGGTGCGGCCGCCGAAGCTGCCGAAATGCAGGGCATACATCGATGAGTTGGTGATGCCGTTGACGCTGTGGGTGTCGCCTATGTGGCGCTCCAGTACATCGCCGCTTGCACCGTGCAGGGCGATGGTGCCGTAGGTACCGAGGGTGTGTTGGGACAGGCCGCGTATCTGCACCAGGGCGTTGGCGTCGCCGTAGTAGCTGAAATGGATGTAGTCGGGTTCGAAGGTGGAGACGCCGGTGGCGAGTGCGGCGGCTTTGGCGCGGGCCATCAATACGTCCGCTGGCAGGGTGGTGGCGGGCTTGCCGCTGGCGGTGACTACGGGCGCGGTGGCGATGGCCTTGGCGAAGGCGCCGTCGAGTTTGCCGTCGAAGGCGATCAGGTTGAGCGCGGCGAACAGCGGCACGAACAGGCACATCAACGCACCGGTGATGGCGAAGATGATGTGGAAAGGCAGGCTGAGTACGCCGATGACGTTATGTGCGTCTTGCCACAGGCGCTTGAGGTTGCGGCCGGGGCGTAGCGCGAACAGGTCGCCCAGCAGTTGCGGCAGGTGGATGAGCAGGCCGGAGATCAGTGCCAACCCGTAGATCACGCTGACGATGCCCATGAAGTACAGGCCGACCACGGGAATGCCGAGCGAGTCGTGCAGTGCGTAGACGAAATCGGCGAGATTGCCGCGGGTGGCGCCTTCGTCGTCGACGGGATGTTCCAGCGCATCCGCGGTGGCGAAATGTTCTTCGCCATCGTTCCAGTAAGCGTAGGGTGCCTGCGAGGTGCCGGGTGGTGGCAGCACGATGCCGAAATTTTCGCGCGCCTTCGGATGCGTTTGCAGCAGGTGGTCGATCAGCGTCTGCACCGGCACGTTCTTGGCGGGCGTGCCGCGCCACGGCGGGTTCTGCCATAGCGCGATGTCGTGGTGGAACACGGTGAGCGCGCCGGCATAGAAGGCGATGAACAGGGCGAAGCCGGCCAGCAGCCCGGTCCACGTATGCACGGTCTGGAAGGTGCGGATGGTGGAGGATTTCATCGTTGCGTCAGCCGGTGGCGACGTGGCGCGACAGCCACAGCAAGGCGAAGACAAGCAGGTTGGCGGCGCCCAGCGTGAGCCAGGCGCGCGTGCCATTGCGGAATAGATAGCTGCCGATCATCACGCTGGTCCATAGCGGGAAGAACAGCAGCAATACGGGAATGATCCAGGCATCGCCATGCTCTGGCAGCCAGTACAGCAACAGCGCCAGCAACGAGCCTGACAACGGAAAACCGGCCAGCGTGCCGGCCAGGCAGCGGGCGATCATCGGCGGCCTTCCTTCGCAACGGCTGGGCCGAAGCGCCAGGCGAGATAGGGCAGCGACACGCAAGACAGCATGAACGTGATGAGCGCGGCGGCGATGCCCGCGCCGATGCCCGCGGCCGTTATCCATAGCGCCAGGCTGACGGCCCCCAATACCGTTGCCGACAGACGCGCGGAGGCCGGCAGCGGCATTGCGCGCAGCCGTTGCTGCGGACTGGCGAGATAGAGCAGCAGTGCGCATCCGGCGTTGGCGGCGAGGGCGAGCAGGGCGGTCAAGATGGTGGGCTCCGTGTCCCGCTCAGAAGCGGTAGGTGACGTTCAATTGCCAGTTGGTCGGCGCGCCGTAATAGCCCTGCGCCCAGTAAAGGCTGGCGATGTACTTGCGGTTAGTGAGGTTGTCCACGTTGAGCGTCGCGCTCCACGATGGGCTGATGCTGTAGTTCGCCATCAGGCCGAGCAGGGCATAGCTGCCCTGGCGGGTAAAGATTTCGCGGCCCTGTGTATCGAGCGCGCCCTGGTCGCGCACGATCTTGTCCTGCCAGCGCAGCGAGCCACCCACTTTCAGACCGGTCAGCCACGGCAGGCGATACGTGGTGGTGATACGCAGGGTGCGGCGCGGCACGTAGGTGCGCACGTTGTGGTCCTGGTCGTCCTGGATGCGCAGTTGGGTGAAACCGGCGCTGGCTTCCCAATCCTTGGTGAGGCTGCCGGCGATGTCGAATTCGTAGCCGGTAGAGGTGGCATTGATGCCGCGGTAGTAGCTCTGCGCCGTGACCGGATTGATGCCTACCGATTCGGCGTAGTTGTTTTGGTGCGAGCGGAACACGGCGAACGATGCATTGAGGCGCTGATCCATCCAGGCGCCCTTGATGCCGGCTTCCAGGTTGTTGCCGGTCACCGGATCGAGCACGCGGTTGTTGATGTCCACTTCGGTCTGCGGGTTGAAGATCTTGGCGTAGCTCGCGTACAGCGAGTAATTCGCGTTGAGGTCGTACACCGCGCCGGCGAACGGCGTGGACTTGGTTTTCTCGTAAGCGTGCGGCACGCCATAGTTCTGGCCGGTGCTGTGGATGTAGGTGAGGCTGGCGCCGGTGATCAGCTTGAGATCGTCAGTGAGGTTCCAGCGCGCGGTGGCATAGGCGCTGCGGCGGCGGAGATGGAACTGCGCGCCGTTGAACGAGGCATCGAACGACGGCTTGGGATAGTGGCCGGTCCAGTCCCACAGGGCCGGCAGCGGCGTGCCGATGTCGCTGGAGTAACC
This sequence comes from Dyella koreensis, assembly GCF_044904565.1. Lineage (NCBI taxonomy): Bacteria > Pseudomonadati > Pseudomonadota > Gammaproteobacteria > Lysobacterales > Rhodanobacteraceae > Dyella > Dyella koreensis. The sequence goes on along the minus strand of NZ_JADIKD010000010.1, from coordinate 79,100 downwards.
GGAGAGCTGGTCCACATCACTCTTGCCGGCGTTCACACCCAACACCAGTCGATGCTCGCGCCCGCCCAGGGTGAATGGGCCGCTCGCGTACATATCGACGTAGTACTGCTTTTCGGTGCTGGTATAGCGCGAGGGGTAGCTGTACAGCCCCAGGCCGGTTGCCGCGTCGGGCGTGCCGTAGGTATAGAACAGCTCGCTGTCATTGGTGATCCGGCGATAGTTGAGCGCGGCCTTGAGATTCCAGCCGTTGTCGAAATCGTGCGATAGCGAAACGTACGACTGCGTGTTGGCCGAATCCCAGTGCGCCCAATCGGTGGAGGTGCTGGTGGAACGGCGGTAGTTCGTCGGCGTGCCGTCGGAGTTGTACAGCGGCAAGGCGCCCCACATCGGGCTGTCCGGTGCGTTCTTCTGCCACGACACACCAGCGGAGAGCAGCGTGTTCGCGCCCAGGTCGGCTTCGAGCATGCCGGCGGCGATTTTCTTGTGCTGTGAGTAGCGGTCCAGATAGCTGTCCGTGTCCTGGTTCGCTACGACCAGGCGGCCGCGCACGCTGGCGGACTGATTGAGTGGGCCGGAGATATCGCCATCCAGCCGTCGGTTGTTCCAGCTACCCACGGTGGTGCCCACGCTGCCCTGCAGATCAGCGGTGGGGCGCTTGCGTACGAAGTTGATGGTGGCGGATGGATTGCCGGTGAACGAGAGCAGGCCGTTCGCGCCGCGCAACACTTCGATGTGATCGTAGATGGCTGTATCGATATCGCCTTCCTGCTGGCCGTTGGCGAAGGGCAGGCCGAGACCGTCGGTGAGGAAGTTGGTGATATCGAAGCCGCGCGCGCCGTAATAGGTACGGTCAGTCTCGATCTTCTCGACGCTGATGCCGGTGCTGCGTGCGAGCACGTCATTGACGTTGTTCAGGCCGAAGTCGTCCATCTGCGCACGGGTGATCACGCTCACCGATTGCGGCGTTTCACGCAGTGACAGCGGCAGGCGCGTGGCGCCGCTGGCGACCGGTGTGGTGTAGGAGCCTGTGCCTTCGGTGCTGTTACGGTCGACGCTGGCGGTGGCGACGACGCCTTCCAGATCGGTGACATGCTCGGCCTTCGCCGCGCTGCGACGCTTGTTGGCGGCTTCCGCCGCGTCGTCCTCGGTGGCGGGCCTATCGGTGGCGAATGCGGAGAACGTCAGCAGGCAGGACAGTGCCAGCAGCGTGCGGCGATGCGAAAAAAGGGAACGTCGACGGGTATGCGCGTGGCCAGCCACAGGGCTTCCTTAGTGCGATGGCCCGGAGTGCGAGTCATCGGATGGGAGGATGCGGCTGGGTCGGCGGAGCGACGTGGCGTGCGTTCGATCTAAATGATAATAATTCTTATCTTGTCATGCCGGCAAGAGGCGCGGCACATGCCGTAGGAGCGCACCCTGTGCGCGAAAGCCCTGCGTTAGCAGGGCCGCTTTTGCCACATGGGAAGAACGGAGCGGCCCTGCTAACGCAGGGCTTTCGCGCACAGGGTGCGCTCCTACGGTGGTGGCTCAGAACGATCGGTTGCCGCCCACCCACACATTACGCACGATCGGCAGCCCATCCACCGCGCCCATGCGTACCAGATCCGCGCGCAAGCCGGCTTTCAATTCGCCGCGATCCCTGAAGCCGAGCGCCCGCGCCGGGTTGGCCGACACGGTGGCGATCGCACGCGGCATCGACCAGCCGGCCTGGCTGTGCAGCAGGAAGGCACCATGCAGCAGGCTAGCGGGTACGTAGTCGGATGAAAGCATGTCGAGCCGGTCGGCCTCGGCCAGCGCAAGCGCGGCGACGTTGCCGGAGTGGGAGCCGCCGCGCACGACGTTGGGTGCGCCCATCACGGTGGTGAGGCCGAGTTTGCGCGCGGCATCGGCGGCTTCGCGGGTGGTGGGGAATTCGGAGATGCTGACGCCGATGCGGTGGGCGTGTTCGACCTGGGTGGTGTCGGTGTCATCGTGGCTGGCGAGCACGATGTCCTGCCCCTGCACCATGTCGAGGACGGCCTTTTCGTGACGTGCGCTGTAGGTCGCCTGTTGTTCGGCACGCTGCTTCACGACGTTGTTGAATTCGTCTTCGGTCCAGCTCGTGTGATTCTTGCTGTAGTACTTGCGGTACTGCTGGATGTCACGGTATTGGCGCTGGCCTGGGGTGTGGTCCATCAGCGAGATGAGGCGCACGCTGCTGTGGCGCATCAGTGGTTCGAGCGCTTCGATCAGGCGCGGGTAGGCCAGCTCGCAGCGCAGGTGGATCCAATGATCGGCGCGCAGGGCGCCGCTGTTCTGGCCGGCGAGGATGGCGTCATAGGTGCTGCGCAGGGTTTCAATGCGCACGCTTTCTTCTTCGAGATCACCGACGGAGAGCGCGTCGAATACCGTGGTGATGCCGGCGGCGACGACCTGAGCGTCGTGCGTAAGTACCGCGGGCAGCGACGGCCACAACACGCCTGCGCGCGGCATGAGGTGCTTTTCCAGATTGTCGGTGTGCAACTCGATCAGGCCGGGGATGACGTAGTCGCCCTCGCAGTCGATGGCGCCCGGCGCCTGGGTGGAGCCTTCGTCGATCAGGCGGATAAAGCCGTTGCGGGCGATCAGGGTGCCGTGCATGACGCGGTCGTCGAGCACGATGTTGGCGTTGGTGAGAACGAGGTCGTTCATGGGCTCATCAATCAAGTGGGTTCAATCAAGTGGGTTCAGGCCGGCGCCATCGGGCGCATCGGGAACAGACGGGTAGCGACGCGGTCGCGCATGTCCTCGTCGTGGAAGATGCCGAGCACGGCAGCGCCGGCGTGGCGAGCTTCCTCCAGCAACTGGGCGACGACCTGGCGGTTTTCGGCGTCGAGTGAGGCAGTGGGTTCGTCCAGCAGCAGGAGTGGGCGATGCACGATCAGCCCACGCGCGATGTTCACGCGCTGCTGTTCGCCGCCGGAGAAGGTGCCTGGTGGTAGTGCCCACAGGCGCTCCGGCACGTTCAGTCGACGCAGCAGCGCGCCGGCACGCTGGCGCGCCTCTTCTACGGAGATGCCGGCACCGATCAGCGGTTCGGCGACGATGTCCAGTGCAGGCACACGCGGGATCACGCGCAGGAACTGGCTGACATAGCCGAGGGTACGGCGTCGCACCTCCAGGACCTGGTGCGGCGTTGCCTCGGCCAGGTCGAGCCAGTGGCCGTCGTGACGCACACGCACTGCGCCATGGCTGCTGCGGTAGTTGGCGTAGATCACCCGCAGCAAGGTGCTTTTGCCGGCGCCGGAGGGGCCGGACAGCACCACACATTCGCCAGCGTGCAGGGTGAGGTCGATGTCGTCGAGTACGTCCAGTCGGGTGTCGTGCTGCTGATGCAGTTCGAAGGATTTGGCCAGGCCGCGGAGTTCGAGCATGGCCGGTGAAGCGATGGGAGCGGTCATGTGGTGAGCACCGAGGAAACGAGCAATTGGGTATAGGGGTGTTGCGGGTCGTCGAGGATCTGGTCGGTGAGGCCGCTTTCCACTACGCGGCCGCCCTGCATCACCAGCGTGCGCGCGGCGAGGAGACGCGCCACGGCGAGATCGTGGGTGACCATGATCGCGGCCAGACCCAGCTCGTTCACCAGCCGGCGCAGCAGGTCGAGGATGCGCGCCTGCACCGAAACATCGAGGCCGGCGGTGGGTTCGTCCATGAAGACTAGGCGTGGTTGCGTCACCAGGGTGCGGGCGATCTGCAAGCGCTGCTGCATGCCGCCGGAGAAACCGGTGGGTGCGTCATCGATACGTGCGGGATCGATTTCCACGCGCTCCAACCAGCCGCGCGCGATGCCGCGCAGACATCCGTAGTCGCGCTGGCCGAGCGCCATCAAGCGTTCGGCGACGTTGGCCCCGGCACTGACGTTGAGGCGCAGGCCGTCACGCGGATTCTGCGTAACGAAGCCCCATTCCTCTCGGGCAAGACGGCGGCGGTCGGCTTCGCTGAGTGCGCCGAGGTCGAGCCAGTCACCGTTCTTCTGGTGATAGCGGACGATGCCGGCGGTCGGCGCCAGTTGCGCCGCCACGGTGTTGAGCAGTGTGGATTTGCCGGAGCCGGATTCGCCGACGATGCACAGCAGTTCGCCCGGATGCAGATCGAAGCTGACATCTTCGCAGCCGACGCGTCGGCCATAGTGGTGGCCCAGTCCGCGGACTTGCAGGAGGGCGCTCATGCGGCCTCCTCGGCAGCGTCGTCGCTGCGCTGGCTGCAGTAGTCGGTGTCGGAGCACACGAACATGCGCGTGCCGCGATCGTCCACCACCACTTCATCGAGATAGCTGTCGCCGGCGCCGCACAGGGCGCAGCGATGCTCCCAGCGCTGAATCTCAAAGGGATGATCGTCGAAGGCGAGGCTTTCCACGCGGGTGTAGGGCGGGATGGCGTACAGGCGCTTCTCGCGGCCGGCGCCAAACAGCATCAGGGCCGGCGAGCGGTCGAGCTTGGGATTGTCGAATTTCGGAATCGGCGAGGGCGAGGTGAGATAGCGGCCATCCACCATCACGGGATAGTCGTAACTGGTGGCGATATGCCCGTACTGGGCGATGTCTTCGTACAGCTTCACGTGCATCAATCCATAGTCGGCGAGCGCATGCATCGTGCGTGTCTCGGCCTCGCGTGGTTCCAGGGTGCGCAGCGGTTCGGGCTCGGGCACCTGGAACACCAGCAGCTGATCCTCGCGTAGCGGTGTTTCAGGAATGCGATGGCGGGTCTGGATTACGCTGGCTTCGGTCGTGCGCTCGGTGGTCGTGACGCCGGCCACGCGCGCGAAGAAGCGGCGGATGTTGACGGCGTTGGTGGTGTCGTCGGCGCCCTGGTCGATCACCTTCAGTACGTCGTCCGGCCCCAGCAGGGCGGCGGTGACCTGGATGCCGCCGGTGCCCCAGCCATAGGGCAGTGGCATCTCGCGGCTGCCGAACGGCACCTGGTAGCCGGGGATGGCGACGGCCTTGAGCAGGGCGCGGCGCAGCATGCGCTTGGTGTTTTCGTCGAGGAAGCCGAAGTTGTAGGACGCGTTGTTGTGGGGCGTGCTCATGCCGGCTCCTCCGTTCCTGCCGTTTTGCGCTGTTGCGCGGCGAGGGTGCGCAGCAATGAAAGCTCGGCCTGGAAGTCCACGTAGTGCGGCAGCTTCAGGTGTTGCACGAAACCAGAGGCTTCCACGTTGTCGGAGTGCGAAAGCACGAACTCCTGATTCTGTGCTGGTGCATAGGCGGCTTCGCCCAGTTCGTCGCAGCGCAGCGAGCGATCGACCAGAGCCATCGCCATGGCCTTGCGTTCGCCTTCGCCCATGCTCAGGCCGTAGCCGCGCGTGAACTGCGGCGGCACGCCGTTGCCGCCGTGGAACTGGTTGATCATCTGGCACTCGGTAAGGGTGATTTCGCCGATCTCGATGGCGAAGCCAAGTTCTTCCGGACAGATCAGCACATCGACCTCGCCCATACGGATTTCGCCGGCGAATGGATGGCTTTCCGCATAGCCGCGCTGGGTGGAATAGGCCATGCCTAGCAGGAAGCCTTCGTCGCCGCGTGCCAGGTTCTGCAAACGGGTGGCGCGGTCGGCGGGGAACATCAGCGGATCGCGGGTGAGGTCGGTGGGTTCCGGATCGCTGCCGGGGTCGATGCGCTCGATCAAGGCTTCGGCGTCGAGCAGGTCGAGTACGCGCGGCATGGAAGCGGCGAGTGGCTCGTCGGCTTCGACGGTTTCGCTGGGGGCCGGTGCGCCGAATTCCAGCAGGCGTTGCGTGTAGTCGTAGGTCGGGCCAAGCACCTGCCCACCGGGGATGTCCTTGAACGTGCCGGAGACACGGCGGCGCACACGCATCGCTTGCGTCGCCAGCGGTTCGGTGTAGCCAAAGCGCGGCAGTGTGGTGCGATAGGCGCGCAGCAGGAAGATGGCTTCCTGCATGTCGCCCGCGGCCTGGCGGATGGCCAGTGCGGCGAGGTCTTCGTCGTAGAGCGAGCCTTCCTGCATCACCCGCGCCACGCCCAGGCGCAGCTGCTGGCGAATCTGCGCCAGCTCCAGTTCCGGCACGGCGGTGTCGCCCCGGCGCGCTTCGGCGAGCAGTTCCAGCGAACGGGCGATGGCCCGTTCGCCGCCTTTCACGGCAACGTACATTCAATCCTCCGGCTGACGGGTCGTGCGCGGCAGCGCGAGAACGTGCTGCGCGGCGACGAAGTACAGGTCGATGCCCAGTGGCAATCGCGAAGCAAGCGCTGCGCGTTCGGGCCAGAAGCGCTCGGGCAGGCCATCAATGCGCACGCGTTCGACGTCGCGAATACCGGGGCCGGCAAAGCGCGGGCCGATACCGGGATGGAAGGCTTCCGCCTGCACGATCAGGCTGGCGGAGCGGTCCGGATAGTGCGGGTCACCCAGTGCGAAGGCATCCAGTGGGGGCATCGTGGCGGGATCGGTGACGAGTGCGAAATCGGCATCGGCCGGTGTCTGCACGAGCCGGCAGCCGGTGTGGAAGCGCAGGTGTTGGGACAGCGCTTCGTCCGCCTGCTGCAGCCACACGCTGGTGCTGGTATCGCAAAGCGTGAGCAGGATCGCCATGGCGGCCGGTGTGGCCGGGGCGGGCGCGGGCGCCAGCACCGGCAGGAGGCGCGATGACGCCGGACGCGACATGGCTTGCAGCAACTCGCGAAAATTGCGCTGGCTGTCGAAGACGGGGTGAGAGAACGCGGCAAGCATCATTCGCCCCGCACCACGGTGAAGAATTCCACCTTGCTGGCCGCGGCCTTGCGGCTGGCCGCCTCGCGGCGGGCCTGCAATGACTGGCGCAACGGTTCCAATACCTGCCTGCTCAACTGCGGATGTTTATCGCTGTCCTGCAGCCAGGCGTCGGCGCAGGCTGCCAGCTCGGCGTGCCTGGTGTTGCTGCCGCGCACCCAGGCGTGGCCGATGTGGCCATCGATCTGCACGCTGCAGCGGGTGACACTGACTTCGCCCAGATTGAACTGAGGGCCGGTGCCGCCGATGCGCCCGCGCAGCATGTAGAGGCCGGTCTGCGGCGGACGCAGCCAGGTGGCGTCCGCCGGCGGTGCGAACGGCGTCATGGCCGCGGCCAGTTCGGCCGGTTCGGCTTGCGCCAGCAGCGACATCCATTGCGGGCGCGCCAGGTGTGGAGAGGTGTCCATGTCTATTCCCGGGTTTGTCACAAATGTCTAGTTATCTAGACAGGGCGGAGCGCTGGGCTCCGTTGCGAAACATTCCAGCAGGGCAACGTGCCGCTGCCGTGACGGTGAATAGACAAGCGAGGCGAGTGGTATGGGCGAGGTCGAGCGGGGAAAGGGCGTGGCGCTTTGGAGCCAGATCGGCGACATCCTTGCCGAGGACATCCTCAAGGGGCGCGTACGTCAGGGCGAGCAGTTGCCGTCGGCGCAGGAGCTGGCGGAACGCTTCGACGTGAACCGCCATACGGTACGCCGTGCCATCGCCGCACTGGAGCAGCGTAACCTGGTTCGCACCGAACAGGGACGCGGCACCTTTGTGCAGGAGCAGACGCTGGATTATGCGATCAGCCGGCGCACGCGCTTTACCCAGAACATGCGCAATCTCAACGTCGAGGCCGATATCGAGTTTCTCGGCGATACGCGCGAGGTGGCGCCGAGCCAGGTCGCCGAAGCGATGGGCTTGGGGCGTCATGAATATGTCTTCCGCATCGAGACCTTGAGTCATGCGGATGGACATATCGTGGACTACAGCACGGCTTATTTTCCGGCGGCGCGCTTTCCCGGCCTGCCGGCAATCTACCGGCGCACGCAATCGGTAACGCGCACCCTGGCCGAGTTTGGGGTCAGCGATTACGTGCGCAAGCACACGCGCGTGTCGGCGCGACTGCCTGATGCGGAGACGGCGCGGCTGATGAAACAGCCGTCCAATCGACCTGTGCTGCATGTGTTGTCGATCAATGCGGATCCGCGGGGCGTGCCAGTGCAATATGGCGTCACGCGCTTCTCTGGCGATTGGGTGCAACTGGTGCTGATGGCGGACGACTGATGCGCTACGCGATTTATTACTGCCCGTCTGACGATAGCGAGCTGGGGCAATTTGGCCGCACATGGCTGGCGCAGGACGGGGAGGGTCTTCCGGTGCTCGATGTTGAGCGCGCCGATGCGCTGCTTGCCGACGTGTGCCGTTATGGATGGCACGCCACGCTGCGAGCACCTTTTGAGTTGAGCCAAGGGGCTTCATGCACGGCCTTGCGCAACGCAGTGGCAGTCGTTGCTGCGGCAACGCCAGCTTTTGAGCTGCCGCTTCAACTCGACCGGCTGGCCGGTTTTCTTGCCTTGCGCCCCCATGGCGCCAGCACAGCGGTGGATGCGCTGGCGGCAGCGTGTCTGTACGCGCTGGAACCCTTACGAGCGCCGTTGTCGACAGAAGTATTTCAGCGCCGCGCTTTGAATATCGACGCGACTGAACGCCTGTTACTTCAACGTTATGGCTATCCCTACGTGCTCGATCGCTATCGCTTCCATATGACGCTCTCCGCGCCGGCCACGGCGTTCGAGGAGCAACGTTTGCGCGACTGGCTGACTCCGCGCGTCGCGGCGCTCGGCGCTGCGCGCGTGGATGCCTTGGCCATTTGCGGTGAGGAGGCGCCAGGCGCTTCCTTCCATGTGATCGAACGCATTGCCCTGCAGGGAGCAAAGGCGGCATGAGTAGCGGACGCTTGTATTACGTGATGGGGCCTTCAGGTGCCGGCAAGGACAGCGTGCTGGGCTGGGTGCGCGAACACGGCATCTCGCATGGGGTGCTGTGCGCGCATCGCTATATCACGCGGCCGGCGCATGCGGGTGGGGAAAACCATGTCGCGCTGAGCGAGGCTGAGTTCCAGTCACGCGAGCGGCGTGGTTTGTTTGTGTTGACCTGGCAGGCGCATGGCCTGCACTACGGCATTGGGCGCGAAGTGGAGCAATGGTTGCTGCGCGGCGCCGATGTGCTGGTGAATGGTTCGCGTGGTGCATATGAGCTGGCGTGCGAACGCTTTCCTGCCATAAGGCCGGTGTTGATTACAGCTAGCCAAGAGTGCATGGCTAGGCGTCTTGCAGCGCGTGGACGCGAAAGTGATATAGATATTGCGGCCCGTCTCGCGCGCAGCGAGTCCTATCGAGTACCGCCGCATGCGCTGGTGATTCGCAATGATGGGTATCTGGCCGATGCCGGGGCCAGATTGCTGAGTGCTATTCAGCGAAATTCGATGGAGCAAGAGGTTGCTTTGCCGGAACGGTAAGAGCATCCGCATCGTTTATGTTTTGGTGGTGTAGCTGCGATGGGATACGTCTGATTGCTGGAGGCGCATGGCTGAACTAACTTCATGAAGGGAGTGCCGATGGTTTGTGCCGTTGCAAAGAACTTTTGTCGAGTGCGTTAGGAGTAGTGCATGTTGAACGTCAAGGACATTACTGGACCTGAGAAGATTGGTGAGGCTTTTGCGCGAATATTCAATGATCATTTCGATGTCGATGATCTGATCCTTCTCTACGAGGAGGGTGCGACGTTTTTTGATGGTGAAACTCCCGTTGTCGGGCATGACGCCATCCGCAAGGCTCTGGCTCCTCTGGGAGGAATGCCGGGAGTGATGGAGTCGAAGGTGAATTTCTGTGTTGTAAACGGTGATGTCGCCTTGATGAGGGCTGACTATCGGCTAGTTGATGAAGGGCGTGTCGTTCTTACGGGCAGTTCCGTTGAGATTGTCCGGCGCCAGGCAGACGGGACATGGCGCTATATGATCGATCATCCGACTGGGGCCAGTTTGGCGTCCCAGTCGCTGAACAAGGATGCTTCTTCATAGTCACTTCTTAATGAAGTCGATAAATCGCTTGCTTTGCGCACCCCTGTTTTTGAGGGCGAGCAAAGAAGATGCTTGCTGAAAGTACTACCGCGGTGTTACCGCAACGGCTTCGACTTCGAGTAGCAAGCCTTCTTTGGACAGCCTGTTCACTTCCACCAGCGTGCTGGCCGGCGGCTTCTGGGTGTTGATGTATTTGTCGCGCGCGGCGCGCAGCGCCTGCAGCTTCGACATGTCGGTGACGTACATGTTGAGCTTCACTACGTTGTCGAAGCTGGCGCCCGACGCCTCCAGTGCGGTCTTTAGATTGGCGAAGACCTGTTCCGCCTGTGCGGCGAAATCGCCTGCGCCGACCAGTTTCCCTTGCGCGTCCAAAGCGATCTGGCCGGCTATATAGATGGTGCGGCCACTGTTCGGAACGTCGACGATATGCGTGTAGCCCGTCGGCCTGGACAGGCCTGGCGGATTGAGGTGACGGATGCCTGTGGGCGAATCCGTCGCGAAGGTCGTAGTCGCGGCAAGCAAGCCAAACAAGGCGCAGCAGAAGACGGAGAGACGATGCACGGCACACTCCAGGCTTGGGGGTAGGCCAGCATCATAACCATCCCCTGTAGGAGCGCACCCTGTGCGCGAACGCGTTGCGATAGCAAGGCTGGCTGGTTCTATGAAACACGGCCCTGGCGGGCCGTGTCGCCCACAGGGTGGGCTCCTACATGATCTTTGCTTCAGGCAGGTGTTGGCAGTCCTATCGGGAAACGTGCGCGCCGCGCTTTGGCACGAAAGTAGGCGGCCGAGGCGAGCGTGACCAGCATGCCGAGCATGGACAGCGTCACCACCGTATCGCCGTAAAACGCAGCCCAGGACAGGTGCATGCCGCCGAACTGCTTGGCGAGGATCACGGCGACGCTTCCCAGGTAGCCGCTGGCGTCGGCGATATACATCACGAAGCCAACATTGCCGGTGACGCGGAAGGTGGCCAGCATGCGCTCGAAGAAGGTGGAGTTGTACGGCACATAGGCGAGGTAGAGGCCGAAACCGCTGCCGCCGATCCAGCCAAGCGGCGAGATCAGGCCGTGATGGTAGAGCCAGGTGGCGAGTACCGCGGTGGCGAAGCCGCTGAAGATCAACAGATGGTTGAGCATCAGCGCCTTGAAGTTGTCGCGCACCAGCATGGTGCTGGCAGTGATCAGCAGTACGGCGATCGCGATCGGCACTTCGGTTTCAGTGAAGACTGACGCATTGCCGCCGCGGCCCAGATCGGTCCATATCTCGGCGGCGAAGTTGTCGCGGAAGTCGCGTGCCACGGTGAGTGCGACATAGGCCACCACGACCATGGCGACGCCGGGCAGGAAGCGGGCGAGAAAGGCGCGACGAGTAGTGGTATCCATCGGCACGCGGGCATGGCGTGCGGCGATGTCGGCAGCGTCGGGGGCGGGCAGGTGTTCGAGCATCCATACCGCGAGGCACAGCAGCGGCACGAACAGCATGCCGGTGGCGAAGGGCATCCAGAATTCGCTCACGCCATGGCTCACCATCAGCCACATGCCAACCGACTTCACCACGCCGGAGCCGACGATAAAGCTGGCGCACATGAAGGCTGCCATCATTTCGGTGCCGCGGCGCCCTTCGAGGTAACCGAAGATCACGCCCCACACCATGCCGAGCGGCAAGCCGTTGAGAAACAGGCAGGTGATATTCCACGGCGCGGGCAGTACGGCGAAACCGAACAGCGCCAGCCACGCAAAGCCGATCAGCCCCGCCAACGCGCGGGCGCGGCTGTGCCGCTGCATTTCAGCGATCCAGGTGATTCCGCGGAATTTGCTGAGCATGTAGCCCAGCACCTGCGCGATCACCAGCCACACTTTGTAATCGACGCCAGCGAAATGCATGCCTTCGAACGCTGCCGCGGTGAACGGCTTGCGGAAGGCATACATCGACGCATAGGCGAGAAAGGCGGCGCTGCCGGCCAGCAGATTGACCAGCATCGGATGCGGACGCTGGCCGGAAACGGGGAAGCTAAGACGCACGCAGGCAGTCCTCGGCGGAAGTGTCGGCAGCGTGCGGCGGTTAGGTTACAGCGCCATGGCGATGTCTAGGCGGCTCGGGGCGATTGTTGGGAGCGTCGTGTTTGACGTGCCAGATCCATACGTCGAGTGAAGCGTTCAGGCGTATCGCGCGGTGGCCATGAGCACGGCAGCTAGTGCCAGCAGCACGGCAGCCATGCGATGGGCTCTGGTTGCGCGCGAGCGTGCGATGGCTTCATCGGGGTTGTCGGGTTGCAGCCGTTTCAGGATCGGACCGACGAGGAAGCCTTGCACCAGCAGGGCGAGCACGGAGCATAGGGCGCCGGCCACGAGCAATAGCTCCCCGCGTCCCAATGCGCCGCTGTGGACGAGATGTCCCATGGTGCCGCCTGACAGGATGGCGACGGTTGCTGCGATCATCTGCGGGCGGAACAGCCGTTCGGCACCTGTGCCGCCCAGGCGGGCGAGCGTGAATGTGGAGCCTGCCCAGAAGATGGTGGAAAGGATATGAAGTGACAGAACCAGCATGAGCACTTGCTGCACGGCACACTCCTTGGTGATCAGGTAAATTAGATATACATAGTGTTTATTTAATTGGCAAGAGGTACTCATGCCCCCGCGCAGCTATACGAGTTCGGTCCGACAAGCCGCTGCCGCCGAAAAACGCGACCAGGTCATCCAGGCCGCGGCGACGGTATTGCGTGAAGGAGAGGGAGTCACCGGTTTTTCGCTGGATGCGGTGGCGCGTGCGGCGGGTGTGACGCGGCTCACTGTGTACAACCAGTTCGGATCGCGTCAGGGATTGCTGGAAGCGGTGTTTGACTGGATTGCGCAGAAGGGCGGCCTGAACCGCTTGTTTGCTGTGGCGACCGAGGCCGACCCGCGGAAGGGACTTGAGCAGCTGATCGATATCTTTTGCGAGTTCTGGAGTCACGACCATGCGATTGGACGATTGCATGACGCGATGGCGCTCGATCCAGAATTCGCGTCGGCACTGCTTCAGCGCAACGAGAGGCGCCGGCATCTGGTCGCTGCGCTGCTGGAGCGCATGCACCCAGGACGCGCATTTCGAGCGGCTCGGCAAGACGCTACTGATCTGATCTTCGCGCTCACTGGGCAACGGATGTATCAGGCCCTGAGCGAGAAACGCTCGGCCAAGGCGTGTCGCCAGCTGATTGGATCGGCCTGCCAGGATGCCGTCGAGCGAATGCTGGGCAGGCATGACAAGACATGAAAACGAAGACCCAAAACAAAAACGGCGCTTCGCAAGCGAAGCGCCGTTTTGGCTGGATAGGATTGGTGGAGCGGAGGAGGATCGAACTCCCGACCTTCGCATTGCGAACGCGACGCTCTCCCAGCTGAGCTACCGCCCCACGCGAGCCGCAGATGTTAGCAGTGGCGTCCGGTATCCGCCAAGCCCCTGGTCCGGTGGGATCAGCCTGGCAGCAGGCGGGCGAGGCGGTCATGGAGCTGGTCGCGGCGCCAGCCTTCGAGGAAGTCGGGCCAGCGGTGGGTGACCACGTATTCCTCGAGCACTTTGCGTGGGCACAGCAGACCGGCGGGAAGATCGAGTTCGACGGCAAGCGCGTCGACCTGATCCTTCATCGCGGCCAGGGCCTTTTTGGCGTCGGCTTGCGGTGTGCCGGGGATGGAGGCTGTGGCGGCGATCTCGTCGTCGCTGATCGGCAGAGCGAGCAGGTCGAACAATTCGGTGCGCTGCGGGGAACGCAGGGCGCGCTGGCCGCGGCTGCGCTGTTCCAGGTCGGCGGCGTTGAGCGGCGGTTGCTGCGCCAGGTTCATCGCGAGGGCATCTTCGAGCAGCCAGGGGCGCGGCCGGTCGAGCTGGCGCGCGGTCTGGTCGCGCCACAACAGGATGCGGCGCAGCCTGGCCTGTTGTGCCGGCTGCCATTCGGCGGCGCCGCGGAAACCTTGCTGTGGCTGCGGGTCGCCTTCGCGGAAGCAGGCGCGGCGTTTGAGGCGCTCGCAGTCTTCCGCGTGCCAGGCGCTGCGGTCGCGCTGGATCAGGCGCTCGGCCAGTTGCTCGTGCACAGGAGCGAGATAGACCACATCCAGCGTTGCGTAGGCGCGTTGGGATTCGGTGAGCGGGCGTTGCATCCAGTCGGAGCGCGTTTCGCCTTTGTCGAGTTCGGCGCCGACGAGTTCAGCGACCAGGGCGCGGTAGCTGATGCCCAGCCCCATGCCGACGAAAGCGGCGGCGATCTGTGTGTCGAACAATTGCCGCGGGCCACCAGGCAGCAGTGGCGCCAGCGCTTCGAGATCTTCGCTGGCGCTGTGCATCACTGTGATTATGTCGCCCTGGCCCAGTTGCGGGCGCAGCGCATCGCCGATATCGAAGGCGAGCGGATCGACCAACGCATAACGCCCTTGCCAGCCGAGCTGCAACAGGGCCAGCTGCGGATAGAACGTGTTCCGGCGCATGAACTCGGTATCGAGATCGAGCGACGCATGGGCGGGCAAGGCGACGAGCCACTGCTCGAGTGCGTCGCGGCTGGTGATCCAGTCCGCGGCCGGCGTGGTGGGGAGTTGCATTCAAGCTTCCTTGGGATACCTGGCAGGTGATGTCGCTCATTGTCCTGTCAGGGGTTTGTGCCTATGTTTAGCGAAGCACCATAGCAGGCCGCCCAAGGACGCCCAACATGCCGAGCAAGGAAACCGTACGACGCCAGCGCACCATGGGTGGAGCGATCGGCGTAGTCGTGCTCGGCATGGCGCTGGTCTATCACTTTTTTCCGCGCGTGTTTCATGTCGACCCCACGCGGGTGGCGACGCAGCGTGGAATGAACCTGGGGCCGGTATCGGCGGCGTCGAACGGGGCGCGCTTTCAGGCGATGGCGGGTGCGCAGGCGGAGCTTGATGCGGGGCCGCCGCTGACGCTGGCGCCGACTGATGTGATTGTCGCCCGCATGGGCAACAAGAATGCGCACTTGCCCGAACAGCTCAGCGCCGATACGCCTGAGGTGGAGGCTTTGCTCGAGCGTGCGGGTAAGGCCTTGCGTGCTGGTCAGCTGGTGGGCGACAAGGACGGCGCTGCCGCCCTTTATGCCGAAGCGCTGAAGTTGAAGCCGGATAGCCGTCGGGCCGCACAAGGTATGTATGAGGTGCGTGCGCGGCTGGTGGCGGAGATTGGTCAGGACATCGCGGTGGGTGACGCCGATGCGGCCGGCGAGTTGCTCGGTTCGCTCAAAACGCTGCCCAACGCGCAGGATGACGTGACCCAACTGGAAACCAAGCTGAAGACCTTGGCTCAGGTGCGCCCGATGCTGGCCAAGGCGGCCAGTTTGCTGCAGCAGGGCAAGGTGGATCAGCCGAAGGGCAATAACGCTCTGGAAGTGTATCGGGAGGTCCAGCAGCTGGATCCTGAGAATGCCGTGGCTGGGCAGGGCATCTCGCAGGTGCAGCGCGCAGTGCTGGATCGCGCGCTGGCTGCGGTGGCGCAGAACGATTTCAAGGGCGCAAACGATGCGCTGACCGAGGCCGGCACGATTGTCCCCGGTTCGCAGCAATTGCAGGACGTGCAGGGGCGTGTCGACGGGATCCGCCATCAGCGCGCCAGCGGGGTGTTGGCGCAGGCGCGCTCCGCGCTCGATGCCGGCAATCTGACCCTGGCGCAGCAGCTTGCCGAGCAGGCCAAGGAACTCAGTGCCGACATTCCTGGGCTGAACGATTTCCAGGAGCGGCTGACCAATGCCCGTTTGTACGCCAGCTACAAGCCGGGGCAGGTCTTCAACGATCGCTATGTGGACTTGCCAGGGCAGACGCCGGCCATGGTGGTGGTTCCCACCGGCAACTTCGCGATGGGTGCGCCGGATGACGAGTCGGGACGTAGCGATTCGGAGTCGCCGCAGCATCAGATGACGATCGCCAAAGGCTTTGCCATGGCGCGTGCCGAAGTCAGCATTGGGCAGTTCCGCGAATTCGTGCGAGCCAGTGGCTACCAGCCGGATTCAGTGAAATTGGGCGGAGCCAGTGTTTATGACGAGCGCAGCGGCGCGCTGCGCGACGATCCCGATGCCACTTGGCAGAGCGATTACTCAGGCCGTACCGCCAGTGACGACAAGTTGCCGGTGGTCAATGTCTCGTGGAACGACGCCAAGGCTTACGCCGACTGGCTGAGCCAGCGCACCGGCAAGCGTTACCGTTTGCCCAGCGAGGCGGAATTCGAATATGCACTGCGCGGCGGCACGACCACGCGCTACTGGTGGGGCAATGGCACGCCGCCACGCAAAGTGGAGAACCTGACTGGCAGCGGCGACCGTTCGCAGAGCGGACGGCGCTGGAGCAACGCCTTCGCCAACTACCGCGATGGCTACTGGGGACCGGCGCCGGTGATGAGTTTCGAGGCCAACCCGTATGGTCTGTACGACATCGACGGCAATGTGTCCGAGTGGGTGCAGGACTGCTGGCATGACAGCTACATACGCGCGCCGCTGGACGGCGGTGCATGGGTCAACCCGGGATGTTCGGTCCGTGTGGTGCGCGGCGGCTCGTGGGGAAGTTCGCCGGAGCAGGTGCGCTCGGCCTATCGGCAGGGGGCTGACGGCAGTGTAAGAAATGGCCGTGTCGGCTTCCGGGTGCTGCGGGAGCTCTGAGTTTTCCGACGAAAACACTTTTCGCTCAAGGCCTTCGCTTCATTGGCCGGCGCCTGGCGGATTCCCTTGTGTTGCCGCGGCACGCAACCGTAAAATGGCCCGCTTTCGTGTAAGGGAATCATCGACTTAGGGCGAGGTGCCCGGATACGGGGCGGGAGGCGAGCGCGGGCTTGATGTTCGCGGTAATCCCCTTTGAAATCCGTGGCTTGTGGGCATCTCCTCACGGTTGCGCTGATGCGAAAGTGGCGGAATTGGTAGACGCACCAGATTTAGGTTCTGGCGGTTAATCCCGTGCGGGTTCGAGTCCCGCCTTTCGCACCATCCCTTTGTTTTTGCAGGCGGCCGGGGGCCGCCGGCGCCTGTGACGGGCGCACTTTCAGGTACTCCAGGAGACGTCATGCAGGTTTCGGTTGAAAACGTCGGCAAGCTCGAGCGCAAGCTCACGGTGAAGTTCCCCGCAGAGCGCTTCGAGACGCAGGTGACTGCGCGTATCGCAGAAATGGGCCGCACCGTGCGCCTGAAGGGTTTCCGTCCGGGCAAGGTGCCCACCACGGTGATCCAGCAGCGTTTTGGCGACCAGGTTCGCGGCGAAGTGCTGTCCGACCTCATCGGCACCACGCTGCGTCAGGCGGTGGAGCAGGAAAAGCTGCGCCCGATCGCCAACCCGTCGGTGGACACCACCGGCCGTCCGGAGAACGGCGAGATCACCTATACCGCTACCTTCGAGATCATGCCGGAGTTCCCGGAAGTCAACGTGGCCGCGCTCGAGATCAAGCGCCCGGTGGCTGAAGTGACCGATGCCGACATCGAGAAGATGATCGAAACCCTGCGTGCCCAGCGCCGCAGCTTCGACCCGGTGGAGCGCGCCTCTGTCGAGGGCGATTTCGTGATGTTCGAATACTCGGCCGTGGCTGGTGACTATCGCTTCCCGACCGAAGGTCTGGAGCGCGCCGGCAGCGTGCTGGGCTCGGGCACCCTGTTCAAGGCGCTGGACGAGGCGCTGACCGGTCGCAAGGCTGATGATGCGTTTGAGGCCGAGATTGCTTTCCCGGCGGATTTCCGCAATGAAAAGTTGGCCGGCCAGAACGCCCAGGTCAGCTTCAAGATCGTCAAGGTGCAGGAGCCCAAGCTCCCGACTGTCGACGCTGAGTTCGCTAAGCTGTTCGGTATCACCGATGGCGACCTGGACAACTTCCGCAAGGAAGTGCGTGCCAATCTCGAGCGCGAACTGAAGGCAACGCTGATGGCGCGCCTGAAGTCGGAAGTGGCCGAAAAGCTGGCCGACTCCCATCCGGAATTGGATGTGCCGAAGGTGATGGTGCAGTCCGAAGCCCAGAATCTCGCCGCTGGCAGCGTGCCGCGTGGGCAGCAGCCGCCGCCGCAGTTGATCGAGGCCGCGACCCCGATCGCGCGCAAGCGCGTCATCGCTGGCCTGCTGATGGGCGAAATCGCCCGCAAGCAGGAGCTCAAGCTCGACCGCACCCGCGTGGCCGAACAGCTGGCCGCCATTGCATCGACCTACGAGGAGCCGGAGAAGGTCATTGAACTCTATAACGGTGACCCCCAATTGATGTCCGGGCTGCAGAACCGCGTAATGGAAGACCAGGTGGCCGTGTGGGTGGCGGACAACGCCAAGACCACCGACGAGAACCTGAGCTTCGACGAGGTCATGCGCCCGGTCAGTGCCTGAGACGTATAAGATCAGGCCCATCAACCGGAGAGCGACAAGCATGGCCATGGATCCGATCCAGAACCTCAACCTGGTACCTATCGTTGTCGAGCAGACCGCCCGCGGCGAGCGCTCGTATGACATCTACTCGCGCCTGCTGAAGGAGCGTGTGATCTTCCTCGTCGGCGAGGTCAATGATCAGGTTGCTAACCTGCTGGTCGCGCAGATGCTGTTCCTTGAATCGGAGAATCCGGACAAGGACATTCATCTCTATATCAACAGCCCGGGCGGTGCGGTCACCGCTGGGCTGGCGATCTACGACACCATGCAGTTCATCAAGCCCGACGTCAGCACCATGTGCATCGGCCAGGCCTGCAGTGCGGCCTCGCTGTTGTTGATGGCTGGCGCCAAGGGCAAGCGCTATTCGCTGCCCAATTCGCGCGTGATGATCCACCAGCCGTCGGGCGGTGCCCGCGGCCAGGCGACCGATATCGAGATCCAAGCACAGGAAATCCTGTACCTGCGTCGCCGCCTGAATGACATTTATGTGCAACACACGGGCCAGCCGCTGGACAAGATCGAGCGGGACATGGAACGCGACCGCTTCATGAGCGCCGAGGCCGCCCGTGACTACGGCCTGATCGACCAGGTGCTGGACCGCCGAGCGGTCGAGACGGTCAAGTCGGCCTGATTTGCGGCCGTTATAGAGCTTGAAAGCCGGGTTCTGCGTCTGTAATCGGACGCGGAACCCTGTGCTATTCTCGCCTCGCAACCGATTTACAGCAGGGTTACAGCATGACTGACGAGCGTCAGGGCCGTTCCAACGACAGCGGCAAGATTCTCTACTGCTCCTTCTGCGGCAAGAGCCAGCACGAAGTGCGCAAGCTGATCGCGGGCCCCTCCGTGTTCATTTGCGACGAGTGCGTAGAGCTCTGCAACGACATCATCCGCGAAGAGCTGGAGGAGAAGGCCGCCTCCGGGCGCAACCAGCTGCCCAAGCCGCGCGAGATCATGGAGACGCTCGACCAGTACGTGGTTGGCCAGACCCGCGCCAAGAAAGCGCTGGCCGTGGCGGTGTACAACCACTACAAGCGCATGGAATCGCGCCAGAAGAGCGACGAAGTCGAGCTCGGCAAATCCAACATTCTCCTGATTGGTCCGACCGGCTCGGGCAAGACGCTGCTGGCGGAAACGTTGGCGCGCCTGCTCAACGTGCCGTTCACCATTGCCGATGCCACCACGCTGACCGAAGCCGGCTACGTGGGCGAGGATGTCGAAAACATCATCCAGAAGCTGCTGCAAAAGTGCGACTACGACGTCGACAAGGCGCAGTCGGGTATCGTCTACATCGACGAAATCGACAAGATCTCGCGCAAGAGCGAGAACCCGTCGATCACGCGCGACGTGTCGGGTGAAGGCGTGCAGCAGGCGCTGCTGAAGCTGATCGAGGGCACGCTGGCCTCGGTGCCGCCGCAGGGTGGCCGCAAGCATCCGCAGCAGGAATTCCTGCAGGTCGACACCAAGAACATCCTCTTCATTTGCGGCGGCGCGTTCGCCGGTCTGGAGAAGGTGATCCAGCAGCGCTCCGAAACCACGGGCATCGGCTTCTCGGCCGAAGTCCGCAGCAAGGAGCGCACGGAGAACCTAGGCAAGGTGCTGGCTGATGTGGAGCCCGCTGACCTGGTGCGTTTCGGTCTGATTCCGGAATTCGTCGGCCGTCTGCCGGTGGTCGCCACCCTGGATGAGTTGGACGAGCCGGCTCTGGTGAAGATCCTCACCGAGCCGCGCAACGCCGTCACCAAGCAGTTCAAGAAGCTGTTCGAGATGGAAGGTGTGGAGCTGGAATTCCGCCCAGAGGCTTTGCAGGCAATCGCCCGTAAGGCGCTCAAGCGCAAGACCGGCGCTCGCGGCCTGCGTACCATTCTTGAGCAGGTGCTGCTGGACACCATGTACGAGCTGCCCTCGCTGGAGCACGTGAGCAAGGTGGTTGTGGATGATGCTGTGATCAACGGACAGGCTGAGCCCTATCTGATTTATCGCGGCAATCTGCAGCAGCGCGTAGCGGGCGAGGGCGGCGACGCCGCCTGAAAGCCTGCCATAGCCTGAATGAAGCGGCCTCGGCACTGCGCCGGGGCCGTTTTTGTTTTCCGCGAAGCTATCCGCACTTGTGTGGAAGCGGCCCCACCTCCACTTGACGGAAAGATGCCTCCGGCGCAGTGTCGGGGCGTAGTCGCATTACTCCCCGAGGGACCTTTTACATGGCAAAAAATGCCCCCCTTCCTGTCGCCAGCGGTGCCGCGCTGGACGCCCTGCCGGTACTGCCGCTGCGCGACGTGGTGGTCTACCCTCACATGGTCATCCCGCTCTTCGTCGGCCGTGACAAGTCAATGCGCGCGCTGGAGCGCGCCATGGAGGGTGAGCGTCAGATCCTCCTCGTAGCGCAGAAGAGCCCCGATATCGATGATCCGGCTGTGGCCGATCTGCATGAGATCGGTACGCTGGCTGGTGTGCTGCAATTGCTGAAGCTGCCCGATGGCACCGTGAAGGTGCTGGTCGAAGGCCAGGCACGTGTCTCCGTTGAGAAGTATCAAGAAGACGGCGGCATGCTGATGGCGACCTCGCGCGTCATCGAGCCGGTCTATAGCAACAAGGAGCGCGAGCTCGATGTGGTGTCGCGCACGCTGATCTCGCTGTTCGAACAGCTCGTAAAGCAGAGCCGCAAGTTGCCGCCGGAAGTGCTGGCGACGCTGTCGGGTATTGATGATCCATCGCGCGTGGCCGACTCCATCGCGGCGCATCTCTCCGTGCGCATGGCCGACAAGCAGAAAGTGCTAGAGACCGCGGACGTCGGTCAGCGCCTCGAGTTGCTGATCGGTCTGGTCGATGGCGAGATGGACTTGCAGCAGGTGGAGAAGCGCATCCGCGGCCGCGTGAAGTCGCAGATGGAGAAGAGCCAGCGCGAGTACTACCTCAACGAACAGATGAAGGCCATCCAGAAGGAGCTCGGCGAGAGCGAGGAAGGCCCGAACGAGATCGAAGAGCTACAGAAGAAAATCGAACAGGCAGGCATGCCCAAGGCCGTGCTGGCCAAGGCGCGTCAGGAATTCAGCAAGCTTCGCCAGATGTCGCCGATGTCAGCTGAGGCTACGGTGGTGCGTAACTACCTCGACTGGCTGGTCGGTGTGCCGTGGAAGAAGCGCAGCAAGGTGCGCAAGGATCTACAGCTCGCGCAGGACGTGCTCGACGCCGATCACTTCGGTCTGGAAAAGGTCAAGGAGCGCATCCTTGAGTATCTCGCTGTGCAGCAGCGTGTGAATGCCATGAAGGGGCCGATCCTTTGTCTGGTCGGCCCGCCCGGTGTCGGTAAGACCTCGCTTGGCCAGTCGATCGCCAAGGCGACTAACCGCAAGTTCGTCCGCATGAGCCTGGGTGGTGTGCGTGACGAGGCCGAGATCCGCGGCCATCGCCGTACCTATATCGGTTCGATGCCGGGGCGCATCGTGCAGAACATGAACAAGATCGGGACCAAGAATCCGCTGTTCGTGCTGGACGAAATCGACAAGATGTCGATGGACTTCCGTGGCGATCCGTCTTCTGCGTTGCTGGAGGTGCTCGATCCGGAGCAGAACCACGCATTCAATGACCATTACCTGGAGGTCGACCTCGACCTGTCCGAGGTGATGTGGATCGCTACGGCCAACTCGCTCAATATCCCTGGCCCGCTGCTCGATCGCATGGAGGTTATTCGCATCCCGGGTTACACCGAAGATGAGAAGTTGGCGATCGCGCAGAAATACCTGTTGCCGAAGCAGCTCAAAGCAAATGGGCTGAAGCCGGAAGAGCTGAGCGTGTCTGAAGATGCCGTACGCGACATCGTGCGCTATTACACGCGCGAATCCGGCGTGCGTAATCTTGAGCGCGAAGTGTCCAAGATCTGCCGCAAGGTGGTGAAGGAACTGACGCTTGGCGAAGTGAAGAAGAGCAAGGTGAAGGCAAAGGCTACGGCCGCAAAGACGGCCAAATCCAAGGCTAAGTCGGCACCTGGTCATGCCAAAGTCGATTCGTCCAATCTTGAGCACTATCTGGGTGTTCGCCGATTCGATTTCGGGCGTAAGGAACTCCAGAACGAAGTCGGCCTGGTTACAGGCCTGGCCTGGACTCAGGTCGGTGGCGATCTGCTCAGCATCGAAGCTTCAGTGGTTGCCGGTAAGGGGCGATTGGTGAACACCGGTCAGCTTGGCGACGTCATGAAGGAGTCCATCCAGGCGGCGCTTTCGGTGGTTCGCGCCCGGGCTGAGCGGCTGGGTATCGATCCTGAGTTTCATCAGAAGCTCGACCTGCACATTCATGTGCCGGAAGGTGCAACGCCGAAGGATGGCCCCAGTGCAGGTATCGCCATGTGCACGGCTCTGGTCTCGGCGTTGACCAAGGTGCCGGTACGTTCCGAAGTGGCGATGACCGGCGAGATAACGCTGCGTGGCCGTGTGCTGCCGATCGGCGGTCTCAAGGAAAAGCTGTTGGCGGCGCATCGCGGCGGTATCACCACGGTGATCATCCCGGAAGACAACAAGAAGGATCTTGCGGATATCCCGGCCAATATCACCGGTTCGCTGGATATCCATCCGGTGCGCTGGATCGATGAGGTCCTGGATATCGCACTTGAGCGCCCCCTGCAGCCCCTGCAGGTCAAGGAGGAGGCGACGAAGGCTGTCGAGGCACCGATTGAGGAAGAGTCGCCAGAGACGGCAGTGCGTCCTCACTGATGCCATTTTGAGTTGTAGAAAAAAAGAAGGTGGCATGCCTTAGGCATGCCACTTTTTTGTGTGGTGGATGTCTGTCTTGGTACATCGCGTAACGTTTCATAACATGTAATGCAAGTGCTTCCGCGTAAGCTTCAAAAAGCCTGAAAGCCTTGGTATTGCTTGTATTGCGGACCCCATAGGGCACTGGTATAAAGGGCGGCACCGCAATCCTCGCGCGACGTTGGAAGCGCAGCGATGCGGGGTCGCGGGACGGCGCCAATCGGTAGCCAACCATCTAAGTCGGCGTTGTCTCGTCCCAGACTGACCACGCGGGCCGCATAATCGTTTAAGGGAGTGACTCAATGAATAAAACCGATCTGATCAATGCCATTGCCGAGAAGGCCGAACTCACCAAGGCTGACGCCGGTCGTGCTCTCGAGGCTTTCTTCGAGACCGTGCAGAAGGCGCTGAAGAAGGGTGACGATGTGTCGGTGGTCGGCTTTGGCACCTTCACTGTGCGCAAGCGCGCTGCCCGCACCGGTCGCAATCCGCGCACCAACGAGACGATCAAGATCAAGGCTTCGAAGGTTCCGGCCTTCAAGGCTGGCAAGACTCTGAAGGATGCCCTAAACTAAGCGGCTCTTCGCTTGGTTTTGGGTGCTTAGCTCAGCGGTAGAGCGTCGCCCTTACAAGGCGAGGGTCGTAGGTTCGATCCCTACAGCACCCACCAAAAACTGCGGAGCGGTAGTTCAGTCGGTTAGAATGCTGGCCTGTCACGCCGGAGGTCGCGGGTTCGAGTCCCGTCCGCTCCGCCACAGTTCGCAAGGGCGCCCCTGTGGCGCCCTTGTCTTTTTATGGACCGCGCAATCGCGCTTCGATCAACCCTTGTTGGGAAGATTCCCATGTTGCAGGCACTACGTACCAAGCTTCACGGATGGCCGTCGATTGTCATTCTGGGCATCTGCGTCTTCGCTATCTCGTTCTTCGGCATCGAGTCGTACTTCATGTCGCAGACCGAAACCTTTGTGGCGAAGGTCGGCAAGCATGAAATCACCCAGCAAGAATTCCAGAACCGCCTGAACCTGCTGCGCCAGCAGGCTAGTGCACAGCAGGGCGATCATTTCGACGCCAGCGTGTTCGAGAAGCCCGAGACCAAGCAGCGGGTGCTGGATGCGATGATCGATCAGCAACTGCTCACGCAGGCGGCCACCGATCTGGGCATGCGTGTTTCCGATCAGGCGCTGCGCGACACCATCGCTGGCATTCCTGGCGTGCAGGTCAATGGCAAGTTCGATCCGGCGATGTATCGCGCGTGGCTGGCCGGTCAGGGCAAGACATCGACGCAGTTCGAAAGCGAAGTGCGCAATGAGCTGAGCATCACCCAGATCCCAGGTGCGATCGGCGCGAACACGATCGTCACCGACGCCGAACTGGATCGCTACCTGAACTTGAGCATGCAGCGCCGTGACCTGCGCTACTTCAGCGTGCCGCGTCCCGCATTGACCGACAGCAATGTCGACGATGCGCAGATCGATGCCTATTACAAAGCGCATCAAGCCGACTTCATGGATCCCGAGCAGGTCTCGGTGAAATATATCGAAGTGAGTGGCAGCGATCTCAAGCTGGACGCACAGCCGAGCGATGCGGACCTCAAGAAGCGCTACGAGGATGAGAAGCAGCGCTTTGTGCAGCCGGAGCAGCGCCTAGTCTCACACATTCTGATCAACGTGCCTAAGAACGCGACGCCGGAGCAGCAAAAGGCTGCGCTGGCCAAGGCCGAACAGGTGGCCTCCGAAGCGAAGCCGGACAACTTCGCCAAGCTGGCCGAGCAGTCTTCGGACGACCTTGGCTCCAAGCGCAGCGGCGGTGATCTGGGTTGGCTGGAGAAGGGTGTGGCCAACGCGGCGTTCGACGATGCCTTGTTCGCGCTGCAGAAGGGGCAGGTATCCAAGCCGGTGTTGTCGGACGAGGGTTATCACGTGCTGTGGTTGCGCGACGTCCGTAGCGGCCAGGCCAAGCCGTTTGAGGAAGTGCGCGACCAGTTGGCAAAAGAAGCGATGACTGGCGAGCGAGATCGCAAGTTCAACGAGCTTGCCGGCAAGCTGACGGACAACGCCTATCAGAACCCGTCGTCGCTCGAGCCCGCCGCGCAGGCGCTGGGCTTGCCGATCAAGACCACGGAATTGTTTTCGCGCCAAGGTGGCAGCGGTATCGCAAGCAATCCCAAGCTGGTGCAGTCTGCGTTCGCGGACGATGTATTGGCGCAGGGTAACAACTCGGGCCTGATCGAACTGGGTCCCGACCACTCCGTCGTGATCCATGTCGACAAGCACGTGTCCGCTGCCGCGAAACCGCTGGCTAATGTGCGCGACGCCGTGCGCCAGAAGGTTCTCGACGAGCGCGTTGCTGCGGCGGCCAAGGCCAAGTCGGATGCGCTGCTGGCCCGCCTGCAGAAGGGTGAGGACATGACGGCAGTGGCGGCATCGGTGGGCGCCGCAGTGAAGAGCGCCAATGAAATCACGCGCGGTCAGAGCGATATTGCCCCCGCATTGATCAGCGAAGCGTTCACCTTGCCGCACCCGGCGGCGGGTAAACCGCAGTTCGCCAGCGTGTCGGAGCAGGATGGCTCCTACGCGTTGCTCGCAGTAGATAAGGTGCAGGACGCGGACCTAGCCAAGGTGCCGGCCGAGTTGCGCACTGGGTTGCGACAGCAGATGGTGCAGGCTTATGGCGGTTCGGCGACGCAGGAGTTCATCGACGCGCTGAAGGCGAAGACCGAGATCAAGATCGCGAAGGACCGCATGTAAGCTGTCTTTGCGATGGTTCGAATAAGGGGCGGCCTCATGGGCCGCCCTTTTTGTTTCATTGAATGCAGACGCTCAAATACCCGTCATGCCCAGGATGTTGTAGCCAGCATCCACATAAGTGATCTCGCCGGTGATGCCTGATGCCAGGTCCGAACACAAAAAGGCACCGACATTGCCAACTTCATCGATAGTGACGCTGCGGCGCAATGGCGCATGCTCGTCAACGTGATCGAGCATCTTGCGGAAGTTGGAGATGCCCGCGGCAGCCAGTGTCTTGATCGGTCCGGCCGAGATGGCGTTGACGCGAGTGCCCTCCGGTCCCAGGTTGACGGCCAGATAGCGCACATTGGCTTCCAGGCTGGCCTTGGCCAGGCCCATCACGTTGTAATTCGACAGTACGCGCTCCGCGCCCAGATAGGTCAGCGTCAGAATGGCGCCGCCACGTCCAGCCATCAGTGGTCTGGCTGCTTTGGCGAGGGCGGCCAGGCTGTAGCTGGAAATATCGTGGGCGATGCCGAAGTTCTCGCGTGTGAGGTTGTCCAGAAACTCCCCTTGCAACGCCTCGCGCGGCGCGAAACCAACTGAATGCACCAGGATGTCGAAGCCATCCCAGTGGCTGCCCAGCTCCCGGAACAGGCTGTCGATCTGGGCATCTTCCGCAACGTCGCAAGGCAGCACGATGTTGGAGCCGAAAGCGTTCGCGGCTTCGTCGACACGATCTTTCAGGCGGTCGTTCTGGTAGGTAAAAGCAAGTTGCGCACCTTCGCGATGCATGGCGTTCGCGATGCCCCAGGCGATCGAGCGCTGGCTGGCGATGCCCACGATCAAGGCGCGTTTGCCGTGCAGGAATCCCATGCGTCCTCCAGGGTGGCGCCGCAACGGTGCGCTGCGACGCGAGTCTAGCAGGCGTGATGCCTGTGCCGCCGGACGCCGCTCAACCGGGTGCACTGACCTTCAAGACCTGGCCCAGGCGCAGTTTCACTCCCTGCAGATGGTTCCAGCGCTTGAGCTGATCAATATTGAGCGAATAACGCCGCGCGATGATCCACAAGGTATCGCCTGACTTGACGGTATGTGTCTTGGCACCGGACGCCAGTGCCGGATCATCGGTCATGGCCGAGGGACCATCGCCGCTTTGGGCCAGCAGAGGCAGTTGCGGCTTGTTCGTGTCGGCTGAGGCGACGGTGTCGCCATCACCGACTTGTAGCGCATTGCGGAATTGCTCGGCGTGGCTGCGCGGCATCAGCAAGTAAGACGCGGCGCGCTTGTCGATATAGCCATTGCGGAAGCCTGCGTTCAGATCCTTCAATTCATCCACCGACATGCCCGCGTGATCGGCGGCTTGCGCGATCGGCATCGACTTATCGATATCCACGGACACCAGCCGCTGCTCGGCCGGCAGCAGCGGCAGGTTAACCTTGAAGCGACCGGGCTCGCGCACGACGCAGGAGATCGCCAACAGTTTGGTGAGATGCTCGCGGGTGATGCGCTTGACCGGCATGCGCGGAATCACCGGCTCAGCCGCTGGCATGCCGTGCTGATCGATGAGTTTGCGAACAGCGAATTCGCCTGCGTTGAATGCGTAGTCCGCCATACGCCAGTCGCCGAGATCATCGTGATAGCGGCGCAGCAAGGCCATAATCGCATCGGTGGCGGCGGGAACGTCGAGGCGCCCGTCGTAGTTCTTGTCCACGCGCATGCCGAGCGCGTTGGCCGTGACCGGCATGATCTGCCACATGCCGGCGGGATTACCCTTGCTGCCCGGCACTGGGCGGTAATGACTCTCTACCCAGGGCAGAAGAGCGAACTCCCCAGCCACGCCATGCCTTGCCGCGATCTGTTGCACATAGATCAGACGCGGCATGACTTCGCGCATCTCTGCTTCGAAACGCTGCGGGCTCTGCGTATATCGGCGAGCCCAATCCAGGATGGCGGGATCGGCGTCGCAATCGGCCATGGCGAAACTGCCGCGCAGTTGCTCCCAGACGTTGGAGCTCTCCTGCGGTGTCGCCGCAGTGCCAACGGTGCGCGTCACGTCGCGGACAGCGGGTGCTGCCGGTGGCGTGATATTGCCGACCGGGTTGCGCGTCGTAACCGGAGGTGTAGTGGCGCATGCCGCAAGCAGCATGGAAAGCGCGACGGGCAGCGGGCGAAGGAGGGAGCGTTTCATCCGCGGAATACATCCTTGGCAGCACGTAGGGCCGCAAATCGCGCTACGCGCCCGGCTTCAGCGCCGTGATGGCGGCACCAGGCCCCGACTTCATCGCTATCGACACGCAGGAAGGGATTCGTAGCCAGTTCGGTTTCCAGTGTCACCGGAAGGCTGGGCTGCTGACGATCGCGCAATGCCTGCACCTGCTCCACGCGTTTGGCGAGCGCTGGATTGTGTGGCTCGACGGTCAGCGCGAAGCGACCGTTGGCTGCGGTGTATTCATGTGCGCAGCAGACCTTGGTTTCGCCTGGCAGTGCGGCGAGTTTGTCCAGCGAAGTCAGCATTTGCTCCGGTGTGCCCTCGAACAGACGGCCGCAGCCCATGCTGAAAAGCGTGTCACCGCACAGCAGCAAGCCTTCACCGGCATAGGCGATATGGGTGCGTGTGTGTCCCGGAATCTCGATCACCCGGAAATGCGCGCGCGGTGCATCGATTTCGACTTCATCGCCATCCTGCACGCGTTGTGTGACCTCGCCGATACGTTCATCGTGCGGCGCATAGACCGGCACGGGATAGCGTGCGAGCAATGCACCTACGCCACCAATATGGTCGTTGTGGTGATGGGTCAGGAGAATCGCCCGCAGTTGCAGCTGGCGTTCCTGCAGCGCGGTTTCCACCGGCGCGGCCTCGCCCGGATCGACTACGATCGCGTTACCCGCGTCGTCGTAGAGCATCCAGACGTAGTTGTCGGCAAGCGCCGATAACGGTACGACGTGCAAGGGGCACTCCTCTGCGGATTCGTATCGACTGACGCAGGCATCCGGCTTGCGCGAAGCGACCGAATATAAAGCGGGGCGGGCGGCGACTCGTTAGCGAGGCGTTAACAGTCGGGATCCCCATTCAGTCTTGTGGCCCAGTTCGGTCTGGGAGTGAGAGCCACGACCCAGTGGCAGCTATTACACTCTCGGCTTGACCGTGGGCCGTTGACGCATGCCGCAGCGCGACAAAGACATTTACGCCAGTGCGCCGCTTCGCCATCTCCTGGCCGAAGAGGCGGCGGCGCTATTGCCCGACCTGCAGCGCTGCGCCGGTACGCACGCGCTGTTGATCTCTGCGTTGTCGCATGACCGGCCGCCCATCTTGCCGTTGCTGGGCAACTGGGTGCGCTTGCGGCTGGTAGGCCACCGCTTTCACGGCGATGCCCGTGCTTGCGCAGATGAGGCGCTGCCGTTTATCGATGATGCGTTCGGACTGGTTTTATTGCGTCACGCCGTGGAGGTTGCACCCGCACCACAAGAGCTGCTGCAAGAGGCTTGTCGCGTACTTGCACCCGGTGGCGTATTGGTTCTCACCGGTCTGCATCCTTGGAGCGGCTGGCTGCCCTGGCTTTATTGGCAGGGGCGGGATGGCGTCATGCCGGCTTTGAAGTCGCCATTGACGCTCGAACGCTGGGTTCGTGCGGGTGAACTGGATGTGGAGCGGATGCAGCGCGTCGGTCATGTGTGGCCGCATAGCGGAACGGACGCGCGTGGTGTCCATGCTTTCGGCGGAGGCTATGTGCTGATTGCGCGCAAGCGTCGACGCGCGGTGACGCCCACTCGCCTGAAACCCAAGCTGGTATCAGCAACGGTGAATGTAAATCTGGCGCCCGGTGCGAGGCGAAGTGCCTCGTCCTGATGTCCTGACTATTTAGAAAATCTGCAGGTAACGATGACTGAAGTGGAAGCTTTTACCGATGGCGCATGCCTCGGCAATCCGGGGCCGGGCGGCTGGGCCGCACTGCTGCGCGCCAAGGGCACGGAACGCATACTGGCAGGCGGCGAACCCGATACCACCAATAATCGAATGGAGTTGATGGCCGCCATCGCCGCGCTCGAGGCGCTGACGCGCCCATGCAAGGTCACTCTGACCACCGATTCCAAATACGTGATGCAGGGTATCGAGCAGTGGGTGCCCAAGTGGCGCGCCAACGGCTGGAAAACCGCGGACAAGAAGCCGGTGAAGAACCAGGATCTGTGGGAACGCCTGTCCGATGCCACCGCCAAGCATCAGCTGCGTTGGCAATGGGTGCGCGGCCATAATGGTCATGCCGAGAACGAGCGTGTCGACGAAGCGGCGCGCGAACAGGCCGAGCAGTACAGGAGCAAGTGATGAGGCAGATTGTCCTCGATACCGAAACCACCGGCCTGGAAGTGCGCCAGGGACATCGTCTGATCGAAATCGCTTGCGTCGAGATGATCGAGCGCAGGCCGACTGGCAAGCATTATCAGACCTACCTCAACCCGGATCGCCTGATCGATGAGGGAGCCAAGCAAGTCACCGGCATCGAGGACGAGTTCCTGCTCGACAAGCCTCGTTTTGCCGATGTGGTCGACGAATTCCTTGCCTTTATCGACGGTGCCGAGCTGATCATCCACAACGCGACATTCGACGTGGGCTTCCTCGACGCCGAGCTGGCACGGGCAGGTGAACACTATGGTCGTATCGCCGATCGTTGCCCTGTGCTCGATACCCTGGTGATGGCGCGAGAGCGCTACCCCGGCCAGCGCAACAGCCTGGATGCGCTATGCAAACGTCTGGGCGTGGACAACTCCGCGCGCGACCTGCACGGCGGCCTGATCGACGCCCAGCTCCTGGCGGAAGTCTATCTGGCCATGACTTCGGGCCAGGTGGTACTGGACCTGGGTTTTGAAAGCGCGCCGGAGCAGGGCGTCGTCAAGGTGGTGATGCCGATCACGCTGGATCGCCGTCCGCGTGTCTTGCATGCCGACGCAGAAGAAGCCGCGGCGCACGAGCGCCGGCTGGATGCATTGGACAAAAGCGCTGGTGGCAGCAGCGTGTGGCGCAAGGAAGAAACCACGGTGCATTAAGCACCATGGGCTCGCGTCAATTAGCGCGAGCCAGGATCACCGTGATGTTGTCGCTGCCACCCGCGTCGAGCGCGGCGAGCAGCAAATGATCTACACACTCCTGGGCAGCCAGATCGCGGCGTTCCACGATGCGGGCGATGCCGGCATCGCTCACTTCCTCGGTCAGTCCATCGCTACACAGCAAAAAGCACATGCCCGGCTCCAGGGTGCCGCGTGCCATGCCGATGTGCAGTTGATCCACGGCGGTGATTCCCAGCGCCTGGGTAATCACATTGCGTTGCGGATGGCGGGCCGCCTGTGCCGGATCCAGCGTGCCAGCTGCCACCAGCTCCTGTACCAGCGAGTGATCGTGGCTGATCTGGCGTAATCCGTTCTGCCATAGATAGATACGGCTATCACCGACCCATGCGACTTCGTAGCTGTTCGCGTCCAGTCGAAGGGCGGCGATGGTCGTTCCCATGGGCAAGGCGTCCGGTGACCCTTTGGCCTGGGCCATCAGCCGTTCGTCCGCACCGCGCACCGCTTCCACCAGGCTGTGCCCGCGCGTCACCAGATCCGCTACTGCGTCGCGGACCAGGGCCGAAGCCACCTCGCCATGCTGATGCCCGCCCATGCCGTCGGCGACCAGGAACAGTCCCAGTCCCGCGTCGGCGTAATAGGTGTCTTCATTGCGCGTACGGCGCAGGCCGACGTGGGTACCGTGTCCGAATTCGATCATGGGCTGCCGGGAGAAACGTGTGCGCGCAGCATGCCCCATGTCCAGGGAGTTGTCACGACGAACCGTCGCGCGTATGATTGCCGGCTCGCGCGGACCACCGTGTGACCCTTTGGAGAGGTGGCAGAGTGGTCGAATGTACCTGACTCGAAATCAGGCGTACGTGTAAGCGTACCGTGGGTTCGAATCCCACCCTCTCCGCCAGATACGCAAAACGCCCCCCAGTGGGGCGTTTTGCGTATCTGGCGGAGAGGGTGGGGACGAAGCCACTGGGGTTCGACAAATTCGCCGGGAGCGAATTTGGACAGCCGAAGGCTGTCCCCGTAGCGCTTTAGCGCGGAGGGGTGAGGCCCATGGACGGGCCGAACAATCCCACCCTTCACGCAACACGGTCCTCTAATGAGGGTGCAGGGCTTTTACTCCAACTGCACCCCAAACCGCCCAGCCCTGGGCAAGTAGTGATCCCCCGGATCCAGCGACACCGCTACCCGTGTTGCCCGCCCAGTGATTTCACCTCGCGGAAAGAACCCGAAGTAACGCGAATCCGCACTATTGTCCCGATTGTCACCCAGCAGCAAATACTTGCCCGCCGGCACCGTAACCGGCCCAAAGTCGTGTGAGCCATCAGGGGGCAGTGCCGACATGCGGATCAGATGACGTACCCCGTCATAGCTCTCAACCGCATAACTGGCTGACTCGACCGCATCATCACGAATGCCGTTGACCATGGCTGCGGAGTAGCGGGCCGCCTGACCATTCACATAGAGCCGATTGCCGCGTAGTGCCACGAGATCGCCAGGTACGCCAATCACCCGTTTGACCAGCTTTTCGCCGGCGGCCTTCGAATCCAGCACCACAATATCGCCGCGTTTCGGGTCGGCCAGATGCATCAGCGAGAGATGCGTCAGTGGGACGCGCACGTCATAAGCGGCCTTATCCACAACGATTCGATCGCCGATACGAATGGTCGGTTGCATGGAGCCGGTCGGAACGACGTTCCAGTCGGCCACCGCGCTGCGGAAAACCAGCATGCAAAACATGAAGGCGATAAAGCCTTTATTTCGAGCCAGAAACCTTGCTATCGATCGCATAACCCCTCCATGACGTCGTCGGTCTATATGGACCGCGGTGCGACAACCGAGTTTCAGGCGCACTCATTACTGACCGTACGCCTTGGGCTGATCCAGAGCGACGAATGCTTGTCCGATACGGGCGGTCAGTCTTGCCGGCCGTGATCTAGCGAGTTCAATAACCCGCTTCCACCGGACACAAAAAAAGGGCGGTGTTTCCACCGCCCTTGGATATTGCTCACTGCGAAGTACTTAGCCCGCTTTCTTCTTGGCCAGTCGCAGCCATGTGTCGACCACGGTATCCGGGTTCAGTGATACCGACTCGATACCCTGTTCCATCAGCCACTCGGCCAGGTCGGGGTGATCCGACGGACCCTGGCCGCAGATGCCAACGTACTTGCCTTTCTCGCGGGCGGTCTGGATGGCCATGGCCAGCAGCTTCTTCACCGCGGGATCGCGCTCGTCGAACAGATTGGCGACGATGCTCGAGTCGCGATCCAGGCCGAGGGTGAGCTGGGTAAGGTCGTTGGAGCCGATGGAGAAGCCATCGAAGATTTCCAGGAACTCAGCGGCGAGCAGGGCATTGGAAGGGACCTCGCACATCATGATGACCTTGAGGTCGTGCTCACCCTGCTTGAGGCCGTTCTTGCCCAACACTTCGATGACCTTGCGGCCTTCGCCCAGGGTGCGCACAAATGGGATCATGACCCACACGTTGTCCAGGCCCATCACTTCGCGCACGCGCTTGACCGCACGGCACTCAAGCGCGAAGGCTTCAGCGAAGCCGGCATCGACATAGCGACTGGCACCGCGGTAGCCGATCATCGGGTTCTCTTCGTGCGGCTCATAGCGCGCGCCGCCGAGCAGGTTGGCGTATTCGTTCGACTTGAAGTCAGACAGGCGCACGATCACCGGCTTGGGGAACACGGAGGCGGCGATGGTGGCGATGCCTTCCGCGAGACGGTCTACGTAGAAGCTCACCGGGTCGGCATAGCCGGCGATGCGCTCGTCGATCTTGGCCTTGGTGGCGGCGTCCTGTTTGCTGTATTCGAGCAGGGCCTTGGGATGCACGCCGATATGGCTGGCGATGATCATCTCCAGGCGGGCGAGGCCGATACCTGCATTCGGCAGCATGCCGAAGTCGAAGGCACGCTCCGGGTTGGCCACGTTCATCATGATCTTCAGTGGCGCCTCGGGCATGTCGCCCAGATCGGCGGTGACACGCTCGAACTTCAGCACGCCCTGATAGATGGTGCCGGTGTCGCCTTCGGCGCAGGACACGGTGACGTCGGTGCCGTCAGGAATTTTGTCCAGCGCATTGCCGGTGCCGACGACGGCCGGCACGCCCAGTTCGCGGGCGATGATCGCAGCGTGGCAAGTGCGACCGCCACGATTGGTGACGATGGCCGAAGCGCGCTTCATCACTGGTTCCCAGTCGGGGTCGGTCATGTCGGCGATCAGCACGTCGCCGGGCTGCACTTTGTTCATGTCGGCCAGCGAGCGGATCACGCGGGCCTTGCCGGCGCCGATCTTCTGGCCAATGGCACGGCCCTCGGCCAGCACCGGGCCCTTTTCATTGAGATGGAAACGCTCGAGCTGCGTGGCGTGCGCGCGCGACTTCACCGTCTCGGGGCGGGCCTGCACGATGTAGAGCTTGCCGGTGTTGCCGTCCTTCGCCCACTCGATGTCCATCGGGCGGCCGTAATGCTGCTCGATGATCAGCGCCTGACGGGACAGTTCTTCCACATCAGCATCGTTGATGCAGAAGCGGTTACGCAGTTCGGCCGGCGTGTCCTCGGTCTTTACGCGTTCGCCAGGGGCATTGGAATAGACCATGCGCAGCTGCTTGGCGCCGAGATTGCGGCGAAGCACCGCCGGCTTGCCCTGCTTGAGCGTGGGCTTGAACACGTAGAACTCATCGGGATTCACCGCGCCCTGCACGACCATCTCACCCAGGCCGTAGGAGCCGGTGACGAAGACCACATCGCGGAAGCCCGACTCGGTGTCCAGCGTGAACAGCACGCCGGAAGCGCCCACGTCCGAACGCACCATCAACTGCACGCCAGCGGAGAGGAACACGTCCTCGTGCTTGAAGCCTTGATGCACGCGATAGGCAATGGCGCGGTCGTTGTACAGCGAGGCGAAGACTTCCTTCACCTTGTGCAGCACGTCCTCGATGCCGACGACGTTGAGGAAGGTTTCCTGCTGGCCGGCGAAAGAGGCGTCTGGCAGGTCTTCGGCCGTGGCGGAAGAGCGCACAGCGACGGCGATGTTCTCGGCGCCGGCGTCCTTGCACAGTTTGGCGTAGGCATCGCGGATGGCCTTGTCCAGCTCCGACGGCAGCGGGGTCTCGGTGACCCACTCACGGATCTCCTTGCCGGCCGTGGTGAGGGCGTCCACATCGTCCACATCGAGATCGGCCAAGCGCGCCTGGATGCGCTTGGCCACACCGCTCTTGTCCAGGTACTGCTGGAAGGCGTCGGCGGTCGTGGCGAAGCCGCCGGGCACGGAAACCCCGAGCTTGGCCAGGTTGCCGATCATCTCGCCGAGCGACGCATTCTTGCCGCCGACCTTGCCCAGGTCGGTCATGCGCAGCGAGTCGAGCCAAAGCACCAGATCGTTCAAAGGAGTCTCCTCAAGAGCTCTACAGGGTGATGCGGGGGTGGAGCCGATCTGCAAAAAGCCGGCTACAAAGAACTGGTATTGTCCGATGCCGATGGTGCGCGGCACAAGAAGACCATTGGCAGCCAATCGCGCGCCAATTGCCTACCAGTCAGGCCCGGGTCAAGCAAAGACAGGTCCTGGTGCATGCGCTAAGGTGGCGCTTGGGACTCTTCAGGGCATCTGGAACAGGTATGCGGCGAACCGTTTTTTACATCTCCGACTCCACTGGTATTACCGCGGAGACGATCGGCAACAGCATCCTGGCCCAGTTTGAGGGCGTGCAATTCGAGAAGCATCGCTTGCCCTTTATTGATGACGCCCACAAGGCGGAGGCGGCGGCGCTGCGTATCAAGACCCGTTATGCGCAGAGTGGCGAGCGGCCGATCGTGGTCAACACCATGGCCTCGCGGGATCTTTGTGAGATCGTGGCCGCCAGCGGTGCACTGATGCTGGATGTGTTCGCGCCGTTTATCGGTCCGCTGGAGGATGAGCTCGGCGCGAAGCGCTCCGGAGCGGTGAATCGCTCGCATGGCCTGGTCGATTTCGATAAGTATGAGGCGCGCATCAATGCGACCAACTACGCGTTGTCACATGACGACGGTATCGATGTGGATTACGCGCAGGCAGACCTAATTCTGGTGGGGGTGTCGCGTTCCGGCAAAACGCCCACCTGTCTGTATATGGCCTTGCATTACGGCGTCAGCGCCGCCAATTACCCGCTGACCGACGACGACCTCGACAAACTGGAACTGCCGGTACGTTTACGCCCCTACCGGGACCGCCTGTTTGGCCTCACTATCGATCCCCAGCGCCTGGCGCAGATCCGTGAACAACGGCGTGCCGGCAGCCGTTACGCTACGTTGAAGCAATGCCGTTGGGAGCTGGAGCAGGCCGATAAGCTGATGCGCCGTGAGGGCATTCCCAGCCTCAACACCACGCATGTGTCGATCGAGGAAATCGCCAGCAAGATCTTCGACCGCTTTGGTATCGAGCGGACCATGTTCTGAATCAGAGGAGTTCCCGCCACCCATGAGTGCTGTGCTGGACAGTCGCAATGCCTTGCTGCCGGGACGCTTCGGGTTCCTGATGGGTTTGTATGCGGAGAACTACCACCGGCTGGTGCGGCTGTTCGCACCGCAGCAGCTGGCGCCCGGGTTCTATGTGTCCAGCGTGGATGACGGGCTGGATGTGCGGCTGCAGGTGCAGGAGCGCCATCCTTATACGCTCGAGCTGGAGCTGACCTACGACTTCGTGGACGCTCACACGGGACAGCCTTCGCCGTCGGCGCAGTTGCGGATGTATACCGACGCTCATGTGGCGGAGGCCTTGCATTGCCATCCGGGGCGGCATTTATGGCAGGTGCTTGGGCCGTTCCCGCCAGCTCATACAGTGCTTCAGCATCGCTTGCGCATGAACGGATTCCTGTCGCGCTGGCTGGAGTATCTGGCGGAGCAGGGCCATTCCATGGGTACGCTCGAGCCGGCATCGCAGCATGCGCGGGAGTCGCTGCCGCCAGGGCATCCGCTGTAGGGGCCGGCATACGGTGCTGCGGTGCAGCTGGGCTGAGGCCGGATGACGGGCAACAAAAAACCCGCGCTAGGCGGGCTTTCCGTATAAGTGGCGGAGCGGACGGGACTCGAACCCGCGACCTCCGGCGTGACAGGCCAGCATTCTAACCGACTGAACTACCGCTCCGCATTTTGAACAACGGGTACTACAAGAGGCCCTTCAGTCCATCTCAACATCCGTTCGCATCGTCTCCGATGTATCCGGGTTAAGATGGCGTCCCCACGGGGATTCGAACCCCGGTCGCCACCGTGAAAGGGTGATGTCCTAGGCCTCTAGACGATGGGGACGTGATGTAAAACCTTGGTGGAGCCAGGCGGGATCGAACCGCCGACCTCCTGCATGCCATGCAGGCGCTCTCCCAGCTGAGCTATGGCCCCACTGCTGTGGAGCCCGAAAGAATAAATACGGTTCGACTTTTCGTCAAGTATTCGCGAAGAAAATTTTTCAAAAATGTTGCTTCCGCGCGAGGGTCGGCGTGGCATCGGGGAAGGGTGTCTCGCGAGAAATGCTTCGGAGCACTTCGCACGGCATGGCCTAGCGATTGACGGGTGCAGATGCCTGCGTGATGGCGTCACGCCTGACCATGAACTGTGGGCACGAGCTTTTCCTCGCCTTCGCCGTAGGGCAATGCGCGGACCGCTGTTAGTCTTGCGGTGATTCGCAGCGGGACCCTTCATGCACGCATTGCAGTTCATCCAGGACCTTGCCACGGTCATGCTGGTCGCCGGCCTGACTACCGTGATTTTCCAGCGGCTGCGGCAGCCAGTGGTTCTTGGCTACATCATCGCCGGCGTATTGGTGGGGCCGTATACCTTTCCGGTGGTCTTCATTCACGACGAAGGCACTATCCGCACCTTGTCCGAACTGGGCATGATTCTGCTGCTGTTTGCGCTGGGCCTGGAGTTCAGCCTTAAGAAGTTGCGTGAGGTGGGCGGAGCCGCGCTGGTGGCTGCGCTGTGCGAGATCGTGCTGATGGTGTGGATCGGCTACGAGATCGGCCGCTTCTTCGACTGGAGCACGATGGATTCGCTGTTCCTTGGCGCGATGCTGTCGATCTCTTCGACCACCATCATCCTCAAGGCGCTGGACGATCTGAATCTCAAGCGCGAGCGCTTTGCGCAGCTGATGTTCGGCATTCTGATCATCGAGGATGTGCTGGCCATCGTGCTGATGGCGCTGCTTACCGGTATTGCCAGCACAGGTGATCTGGAAGCGGGGCAGGCTATGGAAGCCATTGGACGGCTTACCTTGTTCCTGGCGGTGTCGCTCGTGGTGGGGCTGCTGCTGGTGCCGCGCGTAGTCGACTACATCGCGCGGGTCAGCCGCGATGACGTGCTGTTGGTGGCGGTGCTCGGACTCTGCTTCGGCTTTTGCCTGCTGGTGACCGAGATGGGTTACAGCATCGCGTTGGGCGCTTTCTTGATTGGTGCCATCGTGGGCGAGTCCGATAGTGTCGAGCGGGTCGAGCGCATCATTGTGCCGGTGCGCGACATGTTCAGCGCCATCTTCTTTGTCGCCATCGGCATGCTGATCGATCCGTCGCTATTGGCGCAGTACGCCGTGCCTATTCTGGTGGTAACGGTGGTGGTGGTGCTCGGCAAGGTGATCACGTGCAGTTTCGGGACCTTCGTGGCCGGCAATGACGGCCGCACGTCGCTGCGGGTAGGTATGGGGCTGTCGCAGATTGGCGAGTTCTCGTTCGTGATTGCCTCGCTGGGCCTGAGCCTGAAAGTGACGAGCGACTTCCTGTATCCGGTGGCGGTCGCGGTATCCGCGATCACCACTTTTCTGACTCCATATTTGATCCGCAGCGCGGATCCTCTGGCTGGGGTTCTGGAACGCCGCCTGCCGAGCGGCCTCACCGGTATGTTCACCGCGTATACCGACTGGATGGGCAGCCTCAGCCTGAGCGGGCAGGGGGCGATGGTGATGAAGATGATCCGCCGGCTGGTCTGGCACGTGATCATCAACATGATGCTGGTGGTGGCCGTCTTCCTGATCATGGCCTACTTGTATCGCCGCGGCTTCTTCCATTGGCAGTTGTTCGCGGACCGGCCGCAGGTATCCCGTACGCTGGCCTGGTCCGTGGCAGCGCTGCTGTCGTTGCCGATGATCGTGGCGACGTATCGCAAAGCTGCGGCACTGGGCATGTTGCTGGCTGAGCTGAGCATCCCTGAGCGGGTGGGGGGCAGTCACAACGTGCGTATCCGTGCCGTACTGGCGCGCATCATTCCCTTGGCCGCGATGTGGGTGCTGGGCCTGCTGGTGGCGGCCCTGGCGTCCACGATCCTGCCGCCGCGTGAAGTGGCACTGGTCTTGCTGCTGGTGGGTTTGATCCTGACATGGCTGCTATGGCGGGTATTGGTGCAGGTTCATGCTCGGCTGCAGGCCGCGCTGCGCGACACGCTGGAACGGGATGGGCGCCCTGGCGGCGGCCATTTCTAGGCATTTCGCAAAATGCCACGATGAAATTTATGACGTGAACCTTTATCTGGAATGCGTGTCACAGCCGCTGCTCGTTGCTAAGACCGGGAAGCCGCCGCACAATGCGGGGACTGCCTCCATCGGGGAGGCCCGTCCGGTGAGCACCGGGACATCCAACACGAGGGAGTTTCAAATGAAGCAATTTTCGCGTCCCACGCTGACGGCTGCCGCTTTGGCGGTTGCGCTGGGCCTCACTGCCGGCGTGCACGCCCAGGCTGCCAAGTCTGCCGCCCCGGCTGGTGCCGTCGACAAGACCAAGGCCAGCTACGTGGTGGGTTGGGACCTGGCCAGCCAGTTGCCCCCGCTCGTGCGCGAGGAAGTGGATCCGGCCACGGTAGGCCGTGCTGTCCAGTCCGCCCTGTCGGGCCAGAAGCCCACCATGAGCGAAGCCGAAGCCAAGCAGGTGCGTGACGCCTTCGTCGCCAACCTGCAGACCAAGGCCAAGGCCGAGTACGAGAAGGTCGCCGCCAAGAAC
Source organism: Dyella koreensis (assembly GCF_044904565.1). NCBI lineage: Bacteria > Pseudomonadati > Pseudomonadota > Gammaproteobacteria > Lysobacterales > Rhodanobacteraceae > Dyella > Dyella koreensis. The sequence goes on along the minus strand of NZ_JADIKD010000010.1, from coordinate 39,448 downwards.
AAGACCGACGGTGACGCTTTCATCGCCAAGAACAAGACCGCTGCGGGCGTGAAGAGCACCGCGTCGGGCCTGCAGTACCAGGTGATCAGCCAGGGCACCGGCGCCCGTCCGGGTCCGAACGACACCGTGCAGGTGAACTATGTCGGCTCCTTCGTCAACGGCGAAGTGTTTGACGACTCGTCCAAGCACGAGGGCAACCCGGGTCCGGCCTCGATCCCGCTCTCCGGCGTGATCCCGGGCTTCCGCGAAGGCCTGCAGCTGATGCAGGTGGGTGGCCACTACAAGCTGTTCATCCCGTCGAACATCGCCTATGGCGCACAGCCGCAGAACGGCTTCCCGCCGAATTCGACGATCATCTTCGACGTGACCCTGGTGAAGACTGGCCCGACTCCGGCCGGTGGTGATCAGGGCGGCGCGAAGTAAGTATCGGCCGTTTGCTGGAAACAACGACGGGGCGCGAAGCGATTCGCGCCCCGTTGCTTTTTGGCGGTCCTGCCTCGCAGGCGTCATGAATGGGCCTGCTAGAATTACGGGACTCTGTTCCCCGGAATTTCCGCGACAATGAAAGTCACCATATTTGGCACCGGCTATGTAGGTCTGGTCACCGGTGCCTGTCTGGCCGAGATGGGCAATCACGTGGTCTGCGTCGATATCGATGCGGCCAAGGTGGAGCGCCTGAAGCGTGGCGAGATGCCGATCTACGAGCCGGGTCTGGAGCCGATCGTCAAGCGCAATTACGCCAGTGGCCAGCTGGATTTCACCACTGAGGCCGCACCCGCCATCGCGCACGGCCAGGCCATCTTCATTGCCGTGGGTACACCGCCGGACGAAGATGGCAGCGCCGATCTGAAATACGTGCTGGGCGTGGCCCGCACCATCGGCCAACATCTGGACCGGTATGCCGTAGTGGTGAACAAATCGACGGTGCCGGTGGGCACTGCCGATCGCGTGCGGGAAGCGATCGCTGCCGAGCTGGCCGCGCGCGGCGCGAATGTTGAATTCGACGTGGTGTCGAACCCAGAGTTCCTGAAAGAAGGCGACGCCGTAGAGGATTGCCTGCGTCCCGATCGCATCGTGATCGGCAGTTCCAGCGAGCGCGCCGTGAATGCGTTGCGCAAGCTCTATGCCCCCTTCAATCGCAATCACGACCGTACCGTCGTGATGGATGAACGTTCCGCCGAACTGACCAAGTACGCCGCCAACGCGATGCTGGCGACCAAGATCAGCTTCATGAACGAAATCGCCAATATTGCCGAGCGCGTAGGTGCCGATGTGGAGCTGGTGCGCCAGGGTATCGGCTCGGATCCACGCATCGGCTATCACTTCATCTATCCGGGTGCTGGTTATGGCGGTTCGTGTTTTCCCAAGGACGTGCAGGCGCTTGAGCGCACCGCGCGCGGCGTGGGATACGAGGCACGCCTGCTTAGCGCGGTCGAGGCGGTCAATCACGACCAGAAGACCAAGTTGTTCGAGTTGATCTCGCGCCACTTCGACGGACAGCTCAAGGGCAAAACGATCGCGCTGTGGGGCCTGGCCTTCAAGCCGAATACCGACGATATGCGCGAGGCTTCCAGCCGACGTTTGATGGAGGCTCTGTGGGAGGCTGGCGCGTCGGTACGTGCTTATGACCCCGAGGCGAGAGAAGAAACGCACCGCATCTACGGCGACCGTGCCGACCTCACGCTTTGCGATGGCGCTTATCAAGCGCTGGACGGCGCGGACGTGCTGGCGATCGTCACTGAATGGAAGGCGTTCCGCAGTCCGGACTTCGCGCGCATTCGCAGTGCGCTGTCTAGTCCAGCGATTTTCGACGGGCGCAATCTTTACGATCCTGCGGCGGTCGAAGAGGCCGGGCTGGCGTACTACGGCGTAGGCCGTGGCCGCAGCCTGAGGCAGTGACGTGTCGACGCTATCGCTCGAGCAGCGTCTCACCGAGCTGGAAGTACGGCTCACCTTCATCGACGATACGGTGAACGGGCTGGCTTCCGTCGAGACGGAACAGGCCCTGCGTATCCTGGCGCTGGAGCAGATGATCCGCGATCTGCGTCAGGAGCTGGCATCGGTGCGCGGCGGGCAGTCGCACGACCCGCATAGCGAACCGCCGCCGCCACACTACTGATCCACACTACGTATTACAGGTTTTCGAATATGGCCGATTCCCTGCGCGATCAGCTGCTCAAGAGCGGCATTGTCAAACAGGTCCGCGAAGAAAAGCGCCAGGCAGCGCCACAGGGTGGCAAGCCGGCGAACAAAAGCGGTGGAGTTCCACGTCACGGCGGCAACAAGCCACAGGGGCAGCGCCATCCGCAGCAGGACAAGCGTTCCGCCGAGATCGATCTGGCCAAGGCGTATGCGATCCGCAAGCAGACCGAGGCCACCGAGCGCAAGCAGGCGGAGCAAGCTGCGGCCGAACAGGCGCGGATCAAGCGTGAGCAGAAGCAGAAGATCCAGCAACTTCTGCAAGGTCAGTCCTTGAACAAGGCTGACGGCGAGCAAGTACGTCACTTCGAATACGGCGGCAAGATTCGTCGCGTGCATGTCGATGACGCCCAACTGGTGGCGCTCAATGTCGGCGAGCTAGGTGTGGTGCAGCAGGCCGGACGCTATTTCATCGTCACTCGTGCCATTGCCGAGCAGGTTCGGGAGATCGATCCCCAACAGCTGGCGCTGCTCGTCGATCCGAATGACGCTGGCGTGGGTGAGGACGGCGTGCCCGACGACCTCATGTGGTGAGCGGCCCTGAGCCGACACCACAGTAAAAAAGCCCATGCTGTTGCACGGGCTTTTTGGGTTCAGGCCTCCGGTGGCTGACTGAGTACCGGTAAATCCCAGCCATTCTTCGGCGCGAAACGCTCGCCGTAGCGCTGGGCCAGACGCTCCAGCTTGCCCTTGATCACGCCAGCGCCTTCGCTGCGCAGATACTGGATCGGGCCGCCGCGGAACGGGGCGAAGCCGGTACCAAAGATCACTCCGGCATCGAGCAGATCGGCGTCATCCACCACGCCATCAGCGAGGCAGGCCACGGCCTCGTTGACCATCGGCAACAGCATGCGGTCCTGCAAGTCTGCGGGTACCACGTAGTCCGGGTCCACTTCGGGCTTCTGCGGCTTGCCGTCCTGCCAGACATAAAGACCCTGGCCATCCTTCTTGCCACGCTTGCCGGCGGCGAGCTTGTCGTCCAGTCCCGGCGGCAGCTCAAGGCCCAGGAAAGGGGCCAGTTCCTTGCCGACCGAAGCGCAGACGTCGAGGCCAACCGTATCGGCCAGTTCGATCGGCCCCATCGGCATGCCGAATTTCTTGGCTTCCTTGTCCAGCACCGGACCCGGCACGCCTTCGCTGTACAGGCGCATGGCCTCGAGCAGGTAGGGCATCAGGATGCGATTGACCAGAAAGCCCGGCGTGCCCTTCACTGCCACGGGCAATTTGCCGATGGCCTTGCAGAAGGCGAGTGCGCGTTTTTCTACGGAGGGATCCAGTCCGTCGTGGCGCACCACCTCCACCAGCGGCATCTGTGCCACCGGGTTGAAGAAGTGCAGGCCGAGGAAACGCTGCGGTGCCTTCAAACCCTGGCGCAACTCGTCCAACGGAATGCTTGACGTATTGGTGGCCAGCAATTCATCGGCCTGGAACTGCGGCTCGATGCTGGCGTATAGCGCCTTTTTCGCTTCGGCGTTTTCGAAGATGGCTTCGATCGCCAGATCGGCTGAGGCCACGCCCTTGCCTTCGACATCGGCGCGCAGGCGACGCATGACGGGCTCGATCTTCTCCGGCGTCTTGAGCTTCTTTTCGTAGAGCTGGCGCGCACGATCCAGTGCAGGCTGGATGAACTTCATCTCGCGATCCTGCAACGTGACCTGGAAGCCCTTGAAGGCGGCCCAGGCGGCGATATCGCCGCCCATGACGCCGGCGCCGACCACGTGTACGTGCTCAATGCCGTGCTCGACCCCGCTGCCTTGTCCCTTGAGGCGCTCCTGCAGCAGGAAGATGCGGATCAGATTACGTGCTGTGCTCGTCTCCGCCAGTTTGGCGACCGAGCGGGCCTCCAGTTTCAGGCGCTGCTGGATGCTGGAGCCGCCGCGTTGCCACACGCTGATCAAGGCGAACGGGGCAGGGTAATGCTCCTTGCGTACTTTGGCGGCGGTCTGCTTGATCACCATCGGGGCGATGATCTGGCGCGCCAGCCAGGTATTAGTGGCCCATGCCCGGGCGCGCTGCGCCAGCGGGCGCGTATGTGGGCGGCGCAGCAATGCGCGCGCCTCGGCCAACAACTCGTCCGGTGGTGCTAGTCGGTCGACTACGCCCAGTACCAGCGCACGTTTGGCCGAGAGTGCCCTGCCGGTGAGCATCACGGGCAAGGCCTCGGGTGCGCCGATCAGGCGCGGCAGCCGTGCGGTGCCACCCCAGCCGGGGTGGATGCCAAGCATGACTTCGGGTAGGCCGATCTTGGTCTTGTCATCGTCGGCGGCAATGCGCTGGCGGCAAGCAAGGATCAGTTCGGTGCCACCGCCCATGCAGGCGCCATGTATGGCAGCCACGGTCGGGCAGGGCAGGCGGGCCAGGGATTCGAATACGCGCTGGCCGTTCTCGATGTTTTCCAGCACTGTGCCTTGCTTGGCGTACTCCACGAATTCCCTGATGTCAGCGCCTACCGCAAAGCCGCCCGGCTTGGCCGAATGGATCAGCACGCCGGCCGCTTTCTCGATCGACAGCCGTTCCACGATCTGGCCCAGCTCGTCCAGCACCTCCCGGGACAGCGCGTTGACGCTGCTGTTGGCCCGGTCGAGAGTCAGGGTAACGATGCCCTTGTCATCCAGGTTCGTCTTCCAGTGGTTGAAGCGCAATCCTTCGAACATGGTGGTCTGGTCCAGCTTGGAAAGCTTCGCACCATACCCTCCCGTAGCGTCGATTGCGAGATGGGTGGAGAGCGTCCGCTGGACCTATGAAATTCCCGTAAAACGGCGCCTTGTGCGCTGACGCAAGAAACCCGGAAGGGATTTTGGACAGCCTGTGTCCGGCGTCTAGGCGAATGTCTCGCGACCGCGTAATTTAGGTTGAAATGAACACTTCGATTGCAGCTCCCTCTATCCAGCCCGGCGCCGATGTCCTCGAGCGCATCCTGGGTGCGCGCAGTTGCCTGATCGCGCTGGAGGATGCTGACAGCGAGGCGTTGATCGGCCAGTTCCGCACCTTGGTCAGGCGTACCGGTCAGACGGTGTATCTATGGAGCTCCGATCAGGGGCTGAGCAACCTGCGCGACGAGCATGCGGAGAACCCGGGGAGTCAGCGGCTTGGGCACGTGCTGCGCTATATCCAGCAGAGCAACCACTTCGGCGTTTATCTGCTGCGGCAGTTGCCTTTGCCGATCGCTGCGCCGGAGGTTGCTCTGTTGCGCCAGATGGCGCGTACGCCGACGGGTCACGTGCGCCGGATCGTCCTGCTTGATGCACCCAAGAGTCTGGTCGATGGTCTTAGTGACGTCATCGTGCGTTTGAGTTGTCTGGTCAAGCCCGCGCAGCGCCCCCGTCTGCGTGATGGCCGTTGGCTGCTCTGAAGGCCCATGCCGATGCATGCTGGAATCATGGTGGTGGCGGCGCAGCGAGAGATACGTCGCGCTGTTTTCGATGCACTCGATCACGAGGGTCATCTCGCTGTGCATTCCGCGCGGGATACCACCCACGCGGGCATTTTGCTGGAGGGGCGGTCGCCGCTTGCGCTGGTGGTCATGGTGCTGGATGGCGACGCCCGCGATGCCTTGGCATCGGTGGAGCAGCTACGGCGGCTTCCCGCCTGCGTCAATGCACCCTTGATCGCCGTGTTGTCGGCGGATGCGTCGTTGAAGCCAGTGCAACTGCCGGCGGGCGTATCCGACTGGCTGTATGCCTCGCAGATCCAGAGTGAGCTGATTGCCCGCTGGCATCGCCTGCAGCGCATGAGTCCGCCAGTGGGAGATGCTTCGGTTGGGACCGTGGCGACGGAGGCCGGGGATTACCGCTTTGCTTTCGATGAGATGGAAAGCGAGTGGCTGATCGTCGATGCGGCGCGAGGGCGCATTCTTGAATGGAGTCCCGCCCTGGTCAGGCGTAGTGGCTTGCCGGGTGACCGCTTGCTCGGACAGCCAGTGACCGAGCTGCTTTCTTTTCCGCAAACGCCGATCGAGCAGGTGATGGCTGACGGCTCGCGTCACTGGCATGCCTGCCGACGCCGCTCCCTGCAGGGTTTCGATAGCGGCGAGGCGAGTGTGCGCCAGGTGCGGCACGGGGGACGCGACGCCGTTGCTCTGGTGTTCCGTAGCGACCGCGCCGAAGCGCGCGCGGAAGTGGCGCTTTCTCTGCTGGCTCGTCTGTTCGGTACCGGCAGTGGCGATGACAGTCTGTCCGCGGCGGCCACGCTGTTGTACGAAGAAATGGGGCTGGATTATCTAGCCGTCTGGTCGGCGCGACCGGAAGACGGTGGTGCTCCGCTACAGCTCGCCCAATGTTGGAGCGGCGACGAGCAGCTTTGGCCCGGCCCCCAGTTGCAGAGTTCATTGCGTCTGGTGCTGGCCGGTCAGACCATGCTCCACCCCGGCGATGCGCGACGTCTGGCGGCAGTGGACCCCTTGTTGGAGCAGCTCGGGTTAAGCGGTTTTGCCGGCTTGCCTCTGCTGGACGAGCGCAACAGTGTGCTGGGCGCCTTGCTTGTCGGTACGCGTCAGCCGTTCGGCGAGCTGGCGATCATTGAGCCGGTGCTGCGCTGTGCTGCTGTGCGTTTCGCGCATGCGCTGGAGCTGCGCCGCACCCGGGAACAGGGGCGCGCCGAGGGGCTGCTCGATGCGTTGACCGGCCTGCCGAATCGCCTGCTGTTCAATGATCGTCTGGACACGATCATCCGCGAAGCCAACCGCACCGGCGAATGTTTCGCCATGCTGTTCGTCGATCTGGACCGCTTCAAGACCATCAACGACACGCTCGGCCACGCCGTGGGCGACCAGGTCCTGGTCACCACCACGCAGCGACTGCGTACCAGCGTGCGCGCTTCCGATACGGTGGCGCGCTATGCCGGTGACGAGTTTGTGGTGATTCTGCGCCATATCGTGAAGAGCGAGGATGTGCTGCGCGTCGCCGAGAAGATCGTGCAGGTGATGGAAGCGCCCCTGCGTATCGACGATGGCACCGAGTTGCAGGTCACCGCCTCGATTGGCGTTAGCTTCTTTCCGGACGACGCGCCGGACGCGGAAACTCTGCTCAAGCACGCTGACGAGGCGATGTACGCGGCCAAGAGTCTGGGCCGCAACAACTATCAGATCTACGAAGTCAGTGCCGAACAGGCCCAGCAGCAGAATATGGCGCTCAAATCGGGTCTGCGCCATGCCGAGCACAACGGCGAGCTGCGCGTGTTCTATCAGCCGCAGGTGGATGCGGTGACCGAAGACATCGTGGGCATGGAGGCGCTGGTGCGCTGGGAGCATCCGGAGCTTGGCTTCATCGGTCCGGGTTTCTTTATCCCGCTGGCCGAGGAAACCGGGCTGATCGTCTCCATTGGCGAATGGGTGCTGCGCACCGCTTGTCGCCAGGCGCAGGAATGGGAGCGCAAGTTCGGCCTGCGTCTGCGCCTGGGGGTAAATCTGTCCGCGGTGCAGTTGATGCAGCCGAACCTGCTGGAGATTGTGTCGTCGGCACTCGACGAGAGCGGGCTGGATGCCAACCTGCTGGAAATGGAAGTTACCGAAAGCATCAGTATCAAGGCGGCGCCCAATCTGGTGGAGAACCTGCATGGGCTGCACCGCCTGGGTTGCCGCATTGCCATCGACGATTTCGGTACGGGCGCCGCCTCGCTTGACTACCTGCGCAAATTGCCGGCCGATCGCATCAAGATCGACCAGAGCTTTGTGCGCAACATCGGTGTCGATCCTGATGATGAGGCTATCGTGCGCGCCACCATCGAGATGGCTCACCGCCTCAAGCGCGGGGTGGTGGCTGAGGGCGTGGAGATAGAGCAGCACCTGCAATTTCTGCGCGCCAACCGCTGTGATGAGTTGCAGGGGTATCTGTTCTGCCGTCCGCTGCCCACGCCCACATTCGAGAAGCTGCTGCTCGAGCGCCAGCGCTTGCTGACGGCAGAGGCAAGCTCCTGACGTTGCCCGGCGAGCGCTTGCGGGAGGTTGGCATGCCCCCATATCTCCGGAGGGGTAGGCCAATCATTCGCTGACGCGTTGGATAGGACATCCAAATCCCCCGGCGGATGCCGTTTAGCACTGGGCTGCCATTGGATGGGCCAGCATGCTGAACTTGGCGGTACGATCCTTGTCATAGCGGATCGACCTAAGCCGGCGGCATCCTGAAACGAGTGGCAGCAGTGACGAAGGAGACGGCCCGGATGGGCGAAAACGAACTGGACAGCGCACTGGTCGAGCGGGTCCAAAAAGGGGACAAGCGGGCATTCGACCTGCTGGTACGCAAATACCAGCACAAGGTCATCGGCTTGATTTCCCGCTATGTGAACAGCTATGCCGAGTGTGAGGACATCGCGCAGGAGGCCTTTGTGCGCGCGTGGCGTGCCATCGGCTCCTTCCGCGGCGAAAGCGCTTTCTACACCTGGATGTACAAAATTGCCGTCAATACCGCCAAGAACCATCTGGTGGCGATGGGGCGGCGTCCGCCAGCCGACGACATCGCGGTGGAAGATGCCGTTTTCGTGCCCGGTGCCGACCGCATGTATGAAAGCGCAACCCCTGAGCGCGAACTGATGCGACAGGAGATTGAACAAACGGTATTTTCCACTGTCCAAGCGCTGCCCGAGGAGCTGCGGACGGCCATTACACTGCGTGAAGTGGACGGCCTCAGCTACGAAGAAATCGCCGAGGCGATGGGCTGTCCGATCGGTACGGTGCGTTCGCGTATCTTCCGGGCACGAGAGGCAATCGACGAGAAATTGCGGCCGCTGCTATCGGACCGCGAGGACCTGACTCCATGACTGATACCCATCGCGAAAATCTCTCCGCTGGCATGGATGGCGAGCTGACCCAGGAGGAACTCCGGTTCCTTCTGCGTCGCCTCGATCATGACTCCGCCCTGCAACAGGCCTGGTCGCGCTATCACCTGGCGCGCGACGGTCTGCGCCGGCAGTTGCCACCACCGGCTTCCAGCGGATTTTCTGCACGAGTGATGCTGGCGATCGAGCAGGAGTCGGTTGTGGCCGAAGGCGGACGGCGCCGGCACTGGCTGCGCTGGTCGGCCGGTGGCGCCATTGCCGCCAGCGTGGCGGTCGCTGCGCTGATGGTGGCGCAGCCGGTGGGGCCGGGTAGCGACGGTAGTGCTGCGGCGCCACAGGTAGCTTCTGTCAATCAGGCACATAGTGCCGTGCGTGTTGAAGCTCCCGCGGCTCGTAGCGCGACGACGCCTGCCGCCGCCCCTGCCTGGCTCAATCAGTATGCCGGCCTGCCTTCCGAGCTGACCCAGCAGGCTTCGGCCACGCTCGATAGCGGAGACAGTACCTTCCTGTATTCGCGCAATCGCCTGAATCCCTATCAGGTCGAACGGTATCGTGCGATCAACAACGGCGATGGCAGCTACCTGCTGTTGTTGCATCCCGAACAGAAGCCGCAGCAGCAACCCGCGGCGCAATGACCGAACGACGTGTTTCTGCGTCGTCGCGTCCCCGTTTCATCCCCATCGGCCACGGCCAGCCCGCTTAGCGGGCTGGTTCGTTCGTGCCCGTGATGTCCAGAGAAATCAGTAAAACCCAGGAGAACGTCAATGAATCGACCGACTTTGCGTCGCGCGGTGTACGGCGCGCTGGTTAGCCTTGCCGTAGCCGGCGCAGCCCACGCTCAAACAACCCAGGCTCAAGCCGGCACGCCAGTTGCGTCAGCAACGCCCGTGGCGAGCCTGCCCGACTTCACCGGTATCGTGCAGAAGAATGCGCCGGCCGTAGTGCACGTCGAGGCCAAGTACTCCGGCAAAAGCGCCCGGAAGAGCCGTTCGGCGCAAGCACAGGGGCCCGGTGGCATGCCGGACGACCCGCAGATGGAAATGTTCCGCCGTTTCTTCGGTATGCCGATGATGCCTTCGCCGGAAGAACAGAAGCGCACCTCGCTCGGCTCGGGCTTCATCATTTCCAGTGACGGCTACATCCTGACTAATACGCATGTGGTGGACGATGCCGACACCGTCACCGTGCGCCTGCAGGATCGCCGCACGCTTACCGCCAAGGTGATCGGCAGCGATCCGCAGTACGACATCGCATTGCTCAAGGTGGACGCGGGCGGCAGCCTGCCTATGGTGAGCATCGGCGATTCGCGCAACTTGAAGCCGGGCCAGTGGGTGCTGGCGATCGGCTCGCCGTTTGGCTTCGATTACACCGTGACCCAGGGCATCGTGAGCGCAGTGGGACGCAATCTGGGCAGCCAGGACCAGCCTTATACCTCCTTCATCCAGACCGACGTGCCGATCAACCGCGGTAACTCCGGTGGTCCGCTGTTCGATCTGCAAGGGCGCGTCGTGGGCGTCAACTCGCAGATTTATTCCAACACCGGCGGCTATCTGGGCGTGGCTTTTTCCATTCCGATCGACGTGGCCATGAACGTGGTCAAGCAAATCAAGGAAAAGGGCTATGTCACGCGTGGCCAACTGGGCGTAGGGATGCAGCCAATCACCGACGAGATGGCGAAGGCTTTCAAGCTGGGCAATGCCTCGGGCGCAGCCGTTACTCAAGTTACGCCGGGAAGTGGTGCCGAGAAAGCTGGCTTGCGTCCGGGCGATGTCATTCTTGCCTATAACGGACAGGCCATCGGTCAGGTCGCCGATTTGCCGCCGCTGGTCGGCATGACGCCGCCGGGCAGCAAGGCAACCTTGCAGATCCTGCGTGATGGCAAGAAGCAGGACGTCTCGGTCACCATCGGTGAGATGAAGCGCGACGGTAAGGCGGCGCTGGCTTCCGGTGGTGGCAATAGTGATGCTCCCGCGGCGCGGGGCGGCTCCACTGCGTTGGGTCTGGCCGTGGAAGATGTCGACAGCGACACCCGTCAGCAGCTGGGACTGAAATCCGGTGAAGGCGTGCTGATCAGCAATATCACCGGCCCGGTCGCGGCGCGTGTGGGTCTGCAGCCGGGCGACGTGATCCTGATGGTCAACCAGCAGCGCGTGAGCAATGCCGCGGGTTTCCGTGAGGCCACCAAGAGTGTGAAGCCGGGCGATACGGTGCTGCTGCTGGTGCGCCATGGCGACCAAAGTGGTTTCGTCAGCCTGACCATACCTTCGGGCAAGGACGACGAGGGTTGATGGAGCGGGGCGGGGTGGCCGCCTGGGCCGCTCCGCCGCCGCAGTCCGAGAGACCTGCCCGGGAGCCATTTTGACCGGGCATCCGGTGCCTTCACATTCCATGCGATAATGCCGGGTTCGTATCCCCATCCCGGAGATACGCTGCCTGCGCACCGCGCAGGCGGTGAACGCAACCAGCGTGTTCCATGGACCTGATCCGCAACTTCTCCATCATTGCCCATATCGATCACGGCAAATCGACTCTCGCCGACCGCATCATCCAGATCTGCGGCGGTCTGAGCGAGCGTGAGATGGAGGCGCAGGTGCTCGACAGCAATCCGATCGAGCGCGAGCGCGGTATCACCATCAAGGCCCAGTCCGTATCGCTGCCGTATACGGCGCGCGACGGCAAGACCTATCAGCTCAATTTCATCGACACTCCCGGTCACGTCGACTTTTCATACGAAGTCAGCCGCTCGCTGGCCGCTTGCGAAGGTGCATTGCTGGTGGTGGACGCCGCGCAAGGCGTGGAGGCGCAATCCGTCGCCAACTGCTACACCGCGGTGGAGATGGGCCTGGAAGTGGTGCCGGTGCTCAATAAGATCGACCTGCCCACCGCCGATCCGGAAAAGGTGAAAGGCGAGATCGAGGCGGTGATCGGCATCCATGCCGAGGACGCCGTGTCGGTGAGCGCCAAGACCGGTCAGAACGTGACCGAGGTGCTGGAAGCCATCGTCGCGCGCATCCCGCCACCGAAGCCGCGCGATACCGATCGCCTGCAGGCGCTGATTATCGATTCCTGGTTCGATAACTATCTCGGCGTGGTGTCGCTGGTGCGCGTCATGCAGGGCGAAATCAAGCCGGGCGACAAGCTGCTGGTGATGTCCACCGGCCGTGCCCACGAGGTGAGCGAAGTCGGCGTATTCACGCCCAAGCGCAAGAAGCTCGACAAGCTTTCGGCGGGCGAGGTGGGCTGGATCAATGCTTCGATCAAGGACGTGCACGGCGCGCCGGTCGGCGACACGCTGACCCATGCCGGCAAGCCTGCCGACAAGCCGTTGCCCGGCTTCCAGACCATGCAGCCGCGCGTGTTCGCCGGCCTGTTTCCGGTCTCGGCGGATGACTATCCCGCGTTGCGCGAAGCGCTGGACAAGCTGCGCCTCAACGACGCCGCGCTGTTCTTCGAGCCGGAGAGCTCAGAGGCGATGGGCTTCGGTTTCCGCTGCGGCTTCCTCGGCATGCTGCACATGGAAATCGTGCAGGAGCGTCTGGAACGCGAGTACGACCTCGACCTGATCACCACCGCGCCCACCGTGGTCTATGAAGTGGTCAAGACCGACGGTTCGGTGATGCAGCTGGATAACCCGGCCAAACTGCCGCCTCTGCCGCAGGTTGTGGAAATTCGCGAACCGATCATTGTCGCGAACATCCTTACCCCGCCGGACTACATCGGCAACATCATCACGCTCTGCGAAGAGAAGCGCGGTATCCAGCGCTCCATCCAGTATCTCGCTACCCAAGTGCAGATCAGCTACGAGCTGCCGCTGGCCGAAGTGGTGCTGGACTTCTTCGACCGTCTCAAGTCGGTATCGCGCGGCTATGCCTCGATGGACTACCACTTCGAGCGCTTCGAAGCGGGTCCGTTTGCGCGCGTGGACATTCTGATCAATGGCGACCGCGTGGATGCGCTGTCGCTGATCATCCACCGCAGCCACGCCGACCGCCGCGGCCGCGATCTGGTGGAGCGCATGAAGGACCTGATTCCGCGCCAGCAGTTCGACGTGGCGATCCAGGCCGCCGTCGGCGCGCAGGTTATCGCGCGCTCGACCGTGAAAGCTCTGCGCAAGAACGTTCTGGCCAAGTGTTACGGCGGCGACGTGAGTCGCAAGAAAAAGCTGCTCGAGAAACAGAAAGAAGGCAAGAAGCGCATGAAGCAGGTCGGCCGCGTGGAAATCCCACAAGAGGCCTTCCTTGCCGTGTTGAAGGTGGATAAGTAGATATAAATGTAGATGGGGAACAGGGGGCAGGGAACGGGAAACGGGTAAGCAGGGCCTTACGGCTCAGCTTGATCCGCGCCCCATTTCCTGTTCCCCCGTTCCCCGTACTCATAGGAGCAAGGCATGGATTTCGATTTTTCGGCGATTCTGCTTGGCCTCACCGTGCTGTTCGGCGTGGTGTGGGGCCTCGATCGCCTGCTGTTCTACAAGAAGCGCAAGGCCAAGGCCGACGCGGCGGGACAGGATGTGCAGGACCCGGTGCCGGTCGATTGGGCTCGCTCGCTGTTTCCGGTAGTGCTGGTGGTGCTGTTGCTGCGCTCGTTCGTGGCCGAGCCGTTTCGCATTCCGTCCGGCTCGATGATGCCGACGCTCGACGTGGGCGACTTCATCCTGGTCAACAAGTTTGCCTATGGCCTGCGCATGCCGGCCTTCAACAATAAATTCGTGAGCCTGGGTGAGCCCAAGCGCGGCGATGTGGTCGTGTTCCGCTTCCCGGGTTATCTGTGCGAAGTGGACGGCAAGACGGTGCGCAGCGGCGACCAGAGCTGTGCCGATCCGCAGGCGCCGGTGCAGGGGCAAAACTGGATCAAGCGCGTGATCGGCCTGCCTGGCGATCACATCGAGATGCACGGCGATCAGTTGCTGATCAACGGTCAGCCGATAGCCGCCGACGAAGTGGGTCCCTATGTGGGCAATCCCAAGCGCGATGAGTCCCGCCTGATGCTGGAAATGGGCGCTACTGTGTGGAACGAGCACCTGCCGCGTGAAGACGGCAGCGTGATCAACCACCTCACGGCGCGCATGCCGGCCTACAACCGTCCGCCGCCGATTCCCAACGAGCGCGTACCTTCGGTGGTGCCGCAGGGGTGCTATCTGGTGATGGGCGACAACCGCTACAACAGCACGGATAGCCGTTGGTGGGGCTGCATGCCGGAGCAGAATCTGGCTGGCAAGGCGTTCCTGATCTGGCTGAGCTGGAAGGGTACGGACGCGGGCTGGGTGGACTTCTCGCGCATCGGTCGCCTGATCCATTGAGTAAAGCGTGACGGCGGTCGGCTACGGCGGGCGTGACGGCAGGCCCGCCATAGCGCGAAAATCCCGTTGGGCGCGACGCCGGATTCCCGGCGCCGTGGCACCATCCACATAAGCGGCGGGAACGCCTCCGGGCGGCATAGCGAGGGGACTATGAAATCGAAGCAATCGGGTATCACCCTGATCGGGTTTTTGCTGGTGCTGATCGTGGCCGCGTTCTTTGGCTACATGGCCATGAAGCTGGTGCCGGCCTACGCCGAGTTCATGGGCGTCAACAAGGCCATGAACCAGGTGGCCAGCGGCGGAGTGGAAGGCAAGACGCTGGATGACATCCGCCGCGACCTGCTGTTCAAAATGGGCTTTCAGTACGTGGATGACGCCACCATCAAGCCCAAAGACATCACCATCGACCGCAAGAACAATGCGGCTGCGCTGCATATCTCGTACGACAAGCGCATACCGTTCATGTACAACATCGACTTCCTGCTGCACTTCGAAAAGAGCGTCGCATTGCAGGGCAACGTAGGTTATTGAGGTTTGACCAAACTGACATACCGCTTCCGCGATCCGGCACTGGCGCAACTGGCACTGACCCATCGCAGCGCCGGCAAGCCGAACAACGAGCGGCTGGAATTCCTCGGCGACGCACTGCTAGGCGTAGTGGTCGCCGAGTTGCTTTACGAAGCCCATCCCCATGCCAGCGAAGGCGAGCTGTCGCGTTTGCGCGCACAGCTGGTGAATGGCCAGACCCTGGCGGTGATCGCCCGCGAACTGGAACTGGGCGACGAACTGAAGCTTGGCTCCGGCGAACTGAAAAGCGGCGGTTTCCGGCGCGACTCCATCCTCGCCGATGCCTTTGAGGCATTGTTGGCGGCGATCTACCTGGACAGCGATTTCGCTACCTGCCGCGAGGCTGTGCGGGAACTGTTCGCCGAGCGGGTCGCGGCGATTCCTCGCTCATCGAAGGATGCCAAGACCCGCCTGCAGGAATGGTTGCAGGCGCGCGGCTGGCCGTTGCCGAACTATGAATTGAAAGATAGCTACGGCGAGGATCATGCCAAGACCTTCGACGTCTCTTGCGCGATCATCGAACCGCAGCCGATCAGCGCCGAGGGCCGTGGCAGCAGCCGCCGCGCCGCCGAGCAGGACGCGGCCGAAGCCG
Organism: Dyella koreensis; assembly: GCF_044904565.1. Taxonomy (NCBI): domain Bacteria; kingdom Pseudomonadati; phylum Pseudomonadota; class Gammaproteobacteria; order Lysobacterales; family Rhodanobacteraceae; genus Dyella; species Dyella koreensis. The sequence goes on along the minus strand of NZ_JADIKD010000010.1, from coordinate 24,020 downwards.
TGCTGCGCCAATTGCAGGATTCCAAACCATGAATGACAACGACGACATCGAAGCTGGCGCACCTGCCGAACTGCCGCACGAAGATTTCCGCTGTGGCGCGGTGGCTTTGCTGGGACGTCCCAACGTCGGCAAATCCACTCTGCTCAATGCGCTGATCGGCTTCCGCCTTTCCATCGTCAGCCCGCGTCCGCAGACCACGCGCCACCGCATCCTGGGTATTGCCACCAACGAGGCCGGCCAGATCCTGTATGTGGATACGCCGGGCCTGCACCGCGGTGCCAAGCGGGCCATGAACCGCAGCCTCAACCGCGCCGCGCGTTCGGCCATCAGCGAGGTCGACCTCGCTGTGCAGGTCATCGAGGCAGGCCGCTGGACCGACGAAGATCAGGCGCTGTACGAAGCCCTGGTGGAACAGAAGGTGCCGCGCCTGCTGGCGATCAACAAGGTCGACTTGAGCAAGGACAAGTCGGTCATGCTGCCGTTTGTCGCCAGCCTGATGGAGCAGCACAGTTTCGACGAGGTCTACTACGTCAGCGCCCTCAAGCAGCAGGGCCTGAAGGAACTGGAGCAGGGCATTCTCAAGCGCCTGCCGGTGCAGCCGCCGGTATATGGCGAAGACGAAATCACCGATCGCAGTGAGCGCTTCCTGGCCGCCGAAATGGTGCGCGAGCAATTGATGCTGCGCCTGGATCAGGAGCTGCCCTACGCGACTACGGTCGAAATCGAGCAATTCAAGGATCGCGAGGATGGCATGGCCGAAATCCATGCCGTGATCTGGGTCGAGCGCGACGGCCAGAAGGCCATCGTGATCGGCAACGGCGGCGCCCAGCTCAAGGCCATCGGCACCGCCGCGCGCCGAAAGATGGAAGCTTTGTTCGAACGCAAGGTGTTCCTGCGCCTGTGGGTGAAGGTGCGCGAAGGCTGGGTGGACGACGAGACCATGCTGAAGAAATTCGGCTACACCGACTAAAGCGACCAGGAACGCGGGCCATTCCCGTTCCTGGTTTCCATAGGCCATGCAACTCCTTCAGCAGCCCGCCTACGTGCTCCATGCGCGGCCCTACCGGGAAACCTCGCTGCTGCTCGAATGCCTGACGCGCGATCATGGCCGCCTCGGCGTTGTGGCCCGTGGCGTACGACGTGAACGGGCACGTGTGCAGCGAGCGCAGCTCGAACCGTTTCAGTCACTGGCGCTCGACCTTCTGCTGCGCGGCGAACTTGCCACGCTTCAAGCAGCCGAAGGCGTTGGAGCACCGCAGCGCCTGATTGGCGACGCCGGCCTGGCCGGCCTCTATCTCAATGAGCTCGTAGTGCGCCTCACCGGGCGGCAGGATCCCCAGTCGGAACTGTTCGATGCCTATGCGCAAACGTTGGCCCGACTTGCGGCCGGGGAGCCGTTGGCGTGGACGCTGCGCCGTTTCGAACGCGACCTGCTCGACGCGATCGGCTACGCCCTGCAATTGGAATTCGACGGGGATTCGGGCGAACACGTCATCCCCGAGCAGCATTATCGCTACCAGATGGAATTGGGCCCGGTTGCGTGCCGGTCCGATCTGCCGCATGCCTTGCGCGGCAGCGATCTACTGGCGCTGACGCAGGACACCATGCCCGATGCCGCCGGGCTGTCGGCGTTGCGCGCGCTGATGCGCGAAGTGATCCGCTTCCATCTTGGCGGCACCGAACTGCGGGCCTGGCGCGTGCTGGCCGCGGCGATGTCGCGGCGCTGAATTTGCTCTTTCAGACTGCCGCAGGGCCGAGCGCTTCGATGGTTTCCAGCAAGGTACCGCGGAGGCGCTCGCGTAAGGCCGGTGTCATCGCGTGGCCGAGTTTGATGTGATCCTGCACCTGCGCCACGCGTGCCGTAAGCGCGGTGGCGCCGCAGAAGCCGCAAGAGGCGCGCAGGCGATGCAGTCGATCGGTCAGGTCGATCTCCGTGGCGGAGGTATCCAGGTCCTGATACAGGCCGACCAGCTCGTCGCGCAGCAGGTTGCGCATGGCCTGCATGATCTGCGGGCTGCCCGTGCTGGCCATGCCCTGGGCGTCATCGAGCAGCGGCAGCGTGGATGCATCGGGCTGCACCAGCGCCACGATGCGTCGCAGGTCGGCAAGGTCGCAGGGCTTTTGCAGCACGTCGCTGAAGCCGCCGGAAAGCAGCCGTTGGCGTTCGCCGGCATCCATCTCGGCACTGGTGGCCACGGCCGTACTGTCGGCCGAGGGGGCGGCGGGATCGTGGCGCAGCTCGCTCAACACCTGCTGGGCGCCGGCGCCGGGCATGCGGCAGTCAAGCAGCAGCAAGTCGAAGGCCTGTTCGCGGCCGCGGGCGATGGCGGCCTTGCCGTCGTTGCAGGCCTCGGCGTCGAGCCCCAGTGTACGCATGGCTTCGACCAGGAACAGGCGGCTGGCGGGATCGTCGTCGGCGACTAGAACTCGCAGCATAGAGCTGTCGGGAGAGGCAACGGGAGTGCCGGTCGGGAGGGTGTTGAACATGACGAGTCCATGTCGTTCAGCAGGTTTTGGCAGAATGGCGCGACATGCGTCCGACATCAAGCCACCTTTTGTTATATCTGTGCGTCCTGTTCGGTTTCGTGCCGGCCTTGCCTGCACGGGCCGATATCGTGCTGGGCGCCAAACTGGTGAGCGCCCCCGGGGTAAAGCTGCAGGACCTGCAGCTGCGCATCGGCGAGGACGGGCAGGGCGGTTTGCGCCTCGACCTGCAGGCTGCCAAGGCTGAAGTGCCGGCGCTTGGCTGGCGGCGTATCGGCGTGAACCTGCAAGGTACCCTGCAACGCGATCCGCACCTGCGCTGGCTGTTCGATGGCGGCGTACAGCTGGCGGGCGCACCGGGCAGTGCCTTCACGGATGCCAAGCTCGCCATGGTGCTGGACGATGCCGCCAACACCTTGCAGATCGACCTAAACCAGGGAAAGGCGCAAGCCAGCACCGCGTTGCCGTTGGACCAGCCCTCCCATGCCCAGATCAGCCTGAAGGGCCTGCCTGTTGGTTGGCTGCAGGGCCTGCTCGGCACCATGTGGTCGGGGCGCGCTACCGCCGGGCGGGTCGATGCCGATCTGGCGCTCGACGTGCAGAAGAACGGCATCCAGACCTCGGGCCAGTTTGGTCTGAGCGATGTCGGTTTCGATACGCCGTCCGGCACGCTCGCCGGGCAGCGCGTCAACGGCACTGGCCGACTCAACGTGGATACCACCACCGGGCCGGCGCGCATTGGTCTGGACGCCAGCCTGCGTGGCGGCGAACTGCTGCTGGGGCCGATCTACGCCAAGCTGCCCGATCACTCGGTGCAACTGGGCCTGGATGCCAGCGCGCACAACGGCGCACTGGAATTCGGGCGGCTGCGCGTAGGCGACGCCGATGCCATGCAGCTCGAAGGCTCGCTCGCCTTCGACGCCAAGGGCGAGCTGCAAAAGCTCAAGCTCGACAAATTCCAGGCCAGTTTCCCGGCGGCCTACCAGCGCTACGGCCAGTCCTGGCTGGCGACGCTGGGTATGCGCAACATGCGTATGTCGGGCCAATTGGGCGCCACACTCGATCTGGGCAGCGACGGCTTGCACAGCTTCTCGTTCGATACCGATGGCCTCGACTTCGCCGATGCCGACGGACGCCTGGCTGTCAGCGGCCTGCGCGGCGGCATGGACTGGGCGCTGCGCGGCACCCGCCCGGCCACCAGCCTGAGCTGGCGCGGCGTGCAGATCTACCGCCTTGCCAACGGCGCGGCCCAGACGAGCTGGCAAAGCCGCGACGGCAGCCTCGGTCTGCAGAAACCGGTTGACGTGCCGCTGTTGAACGGCCGCCTGCATATCGGCGATCTGGACTGGAAGCCCGCCGCAGCGAAAGGCCGACGCCTGACGACATCGCTGGCGCTGACCGGCGTGGATATGGCGGCCTTCAGCCGCGCCATGGGCTGGCCGGAATTCCCCGGCACGCTCGGCGGCGCCATTCCCGCCCTGCGCTGGGTGGACGATCGCTTCGAGCTGGAAGGCGGTCTCTCGGTCAACGTGTTCGATGGCTTCGTCGACGTCACGCGCCTGTCGGTGCAGGAGCCATTCGGCACCAGCCCGGTACTGGCTGGCGACATTACCCTGCGCCAACTCGATCTGGGCGCCATGACCAGTGTGTTCGATATCGGCAGCATCACCGGCCGGATGGACGGTTCGGTGGAAAATTTGCGCCTGGTGAACTGGAGTCCGGTGGCGTTCAAGGCACAGCTGCTGGCGGGCAGTGGTGGACGGATTAGCCAGCGCGCAGTGAACAGCATCGTGTCGGTGGGCGGCGGCGGTATCGCGGCCGGACTCCAGGGTGCGGTGCTGCGCCTGTTCAAGACCTTCGGCTACAAGCGCATCGGTTTGAATTGCAGCCTGCAGGGCACGGTGTGCCGCATGAGCGGACTGGATAGCGATGCGGACGGCTACACTATTGTCGAAGGCAGCGGTCTTCCCCGTCTTCAGGTCGTTGGTCACCAGACTCAGGTCGATTGGCCCACGCTTGTACGCCGTCTGAAAGCCGCCAGCGAAGGCGGCGGTCCCGAAGTTCACTGAGTGTCGTTGCCATTAGGGAGTTGATCATGCGCAAGCTCGTTTATCTGTTGCTGACTTCGCTGTTCGTCGCCCTGGTGGGCTGCGTCACGATCAATGTCTACTTTCCCGAAGCGGCGGCGCAAAAGGCTGCCGACCAGTTCATCGGCACCGTGCTGGACAACAGCAAGCCGGCGGTCAAGCCGGACGATAAAGACAGCAAGCTCGAACCGGCGAAACCCGGCAAGCAGCCGTCGGCGATGCTGCTGGATCTGCTGATTCCGGCCGCTTACGCCGCCGACACGCCGGACATCCGCATCCAGACCAGCACCACGGAAGCGATCCGCGCGCGCATGCAGAGCCGCTTCCAGGGGGGCTTGGGCGCGCTGTTCGACAGCGGCGCCGTGGGCTTCACCAAGGATGGCCTGGTCGCCGTGCGTGATGCCTCCAAGGTGCCGCTGAACCAGCGAGCCGAAGTCAGTGCCACCGTGGCCGACGAAAACCGTGACCGCAGCGCGCTGTATCGTGAAGTGGCCAATGCCAACAGCCATCCCGAATGGGAGTCGCAGATCCGCGCTACCTTTGCCAAGGGCTGGATCGAGAAGGCCCGGTCCGGCTGGTATTATCAGGACGCCTCGGGCGCGTGGAAGCAGAAGTAAACCGCTGTCGCGCCTCTCTCTCACTTTCCGCGCGCCTGGATCCCAGCATCCGGGCGCGCGTCTTTTGTCAGTCGCAATGAAAGAATTCGAAGCCAGCATTACCGACCTTAGCCACGATGGCCGTGGCGTGACCCACATCGACGGCAAGGCCGTGTTCGTTTCAGGGGCTTTGCCGGGCGAGGAGGTGCTGTTGCGCATCCGCAAGCGCCATCGTCATTTCGACGAAGCCGAAGTGGTCGAGTTGCGCACGCGGTCATCGCATCGTGTCGAGCCGAAGTGCCGCCACTACGGCCAATGCAGCGGCTGCTCGCTGCAGCACCTGGATGCCGAGTCGCAGATCGAGGCCAAGCAGCGGGTGCTGGCCGAGAATTTCGAGCGCATCGGCAAGGTCAGTCCCGCATCGTGGCTGCCGCCGCTGACCGACCAGCCCTGGGGCTATCGCCGCAAAGGCCGGCTGTCGGTGCGCAATGTGGTCAAGAAGGGGCGGGTGCTGGTCGGCTTTCGCGAAGAAGACAATCCGCGTTTTGTCGCCGATATCGAGCAGTGCGAAGTGGCGCATCCGGCGCTAGGCCCCAAGATCGGCCTGCTCGCCGCGCTGCTCAGCACGATGGACGCGGCGGCCGATATCGCGCAGATCGAATTCGCCGCCGGTGACGACACCGTCGCCCTGGTATTCCGTCACCTCAAGCCGCTGAGCGAACGCGATCTTGCCGCGCTCACCGCTTTCGGTCAGGAACACGGTTTCGCCATCTATCTGCAGCCCGGCGGCATCAGCAGTGTGCATCCGCTGTGGCCGGAACATCCGCGTCTGGCTTTCCGCATTGCTAGCGGTCGTGATGATGTGCAGGACGTAGAGCTGGAATTCCGTCCGCTTGACTTCGTGCAGGTCAATGCCGGCATGAACCAGCGCATGATGGCGCGCGCGATGGAGCTGCTCGATCCGCAGCCCACCGACCGCGTGCTCGATCTGTTCTGCGGCCTGGGCAACTTCACCCTGCCGATCGCGCGCCGCGTGGCCGAAGTGGTCGGTGTGGAGGGCGAGCACGGACTGGTCGAGCGTGCGGCGGAGAACGCCATGCGCAACGGCATCGGCAACGCACGCTTCGAAGTCGCCAACCTGTTCGAGGATCAGCGCAACGCCACATGGGCCAAGCAGTCCTGGGACAAGCTGTTGCTCGATCCGCCGCGTGCCGGTGCCGACAAGGTGTTGGAGTATTTGCCGCATCGCGAGACGCGCCGCATTGTCTACGTTTCCTGCCATCCGGGTTCGCTGGCGCGCGATGCGGGCATCCTGGTGCAGAAGCACGGTTTCCGCCTCAGCTCGGCGGGTGTGATGGACATGTTCCCGCATACCGCGCACGTCGAATCCATCGCCCTGTTCGAGCGCGATTGAGAGCCTGCTCCATGTCTTTTCGTAGCCCGCGTTGCTTGTCCGTAGGCGCCAGGTGGTGGGGCGTGGCGCCGGGCCTGGCTGGCTGCAAGGCCAAGCCGCGCACCGCCGCATGGCGCCTACGGACAAGCAACCCTTCGGGCCGGGTCTGTTTGCGCGCAGGTCGGCGTCATCACTCGGTTGTGTACGGACGTACACGCCCTCGTTCTTCCTTGTCCTGCGCGCAAACAGCTCCCGGCGCGGGCTATGAAAAGACATGGAGCAGGCTCTAATGGGCGTCGAGATCGAACGTAAGTTTCTCCTGCACAGCGAGGCGTGGCGTCCGGCCGTGGAACGGAGCGAGCGCATCGCGCAGGGCTACCTGGTGGGTGCCGAAGCCTTGCGCGCCGGCCATACGCGCGCCTCCGTACGCGTACGCCGCGCGGGTGAGCGCGCCTGGCTCAATATCAAATCCGCGCAGCTGGGCATCGAGCGGGCCGAGTTCGAGTACCCAGTGCCGCTGGCCGACGCCGAAGCCCTGCTGGCCAGCCTGTGTGACGGCGTGCTGGAAAAGTTTCGCCACATCGTCACCGTTGACGGGGTAGTGTTCGAGATCGACGAGTTTCTCGGCGACAACGCCGGGCTCGTGGTAGCCGAAGTGGAACTGGACGCGCCGGACGCCGCTTTCCCTCGCCCCGCCTGGCTGGGGCGTGAGGTCAGCGCGCTGGCGCGCTATTACAACGTCAATCTGATCGAGCACCCGTATGCGTGCTGGACATCGGCCGAGCGGAATGCCGACGACGCGGGACAGCATCCCCTAGGAGAGCAGACTTCATGTTGATGATTGGTCTGGCCGGGCTGGAACTATCTGCTGCCGAGCGGACATGGCTGACCTCGCCGGGTGTTTCCGGTGTGCTGCTGTTCGCCCGCAACTTCGCTTCGCGTGAACAGGTGTCCGCGTTGATCGAGTCGATCCGCGAGGTGGCCGGCGAGGACTTCCTGGTCGCCGTCGATCAGGAGGGCGGCCCGGTGCAGCGCTTCCGCGATGGCTTCACGCGATTGCCAGCCTTGGCCAGTGTCGGCGAGGTTTACGATCGTCGTCCGAAGGAGGCCATTCGCCTGGCCGAGGAGCACGCCTGGGTGATGGCGAGCGAGATGCGTGCCATCGGTGTCGACTTCAGCTTTGCGCCCGTGGTCGATCTGGCTCGCGGTAACGCAGCCATTGGCCTGCGCGCTTTCCATGCCGATCCCACCGCCGCCGCCGAACTGGGCCAGGCCTATGTCCGCGGCATGCATCTGGGCGGCATGGCGGCGGTGCTCAAGCATTTTCCCGGTCACGGTTCGGTGGAAGTCGACACGCACAAGGCGGAGGCGATCGATCCGCGCAGCCTGGATGTCATCCGTCGCAACGATCTGTATCCCTTCGCCGAATGCATCGAGGCGCGGGTCGAGGCAGTGATGATGGCGCACGTGATCTATCCCGCCGTGGACCCGCAGCCGGCCGGTTTCTCCAAGGTGTGGATCCAGCAGATCCTGCGTCAGGAGCTCGGCTTCAAGGGGGCGGTGATCAGCGACGACATCAGCATGGCCGCGGCAGGTGCCGCAGGCGGTGTCGCCGCACGCGTACATGCGCATCTGGATGCAGGCTGCGACCTGGTGCTGGCCTGCTTCCCCGACGTGGTGGATGAAGCCATCGCCGCGGTGCAGGGCCGCGCTGCCGCCGCACCGGAACGCCTGGCCGCACTGCGCGGCGCGCTGGGCGCTACCTGGGAAGGGCTTACCGATAACCCGCAGCGCGACCGTTTCATCGCGCGCATAACGGCGCTGGACGCCGAGGAAGGCAACGCATGACGACACCCGTGGCTCCGACTCCCATGCCCCCGCTCAGCGCCGCGCTGGCCTCAGCCGATCTGCTGTTCGATCGCGCCACACTGGAAGGCGTGATCGCCGACCTGGGGCGCCGCATCGACGCCGCACTCGATGGCGAGCGCGCAGTCTTCCTCACGGTGATGAATGGTGCGCTGATCTTCGCGGGCCATCTGGCGCTGGCGATCCGCACCGATCTGGAATTCGACTACGTGCATGCGACTCGCTACCGCGGCGCCACCTCCGGCAGCGAGCTGCACTGGCTGCGTGAGCCGCTGGTGCCGCTGGAAGGACGCACCGTGCTGCTGGTCGACGACATCCTCGATGAAGGCCACACGCTGAAAGCTGTGCGCGACGACTGCGTGCGCCGCGGTGCAAAGCGCGTACTGATAGTGAGCCTGTGCACCAAGCAGCATGACCGCCTGGTCGATGGCATCGGCGCCGACTTCAATGGCGTGGAGCTGCCTGACCGCTATGTGTTCGGTTTCGGTATGGACTACCACGAGCAGGGTCGTAACTTGCCAGGCATCTACGCGCTCAAGTGAGTCTTGCCAGTGGGGACTGCATGAACATTCTGGGTATCTCGGGCAGCCTGCGGGCTGCCTCGTTCAATACGGCGCTGCTGCACGCGGCGCAGGAACTGGCACCCGACGGCATGGCCATCGGGATCCATCGCCTGCATGATCTGCCGCTGTTCGATCAGGACGTGGAAGAGCAGGGCGATCCGGCGCCGGTGGTGGCGCTGAAGCAGGCCATCGATGCCGCCGACGGTTTGCTGCTCGCTTGTCCGGAATACAACGGCGGCATCACCGGCGTGCTCAAGAACGCCATCGACTGGGCCTCGCGCGCAGGCCGCGACCGCAAGACATCGGCGCTGGCCGGCAAGGTTGTCTGCATCATGGGCGCCAGTCCGGGGATCACCGGCACCGTACGTGCGCAGGATGCCTTGCGCCTCGTATTGCGCCGCGCCGGCGCCCAGACCGAGCCATTGGGCGAAGTGCTGGTGTTCCAGGCGCATACCAAGCTGGTCGATGGCAAGCTGGTCGATGAGCGTACCCGCGACGCACTGGCACGCCATCTGCAAAGTTATGCAACCCGGCTCGCCTTGCTGCGCGGCTGAAATCGTTTTCTTTTTGAATCCAGGACTGACCCGTGAATATTGACTTGGCCGTCATCGGCGGCAGCGGCTTGTACAGCTTCCCCGGCCTCGAGAACGCCACGCGGCATAGCGTGGACACCCCGTTCGGGCCGGCCTCGGGGGATGTGGTGATCGGCGACTTCGCCGGTAAGCGTGTCGCCTTCATGGCGCGCCATGGCGAAAGCCATACGGTGCCGCCGCACCGGGTGAACTATCGCGCCAATCTGTGGGCCTTGCATTCGCTGGGCGCGCGCACGGTGATCGGTGTCAACGCCGTCGGCGGGATCCGCGCCGATATGGGGCCGCGCGTGATCGTGGTGCCCGATCAGGTCATCGACTACACCCACGGACGCTACACGAGCTTCTGCGATATCGAAGGCGCGGAGGTAAAGCACATCGACTTCAGCGAGCCGTACACCGAGGCGTTGCGCCGCCGCCTGATCGTGGCGGCCGGGCGTGCCGGCGTGCCCGTGCTCGATGGTGGCTGCTATGGCGCCACCCAGGGACCGCGGCTGGAGACCCGCGCCGAAATCGCCCGCATGCGGCGCGATGGTTGCGATCTGGTCGGGATGACCGGCATGCCGGAGGCGGTGCTGGCGCGCGAGCTGGACATCGCTTACGCCTGCCTTGCGCTGGTCGCCAATTTCGCTGCCGGTTGCGGCGACGAAGCGGAAATCAGCATCGAGGAAATCTTCGCTCACCTGGCTGCGGCCACCGCCGAAGTGCCGCGCATTCTTGCGGAGCTGCTCAAAAGCTAAGCAACACTGCCTACCAGGTCATGGCAATACGCGCCCGGATATTGCGCTTTACCATGAAACATGTTGATACTTCCCATGTGCCAGGGGCGGCGGACCAAGGGGTTGTGGTGGTTCTATGCGAAACCATGGCGCATCCAACTCCATGATTCAGAGGTTCACGCAATGCGTTTCGGTACGGTCAAGTGGTTCAACGACGCCAAGGGTTTCGGCTTCATCGCGCCTGAGGACGGTGGGGAGGACGTGTTCGTCCACTTTTCGGCGATCAACTCCAAGGGCTTTCGCAGCCTGCAGGAAGGCCAGCGCGTGAAGTTCGAAGTGACCACGGGCCCGAAGGGTGCCCAGGCTTCGGGCGTTGAAATCGCGTAAGTGATTCGTCGAGCCGGCGTTGCGTCGGCCATCAAATCAAAAAAATCTCGCACCGCAAGGTGCGAGATTTTTTTATGCCCGCAATGTGCGTGGATGACGCTCATCGCTTCGCCGTGCGCGGCGGGGCGGTGGAGCCGCGGATGACCAGTTCCGGCACAAAGCGCTCGCTGCCCGCTGCAACGCCTTTCTGCAACTGATCCAGTAGGCGCGAGGCCGCATGCTTGCCGATCTCGCTGGTCGACTGGCTGGCCGTCGTGAGCGCCGGCCATGCCTGGCGCGAAAACGGGTTGTCCTCGAAGCCGGCGATGGAAAGGTCCCACGGCACGTCCAGCCCCGCCGAGCGTGCCGCCGCGAGCGCGCCCGCGGCGATCTCGTCGTTGCTGCCGAAGATAGCGGTCGGCGTCTCCTTGCCGGCCAGCAGTTTGCGCGCGCGACGGAAGCCGTCCTCGTACACGTAGGTGCCTTCCAGCACGTATTTCTTTTTGATCGGTATGCCGTGCTCCTTCATCGCGTCGGCATAGCCCTGGTAGCGCTCCGCGCTGGAGCGGTATTGCGGGTCGCCCCACAGAAAGGCGATCTCGGTATGCCCGAGCTGGACCAGGTAGGCCGTGATGGCATACGCCGCCTTGTGATCGTCGACATACACGCACGGTGCGCCGTCGCGGGGATCGTTGCGCGCGGCGATGATGCGCGCGTAGTCCACCTTGTTGGCTTTGAGCTTGGCCAGCAGCCGCGGGTTCTCCGACATCGGCGGCGTGAGCACCAGGCCGGCGAGCCGCGCGTTCTTGGCCAGCAGGCACAACTCGTCCACCAGCTTCGGCGACGCCGCGTCGCACGGATAGATCAGTAGCTCGTAGCCGCGTTCCCGGCATGCAGCCAGCACACCGTTCTGCAGGCTGAGGATGTAGTTGGCGTTGGGGTTGTCGTCGTAGACCAGGGCGATGGTGAACGAGCGGGTGCCGCGCAGGCTGCGTGCGGTGGCGTCTGGTTGGTACTGCAGCGTGTCGATTGCGCGCCGCACTTTCTGGATGGTGTCGGCATGCACTGTGGGTTCGCGGTTGATCACCCGCGATACCGTCATCGGCGAAACGCCGGCAAGACTGGCGACATCTTTGATGGTGGGCTTGCGCAACGCAACGCGCTCCATGTCGGTGATAACGCATCCTAGCCCAAGCGGCCGCCGGCGGATGCAGGTGATGACTCGTCGTGGCGCGATATCCAGGTATCGTTACCATCAATGATGGATGCGGCGACTTCATTCGGTCGACACGCGCAGGCTGGCGTCCAGCCAGATCGCGCCATCCATCGACTCGCGATAGCGCATATACACCTTATATATAAGCATCATGGCGACAGATATCCCGCCCGGAGCTCTCCCTCCGTGCGCGTTAGATGGACTCATTTGCAACCATTGATAACGTTACCATTCGTGATTTAGCATCAGTCCAAGTGACAAGGGCGCGGCATCTTCGTGTCCATCGCGTGACTGGGGGACGGCAATGCGGGATCGTGGGTGGGAGGCATCGACACAGGCGCCGCGGGTCGTACTGGCAGCCGACGTGGGCGGTACGCATGCGCGTGTCGGTCTGGTCAATGCCTCACCGCAAGGCCAGGCGCCGGTACTGGCGCACGAGCGCTACGCCTGTTCGGCCTGGCCGGGACTCGCGGACATCCTGGACGATTTCCTTGCGCGGCACGGGGCAGGCCATGCGGTTGAGCAAGGTGCGCTTGCCGTCGCCGGTTATGTGCGCGACGACGAACTGGTCGCGGAGAATCTGCGCTGGCCAGTGAAGCTTTCCGGGCTGCGCCAGCGGCTCGCCTTGCGCCAGCTCGATGTCGTCAACGATTTCGAAGCGCTGGCCTATGCCACGCAATACCTCGACGAGCGCGACAGCATCGCGGTGATTGATGCCCCGGCGGCACAAGGGCCGACGGTGGTGGTCGGCCCCGGCACCGGCCTGGGCTGCGCCTTGCTGCTGCCGGACAAGGCAGGGGCCACCGTTTTGCCCAGTGAAGGCGGCCACGTCGCACTGGCGCCAGGCAATGAGCGCGAGGTCGAGCTGCTGCAACTGCTCGCACGCGGCCGCGACTATGTGCATACCGGACACGTGCTGTCAGGTCCTGGTCTGGTCAATCTTTACCGCGCGCTCGCCGAGCTCGAACAGCAGGCGGCGATCCATACGCAGCCCGAGCAGATCAGCGCCGCGGCCATGTCGTCGCGTGATCCGCTGGCGCACGAGGCGCTGCAGATCTTCTGCGCCATGTTGGGCAGTTTCGCGGGCGATCTGGCCATTCTGTTCAAGGCTTCCGGCGGTGTGCTGCTCGCCGGCGGCATCCTGCCGCACATCTGCTCCTTCCTTCCGCACAGCGAGTTCCGCCAGCGCTTCTTCAACAAGGGCGTGATGCGCGAATTCCTTGGCGGCGTACCTGTGCGCCTGATCGAGCACGGTCAGCTCGGCATGGTGGGCGCCGCGGGTTTGCTGGTGCGCGGCGAGACGTGAATGACATCGGCCGGGCGCCGTCGGCCCGGCCACGCACGACGGCCGCACAGGTCCAGTCATGCGGAGACCGGGGAATCCTCGGCGGCAATACAACATCAACAGTCATGGGTGAGGTGAGGGCATGAAGGTAATGAATCTTCGCGGACAGGGTTTGTCCCGCAATGCGCTGGCGTGGGTCGTGGGGCTTGCCTTGAGCGGCACGGTCTTCGCGCAGTCGACCACCGGCACGATCTTCGGCACGATCGGCGGCGACGCCAAGAACGCCTCGGTGCTGGTGCAAGGCGACAATGGTGTATCGCGCCGCATTCCGGTCGGCGCGGATGGCCGTTACCAGGCTGGCGCCTTGCCGTTGGGTGTGTACACCGTGAGCCTGGAACGCCAGGGGGCGGTGGTCGCCAGCCGCGAGCAGGTCGCGCTGCGCGTCAGCAGCGGTACCCAGGTGGATTTCGCCGGCACGGGTGCCAGCGCCTCCACCACTAATCTGCAGGGTGTGCAGGTCACCGCGAATGGGTTGCCGCCGATCGACGTCAGCAGTGTCGACTCGCGCACCGTGATCACCTCGGCCCAGCTCGACACACTGCCGCTCGCGCGCACCGCCGAAGACATTGCCTTGCTGGCACCGGGCACGGTGAGTTCCGGCTCCAACTTCGGCAGCCGTATTGGCGGCGGTGGCGACCTCGTGTCGTTCGGTGGCTCTTCGGGTGCGGAGAACGCGTATTACATCAACGGCTTCAACACCACCGATCCGTACAAGGGCGAGGGTGCGCTGCAGTTGCCCTACGGTTCCATCGATCAGCAGGAAGTGCTCACCGGCGGCTACAGCGCGATGTATGGCCGCTCCGACGGCGGCGTGATCAGCCAGGTCGGCAAGAGCGGTACCAACGAGTGGCATTTCGGTGCGCAGGTGCAGTGGAGCCCGCGCTCGCTGATGTCTTCGCCGGACGACATTCTCTACGCGCGCAACCGCTATGCCGGCAAGCTGTACGACTACCGCCAGGACGACAAGAGCTGGACAACCACCTATAGCGCGTATGTGGGCGGCCCGCTGATCAAGGATCGCCTGTACTTCTTCGTGGCCGCGGAAGCCGACAAGCAGCAGGGCACGCAGACCACCACCAGCGACGCAAGCAGTCCCTCGCAACAGCGCTACTCCAACACCACGCCGAAGTGGTACGCCAAGCTCAACTGGAACATCACCGACAACCACCTGCTCGAACTCACCGGCATCTCCAGCAAACAGAGTACCTCGGGCACCAATTACGCGTTCGATTACGCCACCCATCGCGCCGGTGCGGTGCAGTCGTATGCCGACCACGCCAAGACCGGCGGCGACGGCTACATTGCCAAGTACACTGGCTATCTCACCGACAACATCACGTTGACCGCGATGTACGGCAAGATGCGCCTGCATGACTACCAGAGTCCGGTGAACTACGACCCGAGCCTGCCGTTCCTGCAGAACATCCAGGACCAGAACCTGGCCCTGACCGGCGGTCGGCCGATCGGCAACAGCCAGGCCACCTTTTCGGTGCCGTCGCCGAACCAGGGTTCGCAGAACACCAACCTGCGCATCGACCTCGAATGGCGCCTGGGCGATCACAAGATCAACCTGGGCATTGACGACCAGACGCCGCGCACCATCGATCAGGGCAGCAACAGCGTCAGCTGGACCTACGCGCACAACAACGACGCCACCGCGCCGGTCGATCCGGGCAACGGTATCGGCGCGCCCGGCGGCAACGGTTATTACGTGGTCAAGGAAGTGGTCTCCGGCGCGGCCAGCGTGAGGACCGTGGAGCACGCGCAGTACATCGAGGACACCTGGCAGATCAACGACCGCTTTCTGCTCAACGTGGGCCTGCGTAACGACGCCTTCGCCAACTACAACAACAGCGGCCAGAAATTCACCTCGCAGAACCACAACTGGTCGCCGCGTGTCGGCTTCAGCTGGGATGTGTACGGTGACGCCAGCCTCAAGGTGTACGGCAATGCCGGCCGCTACTACCTGGCGATCAACAACAACACGGCCTATGACGGCGCCACCGGTTACGCCTGGAACCGCAGCTATTTCACCTACACTGGCATCGACGCCAATGGCATGCCGACTGGCCTGAAGCCGTTCGGCTATTTCGACGTCAACGGCCACACCGGCCAGGCGCCCGATCCGCGCACGGTGGCTTCCACCAATCTTGGTGCGGAGTACCAGGATGAATTCATCCTCGGCGCTACCAAGCTGCTGAGTCCGGAGTGGGTGGCTGGCGTCAAGGGCACCTATCGCGTGCTGCGCCAGATCTCCGACGACGTCTGCGACAGCGACAATCTGCTGATCGCCAAGACCAAGGCCATGTATGGCCTGACCGACGACCAGATCACCGCCAACCGTGGCGCTTGCTACATCTTCAATCCCGGCAAGACCAACGACTTCCAGGTGCTGACCAACCAGGGTTACGTCAAGGTGCCGATGACCAACGGGGACTGGGGCTTCACCCAGGGTCCGAAGCGCAAGTACTACGCGCTGGAGACGTTCCTGGAGCATCCGCTGGGGCAGGGCAATTGGGGCGGCCGCGTCAGCTACGTGTTCTCGCGCAGCTACGGCAACTCCGAAGGTCTGCTGCAGGTGTCGCGCGGCACCGATTCGGTCGGTGTGACGCAGGACTGGGACAACGCTTATGTGATGGATCGCGCCAACGGCGTGCTCGGCAACAATCGCACGCACCAGATCAAGGCGTATGGCGTGTATCGCATCTCGCCGGAATGGATGGTGTCGGGCGTGGTCAACCTCGCTTCGGGCGGTCCGCACAACTGCCTGGGCTTCTTCGGTCCCAACCAAACCCAGCCCGACGGTTACGGCTCGTACTATCACTGGTGCAACGGCAAGCCGTCGGTGCCCGGTTCGATGGGCGATCTGCCGTGGACCCATCGCGTGGACTTGAACCTGACCTATCGCCCTGCCTTCGCCGACCACAAGCTGGCCTTCAACCTGAGCGTGTTCAATGCGCTGAACCAGCAGCGTCCGCTGGTGCTGTACACGCGCTACAACAGCAACAACACACCGGACAAGCTCAACGATCTGTACGACACGGTGAAGGTGATGGAGTCGCCGCGCTACGTGCGCTTCGGCATCAGCTACGACTATTGACCCGCGCGCCCGTGACCGGCGGCTCCCATAAGGGGGCGCCGGTCACGGGCGGCAGCCTGTACCCTGTGCCGGTTGCCGCATGATGGTTTTATCCGAACCCGCTTTATCCGAACCTAACCTTATTCAAACCTGCCCAGGAGACACCTGATGGCCGATCGCCGTCGCTTTCTCAAGACCGCCGCGCTGGGTATGTCCGCGGCGGCCCTGTCCGCCAAGATGCTGCCCGCCCACGCCGGCAGCAAAACTGCAGCCGGCACGGCCGGTGTCGCGCGCGTCATCTCCACCTGGGATTTCGGTATCCCCGCGAACCAGGCCGCATGGACCGTACTCAGCAAAGGTGGCAGCGCGCTCGACGCGGTGGAAACCGGCGTACAGGTGCCTGAGGCCGATCTCAAGAACCACAGCGTGGGCCGCGCGGGCTATCCCGATCGCGACGGCAAAGTCACGCTCGATGCCAGCATCATGGACGCCGACGGCAACTGCGGCGCGGTCGCCGCGCTGGAACATATCGCGCATCCGATCCAGGTGGCCCGCCGGGTAATGGAGCGCACGCCGCATGTGCTGCTGGTCGGTGATGGCGCCTTGCAATTCGCGCTGGAACAGGGCTTCAAGAAAGAAGAATTGCTCACGCCGGAATCCCGCCAGGCCTGGCAGGAGTGGCTGAAGACCGCGCATTACCAACCCAGCGCCAACAGCGAAGTACGCGACTACGGCAAGGGCGGTCTGCCCGGTGGCAAGGACAATCACGACACCATCGGCATGCTCGCCATCGATACCCATGGCCGCCTGGCCGGTGCCTGCACCACCAGCGGCATGGCGTGGAAACTCCACGGCCGCGTCGGCGACAGCCCGATCATCGGTGCGGGTCTCTACGTGGATGGCGACGTGGGCGCAGCTACTTCTACCGGCGTCGGCGAAGAAGTCATCCGCAACGCCGGCAGTTTCCTGGTCGTGGAATTGATGCGTCAGGGACGCTCGCCGCAGGAGGCCTGCCACGAGGCCGTGATGCGCATCGTCAAGCGCCGCCCGAATGCGTCCAAGGATCTGCAGGTCGGCTTTCTCGCCATGAACCGTCACGGCGAAGTCGGCGCGTTCGCGATCCAGCCCGGCTTCTCCTACGCCGTCTGCGATGCCGCGAAGCAGGATGGCCTGATCCCGGCCAAGAGCGTCTACTGATGAGCCAGGGTTTCCTGCTCGAGGTGGCGGCCAATTCGGTGGCGTCGGCCGTGGCCGCGCAGGAAGGTGGCGCGGGGCGCGTCGAGCTATGCACCGCGCTCGAGCTGGGCGGCCTCACGCCATCCATGGCGCTGATCGCGATGGTGCGCGAGCGTCTGCACATTCCACTGTATGTGCTGATCCGCGCGCGTGCCGGCGATTTTCTCTACAACGACCTCGAATGCGAGCTGATGCGGCGCGATATCGAAACCTGCGCTGCGCTCGCCTGTGATGGCGTGGTGCTTGGTGTGCTGGATGCCGAGGGTGCTATCGACAAGGCACGTTGCAGGATGTTGATCGAAGCGGCCGGCGAGATGGGCGTGACCTTCCATCGCGCCTTCGATATGACGCGCGACCCGGAGCAGGCGCTGGAAGACATCATCGAACTCGGATGCGAGCGCGTACTCACCTCTGGCGCACAGGCCAGCGCGCCGGAAGGCGCGCCGTTGATCCGGAAGCTGGTTACGCAAAGCACCGGACGCATCACCGTGATGCCAGGCGCCGGAGTAAGCGCACAGAACATCGCCGCGCTCGCCAAAGCCACCGGCGCCCACGAATTCCACGCCTCAGCGAAGCAATTGCTGCCCTCCGGCATGCGTCACCAGCGGCCGGCATTACACGACATGGAAGGCGGCGAGTGGCGCAGTGATGTGCGCCAGGTGCGCGAACTGACGGACCAACTTCACCGCCTGTAGGAGCGCACCCTGTGCGCGAAAGCCCTGCGCAGCAGGGCTGTTTTTGCCACATAGAAAAGAGCAAGGCCCTGCTGCGCAGGGCTTTCGCGCACAGGGTGCGCTCCTACCAACACATCACGCCACGAACTGCAGCCTTGCCAGCTCCGCGTACAAGCCACCTTCGGCGAGCAGGCTCTCGTGCGTGCCTTGCGCCACGATGCGGCCGCCATCCATCACCACGATGCGATCGGCGCGCTGCACCGTCGCGAGGCGATGTGCGATCACCAGGGTCGTGCGCCCCTTCTCGAGGCGCTCCAGCGCCTGCTGGATCGCCGCCTCGGATTGCGCATCCAGTGCCGACGTCGCTTCGTCGAGCAACAACAGGGGCGCATCGCGCAGGATCGCTCGAGCGATCGCAATGCGCTGCCGCTGACCACCGGAGAGACGCACGCCGCGCTCGCCCAGTTCCGAGGCGTAACCCTCGGTCAATGCGTTGATGAATTCGTGCGCTTCCGCCGCGCGTGCTGCGTCGCGCACTTCGTCGTCGCTGGCATCCTGACGACCGAAGCGGATGTTGTCGGCAGCCGAGCCGCTGAAGATCACCGTCTCCTGCGGCACCAGCGCAATCGCGCCGCGCAGGTCGGACAGGGTGAGCGCACGCAGGTCGACACCGTCGACACTGATGCGGCCGCTTTGCGGATCGTAGAAGCGCAACAGCAGTGCGAGCACCGTGCTCTTGCCCGCGCCGGAAGGGCCGACCAGGGCCACCGTTTCGCCGGGGTGGATCTGCAGGTTGAAGTCATGCAGCGCCGGCGCATCCGGACGCGTGGGGTAATGGAAACTCACCTGCTCGAAACGCAGCGCGCCGCTCATGGGCTTCGGCAGCGGTGTCGGCGTGACCGGGTTGGTGATCTCCGCGCGCTCATGGAACAGCTCGCCGATACGCTCCATGGCGCCGGCCGCGCGCAGCACATCGCCCCATACCTCGGAAAGGCTCGCCACCGAGCCGGCCGCGAAGATCGCATACAGCACGAACTGGCTCAGCAAGCCGGCCGTGAGGTTACCGGCGAGCACATCGCGTGCGCCGATCCACAGCACCAGGGTGATCGCGCCGAACATCAGCACGATCACCGTCGCCGTCAGCAGTGAGCGCGTGCCGATGCGCTTGCGCGCCGTGGCGAGTGCGCGGGCGATGGCGCCGCCGTAGCGCGTGCTCTCAATGTCTTCACGCGCATAAGCCTTCACCGCCGGTGCGGCATTGAGGGTTTCGTTGGCAATGGCCGCGGCATCCGCCAGGCGATCCTGGCTGGCCCGCGACAACTTGCGCACGCGGCGGCCGAACAGCAGGATCGGCAGCATCATCGCGGGGATCACCAGCGCGGTGAAGCCGGCCAGTCGCGGAATGGTCCACACCATCGCCACTACCGCGCCGATCAGCGTCACCGTGCTGCGCAGCGCCACCGAGATGCCGGAGCCGATCAGCGCCTGCACCACTTCAGTGTCCGTGCCCAGGCGCGAAATCAGTTCGCCCACGCGGCTGCGTTCGAAGAAGCCCACATCCAGCCGGATCACATGCGCGTACAGCTTGGAACGCATCGAGGCCAGGGCGCGTTCGCCCAGCAGGGTGATGCAGAAATAGCGCGCGGCCGTGGACGCGGCGAGTACCAGCGCCACGCCGAACAGGCCAAGGAAGGTCGTGTTGATGGTGGCGGCGCTCTCCGCGCCGAACCCCTGGTCGATCATGTGACGCACCGCCATCGGCAGCACCAGCGTGGCTGCCGAGGAAATCCCCAGGAACGCCAGCCAGCCGATCGCCAGTGCGCGATGCGGCTTGAGGAAAGGCCAGAGCTGGCGCAGGGCGCCGAGGCGGCGCTTGGGTGAGGTATCGGTCGCCGGAGGTACGCTCATGAAATTCGCCGCATGCTGGACCCGTTCCACATGGGGGTCTCGAAGGGCGATTCAATCACAGAGGTGCGGATGGGTGCTGAGATGGCGCCCCACATTTCAATCCTTCCCCTTCGGGAGATGGTGCTGGTCCCACGGGGACTACCTACGGGGTGCCGAAGGGAGAGGGGCTTAAAAGCATCAAGCCCCGGCCGATTTCGGCGCAAACACGGTCGGTGCTACCTCGTGCGGCCGCTTCTGCATCCGGTCACGCATCCGCAGGAACGGCCTTTCCACGGTGTAGTAGAGCAACGCACCCCCGGCCAGCGTTACCACGGCATAAACCGTAAACGCCGCCAGGCCCTGAATCTGCGGATGCTCCGCCAGCGCCGCCTGTACCAGATGAAACACGATCTTGTGGCTCAGATAGAGGCTGTACGAAACCAGCGCGACCCAGCCGGCGCCCGGCACACGCCAGCGACCCAGCCAGCACGACGGGCTCGTTCCCGCCACTACCACCAACGCCAGCCCCCAGGACAGCAGCGGGTAACCCAGCACCGTAGCCAGCAGACCGGCGCGATCCTGAAAAATCACGAGAGAGAAACCGACCGCGGCAAGCCCTCCAAGCAACAGCAGTCCGGCCTTGTCCTGCAGGCGCTGCCACCACGCCGGGCGATAGGCCTGGATACTTGCCAGCACCACGCCAGCCAGCAGGCCATCGATACGGTTGTAGGTGGGGTAATAGATCACTTCGACAAAGCGCCCATCCATGTGATGCCACAGATAACCGCGCAGCCACATGCCGCCGATGGTCAGTGCGACGCACAGGCCGACGAACTTGCCGACGGAAGGGTGCCGCACCAGCCACCAGGCCAGGAACGGAAACAGCAGATAGAAGTGTTCTTCCACGCACAACGACCAGACATGCGAGAACGCCTGGTTGTGCCGATAGTCGATCAGGAAATTGACGGTGTAGGTAAGGAACTGCCACAGCGGCTGGATACCTTCGGCTTCCCGCGCCCAGGGCAGGGTGAAGTACACCGCCAGCACGACCAGATAGGCCGGCAGCACGCGGAAGCTGCGTCGCATATAGAAGCGCCCGAACGCCAGCGGCCGACCCTGGCTCAGCGGCTTGAGCAACTGCGAGCCGATCAGGTAGCCGCTCAGCACAAAGAACAGATCCACCCCCATCCAGCCGTTCCTTTCCAGGAAGCTGAAGCTGTCGCCGAGTCCGCCGACGATGTAGGAATGGAACAGCATCACCCACACGATGGCGATGGCGCGCAACAGGTCGAGGCCGGGCAGGCGCTGCATGGTTTTCCTTTTCCCCTAGAGTCCATGGACGGCGCGCGGTGCCGCGCCAGCGCGCGATTATGCGGACGCCCGCGGCAGTGCGCGAGGCGGCCTGCTGGCTTTTTGATGGCAGCGTTGAACGCGCGCTGTAGGAGCGCACCCTGTGCGCGAAAGCCCTGCGCAGCAGGGCCATGCTCTTTCTCATGTAGCAAAAGCGGCCCTGCTATGCAGGGCTTTCGCGCACAGGGTGCGCTCCTACGACAGCACTCGCGCCTCGGTGCGGCCGCGTGTGATATCGGTAATGCGTGCCTGCGCGTTGGTTACCTGGCTTTCCGGCAAACGCAACTGCAAGGTCACGCCATCGGCACCAAAGTCTTCCTGTTCGATCTGCGCGCCAAGTTCTCTCAGGCGCGCCTTCAACAGCGCCAGCTCGGCGAACTCGCAATGCAGTCCAAGCCGGGCCATCGCGATGATCGGCAAACGCTCGGCCACTCGAAGGCATTCGGCCGCGGTGCCGCCATAAGCGCGAACGAGCCCGCCCGCACCCAGCTTCACACCACCGAACCAGCGTGTGACCACCACGACCGCGCGATCGATGCCCTGGCCTTCGATCGCCTGCAGGATCGGACGGCCTGCGGTGCCGCCGGGTTCGCCATCGTCATTGAATCGATAATCCTGGCCGATGCGATACGCCCAGCAGTTGTGCGTCGCCGCCGGGTCGCTGACCTGGCGCACAAAGGCCAGCGCCTGTTCCGGCGAATCCACCGGAGCGGCCTGGGCCAGGAAGCGGCTCTTCTTGATGTCCTCGGCGTGCTGGCAGGGTCCGGCAAGCGTATGCGTCGCTGCGCTCATGGCGTCAGCAATTGCTCGCGCAGATCGTCGGGCAGCGGGTAGTCCGGATGATCGCGATGCAGATCCGCCAGCCGCTGCCGTGCTTCGTTGCGCTGGCCGGCGGTGAGCAGGTGGCGGATCTTGTCGAGTTCCTGCGCGGGCGTGTCGTGCGCATCGCGCGTCGTGTCCGCCGGTGGCGCCATCGCCGGTGCGGGAGCGGGTGCCGCCGCGGCCATCGGTGCGGGTGCCGCCATCATGCGCGTCGCCGGTGCCGCTTTCGCGCGTGCGGCTTCGCCGGATACCAGCGCGGCAGGGTGGTCGTAAGCGATCGCCTGATCCGCCGCCTGTGCCTGTGCGGGCGCCTGTACCGGTGCCGTTTCGGCACGAGACATCGCCAGCGATGGTTCGGCCGGCGCATAGCTGGGCGCGTTCTTCATCGCTGTTGCGTTGATGTGCGCACTACGTCGGGTTTGCACGGGCGCAGGCGCCGGCTGCGCAGCGACGACCGTCGCCTGCAACTCAGACTTCCCGGGTGCGGCTTGCTTGGTGGCCAGTTGCTCCTCGACGGCGGGCGCTGCGCCTGCATTGGCTGCGACCGTTGGCGCAGGCGGCGCTTCCAGCGTCGTGGCACCCGGTGCGGACGGAACCGTCGCCACCGGCATGTCACGCATGCGCCAACCCAAGCCGGCCGCCAGCACCAGCACGGCCGCGCTACTTAGCGCCACCGGCCAGCGCGCACGACGGCGACGTGCCGGCTGCACCGCCTGCGCGGCGGCGCGCAGCACGGCGGCATCGAGTGCCGGGCCGGGCTCTTTGTGCGGCAGCTTGCGATACAGCGCCGCCAGCTCGTCCTCGCCGGGCAAACGTTCGTCGTCGGGATGATGCGTATTCATTCGGCCAGCTGCTCGCGCAGTTTGTTCATGGCATAGCGCAGTCGCGACTTCACGGTTTCGCGGCCGGCCCCGGTGACTTCGGCAATCTCCTCCAGGCTCAAGTCCTGTTCCAGGCGCAATAGCACCGCTGTGCGCTGCTCGTCCGGCAATTGTTCGATGGCGCGCTGCAGGCGCCGGCGCTGCTCAAAATCGGACAGTGCATGCTCCGGCTGCTCCTGCGGCGGTATCTCCACCTGGGCCAGCACCAGCTCGGCCGCTTCGCCCTCCAGCATCGGCCGCTTGCGGCGATGGCTGTCGATCAGCAGGTTATGCGCGATCTGCAGTAACCACGTAGTGAACTTCGCCTGCGGCTGATAGCGTTCGCGTGCCGCGATCACCCGGCTCCAGGTGTCCTGGAACAACTCCTCCGCCACCGCCTGGTCACGGCAAGTCCGCAGCAAAAAGCGGTACAGCGTGCCGCGATGACGCGCGTACAGTGCCTCGAATGCGCTCAGGTCACCCTGCGCATAGGCCAGCATCAGCGTTGCGTCCTCGTCCACCGTGGCATCCATGGGCGGCGAGGGTAAGCGAAATCGCCGGCGGGGGTAAGCCAGTGGAAGGGAAAGGGGTGGAGCGAGTGCGTTCATCTCTATGGGTGGAACGCGGTGGGGGGCTGTGTGGGGTCAACGTGGCGAGGGGCTTTGGTTCGCGCGCTCCAGGTTGGGTTGTCTCGACCTGGCCGCTTACGCAGCGGGCGTTCCGTCTCGCTGCCGCGAGTCGGGTCACTTTCTCTTTGCTGGCCTGTATGGACCGGACACATGGGTAACAAACGTGCCAGGACATAGGTAACAGTTTAGTCGGCCTCGCGCAGGTCGATACTGGCAAGGCAGTGGTGGGCGAAGAAGAGGTCGTAGATGCCGTCTTGG